>NZ_JQKI01000356.1 GCF_000745965.1 Edaphobacter aggregans DSM 19364 | reverse complement strand
GCTTCGACCAGCTGTTCTTCGGTGCACTTCAACCGATCGTCTCCCAATAACGCCAGGCTCTTTGCGTCGGTCTCACCATTGGCCAGAGCATGCCGGATGTGAAGACCGCTCGATCCCAGCAGATCGCTGACGACAATCGACAGCTTGATGCGCATCTCTTCCAGCAGACACTCGATCTGACTCTGTATGCGCACCCGGTCGCGTGTGAGTTGCAGTTTCATCCGGGTTAGGTTGCGCCAGATGCGCTGTTCCCCATCGGGCACAAAACTCAGAATCAGCTCCTTTGCGATCAGCCGCCGCACCAGCCGCTCCGCGTCCTTGAAGTCATGCTTGCGCCCTCGCGGAGCACGGTTGGAGAATGCCTGTGCCAAGTGCAAGCACATATGCGGCTCCAACTCCAGCCACACCGATCGCCAGTACTCGCCGTCGATTCCATCACCGCTTCTTCGACGCCCCGCTCCTGCAGCCACGTCGATAAGCGGCGCAACTCACCTGGCATGGTCGTGAACCGCCGCCGCTCCGGCTTCGATTCCGGCGTGCGCACATCCATGACCACCACCATCAGGACCTTCTTGTGTACGTCTATTCCTGCAATCTTGTCGGCCATCGAAACCTCCCGGCGGGAAGCGGCAGGAAGCGTGCGCGAAGACATCAAACACCGTCACGTGCTACCAACCGTCCCAGCAGGATGGATGGCGCGACACAGATTGGTTCAAACACGCATCCCAGACCAAACTCGGAAACGGCCTCAACTCATCCAGAGTTGCCCCGGCCTTCGCCGTTCCACGCCAATTCGATCGTAAAGCCTCAGGCTCGACACGATTTTCATCCCTATGGGTGGCCACAGGCCCATGCGTAACTCGGAAGTAGCAACATGCGAGACAATACTTCGCCACTATCGCTGTTTTATACTTTTGCTTTATCATCGCCCCAAGGCGATTGAATATGGCGCAAACAGAGCACTTCGATCTCAAACCTGATGGCGGAATTCCACGAGGCTATACCTCTTCGGATGAGTATCAGG
>NZ_JQKI01000355.1 GCF_000745965.1 Edaphobacter aggregans DSM 19364 | reverse complement strand
AGCGCAAGGTCATCAAGTACAATCACCTCGTCGCCAATATGGTGATCCTGTACAACGTACAGTGGATGTCGCGCAGGATCAGGGAACTGCAGGAAGATGGGCATCCGGTTGATGCCGATGTGCTCAGGGTACTGTCGCCTTACCGGCGGGAGCATATCAACCGGCTCGGAGACTATGTGCTCGATCTCAAACGACGTGTTACACCACTTGATCCAACGATCAATTTTACTTTCAAATCAGCAGCTTAGACCGAGATGTGGCGGATTTTTAACGAATCACGGCCAACCCTGAGAATGCCCAGCTCAAGAGCAAAGACAAGGGCGGCCTCACTTTGAAGGTGAGCGAGAAAGGCGGGCTTTCTCTGTACGGTATGGGCCGGTTTCCGGTCACGCTCTACAAAGAACAATTTCTCCGCATCCTGGCACGTGCGCCGGAGATCGAGGCGTTCATCCGCGAAAACGACTCCAAGCTGAAGACGAAGGAGTAGGGCTTTGAAGAAAGGGGTCCAGACCGCACTATGCTGTCCCTGCGGGAATGAGAAGATCCTCGCCCTGGGCCTCTGCGCGACCTGCTACACGCTGAAACGGCAGGATGCCGAGTATTTCGGGGGCCTGCGAGAGCTGGTCTTAGAGCGTGATCGATACGCCTGTAGGGTGTGCGGTGATCCCGATCCCGGCGTCCACCATCGGGAGCCGGGCAAGTCAGTTATGCATCTGATGATCGCTCTCTGTGCGGGGTGTCACGCGAAGGTCCACCGGACGAAGGTCGTCCTTACGGAGTTTCCGCCGCTTCTGCTGGTTCTGTGGCGAGAGCAGCACCCCGAAGGCCACGAACAGACGTACCTTGATTTCAACGTTCGCAATCCACCGGCTCAGAGTGTGCCACTGAACTGTGAACCCGCCAAAGAAGATGGTGCTATCGAAGCTGGGGAAAACCCAACATTGACACTGGTGGCGAATTCAGACGGCATGAAATTGGAGAGCTGCGAAGTGGGAACAGCGCGTGTGGGCAAGCGGCGTCCCGTTT
>NZ_JQKI01000354.1 GCF_000745965.1 Edaphobacter aggregans DSM 19364 | reverse complement strand
GTGGTTGCTGGCCGTCTGTTCGCCAGACACTGCAAAAAGAGCAATGCTTCGGGCATCCGCGAATGGTCTGTACTGATGCCCACATATATTTGTCGGGAGGCGTCAGGTCCCATCGTGCAGCCAGGAACTGGCTGCCTTCGATTCGCCCACCCTCGTAAATTCTGGATGGCTTGCCTGCAAGGCAATCGGTTACGACCTTGCTCCACACAAGATCGCCGTCACCTTTCACCACAGCATGAGCATTGCCGCGATCCAGTGCTTCTTCGGGAAACAGCGTAGCGTGGATGCCACCATAGATCACCCATGCACCGCGTCCGCGCGCTATCCGGCCGACCTCATACCCACGCAGAGCATTACCTGTATGTACGCTGATGCCGACTATATCTCCCGGCATGATGCTTTCCGGCGCAATCTGCTCCAGCGACTCATCGACCAGGATGGGATCTCCCGTCGATTGGGGTGTTGCTGCCGCAAGAACAAACAGCCATCTTGGCGTAATGACGGCCGTACCAAATGAATTGTCGCTGGGATTTACGAGATGAACACTCATCGAATCCAACCTTTCCTCGTGCGAGTACGGTGGCTTCAGAGAGTGTCTTCAAAATGGGTAAATCATTGGCCCAAACTATGTTGGCGTGATCTCCGATTACGAATCTTCCTGGCCTACTACCGTAGCGATCATACAGGGTCGGTCTCTACGACGAATGAAAATGTTAGTCATACAAAGGATAAAAGAGGCTGACTCCCGGGAGATTATTGATTTCCTGCAATACAGTCAGCAGCATGCTTGATCGCAAACTGTTATGCGCGGCAGACCCAATCGTTACGAGCTACTCCCAGATAACGGTCTAGTCGGAAACAATCCCGTCGTGCAAGGAAAGTGTAGATTTCGTTAAGTCAGGAAGTCAGATTACCCTTGGTGACAGAAATGTTGACACTGGTGGCGAATTATCTTTTGTGAATTGAATCGTTTGCGCTGGATGGCGACTTTAAACTGCGAAAGATCAGGACCTCGTCCAGCACAGC
>NZ_JQKI01000353.1 GCF_000745965.1 Edaphobacter aggregans DSM 19364 | reverse complement strand
AAGGTGAGCTGGATAGTAGACGCCGACGTTCGATCATTCTTGGATCCATCTTCATACTGCCCCCAGACTCATGAAGTAGTTGCAAATAGCATGGGCTGATCGTCTACAACTCTGATTCGCAAGCCTTTGCGTCGTCCGCTTGTAACAAGGATGGCTCGTAGTTCGCCGCCCTTTACACGCTGCAACACCGTCTGTCGCGAGACGCCGAGTTTCATGGAAGCTTCCAGCATCGGCAGGTATTCCGGCGGGGCCTGCTCCACGATTCGCGCTCGCAGTTCTTCGGTGATGCGGATTTGCCACGGCGCGCCGGGAGTAACCTGTTCACCAGCGATGAAGCCTTCGGCCAGCCAACGATGGATGGTGGAAGTGTTCATGCCCAGGATCTGCGCGGCCTTGCGGATAGGGACGACTTCTCCCACGAGAGGCTGCGCTGGTGGCTGGAAACGCGGGATGCCGCGATAACGTCGCAGACTGCCGACCTGATTGGCGGTGAAGCGTTCCCCGGTCGCAGTCTTGTGGCCCTGGCGATTCAGGATGCCTGCGATGACTTCGTCGGGATAGAGAGCTGCCAGGCGGGGTAACAACGAGATCGTGTCTTCGCTGGTGCGCAGACCGCGTGGCTGGGAGCGCGGCAGAGGAAGATCGATTTCGGTAAGCTCGCCACCCCGCCAGCGCAGCGTCAGATGGGCCCGATGTTCGGGGCGATCGACAGCCACGATCACCTCTTCCAGCAGCGTGCGCAAAAGCTCCTTGCGATCGCGATCGGTGGTGGTGGGCGCGGTCCAGACTTTGCGCAGATCGGAACCGAGAGCACGGATCCTGGTTTTCTCCTCAGGACTGAGTGTGCGAGGATGCTGTTGCTGCCGGCGCTCGAGCTCTGCCTCGGCCGCTGCGAGATCACGCAGCCGTTTCTCCCATTCGGTTTCCAACCCTCGCGCCACCAGCCTGTTTTCCGGTTCTACCGCGCGACACTGGCGTTCGGCACGTTCGGCCTCATAGCGCGCACGTTCTACCGCCAGGCGCCATTGCCCGAGTGCGGCATCGTGATCCGCTTCCAGTTGCCGC
>NZ_JQKI01000352.1 GCF_000745965.1 Edaphobacter aggregans DSM 19364 | reverse complement strand
TCGTAAGCCTCGCTTTGTACCAGATCGCCTATGTGGATATGGCCGAACTGCGAAGGCTCCTCTGATGACTGGTCAAACTTGCCGACCACCTGAACATTTTCGTGTTGAAGTTGATCAAGGTGCATTTACGGTCAATACTCTCCATTTATCGGACATCGTGCCGTTCCTGTACAGAAAAGACCCCGGGCAATGTTTGCGTAACCTGTGACCTGGACTGTGTCTGCCTTCTCGTCCTCTCTTCCCCGTTCCTTCTTTCCTCTTTTCTCACCGCCGCTGATGGCATATCCAACGCTCCTGTACCCGCCAGGCAATGTGCCCAAATCCGACATCTTGCCTTTGCTATACAGGAAAGCACGCGCAGGACTGTCGCTGGTCTCCGAATAGCCTGTCACTTGGCCGGACCTTCTGAGCGGGCCGCCGCTTGAGCAGCGAGGAGAGCGAAAGGTACTAATAAACTGCGCATGGATGCCTCCGATTTACATTTGGTGATTTTGCCCTTTTCGGTCGTCTCATAAACCCGATGGGACGAACCTTACCGCGAATCGTTAGCTTACAAACGCTGGATATACCTTGAGGATAAATTCGCTAATCACAATGGGCTGAAGTGGGCCCTGCGGTCTGTGCGCTATCTCACCGATACTCAAAAATCAATGTGTGTCTATGACGGTAATGTCCCGCCTGATCGTTGGGTTGGCTGGCTTCTAGAGCTGTGTGATAAGTGGCAAAACATTCTCGGTCCCGATGGAAGCATGATGATTAAGATAGGACCGGTTTTCAAGGAGGGTCTCGCTGCACAGCAGCTTCAGGTTGAACGACTGCTGGTGAAGCTGGAGGACGAGCTCGGCATACATCTCCTCCAACACGAATTTTGTATGAGTCGGGAGAAGGTCGTTCAAACGCGAGATTGAACAGGAGAGAAAACTCAAGCCGGCTATCCCAGGCGAGGCCTACGATGGAGCACTCATCAATCATTCCGACATTTACCCCGCACCTGCAACAAGCCATCCTCTGCGCTGGTTGTTTGTTCTGGCGCGAATACCAACGCTGATCGGTCGGGATAGTCCAGGTCGGCGTACCCATG
>NZ_JQKI01000351.1 GCF_000745965.1 Edaphobacter aggregans DSM 19364 | reverse complement strand
CGCTATTTTCGCGACGCGGTCAGCCAGCGGAGGCTCCCGGGCGGCTAGCTCTCGCCACCGTACTGCAGTTCACGGAGGGGTTTTCCGATCGTCAGGCTGCGGACGCGGTTCGTGCTCGCATCGACTGGAAGTACGCCCTCGGTCTGGAACTGACCGACGCAGGCTTCAACCATACAGTGTTGAGTGAATTTCGCACTCGCCTGGTTGAGGGCAAGCTGGAATTGGTTCTCCTCGATGTCTTATTGGAACGTGTGCAGGCTCTGGGCCTGCTGAAGCGGCGTGGTAAGCAGCGCACCGACTCGACTCATGTTCTGGCGGCAGTCCGCACCATGAACAGGCTGGAGCGGGTTGGCGAAACCTTGCGCGCGGCGATGAATAGCTTGGCGGTGGCGGCTCCTGAATGGCTGAGGGCAGTTGCCGATCCCGAGTGGTTCAAGCTTTATGGGCGCCGCATCGAGAACTTCAATCTCCCTAAGACCGAAGCCGAACGCACGCAACTGGCAGCCGTTATAGGCTCGGACGGCAGGAGACTCCTGCAGGCGATCGCTGCCTCTGATGCGAGGGAGTCGCTTGGCAAGCTCGATGCGGTCATTCTGCTCGAACGAGTGTGGGAGGAGCAATTCGTCGAAGAGAATGGACAGCTACGATTTCGCGAGGCGAAGCAGATGCCCTCTCCAGCGACTTTGATTACCTCTCCTTACGACCATGAAGCGCGGTACAGCACCAAGCGCGGGGAATCGTGGGTTGGCTACAAAGTGCATCTTACGGAGAGCTGCGACGACGATGCTCCGCGTTTGATTACCAACATTGAAACCACTCCGGCGACGACGCCGGACGACAATATGATCGAAGTAGTGCATCGGTCTCTCGATAGCCGCAACCTGCTCCCTTCCGAGCACCTGGTCGACAAGGGCTACACCGATGCCACGGTACTGGTAGCCAGTCAACGCGATTATGGCGTTGAGATCATTGGTCCGGTTGCGCAAGATCCCAGCTGGCAATCACGGGATAAGGCCGGCTTCGACAAAAGCGCGTTTGCGATCGACTGGGAGGCAAAGGTGGTCACATGTCCAGCCGGCAAGCAAAGTATCTCCTGGCTACCAAAAACTAAT
>NZ_JQKI01000350.1 GCF_000745965.1 Edaphobacter aggregans DSM 19364 | reverse complement strand
ACGTGATGAATGATTTTTGGCAACGTGACGTCCTGGTAGTGTTCCCAGAACTCCTCGGTATCGGTGGGCACACGTTCGGAGGCGAGCAGCTTCCCGCCCGGCGTGGTCAGCGTTACCCATCCCGTCTCTATGCCGACCTGCTCATACTGATGGAACTCCCCGGAGTACGGACGGTTGTGGATGTAGACCGTGAAGTCGCGCGTGAGAACCTCTTTGCCATCCTTTGCAAAGCCATGCACGCGATACGTGGGGCCGTCCGCATTGCCCATCTTCTGAAAGTTAATGGATTCGAGAGGCAGCTTAAGCTTTGCTGCCAGCAGTTCATCGACGGGATAGAGCTGCTGAATCCAGCGCTCCTCGGTCCGCATGGTCGATTGCTTCTTCGGATCACAATACGGCGCGAACTCGATGATCACCTTCGCGACGTCCCTTCCGGCAAGAGCCGGGGCGACGGAATCCATGATCCAGCTATAGCCCTGCTTGTACGCCGAAAGTACTTCTACCGTTGAGAGCTTCACGTTCGCGGACTTCAAGATAGAACGAAGTTGCTCGGCAAGAAGAAGGCGCTGCTGGGGACTTTCGCTGACACCAGCCTGGACGACAACCTCCTGACCGGCCGGCAGCTGTGCGATCAGCTTTTTTGCGACGTCCTGCATCCGCTTGCCTTCCCAGGGAAAGGTCAGGTCTTCGGAGAAGGTAGGTGCTCCCTGCTTGAAAGGGATCACGTCGGTCTTGAGATGTTGAGGCACCTCGCGATCGCAGCACTTGACCCCGGCGTGCAGATTGCCGGTCACGACCTCCAGCGAGGAGGCATGTAACCGCTCGGCGAGCATCTTTCTTGCAAACGCCTTGAGTCCCGGGTCTGCCAGGTCAACATCGATCTCTGCGCGCACGCTGCTGAATCCGCCCGGATGGTCCTTAGCGATCTTTGCGCTCCATTGATCAAGATGATAGAGCGCGGCAGCGGCCTGGCCCACGTCGGACTTCTGCCCGAAGAAGCGGCGCAGATCATCGCGAATCTCCTCCACCGACGCATAACGCTTACCGGTCTCCCAGAGATAGGGCAGCCGTGTCGCCGAGTACTGCAGAGCCGCTGTGGCTCCGGCATCATCTCCGCGCACCAGCAG
>NZ_JQKI01000349.1 GCF_000745965.1 Edaphobacter aggregans DSM 19364 | reverse complement strand
GCTGATTCAGAGAACTACCCCGGAGGCTCCTTGAGAGACGATATGTATTACATCGGACTGGATGTTCACAAGAGGACGATCAGCTATTGCGTGAAAGACGCGGCTGGTCACGTGCATCAGGAAGGGAAGATCGGTTCCACTCGCCGCGAGCTGGACGCCTGGATCAAGACCCTTCCCCAACCCCGGACGATCGCCATGGAAGCGACGATTTTCACCGGGTGGATCTACGATCACCTGCTTCCGCATGCGGAAAAGGTGAAGGTGGCACATCCGCTGATGCTGCGGGCGATCGCCGCGGCGAAGAAGAAGAACGACAAGATCGATGCCGGCAAGATTGCCGACTGCCTGCGCTGCGATTTTCTGCCGGAGTGCCACATGACTTCCACCGCGATCCGGGACCGGCGCCGGACACTGCGTTACCGGAACCTTGTGCTGAAGCAGATGGTGCAGATGAAGAACCGCATTTCGGGGCTGCTGATGGAAACCGGGGTGAGCTATAACAAGCAGCGGCTGCATAAGCTGAGTTACTTCACGGAGCTGATGTCGGGCAACGAAGAGGTTGACGAGAGTATCCGACCGTTGTTGAAGCTGAGCCGGGAGACGATCGTTCGATCGCAGCGGTTGGACTATGCCCTGGTCAGTTCGCTGGAACGAGATCCGCTGCTGGCCGAACGGCTGAAGCGGTTGAGGACGATTCCTGGGGTCGGGCCAATCACTGCACTGACCTGGGCTCTTGAGATCGGCGATGTCTCACGCTTCCAGTCGGTCAAGCAGGCCATCAGCTATTGCGGACTCTGCAGCGCAGAGAGGAGCTCTGCCGACAAGCTAATTCGAATGCCCATCTCCAAGCAGAGGAACAAGCACATTCAGCAGACGCTGGTGGAGGCCGCGAAACTGGCTCCTCGATACAACCATGAGCTGGCACTGGTTTATGAGCGGGAACAAAAGAGGGGAAACAAGAACAGGGCAACGCTCGCCGTAGCCAGGAAGATGGTTGCCTACATGCTCGCCGTCGAGCGCAGAAAACAGGACTTTGTGCCCGCCGAGCAACTTGGAGGCACCGTGGCAGCGTAAAAAACCTGCCTGGGAATACAAAACATCAGGATCATTCGGTGCGCAGGCTGCCAGGTCCCGCAGATGACGGGCTGGGCG
>NZ_JQKI01000348.1 GCF_000745965.1 Edaphobacter aggregans DSM 19364 | reverse complement strand
TCTTCGACCAACGACAGCAACTGCTGGCGCGTATGTGTGTCGATGAGGCGTCGTTCCTTCTCGGTCTGCTGTTCGTATTCTTCCTGCGCCGCGAGATGCAGACGCAGCTTGTCATTCCACTCCGCTTCCAGGTTGTTGACGACGAGCCGATTATCAGGATCCGCCTTCATGTATCGACGCCGTGCCAGTTCCGCCTCGTAGCGGGCGCGCTCGAGTTGCGTGCGACGCAGCTCATCGGTCTCACCGATCCGCGCCTCGATCTCGTGCTGAACGGAGAGTGCGATGTCCATGGTCAACGGCGTCATCAGCTCGATGAGCAACGCGCTGATGGCCTGATCGAGCGCGACGCCGCGGATCTGTTGGCAGATACTGCGACCGCGGCGCACCGAGTCTTCCTGGCACATGTAGATCGGCAACAGCTTCTCTCGAACATGATTGTATTGCATGGTCATGTGCGCACCGCAGATACCGCAGAGCACACGGCCCTGCAGCAGTGCGGGGCCTTCGCGCACTGGCCCGGACGATCGCTGCTTGCCGAATGCCATCGAGTTATCCGTCAGTCGCTGCTGATTGGCGAGGTACTGATCCCAGGTAATGTATCCGATGTGGCTCTCCGGAAAGACGAACTGCCACTCGGCCAAGGGCAACCTCTTCACGTTGACCCGACCGTTTGGTTGCGGGCGGCCACGACTGCGGCCGTAGACAAAGGCGCCGGCATATCGGGGGTTGCGCAATACTTGAAGAACCCGGCAGTGGGTCGGGACCGCCCACGTCAAATCACCCTTCTTCTCACCCACGCGTTGGCGGCACGGAAAACGAAGGCCGTCATCGACCATCCTGCGCACCGCCTGGAAAGCCGATCCGGTGTGCTCAAACGTCTCGAACACCAGCCGCACGGCCGCTTGTACCGATGCATCGGGGTCAAGCCCCAGCACGCCATTGTCTTGATACACGAGACCGACGGGCGGCATCATCTCGAGTTCACCGCGGCGGGCTTTGTTGAGTACACCCCCACGCATTCGCGCCTTTAAAATATGTAGCTCCGCTTCACTCATGGTTCCCTTCAACCCAAGCACCAACCGATCGTTGAAGCAAGTCGGGTCATAGGTGCCGTCCTGGTCCAGGATCAGCGTTCCGGCCATCGCGCACAACTCCAG
>NZ_JQKI01000347.1 GCF_000745965.1 Edaphobacter aggregans DSM 19364 | reverse complement strand
AAGCTCGCCCTCAACCCTTATTCCCGGCCAGCAAGGCGGTCGACAAAAGACAGACCATCATAATTCAGGATGCTCACGAATGCCGATAGGTCCCTTGTCCTGCCCGTAAAGTTTTGGGAAACTACGGCCTTATCGCTTCCCAAGCCCGCTTTCAGGGAACTGCTGGTTCAGGCTTCCCTTCAGCAACTCTTCCAAGATATTTAAACCGAGTTTCGGTTCCCCAATGCATTCGACTCTCACTCTGTTTGTTTGTGACATAGCTTATGGAGCGATTCAGAGGAACTCATAAACCGTCGTTTCTGATGCGCAGTCATAGACAGGGAGGTGGTGGCGTCGCCACCGGTCGGCCCACAGGTCGAAGGTGTAATGAAGGTAGCTCCACTAGAAACTCACGGGTCCGCCACCCGCCCCGATTACGCTTGAGGGTTTCTCTCGAAACACGAGTTCTTCGGGCCACACCGTAGTGAGGCCACCCTGCACGAACTCGTCGAGAAAATGCAGAGGAGCGGCGACTGCACCTTGGGACAGGAACTCCCCTGTGAGATGGACCGCGTCGCTCGAACGTTTGGATCGCAGGTACGTTTCGAACGTGCCCGACACCATCTTCGCTTTGCGGTTGACGACATAGGCCGCGAGTCGCCGGAACAGCTTCGGCAGAACCACCCTTCCCTCATCAACCGCCGGCTTCGGAACCACGCCGTTGCCTCGGTACAACAAGTTCAAGTCGAAGTCGGCCGCGTGGATGTGATCGTTAAGATAGGGCCACACCCCAAGACCCTTTTGGTAGGCCTGGTCGGCAAGTCCGACTATCGTGGTGATCTCCTGCTCGGACATGGACGAGTAGAAGGATGGGAATGCCCAACCCTGCCCAACAATCCAGTTATTGACGTCCTGTTCACCTCTGCCTGCTTGCACAGAGATGTTCCCGACGAGTCTGCCATAAGTGTCGAAGACGTCGTCAGGAGTGTCGACGGCCGTGCGGATCTTGCATGGAAGAGGGTCATTGCCTATACCTTGCAGGAACGTCGTGAGAGCGACCGTCGCGGTTTCAGCAAGTTTTGGCCGGAATTCGAGATTCCATTTGAGGTCACTGTCGTCCAAATTAGCCTTTGAGAACAAGGCTCAAGGGTGAGGCAGGTGGAGCCTCCTGTAGAGTGAAGT
>NZ_JQKI01000346.1 GCF_000745965.1 Edaphobacter aggregans DSM 19364 | reverse complement strand
CTCTAGCCAAACAGCTTCGCAAATTCGGCTACAACGTTCAGATCACTCCCGCCAACAGGGCGCCAGCATAAGACTCGCGAGCGCAACCCTGGAGGCGTGATTTTCGACGGAGTACTACCGTTTTAGTGGATGTTGACGAGAAGACCGAGGCCCCAAACCTTAATCAGCCTGATAGATCGGCCTACCCTAAGAAAAAGAAGCGAATGATGGCCAGACCCAAGGCGAACGTAAATCCATATCCGAAGTTCTCAATCCGAACCGCTTGCTTACCCTTCCGACGAAGCACGATGCCCACCTGCGACATCACCAAACCAGTAATGACGGGACTGACCACCAGGCTGATGCCGTGAAACTTTGATGGGTGGACTAGTGGGTGCGGAAACAGACGTAGGCTCGCGATCCCGAAAGCGACGCCCAGCAACAAATAACCTATGGCGGCTAGGATCGGATTGATGGCGTTTGATACTTCAAACACATTTCGAATTGATCGCTCGATGAGAGCGACTATCGCTTCCACAACAACCTGAAAGAACACCTCGAACAGCAGTTCGGCAGCGACAGATAGCAACGCAAAAAAGACTTCCTCCATAACTCGATATATTAGCGAGGTGTCTCCGGACCAACGATTTTGCGGCGTCTGCTCGAAGCCAGGCTCAAGAAACACGGCAGCCGCGAGTACGTGCAGGTGCTTCGCCTGCTGGAGACCTTCGACCTCGCTGAGCTAACCCATGCCATCGAAGATGCCCTGCGGTTAGGCACGATCAGCTTCGATGCAGTGCGTCATCTGCTGCTGTGCCGGATCGAACGAAGACCGCCACGGTTGGACATGGAGAACTATCCCCACCTGCCACTGGCCCAGGTGCGCACGACGCAGGCCGCCGACTACATGACCTTGCTTGCCGAGGTGTGCCCATGAGCGGCGCCGGCGGCCCTTCTCGCCCGTCAATCTCACTACAACCCAACTACCTCCTACTGGCCTACTTTTGCTCCGCCTCAGTGGCCTAGTTTTACTCCGCCCTTGACAACAGCATCGCGCGCTCGCGCTCGCGTTCGTGACACACCCAAAGCCTAGAAGTTGAAATAGCTCGAAAAGTTGATGAGCAACGCAAAGCGATCCACGAACAGGCATTTAAGGACGCCGATGATGCGGCAAGATTAAAGATCGCTGAA
>NZ_JQKI01000345.1 GCF_000745965.1 Edaphobacter aggregans DSM 19364 | reverse complement strand
AATCCAACCAACAGCACCCAGCCAAACGAGCCTTCGTCACGAGCTCGCGCTCACAACAACCGCTCGCTCAGCCTTCGTGAATGATGCAGGCTAGGGGGAACCGACCGGTTACCTCGAACACGCCACGGTTCTCGGTGGGTCCACTAGTTGACGGCATGTATCGGTAGCCTGCCCTCAACATAAGTGGTCTCTCTTTCGACTGATCCAACTGGAAGACTGTGATCCTTTTCAGCTTGGCGAGGGGCTTAACGAAGTAGTCAATATTCGGTCCAAGCTCGGCATTCGTGCCCTCACGATTCTCCCGAGTCAAAGCGGCAAAGAACGAGATCCGCACGTATGAATTCACTTTCAAATAATTATCGACCTCAGGCCAAGCTTGGAAGACTTGTGTTTGAGCGGCGACTGGGGATGACAGAATTGAGAGTAGAACTCCCAACCCCGCCGCTTTGAAGTAGTGCCCTCTCCAATGGTTTCGTTGATCGTGGCGACTTCGCACTCCTTGATACCTCAGCAAAAGCGAGCTCGCTTACTATTTTGGGTGAGCCTTCAGTGAATCGCCCGTTTGGCAACAGCGCATGTACGCCGCGGCTTGTGTGCTCAAACATCGGATGCCCGGACGTTTTTGTAGAGTGGTGCCCATGCCAAGTCTCAGTAGCACAATACCGAGTGTTCTGGGTGGTCCGACATTGTCTTCCGGCCTAAAATCCGGTAGAGCCCGACGGAAGTCTTCAACCAGATTCTTGTTCTGATTGGCGATCGCGATGCCCGCGGGACTTCGCTCCCAAACTCCCATGAACCAGACGGCATCGAAGTCGAACCCGGCGATGGCATAGCAGGGCATGGCCTACGAGGCGTCCGCCGGAGTATGTCAGAAACCATGGTATACCTCTGACAGAGGATCGATGGATGCGCCTGAACGAACAAATCCTGGCAGAGGCAACGAGACTTCCGGAAGGAACGCCCCTTTCCGCAAAGTCGCTGTTACACCTTGGAAATCGCGCCGCCATCGACCAAGCACTTTCCCGGCTCGTTAAGCGCGGAGAGTTCATGCGTGCCGGTCGCGGGTTGTATGTGGCACCAGTCGTGGGGAAATTTGGAAAGCGAGCACCCGCCGTCGAAACGCTGATCGAGCGGCTTTCTGATGTCCGCGGTGAAACGATCGTGCCTTCCGA
>NZ_JQKI01000344.1 GCF_000745965.1 Edaphobacter aggregans DSM 19364 | reverse complement strand
AGCTTACCGCCTTGTCGGCTCAGGGCAGAATCGCTTTTCGAATTGGTTACTCTCTTGGAACACCTGACAGGCAAGGAGGAAAAATGTTGACAGGGATTAATTTGATTGCATTACTATCAGACCGGTTATCTGCGTGGTCTGATGAATATTCAAAAAAGGACCCGCTTCCGCACTATGGAAGCGCCGCAACGCTCTTGTGCGCCAGTTGCCGCCGCTGAAATCGATTTTGCGAGGCTCCCTTATCGAGCGTTACAAACGGTGCGGCAAGCCGGGATGCAAGTGCGCCGACGGTCCCGGACACGGACAGCCAAGCTCAACGGCCTCGATCCGGAGATTTATCTCCACCACGTGCTCGAACGCATCGCCGACCATCCCATCACACGGATCGCTGAGTTGTTTCCATGGAACGTCACCATCAACCGCCTATGATCACGCCTCAAGCATAAATGATGTCCACCTAAATTAGGTGGACACCTCTTTGAGACACTCTCCTCCACCAACACACTCACAACAACCGCCCAAGATCAAGCGCTTACTATGAACCAGCACATCAAGAGAGTGCAAGGCGCCACTCTGCCACTGACGTTCGGCTCGTTACTGCGATCGCAACGTGATACTCGATGCGACGGATTGCAAACGATACACCATCTTCAACATCCGGAAAACTTCCGCGAAAGTCCGCGGTAGGAGCTGAGGTTTGGATTTTCCTCGCAGCGATCTTAGTGGCGCAAATGAATCTCGGTACTTCGATTCAATGGGTGGGAGAACGGTGGTGCAAGCGAAAGCTTTCACCTCTGGCAAAGAGAATACCCGATACTCGAAATCATATTGCCGCAGACACTTCAACAACTGCGGTTGGCAGAGTGAAATGAAACGTCGCGCCTCGTCCGTCGTGGGATGTGGCCCACAAACGGCCACCATGCGATTCCACGATGGAATGGCTGATCGCCAACCCCATGCCGCTGCCTTGAGGTTTAGTGGTGAAGAAGGCATTGAAGATCTCGTGCGCACTTCCGGCCGGCAATCCTACTCCGGTGTCGCTGACTGAGATCAGCACCTGACCGCACTCGCCTCGTCCCGTCTTGACCGTGAGCACTCCGCCGGTCTCCTTCATCGCCTCGATACCATTGAGCATGAGGTTCATCAGTACCTGCTGCAGTTGCACCCGGTCCGCC
>NZ_JQKI01000343.1 GCF_000745965.1 Edaphobacter aggregans DSM 19364 | reverse complement strand
GTGCCTTCCATAGAAGAGTGCTCCTTTCCGGCGGTGAGATGGCAACCGCTCACAGCCTAGTCCAAGGGGGCACCTTCTTATATTGCGTCGGCTTTGCGGCAAGAACGGGTTCAGTTTCCGAAACCCGCGTTTTTCAAGCACGACGGCTCCGTAGTTAAGATTGCTGCAGCTAATGTCCGGCTAGCGACAATCCGGAAGGAATTCTATTCGCTGTAGCTATGCTGCTTCAAAGCTGCCAGTTCTTGCCTTGATGCCGACTAGCTCGCTTCTATCTGCGTCAGCACACCATCCCACAGCCTGAGCCGCGCACGAAGCGCTTCCTCGGCAGCTAGGGAGGCCTCCTCCCAGAGCGCCGGGTCGTCATCGCATAGGTCGGCAACCATCTTCAGCGAAAGCGGTCCATGGTCGTCACCGTCAACCTCGATATGCCTTTCCAGATACCAGACAAACTGGTCGAGTTCGCCACTCATCTCCTGGTTTAGCTGACGCACTAGCGATCGAAACATGTCCGGAATCGCATCCTCGCGGCCAAACGCGAAGGCCGCGGCCTGGGCAGCCGACGAACCCCTGTGAATGACTCGGAAGGTAGTCTCGACGAACTCTTTCGCCGCTGCCGGAACTCCTTCGAAACTCAGCCTGTCAACGCCCAGCGGAGCGCAGCTTACTACGTGGCGAATCGCACGTGTATCTGCCTTCACCTGCTCCATCGCTTCGAGATAAATCTCGAAATGACTGATCGGGCGCCCCTGATATTCGTCGCTCTCCTCGCCCAGGACAATCTCGTTGACGAAGCGCCGGCTCATAGGGAAGGGTGTCGGCACCCAAGGTAGATCCACACACGTCAGCGCCCGCTGTAGTACTTTAAGCAGACTCATAAAGTCCCACACCGCGAAGACATGCGACTCCATGAAAAGGCGGACGTGACCGAGCGTACGAATCCGTGGATAGAGGGGATGCGCAGACAACTGCTTGCGCAACGGCGTCAGGCGCCATTCTATGGCTTCAATTGAATTGACTACGCCGATAAAGGTCACTTCCTTATTATCGCTCCCCGATAGCGGTTTCCTCGAAAGCGATCGCTTCATTTCCGGATCGCCGACCATCCACCGAGCGCCGGGATAAACCGGCATGTTGTAGGGGGTGAAAGTCCCCTACAGGAAAGGAAGTAGCGAATCCATCCTGGCCTCGAGTCTTGC
>NZ_JQKI01000342.1 GCF_000745965.1 Edaphobacter aggregans DSM 19364 | reverse complement strand
ATACATGGAGGCTGCAACACCATGACGAAGCATCTTCCCCCCGCGGTCCGGATCCAGAAGGCCCGGACCGCTCTCCTTCTCGATCATCCTTTCTTTGGTTCACTCCTCTTCCGCTTAGGGGGACGGCCCTCAGTGGCAATTCAGACCATGGCCACGGATGGCGTCTCCTTGTTTTACAATCCGGCATTTGTCGATACGCTGAACGCGGCAGAACTTGCCGGCGTCCTGGCTCATGAAGTCATGCACCCGGCTCTTCAGCATCACACGCGTCGCGGAGATCGTGACCGGAAGCGCTGGAATATGGCATGCGACTATGCCATCAACCCTCTACTCCTGGATGCCGGGCTCACGCTGCCAAAGGATGTTCTCATCGACCATCGCTTTCGCGGCATGAGCGCAGAACGCATCTACAACCTGATCGAGGAGCAACAGGGTCAGGACGGCTCAACCGGTGAAGGAGAGAACCCGGACGGTGCCGCTCCCGGCGGGGAGGGCGGAAAGCAACCCAACAATCCGAGTGAAGATGGCGTGCCTACTGCTCCGACAACACCCGGCGGCTTCGGTCAGGTGCTTGACACTCCTGATCCCGAAGGAGGCGACGACGACACCGTAGCTGAACAGGCGCGGGAATGGAAGATAGCCGTCGAGCAGGCAGAGAATGTCGCAAAACTTGCAGGTAAACTTCCGGCCGGTGTCACTCGTAGCCTCGAACAATCCCCAGCTGCAGGCGTGGACTGGCGTGAGTTGCTGCGCCGCGCCTGGTCAGAGACCATTCCGTCTGACTACAGCTGGATGCCGCCCAACCGGCGGCACATCTGGACTGGGCTCTACCTTCCGGGTGTCAGGTCTGAAGGCGCGGGGGAGATCGCCATCGCTGTAGATTGCTCGGGATCGGTCAATGCGCGCCAGTTGGGTCTCTTCGAGGCGGAAATTCGTTCTATTCTCGAAGGACAACGGCCGAGCCGCATTCATGTGCTCTACTTCGATACTGAGGTCCATAAGACCGAGGTCTATCAAGCAGGGCAGCCTATCGCGCTTACTCCGGTTGGCGGAGGAGGAACGAACTTCGCACCCTGCTTCCGGTGGTTGGACGAGCGGGGAATTGTGCCGCAGACCCTGGTGTTCCTTACTGATTTATGTGGTGCATTCCCGAAAGAGGCTCCTTCTTACCCGGTGTTGTGGGCCTCCACGGAGTCGCG
>NZ_JQKI01000341.1 GCF_000745965.1 Edaphobacter aggregans DSM 19364 | reverse complement strand
TGCGGTCTGTAGCGCCATGTCCGAACCGCCTCCGATGCTGAATTTCGAAGACGCCGGGGACCTTCAAGAACGTCTACGCGGGTCACAGTGCCGTCTTTGGAGATGACTGCCCGCATCACCACTGAACCCTCGATGCGATCGACCTTTGCGGCCTCCGGATAGGCGGGCACGCGCGACGAGACGAGATTAGCCTCCATGACGTCCGGAGCTACATTGATTGCGTCCGCGACATCGACATCAGACGGCGCTGCCTTGGCTGCTGATGCAACAGTTACTGCATCGCTCGACGTCGCCTTCCGGCGAGAACGTGGACTGGACTCGCTGCCGGAAGCCCGCGGTCTATCGGGAGCTGCTGCTTGTTCAGTCATTTTCTGTTCCGAAGCGCTGCTCGACCCCGCAACCGGAGCCGATGATGCCGACGCATCTGGCGGCAGCGGCGGATTCGAAGAGCTACTATCACTCGGAATCGCCGATCCGGGAGCCGATCTGGAAGCTGATTCGGGAGCCGAGCCAGCGGCAGCGCTCTGAGGCGCACTCTGATTCGTTGAGTTCACTGCAATCTGTCCAGAACCCGCACCATGCATCTTGTCCTTGAGCAAGCTGTATCTCTCCCGCAGGGCCACGCTATACCTCTGCCATGACGAAGAACCATACCTCTGCTCCGTGAAAAGGCCGCCAACTATCGCCAACAGCAGGAAAGCGAACAAAGCGATCCTGCCATGCCCGCCCCCCTGAGAGTAGCCCGCCAGCGGAATGGGAATAGAGGGATCATCCTCCTCGTGGTGGGCGAACGATGCTCTGCGAGGTTCAGTGCCGGACCGGGAGCTTCCCAGCGGTCTGAGAACAGGCTCCTCGACAGGTTCGCGAACTTCTTCCTTCGCAGCAGGTGAAGACGCCGAGGACACCGTGGATGTGAGCTCTTCAACATGAGGCTCTATTTTGCTCACCTTGTTGTCGAGATCATTGGGGTGCTCATTGAGAAGGAGGTTCTCGCGCTCCAACCGCGAGAGCGCCTCTCCCAGCGGATGCGGAGTCGGGCCCGTAGCCGGAGACTCTTTGCCCGTAGCGCGCTTCGCATGCTCTGCAAAGCCCTGCGAGCCCATGCCCGGCGGAAAGGCCGGCGGAAGGGCCGCAGTCTTCACATCGCTCTGCCCCATTGGACCATCAGGTTCGACTCCGGCAAGCAGGCGGGAAAGATCGTCAACGAGTTTTTTTGAGACGCCC
>NZ_JQKI01000340.1 GCF_000745965.1 Edaphobacter aggregans DSM 19364 | reverse complement strand
TTTGGAAGGTGTTCGCGTACGCAGACATCATGGCTAACTTGGATGCCAATATCTGTCGAGAAGCTGTCGGCGTTGGCCGTGCTTTTTCGAATACCTGTCAAGAGGCTTTCCGCATATCCCCTATTTTCGGCTGGCCCGGTGGGAATCGCGGATGCGAATTCCAAGCCTGGCTTCAGTGAGGCGTCATCTTGAGGTGCCCCCTCGTGCGTCGACCAAAGCTGAGGAAATATCAGGGTTCCGCTTCGCTGTAACGCATGTCTCCGGTTCTGTTTTGTAACGCAAGTGCTAAGTACGCTCACGCCCTCTCTCCTCCCTACTGGGCGGGGGTCGTCGCCATTCGATTCGTAGCGCGCTGCCACATGGCTTCAAAACGATTTTCGAACAGCGCTGCCAGTGTCGTATCTATTTCGTAATGCACATCATTGTCCTGGCGCTTGAGGCCAGTCGGAGACCAGTTGGCCGACCCTGTACGCAGTAGAGCGCCGTCAATGACATAGCTCTTGAAGTGCATCAGCTCCTGCGAAGCTTTCACACGGACCTCGACCCCACCCGCCAGCAGCGTTGGCGTGATGGAAGAGCCGCGCTGGTTCTCCTGCATCGATTCTCTCGAATCACGGTAGACACGCACCCGTACTCCAGAGCGTGCCAGGTGAACCAGTTCCGCGGCCAGCTCACGATCCGTGAAGCTGTACATCGCCACATCGACAGAGACCTTCGCCGTCCTCAGCGTCTCTATCTCTCTTCGTTCCAGGTTCGATTCCGGCGCATAGAGAACGACCGCATGGGCTGTTGGGGCGCAGAGAGTGGAACTACTTTGACCCGCCGCCGAGATCCCGGTGATTGCAGGACGAAGAAGCACTAGACAGACGAACATTTGCCGAACAGACTTTGAAGACAGCATGATCCCAAGTCTACGGACTGACAGGATGTTCGCAGCAGATTCTTCAGCTCTAATCAGTCTCGGCGTGCCAAAACGGATCACTCTTCACGTTCGCCTCATTCCGCAATACACCCCACAGACATAAGACCAAGGGCAGTACCAGAAAGGGGGGAAGGCTCCTCCCAGCCTGCAGCCGGCTATGAAGCCACCGTCTTCCGGCACCCTCCTCTGCGGGCCTTTCCCGCCCGCAACGCCCACCCGAAGAATAAAGCATCTTTCTGCGCTCCGCGCAAAGCAAGGAAACCAAGCCTTCCTGAGAGGCTCCGCCTCTGGCGCGCGCAAGAGGCACCCTAATCTTCCGCGCTTCGCTTGTGCAGACCTCCGCTTC
>NZ_JQKI01000339.1 GCF_000745965.1 Edaphobacter aggregans DSM 19364 | reverse complement strand
CTCCAGCAGAACCGAACACCCTCAACCTCAACGTCCCAGAGGGTGGGCCAAAACAAACCGCCGAAGTGGGCCAAGCCAAGTTGCCAAACTCACTCCAGGCCCGGATCCTCGGATTGCAACCGCCGCGCCCATTCCTTCCGCTCCTTCCGGTTTCGCCACAACTTTTTGCCTGTCGTCATCGCTGTGCTCCTCATGGGAAAATTAGGATCCGATTCGGCCCGGTGACGATATATTGAGAAATCTCTCCAACGGGGTCAAAGGGCCGTCGCAATGACCGCCCTTGCCACCATGCCAGCGATCGCCAGTACCGGAGCCATGCTTTTATTCGGGCACAAGAAGCACCAGTAGGAAGTCGGCCTTAGCTTGCCGAATCTGATCCCAGATCAGGATTGCAAATCGCGGGAGCTCGAGACAAGTTTTTGGCACCAGTGACTCCGCCTCTGGCGCAGTCAACTGCTTTTATAGAACATTTCCATCCGCCCCGCGCTGCGAGAATTGCAGTTGCCGAAAACCTGAACTTTGCGGGCACTACGAAGATCACTTCCGCTAAGCTAGGGTGAGTTATCGATTGTCAATGAATTAATTGCGTATGTGATGTCCGCTCTGTTGTAAGCTCATCCGATGACGAAGAAGACTAGGACGGCGATGAAGCATGGTCTGATTGTTTCTTGCATCCTCGCATCGTTTGCCATGACGTCTCAGATGGTGGCACAGGGCGCTGGTTCTGCCCTTGGACAGAATCCCTATACTGGACCGAACACCGTATACAGAGTCGCTGGCGATGTCTCAGCTCCTCTCTTGATCCACTCGGTTGAGCAGGAGTACACAGAAGCGGCGCGCAACGCCAAGATTTCGGGATTGGTGCTAGTGCACCTAATTGTTGAGGCTAATGGAAATCCTAGCCACGTTCGTGTCGTTCGCGGTCTTGGTATGGGGTTGGATGAGAAGGCAATCCAGGCAGTCCAGCAGTACAAATTTAAGCCAGGGATGAAGAATGGTAAGCCGGTTCGGGTCGAGTTGACTATTTCGCTCAATTTCAATGAAACCGCAAACTAGCCCCACTACGCTGTCCAATCCATTTCAAACGAGGAAGCATGCGAGTCGGGGCCACCAGGAGCCGAGTCCCAATCTAGCGGCTTGAGTTTCCGAAAAACGTTGGTTTTGAGAAAGTTCCCAGCAAGTTACCGAAATCCCGACTTGATCGGCATAGGGGCGGCAGTTGCCTGCCGACCCCTGCCACACCACCGTGCGTACGGGTCCGTACACGGCGGTTCGAGAAGTTACGCTAGCAG
>NZ_JQKI01000338.1 GCF_000745965.1 Edaphobacter aggregans DSM 19364 | reverse complement strand
GTGATCCGCCAGAACATCCTCAACTTCGAAGGAACCCGTTGGCAGTACACGTACGGTGTAGCGGATCCGGAGAGTGTTGCGCCGGAGTCGTACACTCTGGATGCGGCTCTCCTGGAGCGCCCGGGAAATAAGGAGATTCAGCTCGACTTGTTCCTGGACTACGCATCGAATGTGAAGCTCTATCCAAAGTTTCAGGATTACCTTCGCGGGTCGAAACCACCTTTGCTGGCGATCTGGGGCAAGAATGATCCGTTCTTCATTCCCGCTGGGGCGGAGGCTTTTCGTAAAGATCTACCCAATGCGCAGGTCCGGTTCCTGGATACAGGACACTTTGCCATTGCGACGCACGTTGTGGAGATAGCTGCCGCCATGGGCGAGTTTCTCGAGAAGGAGGTTTCGCGATGAGTTCCTCTCCTCAGATGGGCACGGCCGTGCTGGTTCACGGAGCCTGGGCTGACGGATACTGCTGGAGTAACGTCATTCTTCCGTTGAAGAGCAAGGGATTCGCGGTGACGTGTGCGCCGATTCCTCTCACCTCTTTTGAGGATGATGCTTCCGCACTTCAACGTGTCATTGAGAGAAACAGCGGTCCGGTCATCCTCGTCGGACACGCGTATGCGGGCTCCGTGATCGCTGCAGTCCACGATGATCGAGTGAAGTCGCTGGTCTACATAGCGGCGCTGGCGCCCGATGAAGGAGAAACGGTGGCAGATGTTTTTTATCGCGCCGCCCCGCATCCTAAGGCCCCCCAACTCTCACCCGACGCTCACGGGGTGATCTGGATGCCGGAAGACGGATTCAGCCAGGCGGTTGCCCATCATGCCTCTTCGGATCAATGGAAGATCATGGCAGCGGTTCAGCGGCCCATCTCGGTGAACTGCATTCAGCGGAAGGTTCCGACTCCGGCGTGGAGGACCAAGCCTTCGTGGTTTCTCCTGGCCGAAGAAGATCGCATGATCCTCCGTGATACGCAGAGGTTCATGGCGGAGCGAATGGGAGCGAATATCCGATCACACAAGGTGGATCACACGCCAATGTACACCGCTCCAGAACTGGTGGTCGACATCATCCTGGAAGCTGCCCAAAGTGCGCCGGCAAAATAAACCCCTGGGCGCCGCGGATGCCGTTCGAACCAGATGAACGGCATTCGCGGACCATACCCCATTCGGTCAATCGAGAATGACATCATGATGACAGCCAAATCCGTTGCTATCGTCACCGGCGCAAGCCAGGGAATCGGTCGCGCTACTGCCGTGCGGTTAGCGCGCGACTTCTCCGCCGTTGTACTCGTAGCCAGAAA
>NZ_JQKI01000337.1 GCF_000745965.1 Edaphobacter aggregans DSM 19364 | reverse complement strand
CGCGCTTAGCACAAACAGGGTGCTTAAGTAGTAAGACAGGCCACGATGTGTGCGAAAGGGAGCCCTTCTGCAAGAAGAGTTCCGAATTCCTGTCTGCGACAAAGGGGAAACCTCGAGTTTCATATGATGCTCCTTTAGGTGGATCTGCGGGCTTGCGCGTTCATGGAATATCGGCAAATGCCAAGAGGCTTGTGGCGTTTCGATGAGATGCGCATCCGTCTATTAAACCGAATTCCACGCCGTAGCTGTTGTCCAATACAAGCGAGCTTTTCCCGAAAATGCTATTACACGTCTGAGGAAAGTGACCGAAGTTTGCCCCACTTTTGTCCGACATCTCGCAACCAAAATCCAGGAGTGGTTCCAGTTACACGTCGGAAAGCCTTTGTGAAATGGCTGTGGTTCGCAAAACCTGCTAGGTGCGCAGCAAGCGAAATCGATTTGCCCTCCTTCATCATCAACTTTTTCGCGCGGTGTATGCGCTGCTCGAGCCCCACCGATAGGGAGTCAAGTCAGCGGAAGTCTTGAAGGCTCGCGCAAATGTGACTGGGATAGTCCCGCGACCTTTGCGGTAATGAAGTATTTCTCGAAGGCCCTCAGGGCGAAGCTGCAGCAGTTCTTCGCTTTCCAACGAAACAGATCGCATTCGATTCATTCGATTGGGTAAGGAGTCCCGAATTCAAAAAAGTGCATCTATCCGGCGTCCGGGAGTTGATTGCCGCTTAATTCTTGTCGAGGAACTCGATGAACCCATACTGATCATGTTCAGTTACGCGGAAGAAGTTGAAAACCAAACAAATACGGCGATCGCAAGATCAACTCCTGGCTGTATTTCAACTTGTTGTCTCGCTACCCATAGCTATCTATGCCTTAGTCAAAGACTCTCCTGACGCGAGACGAATTGCCATACGATCACATGCAAACTGATTCCAACAAACAGAACAACAGAACCATAAGGACAGAGCCCGGGATGCGGATACAAATCCGCCATTTCCGACATGCTTTCAAAGACCGGGTACGGGAACTGCGAAAGACTAATTTCGCCAGCTCGGCATCTCATGCTCTGGCCGGCTCCTCTCTCTCCCGTTCAGGTAGATTTCTACCGCCTTTGATCGCGGCAGCGCGGATTCGGGCCACGCATCGGATTCACGTGTCCCGGAACACCAGTTGACACAGCCAATATGTTCATTTCGATATCTTCATTGAACTTTGAAGGCGAGCGTATCTAAACCGCTTTCCAGACCGCAACTGTTGTCCAAATAATCCTTTATCCAGCATCTCGCAACCAAAGCCCAGGGGTCGTACCAGTTACACGGCGAAAGAC
>NZ_JQKI01000336.1 GCF_000745965.1 Edaphobacter aggregans DSM 19364 | reverse complement strand
AGAATTGCCTCCAGATACTTTCATCGGCGCAGGTACAGGCGTTCGCACCGTCCTCCTCATGCTGGACGCATAACCAAGTGCCGCCCGTTTCAGGGTAACGCCGCAACGCGGCCCCTGAAGCGGGCGCAAGGGGACAAACCCCTTCGGTTTTTCCCCTTGAACCACCCATGCAAGAGATAACCGTTTGAGTCGAGGGTTGCATTTGCAACCCCACTAGTCGCAAAAAAATTGCCCCCGATGATGTCAAAAAGCGCCCCTCTCATCTCGCTTAGATAGTAGATGCCAAGACTCGCCCACTCAAAGGTGGGCGGCGGGGCCTTTCCCTCCCCTGCTCCCCTCCCACGGTGAAACACATCTCAAGGATGACTTCGATGGGTAGAACCCAATCCACAATTCGCAATATGCTCACAGCCATAGAGGCACCGTACTACGATGTCGGTGTCCTGAGTGACCGGGGGATGCTTCCGGGACTCGACAGGATTTCAGCCGCGGCGGTCCTAGACAGGCTTTCTCTACTCAAGTACCGCAATGCCCGCGGCTCGCACATCTACATTCGTCCATCGGGCGAGCATCGCTTCACCACTCTCGACGATCTCAACGAGACCTCACTCGGAAGGCTCTCGGCCGACGGCTTCAATCCGTGCGCCCTTGTCCAGACTAGCCCCGGCAACTTCCAGGCGTGGCTCAAGCACGCAAGAGTATTTCCGAAGCTCCTCGGAACTTTCGCCGCGCAGACATTGGCGAGGCGATACGATGCCGACCCCAGCCGCGGCGGACTGGAGGCGGTTTGGGCGGCTTCCCGGCTTTACCAATTCCAAACCCAAATACAGAAAACCGGACGGCCTCTTCCCTTTCGTACGTCTTCACAGCCACACCGGACAGCAGTACCCGATGGCGCAGGCCTTCGAGCAGGCAGGAGATAACGAAGCTCTACGAAATACGGGAGCAGGAACGCGAGGCGAGGCGGTTGCTAAGTTCTTTTTCTCCCCAAAGGGGACCGAGGTTATCGAACCTATCCCTTGAGCGATTCCGAAGCTCAACCAAGTACCAGGACTGTCCCGCCGCCGCAGACATCGCTTTCTGTGTCGCCGCTTTTGCCAATGGCATGACCGAGGACCGGATTGAGCGTGCCCTTGAAGACGACTATCTCTCCCGCGATCCCAGCCCTTCCAAGAGAGCTGCATACATCCGAAGAACTATGGAGAAGGCGAGGAGATGGGCCGAGCGGTAAGCTTCGGTGCTGCCATTCCCTTGTCGTTCTTCCCTATTGCTTTGTGATTGACACTTCAAGTTTCTGACCTTGGTTTTGCTACTCGCGCCATGAGGAGGACATTGAACAGTGCGGCTCCCTTCCGGTTTGCCTTTCTATCTGCGTTCAGCGTGCCGCGCTCAAAACACCCCCGCCCTTCG
>NZ_JQKI01000335.1 GCF_000745965.1 Edaphobacter aggregans DSM 19364 | reverse complement strand
TTTGATGAAATGCAGGAAATTGGCCATGAGCACGCCATCGAGCGCAGGCAAAGAGAGATCGCTCTTTCCCAGGTTCACAACCTCCTTGCGGATGGAGCCTGAGCCGTAATGTGGCCAACACCGCACAATTGGTTCATTACCACTTGGAGAATGGGTTCGCAACCAGATTTGCATTGAAGTATCGGGGATCGCCCGTCACTTCTTGATCGATCCAGCCCGGAAGCGTAACCGATTGAGTCTCGTCCTTGAGTTCGATTTCCGCTATGATCAGTCCCCGGTTGTCGCCCTCGAACTCGTCGATTTCCCACACCAGGCCTTCGTGCGAGACGCGATACCGGGTCTTTTCAATCAGCGGCCGCTCGCAAAGCCGATCAAGCATCTCGTTCGCGTCGGCAAGCGGGATTTCATACTCATACTCGGACCGGGTTGCTCCGACACTCTCTCCCTTGATAGTGATGAACCCCTTATCCCCTGTGGTTCGCACGCGAACCGTACGCTCTTTGACTGTGCTGAGATATCCTTGGCGGTAGCATTTCCCGCCGTCCTGGCCGCGCCAGGTATTGTCTTTGACTAGAAACTTGCGCTCGACCTCTTTCGCCATGTGATTCTCTCCAGCCTATCGTGATACATATTGCTGCTGCGAATCTACGCTGCCAAATCCAAAACGCGCGCGGCCTTCCTCGCTAGTATCTGGATGTCTATGAGACCGGAGCGGATCTTAGCGTTGCATCTGAGGGTATCGTCCCACACGGTAGATCCAATCTGCATCCGGAGGCCTCCCAGTACAGGCCTTCACCTCGGCTTTTGAGCCAAAGCGGATCTATTCGGTTGGCGATGAGAACGAAGAGAGACCTCACTGCCGGACAAGTATCTGCCCATGCGTTCAGTTCATGCCATATTCACGGTCTGAACGGCACTATGATGCTCATCGCATTGAAGTTCTTCGGGTGTGCGAAAAACCGCGGCCTCTCAACAACAGGCCGCACCTCCTGCACGCCTGACAAATGCTGCCAGACAATCAATGTGAGTGGTCCTAAAATGTCTGGATACCTAGGCCTCCGCCGTATACAAGAACCATCTCTTGTTCTTGAATGGAAGACGCGCCCCAAACCAAACACCCTCTAGGCGTGGACGAAAATACGCCACTCCATTGAACTTCTGACTCTTCACCCGGCCATCTCAAAAACGGGCCAGCAGCCGAGCTAGAAATGGTTCTCTCTCTGTCTCCTCTTCCTCTTGCGCAGCTGACTCTTTGTCAAGAATGTCAGACAGCTCTTCCTGCCCTGGAACAACCAGAACATCCAGAACAAGGCCGGCGGGTAACTCGCTCAAATTCATTTGCCTGCCGTCCGGGAACTCAAAGATGTCTAGTTTAGGCCGTTTAATCATTTTGAAAACCGCCTCTGTCTCGGAGCCGA
>NZ_JQKI01000334.1 GCF_000745965.1 Edaphobacter aggregans DSM 19364 | reverse complement strand
GCGTGGCGCTCTGGCTTCAAGAGCGGTCATCCACTCGCCCATCGCGACGCGGTCTCGCTTCGATCGCAATACGACTGCGCGGGCTCCATGGATGATCAGAAAATGTCGAAATGATTCCGCGAAGTGGCGCCTGTCTTCCTTCGTCAAAGAAGTTCTCTTCTCCGCAGCGGACCTTCGCGAGCTTCCGATGGTAATTGCCTATCTGCAGCGTTAGTTAGAGGATTGAGTTGTTCACCTTTCAGGGGTGGGCCGTCATGCCAAGAAGGCTGTCTTGCCTTCCAGAGGTTTATTCCCACCGCGCCTCCACTAGAGTCCTCATACTCCCAGATTCCAGATGGGGCCTTCGTCTCTTGCGCATTCAGAAGTTGAGGCTGGATTAAACCTGCTAGCGCAAGCAAAAGCCATACTAGATTCTTCAGTGTCATATGGGCCTCTGGATCGTAATCTCCGGAACAGGAAAATGTTGTTCTGATACGGAACGCGCTAAGAGTAGCCCGAAAAGTCCGGTTTTCGGCAAGCTCAACTTTTGAACTTCCCAAAACCAACGTTTTACGCGCACTACAAGAGACAATGATTACTTCCGAGTTAGGCATGGGCCTGTGACCCACCCATAGAGATGAAAATCGAGTTGAGCCTGAGGCTTTACGATCGAATTGGCGTGGAACGGCGAAGACCGGGGCAACTCTGGATGAGTTGAGGCCGTTTCCGAGTATGGTCTGGGATGCGTGTTTGAACCAATCTGTGTCGCGCCATCCATCCCGCTGGGACGGTTGGTAGCACGTGACGGTGTTTGATGTCTTCGCGCACGCTTCCTGCCGCTTCCCGCCGGGAGGTTTCGATGGCCGACAAGATGGCAGGAATAGACGTACACAAGAAGGTCCTGATGGTGGTGGTCATGGATGCGCGCACGCCGGAGTCGAAGCCCGAGCGGCGGCGGTTCGCCACCATGCCAGGTGAGTTGCGCCGCTTATCGACGTGGCTGCAGGAGCGGGGCGTTGAAGAAGCGGTGATGGAATCGACGGCGCAGTCCTGGCGATCGGTGTGGCTGGAGTTGGAGCCGCATATGTGCTTGCACTTGGCGCAGGCATTCTCCAACCGTGCTCCGCGAGGGCGCAAGCATGACTTCAAGGACGCAGAGCGGCTGGTGCGGCGGCTGATCGCCAAGGAGCTGATTCTGAGTTTTGTACTGGATGGGGAACAGCGCATCTGGCGCAACCTGACCCGGATGAAACTTCAACTCACACGCGACCGGGTTCGCATACAGAGTCAGATCGAGTGTCTGCTGGAAGAGATGCGCATCAAGCTGTCGATTGTGGTCAGCGATCTGCTGGGATCGAGCGGTCTTCGCATCCTGCATGCTCTGGCCAACGGTGAGACCGACGCAAAGAGCCTGGCGTGGTTAGGAGACGATCGGTTGAAGTGCACCGAAGAACAGCTGGTCGAAGCGTTAACCGGAAGATCGCATCCCATGCACGGGCAAATGCTCGCGCTGCAGCT
>NZ_JQKI01000333.1 GCF_000745965.1 Edaphobacter aggregans DSM 19364 | reverse complement strand
CAGGATCCCGGCGTTGCATCGGTTACCCGCATCTACAATTACTACAAAAAATATGGCTACAGGACCCAGATTATGGGTGCGAGTTTCCGGAACGTAAATCAGATCATCCACCTGGCCGGATCGGATTTGCTGACCATCAGTCCAGAGCTTCTTGAACAGTTGGAGCAGACCGAGGGTGCCCTGGAGCGCAAGCTCGATCCGGCAAAGGCGCAGGAAAGCAAGGAAGAGCGCCTCCACCTGGACGAGAAGACATTTCGTTGGATGCACAACGAGGACGCGATGGCCACGGATAAGCTTGCTGAGGGGATCCGCAAATTCAATAGCGATGCCCGCCACCTGGAAGACTTTGCGCTTTCCCAGGTCACCCCAAAAGCCGCGTAATCGGAGGTTCGCTCCGCGTTATTTCGCGATCTGCTCAGCAAGCACATGTCGATCGGCATTGTGCGACGCTTGCTTGGTGCGGCATTCCGGAGGAGCAATTCATAAAGGGACACTTTAGATGGAGATCAGTCGATGAGCACAGCGCGGGCGGTACTTTGGGATATGGACGGAACGTTGATCGATTCAGAGGAGTTCCATTGGATCTCGTGGCGCGACACGATGGCGGATCAGGGCGTTCCAATTACGCGTGAGCAGTTTCTTTCCTCCTTCGGGCAGCGTAATGATTCCATCATTCCCAGGTGGCTCGGCGCTGCATCAACCCCGGAACGGGTGGAGAGGATCTCACGCGCTAAAGAAGAGCTATACCGCGATCTCATTCGCAAACATGGCATGTCGCCGCTGCCCGGGGTTTCCGATTGGGTCCGCCGACTTCACGAAGAGGGATGGCTACAGGCAATTGCTTCCGCGGCGCCTCGTCCTAATATTGAGGTGGTCCTTGAATCGCTGAAGGCGGCCCACTGTTTTCAGGCCATCGTCTCGGCGGAAGATGTGCACAAAGGAAAACCGGATCCGGAAGTGTACCTGATGGCGGCTTCGCGGCTTGGCACATCACCCAAAAGGTCCATTGTTGTCGAAGACGCCGTCGCCGGGGTCGAAGCAGCGCGCAGCGCTGGGATGCGGAGCATTGGAGTGAGTCGCAACGGTAAGCATCTCGCTGCCGAGTTAGTAGTGCAATCTCTTGACCTGCTGAATTCAGACGCCTTTGAAAGGCTTTTGCAGAGCAGTAGCTCCGTGGCGAAGAGCTGCTGATCCGTTACGTGCCGCTGTTCCTTCTGGGACGGGTCAGAACTACGATCGATCTCGGAGCAACTTTATATTTCACCTGCTCCAATGGCACGCCATGTTCCGAGAAGCCGTCAGGACTGGGCAAGCTCGTGTCCACGACTCTCACCCGCTCCTGTGGCGTACCCTCCTGGATTTGAAACTCCAGCTCTTCCCAATACCCATTGATCATTACTTAGGGAAGCTCTGCGCAGGTTCCTGATTTGCGGGCGGCAAGCAGGTAGGTGTGTTGGGCAGGGTGTTTTTCAGCGATAGATCGCCGAAAGCGGCGGTT
>NZ_JQKI01000332.1 GCF_000745965.1 Edaphobacter aggregans DSM 19364 | reverse complement strand
GCAACCGCGTAGTTCAGGTCGCTCGTACGGTAATCTCGCAGACTATAGCTGTACAGCCCATCAATGTTGATAGAAAGCTCATTGGTGAGCTGTCGAGAATATCCAGCTGAATACTGTTGCGCGTAAGGGTTCTGGAAGTTCTGTGCCATGAAGGTCACAGTCGGTTTGTTCGAAGAGCAGAACTGAGTTGGAGTAAGGCCCTTGAACGGATCTGGATAAGACGGATTCGCGATGCTGATGGAGCAGCTCAGCAGGTTACGTGGTTCCGAGAAGTTCTGCAGTGTCTGAATGTTGTTGTAATAGATGCCGTACCCGGCACGCACAACGTCACGTCCCTTGCCGGTCATGTCCCACACCAGCCCAAGGCGGGGAGCAAAGTTGTTGCTGTCTCCACGGGCTTTGTTGTTTCCGATATATGGGATGGCGGCCTGAGCTGGGGTGTAATTGAGCCGCTCGTTGAATGATCCGAACTGGCGCTCCCAACGCAAGCCGAGATTCAATGTAAGACGGGGCGCCACCTTCCATTCATCTTCTGCGTAGAGTCCAAGCGGCGTCGTCGGAATACTGGTCGAGAGAAACGGAATGGTCTGCGTGTAAGAGGTAGGATTCTTCAACGCTGCGATCGTGGCCGGATCGTTTGGATTGAAGGTCTGGTCGGTGGCGAAGGTCCAAGTACCGTTGTAGTTGCTGGCCGCACCATCGGTGAAGGGGATGTAACTTACGTCGAAGCCAGCCTTGAAGGTGTGCCTGCCGCGTACCCACGTGATGCTGTCCAGCAACTGGTAACGCTTCTCAGCTCCCGTATCGGCATAACCAAAGCCGTAGCTGAATCCGGGGAAGACATACGCGGTCTGAAGGCTGTTGAGCACCTGCTGCGAGTACTTTGTCGGGTCCGTCGGAATCGGCGCATTCGGTGGCCCAAGCTGATAGGACGCATACGCGTACTGGAAGCGGATATCGTTGACCAGCGAAGGAGAGATCGTATAAGTGTGGCCAACGACGAGTGATCGGCGGGGAATCTCTCCGTTGTAACAGTTGCGAACGGTACGGCCGCCACAACCCTGGTAGCTCAAAAGGTTCCATTCCTGGGCGTAGCGCACGAAGAGCAACTGCCGATCGGTGAGCTTGTGATCCACGCGTCCGGTCAGCATCTGATCGTGGCTCGGCTTGTTGAAGATGCCGTCATTCGACGAATAAAACGGGGACCCGGTAGCGATGGTGTAGGTCTCCGTCGTCTGCGTCCGTTCAAACGCAGCGTAGAAGTGAGTGCGATCCTTGAGAATCGGACCGCCGATGTCACCGCCAAACTGATTGCGATTGAAGTCAGGATTGCTCGTCTGAAACTGCGTCGGCCGGTTCATGAACTTGTTCCGGAACAACTCGAACGCTTCACCATGGAACCTATTGGTGCCGCTCTTCGTTGCGACCGAGATCATTCCGCCCATCGACAAACCGTACTCGGCAGGATACTGCGAGATGTTGACCTTGAACTCCTGCACGCC
>NZ_JQKI01000331.1 GCF_000745965.1 Edaphobacter aggregans DSM 19364 | reverse complement strand
GCTGCTGGAGGTGTGCCAGATTTTTGGAACCCTGATCGCCGACGAGCAGCAGATCTACGACCTGAATTACCTTGATGACCAACTGGTGCTGGGAATCAAAGGGACACTCAGCGTTGTCGAGCTGAAGATCCTTCGCCAACGAATGCAGGCTGGGCAGGAATCGAAGGCGCGACGGGGCGAGTTATTCAAGAGGCTGCCGGTTGGCTACACCCGGGATTTGGCGGGTAAGATCGTTTTTCATCCCGATCAGCGAATCTGCGAAGCCATTCGACTTGTGTTTATGAAGTTCCGAGAACGGTGGAGCATCCGCCAAACGTTCCAGTGGTTCCGCGATCACGATATAGAGCTACCCGCGAATCCGATCCAGGGGACAAAGCTGGTCTGGAAGGTTCCCACCCAAGGCCTGGTCCGCGATATTCTGAGCAACCCCTTCTATGCTGGCGCCTACGTGTGGGGCCGCCGTCCGGTTACGACGGTGCTGGTCGACGGCAGGCTGGAGAAACATCAGAGCGCTACGCGTCGAGCAGAAGAATGCCGGGTCTTCATCCCCGATCATCATGAGGGTTATATTGACTGGGCCACCTATGAAGAGAATCGACGAATGACGCGGCGCAATTCCGTAAACTGGCAGGGGGATGAATCCATGACCGCGATTCGTGCCGGGCAAGGTCTGCTGGGGGGACTTCTTCGCTGTGGACACTGTGGCCGCAAACTCCATGTACGTTACTGGGGAGCCCGAGGCGGCCACGCGCGTTATCTCTGCAAGGGAGATTACGACGACGGCGGACAGTACTGCCAGCGCTTTGGTGGCGCATCGGTAGACCGCCGGTTGAGCCAGGAACTGCTCAAGGTTATTTCTCCTCTTGGGGTAGAGGCCAGCCTGCGCGCACTTGAGGAGTTAAGTGCAGGGGATGCGGCACAGCGCAGTGCCCTGTCCAGCAAGCTCGGGCAAATGGAGTACGAGGCCAGGAAGGCCTTTGAGCAATACGATGCGGTAGATGCCAGGAATCGTCTGGTGGCCGGCGAATTGGAACGTCGCTGGAATGAGAAGCTGGAGGAGATCGCAAAGACGAAACAGAGACTGGCCGGGCTTAGCGGAAAGCGATATTTGTTGTCCGCCGACGAAGAAGCTCAAATCCTGGCGATGGGCGCGAACTTTTCTGAAGTCTGGCAAAACGATCACTGTCCTTCGACACTCAAGAAAATGATCTTCCGCACGGTTATGGAGGAGATCATGGTGCGCACAGATGCGGAGAAGAAGACGCTTCAGTTCATCATCCACTGGAAGGGCGGTACGCACACCCAATTTGCGATGGATCGGCCGCGTTCAGTAACTGAAACCGCAACCCCGATCGCGGCCCTAGAGATCATAAGCCGGATGGCGGTTCGCCACGGCGATGACCAGATAGCCTCCGTGTTGAACCGCCTCGGTTATTCGACAGGTAAAGGCAAGCGGTGGAATCAAATCCGCGTGGCCACTGCGAGGCGCAACTATTCGATTACCGGTCAAAG
>NZ_JQKI01000330.1 GCF_000745965.1 Edaphobacter aggregans DSM 19364 | reverse complement strand
GGGAGTATCAGATCGGCCCTAACGGAATCATCATCGGCGACCGTCTGAAGGGATACGCTCATCTCATCACCGGTGTTCCGGACCGGATAAGCGGTCCCCTCGATAACGCACCAATCAAAGGACGCGAAGACCCTGTGTAATCAAGGACACGGAAGCGAAGATCAGATCAAGCCGACCGTATTTCTGCAGGGAGAGTGGCGTTATCTGGATGCGCACTGCAAGGGCCGAAGCCAATTCATGTTTGACGTTGCCCAAAGCCGTCTTTTGTTAAAGACTTATGCACCGTGTACCTTCGCATGACTACCAGGACAAAGAGAGATCATGAGGTGCATGGTGGGCTCGTTCACGGTGACGTAGAGATCCGGTTCCAGCCTCAAACCCCAGGCTCGTCGGCTCTGTTGCATTAACTCTGTTGGTCGCAGTTCGTCCGTTGCGCGGTTTACATCAGGCAGCGATAACGAAGATGTCGAACAGCTTGTTTACGAAGCGCACCTCGTCTTTGACATGCGGCTTACACGTGAGGCAATGTCCTCGACGGATCATCCGCATCACCTCGAACCCCTTCATCGTAGCGGCGGCCGTCTTCATTGTCTGAAAGCCTCGCGTGGGGCGAATGACTCGCTTCAGTGCGCCGTGGTCCGCTTCAATGATGTTGTTCAGATACTTGCACGTGCGATGCTTGGTATCGCTTGATAGCCTGCCTTCTCGTTGCAGCCGGCTAATGGCTTTTGGATAAGACCCGAGTTGGTCCGTGGTGATTGAGGACGGCGGCCAGTGGCGCATTGCCGTCAGCGCTTTTCCCAGGAAACGATGGGCCGCACGGGTGTTTCGCCGATCCATCAACATGAAGTCGATCAACCAGCCATGCTTGTCGACGGCCCGGAACAGGTACTTCCAGTGGCCACCGACCTTCACATACGTCTCGTCCACTCGCCACGAGGTCGCACGGTACCCCTGGTACCAGCGGACCCGCTTCTCAAGCTCAGGCGCGTAGCGATGAACCCTGCGCATGATCGTGGACGGATCCACGTCTACGCCGCGTTCCTGCATCATCTCCGCCAGATCCCGGTAGCTTATCCCATACTTGCAGTACCAGCGAACGCACACCAGGATGATATCCACAGGAAAACGACGGCGCTTGAACATGAACAAGGCTCCTCGGCGAACGACTCCAGACTACGACACGCCCGTTAATGCAACAGAGCCGCTGACACGCAGGTAGCCGACCTGTTGGCCTTTGGACCGCTTGCGCGTTCGAGCGGGCCGAGGTGTCCGAATAGACTCTTTGACCTTCGTCATTACCTGTACGATAACTCAGAAAGCGACTCTATTACGACATAATTTCGCCGGGTGTCGGACGTAGGGTTGGGCTATACCTCAGAGAGACAGACATCCGTGCTGACTGACGGGCCTCACTTGCGTGTCCATTTCCGAAACTAGCAACTCCGGGTCGAACGGAGGGATGCTTTTGCGACCCCAGGGGTTACGCATGAAATACCGGGCTAAGTTTGCGGTTGGAAGTAC
>NZ_JQKI01000329.1 GCF_000745965.1 Edaphobacter aggregans DSM 19364 | reverse complement strand
CCGACATCCGCACTTGCCTCCAACTATCAGGTAAGCGCGAAACCTCATGTACTTCCAACCGCAAACTTAGCCCGGTATTTCATGCGTAACCCCTGAGTACAGACCCTAGGAATGACACTGCGCCTAAGACGAGAGAGATCGGGCAAGGAGTTATTCGGGGCGGGGAGCGAAGTACCCTTTGTGGACGCGGACCTTGTAACGGCGGTCGATGACCTGGAGGTTAATGGTGCGGAAGGAACCGTCATTCTTGAAGGCCGCCGGGCGGTAGATCAGGGAGTATTGGCTCCGGAGCTCTTCTTCAATTTTGCGGAAACCGGTGGCTACGTCCTCAATGCGGACGGGGTAGAGGGCCTGACCGCCTGTGGCTTCCGAGATCACGCGCAGTACCTCGTCGCCCTTGCTTTTGTTGGGGCTGATGTTGGTGCTGATGGCGTAAATGATGGTTTCGGCGCGCTGGCACATTTTGATAGCGTCAGAGTTCTGGTAGCGGCTGTAGTTATCATCACCGTCGGAAACAAGGATGAGAATGCGGCGGACGGCACCTTCTTCTCGAAGGTTTAGCATCTGGTCACGGCAGGCCTTGTGGAGAGCATCGAAGAGCGCTGTACCGCCGCCGGGGCGGAGCTTGCGGATACCCCGGTTGAGAAGGGCGATGTTGTCGGTGAAACTCTGAGCCAAGTCGGTCTGGATGTCAAAGCCCTCGACGAAGGCGAGGTCTCCGCGATGCAGTATCTGGCGCAGGAACCCGATAGCAGAATCCTGCTCGAACTGGAAGCGCTGACGAATGGAGCTGGAGGTATCCAGCATGATGCCGACGCGGAGAGGGAGATTTGTCTGCTGGGTAAAGTTGAGTACCGCGACCGGAGGGCGGCCGTCGTCGAGCAGTCCGAAGCTCTCGCGTTTGAGGCCAGTGATGAAGCGGCCTTTTTTGTCGGTGACGGTGAAGATTAGGACTACTTCGTTGGCCTGAACTTTGATGGTAGTGATGGGCCGGCTGGAGGACGGTGTCGCGGAGTCAGGAGTTTGGACCGGCCGTGGGGTGGGCACGGAGTGCTGCGCGGCGCTGGATTGCGCCTGAGTGGGTGGTTGCGACGCAGGAAACAGAGGCTGCACAGTCGGCGAGGTCTGCCGAGCAGCTGCAGGGGGCTGCGGAGCTGTGGCGGCCCGAGCGTCGGAGGGCAAAGGGCTGAGGAGAAGGGTGAAGACGGTGGTGATAGAGACGACGAAAAGCGATGATACAGCCTGGTCGCGGAGGGTGACTCTCACGCGGTTGATTCTACCGAATCCCTGGATGTCCTTGGTTTCTCTGGCATTGACCCGCCCCAAAAACGCGCGACCATCCTGATCGTCACATCGCTGTCCTCGTCCCTAAGCTCGTCGTCAGACGCTGGTGGGAGACTCCACTCCATAACCAGCGGGGGTCAACTACTGACTATGCTTCTTCTTGTCCGGCGACAATGCACTTAAATCCCGGAAAAGGATTGAAAACAAACAAGCGTGATTCCGGGATTTGAGTGCAGCGTGACACTGCGGGATAAATGAGATC
>NZ_JQKI01000328.1 GCF_000745965.1 Edaphobacter aggregans DSM 19364 | reverse complement strand
AGTCGTCGATGGCCCTCTGCTGCGAGCCTCCGGCATAGTTTGGCTTGGAAGGCAGAAGTAGCAGATCCCGCAACTGAATACCATAGCCGAGCGGAATCGCTCTCCACCCGTAACTCGCCAAAAATTCCATCCTAGTGTGAAATGGCGGGGATACTCGAGTACGAGGTAGTTCTGCAAGAGCTTTCGACTACGAAATTGACTTTGGGTAAGCGCAGCGAGAAATCGAATCAACGCTGAGCGCTCTAAGACGAGCCAGCAGGCACACTTCTTCTATTCGTCAATTCAGTCTTATTGAGTAATGTGTGCGGAGCGAATTCAGGCGGCCAGATCGTAACGATGGTGCAGGCCACCAAGTCTCGGCATGGATACGATCCTGCAAGCTGCATCGGAAATCTTCACTTCTTCACGACCTGCTGGCGTTCCCTTCCCCAACGCAAGATGCGTCCGATCCTCGTGGTAATAACAGATGTACTCAGTCATCAGTCGCTTTAAATGATGCTCATTGAGCACAATCACATGGTCAAGTAGATCTCTTCTGCAGTTCCCTACCCAACGTTCTGCGATGCCGTTTTGCCACGGACTTCGGAAGCTAGTCCGCTTGGGCTCGACACCAAAGCTCCGCAACGTACGAATGACTTCCTCATTGAAGTTCGCGCCCCGGTCGAAGATCAGGTAGCCGGGCGCCGAATCGTATGGAAACGCTTCGTGCAATTGTTGAGTGATCCAGGCACTCCTCGGATGTTTGGTGACGTTGCAGTGGAGAATCGTTCGCCGGTCGTGCGCGATGACAAAGAAGCAGTACAGCACGCCGAAGGCTAACGTTGGCACCGCGAAGAAATCCATCGCAGCTATCGCTTCTCGGTGGTTTTTCAGAAAAGCTGCCCATCTCTTTGCCGGCTCTGGGTCTCTCGGCGCCTTTCGCATCCACCTTGAAACCGTTCTTTCCGAGATGTCGAAGCCGAGCATCGTCAGTTCGCCATGTATGCGCGGAGCTCCCCAGGTTCGGTTCTCGGAAACCATGCGAAAGATCAGTTCGCGCAATTCGCTGCTCACACACTTTCTGCCCGCACTACTACGATGCCGCGACAGCCATTTCCAGTACAGCCTGAATCCTGTGCGATGCCAGCGAACGACCGTCTCCGGCTGTACGAGAACCAACACGCGCTTCCATCCTGACCAGAGTCGGCACATCAGTACCCAGAACAACTTGTCTGCCATAGCCAGTTTCGGCAGCGGACGCTTTTCTTTGAAAACGGCGAGTTGCTGCCGTAGAACAAGGTTTTCCAGGAGCAGTTCGCGGCGAGAATGAAAAGTTCGGGTGAACAGAAGGAACAGGAACCTCAGCAGACGCAGCATCAAACCAGTTTTACACAGAGACACAAAACTAGACGCACAACCCATCTGCCTGATTTAACGGCAGATCGCTATTTTGGCGAGCGACAACCCACATCAAGTTCTCCAACCAAGGTCTGCACTGGATAGCTAAGACGAACGAACAGTTCCCAACGGCATGCTCGCAACCTGCTCCCGCAAATGGTCTTCCATGACC
>NZ_JQKI01000327.1 GCF_000745965.1 Edaphobacter aggregans DSM 19364 | reverse complement strand
GGGAACAGCGCGCATTACGTCGCGGTGCGGCCGGACCGAGATCCAGAACCAGTACGCCGGTTTGAGTGTTTTACGGCGGACCTGCATCGTCTTGATCGCCGGTGGATCTTTGGGGATCGGCGTATCGGGCCGCCATTTCCTGCGAGGGTAGTCTCTGGATGCGCTAAAAGATTCTTTTGCGGGATCGTCTGGTTTGAGTTTCTGTAGTGCTTTCAGGATGGCCGTTTTCCCAGACTCGTTCTTGCCCACAAGACAAGTAACCGGATGTAAAGAAAACTCGCCAGAATCCTCGATACTGCGGAAATCTTCAACCCGCACCTTAACTAATCGCACAATACCCTCCACCGGCCTCTTTCGGAAACCCAATTCAACTGTTTTCGATTCGGCTCAATTATGGATGTGCTTTCCGAACTTGCTCAGAAGCCTTCGTGTAAAGAGGTGGCAAAGTCTCTCCCCGGCCTCCCGTCGGTCCCATTTCATTTTGGAGGGAAGGAGCACCTTCCCTCGCTCCAGCCGACAACGCCGTCTTCCGCGACCCATCTCAACGGGCCTGTGTCCTGCCCGCAACGCCGACCCTGAAAATCATGTGCGCTGACGCGCACGAATAAGGAAACCAAGCCTCGCTGAGGGCTCTGCCCTGGCGCAGCGCAAGGGGTTTCCCGCAGTCTTCCGCGCTGCGCTTGTGCAGACCTTCGCTCGGCTCGTCCTTCGCTTTGCTCCGGATGGGAGATACCCCTCCCCTTGCGCTTTGCCGCCCCGCCTTCGCCAGGAGGCGTTCGGCATGTAGGTACATGCCGCGCACGGCATGAAAAGCAAAAGCAACCGCAAGGGAGGGCAAACGATGAAGAAACCAAACACCAGCAGCAGGCCAAGCATCTACCAGACAGTTACCGACCGCATTATTTCCAGCCTCAAGGCTGGCGTGATTCCGTGGGAAAAACCGTGGACGGCTCCACGCGTCACAGGCGGGCCGTTCCCGCGCAATTTCCACACCGGCAAACCCTACCGGGGCATCAATGTTCTCTTGCTTTGGTCTAGTCAGTACAGTTCTCCATTCTGGCTTACGTTCAGTCAGGCGCAGGAGCTAAAGGGCAGCGTTCGCAATGGGGAGCGGGGAACCCCGATTGTCTTTTTCAAGCAGCTTCCCGAATACGCAAGGAAAGGCGACGAAAGCACCGGCGAAGACGAGCGCGTCCCCTTCATTCTCTGCCACTACACCGTTTTCAATGTGGAGCAGTGCGACGGTCTCACACTTCCTGAGATCGAGCAGCCCACGACCGCGCCCGAGATCGACGAGGACGAAATCTGCGAAAGCATCGTGAGCGGATGGGAGAACCGTCCCGCGCTGCATTTGACCAGCACCACCGAGTACCGGGCTTACTACCGGCCAAGCACGGATTCCGTTCACATACCCGCCCGTTGCCGCTTTGTGGATGCGCCCCATTATTACAGCACCCTGTTTCACGAGCTGGTCCACAGCACAGGGCACGAAAACCGTCTCAATCGCACCTTTGGCGACCACTTCGGAGATGAGCTTTACAGCAAGGAGGAACTGGTAGCCGA
>NZ_JQKI01000326.1 GCF_000745965.1 Edaphobacter aggregans DSM 19364 | reverse complement strand
GGGCTGAAAATCAACAAAAATTCAGCCGAAGGCGAAGTGTTTTTTGTTGACTTTCCTTCTTATAGAACTCTCAGGAACTCGGTTCGAACTACTACACGCTGACCTACCAACCGCAGGAAAGCCCCGTCGAGGATACGTTTCGGCATATTCGGGTTACGGTACGCAACCGGGACTTACGGGTCATCACGAAAACCGGATACTATCCTCCGGAGTCAGTCGGCACCACGGAGAGTCAGCGTCATGTCATCACGGATATCAACGAGGCGGCACTGTCCAGTGTCCCACTTCAAAACCTGAAGATGACTCTGGGCAGCGTAGTGCGGCATCCTGACACGGGCACTGCGGAGTTCATCGTGGACCTTGGATTGAAAGACCTTACCTGGCAGCAGGATGAGGATGGTCAAAGCACCGCGAGCCTCAGGCTGGCGGCGGTCTGCATGACTGCGCAGAGAGGCATCGCCGCATCCAAGCTGGAGAGAGTGACCGTTCAGTCACCTACAGAGGATGCTCTGCTGCGATCAAAATACATAACGCGCGTATCGCTGAGCCTTCGGCTCCCGCCCAGAACGAAGGACGTGCGCATCGTGATGCAGACGGTCGAAGGCGGACGCCTTGGCAGCGTTGACGTAGATCGTAAGACGATAGACGCAGCACCCGCGTCGCCCACGCCCGAACCGACACTTATCTCCCGCCCAAATCCGCAGGATGCCCGAGGAAAACCTTAACGCAACAAGATCCTAAAGCGACCGCTCCTGCCAGGGACATGGCACAAGCAGACTGATTTCTCATGAAGTAACAAAAGGCCTCTTGTGGATCAAGTGCAGTTCCCGCAAACGGGGATTTGAGCAAGTTCAACCCGTCGAACCCGCTGGCCCGGCGAACTTGGTCAAAATGTGACTTTAGGGGCATTTGCGTAAACTGTTTTCTGAAAGTAGGGATAGTTGAAGGCCACCATTCAAATGACCTCGTTGATCCAGGGCATCAAGCGTTATCGACTCTTGCTCATATTCTCGGTGCTTGTCTTGGTTGTTATGAAGGGTTGTGAACTCTTCCCCGAGGCCTCGTTCGAGTTGGCAACCGATTCAAGATTGCCGCGATGGGTCACATTACCGACGGGGCTTTCACGTGCCAACACTTCGCTTAGGTTGGACTATTACGCCGTGCCATGGCGTCGAGCAAGATTTCTCCTGCAGGAAAGTAATGGGCACACCCTGAAGAGAGAAAATGGCGATATGAGGTGCAAAGCACCTTTTGAGGCTAAAAATCCTTCCAAAGGTTTTCCCCCTGGATACCCAGCTTATGAGGCGATAACCGTTCGCGGAACGACAGAGATCATTGAACATAGAAAGATGGAGCCTATCTTCTACGTAACCGATGATCCTACGGTTTGGGAGCAATATCGTTCGATGGGATGCTAGTTAGGTTTACCGAAAAACGTTAGCACTCTATCTTGACTGCCCAGCACGCAGAGCTGTGCTGTCGCCGGGATCACCGGTCGGGCAGTTAGGATAGAGCCGTTTGAAGGGAGCCGCTGGCGTTTGCGGGGGATGCGGTCAGGCTATGGG
>NZ_JQKI01000325.1 GCF_000745965.1 Edaphobacter aggregans DSM 19364 | reverse complement strand
AAGGCGGGAAGAAACGGGAACTGGTGCGGCCGATCTCCAACGCGTGCAACTCCTTGATCCTGTTTTCGATGTCGCCGCGGAGACAATAGACCTTTTCGTAGAGTCTTGCCATCGATGTCTGTAACGCCGTATTTCTCCGCTACGCTGGCGGCCACCAGTACGGTTCCGGTGTGCCGGTGACGTCGGGATCCGCGGCGAGTGCAGCGACAGCCCGTCCGATAAACTCGGTCCTGGTCTGCTGGCCTACATCGTGACCAGCAAGTTCTCGGATGACCTCCCTCTTTACAGGTTGGAAGACATCTTCGCACGGCAGGGCTTCGAGATCTCGCGAGCCACGCAATCGGTCTGGTGCGGCGATGTGGCCGATCTCGTGGAGCCGTTGTATGAGTCGATGGCTGAGCGGGTGCGCGCTTCCCATGTGGTCGCTACCGACGACACCATCATGCCCATGCTCAACACGGGCAAGACATCGAATGCGCGGATGTGGGTGTACGTGGGCGACGATGCTCATCCGTACAATGTGTTCGACTTCACGCTGAACCGCGGGCGGGACGGACCGAAGTATTTCCTGAGGGAGAACAACCAGGTGCTCCTTGCCGAAGCCTATGGAGGGTACAACGGCGTAGTGGCCGGCAATCAGATTACACGCGCAGGATGTTGGGCACACTGGCGTCGTAAAGTGATCGATGCGGAGAAGGCCGCGCCGGAGATCGCGCGCGAAGGCATCGAGATGGTGCGCGCACTCTACGCTGTCGAGAAACAGGCTGCAGATCTGTCCGCCGAAAAGAGACTTGAGGTGCGCCAGAAGCAGTCGGCACCCGTGTTGGCTCAACTGCGCGAAAAGCTTCTGATCTGGAAGGAGCAGTTGTTGCCGAAGCATCCCATGGCCGAGGCGATCAACTACGCCCTGAGTCAATGGCAGGAACTCACTGCGTTCTGCGTCGACGGCGCTGTGCCCGTCGACAATAACGTGAGCGAGCGCGAGATGAAACGCGTGGTCCTCAATCGCAAAAACTCGCTTTTCGTCGGCAACGCACGTGGAGGAAGAACAGCCGCGATCCTGGCCAGCTTAACAAGCACCTGCCACCGCCACGACGTTGACCCGCAACTCTACATCACCCAACTGCTCGTCAACCTGCCATCCATGCCCATCAGCCACTTTGCCACATGGCTTCCCGATCTGTGGAAGAAGCACCAGGCACCAACTCTTTCCGCGCAGTAAAGCTCCAAGCCCACCGCAGCACCTGTGCTTCAGCTAACGCTCACGGGCCTTCGCTTCAGGCAACAGTCCCCGCCTATCGAAGCTCTTCCGGAGGAGATAATGGCCGGGACCTGCGCGATGAAGCTAGTCTCCTGAGTCATTGATTTCTTGTATAAGTATCAGGTGCGTGAGCGTCAAGGGTGGAGGTGGCGAAGCGAGCGATGGAGGCCAAGATCTGGTCTGCCGATTTGGTCCATCGGAAGGGTTTTGGTTGTTGGTTATGGGCCGTGATGAACTCTCGGATGGCTGCTTC
>NZ_JQKI01000324.1 GCF_000745965.1 Edaphobacter aggregans DSM 19364 | reverse complement strand
CTTTCTTCCTCTCAACACTTTTCCTTGCAGTCAGACGGCGGACCATACATTTGGAAACTACGAGACAATTGGCAGGAAATCTGAATTCTGGTTACTGTAGGACAGATATCAGCGAGTTTTTAGTCTCGCCAGCCGTGCGCCACGGCTGAGCGCTAGGGATTCCTTATGGGAAGTTTCGAGTTGCGGAGCAAACCGTTCTTCTCTGAAAACGGGGATTCTGGAAACTATCTAAAATCCTAGGGTGCTCGCTTTTCTCCAGGATTCAGCGGTCAGGCGATTGAGTTTCTCCACATACTGCGCATTGGGATCGGCCCCGCCCTCCTCTCTGAGCGCGGCAAAAAGTTGTTCGGATAACACCGAACCAATCGCATGGATAGCTTCGTGCCGATCGAGCCCTTCTGCCATCAAGCGCAACAGAACGGCACGCGCCGCAAACGTATCCCCTAGCGCCACCTGGTTCTCGACGATCACGTGGGTAATGGCGTGAAGGCTCTCGTTGGCAAGCCGGATTCGATTCTGCCGATGGTATTGCCGGACGGATTCAATGCGCTCCGATTCATCGAGCGCCTGCCAAGCTTCTGAGTTAACGTGCTGGTGAGGATCGTACTGCAACACTACCGGCTCCTTTACGAGTCCAAACGGACTCCGTCGTGAGAGTGGCGCCTCGGAGACGTTGAACGATGTTGAGGCAGCAAATGGACTGGCGGCGGACGAGGTGAGATACTCTCTGCAATATTTAGATGGAGGAACCGCAATGCCCGTCACCGTGAAGAGCATATCTCTTTGGCGAAAAGAGACCGAGAACAAGACGGGGCTCCTTGCCCAGACGCTTGAGCCGCTTGCAAAGGCCGGGGCGGATCTTGGCGTTGTGATGGCGTATAGGCTTCCCGGCAATGAGGCCAAAGCAGCTATCGAGATCTATCCGGTCTCTGGAAAAAAGTTGACGGCTGCCGCCACAGGGACGGGGCTTGCCGCCTCGGCTATCCCGACTCTCCTCGTCGAAGGCGATAATAAGCCAGGTCTGGCGCACAAGATCGCACAGACGATTGCGGACACTGGAGCCGACCTGAGCTTTTTTGTGGCCCAAGCCATTGGCAGAAGGTATTCCGCGGTCATCGGTTTCGCAAACGACGCTGATGCCAAAAGGGCGGCCACACTTATCAAGAAGGCAGCCGGAAATAAACGAAAGTAATCGCCCAAAACGGAGTTTCAGTAAGGTGTGGGGTGGTGCGGTCATCCCTTGGGCGCTTTTACCTTAAACGCGACTTTGCGGAAGCTACCTATACTGTGGGCGACACGTAGCGAGCGAGCGGTAGAACTCATTACCGCGCAACGTCGGGCTGTAGCTTATGTGAGACATCCACCAGGAAGCCTCGGTGGTTCGACCGGAGACCAAATTGGGGGAGCAGGGTCATACGCATTAGAAATAAATTCAATTCTCCGTCCTTATCAGATATCTGTTTTCCCGCAGATGTCGATGGAGGTTGGCCAAAAGGAAGAGGTATTGATCAAAGCCCGTCGCCATCAGTTTC
>NZ_JQKI01000323.1 GCF_000745965.1 Edaphobacter aggregans DSM 19364 | reverse complement strand
CGTACGGTGGATCGCCGACAATTGGAGAGGCAGATGGGAATGTGTATCCTCTGCAGACCGCGATCAATGGAGCAACGGGGCGGACAAAGGTCTATTGGTGTTATGAGGAGTGGCTCGCACGAGTATTACAACGACAGTCAGACTTGCAGTTTTCCATCTCAGAGAACCTACTACCTATATTCTTCATGCATGATGGATTGTGGCCTCCGCCGACGTGCAATCTTCGCCAACGCACTTCTCTTTGGCTTCTTGTGCTCGAACTGCTTAAGCCAGCAGAGCGCTTCACCCGTGACGACTCCCGTGCAGGTTATCTCAGGACTCGTCTATATGCAGGGCGAAGTGAACAATTCGACCCCACTGAATGTCATCCTCGATAGCGGTGCCTCGGTCAGTATTGTCAGCCCTCCGTTGGCGGAGACTCTCCGCCTAACGTCAACTCACTCTTCAGAAGCCAGTGGCATCGGAAAAGGTTCGGATCAGACGGTGCACTTTGTCGACGATTGCGAACTCAAATGGGGCAGTCAGCGAGTCGGATCAGTCTTCTCCACCAACAGAGCGCGATCCTGCCCATCGACTACGTTGCTGAGCAGGTGGGAAAGCGCGTGGATGCGATCTTCGGAAGCAATCTCTTCCTGCACTATACGATCACCGTCGACTATGAGCAGCAGCGCGTCACATTCACGTCTCCTGTCTCTGGAACGCCGCTCCTTGGAACCGCCATCCCTGTTCAGATCTTAAGCAATACCCCCTTCGTAGAGGCAAGCATCGAGGGGGAGGATGGCAAGAAGGTCACCGCGCTTTTCCTGGTGGACAGTGGGACCACTGGGGCAATGATCCTGAACAAGAAGTTTCTTGAATCCCATCCTGGCTTGATCGCCCAGACCCATTTCGTGGACACGCCTACGGTAACGGCTGTAGGTGGCACGATTCACTGAAAACGAGTACGCGTGCCGCATGTCGGTCTCGGTCCATTTCTCTTTTCCAGAGTGGTCGCGGCCGTCCCAGAGGCTAGCTCCGGCGCCTTATCGAACGCAACTGTTGCGGGTTTCATCGGTGCTGGAGTACTGAAACGCTTTACGGTGACCTGGGACTACACAGGCAAACGCATGGTGCTCTTGCCCAATCGAACTCTCAGCGAGCCTTTTGAAACCGATGCCAGCGGGTTACATCTGGTATCTCCGGGACCTCAATATCAAATCGTAGCGATCGACAGTGTACTCCCCGGTTCGCCAGCAGCACAGGCTGGACTGGAGCCGGGCGATGAGATTCTGGCCGTCGATGAAGTCAGCGGTCTTCCTCTCTGGAAGGTATCGGAAGCCCTTAGCAAAGCAGGAACTTCCGTCGTACTCACGGTCCAGAGGAAGACAACTATTTTGAAAATTACACAGCCCCTTCGCAGCCCCTTTCAATAGACAAGTTGAAGCGCGAAAGATGGATTACGACCTTTGGTTCATACCCAATGTATCTGTTGTCGGCCAACCGGACATTACCCGCAGTAGCAAGCACGAGAACACTCAAGCTCAAGAAACCCGGCTCCGTATCCACCGCTGCGTGAGTAATTCAGCCGTAAGAGGGACAATGGCCGGTGGGCCAGAAG
>NZ_JQKI01000322.1 GCF_000745965.1 Edaphobacter aggregans DSM 19364 | reverse complement strand
CCTCACGGCTCGGGGTCCACATCGGCGCAACGAAAAGCTCCTGTTTCGGCGCATAGATGAATCCTGCGGCTTTCACTCTTGCGTATAGATCGCGGTCTAAACGGGTGGACGAGTAGAGGCGAAGTTTGTTGTCTTCAGGGGAGTAGGTCGCGGTGTAGCTCATGGTGTAGGTCTCCTTGTTGCGGGTTCGGTGGAATTGGGTGAAGGGATCGGCGGCGTTTCTACCAGGCGCAAAAACGGGTATTCGCGCCAACCTTGGCGAGATTTTGCTCGTTAACCTTTGTCGGAAGGTCGGCACCATTCCAATCAATCGTGATGAGCACAAAACCGCTGGTGATTGTTTCTCGATCTGTGACGACGCCTCGGCCTCGCGCCATTGCGCCGTGACTCTCTCCAATGCTGCGAAGGAATTGCACGGAATAGCTCACTGTGTCGCCTATGTCGAGAGTGAAAGGTTTGGGCATATCTTTTGCTCCTTGGCTGTTGCTTTTGAATGCTTCGGCTGTGGCTGTTCTCACAGACACGCCTTGGCCCAGGCCCACGCCTGCGGAGGTGGCAAGTGCAAGGGGAGGGGTATCTCCCACCCGAAGGGCGCGGGTTTCATCGCGTGATTTTTCGCAGAAAAATTATGGGGACACCCCTTGCGCGCGCCAGAGGCAGAGCCTCTGAGCGTACTTAGCACTTGCGTTACAAAACAGACCAAAGACATGCGTTACAGCGAATCGGAACCCTTATGGTTCCTCAGCTTTGGCCTTACGCACGATGATGCGGTATGCCCTGGAAAGAGAGTCGTATCGTGGATCAGCGCCTGCAGTTCCTATCGAGTTACCAAAAGGAAGAGATGTCAGTCTCGGACCTCTGCCGTGAGTTCGGAGTGTCACGGCCAACTGGATACCGTTGGATCAACCGCTACAAGGAAGTCGGACCTGAGGGGCTCCTAGATCTAAGCAGTAGGCCTCACAGCTGCTCCCACGCGACGTCAGAGAGGACCGAGAACGCGATCCTTGCGCTGCGGAGCAAGTACCCGTCGTGGGGAGCGCGGAAGCTCAAGGCAAGGATGGAGCAACTAGACCCCAACGCGGACTGGCCGGCGGCCAGCACGTTCGGAAATATTCTCCGACGTGCCGGTTTGACCAGTCCGAAGCGGAAGAAGCGGCGCACCACGCCGTACTCGGAACCGTTCTCCGAGGTGACAGCACCGAATCAGCTTTGGTGCATGGACTTCAAGGGTTATTTCAGTACGGGCGACGGTACGCGGTGCGATCCCTTCACCATCACTGATGCTCACAGCCGATACTTGATTCGTTGCCAAATAGTTTCGCGGATGGACCTGAGCCAGGTGAGAGCCGTTTGCGAAGCAGCGATGCGGGAGTATGGCATGCCTGCGCGAATCAGAACGGACAATGGAGCGCCATTCGCTGGAACCGGTCTACTCGGACTGTCGAAGCTGTCGCTTGGATGGATGAAGATGGGCATCGTGCATGAGCGCATTCAACCTGGCAGGCCGCAGCAAAACCCTTACGTGGCATACTGCACCTCTTTGGGCGATTGCGGGAAGATTCGGTTTGAAGCTGCTCGAAGCTGTAGCTTGGTGCCTTGCTGTTTCCG
>NZ_JQKI01000321.1 GCF_000745965.1 Edaphobacter aggregans DSM 19364 | reverse complement strand
AGGTTGTAGTCGATCTGCTCGACCAACTGCCGCTCCGAACGGATGGAGTAAAACACCTGCAACAACAAGGCCCGCAGAATATACTTCGGCGCAATCGAGTCTCTGGCGGCAGCGCCTTGTGGTAGCAACTGGAATCCTGCCAGAAGCCAGTACCAGGTTTGCCCTCGATGACCATCACTTTGTCCTTCGGGTAATGCGCGTAAATGAGCTCGTCCTTCTGGTTTGCTGAGCCGAACAGCCATGACCTTGGTTTGTCCTTATGGCTATGCGGAATCATTACGTGCGCACCGTTGTTTCTGTCTGTGTCCACCAGATAGTAGGCCTCGGCATAGAACGCCTCGACCACTGGCGCGGCAAGTTCTGTTAAGCGGACTCGGGCAGCACAGTACGCCGGCGATTTTCCCACCTTTGCCGCGATCTGCTCGATGCTGTACTTCGGGTCTTCCAAGTTGAGCAGGGCCTTGAATCCCTGCGCTTCCTCGAGAGGGTGAACGTCGCGGCGTTGCAGGTAATTCGACTAGCTGCGCCTCCAATGCCTCGGCGTCGGTGAGGTTGACGATGCGGACCGGAACCGTTGGCGCTTCGGCCATCTGCGCGGCGCGGTAACGTCTGGGCTCCAGCGATAATCTCGAAGCTCTGATCGGTGAGAGGCCGCACAAGCAAGGGAGAGAGAACGCCCTGGCTGCGGATGCTCTCGGCCTTATGTTCAGGCTGTGCTCATCGAAACGGCGGCGTGGATTGGTGGGTGACTCCTGCAACTGTGCCAGTGGCAGGTTACGGTATTCGCTGATGGCGGCAACGGCTTTTGACATAACAAGGCTCCTTTCGAGCGGTTGAAGGTGAAAGAATGCGGAGCGGAGACACGCTGGCTAGTCCGCTCCACAGGAGGGAGCGGACTAGCCACGAATCGACTTGTCCGTGAACGCTTCTAAAAAGCCCTGGGCGTTTATGTTCCTGTCCCACAGCCGCGCAAATTTCTGGTGTTGTTCGTAGAGGTTGGGAACGAAGACGTAATTTGTCCCGTCGATAAATCTGGAGTATTGCTCGATGCCTATGTAGTCGTTGCGGTAATAGTACGCTACAAGCTCCAAGCTGCACAGCGGTGGCTTACTTAGCTCGAAACACATCTCCGGGTCACGCATGAGGTCGCCGTTCTGTTCGCCATAGTGGGCTATGGAAATAGCAGTCAATCCAATCGGCCCCGGCTCCGGTGTAGCCTCGATGACAAGGGCCATATAAGGTGGGTTCTCGATCTTGAGGTAGAGCGTGGGCCGGTAGCCTCCGGCCCGCTCAAGGATGCGAAGAATGGTCTTCATCACGCCACCTCCGCGAATGCGTCGGTGGCATGTTCTGTCGTCTCAGTCGTTACCTCGAAGGTGACGCCGAGAATGCAATCCGCCGCTCGTTGAGCGTTGGCGGCAGCATGAATGACAAGCCGGTTATCCGCTTCCAGCTTGGCAATCCAATTCTGGATGTATGCGGTTGTGTTGCGGTCGGTATGCTCGTTGGCGATGCCCGCGATTGCACAGAGAAAGGCCGCTCCCATCTCGGCTACCAGTTCCTCCTTGCTGTAAAGCTCATCTCCGAAGTGGTCGCCAAAGGTGCGATTGAGACGGTTTTCGTGCCCTGTGCT
>NZ_JQKI01000320.1 GCF_000745965.1 Edaphobacter aggregans DSM 19364 | reverse complement strand
ACCCCGAGCCGTGAGGATTTGCTCATTGAGTTGGCCGAGGAGATCGAGGACGAAGACACGAGCTTAGTAGACCGAGCAGAACACCGGGCCGACCGCTTCAGCGACTACAAAGAGAGCCGCATCGAAGACGCCCAGCGCTCCCATGATGCCGTCCACCGCATCGCCGATAACATCCCCTTCGGTCAGCCTATTCTCGTTGGACACCACAGCGAACGCCACGCACGCAAGGACGCCCAACGCATCGAGAACGGGATGAGGAAGACGGTTCAGATGTGGCAGACCGCCCGTTATTGGGAACAACGCGCAGCCGGAGCACTACACCACGCGAAGTATAAGGCCCTTCCAGGCGTCCGCCATCGCCGCATCAAGGGCTTGGAAGCCGACAAGCGCAAACAGGAGAGGAACAAACAAGAGGCCGAGATGTGGCTCAAGCTCTGGACCGATTGCGCTAACGAACAAGACAAGGAACTACAGGCCAAGGTTGCCCTTCGGATTGCTGGCATGTGCCATCTGAACATGCCCCGCAAGGAAGGCGACCGCGAAGACTTCCAGCACAGCCCGAGCGCCTATGACGCGCTAACGGGGAATCATACGAGCCTCTACGCGCCCCGGACCTTAGATGAGGTTCTAGCGGTTGCTCTGGGCACGTACCCCCGCATCATTCCGTCCTATGATCGCTGGATTGACCACTACACCAACCGCATCGCTTATGAAAAGGCCATGTTTGGGGAGTCTGGAGGACTCGCCGCCGACCGCTTCAGCTTCGAATTAGGCGGCAAGGTTCTTGTAGGCGATGAGTGGCTTGTGATTCTGAAGATCAATAAGGCCGGCGAAGCCATCAGCAGCCTAACGACTACGCCGCGCCGCCACTTCTACGGCAGCAAGTACAAAGCCGATATCGAGAGCGTCAAGGAGTATCAGGCCCCGCAGCCCGACGAGACCGCAGCAGTGAAGGCCGCAACCAAACTCCCGCCGATGTGCAACTATCCCGGCGACGGGTTCAAGCACATGACCACCGACGACTGGAAGCGAAAGAAGATGTCTGACGTTCCACAGTCCGCAACCCACCCCGCGACCGACACCCACGGAGCCCATCGCACCCGCTCCACATGGGGCGGTAATTGGAAAACTGTTTCCGTCTATCTCACCGACGCGAAGCAGATCGACCCGCCGACGAAAGTACCGTTGACCCCGACGGAGCCTACCGCCGCCGACACGCTCCAAACGATGACCCTAGACCTGAAGGCACAAAACCCGCTCCCAATGCTCCACACGCCGCGCCAGCGCGACGAGCGCATTCCCTCGCATGAAGAGCTGCACGAGCTGAAGAAGACCGCCACGACAGGCGTTACGGTCGTAGCGATTCCGCAACTCTTCCCCACACCGCCCGAGCTGGCAGACCGGATGGTCGCGCTGGCAGACATTCAGCCAGGGCAACAGGTCTTGGAGCCGTCAGCAGGTACGGGCAAGATCATAGATGCGATTCGCCGCAACGCTCACGGCTACGCGATCACCGCCGTAGAGCTGAATTGCAACTTGGCTCACCGGCTCCGCACCCTTGGTTGCGTGGACGACACACACCAAGCGGACTTTCTGGAGTGCAACGGCAATCTCGGCACGTTCGACCGAATACTTATGAATCCACCGTTTGCG
>NZ_JQKI01000319.1 GCF_000745965.1 Edaphobacter aggregans DSM 19364 | reverse complement strand
TCTTGCTAACCCTTACCTCCATCAGGTCGGGTAGAGGACTTGCACCTCCAAGCTGTTGAACATGCCCGGCACACGACTAAACCGCTTCGCGGTATCACGCTTCCGCGGGATCACGCGGAGTTGGCCGCACCACGCGATGTGTTCCGGACTGTGCATTCCGATATAACGAGATAGCGAGTGAATCGCGGCCAGTCGCTGATTCCGTGTTGCCGCACCGCACTTACGAACTTGTTCCAGATTCTGCAGGAAGAGTCGAACCAAGTCCGCAGAAACATCGATCACAGTGAGCTGGTCGATTTCTTTTTGCGCATTTCTGGCAACGAATGGAAGCAACAAGCAAAGCGTGTCCCGGTAACTCCGCTGCGTGTTTCGGGCCAGATTGCGTTCGCTCACCAGATACTCAAGAAGAAAACGCCGGACCCATGGTCCAAGGAGCGCTGTCTCAGTAATGATGGCCCTCCTCTCGGGCATAGAATTCAAAGCGCAAACTTGCCTCATGCAGGAGTTCCGGCGTCATGGTGAGATACACCTGGGTCGCAGCCAAATGTGTATGCCCCAGGTAGACGGATAGTTGCGGCAGCAGCAGTTGCACGTCTTTGCCTTCGCGGTACCATGCTGTCAGCCGATGAACTGCCGAAGTATGGCGCAGGTCATGGAGGCGAGGTTGGCAGCGCGGTCCGCCAGATCGACGCAGACCTGCATGATCGCGCAGTTGTTGAAATGCACCACGGAACGTGTCCATGTTTATCTTTTTGCCGTTTCTCCCCACAAAGAAGGGAGAGTCTCCCTCACGGGAATGAGCAAATTCCTGACGACCGCTTGCATAGGCGGAGAGCGTTTGAGTGGTCTTGGGACCGAGGGGTACGATTCGGGCTATTTTTGCCCAGCCCCTCGAAACGGTCTAATTGTCAGTGAGGATTGTTTATGTCTGTTCTCGCTGTTGAGCGAGGTAGGCAAAGAAGCTTCTCCTACCGACTCCAACGACCTTGCAGACTTCGTCCGCCGTCTTGCCAGAGTTTGTCGTAGAGCACTTTGGCGTCTCTCAATTTCACGATATCGGTTCGCGGCCGTCCTCCGGTCTTCCCTCGTGCCTTTGCCGATGCTCGGCCTGCGGCGGCGCGTTCTGCGCGCAGTTCCCGTTCCATCTGATGGATCGCGCCCATCATCGACAGGAAGCAGCGGCCGGTGGCAGTATTTGTGTCGATGTTTCACGCAACGAGACCAGGTTGACCTGTCTTTGCTCCAGCAATTGCGCCGTCTCCAGCAAATGCATCAGCGAACGGGTCATGCGGCTCAATTCTGTCACCACCAATACATCACCGGGGCGAACATACTCCATGAGTTGATCCCAGCCGGGCCGGTCCATGCGGGATCCGGTCATCTTGTCGGAGAAAATCTTCTCGCAGCCCGCCTTTTGCAAGGCGTCAATCTGATCGGCAACTTCGATTTCACGGCCAGCTCATCGCCGGTCGACATCGAAGCCCTGGCAGCCCGCTACCAAAACGAAGACTTCTGGCGCCGCTCCATGACCGAAGGAGATGAGGATGGACCACAATAGTCAATGAGCCCAATTAGAGGCTGTTAATGACTTCAGTTGAGCAGTTTGAAGATTCTGCTGAGCATAAGGCACGCGAAGGCGAAGTAGTGAAAGGCGGCGAG
>NZ_JQKI01000318.1 GCF_000745965.1 Edaphobacter aggregans DSM 19364 | reverse complement strand
GGAACTACTACCGACCCAACATGCCCTGAGTTGGGCGATAGAAAGGTCGTGCTAAATACCGCGAAGCGGTTTAGTCCAAGACCTCTTATGTGGCCGACCACATAAGAGCTCGATGACGACCAAACACCGCAGGCGTCGGTGAAAGAAGAGGAGGTCGATACGAAACCAAGTGTCATCGAGACGAAGCCTCTTTTGTCGGCCAAGAAAAGCGAAGTCGTCACCCAACTCCAGGAGAAAATCAGTGAGATTGTGAATAAGCGCCGCTTCGCGATCAGACTCCGAGTATTCGTCCCTTAGACCGAGGAACTCCAGTACGAATGGATCTTTAACAGTTTCTTCTGCAGTAATGGCATCGCTCGGTTCGGCGTGCCGCGCGCCTTCCAGCATTGCGGCCTTATTCTTCGAGAGTGCGATGCGCTCGTAGAACTGACTGCCAATCTGACGGTCGAGTTGCCGAATCGACCAGCCGGAACGTAGAGCCTCAGTTTCATAGAATGCTCTGGCATCTGGAGCCTTCACGGAGAGCAGACGGACGTAGGCGGACCACGGCAACGGGAACTTCGCAGCCAATTCAGGCAGTGCCAAAGATTTTTCAGACAGTGTCTGAAAAATCTGCTGAGGCGGCCATACGAGGTAAAAGCGTCTCATTTGGCTCAGGTTAACGGCTCCAAAGCCCCGACCAAACTGGCGCGTCAGATCGTCCGCAAGCTGTTTGATAAGGGCTTCTCCATACTCAGCTCTTTCCTGACCTGCTGCTCAAACTCGACGATTCGACGCCCGATCTCCCAATATGTAGCGGTCATCAGAGCATTAACGCTTCGAACCGAGGTCCTGCCGAAGCCTCTCTGAGGTTTCGGTACGCTGCTATCGCGGCGATGGGATTGGCATGTTTGCTGGTTGGGTTTGTCGTTGCCAATGTCTGGAACCGTAAACATCCGACGGTTGTCCAGGTTCAGTCGGCCGAACTTCATCGTACCCTGGACCTTTCGCAGTATGGAACCTATCGCGGTGACCAGCCAGCGAGCAACCCTCCACTCCATCTTCCAGCCGCGCTGCTAAGGCTGGAACTTGTCCTGCCTCGCCTGAGCCAGCCCGGTGCTTACTCCATCATGGTTTGCGTCCGACAAGAACGGCCTCAATCGCGTGGCGTGCGCAAGAGGGACCGAAGTGGGTGCCGATCCGCGGACCGTGGTTACCGTGTCTCTCGACCTGCGAAGTGCGACACCGGGCAAGTACGTTTTGTCGACTCAACTGCAGGGCGAAGATGCCCCTTACACTTATCCGTTACAAATCGAGTAGATGGGCTTCGTCATGTCTCTGCTGAATCCAATCAATTCTGCCACCCAATGCAGCGTTATGCCCCCTTGGAATGGACCATGGCACCGCCAAGCTCGGTAGTTTAGATTTCCTCACATCCAGTCAGATCCAGACACAGATGGCGCTGGATTACACATTATAAAAAGGCGCCCCTTTTGGAATAGGTTTGGAGTGCTTAGCTCAACCTCTCCAGAAAGGAACACCCTTTATGACGATTGCTAAATATGTCGGCATGGACGTGCACAAGGAAAGTATTTCGATCGCAGTGATGAATTCTACTGGAAAATTCGTGATGGAATGCGTCATCGAGACGAAGGCGAGCATGCTTCTGCAGTTCATCGACGGGCTGCGTGG
>NZ_JQKI01000317.1 GCF_000745965.1 Edaphobacter aggregans DSM 19364 | reverse complement strand
CGTAAGGAATCCCCCAGGGTAAGGAACTACTACCGACCCAACATGCCCTGATAGAAAGGTCGTGCTACGTCAATACCGCGAAGCGGTTTAGTCCAAGAGATCTTCTGTGGCGCAGCCAGTTATGTGGCGTTCAGCCAAGCAGGCAGCCATATTCACTCCGTTTCAGTATTTGAACGCCACATAGTCTGCGGTCGCCGCAGACAGAGAGCGCCGATCCGCCGACTCAGATAGCTCAACTATATTCGGACCGTTCTTTCACTTCTACAAGGAAGAGGTTCCGAAAATGTTTGAGCAACTCTTTGAACGATCTCATGCGTTGACCCGCCAGCGCTCTACGCCATTGGCAGATGAACGCCGTCTCTATATGATTCACTGCGCATCACAAGGAATGGCCAAGAGCACCCTACGTCTCACGGCCGAACTCTTGGTGGCCGTCGAGGACAGTCTCAAGTTAGCCGAGAGACCCAACTCGATCATCAGCCTACAGGATATCGAAGAGGCTGGAACACGCTGGGCCAGCCGAAGAGCTGTACCGCCCATTCTTCATCCGAGCCTCTCGAAACAGCGGTTCATTCGTCAGGCGGTTCGGTGGTTAGCCTTTATGGAGCGCCTCCAGCCGGCCTACGCTCCGGCAAAGCCGCACGAAGAAAAGCTGATCGAGTTCGCCGATTTCATGCTTCGCGAACGTGGCCTCTCGCCAGCGACGATTGCGCTCCGCTGCCAAACGGTGTGCCAGTTTCTCGATCAGCTCTGCGACGGAGGCCGGTCACTCAACGATGTGACTATTTCCGAGATCGACTCGAAACTTGCTGCCAGAGTCAACGAGGGGCATTACGTACGAGCATCGGTTCAGACCCATGCATCCTCTCTTCGCTCGTTTTTCCGATTCGCGGAAACACACGGCTGGTGCAAGGAAGGCATTGCGGCATCCATCATGGCACCGCGTGTCTTCCAGCAGGAATCTTTGCCGTCCTCTCCATCATGGTCCGAAGTTCAAAAGCTTCTCGGCAGTATGGAGGAGAACACCCCCTCCGCTATTCGCGACCGCGCGATTCTGATGGTGCTTGCCGTATATGGAGTGCGCGCGGGCGAAGTGGCCCGGCTACAACTTGGAGACATTCATTGGGAAGACGAATCGATCTTCTTCACACGTTCCAAGCGGCTCGGCAAGCATAACTTCCCGCTTGTCCAGTCTATAGGTGACTCAATCATCCGATATTTGCGAGAAGTGAGACCAACCTCACCTCACCGAGAGGTCTTCCTCACGGTGCGAGCTCCCTTTCGTCCCATGACAGCCGGGACGCTCTGGCCGGTGGTCGCCAGACGGTTGAGAGCCATCGCCACTTCCATCAAGCATCACGGCCCTCATGCTCTGCGCCATGCCTGCGCCACTCGATTGATCAACGAAGGTCTATCTCTGAAGGAAGTTGGCGATCATCTTGGACACCGTAGCCTTGAGACCACTCGAATTTACGCCAAAGTGGATCTCGTCAGGCTTCGTCAGGTTGCCAGCTTCGATTTGGGAGGCTTGCAATGACCCTTCAGCATGTCGTCGAAGAGTATGCCACGTTTCGCAAAGGGCAACGATCTCGATGAGGAGACTGGAAGGAATCGCACCTCGGGCCGCACTCTCCGGCTATAAGGAGGCGACCATGGGAAAGCGAGGAGAGAAGCGAGAG
>NZ_JQKI01000316.1 GCF_000745965.1 Edaphobacter aggregans DSM 19364 | reverse complement strand
GCACGAGTACGCGGTGGACACCAAATCAGGCCAATACAAGTCGCTGCTTAACACCCTCCGTACAAGCGTCACCCACACGGTTCTGGATGGATCGTGGGCAATACGGAAGTAATCATTGTCTTTGTAGTGCACGAAAAACGGGGTTTTGAGAAAGTTCCCAGCAAGTTACCGAAATGGCGACGCAGGCACAACGGGACAGTTTCCGGATAGCCGGTCATCCAGATCCTGAGGCGCGTTTGCGTGCTATCGCCCGTTTTCGCGAAACAAAAAATGAAAGGTCTGATGGCTTCAGATTAAGAGATCGCCAATCTTATTTTGCCTCGAACTCCCTGCCTCGAGAGAGTTGTGGAACATCGATGTTTTGAAATCTGAACGGCAGCCCTTGGTCGTGAAAAAGCTGTTGCCCCGACTGAAGTTGATAATGCAAGTGTGGACCGAATGCGTCTCCCGAGTTTCCCAGCCTTCCAAGTACCTGGCCGGCGGCGACCCGTTCGCCTACCTTGACCCTGACTGAGCCTTGTTGCATGTGCGCCAATACGCTGTATTCGGAGTTGCCATGGTCGATGATGACGCAATTTCCGTAATACGCCATAACCGGATCATGTAGTGCCGTGTACCAATTGATGTCAGGGGCGTTTCCCGGGTGCGGGTTGTCGGGTACATCATTGCGTGCGTAAGTCACGGTTCCAGCCGCGGGCGCTAGGATCTCGCGGCCCCAGCCCGCAGCCGACGCGTTCTCGTCGGCATCGTTTTTCTGTTCTGCATAGTTATCATCCAAGCCACGTAGGTCTACAGCAAAGTCAGAGCCATAGACGCCGCCATGGCCGCCGCCATGGCCGCCGTTCGTGACCCAGTCCTGCCCAACAACGCCCTTACCACGAAAGGGAAGGATGAGCAATGTCTTCTGTTGGTAGTATCGAATCGGAATCCGCAATACTCGTTGCGCCCGACGACCCTTCGCATCTGCGACTGTTACCCGGATATCGGCGGAGTCAATCGCCAGCGCTTGGGGACAGCGCAAGTAAAAGTGAAGGTCAAATGCTTCGGGCAGCGTAAACATTCGCCTAGGGGACGCGACCGGAGTATCCGGCAAGATCCGATAGTTCACCCCCTTAATCTTCGCCACCAGTTCGGTCGTCCACTCCTGCCGCTCGACCGTAGATCGGCCATTTGAGAGTTCCACGCTGGCGGAGATCGGGGTGAGCGCGCACTCAGTGGAACAAATCACGGCAATATCGAACACGAATGATGACGTTTTGGTATTTCCTGGATCGTCTACTTTGTAAACAATTGCCGGGACGACCTGCAGATGGAAGTCGGGCTGGCTGGCCCATGAAGGTTGGACGGCGAATAAGCACGCTGGCACAACTAAAAGCAGCGGAACTCGATTCAATGCAACTCCTAACAATGTGCTACAGGGCATGTCACGGGGATTGTTAAGACGTCTTTGCATGGCATGCGTTAGCTCGAACGGTCACCAGCTCCTGTTTTGGGCACAATTCCCGGTTTGTCGGCAACTCGGTAACAATTCCACCGATTCATAGTTCCCCAAAACGGGGATTTCGGCAAGTTCGACCCGCCGAACCCCTGGTGCCGAAGCAGTACTCGACCGGCGGCAGGGCGAAGCTGGCCGGCGTCAGTAAGCGAGGCAACCGTTACCTGCGCAAGATCTTCATCCATGG
>NZ_JQKI01000315.1 GCF_000745965.1 Edaphobacter aggregans DSM 19364 | reverse complement strand
CAGTTTGCTCCTCGACGACACATTTGTAACGAGAGGTCAGTCTCTCTTAACGAACCGCTGGCAATTGCACGGAAAACGGGGTTTTGAGAAAGTTCCCAGCAAGTTACCGCAAACGCGACTTTCCAGGCTGTACGAGAAAAGCCCCGATCCAGATTCTCAATCTGCCAAGAGGCTTTGCCATCACTTGGAAGCCACACACGGAGTCTGCTTCGGCTTCGGTAACAAGGGTGCATATTCCGGGCCGAGCTTTGCGATCTCTTTGCGCAGTTCGTCGTCGTCCATCCCCTCTGTGTCATAGACGACTTTCCCTTGGGCGTCGACCAGCATCGTTCGCGGAATCCCTGATCGTCCCACGAGTTTTTCTATCTCCCCGTCCCCATCGTGGAAGTTAAGCCAGACGAACCCTTTCTTCGCCAGGAACTCGGCGGCCGTATTAGGTTCTTCGTCCTGGTCGACGGTAAGCAGAACTAAGCCCTTGTCCTTGGCTTCCTGATAGATCTGGGCAAGTTTAGGCAAGGCTGCTACGCAGGGACCGCACCACGTGGCCCAGAAATCCAGCAGAACTGGCTTCCCCCGGAATGAATCGAGTGTAACCACCTTGGCGTCCTCAGACTTCAGCTTCAGGGAAGGGGCCGGTTTACCTGTCAAATTGCCATTTTCAAAGTCCTTCGCCGGGTCGGGAAAGTTCTGCATGAGTTTCGCGTCTGGGGGAGGAATAAAGCTAAAGAGATTTTCGCGCGCTTGGCCGTTAAGTTCAGTGATTGTAAAAGTGGTGATCATCTCCTCTTCCACCGGGATTCGGGCTGCTCCATACAACATGTTGTTGTCCATGTGAACGATGGTTCTCAGAACGGTCTCGCTGGTCTTGTCGATCCATATCGTTTCGTCGAACACGTAATCATTGGATGGCACACGTTTTAGGTCGGAGCTTTGGACGTGGACAACACTGCAGTGAACTTCGTGGCCGTTCACCATGAGAGTGGCATCTCCAAGGCGGTCTGCCGACTTGAGTGTTTTGATCAGGGAACTCCATTGCTTTATCAGCTGTTCCGCTCGCCACATTGCCCCCTCGGACATGGGCACCGCTGTTTGCTGACCGGAGGCCTCGCTTGACTGTGGTTTGGCAGTGTACCGATGCTCGTCAAGGCGATAGATCCATACAGTTTTTCCGTCTGCTACCTTCATAGCGCTGCTGCCGTTAGTGTGCCCCTCGAAGTGGAAGCGATTTCCCGGAGCCGCAGCGGCGGTAAGGACGGTCTTTTGCCAGGAGTGATTGTATTCGGTACTTGATGTATTCTCTTCGGCTACCTCGATGTAATAGGACTTGGCTTCAGCATAGTGTTGGGCTACTCGCTTGAGCAGTTCAAGGCCTTCCGAGGGACCCGGGGAAGGCGTAGGTTGCGCGAATGCTGCCGTTGCAGCAACCATTGTCAGTACCGCAACTACGAACAGTGGACGCCTCATAAAAGCCTCCGAACTCCGGCGCACAAAGTCTAACGATTGAAAGGCGCCTCCGCCAGCTAATCGAACATCCTCAAAACGGGGTTTTGAGAAAGTTCCCAGCAAGTTACCGAAATTGCGACTTTTCGGGCGCTACTAAATAAATCGTCGTTGCACTACCTGCGTGCTGCAAAGAAGGCCATCTCTGCATCTGTGAGTGGCTGAAGGATAGGACGCTCATCTC
>NZ_JQKI01000314.1 GCF_000745965.1 Edaphobacter aggregans DSM 19364 | reverse complement strand
GACACGCATAGGCCTCTTTGGCTTATTTAAACACTGTCTTGACAGCATGTCCGGAGCTTTCGCTTCTTCAACCTTCAAGAATTATTCGGGTTAGGGGCGCTGGTCTTCTTCCTGCTCATTCCTGCGACAGTCCAAGTCGTACTGGCTCAAGCTGCCGATCCTGCCCCGGCCTGCCCTGGACTGAAGATTGAGATTAGAGTTCCAGACGATATAGTTCGGCCCCGATCCAATGTGCTTTTAGAGATGAAGCTTACCAACGTCGGCCCCGTTGAGACATTCCTTCCATCAGGCTCCCCGGATATCTGGTCCTACGAAGTCGATCTGAGAGATGCTCGCGGTACTCCAGTCCCGCGAACATCGGAGTGGATGCGCGCTATCTCGGAACGCCCGACGAACGTAACCCTTAATGTGTCTCTACCACTCGCCGCCGGTGCGTCGCTGACTAAGACCGTGATCCTTGACAAACTCTTCGACCTGCGCAGGCCGGGTCATTACACCGTTCGCCTCTCTTTTGATTCCTTTGCATGTGGTCACTCAGGTACACGTGTCACGTCCAACCTGACCAACTTCACGGTAGGCGCACCCTTAAACCAGCCTTCAGGCTCAAAGTCCGGGATCTCCGTCACGGCGAGCGCCTCTCGAACCCAATTGCCTATAGGCTGGGCGGTCCCGCTCGATATTGTTGTTCAAAACAAGAGTACCCGTCCGCTCAGATGGGCCGTCGATGACCCACCCAACACAGCACCCGATGAATTCCTGACAGGGGCTGAAGTCTTCGGTCCCGCAGGCGAAATGCGGCAAGCGCCCAGGGAGCCGGACCCGAATTGGAGTTTCTCTCGTTTCCGCGATACTGCCTCGACCCTAGAGATTCCTCTCGGCAAGAGCGCCGAACAGACTGTCCTGCTCGGCGATGTTTTCGACGTCAGCAAGCCCGGGAACTACCGAGCAAAGGTTTCACTAGTGGACCCGTTGAGCAACCGGCTCATTGACTCCAACACGGTTGCGTTTGAGATTGAGGACCAGGCATCTTCAAGTTCTCTTCCCAAGCAACCTCCCTTCATCGTGACTCTGCGGTCGGCGTATTTCTTACCGCCCGATCCAGGCAACGTCCTAATCTGCATGAGCAACATCTCAGACCATGACATTCCGTTGGATAACAGTGCGTTGAAAGACTTTACGTCTGTCGAAGCCCCCGACGGAACGGCGGCCGCAATGAACGAGACGGCGCTCAAGGATTGGAAGCCTGAGAATCTCAAGCGGGCTCCCGCCGCTTCAGTCCAAAGCAACACGTGGGATTTCGCAGTGAAACCCCGAAAGGCACTATGCGGCGGCCTTAAGGTTGGCGTCATCTATGACCTTTCAAGACCGGGCGCATACAGAGTTCGGATCGATCGCTACGATGAACCCGACGCAATGATGGGACAAAAGCTCGGAGAGTTGCCCTTGGTTCATTCAAACTGGTTGACGATCTTCGAGCCTTATCCGGCCAGTTCTGGAAATAAGTAGTGAAGCACCCTCTTCGGAACGGCGTTTTAGTAAACGCTGCAGCACTGCGCTACCCACGACAACTCCGATCATCGGACTGTAGCTCGGCATGAAGGCCCGGCGTCGTCTGATAGAACTTCCCTGAAAGTCGGGTTCTCGGCAAGTTCGTGGAGGCCCTGGCACACTGTGTTTTTCGATACCGTTTCCGCCGCCTGCGCACGAGCGATGGGCTATGCGTCGTTCATCTGCCTGTCCCTCGCGTCACGAGCCGTCTTTCAGATGGCCGAGGCTCTGCGAATAA
>NZ_JQKI01000313.1 GCF_000745965.1 Edaphobacter aggregans DSM 19364 | reverse complement strand
CCGTGGAAAGCCGAGGTTTCTTTAGAGCACCCGATGCCACGTATCAGCGACTACCTGAATGCGATTGCTTCTGCCGGGCTAAGGCTGACTACGTGCGAAGAACCTTGCGTAACTCAGGAGTTCCGCGAGATCGCTCCCGAAAAGGCCGAGTGGATGGACAGGTATGTAGGAATCATCCTTTTCCGTGCAGATAAGAATGGATGACCGGCGATCCAGAAGTTATCCATCCAATGTCTCGGAGTGCAGTTAACTTCTGGATCGCCGCTAATCCACGAACGATCCTTGATTGCACGATGGTGCTCAGGCGGCTATCACAAGATGGTGATCAGACTGTAGGCATCGTGCCGCCATCAATGACGTAGTCTGCACCGTGAATCGAAGCTGCACGATCGGATGCCAGGAATGCCACCAGTTCGGCGACCTCCTCCGGGTGGCCGGGGCGGCCGATAGGAATGCCCCCGATCATATTCATGATCTGCTCTCGAGCAGCGTCCTCGCTGATGCCGCTGTTCTGTGCGAGTTGCTCAATCATGCCGTGTGCGCCTGATGTCTCGATGAATCCAGGCGAGATCATGTTGACGCGGACGCCCTTCGGGCCGACTTCGTTTGCAAGGCCCTTGTTGTAGGTATTGAGAGCACCTTTCGCCGCGGCATAAGCCAGCGTTGCGTCATAGAGCGGCAGTCGGTGCTGGATGGACGAGATGTGAAGAATGACACCCGACTTGCGTTCTATCATGCCGGGCAGGAATGCCCGATCGAGACGAACGGATGCCAGCAGGTTGACGTTGAGCGCCTTCTGCCAGTCGTCATCAGAGAGCGCCTTATATCCGCCGTTCGGAGCATCTGATCCTCCGACATTGTTGACCAAAATGTCGAGTCCGCCCCACTCCTGCTGAACCCGACTGACTACATCTTGCACGCCTGCCGGCGTACCGATATCTGTCTGGACGAAGAGAGCAACCGACTGCCCATCCGGCAGGGGCGAGCGTGCCGTCGTTGCGACCGAGGCGCCGCTCAGAGTAAAACGGCGCACCATAGCTTCCCCCATGCCCTTCGTGCCACCGGTCACCAGAACCCGCTTGCCCTTGAACTCATCTCCCGAAACAGGGAAAGGATATGTCATCGTCATCATCGAATCTCCAGTGAAGCAATCTTGTCGTTGGACAATTTGAAAATGTGGTCCAGTTCCACAGGGCTTCCCGAAAACTCGCCCGTGAGCCGCGCGCGCACAGTCACCATGTCTCCATGTGCTTGAACGCTTATCGTCTGCAGGACGTATCGGTATTTCGCGTCCGCCTCTTGCTTCCACTGGCGGATTGAGTCACGACCGTGATAATCCTGCCTTTCGTCATGGACAGTGCCATCTTCGGTGAAGCATCCGGAGAGCGCATCCGCGTCCTTCGCCTCTTCGGCTGCCAAGTATGCAGCGACCGGTCCGGGTACGTCGAGAGCCATTGTTTTCGCCTCTGCGCAGTTGCACAGTCAGAAGTTTCGCACCATACTGATGAAATAGGAAGTACGTACGAAAAAGTGCGTTAGGGGAGGTATCGATGCCGAAACGCTATACGCCCACATCCGCTGCGGCAGACGTGGAAGCAGCGCTCCGTCTCCTGGAAGGAAGATGGAAGCTCGTGATTCTGTTCCATCTCTTCGGAGGCAAGGTGATGCGTTTCTCAGACCTGGAACGAGCGATACCCAACATCACTCAGAAAATGCTGGGACAGCAACTCCGCGCAATGGAAGGGGACGGAATCGTTGTGAGGACGGCCTATCCTCAGGTGCCGCCTAAGGTTGAATACCACCTGACACCGTGGGGCCAATCCCTTTGCCCTGCGCTTGACGCCATCCTGAAGTGGGCCGATCGACGGCCAGCATAGAGAAGAATGCGCAAGCCTAC
>NZ_JQKI01000312.1 GCF_000745965.1 Edaphobacter aggregans DSM 19364 | reverse complement strand
TGAACTTGCTCAAAAGTTTGCTGCCCTCCATTGGCGGGTCCATAGTCCCGGAAACTTGCGCTGTGCCAGAGGGGCGTTGCAGACTCAAGAAGGCTGGCTCGACAGCTATGATCGCAGTCTGCTTGGTGCCATTGTGCCCGTTCAAAAGTCTGATTTCGGTTGCTGCGGTCCATTGTTTGGTGGCGAGATTGCGCTCTGAAAAGAGGCCGATCTCGACCCCGTTGGAAAGCCTGTGTCATGATCGCCAACCGAGTCGAGCCTAGCCAATTTCACTGAGAAGGAGAACATGCCATGGCAAAGGTCAAGCTATCCGTCTTTGATCGGTTGCGCCTCGGGGCGAGATTGAATCGCAAAGAGCGCAGAGATGTCGAGCAGCGTTTGAGCGCCGCGGATCCTGGATTGGAGATTGTGAACCGAGACGCGGCCGGCATTGATGTCGGAAACGAAAGCCACTTCGTAGCCGTACCGCGCGGGCGGGACGCGCAACCTGTGCGCGAGTTCGGGTCCTGGACCGCTGCGCTGGTAGAAATAGCGCAGTGGTTGACGCGCTGCGGCATACGCACGGTAGTGATGCAGTCCACCGGAGTGTACTGGATCGCGGTGCGTGATGTTCTGCAGAAGCACGGTCTGGAAGTGAACCTAGTGGATGCGCGGGGAACGAAGAATGTACCAGGACGAAAGAGTGATGTACAGGAATGTCAGTGGCTCATGCGATTGCATACGTATGGTCTGTTGCGAGCCTGTTTTCTGCCTGCTCCTGAGATCCACGGTATACGAACAGTGTGGCGGTTGCGGGATCAGCACATCAAAGACGCCGGACGATGCATCCAGCATATGCAAAAGTCCCTGATCGCGATGAACGTGCAGTTGCACAATGCCTTAAGCGATATCGGCGGTACGAGTGGACAGGCGATTATCCGGGCTCTGCTGGCGGGGCAGCGCGATCCGAAGACCTTGGCAGCTTTACGCGATCGACGTTGCATGGCCAGCGAAGAAGAGATCGTTCACAGCCTGCAGGGCGTCTGGAAACCAGACGTCTTGTTTGAGTTGCAGCAGGCCGTCGACGCCTACGATTTCTATCGCCAACAGATGGCCAAATGCGATGAACAGCTAAAGCAGCACATGGCATTGCTGCCTGCCCGAAGAGTGGAAACACTCGTCTCATCGGCCGAGCCGTCGCCCACTGACATGAGTAAAAAGTCCCGTTCTCGCAAGCCTCAAGGGAACGAACCAGCGTTTGATTTGGGAGCAGAATTAGAGCGCATTCTGAGCGTGAACGCTACGACAATAGACGGCATTAACGTGATGACCGTTCAGACCGTACTGGCCGAGGTGGGGCCAGACCTGAGTGCGTGGAAAACTGAGGCCCACTGGTCTTCTTGGCTGAATTTAGCTCCCAAGCGAGATGTAAGCGGAGGAAGGGTGATCCGTCACGTACGCGAACACCGCACCAATCGCGTAGGAAATGCGTTTCGAATGGCCGCCCAGGCACTGCTACGCTCTCACAGTTATCTCGGCGCAAGGTGCCGATACCTTCGAGCCAAGTTGGGAGGGCAAAAAGCAGTCAAAGCCATGGCGCGCGTTTTGGCCTGCCTTTACTATCGACTCGTTACGAAAGGACAGAGATGGGTAGATCAAGGCATCGAGGAGTTCAACCGTCGAAGCGAACAGCGCGAACTTGTCCTCCTGCAGCGCAAAGCTCATAAACACGGAATGCAACTCGTACCAACTGCCTGAAGGAAGACCACAGCACCGAGATCACATGGAAATGCCCCGTTCAGCGGGAGCAAATCCCTTCGTGTGTCCGCACACAATACCTCAACAGCAACAACAAGCCGTCTTCTAGCTACTCGGCACTCGGCAAGACTCCAGAACCCTAAAATAGTCGTTCTTGCAAAATGAAGTTTCTGGAAAG
>NZ_JQKI01000311.1 GCF_000745965.1 Edaphobacter aggregans DSM 19364 | reverse complement strand
TTTAGCTTACCGCCTTGTCGGCTCAGGGCAGAATCGCTTTTCGAATTGGTTACTCTCTTGGAACACCTGACAGGCAAGGAGGAAAAATGTTGACAAGGATTTCTTTAATTGCATTACTATCAGACCAGTTATATACATGGTCTGATGAATATTCAGAAAGAACCCGCTGCCGCACTACGAAAGCGCCGCAACGCTCTTGTGCGCCAGTTGCCGCCGCTGAAATCGATCTTGCGAGGTTCCCTCATCGAGCGTTACAAACGGTGCGGCAAGCCGGGATGCAAGTGCGCCGACGGTCCCGGACATGGGCCGAAGTACTATCTGTCGGTAAGCTATCCCGGCCAGCGGCCGCAAATGGATTACGTGCCACAGGATGCTTACGGCCAAACAGCGGAGTACCTCGCCAACTATCACCGGAGCCGCGAGATTCTGGAAACGATCTGCGAGATCAACCGCGAACTTCTGCGTCGCCGCGAGGCGCTCTAGAGAGGCACTATGAGCGAGTCACCCGCCGCCGTCCCCGTCCCGATCGATGTGGAATTGGGCGGCGCGTTTCTCGCCAATATGCTCGCAGCCTGGATCGACGGCAACCGAGAGAGCGTGTCTTCTTTGGAGGCTGCCGATGAATACCGCGATCAGCGAGCAACACCTGAGCAAGACCGCGTATGTGTATGTGCGTCAGTCGACGCTGGCGCAGGTCCGTCACCATCAGGAGAGCACCGAGCGCCAGTATGCACTGCGGAAGAAGGCCCTGGAGTTGGGCTGGAGCGATCCGTCAGTTCAGATTCTGGACCGGGATCTAGGCAAGTCAGGAGCACAGATAACGGGCCGGGAGGATTTCAAGACACTGGTAGCGGAAGTCTCGATGGGACAGGTGGGCGCAGTGTTTGCGCTGGAGGTCTCGCGACTGGCGCGATCGAATTTAGACTGGCATCGCTTGCTGGAGTTGTGTGCACTGACCGATACACTGGTGATCGACGAAGATGGCTGCTACAACCCGGCCGATTTCAACGATGGCCTTCTTTTGGGCTTAAAGGGGACTATGGCGCAGGCAGAACTTCATTGGTTGCGCGGGCGCCTCCTTGGTGGCAAGCTCAATAAAGCAAGAAAAGGGGAGCTGCGTTTCCCTCTTCCAGTGGGGCTTTGCTACGACGAGGAAGGCCGGATCGTATTGGACCCCGATGAGGAAGTGCAGGGAGCCGTGGCGCTGGTATTTCGTCTCTTTCGCGAGACAGGTACTGCATTCGCCGTGATGCAGCAATTTGGGAAAAGCACATTACGCTTTCCCAAGCGATCCTACGGTGGCGCATGGAATGGCAAGCTGATATGGGGCCACTTGACGCACAGTCGAGTGTTGAACATCCTCAAAAATCCCTCGTACGCCGGCATGTACGTCTTTGGCCGTTATCAGTATCGCCGTCAGATCAGCCCCGCCGGTGAGGTGCATAAAAAGTCGTGCGCTGTTCCTATGGCGGACTGGCGTGTGAGTTTGCAAGAGCACCATGAAGGGTACATCAGTTGGGAGGAGTACCTGAAGAACCAGGAGCGGCTGGAGAAGAATCGCACCAATGACGAGGAAATGATGCTGAGCGGCGCAGCACGCGAGGGTCTGGCCTTACTTCAAGGGCTACTGGTGTGTGGCCACTGTGGCCGAGCGCTCACCGTCCGCTACACCGGCAATGGCGGTGTTTACCCCTGCTATCAGTGCACCTGGTTAAAGCGCGAGGGACGGACAAACAAATGCTGTATGAATTTCCGTTGCGACTTACTCGATACCGCCATCGTCGCGGAAGTTCTGCAGGCCTTGCAGCCGACCGAACTCAAGTTGGCGCTGGCCGCACTCGAGGAGTTAGAGGCGCGGGATCACACCGTTGGACGCCAGTGGCAGATGCGGCTCGAGCGCGCCGAGTATGAAGCGGAGCTGGCCGAAAGGCGATATCAGGAAGTCGATC
>NZ_JQKI01000310.1 GCF_000745965.1 Edaphobacter aggregans DSM 19364 | reverse complement strand
GGCTGCTGACGGCGTATCGCGACGGGGGTGGAGGTGCGCTGATCCACAAGGCTCGTGGTCGCACATCGAACAACCACCTTATCCCTGGGATTCGCTCAGGCGAGAGTCCTATGGTGAGTTGGTGCAGATCGATGGCAGCGATCACCGCTGGTTTGAAGATCGTGGCGAACGCTGTATACTGCTACGTCGGGACAGCCGAAGTAGATTACGACGTCCTTGTGGGCGGGAATACGCGCAGGATCCGGAGCCGGCGGGCGCTGATCCTCGTCGTAGGCTGTGTTCAGCATGAGTTCCGCGCCATTCAGCCCGAGCAGTACCCAATCGAACTGCGGCGCAGGCTTTCCGTCTGAGCTGACGACTTCGAAGCCTAGTCCCTCGCAGTAGAACTTGATCGAGGTCGGCATGTCGAACACTGCAAGCAGCGGAGTTATGCTACGAACGTCAATCGCCATTTGATCCTCCAGTTATTGATGAGCGGCTCACGCGAAACATCGGCGGTGGTCCGCTGTGAAGGTAGGCGATCCGTAGGAGATGTCGTTCGGCACCAAATAGCCAAGTGTGGCGAGAGAGAAGTCCCAATCATGCGTGGACAGATGATTAGACGGATCGGCCGCCGCCGGCTGAGCCAACGCACGACCGGCCAAGAGAACGGCGGCCACGACCAGCGCACCGATCTTTTGTCTGGCTTTCATCCTCCGAGTGCGATAGTTAATCCGACCATCGCACTACCGACAATCACCATTAAGATGCCCATTCTCCAAGGCTGACGACCAGAATAGTATCCGTATGCGTACCCCATCACAAACAGCATGAAGACCGCAACTGCATTCGAGACACGTAAAGCTCGTGTGGCTTCGTGTATCCAAATGAATGGAAGCTCCACCGGGAGCGTCACCAAAACAACAATCAGAAACACGCGAACGCCACCAAACCAGTCATCTTTACTAAGCCGCGGCGGTGTTGGTGGGGCTGGTAATCGATTCAACTTCTGTCGCATCTCCTCGAATTGTTCGGAGGATATGACGGATGCGATCTGCGACGGCATCGCGTCAGCGATGATGCGATCTGCTTGCTTTGGATCGGTAGTCATGCGAATTGCTCGCAAAGCGAGAATGTCGTGACCTTTCGCACTGAAGGAAGCCATCCAATACATGACGGCATCGATAACACCCCATGCCAGATTGCAACCCAGTGCGCCAGTCAGCATCTGCCGCACTTCTGTTTCGCCTGCTCCGCCGATGCTGAACGAGCAGGTCACCGTAAGTACCATAATGAGCCCGAACAGAGCCTCAGAGATCCTCTCCATGGGATCGAGCAGTAGATGTTTGCTGGACTTCGCTATGTCTTCAGGCATAGGCTTGGCCAAGCTGCTCTTCCATCTTACGCAGAAGCACTAGTGGCAAGAGCCAGGCAAGGCTTTGCGCAAGAAGTCCCGCGAGCCGCCTGGTGGAATAAAGCGGTCTCTAAAGCGCAAAAACCCGGTGGCAATCTTGCAGGCAAAGACCCGGCTCCCAGAACTGATCCCCTTTGCGCTATGCCCGCAGGTTGGCCGTGTATCTGCCTCTCCGCACGAGAATCAAGGAGAGCGTCAAGCAGAGGCGTCCCTCGTCGCTCAATGGTCGGCTCGGATGGAGGTCCGAATGCTCGGAGACGAGCGGCTCTCCTTCTGCATGCGGATTCCGACGAGACTGTTGGGACTAAGTCCAGTTGCAGTCTAAGTCATATTGCTCGCCAGCAACAGCACGGAGAGCGCAATCGAAGGATGCCTCGCGCATTTCATGTCACTCGACCTGCACGAGACCGATCTGCCTCAGGAATTCATTGTCATCCTTCCGCTTTCAGGGCGGATTGAGTCCCTACCCAGATGGGACAATCACAGCTGGCTTCTTTGACATTCATTTCCACGGTATTGCTGGCCAAGATGTGATGAATGCTTCTCCCGAAGGCTTTCGAGATAT
>NZ_JQKI01000309.1 GCF_000745965.1 Edaphobacter aggregans DSM 19364 | reverse complement strand
CTGCAAGCGCGTCGCCATCTCCATTACAGTAAGCATCCCAGCCTCTCTCAAGCGATCATAACGGGGACGCAGCGAGTAGCACGTCTGAATGCGAGCGATGATCCGAGAGCTAAATCTTTCTCCGCGCCCGGGCCTTAGTTTGCGTTCGTTCAGAAGCGCGGCGATCTCGCCGTAGGTGTGATGGTCCAGCAGACGATCCACCTCGGCAACGATCTCGGTTGGGGTGGTCCAGGTTTCCCAGGAAAGCTGTGGTTTGCGCATGCTGAATGTTTTTGTCGCACCGCCACGGCAGCGAAGGTGAAGGGTGATCGTATCAGCGTAGAGAAGAGTGATATCTTCAATCAGCAAACGTGCCATTCTCTTCCGATCTCGATGCGTAATGGATGGATCACTCCACACGCGTGGAAAGTCCTCGGCGAGTTGCAAAATGGCTTGCCGCTGCTCTTCGCTGATCCTCTTACGATCCCGTTCCCGTAGCCGCTCACATTCCTGTTGGGTTTCCGCCAGAAGTTTTAGTTTCTGGTTCCAATCGGCCTCGAGTGAATCAGCCACCAGGCGATTGTCAGGATCGACGCGCATGTATCGGCGTTGGGCCAGTTCCGCTTCATAGCGGGCCCGCTCGACTTGATGCCCGCGAAGACGATCACTTTCCTCCAGTTGTGCTTGCAGTTCCTGCTGTACAGCCAACGCTACGTCAAGTGTGATGGGGTTGATGAACTCTACCAGCAGGTCTGCTACAAACCGATCGACTTCAGCCCCCGAGACCCGTTGGCAGATCGGCTCGGCATTTTCGATTCCTTTCCGTTGACAGACATAGTCCGGTGCCAGGCCGCCGCGGCGCCAGTGATAACGGACTGTCATGCGCCGACCGCAGCGTCCGCAAACGATCAGACCTTGCAAGAGAGCAGGGCCTTCTCGGGCAGGACTCTTGTCTCGCTCGCCGCCTTGGGCATGAGCATTTTCCTGTAACCGCCGCTGGTTAAGCTCATGTTCTTCCCAGCTAATGTAAGCGGGATGAGCATCTCCTACAAACGCATGCCACTGCTCGCGCGGTAGGTGTTGCACAAGCGTCTCACCATCGATCGTCTTGCGGCAACGAGTGCGTCCATAGATAAAGACGCCGGCGTACCGAGGGTTGTGTAACAACCGGAGTACATGACAATGTTCCAGCTTGCCCCAAAGGACGTCGCCCTTTCTGGTACCGGAGTAGAGCCGCCGCGGAAACAGCAATCCTTCCTGCCGGAAGGCACGCACCGTGGCCAGAGCGGAGCCGGTTCGTCGAAATGTCTCAAACACCAGCCGAACGGCCTGCTGAATCTGCCCGTCGGGATCGAACACCATACGGGCGTTGGCATCATACGCATAGCCGATAGGCGGCCGCATCATGAGCTCTCCGCGGCGGGCTTTATTAAGAATGCCGCCTTGCAAACGTGCCCGGAGTACGTGCAGTTCTGCTTCGCTCATCGTTCCCTTCAACCCGAGAAGTAAACGATCGTTGAAGTGAGATGGATCGTAAATACCGTCCTCGTCCAGGATGAGAGTGTCGGTGAGAGCGCAGATCTCGAGCAGTCGATGCCAATCCGTTGAGTTCCGCGCCAAACGAGACACTTCCAGTCCCAGCACAATACCCACGTGCGCCATGCTTACTTCCGACACCAGACGCCGAAATCCTTCACGGTCGCTCGAAGCGCCCGACAGCCCAAGATCGCTGTCGATGACGATAATGCGATCGAGCGGCCATCCCAGCGCCACCGCTTGTTCGCGCAATCCGTATTGTCGTTGGGTGCTCTCCGTGTTTTCGAAAACTTGTCGAAGCGACGATTGCCGCACATAGAGGTAGGCAGTCCGTTTCAAATGACTCGCTTTGACTTTTTGATGGACGTCGTGATTCATCTCCCCTCCTGAACGGTTCGCGCCAACAGCATGCCGGTGAGGAGAACAATCACGTCGTTCTGCACCGGCGCAAGCAA
>NZ_JQKI01000308.1 GCF_000745965.1 Edaphobacter aggregans DSM 19364 | reverse complement strand
GGGCTGAAAATCAACAAAAATTCAGCCGAAGGCGAAGTGTTTTTTGTTGACTTTCCTTCTTATAGAACTTTCCTTCTTATAGAACTTTTCAGGCATTAGGAGATCACCGCTCTACATTGGCCAAGCCGAGGTCTACAATCACTCGAAACCTAAAATGAAGAGATGGAGAAACTCAAAGTCTGCGACTAGGAGCACGCTATGAAGACGTTGTTACTATTCATCATTTTGAGTACCTCGACTCTCCACGCTCAGTATGAGGGGCTTTGGGAAGGCTACGATGGAGAATGGGGTCACGTCTCTCGGCAATTGATAGCTCTGGCCGAGGCCACCCCTCCCGACAAGTTTGCATGGCGCCCAGCGCCTGGAGTGAGGTCAACGAGCGAGATCTACATGCACATCGCATTAGCTAACTTCTATTTGCTGAGTGTGACGGGACCTCCGATGCCACCCGACATAAAGTCCAACGATATGGAAAAGGCAGTGACGTCGAAAGCGGATGTCATCGCCTTTTTGAAGCGCTCACTTGATGCAGTCAAGACAGCTCGCGCTCAGCTCAAGCCTGGCGATCTTCAGCGCAAGGTCAAGATCATGAACAAAGATGCCACCGTAGATGGCATGTACCTCCGCATCATCGTTCATGACAACGAACACATGGGCCAACTGATTGCATATGCGCGCATGAACGGAATTGTTCCGCCGTGGTCGAAGGGCGGCCCCGAATAGGGTGGCAATCGAAATCCGCTCCATTTTGCTAAGAGCCAGTTTTTTGGGGGAAACTGCACCGGTTTTCACTTCGCATTTGGGGAAGTTTCCGAAAAGGCGACTTTGCGGGCACTACCCAGCACCCCAGGGCCTGTTGGTTTAATGAGCATCCGCAGACATCAGGCCACCCGCTCTTCTATCTGGATGTCTGATATTTCAAGCAAGATGTGTCCTTGGTCACTGCATCTGGTCGAGCGCAGTTGAGAATGCCGTTTTGAGGTTGAGCGCTTTCTTGATTTCATCGCAACTCACATAGGGATGCTCGCTGTATTCGAGGAAGCTAGGCCATTGGTGTTCGCGGAAAAACTTGACTATGGACGAAGGATTTGACGCGTAATCGGCAGGCCATCCTTCGAGGGCCTCAAAGATCGCCTCGATGCCCGTCTTCCCGAAGAGAAAAGAGGCGTCTTCGCTGTATTTGTCGAAATCGGTATCGAAAATGCCCTGATACATCAGGTAGTTCTCCCCCTTAATGGTGAAGATCACCCACCTCAGGTAGTGCGCCTTGAGTATAGCGAGCGTGGACGGATCATCGGCGATTGCTTTCTCCATGACCTTGGCCTGTTTGTAGAGGTGCTCCTCCCGTCCGGGGATGACCTTTGCAATGACGGAGAAGCCATAGCATGCCGGAGTCTTGGGAAAGATCGGGCCATACCGTCCATCCTCTCTCTTGAAGTAGCCCTCCTTTGGGATCGCCATCGCGGCGGGCTTTGTCCAGTCCTTTGCCTCATCGGATGCGGGTACGGGTTGCGTGGCCATATGGTGCTCCTTTACATATTTGGCAGAGATCTTGCGCGTGGGGAGGCGCGAGTCGCCGCCCATTGGGACCAACAGTAGGGGAATCTCCAAAGGCCGTCTACTAGGGAAAGGCATAGGCGAAACAGTGGCGAATCGCGAGTCAGATCTTGTCACCTGCCAGATCGAACTCGCCGACAAGCCGAACATTACGGGCAGTTCATATCACTTCCGAAGTGCCGGTGACTGTCCCACTGGGTCGCGGAAGTATTGTCGTCGATCCGCAAGCTATCTGGCCCAAGGGCGGACCAGCCGCTCAGTTGTATTGCATGAAAACGGGGTTTTGAGAAAGTTCCCAGCAAGTTACCGAAATCGCGACTTTACGGGCAGGACGAGGGACCTATCGGCATTCGTGAGCATCCTGAATTATGATGGTCTGTCTTTTGTCGACCGCCTTGCTGGCCGGGAATAAGGGTTGAGGGCGAGCTT
>NZ_JQKI01000307.1 GCF_000745965.1 Edaphobacter aggregans DSM 19364 | reverse complement strand
TTGAGCGAGTTACCCGCCGGCCTTGTTCTGGATGTTCTGGTTGTTCCGGGGCAGGAAGAGCTGTCCGACATTCTTGACAAAGAGTCAGGTGCGCAGGAGGAAGAGGAGACAGAGAGAGAACCATTTCTAGCTCGGCTGCTGGCCCGTTTTTAAGATGGCCGGGTAAACAGCCAGAAGTTCAATGGAGTGGCGTATTTTCGTCGACGCCTAGAGAGCTGTTTAGTTGGGCCGCCTCTTCCACTCAAGAACAAGAGATGGTTCTTGTATACGGCGGCCCAAGTATCCAGACATTTTAGGACCACTCACATTGATTGTCTGGAGGCATTTGTCAGGCGTGCAGGAGGTGCGGCGTGTTGTCGAGAGGCCACCGTTTTCGCGCACCCGAAGAACTTCAATGCGATGATCATCATAGTGCCGTTCAGATCGTGAATATGGCATGAACCGAACGCATGGGTCGATATTTGTGTTCGCCAGTGAGGCCTCTCTTAGTTCTCATCGCCAACCGAATAGATCCGCTTTGGCTCAAAAGCCGAGGTGAAGGCCTGAAAGGATAGTTGGCTATCAGCCCGGGGGTCCGCGTATGGCCGTCTATTACGCCACAAAATCATACGTTTTGTCGTTCTCGAAGGGCCTGGCCAGAGAGCTCGACGGTTCCGGTGTTTCGGTCACAGCACTAAGCCCTGGCTTGACAAAATCGTCATTTGAAGAGAAGGCTGGGGCGAGCGGAACGGGGCTTTACAAATTACTCCCCCAATCGAACGCAAGAGCGGTCGTGCGATTGCCGGATATCGCGGCATGATGCGTGGACGCAAAGTCGTTCTGCCGGGTCTGGCTACGAAAATCTTGGCCATCGCAGGCGAGTTTCCGCCTCGGGCGATTGCACTCGAAGTGAATCACCTGCTTTTGAAGCGCATCTGAAATTGCGATTAAGAGAAGACAACGCGATCCATCACCTTATACAAATCGGCGGGCAAAAGATGCTCTGGGAATCCTTGGGCAAGAGATGAATTTCATAGAACAGTTCGTGCAGCGAGATCAACATCGCATTTACGTCAGAGAATATCCGGGAGAGGACCCGACGATCATCCTCATGCACGGCTTCCCAGATAATCTTCATCTCTATGATCGTGTTCTTTCCTTTCTCTCTCCGGCGCGGCGAGTAGTGACCTTTGATTTTCTCGGGTGGGGGGCTTCTGATAAGCCGCCTGACTATCCATATACCGCTACCAATCAAGAGGGGGATCTGGACGCTGTGATCCAGGAACGGAAACTTGGACAAGTTGTCCTTGTGGCGCATGATGCCTCTGGCCCGCCAGCTATTGATTGGGCGCTTCATCATCCCGATCAGGTAGCAGCTCTTGTGTTGCTGAATACTTACTACTGTCCGATGCCGACGCTCAGACCACCCGAAGCGATCTTTCTTTTCTCCACGCCTCTCATCAGGAACTTCGCACGGCCCATTTCAGGGATGTTCAACCACCTCCTCTTTCGTCGCCTGTACTGGTGGCAAGTGGGTAGATTCTTCCGGGATGCTGAGATTAGAAATCAATTTGTACCGTTGTTGTATCAGCAGTTCGACGCAACGCCGAGCACACGTCCTGCGTTCTTTGCCCTCAATAAAGACTTGTTATCCGCTGTGCGAGCAGGCTCGAAAATGGCTTCTAAGCTCAAAGAGTTCAGGCGGCCGGTGCGAATTATTTTTGGTGACGCCGACCCTTATTTGAATAAGGGAGTGGCTCAGAAATTTCATGAGTTGTTTCCGGGATCTGATTTGTTTCTCCTGTCCGGCGCTCGACATTTCGTTCAGATGGATGAGCCTGAGGAGGTTGCACGCCTAATTCTCTCGACTCCAACCACGGAGACCGCGCCACCTGCACGTTGAAACGAAGCCACCTAACGGATCTGGACTCTCGCTAATTGCGCGTAATCCCGGACGGTTGGTCGGCAATCCTTCCCTAATCCGACAGAGTCCTACCGTGATACGGGCAGAACCCACGACGGCGTCCGTCAATTCGCTTATGGCTGCTTGAAGTTCCGGTAGATTTCCTGAAATCTGTCGAA
>NZ_JQKI01000306.1 GCF_000745965.1 Edaphobacter aggregans DSM 19364 | reverse complement strand
CGCCTTCATCTTTCGTACAGCATGACGCTTGCGCGTCTTCTTGACACAACCTACCACACCACCGTGCGTACGGGTCCGTACACGGCGGTTCGAGAAGTTACGCTAGCAGTTGTCGAGCAATGCAGGAAGACCGAGCGACCGAAAGTACGCATTGGAAAGCCCGACTGAAAGGGCTTTGGAGCGGGCCAGGTACCAGGGGCCACGACCACTTCCGGCTGTGTTGGCAGCCAGTTGTGGACGCACCCCGAGTTGCAGCAATGCTGCCCGCCGACGGCGTGGGGTTTTCCACTGCCGCCAGAGGGCGCATCGAAGCCTGAGCCGCACCCAACGAGTGAGATAAATCAGCACATCGGGTGTTTCGCAAAAGCCGAAGTAGCCTCGCCAGCCCACCATGTAGCGAGCCAGTTCCTCCACCGTCGACTCCATGCTGACACCCTTTGCCTGTCGCGTGATTGCCCGGATTCGGTCCTTGAAACGGTCCAGGGCTTTCGGAGCGATTGCCCGTTTAGCCTCTGGACCGTCCCTGAAACTGAATCCAAGAAACTTTCGCTCCTGCGGTCGCGCCACCGCGCTCTTGTTCTCATTTACTTTGAGCTTGAGCTGCCCGGTGATAAAGCTCGTAACGCTCTTCATCACTCGTTGACCCGCACGCTCGCTGCGCACATAGATGTTGCAGTCATCTGCGTAGCGAACATAGCGATGTCCCCGGCGCTCCAATTCTCGGTCGAGTGTATCAAGCACGAGATTGCTGAGCAGGGGTGAAAGAGGACCTCCCTGGGGAGTCCCTTCCACGCTTGGGCTGATCAACCCGTTTTCCATCACCCCGCCATTTAAGAACGCCCGGATGAGTTTCAACAGCCGTTTGTCTTCGACGCGTTTAGCGATCTGTGCCATCAATTTGTCATGATTAACTCGATGGTGGGTAGGGACAGGCGTTGCAGCAAAAGCCACTTGAACCTGTCCCCCCTCGCAGAACCCGCCGTGCGGAATTCCCGCAACGGGCTCCCCAGGTTGCCCTCATGGAGAGGCAGTCATACCGTCGCGTGGAGTACCGACGCCGCATAAGGTAGTTCGAACCAAGGTTGACTCTTGAGATAGGACCAGTAGAGCCGATGCCGCTGGCTGCGTCGTCTCAATGTACGAGCCCATTGTCGTTCTACTTCACGACGGACCCCGTCGAGCTTCGGCTTGCAGTGGTTCAATCCGAAATACTGGTAGAAGCCGCGCAGCATCCTCTTCAGTTGCTTTTGCTGATCCTGCCGCTTCCAATGCCTATGCTCTTTGAGCCACTCCTTGGATTTGGCCAAGAATTTTCGGCGGCTTTTGCTGCACGGAATCCGCACCAAAGCAAACTTGCCGCCTCGGTCAGTGCCGCACACATGCTGAAAACCTAGGAAGTCGAACGTGTCCGGCTTACCGCCGGTCTTCGCCATGTCCCCCCGGACAAATCGTCCGAAGCGCATCACCCGCGTCTTTTCCTCCGCCAATTCCAATCCGAATTTTCCGAATCGATCCGTCAGGTTCTTTTGGAACTCTTCCGCATCGCGCCGGTATTGGAAATTAACCACGAAGTCGTCAGCGAACCTCGTCAAATACGCCTCTCCCTGACAAGCCGGCCTGATCTTCTTTTCGAATCAGAGATCAAGGACGTAATGCAGGTAGATATTGGACAAGATCGGGCTGATCGGCCCGCCTTGTGGCGATCCTTCTTCCGTTCGCGTGACAACTCCTCCCGCCATGAACCCCGCATTCAGCCACTTGCCGATCAGGCGCAGGATGAGCGGGTCTGCAATCCGATGAGCAACCATCGCCTGCAACCAATCATGCTGGATGTGATTAAAATAGCCGCGGATGTCCGCCTCGAACAAGTGTCCAACCTTCTTCAAGACGATGATCCTCCGCAGCGCCCGCAGGGCGCCATGGGGACTGCGTCCGGGCCGAAATCCATACGAGCTTACCCCGGGAGATCTGCTCTGTGTCGCTTCGGCGACTGAGGCTGTCGAGAGGCAGTCCTTGCCGACGACATGGCCTACTACGCCGTCTGCTGACATCTGCTCTGCGGTCAGTTCAATCGCCTTCTGCGCACAATCGCCTCCGCCTCGCGACGGTAGCCCTTGCGTTCTTGCTAACCCTTACCTCCATCAGGTCGGGTAGAGGACTTGCACCTCCAAGCTGTTGAACATGCCCGG
>NZ_JQKI01000305.1 GCF_000745965.1 Edaphobacter aggregans DSM 19364 | reverse complement strand
CGCCTTTTGACCGTATCGTTCACCACCTCACCGTCACCGGATCAGCAGCATACGGCTGTTTGAAGTCAACCCCTGTAGGCCGACTCCGGAGGGCCTACCTCCATCTCAGACACAGCATCGTGTTCAGAACTTCAAACACGTTCATGGCACACAACAGAAAACTCGCTTAAGGATTCAGGCCACCTCGACCATCGATCGGACGGGCTCCGGAGTGCCGTAACCGGGAGATGGGGACACCTCACGAAGGGAAATTTATGTACGCTTGCGGAGAACTAATAGAATGTTTTCAATAGTTTAGCCGTGCAAGGAACAACAATTCTGATCCATCGAAGAACGTCTCAGTCGCCTGCTTCTATCCTTAGGATGACAAAAGGGTTATGTGAACAGATTTCGCCTTAGCGTACGTGGCATTCCCTTTCTTGAAGTGACCCCCACCAGACCGTGTCAAATCGAATTGCGTAAAACATCTTCCATGAGCGATTTGGGGAGATGGCACGGGTATAATCGGCGCCATCATGGCACTGGCCCCTGGAACTCGTCTGGGCCCGTATGAGACTCTCTCCCTGCTCGGCGTGGGTGGAATGGGAGAGGTCTACCGTGCGCGAGATACACGGCTCAAGCGCACAGTCGCAATCAAAATTCTCTCGCAGCTCTCCTCCGATCCCGCACACAAGCAGCGGTTCGAACGCGAGGCACGAGCCATCTCGTCCCTGAACCATCCCAACATCTGCACCTTGCACGACATCGGCCATCAGGATGGCATCGACTACCTGGTGATGGAATGCGTGGAAGGAGAGACGCTGGCGAAGCGGCTTGAGAAAGGACCGTTGCCAGTCGATCAGATTCTGAAGGTGGGTGCGCAGATTGCGGATGCCCTCGATAAAGCCCACCGCTCGGGAATTGTCCATCGCGACGTGAAACCGAACAATATCGTGCTCACACCGGCTGGCGCCAAACTGCTCGACTTTGGGTTAGCAAAACCCACTCCCGCATTGGTTGACTTGGCCACAATGACGGCGACCAAAGTGGAGACGCCAGTCACCGAGCGAGGGACGGTCGTTGGGACATTTCAATACATGTCTCCGGAGCAGGTGGAAGGACGCGAACTCGACGGCCGCAGCGACATCTTCTCCCTCGGCGCGGTGCTCTATGAGATGGTCACCGGCCAGCGCGCCTTCGAGGGTAAGAGCCGACTCAGTGTAGCCTCCGCCATCCTCGAAAAAGAACCCGCACCCATCACCACCCTCAAGCCCCTCGCCCCCGCAGCGCTCGACCACACCATCCGCACCTGCCTCGCGAAAGACCCCAACGACCGCTGGCAGACGGCCCGCGATCTCTCGCACGAGCTGAAGTGGACTAGTGAAGCAGGCTCCCAGGCTGGAGTTCCTGCAGTTAGTGGCCGAAATTCCCGCATCATGCGTGAGCGAATCGCGTGGACCGCCGCTGCGGTTCTACTCTCTGCATTGGCGGCTCTAAGCATCGCGTTTCATCTCAAAAAAGATGCGCCATCCGCGGCGAACGTGCGCGCGATGATTCCTCCACCTGCGGACAACCAGTTCGCTGCCTTCGCTAACAATCGATTTCTGCCGGCCCTCTCTCCAGACGGAAGGCAGCTTGTGGTACCTGTGATGGACACCCAGGGAAAGTTGGCGCTGTGGTTGCGCGGCCTGAATGACTTGGGACAAGGAAGAATACTTCCCGGAACAGACCAAGGCGCGTTTCCGTTCTGGTCCCCTGACAGCCGCTCAATAGGTTTCTTCACCCCAGGCAAGCTTCAGCGGATCGATATTCAGGGAGATCTCGTCCAGGTCCTGGCTGATGTGACAGGAATGCCCAGGGGAGGGACATGGGGTTCGAGTGGAATCATTCTATATACGCCGGGAACCTCTTCCGAGCTCTATCAGATTCCAGCGAGCGGTGGGACGCCCAGCAAGGTAACGGAACGGATCGCAAGCCTAAAAGAACTGAGCCATCGCTGGCCCACATTTCTCCCCGACGGAAGGCACTTCCTCTTTTTCGTAACTGATGAAGAGCAGCCAGACGTGCAGGGGATCTATGCAGGCTCTTTGGATCCATCTTCATACTGCCCCCAGACTCATGAAGTAGTTGCAAATAGCATGGGTTGATCGTCTACGACTTTGATTCGCAAGCCCTTGCGCC
>NZ_JQKI01000304.1 GCF_000745965.1 Edaphobacter aggregans DSM 19364 | reverse complement strand
CAATCCAACCAACAGCACCCAGCCAAACGAGCCTTCGTCACGAGCTCGCGCTCACAACAACCGCTCGCTCAGCCTTCGTGAATGATGCAGGCTAGAAGCCCGATTTCCGCTTCATGAGAACTCAGGTAGATGCCATCCAAAACGCTAAGACGGATGGTGTTGATTGGTGTTTCTAGGACGAGGAGGTTCACTATAAGTCGTTTATTTTGTTGGAGCACCGAGTGGGAATTGAACCCGCGAATACTGGTTTTGCAGATTCGTTATGTCCAGCATTTTCAATCACTTGGGTATCTTTAAAACCCCTCAAAAACCTCGAAAAATCCCCAAAGGAATTGTCATTGGGGTTTTAAAAGGGTTTTGTTTCCACCATCCCTTGGGGCAGGCGGGTTAAGGACAGAAGGGTATCTCTCTCGGTGGGGGCTGACCCGACAAACTCCCCCCGCAACGAAGTCACTGAGATTCTGCGCCGGTACCAGATCCTTTTACGTTTTAGATGTGCTCGGCGCCACGAAAGCGCAAACGGTATAGGCCGGTCTCGGAGCCGAAGCTTTGATACGCTGCTCCTTTCGGCGCCCCATTCACCGTAAACGTGCGACACATAGAGTGGGGCCGAATCACTGCAGAAGCTTGCAAGAGACGCATTAGCCCGCAGCCGGAGGTTCTGGGCGATTGGTACCCAGAAACGTTAGGTTCCTATCGGGGCTGCCCCGGTAGACGAGGCAGGGTTGAGCGTGATTCTTTCGGCCGGGTCGTACCTGAGGTGAGTGCATGTCTCTCCCATTCGTTCCAACGCACCGTGCTTTCCACCGCATGTCCATGTTCAGAAGACGATGCTAATCAACCATGACCTGTTGTGTCCGCGCCGTCGCTGGCGTCAAAATGTATCTGCGTCTTCAAGAAAAACTCGCAAGCCGTGTTGTCCCACGGATTGCCCTTGCGCAACCTGCTAATGGTGATCTGGTTGGCTTCGAGCACACTGGCTACTATTTAGGGTCCCCAACCTCCAGTGACTCACTGGCTCCAGGATTTTCGAGTAACTGGATCGCCTGTCGATAGCTCATCCCTGGGCTCACAGGAGAGAATTCCCTCTTGTCTTCGGTCATCTGGATGTCGAGTGACTTGATCAGCAGTGCCTTGCCCGTCAGGCTGAGTTGCATGTGGGTCAGTTCCCACTGGTGGCCTCCCACATGGGTCTGCTCCAGCAGAATCGTTCCGCCCTTGTGGAGCCTGCCTATAATCCCCCAACCAAAATCGACCTCCTCGATCAAGTGCGCGTCGAGCTTAACCATGCGCTCCTCTGCCAAATCGATCCAGACTTCCCCGGCCATCCCGCGGAAGATCTTTGCTTCCTCACTGGGGGGGGCGAATTGCGGGTTGGGCGTGAAGCCCAGGCGATAACACTGGCCGCTCTTGCATGGCGTCATTCCTTCGTAGCGATAGAGAAAGGCTACCGGCAGCAGACGCATCAGCCTGTTTACCCTGTCGATCACCTCTTGTTCGCGTTTGCGGCGATGCTCCTGAAGGTTCGGGTGGCTACTCAGATAGTTCAGACGATGCCGCTCCGTCTCGTCTGCCTCCGCGCTCAGAGGGTTGCCGTCGATGGCGATCAGACGCGCCACGGCGCCATCTTTTGTTTCGACGATCTCTTTTGTCGTGTCGCTGCGCTTGTCAACCTTGCGGAGCTGATAACGGAGCGGCTGACGATGCGATCTCCCGGCCAGCGCGTTTTGCGTGGCCCGGCGTACCAGTGCCGTTGGATCATCGGCCACGCCCGTGGCTGCTTGGGTGCCGGAGCCGGGCGCAGAAGAGCCGGAGCAAAGAGAAATCAGAACCACAAAGGTCATAGGGCCAAGTCCGCAACTCACTTGTTGACTCCTGAAAGCTCTGCGCAGGCGTATGCACATTGTAGTGTCCTCGCATCGCGCACAGCTTGTGGCTCATTTGACATCCCCCTGAGATTTGTCATCCCGTTGTCATGGCCTTAAGGTGGACGGGAAATCTGGGAAGTCTTGTGTCCGCACTGTTCGGTGAGTGAGTTGGCGATTTGTACTAAACCCGCTCCGCGGGTAGGTGGAAGCGTGGTAGATTTTTTGGCAGAACAAATTGCATGTTGCTCACGGCAGTCACAACGCTTCCGCTCAAGTCAGCACAAAATAGCTGCGATGGATTGAATCCCCATAATGCAATTGTCCTGCCAAAACCTCACCGG
>NZ_JQKI01000303.1 GCF_000745965.1 Edaphobacter aggregans DSM 19364 | reverse complement strand
CCACTCATCCTTCGTAAGAGCCGTATGCGTAGACGCGCCTGTACGGATCTCTCCGGGGGGCGCTCAGTAATGAGCGTCCCTACCGGGACCGGAACGACAAAGACTTCTCATTTCTTCCAGTCCGCCGTATATCCCCACCTGACAAATCAGAGCCCGCCATTCGGATTCGTGGAGTTAGCGGGCTAAGATTAGCAACATGAGATTCTTCGTGATCCCATTCCTGCTGTGGGTACTAATCGCGGCTGTTCCGGCTCAAGCTCAAGAAGATACAAAGTTTCTATCCCCCTCGGAGGCATATAAAGCTGCTCTGTTGCCCCTCAATGCAGCCAGAGCCCAGCAAAACGATCTGACCGAGGCGGATAAGTTTGCACTTGGTGTTGGTATGGGCATGGCATCTCGTCACTGCCTCGCACTTTCGGCGGATGTATCCGCCCTCGCAACTAACGCCAAAGAACTGCTTTCTTTGGGCGAGTTGTGTCTCTTCGGGCAGCAGTTCGAACCGGCGCGTGCTTCTCTAACAAAATATCTTGTGCTTCCCGATGCATTGGATAAACGACAAGCTCTGATCCTGCTTGTGCGCGCGCATCTCGGTCTAGACCAGCCGGCTTCTGCAGCGGCAGAGATTAAGTCGCTTTTGAGTGACTATCCATACGATGCGCAGATCCACTTTGCCATCAGTCAGGTGATCGATGCTGCTGAGGGCGTAGATGCTACATTCGACAAACTGGCTTTGCACCTGTGTGAGACGCAAAGCGCCATCACGCTTCCGCTCCTTGTGAGCGGAAAGACGATTGAAAGCCAAGACGTAGGTGCCTCCTCAAGTGTTTTGTTCTCGGACGCGGTACGGTGCGCCGCCCTTTCAGAGAAGTCGGGCAAAGGCGCTACCCCACCCGTCCTGCAAGTGCTAATCGAAGTTGCGCAGCAAAAGAGTTGGATGGGCACTGCGGATCTCGCGCCAATGCAGGCTGCTCTGGCTCGTCAAACGATGGTCGGATCAAAGGTGCCATTGAACTCGTTACATGGACACGCAATCAATAAAAATACGCTCGTTCCTCGTACGGTCCGGCTGGCAACCGGCACAGTGATCTTGCTACCTTTCACCCTTTGGTCCCCAGGTGCGCCTAGTGTTGTGCGGGATCTGGCGAAATATTCTGCGCAACACCGCATCTATGCAATCACCTCCTGGAGCGCCAACACGGGGCGGGAGGATATACCGTCAGACCAGATACGTGATGCTTTGCGTGAGTGGCAACGGACGCTGCCGCCAACTGTGTCCGTTCTGGTGGTACCTGAAGCAGAATTGAACATCTTTCATGCCGACTCATTTCCTGCTGGGATCGTAATTCGTGATGGTATTGTGCGTTCCAATGCTGTTCTTTCCACACAAGGTTCGGAAAGATTGCTACTTGGTGCGATGTTGAGCCTATAGACAAGCCCTAAGAAGAGGATCGAATGGGTGTTCTTGCCGAGTGCGCGGGAGGATGGTTGACGTTATGAGAGTTCCGGGACGGTACCTTCTAAAGGCAGCTTGTTTACGCCCCGGTTGCAATCCGCTTCTTATAGTCGCCTGCGTAGCTCTTCTGTAGACCCGCTGGGTCAACGGTCAGAACTCAAATTACGAATCAATCGAAGCCACTGCCCCTAGGCACTCTCGTCGACGTAGGCGGCTATCAGGTGCATTTGTACTGCATCGGCGAAGGGAACCCAACGGTGATGATCGTGGGCGCAGCTTTCTCCTTCGATTGGGGACTCGTTCAACCTGAAGTCGCGAAGTGGACGCGGGTCTGCACCTTCGATCCATCAGGGAACGCATGGAGCGACCCTTTCCAGACCACAACATTGATTCCCTCGTCCCAGGCCTCCGACCGAACACCTGCAGCAAAAGCGACACCGACATGCACGGACAGAGTCGACGAGATCCATAGGCTTCTTACAAAAATGCCTATTGACGGTCGTTATGTCCTCGTCGGGTTTTCCATAATGAGGCACCGGCAGACGAAAGGGCCGGATACAGATAGGCCGAACCTAAACCACCGCGTCACATCTCGACTCTACACGTTTGGTGTGGTCACCCTAGTTACGACTACTCCTGCACTAAAGGGTCGGTTTGGGCCGGAACGAGTCTAGAAAGAAACAGAATCTCGATTAGGCTGCCGAGGGCGTGATTTGGACGTTGAATCCCAAGTTCTTCAAGCGGTGGATGAGGTGAAGGGCTTGC
>NZ_JQKI01000302.1 GCF_000745965.1 Edaphobacter aggregans DSM 19364 | reverse complement strand
GAGCCCAATATGGTGGCTGGACTTCGAGACAACTTCGAGTTTGAAGGCTACGAAGTGATTACAGCGGGCGATGGGATCGAAGGCCTTCGGCGAGCGCTGGAAGAGTCTCCCGACCTTGTGATCCTCGATGTCATGATGCCCCGGATGAGTGGATTGGAAGTATGCAAGCAGTTACGCGCTCAACGCGGTTCCATCCCGATCATCATGCTAACTGCTCGCGGCCAGGAACGAGACAAAGTGGTGGGCCTCGAACTCGGCGCGGACGACTATGTGACCAAGCCATTCTCCATCCGCGAGTTGCTTGCGCGAGTGAAGGCCGTGCTGCGACGCACGGCGGTCGTTCCCAAGGATCAGGATCAACACTCCTTCGGGAATGTGGAAGTCGATCTGCGCCATCATCGAGTCCTCAGGTCAGGCAAGGCTCTCGAGGTTTCCTCTAAGGAATTCGAGCTGTTGAAGTATTTCATCTGTCATTCTGGCGAAACGCTTAGTCGCGATCGTCTTCTGGAAGAGGTTTGGGGATACGAGAATTACCCATCGACCCGGACGGTGGATACCCACCTGGTGCGTCTGCGCCAAAAACTTGAGCCGGATCCCGAACAACCACAGTACTTCCTCACAGTGCATGGAACAGGTTATCGGTTCGTCGGTTAGAGCAACGATCAGAATTTAAAAGGGGTTGGATTATGCACAACCATGGCGCGTCAGCAGGAAGTGAAGGCAAGTTCCGGACCGGCGTCGGCTACCGACCCCGATCCACGATGGTGGCGTTGATGCCACCACCGCCATCGAGTGTGCCACAGCGGGAGGTTGAGTCCCTTCTGCGAGAGAGACTTGATCTCCATTCAGAACTGTTCGAGGCCGCACAGATCCAGCGTAAACTAAGCGGCCCGCGTGAATTTCGCCACGGCAGTTTACAGTTCGCAAGCGAGGTGTTCGCGGCTCGCTTTATCGCAGGGGATTTCACGACGTTTTTGAAAAGCGGTTCCCAGCTTCTTATGGCGCATGGAGACATTGCCGGTAAAGGTGTTGCGGCTGGGATGTGGTTCACTAATCTCGCAGGACTTTTGCAATGTTACGGCGACCCTTATTCTGACCCTGCAAGGATCGCGTCGGAAATCAACCGCCACCTCTGCTATCTGCGGCCGGTTGCGCCATTCGCCACGGCCTTTCTCGCGCGGATTGACTGCCACCTTGGAGGAATGACCTACTGCAATGCCGGCCATTTCCCGCCAATAGTGCTTCGCGCGGATGGCCGGACTAATCTGCTCGAGAGGGGTGGCCCTCTGTTGGGTGCTATCGAAGGCGCGAAATTTGAGTTAGGCGAACTGTTTCTTGAACCCGGGGACACGCTCATCGCATACTCCGATGGCGTACTTGAATGCCGCAACCCTTCAGAGGAAGAGTTCGGGTTGGATCGGATACTATTGGCATTACGACACGCCAAATCGCCATCCGCTCAGGCGACGCTCATGATGCTCCTCGCCACTTTGCAAGACTTCGCGAACGGTAGCCCGCTTTGCGACGACGTGAGTTTGACAGTGATTCAACGCGACGCTAAGTGTCAACGTCCGACAGACATCGGCGATTTTGCCACAACTAAGCATTCAATTGGTCATCGCGGTTCAAGCACAGCATAGCTGATTAATGCGCTTCGAAAAAGAGCTGTAGGCAGTACGCCATCAATCTCTGAGTCTGGAATATCTTTGCCCCCCGCAACCGGCGCGACAAATGAAATCTGCTGCAAGTGATGCAGCCCCACCGGGAGATCCTGCGGCGGCAGAACCGCATAAGCATGCGACGCCCCGTCCGTTCCGCGGCTATGCAGTGCTTAGGCGAACGCTTTGGGCGAATCGGTTAACCAGAAGTAATCCGCTGTGCAGCGTTGTCGTAAGTTCCCTGAAAACGGGGTTAGCGGCAACTTCGCCTTAGCGGGCACTCGGGAACTCGATCTTTCCGTAGAAATAATGTGATAAACGACACGGGGCTAGACGCATTATGGAGGGACTGCAGCGATGCGGAAAGGAACTAAAGCGATGCAGGATTCGGACGAGGAACGGGCCGCAGAGGACGTTTTGGGGCGATGGGCGACTTTTGGTCTTGCACTTTCCGACAAGCGAAAATATCCAGTGCAGGAATTCGGCGCCTTTGTGCAGGCCATGAGGTGAAAATTGATCCCGGCTCAGTTTGTTGAAGCCTTTTGTGAAGTCCAATAAGAACGACTTCATTGATGCTGAAGCGATTGCCGAAGCAGTCGACCGGCACAACATGCGGTTTGT
>NZ_JQKI01000301.1 GCF_000745965.1 Edaphobacter aggregans DSM 19364 | reverse complement strand
CCCTATGCCGATCTGGTCGGCTAACCGCACCTTACGCTTGGGGAGGGAATCCACGGCTCTCTAGTAGTTTGCTGAAAAGGCATGGTTTGTATGAGGGCACCACTTTAGCGGCGCCGTAACTGGTCCACATTTACTGCCCGTTTAGGGGCCGAGGCCGCCCAACGTGGATTTGCAGCAAACTGTTTAGACGCTGGATTCTCATCGCTCGTAAACTAAAAAATCATCCGCCTCCTGGCTCGCGGAATCTATACGAGGAGCCAACTTCTTCTCTGAGGTGCCTGCATGCAACTCAAGCCCTTCTTGCTCGACGCCTGGCTCGACCAGTACGAACACGACATAGAATTCAATCTCGCTGCGAGCACCGGGCCGACCTGGACCGTAAACGACATCCTCGCCCTCGCCGACGACGAAACGCGTCACCGCTTCCTGAACCACAACCTGGTCTACGGCCGCCCCGCCGGCGCCGACAGCCTGCGTAAGGCGATCGCTGAAATGCAGAGTGTCCCGGTAGAGTCGGTGCAAATCGTCACAGGCGCCTCCGAGGCGCTCGTGGCCTTGATGTGGCTGGCCGCCGAGCCCGGCGCGAACGTAATCATCCCGCTGCCTGGATTCACGACTTTCTCGGCGCTACCGGAATCTCTTGGCCTGGAAACCCGCTTTTATCGCGTGCGCCGCGAGAATGGCTTCCGCATCGACCCCGACGAGATCAAGCGGCTCGTCGACTCGAAGACCAAGCTTATTCTGGTCAACAGCCCGCACAACCCGACGGGCGCGACCATCGGCGACGCCGAAATGGAAGCCCTGCACGACTTCACCGCCAAGCGCGGAATCCAGCTGGTCAGTGACGAGGTCTACCATCCCATCTACCATGGAAAGCAAACGAAATCGGCGGCGCGCCTGCCGCACGCCACCGTGATCGCGGACCTGTCAAAGGCATTTTCGATTGCCGGAGTGCGTACGGGATGGATGATCGAGCACGATGCCAAGCGCCGCCAGCAATACTGGACCGCGCGCGCCTACTTCTCCGTCTGCAACACCACCACGGGAGAAATTCTCTCGGAGATTGCAATCCGCAAACGAGACGCCGTGCTCGCGAAAACGCAAGAAGCAGCATCCCGCAATCTCAAGCTCCTGGAGCGCTTCATGGCCGACCATCGCGACGTACTCGGCTGGATTCCGCCGCAAGGCGGGATGACCGCGTTCCCTTGGCTGGTGAGCGGAGAGAGCGACCGCCGGTTCTGCCAGGCCGCCACCGAGCATGGGGTCCTGCTAGCCCCCGGCGATTGCTTCGATGTGCCCTCGCATTTCCGCCTGGGCTTCGCCGCCGCCGGAGACAATTTCTCCAAGGCGCTCGACCGTTTCGGAGCGTTCGTGAAGAGCTGGTCGGCGAAGATGGTGACAGCGTGATGGCGCTCGCCGAATGAACGATTGCCATCGGTGCGGCACTTAAGCGAGAGAAGTGATCTCCCACCAGTCTCATTATGAGAGTCGGTCGGAAACCCGGCCAATTATCCGGCATCAACGCGATACCAGTGGAGCACCAAATAAACCTAGTCACCCAACTGGATATACCCCGGAAAGTTTCCTACGCACAGATTTAACGATGCTAGGCGTAACCGGCCGGTTCTGCACCACAAAGAACATTACGCACAGATGGACGTATGCTATATCTATCGCTGAAATCTGGTAAATTGCGATGACGGTTGAGATCAAGTATATTCCCGCTGTGCCCGAATTATCATCCGCGGAATCCACCGAAACTGCGCCATCCCGCGAAGGTGCGGAAGTACAAGCGATTGAAATCATTTTAAAGAGCCGCTCCTTCGAGCGGGCGACTGCCTCTCGTCAACTCCTGGCGTATCTATGGACACACCCAGGACGACGAACTCAGCGAATACACCTTGGCGGTGGAAGCGATGGGCCGCAGGCCTGACTTCGATCCCAAGATTGATGCGACCGTGCGTGTGCAAATATCTCGGTTGAGGCAGCGGCTGCACGACTTTTACCAGTCTTACGAGGCCACTCTCTGTCCCGTTTACCTGACCATTCCTGTGGGAACGCTAATTCATTGATTCCACGACGTAACAATCAAAAGATACCCCTAGAAACTACACCGCCGTGCCTGCAACCGAGCACAGTCTCACTCGCTATTCTTATAGGACTCATCGAGTGTTCGCGGCAAGACAAGTCTTTGGTTTCTGAGTCGAGGGCGAATGACGGGCATCCATGTAAGTCTTTGTCAAGAGAAAAGCACGAAATCTTCTGGGCGCGCTCGGGAGAGCGCGCTTTCGTCTGATCAGAATCC
>NZ_JQKI01000300.1 GCF_000745965.1 Edaphobacter aggregans DSM 19364 | reverse complement strand
TGACACGCATAGGCCTCTTTGGCTTATTTAAACACTGTCTTGACAGCATGTCCGGAGCTTTCGCTTCTTCAACCTTCAAGAATTATTCGGGCTAAGATGGCGGCGTGAGTTTTCATCGGAACAACAACGAACGAAATGAATATTGAATGTTGCTGCAGATCGACTGCGAGGTTGACCGGATTGGACGAAGTGGATGCTTTCCTTGCTGGTAAAACAGCCGGCGATCCGGTATCCGAGCGCCATGGATGGTCGCAACGGTTCGGTCCCGTCTGTGGGTTGTCACTATGCGAAGATCGCTTTGGGACGATTCAGAGTCCGCAGTAAGGCTTTCTGGAAGTAGTTCGTTGCCTCGGCAGGGCGGTTGAATTCCAGCAGGAGATATCCGCAAAGTTCATTTGCCGGAATCACCGGATACGGCGGCTGAGATAAGTCGTCGATCGAATCCTCAATCGCTACCGCCTCCTTCAACTTTGCCACGGCATTGCCGGCGTCGCCGGCACCTTCTGCAACGCTTCGGCTTCCTTTGCCTGCAGGCTGATGATCAGCTTCGCGAAGGGATGCTGGCCAGGTTCTTGAGACAACGAGACCAGCTTCGCAGCGGCCGCCCTCGCTGTTTTCTGGTCCCCTGGTACTGCGGCAGCCTTGGCCTCCCACTGCAGCTTCACAGCCACGAAATCCCGCGACGGGACCAGAAGCTTGATCTTCGCTACTTCGTCCCAGCGGCCAGATTCCCCAATCATTCGAGTGAGCATGTCGAAGTATCCGTAAACCACTCGGTCAGACACCGCATAGATCGTACGGCCACGAACATGCCGCGACTGCAACTCCGGCGTGTCCGAGGCCGTCTTCTTGTCGGGCAGCTCCCCATATTGTGCCGCGATGATTTCTACCGTGTGCTGGGCGTCGCGATAACGCCCTAACTGGATGTAGGCATATTCCAGATAGTTCAGGTTGTGGAAATCCCGATAAGCGCCGACTCCCCAAGCAGAATAATCCTCCCGCAGTTCAACGACGCGTTGAGGAACATTCAACAATTCCCAAGTAGTCGGCAATCCGGAAGTTGACCAATTTCGTGGAGCCCGGCTCTATCAGATCGATTCATGTTTACTGGCCGCTCTCCGTTGGTGATAGCAGTGCGTTGTGAACCGGTTAGCAAAAACTTCGAGCTTAGCTACGAATTAGAGCTCGGAACCTTTCGCTCGCCTGGCGATATACTTAGCTCCTGCAGAGGCGAGTATGAGCACACAAGCGATCCACAAGCAGGTTCCCATTCAGGATTTTGCTTCTGCGCTACGCCGATTCCCGGAATCGGCATTCAGGATAGTTGACGCGCTTTTGGATTTCCTGCAGGACACGCCAGTGTCCCCCGACACGCTGGCTCCATACCTCACGTGGGATTGCCAGCACTACACTCGCAACCTGATCGACAAGACACCACTATATGAATTGATTGCAATCTGCTGGGAGATAGGACAAGCCAGTTCCGTCCACAATCATCGTGACCAGAACTGCTGGATGGCGGTTCCCATCGGCCGCCTGCTGGTGGGAAATTATCACTTGGTTTCTCAGGATCTCGCTCGCGGTACATGCCAACTTAAATCGGCCGATACGGTCGAGATGAATCCCAATCGTCCTTGCGCCGTTGATCCCGCCGATCCCGTGCACCGCGTCTATAACCCGCGAGAATTCAATCAGAGGGCAGTCAGCTTGCACGTTTACTCCCGGCCCTTCGACACTTGCATTGTCTATTCACCTGAGCATGGCACGTGCGGCGAGATCAAGCTGCGCTACAACACGAAATTCGGCGAGCCCGCAAATGGTCCGTAGGAGCGAATGTAGTGAGTCTAAAGTTCGCGGCATTGTTCAAAGATTTCATTCGGTGCGTAACATTGCTGAAAGCTGTCCTTGCCCTTCGGTAAGCCAGGGTCAGGGCGACACCATTTTATCTAGTGATTGATGACTTACCAAACCGGACACGAGGGCGTGAAGCACTACCTCACACACTCACGGGCCGCCTTGCCAGAGTGGTATGGTGAAAGCCATGTTTGCGGGTGCGCCGGACCAGGCGCCGTTCGTACCGCTTCTTCGGATGCGGCAAGCGGAACGGCTACGCGCCATCGCGACGAATGACGATCTGCCAATTCTTCGGCCAACCGCCCATTCGAGACATCAAGGCCTTGAGAGACAGCAACATCTCCGACATCAATATCGCTTAGCCAGGTGCCCTGGGACTAACCCTAGATCGGTCCTCAAACGCTCCAGGGTCTTGTAATCACCACGCACGTTTCTGCAACCGGACCCTTCATTCCACCCCGGCCTTGCCAAAGGAGCTTTCAGACGGGTACGGACTGGTGCCCGCTACTCGGGTTCTGGGC
>NZ_JQKI01000299.1 GCF_000745965.1 Edaphobacter aggregans DSM 19364 | reverse complement strand
TTGGATCCATCTTCATACTGCCCCCAGACTCATGAAGTAGTTGCAAATAGCATGGGTTGATCGTCTACGACTTTGATTCGCAAGCCCTTGCGCCGTCCGCTTGTAACAAGCATGGCTTTTAGGTCGCCGCGCTTTACTCGCTGCAACACCGTCTGGCGTGAGACGCCGAGTTTCATGGTTGCTTCCAGCATGGGCAGATACTCCGGCGGGGCCTGCTCCACGATTCGCGCTCGCAGTTCTTCGGTGATGCGGATTTGCCACGGCGCGCCGGGAGTCACCTGTTCACCGGCGATGAAGCCTTCGGCCAGCCAACGATGGATAGTGGAGGTGTTCATACCCAGGATCTGTGCGGCCTTGCGGATCGGAACGACTTCTCCCGACGGAGGCCGCGCCGGTGACTGGAAGCGCGGGATGCCGCGATAACGCCGCAGACTGCCTACCTGATTGGCGGTGAAGCGTTCCCCGGTTGCTGTCTTGCGTCCCTGACGATTCAGGATGCCGGCGATAACCTCATCGGGATAGAGAGCTGCCAGACGAGGTAGCAACGAGATCGTGTCTTCACTCGTGCGCAGACCTCGCGGGAGGGAACGCGGCAGAGGGAGATCGATCTCGGTAAGCTCGCCACCCCGCCAGCGCAGCGTCAGATGGGCCCGATGTTCGGGGCGATCGACAGCCACGATCACCTCTTCCAAGAGGGTACGCAAAAGCTCCTTGCGATCGCGATCGGTAGTGGTGGGCGCTCTCCAGACTTTGCGTAGGTCAGAACCGAGAGCACGGATCCTGGTTTTCTCTTCCGGGCTGAGTGTGCGAGGACGCCGTTGCTGCCGACGCTCTAACTCTGCCTCAGCCGCCGCGAGATCCCGCAACCGCTTTTCCCATTCGGCTTCCAACCCGCGCGCCACCAGCCTGTTTTCCGGTTCCACCGCGCGATATTGGCGTTCAGCACGTTCGGTCTCGTACCGCGCACGTTCTACCGCCAGGCGCCACTGCCCGAGTGCCGCATCGTGATCCGCTTCCAGTTGCCGCATCGCCTGTTCGGTAGCCTCCACCGCAGCCGGCGTCAACGCTTCCAAAAACGCTTCCGCAACCACCTGATCGACCTGGATGCCACCGACGTTAAGACAGTAAACGCCTCGTCCCTGGACGATGTCTTTGCCCGAGCAGTGATAGCCGGGCGAGGCGTTTCTGCCGCGATAGTGAGTGTGCAGATGGCGGCCGCACTTGCCGCAAGTGGCCAGACCTTGCAGGAGTGCAGCGCCTTCTCTCACTGCACCGCCTGCCTGGTGAGGTTGGGGATGAACGTTGGCATCGATGCGAGTCTGATTGGCCTGGTAAGTTGCCCAGTCGATGAAGCCGAGATGATGATCCGGAAGAAGCACCGCCCACTCGGCCTGGGGTAGATGACGGGTTCGTCTGCGGAAGCTGCCATGTTCATCGACGTAACGCTCATGGCGGCACTTTCCGTAAGCATAGGCGCCAGCATACACCGGATTGGTGAGCACATGATGGATGGCGGTATACGTCGGAGCAACCCAGCGGATCTGACTGTTCATGGTGGCGCGCAACGGGAAGGAGAGTCCTTCGGAACGGAACCAGAGCCATACCTTGCGGGCCGATCCCAGTTCCGTAAACTTCGAGAACACCGTGCGAATAGCGCCGACCACGGCTTCGTCGGCTTGAAAGCGAACCTCGCCGTCCTCTTCGCCCCACACAAAACCTACGGGCAGACCCCGGCGTAGCTCTCCGCGCGCGGCCTTGTTGCGGATTCCGCCATCCAGTCGGGCGCGCAGGATATGAAGTTCCGCCTCCGACATGGTGCCTTTCAAGCCGAGGATCAGGCGATCATTGAAAAGAGCTGGATGATATATCCCGTCGCTGTCTCCGATCAGCGTATCCGTCATGCCGCACAGATCGAGCAGGCGATACCAGTCGGCGTTGTTGCGCGCCAGGCGGGAGACTTCCAGGCCGAGCACGATACCTACGTGGCCCAGAGCCACTTCTGCGGTCATGCGGGCAAACCCGGACCGCTTCACTGATCCGGAGCCGGAAAGACCCAGGTCTTCGTCAACGACGATCACCTGTTCTTTGGCCCAGCCCAGATCGCAGGCCCTTACCACCAAAGCGTACTGACGCGCCGTCGACTCCCGGTTGTATTCCACCTGCGATGGACTGGATTGACGAATGTAGACAAATGCCGCACGCCGCGTATGGCTGAGCTTTACCTTTCCGGATTCATTCATGGTCCTTCTCCTCGACGTGGGGTAGGGTGGCGTTGGCGATCAGCCTTGCCAGGATGTCGATTGCCAGAAGCTGTTGCTCGGCCTGCAGGGCTTCCCAGGGACAGCTTTTGTCGAGAAGCAGATCGAAGAGACACGGATGGTTTTCTCGCAAGGGGACTCTCCTCCTCAGCCTCGCTTGTAA
>NZ_JQKI01000298.1 GCF_000745965.1 Edaphobacter aggregans DSM 19364 | reverse complement strand
AGTTTAAGAGAAGGGCGAACCGATCTTTCGACAATCCAGGAGCAGATGCTCCATAGGTTGAGGTGCGCCGAAAAAAAACCCTTGGAATATACGACAACCATGGGTCGCCAGGAATGCATATTGCTCCTCAGTTTCAACACCTTCGGCAACAACGGAAAGTCCGAGATTTTGTGCCAAACCGAGGATCGCGCTCGCGATTACCGCGTCGCTGTGATTTGTAAGGATATCGCATACAAAAGATCGATCGATCTTCACTTGAGATATGGGCAGGCTCTTTAGACAGGTTAGGGACGAGAAGCCCATGCCGAAGTCATCCAACGCAAATGATAAGCCGCAGGCTTTCAAAGCACTCATTTTAACGAGCGTTTCTTCTAAGGAACCAAACATCACACGTTCCGTGAATTCCAGTATCAACCTGTTCGGGTTGACACCTGTCTCATCAAGAATCGAGAGAACGCGCGTAACGAACTCCGGATGGCCAAACTCCCGGGAACTTATGTTAATAGCGATCGTAAGATGTGAGGTTTCGGGCTTGCGACTCCATGCCATCAACTGCCTACACGCCGTATCGACGATCCAGAGACCGATTGATTCTATGAGTCCGTGTTCTTCGGCATAGAGTATGAAATCCGATGGAAGGAGTAGGCCTCTTTGAGGGTGTTTCCAGCGCAGCAAAGCTTTGACACCACGCAAATATCTGTTGGAGTCGACCTGTGGCTGGTAATGAAGCATAAATTGTTCTTTCTGTATCGCGAACCTTAGATCGACATCTAAAGTGGCGCGTGCGATAGCTTTGGCTTGCATCTGGGGATCAAAAAAGCGGATGGTCTGTCCGCCTGCGGCCTTAGCTCGGTATTGCGCCAAATCAGCCTGTTTAAGCAAGCCGTCTACTGATTCCTGGGATTTGCCAAAAAGGGTAATTCCGATGCTTCCGGTGCAGTAATGCCGGTGTTCCTCCAGCAAATAAGGATGTTCGAGTGAAGCAAGTACCTTTGCTCCGATTTTCTCTGCCTGTTCATTTGCTTCTGCGGCATCTTCGTTGAGATCCTCAAGCATTATCACGAATTCGTCGCCACCTAGACGTGCCACGGTGTCGCCCGCCCGCACGGAGTGCTTAAGCCTTTGTGCGACTTGTTGAAGCAATAAGTCGCCAAGTTGATGGCCTCGGGTATCGTTGACTGTTTTGAAGCGATCTAGATCGAGGAAAAGAATGGCGCCGTGACGCATCGTACGGCGGCACGTTAAGACGGCATGATGTACACGGTCTAGAAGAAGCCGCCGGTTCGGTAGATCGGTAAGTACGTCATAGTAGGCCAATTGCTCGATTTCACTCTCAGCTCGTTGCCGTTCCCGGATTTCAGCCTCGAGCTTGCCGTTGAGGGTTTCAGCTTCCTCCATTAATTCGTGGTGACGCACCGCAGACAAGAGCAACGCCTCATTCATAAGAGCCGTTTGACGATGTAGGGATCCCGTCTCTATGACCTGAAGGACTAGGCCCACTGGTTTAGTCCCGTCTCTCGAGTCCCCGTAGGTCGGCCATATCTCATAAGACCAGTAGAGCGGGTGTGACTGAGCGTTCAGTTGTTGCGCGTGAGTCTCGCATTTACCACTGCGATATACCTCGTCTAATAGAAGAAGACAGATCTCATCGTCAGGCATCAACTGCGCAAAAGGTATTCCTATGATCTCTTCCACACTCTTGCACATTAAAGTGGAGAAGGCCGAATTTACATAACGCAGGATCTTGTCCTCGCCCTCCATAACAGCAATTGGCAGGCGCGCAGAGTCCAGGACCGCATATGTATTCGATTTGCAATCGGTCTCCACCGACGAGACCTCCTTAGACACCTAACTGTAAACATTAGTGCAGCGAGAAGTTGCCTATCTGAATCTGGTCCTTCGGGGCCTCTAAGTAATTGTGGCACCGTGCGGCTCAAACCCAACATATATTCCTATTGCGAAACATATATTTATCACACTGCACCGTATAAGCCGCCTTCTCAAGTAGATGCCACATCCGTTCCAGTCCTAAAAGAGCGTTCAGGCAACGGTCAATTCCATTAGTCGAGAGCTAAGAAAGTCGCGGTCTACTCAGAATCCTCGGGCAACGACGAAAAAGACGTCGGATATAGCAGCTTTGAGGAGAGGGAGGCGGCCGCAGCGCGCAGCAGTGTCTGATGGGGTCATTCAACCTTTGACACCAAATGACACCAATATCGGGATCGAACCGATGACCTCTTCCATGCCACTCTACTGAACATCAACAGAATCAAGGATATGAAGGTGCACCAAAGGGAACGGTAAGGCACGTTTGGAGCACTTCTCGTGAAGGAACTGTGCCCTCAACTGTGCCCGTGTTCGCACAGAGCGTCTGGGATATTTTCCCATGCTGTCGGATGTGCCCCACATCATCATTGACCATCTCCGCGCCGCATTTCGGATTCGTTCCCTGCCTCGAACC
>NZ_JQKI01000297.1 GCF_000745965.1 Edaphobacter aggregans DSM 19364 | reverse complement strand
ACATCGGTCTTGTGCTTGATCGAAGACGTCATTTTGGTTACCAACAGGAAGCCTGCCACGTTTCCTCTGGGAAAGCAACAGGAGTTTTGGGTACACCGTCCACTCGGTTCTTCTTGTTTGTGACATGACTAACGGGGCGATTTAGAGGAAGTCGTAAACCGTCGTTTTTGATGGTTTCTTTGTGACTGCCTTTTCGCCGCTCGTCAGTCTCTACGTAAGGAGAACCCAGATGAAAATTCTCGTGGTGTACTTCGCGCCGCGGATGGCGTAATCTTCGGCAGCCCAACCCGGTACGGGATATCCCTGGCAGAAATATCCGCCGGGGTATGCTCCCAATCCTGTCGCGAAATAGGGTTTTCCGCGTTACGCGAGCACGCGCTTCAACTTCGACACATCGATCCCATCCAGGATCATCGCCAGCTCCCTGGCGCTAGCAGCGCCGTCGAAGGATCTTCACTGCAATAAACGATCGGATGCCCCTTCGAATGCCACCGCCCGGCAGCATCGTTATTATCGTCGGGCACGCACGCTCCAACCAACCAAGTATTCGCTTGCACAAGAGCGAACTAACCTAGCAAAATGCTAGACGTGTGGAGGTAGGCATGGACCGATTCAACAGAATAACGCTTGCTGTTTTTCTTCCGTGTGTTGTAGTCCTTTGCGGCTGTCAGGACCTGGCTGTCCATGACACACGGAGTTTACTTGACCCCAATGTTAAGCGGTCAGAGGTCCTCGGCTTAGTGGCCGGTTTTGGAACAACCTTTGCCGCTTTGCCGGATTTGCTCGCGATGCTCAGGCGTCGATCCACCTCGGGCATGAACCCACGCATGGCGGCCATCATGGGCGTCTTTCAGATTCTCTGGGTCTACTACGGTTTATTGATTAATTCGCGGCCGGTCATTCTATGGAACGTGATCGCGGTGTTGGTGAATTTTCTGAGCGTCGGCTTATACTTCTATTTCGACCATAAAGAAAAACCCTTAAGAACGGCTGTAAAGCAACACCCATAAGTGACCATACAATCAAAACTTATCACCTATACTCCGATCGCGCGATAAGCACGAAAGCCTAATCTCCGGTCGTACGAGCGACCCACAATCCAACCCACAAAAGGCGAGATCTTGCACGACTTGCGTGTGCTACGGCAGCCTCCACGCAGTTGTAAGTCGTTGAAAGCCTAAACGGCTGGATTGACACGGTAGAGGTCAGGAGTTCGAGTCATTTCGTGTCTACCATATCTTTTAAACTTTTAAACATTTACAGCAAGTTCCTCGCAAGAGTTTGTGGCTTTTTGCGGAAAATGCTTCAAACTCTCTTGAGACTGCCTCCTTTCACGAGCATGGCGTGCACCTCACCGACCATCTTCCTCACGCTCTCAGGTAATTCCTGCATGTACTCGTTGGCCGTGGTATCGGTCTTCGCGTGCCGCGCGGCGCCGGCGCAGACCTCATCGTGACGTACTTCGCAAAAGGCCACCAAAGTTAACTCTAGCGACTCAACGCTTCCATCAACGCCCGTTTCCAACGGTCAACATCCAGCTTCCAGCACACCTTCACTTTCTTCGCGCGAGCGTGCACCTCGCTCCACTCACGCTCATTCCGCGCATCACCGCTGACGTTAAGCCGGTCCACTACCGTCATACCGCGCGTCAACGCACTCCTCGTCTCGATGTCGACATAGTGCTGACTCGATTCCAGCACCAACTCCGGTTCGAGCATGACCGCCATTGCAATCGGGTCCGGCAATGAGATGCCGCGTTCACCCGTCTGCTCGAGGTACGCCTCGCGCGCACGCCCGTTGCAACCGATTGCAAACCTCGCAAGCGGCGTGTCCAATTCCTGCACCGCCGCAATGTCGTGCTCATCGAGCGCCGCATCTTGCCGTGATAGTTCCCAACCAACCATCTCTATCGGCAGACCTGACAGAAACACTTCACGCGCCGCTTCCGGGTCGACCCAGATGTTGAACTCAGCAGCCGGTGTCACATTCCCTTCTGTGCATGCCGCGCCGCCCATTACTACACAGCGACTGATGTTCTTCACAATCGTCGGCTGCTGCCGAATCGCTAAGGCAAGGTTCGTAAGTGGTCCAAGAGTGATCAATTCGAGTCCGGGATTCGCCAGCGCGTTCGCGACAATCGCTTCGACCGCCGGTAAAGGGTCTACAGTCCGATGAGTGACTTTGTATCCACAGTCACTAAGCCCATCCATTCCGTGAAACCACGTCGCAGACTCCAACTCACGAGTGAGCGGCTTCGCAGCGCCCACATGCACCGGTACGTCCGCGCCACAGAGTTCCACGGTATACAACGCGTTCTGCGCGCCCTGCTCTACGGGAACATTTCCCGCAACCGCTGTGATGGCTACGACTTCCACTAGCGAGGAGCGTAGGGCCAGGATCAGAGCGACAGCATCGTCGGACGCGGTATCCGTATCGACTAACAACTTACGCAAGAACGCTCCCCCAACTCAGGTCCA
>NZ_JQKI01000296.1 GCF_000745965.1 Edaphobacter aggregans DSM 19364 | reverse complement strand
AATCCAACCAACAGCACCCAGCCAAACGAGCCTTCGTCACGAGCTCGCGCTCACAACAACCGCTCGCTCAGCCTTCGTGAATGATGCAGGCTAGCGTTCTTCGTTCTCCCCGGGAAGGGAGCTACGTCATCGTCGACAGCTCTGGCACTCCTTGGACTCTTCCTTGTTGGTCTGACGCGGTGCAGATATTGCTCGCTATCACGATGGAAACCGACTCCGAAATAGAGGAGATCAAACCTGACATCGACGCCGGCGGGATGAAGCGATTGCGGTACCGGGAGCCGATGGATTAGCCGTTCAAAACCTCCAATCCGAATCAGTAGGCTGCTAAACCACAACCTCTTGCGCTCCCAGATCCATCCACAACTAGCCTCGTGCGTATTCGCCTTTTGTTTGCCTATCCTGCATCCATCATGTCGATGCACTATACCCAGCAGAACGGCCCGCGCCCGACGACGTTTGTGGTGCGCTGCAAGCTCTGCGGGCGTAACGTTCCCGCTGGCGTCGATTCGTTTCCGTACAACTGCAACACGGTCGTCGCCTGCCGGCTCTGCGGCGAGCTGCGCCGCTATCGTCCCAGCGAAGTCTTTCTCGGTTGGGTCGACGGCCTTGTCGAGGAGCAGAAGGCCAGCCGCCGCTTCCGCCCCTTCGTGCGCAAGCCGCCGCGCCGCGAGCCCGACTCCCGGGAGTGATGCATGCCGCGCGTCCCGATGAACTTTCAGCACTACAAGGATTGGGTTGTCCATTTCATCGAGGCCGACTGCCGTACGACGATCGGGCACCAGACCCGCTACTTCCGTCCCACAACTCATCTTTTTACCGACCTATCCAGCGCAGCGTGACCAGAAATGCGCGATCTCTATTCAATCGGTGGATTCCGGCCGCCGCCCACCCTTAGCGTGCTCTGTGGTCCGTTTTCTGACGGGACCCCTGCTATAGCGGCGAAAGATTTACGACAAATAGCTCCGAAAGCTACAGCCCACCCTTCACGATGAGACCGCGAAGGATGGGCCACCTGGTTCAGTTTGTTCGTCGCTTACGTCGTTTACTGGTCGTTGCCTTCGGTCAGGTCTGTGGCAGCGGGTTTGAGGTAACCGAAAAGTCCACCGGTGCCTTGGTTGGGGCCTGCGGTGAAGTAAAGCTCGGAGCCAGGAGCGCCGGCGGGATCGTAGCTGCCGGCTGCTGAGTTGTTGGCTGGGCTGATGTCCCAGAGGCCGTTAATTGCGATGGTGTTTCCGTTGGCATCCTGGAGCAGGCCTTTGAACTGTCCGGTTACCAAGTCATAAATGGCGATGGTTCCGCTGCCCTGGGTGATGCCGCCGCCGGCGAACTGGCCGATGAGGAGATCGTGACTGAAGGCGCCGAAGTCCTGGGGAGCAAGGGCGACTCCCCAGGGAGCGTTGAGCCAGTCACCATGCTCGAGGCGCTGGATAAGGCGCCCCTTGGCAGTGAATATGTCGACATAGCCAAGGCCTGGGCCGTCCGTTTCGCGAGGCTGACCCTGCTGGTGGAGAACGTAGGTGACGACGATATTGTTGGCGATGGTCTGGACGTTGAACGGAACGTAGTTGCGGGGCAGGAGACGATCGGTGAAGGCCTTATTGTTATCGCCGTTGTCGTTGTTGTTCTGGTTACCGTTGCCGTTGGATTGATCCTGATCGTTCGGGTTGAGAGTTACAGGGTGAAAGTTGCCGTCGTAGACATCGACGCGGCCGTTGTTGAAGTTGGCTGCGTAAAGGTAGCGGTTACCGTCGACGAGAGCGCTGGTGAGTCCGGTGTAGCTGGATCCGTCTGTCGTTTTGACTGCGACGACGGCATTGACGGAGGGGGCAGCAGCGCCGGGCGCGATGGCGACCTTGGCGTTCCATCCGACGATGGCGCCGTCGAGCGTAGCGAAGAGAAAGCTGGAGGCAAAACCGCCCGGGAGGATGAAGTCGGTGGGGACACTGTTGAAGATTGTTCCGGTGGGGGTGCCAGCAGGAAAGGTTTTGTTGTTGGGATCGGCCTTGGGAATGGTGACGACCAGGGAGTTTTTGAGGCCGGCTCCGTTGAAGAGCGTGCTGAGGCCGGTGCCGTTATCGGAGATCCACCAGGGGCTGGAGGAGCTGCGGGACAGGCCCCAGGGGTTGATGAGGGTCGGATCGGTGACTGGAGCGACGCCGGAGGTGTTGGAGACGAGGTTGACTTGAGTGTAGTGCTGTCCGAAGGCGACAGCGGAGATTGACAAGGCCAGCGATATCCCGCTGGTCACGCGCAGAAACGTCTTCATAGTAAAAGCTCTCCTGTGGCTGTGAGTCCCCGCAGATTTAGTACGGATCGTGCCCCGACCGGTGCCGGTGCTGGAATGGAATTAAGCAGCAGGCGGGGAGGAACTGCGCTTGGAAATCCTCAGCAAGCCTAGTCAGGTCCGCGCAGGTTCGTGTCACGACTATGTCGGTGTTTTGTCATCACTTGTGAAAAGTTGAGATGAGAAATTTGGTTGCTCGAGA
>NZ_JQKI01000295.1 GCF_000745965.1 Edaphobacter aggregans DSM 19364 | reverse complement strand
TGCCTTCCATAGAAGAGTGCTCCTTTCCGGCGGTGAGATGGCAACCGCTCACAGCCTAGTCCAAGGGGGCACCTTCTTATATTGCGTCGGGATTTGAGCAAGTTCACTCGGCCAGCGGGGTTCGGCGGGTCGAACTTGCCGAAATCCCCGTTTTCCCGGGAACGACGGTTCGAATTTGTCAGGATTACTACCAAGAAGCCAACTCTGAGGGCTGAGGTTGCATAGAATCGCTCTTTTCAGCACGAATAATAGGTTGCCGTGGGGATTGCTCCGCTGGGCCCGCTGTGGCGATTCTCGCGACCTCCATTTCCTTTGGTCATCATTTGCCTTGCGTGCTGCGTTCGATCTTTGATAGTGTTTGCGCCAAGTCTTTTCCTGCAGGCCTGTTTCTCTAGCAAGACCGGAGCCTTGGTATGATTTCCGAACAGGGACGTGCGTCCCACATTGATCTTGCTGTCGCAGACAGCCGCCTTAACATTCACGAGACCGTATCCAAACTACAAATAACTGCCGTCGTACAGGACAATCGACAAACTCAGCGTTCATGGTGGATCTGGTCTGTCATCGGCTTCGTACTCGGCTGGGGAGAGTGTGATACGTGCCAGAGGCGCCTGACTATTCATGACCGTAGCGACCAGTACTGCAACGATCATTGCGGCGATGATCTCGGACTGGGTGGCATGTAGATGCCCTGGGCCCTTCAAATTCCACCACGCCGTGCTCTAATCTCACTGTGCCTGAACACAGGCAAAAAGGTCGGACTCTCTAAAAAGGTACGCGCCTGCCATCTTTATTCGGAACAGGGGACCGAGTACGCTGCGAAAACGGCGATTGACTCCTTCGAAACGCTTCGACCTTATCTTCCTGACTTGACCGGCTTGACCGGACTGGAAATCGGCCCGGGAGACAATATCGGCGTAGCTGAGTGCTGCTTGGCGAACGGCGCGGCGCACATGATCTGTGTGGAGCAGTTCGCAACTGTCCACGATCTTCCGACGATGAGCGAGCTGATCGCACAAAGATACGGCCCCTATTCTTCACGACCCAAGCATGTCCAGGCTGTTTTTGAATCTGTCGACCGTGAGGTTGATTTCATCTATTCGGTCGACGTGATGGAGCATGTGGCGTCCGTTTCTGATGCGATCCGGCATATGGCGAAGATACTGAAGCCAGGCGGGGTGGCGGTTCACAGCGTGGACTTTGCGGGGCACAACACGTATGCCGGCACCGGGATCGACTTTCTGACCTGCCCTGACTGGATGTGGAAGATGCTGCACTCTCACCTGCAGACAACAAACCGTATTCGTTATGGGGAGCTGATCGATGCGGCGAAATGCGCGGGACTGGAGTTGGTCTCAGCCGTGCCGGTCATCACCGTAAGCGACGAGCGAGTGGGATACCTGAGACCAAAGATGATCCCGCGGTACCGTGCTTTGCCAACAGAGGATCTGAAGGTCCTCCAGGCCATCGTTGCTTTCAGGAAGAACGGTGGCCACATCTGACCGGACTACCGTTGCCTGCTCATGCCCGAATATACCCACTTCTTTTTGTAGGGTCGTTTTGGCAGCGAGCGGATCTCTTCCCGGGCGGCACGAACCGACTGCTCGCGCGTCGGATAGAGCTTCCGACCGGGACACCATCTGGATGATCTTTGTCGTGGCGGACGAAGTGCTTCACCTACGATTGAGGTGACTCCTAATAGCAGCAGCACATCAGAAGGGGACCGCAGAGGAATACATTCAAGCCTGCCACCTACAGGCTCCCGAAAAGTCACCTTTCCGGCAACTTCGCGACAGGGCTGTCACCTACCGCTTTCCTGCCGTAGTGCGCTGAGTCTCGGATTCCCCACCGAATAGCGGCCTCAGGTAGCGACGAGCAATCACGTCATATCCAAAACTCACAGAACTCAAAATCCTGTTTTAGACAAGAACACCTGGGAGTAGCCCCTTGTGCCTGCCGCAGTGAGATTTGTCGATGAGGACAGGAACACTACATAATGGCCGTCAGCGCTGATTGCCGGCAGCGACGCCCCGGCGTTCGATGGAGTCTAGATGCAAATCCTGCATGCCCGATTTTGCTGTCCGCAAAAAAACGCAATGAGCACACTCGTTGATGTGCTGCTCTGCGCCGTCAGTAGTGTCCACCAATACCACGATTCACGTCGGCGTGAATGCCCGCTGCGTTGCGTCGGAGAGATGTCAGGAAACACTTCGCTGACAAAGTAGGGTTCTTTCGCTCGACGGACGATGTAACGAATCCAAGATACGGCCTACTCCGAACTGATCCCGTCCCCTGATATTACTTCCTGTTTACCGACAATCCATAAACTATCGGGAACTACTCGACGACCCCACCTGGCCTGACTTCATCGTAGCGACGACAAGCCAGAACCGTTGGCGGGTGCTCAACTACTCAGCGTGCAGGCACAGCGTCCGCGGGCCAGTAGGGCTTGTCCGTATCGGCTAAGTGGTCTTCCGCGCAGCGACCGTGACGGC
>NZ_JQKI01000294.1 GCF_000745965.1 Edaphobacter aggregans DSM 19364 | reverse complement strand
GGAGCTTTCGCTTCTTCAACCTTCAAGAATTATTCGGGCTAGCTAGCGAGAGTGTCGAGTTGTATCCTGTCTGTTGACCCTGCTTCACACGCACCTTCGCGGCAGTTGGAGTAAAAGCGATCGCGGAGACGAAAACGTCATAGAACCCGGCCGGAACGCCCACCGAATATTTCCCACTCGCGTCTGTCGTAACTACCACGTCGTGCCGGATACCGACGTTGTCTTTCAGTCCAACGGCGCTGCCGCTGGAATCCCAATGAACAATCACACGAGCATTGGCGATGGCCGCACCTTGTGAGTCATTGATATGCCCAGATATCGCCGATCGTTGCTGGGCGGCGAGAAGAGAAATGCAAGTCAGAAACACAAACCCTGTTGTCCTCTGGCAAATCAGAGCCTTTCCAAACTTCTTCATTGGATAATGAATACATAAGGTCTTCCCCGGAAACGGTATAGGTAAGGTCTATAGGTAAGTTCGATCTGAACCCCGGGCTGCCGACGGTGCTCTTTGGCTCGCCGTCGAGCTCCTCTTCAGCCACGGCCAGCAAACAGGGCGACGATTAGCCCTGATAAGCAAGTATTGGATCGACCCCAACCTTTGAGTTGCGGTCATGTGGCCCAGTCTGTCGCGAATCGTTGCCATCTCCCGGTTACGGCCGCTCCGGAGCCCGTCCGATCGGTGGTCGAGGTGGCCTGAATCCTTAAGCCAGCTTTCTGTTCCGTTGCTCCCCAATACATCAGTATCGATGTGAGCGGTTGCCAGGGAGCGCGCAATCTCGCAGCAAAATCGGACAAGAGCTACGGTGTTGCGTCATCGCCTAATGGATGAGGGTGACTTCATCAGGCCGACCGATACCTCCTTCCCCCCCAGCTTTTCGCCGCTGCGGCAATAAGCCGCGAACAACTCGCGGCCGCGTTTATGCACGTGCGGACAATAAGGAAACTTCATGACGTGCTCCTTCCGTACAGACAGGGCCTTGCGCGATGAAGCCTTCGGTCACGGTGGAATCCGAAGCTATGCCGAAAACCAGGCGCATGCAGCGCCGGTTCGATTATTGTTCCACTCCGTTGTGCCCTGGAGTGCAGAAAATATAATGCCACCCGGCGGATTTTGTGTGTTCGGTACCCGACGCTTTTCCCATTATTTATTTCGGAGATGCATGGTCTTTCCCGCATCGATCTCCGGCTTCATGCCTCAATTCCGTTGTTGTCTTCCGCCGTAATGGCGCGCAAAACCTGGACTGCTTGCTGGCCAAGTCCCCGCCGTGCGGTGGATGCTGGCGACCTCATTTCTTCTTCAGCTCCGCTTCCCAGTTCGTAACAAGCGTTAACGGGATACTGGCCGTCGGGAAATTCACGGTCGAGATCAGAAAGCGCTTTCCGTCCGGTGTTACGTCAAAGCCGAGAAAGGATGCGTAGGGGGACGACAAGGGAAAGAGCGTCTGTGGGGCTCCTAGTGAGATTTCCCCGCCCTCTTCCTCCACGTTTACGGCGATGATGCTGTTTTGCGGAGGGGAAAAATAGAAGAGCTCTTTGCTGTCTCCTCGCCAGCGCAGCAGGTTACCGCTTTGCGTGGATACCTGGTGCTGATGAGTCGCATCAGGGAATTTTGCGAGGTAAACGTCAGGTACTCCTCTATTCTGACCCGACACGTAAGCGATCCACTTGCAGTCGGGAGAGAAGACCGGAGAGTTAACTCGGGTTTGGATCAGAGCGAACGGTTTGCGATCTCCGGTGAGAGGGAGGATCCAGACCGCGGGTGGCGAATCCTTTGAAGAGCGCGTGTAAGCCAGGTACCGCCCATCACGACAGATCGATCCCGGCACCTCATTTACGCCTTCGGATCTGAGAACGGTCTCAATTCCCCCGCTGCCATCGCTCCTGGTGCGATAGATATGATCCGGACTTCCACCGAATCCTGACGCAAATAGCACGAACTGCCCATCGGGCTGCCATACAGGACGGCCTTCGTCTTCCAAAGACGACGTCAGCCGAGTCTTTGTGTGCCGGCTCATGTCGTAGCTCCATAGGTCTGGATTGAGACCGTTCGGGTTGTAGATACTCTCTGCGACTCGAGTTCCATCCGGCGACAGAGCGATCTCCCTGATGGGTCCTGTATCAAGCGTATCGCCCCGTCTTCCGTCACGGTCATACCAGCTCAGGGCAAAGGGCCCGGAAGGGGCCGGATAGTAGACCAGATTCCCTGCCGGAGACACACTGAAGAGTGCGGTGTTGTTTGTGGTACTGACCGCAACATGGTCTGGCATAGCAACGGGCTCGCCCAAGACGACGAGCTTTCGTTCGTCGAAGGGCTGCGTTACGATCGCTCCATCGCGTACGTAAATGATGGTTCCCCCACTCTCGTAGGCGGGTCCCACAAAAGTCTTGACCACTAGGCGATGCTCTTTCGTGTCCAAGGAAATTACGACACACTACCCATCGTCAGGACCTTCCCGAGCGAGTGACGATCATCCGCCCTCGTCATCCGTTTGCGGGCAAGCTGCTCGAGCTTCTTCG
>NZ_JQKI01000293.1 GCF_000745965.1 Edaphobacter aggregans DSM 19364 | reverse complement strand
CACCAATGCCGCAGCGTCCGCCGCGACAGCGGCTTAGTTCAAACGCGCTTCACGTCACTTGGCCGTGTAGTCGCCATCTCGTCCACTTACCAATTGGGGCCAATGTTGGAGGAAAGCCGGTTACACAGCAACTTGAATTGATCAATCAATCTGGCTCGATGCAGTCAGATTCCGAACGACAAGACCCATCGAGGTAAACAGGGCGTATTCACAGGAAGGTATGTCCAAGGCCTGATATCCAGAGCAGGCAATCTAAACCCGAGTCACCGAAAAGTCTGCTTAACCAGCAGATTTTTCTTTATCGAAGACGGCATCTTTCGCGATCCTGCCCAGGACTTAAGCGCCTTGAGCGCCGGACGAAGAGCCGCCCCATCTTTCGTCAACATGTATTCCACCTTGGGTGGCACTTCCGGATATACCTTGCGGTGAACCACGCCATCTTTTTCCAAGTCACGTAATTGCTGAATCAGCATCTTCTGAGATATCCCGGACACTGCGCGGCGTAATTCCGAGAACCGTAGTACCGGTGCACTGAAGAGATGGAAGAGGATGACTATCTTCCATCGCCCTTCCAGCACTTTGAGCGCTTCTTCCAGTTCCACGGTGCAACATGTTTGCGTGTATGTTTGTTTTGTCTTTTTCATGGTTACTTACAGGTTAGTATTACACTTTTGGGTGCGTTCTTGCATGTTAGTCACCCATAGATTTAGTCTTTCTTCAGGGCAGTAAATCAGGTCCGCGGCAGGAAGAAGCCGCTCTTACTCTAACGAAAATTTACGGAGAAACCATGGAAATCGGTCTGATCGGCGCCGGCTTCATCGGCGCCTGCCTCGCACGAAAGCTCAAGGACGCGGGGCATACCGTGCGGATCGCAAACTCCCGCGGCCCCGAGACTCTCGCCGACCTGGCGAAGGAGGTCGGCGCGACGGCGGTGTCGGTCGTTGATGTAGCCAAGCAGTCAGACGTGCTGATTATCTCGGTGCCGATGAAGGCTATCCAGCAATTTCCGGCCAATCTATTCGATGGCGCGCGCCGCGACCTCATCGTGGTCGACACTGGCAACTACTATTCCATGCGTGACGGACGCATAGAGCCGTTGGAAAGCGGCATGCCCGAGACGATGTGGGTCGCCGAGCAGCTGGGACGACCGGTCGTCAAGGCGTTCAACAATATCTCGTTTGACAGCCTCCGAAATCAAGGGCGCCCCAAAGGCTCGCCGGAGCGCTTCGCCCTGCCGGTGGCAGGCGATAACCAGCGGGCCAAGGATGTGGTGATCGGCCTAATCGAGGAAATCGGCTTCGACGGGGTCGACGCCGGCGGTCTTGACGCGTCCTGGCGCCAACAGCCAGGCAGCGCCGCCTACTGCACCAACCTCGGCGCCTCGCGACTGAAGGAGGTCATGCAGGGCCTGACCGCCGACTACCGCGCCAAGCTCGGCGAGCGCCGGGACATGGCGTTGAAGAAGATGTTGGAGTTGCCCAACGGCATCGACATTGGACAGGGATTCAAGCTCCCCTTCGCAAAAGACAGCGTGCCGCTGAATCGCTCGCTCGCTGGCCTGCCGGACTAGTTCCGGAAGGGGCGGTGCGTGTGTGCGGAGTACCAGGCGGAAGACGAAAACCCTCCACGGCGTCGAGATTCTATCGGCCCTGCTGGTATGGATGAATCTTGGCTGCTTGCACGCCGAACAGGTCGATCGTACGATCGGCCAGTTCGTGCACACGAGCTGGTCGGCGAAGGACGGTGCCCCGGGTGATGTTTATACTCTCACGCAGACGACGGACGGATTTCTGTGGCTCGGCACGATGCAGGGCCTCTACAGGTTTGATGGCATCACTTTTGAATGGTATGAGCCGCAATCCGGACCGCCATTTCCGTCCTCGAGCATCACTGTATCAACTCCGCGTGCAACAATTGCGGGGAGAGGAAAGAAAACTTCGCGAAGCCATCGAGACCATTCCGGCGATGACGTGGATCGCTGGACCTGACGGGGCCATTCAATTTCGGAATCGACGCGTGGTTGAGTATACCGGCCTGTCGCAGTTGGGAAAAGGGGAGAAAGTCGCGACAACTGCTGTTCATCCCGAAGATCGGGATCGAATTGTACGACGATGGGGCGCGAGCATAGCCAGTGGTGAGCCGTTCGAGGAGGAGCTGCGCTTCCGCCGCAACGACGGGGAGTATCGTTGGTTTTTGAGCCGCGCCGTGCCGCTGCGGGACAAGCGAGGAAAGGTCGTGAAATGCTACGGTGCGGCGACCGACATCCAAGATCGCAAGCGAGCGGAAGAGCTACAAGCAGACCTTGCACACACCAATCGGGTCAGCATGCTCGGGGAACTGGCTGCCTCAATCTCTCACGAGTTAAAGCAGCCGATTGCCTCGGTCGTGATGGATGCGCAGGCCAGCCTACGATGGCTGAACCGCGACCAGCCGGACCTGGACCAGGCGTGCCGGGCAACAGTCGTTCAGCACCGAGCCTCCAAATGCACCGAGCCTCCAAATGCACCGTATGCCCCCTCGCATAACCC
>NZ_JQKI01000292.1 GCF_000745965.1 Edaphobacter aggregans DSM 19364 | reverse complement strand
TCTTCGACCAACGACAGCAACTGCTGGCGCGTATGTGTGTCGATGAGGCGTCGTTCCTTCTCGGTCTGCTGTTCGTATTCTTCCTCCATACTGGGGCACCACAGATAGCGGCTGGCGAAGCTGCCGGTACTATCAGCATTCCAAGATTGGTAGCCCCTGATCCAAAGACTAAATGCAATCTCCAAGCGGTTCTTCTCTGCCAGGAGAAGAGTGAGTGTCACCTGGCGGATGGACCGCAACTTGGCACTTCGGCTAATCAGCGCCAGTTCCTTGGCGAACTACTCCGTGATTGCGGCTTCTTTGCTCATCTGGTGCTTCGCCAGGTGCGTGCAGTCGATAATCCGTCCAATCGTGTAGTAGATCGAAATTCTGCTTGCCGGAAATCGAATGTCGTAAAGGTCTCGCAAACGCTGCCTCGATCAGCTTCCAGGGCCTTGCCGAGGCGACTCCGGGGGGAGGCGCCGGGCCCGCAAGCCGAGGCGCCTTTATCTTTGCAAACACTGTGGGTCGAGGTAGGCCGCCGCCACGTGCAGATTCTCGTTTCCGAAAAAGGAGCGTCATGACTACGATGAAGATTCAAAGACTCCACTATGAGCGCATGGCCTACGTTTATGTACGACAATCTACTCCGTGGCAGGTCATGGAGAATCGAGAGAGCACCGAGCGGCAATATCATCTGCGAGAGCGAGCCACACAGTTAGGCTGGCCTGTGAGTCACGTCGAGGTCATTGATGAGGACCAAGGTCGATCGGGCAGCACCGCAACTCATCGCAGCGGTTTTCAGCGCTTAGTGACGGAAGTGGGTCTGGGAAAAGTGGGAATCGTGTTGATGCTGGAAGCGTCACGATTGGCGCGCAATAATAGCGACTGGTATCGGCTGATCGAAATCTGCGGATTAACCAGTACCTTGATCGGGGACGAAAGTGCCGTCTACAGTCCGCGGGAACCAAACGATCGTTTGTTGCTCGGGGTAAAAGGGACTCTGTCGGAAGCGGAATTGTTTACTCTGCGCACGCGATTGTATGAAGGGCGTTGGAACAAGGCCCGGAAGGGGCACCTGCAGTTCCCGTTGCCAACAGGTTACGTGCGCGGTGCCGCTGGTGATTGGGAGTTGGATCCGGACGCTCAGGTGCGAGAACGACTGACTTGCCTGTTCGCCTCTTTCCGTCGTCATGGGATAGCTCGGAGTGTGGTGCGTGATCTGAAGCAACAAGGATTGGACCTGCCCACACGAATGACCACTCAGGACGGGTACGGCTCACTGATTTGGAAGACGCCTAGCTTGAGCGCCGTCGTTCGCATCCTGCACAACCCGGCCTATGCCGGAGTCTACGTGTTCGGTCGTTGGGAGTACTCTGGAGATCGCCGTTCGGCCAAGACGGGCAAGGTGCTCCCCCATCAGGTCCCCATGGCGCTATGGCCGGTGAAGATCGAGGCTCATCACCCGGCCTATCTCAGTTGGGAGGAGTACGTGAAGAACTGTGAGCGGTTGCGCCAGAACTGGAATCGCGAGGAAGCGAATGGCGTGGCTCGGGAGGGAAACGCTCTGCTCCAGGGCATCGTCTACTGTGGGATCTGCGGCTGCAAGATGGGAGTGCAAAACCGCGCCCTGAGTGAGAAACGATCCCCTTCTTATATCTGTCAAGCCAGCTACCAGAGTGGAGACGCGGATAAAATTTGCCAGAGCATGACCTCGCGCCCGGTGGACGCAGCGATCGCGGAAGCCTTCTTGGAAGCCGTTTCCCCTGTGGGGGTAGAGGTAGGATTCCGAGTTCTGGAGCAGCTGGAACAGGATCTGGCAGCCCAACGCCGCCAGCGGGAACTGCAACTAGAGCAAGCACACTATGAGGCGCGGTCAGCGCAACGCCAATATGATGCTGTCGACCCGGACCATCGTCTGGTGGCATCGGAGTTAGAACGGCGATGGAACGAGAAGTTGGAGAGAGTAACTCACTTGGAGCAAGCCTATGTCCAAGCAGAACAAGAAGCCCAATGGAATATCACACCGGAAGAACGCCGGGCGATACAGGAGCTTTCACAGAATCTGCCTCTTCTTTGGAGGGCCGCGACCACAACGAATCAGGAACGAAAGCGTTTGCTACGCATGGCGATAGCATCTGTACAACTAGATGGTGTGAGCAAGACCGCGGAAATCGACGTGCAGATTCGATGGCGCTCGGGAGTGCTAACCAACTTCGCCGTCAAGCGCGCTGCGCCAGGGGACGGATCTCTAAAGACGCCTCAGGAAGCTGTCGTGAAGATCCACGAAATGGCTGGGCAGTACTCTTACCGTGAAATCGCCGATCGTCTGAATGATATGGGTTACCGGACGGCGTTCGGGCGCCCTTTCACTCACCAGCATGTGGGCTATATCTGCCGACGTGACGGATTGGTAGCAGACTGCGAGTGACACCAGAACCTAGAATGGATGTACCCCGAAACGTAGTTTAATTTGCTGAGAACCACGGAATGTTGAACAAGAGGTGCTTTATGAATCATGTCTTTTCAACCCAAGCACCAACCGATCGTTGAAGCAAGTCGGGTCATAGGTGCCGTCCTGGTCCAGGATCAGCGTTCCGGCCATCGCGCACAACTCCAG
>NZ_JQKI01000291.1 GCF_000745965.1 Edaphobacter aggregans DSM 19364 | reverse complement strand
CCACAAGATCACCATCAAGTGGAAGTTCACAAGGAAGCTGGCACGCCTGAAACTGAACTACTCATTCAAGCGGTCACAGTACTAGTGGCGGTTACCTGAACCGAGGTGTTCCGGCTATTACTTTACCGACAGCGCGCGCACCTTCTATGGATTCTCAACCTATGGATTCTCAACGCTAAAACATCGAATATGGAGGTTTTCCAGTGAATGGTAGCTGAAAGGGTAGATCAAGGTTGTAAGACCTTGAAGCCGATGTCCGTTGCTGGGTTCGGCTTGAATGGTTTGTCGCCCCTCCGAGGACAAGAGCCGGTGTCGCCGGGGTCACGCGTGCTTATGATGTATTCGCCCGGCGGCAGTTCGTAGTCCTTTGTTAAATCAATGCGGCTGCTGACGCATGTGTGCGCTGGAAGTGAAAATGAAACAGAGACCGTGCACATGAGCGGGTTGTAGTATCCCGAGGGGTCAGCCTTGCACTGTTTGTCTGAAGCTATCTGCCTCTTGTTTAGTACGCGATGGCCGTATGCGTCATAGAGAACGAAGCCACCAGCTTTGAGGTAAGCCGGTTCAGTACACGAGCCAAGCTCTATCGAGTGATTGCTAGAGTTGTTCGTCCAGAGGTAGAGCGGTATCGGCTCGTCTCTCACAAACTCGTGTTGCTCCAGCGACAGTTCATACTCGGGGTCGTGTGTGCCGTCGATTCGGTACGGCATGCCATGAGCGAGTAGCTCGGGCCTGTTGCACTCGGACGGGATAGACGCAATAGACGCTGGCTCATTTGCCTGCGCGAGCTTCGCCTGATGCAAATTGAGCGGGTCGCCATCGTAGTGACCTTTGCGCCACGCGCTGACGTCGATCGAGACGCAGTCGGGCGCTTCAAGGGGCACAGTCGCAGATAGAGCGATCTCTTCAGGTAGTGGCCGGGTGTTGCCTGGCTCAATTAAGCTGGCGTCTCGGTCTAAGCGCAATTGGAGCTTGGGCGTGGAGATACAGTAGCCCGTTTCCTTGCCAATGGCTCCTGCCAGAAGGTGCGCCATCTCGCCTTGGCTTAGGTCGATACGCCCATTGGGGCGCGGCATAAAGAGCTCATTTTCACAGTTGGGACACGCCAGCGGTAGGAACGGTTGGTAGTCACCCTTATCGTCGAGCCCACGCATAGCTGGCACCCCAGCGAGCGAACAGGCCTGCGGAGAGATGTTAGTCGCGTCGTAGGCGCGAAGGGTCTTGAGTGGCGTAGAGATGATTGGCGAAAGAGAGACGATCCGCAACTGGCTCGCGGTGCAGGCAGGAAGAGGGTCGAGGATGATGGCCTGCCTCGGGAGTGCGGGATCGCGCACAACAAGGTTGACCCTCGTGCGTGCGTACTGCATCGTGGCTTGCTGGCCAGTACCTCGACCGATGGGCGCTGTGATCTCATACTCGAGCGGACCAACATGTTTCGGGGTAAAGTCGAGATTACCCATCCAAAGACCCATGACTCCGGGTTTGTGGTACCACGGCACGGCCGGTGGTCCAGCGTTCTTATCCGGTGCGACGTTGTCGCACTGCTGGAGAGAGATGACGGTGGTTCCGTCCGACTCCCGTTTCCTCAGCTGACTGAAGGCGCACCCCTCGGCGGCCGTTCTTGGAAAGTTCAATTTGAGCGAGAACAGCCTATCCCCCAGCATGGTGCGCTTAGCCTGCGCGCCGAGCGACAGTAGGGGCGAAGCTGTGGCAATCTCCGTTGACATGGTGGGTGATGGAACGGTGAACTCGTGCAAGCCGCCTGGACCGTACCAGCCTAACCAGCTCTGTGGAACTGGCGAGGCGCTACTGTATCGACCGGGCCGATATCCAGTAACGGCAAATGGGCCACAGGCACGTATCCAGAGATGACGGATTTCGATCGATGGCTCGTTTCGTCGTTGCCATTCATACGAGAAGCCGAGGCGAACTCCGGAGTATAGATCGCAGTCTAATTCCGGTCCGGCCCGCGAGGTCCACACAAAGAGCAGGTGAGCCCATGCGCCAGGCTCAAGTACCTTGGGACGAGATTCGCTCTTACTCTCGGGCTCGTCGGTTCTCCCTGCGGTGTAGAACGGCTGGTTGTTGGTATCCGAAGTCGGTACCAAGGCGACCTGCGGAGACTCGAGCGAACAGGTAGCCGGGCTTATATTTTGGAGTTCTAAGACAAACAGGTGTTCGCCATATGTGAAGCTAGGCGGAGTTGGCAGGGCTGAAACATCCAACATCGCTGGCGAGCATATTTGTCCTGACGTTGCCAACGTCTGTGCAGAAATGGTTCTTCGTACCATACCGAACCAGCAGCAGAGTACACAGATCAGAGTCAAGCTGTTACGCATTTAGCCCTTTCATGCACTTCGTTGTTGTGGCACGCCAGCCGACTCCGATTGTCAGAATGTCGTGAAACATTACGACATCCAGAGATGGGATAAGGATACGTGTACCCATTGCAGCCTCGGTAATGATAAGTGTGCGTCCAGCGAAGGCTGGCATGAACAGTGGGTGAAAGTCCCACCGGGGTAAAAGTCCAAGCCCCGTAGCTTGAATAGCAGGAAGGTAGGCAACTGAACATCCTGAAGCCTATTGACAAAGCCATCTAAAAGGATGGTGAGCGAGTCACCGGGCCGTAACGCAAGTGAACCCATATGGCCTCGAAAGTACTGCA
>NZ_JQKI01000290.1 GCF_000745965.1 Edaphobacter aggregans DSM 19364 | reverse complement strand
CTGAAACTGAACTACTCATTCAAGCGGTCACAGTACTAGTAAGGCATCTACTCAATTCCGGAGATTTCGTTCGTTGGCAAAACAGAAGAACAACTGACCGAAGCGGGTGTCTCATGCGAGATTGGCATCGCACATTACCGCGAAATAGCGCGAGGCCAGATCCTAAACGACACTACCGGGCTCCTGAAGATATTGTTTCACAGGGAAACGCGCCAACTGCTTGGTGTTCATATCGTTGGGGAGGGGGGCGACCGGACTCATTCACATCGGACAGGCCGTTATAGGTTTCGAGGGCTCGATCGATACCTTGTCGCAATCTTCCAAGAGGAAGAAATAGCCCAAGAACGGAGGAGGGACCTTACCGAAACGGCCTTCCCGGTAGGCCACCCAACATCCGTGCCACTGCCGATGGCCTCCTCCGACCGATTGTTGAAGTTATTCCCGAACGAGGGACCAACCTGAGATTTAAATTCCATCGCGGTTACGAGATGGGCCTTCCGACACTAAGATCAAATCCCACTTCTTCTCAGCACGGTAGTAGCCAGGCAATTCTAGCGAAGTGCGGGTCTTGACATCTAGTTTTTTAAGTCATGCTTCACATAGGATGTCTGCGACCAAAACCTCCATCGCTCCTGCCTGATCAGCTTTTCCATGCCGCTCCATTCATTGCGACCGAGAAGAGCACGCCACGACGTGCTTCATTGCCCAGTTCATCTCTGTCCCCATCCGAGCTAGCTATGGACTTGGCAACCTAACTCCAAAGCGCTCCGCAACGACTTCGGGGGCTTCCAGGGACTGAGAGACAGGGAACCCGTGTTCGCGCCATGCCTTAAGTCCGCCTTCCAGCACCCATACTTTGTCAACGCCTATGCGTTTCAATGCCACGGCGACCCGCGCGCTTAACGTGTCGCCTCCAGAAGAAGAATAGAGAATAATCTCGACATCATCCGGAACAGTGATATGTGGAGACGTTCGCAGGTGAGCGGGATCCACCCTGAAAGCGCCGGGAATAGCCTCCGGGCTTTCACCGTCCATTTCTTCTTCGAAGTCCAACAGGTCGAGCACTGCAACTTTTCTATTGGATTTCAGTTTGCGATCGAGCATCGGCGGGCTGATGCGGCGCAGCCGTAGCCGACGAATCATTCGCACCAGAACCAGTCCACGCCAGCCGATATAGAGACCGATCGGAATCCCAATCGCGATAGCGAGGGCGGTACCAAAATGTCTGACCCAGCGAATGGCAACGTCCAGTTCATTCGAGAAGAGATAGCCGAGCCCTACATAGAAGCCTGACCAGAGGAAGCCTCCTAACGTATCGAAGGCAAGGAAACGCGCGAGCGACACTCCTTCCGCGCCGGCAAGCGGCGGAACGACGGCACCCAGTCCCGGAAAGAACTTGGCCACGCATAATAAAGGGGGGCCATAACGGCTAAACTTTTCGTGCGCATTCCTGGAGCTTTCCCGCGGGTCGGCAGTCAAGCGGCAGAGCATCCGCATAGCTTGAGAACCCCACTTTCGGCCGAACCAGAACCATATCGAATCCGCTGCGAGGCAAGCTAAAATTCCCAGAGAAACAACGATGCTTGTGCTCATTTCCCCACCTGCCGAAAGTGCACCCGCGGCCATCAGAAAAACGACTGACGGGACAGGCAGGCCGAGCTGTTAGGTAAGAACCGCAAGCAGCACTGCGGTATAGGTCAGTTGTGAGAATGCGGTCATGATTGTGTCACTCTATCCGACACCGGCCTATCGAATGAGCTGGCGGAAGCACATTCCTGGCGCGAGGAAGGTTCCGCGGACGCCGATTGAACTCCATTTGAAATGCCCGCCATTGGTCCTTCACCTGCGATTAACACAACTACCGACCGTGCGCCAGCACGATATGTTGTCCCCAGAACTGGTTTCTCCGTATTCCATTCGGAAATCTCATGCGGCCGATCCAGTGCAGTATCGATCCACCGCCGCCATTTCTCGGTACCCTCCCTCAATATCGGAAGTTCGAACTCGAGCGCTTCCCAATAAGCATTGAAGATGATGTGCGCCAATATCCGTTCGATCTTCAGTTGCCCGCCGATTGCGACGCTGTGCGAGAAAGAAGACCAATCCGGCTGATTGAGTTTCACGCCGTGCCAGGCATGTTGTTGTTCGCGGAGAACCTGGCTCAAACTCAGACGTTCATGTTCCACGTCGCGCATCATACGCCGCTCAATCAGCAACTTCACAAACCGGAGGAGGTCGGCATGTTTGGACAGCAGATTCCAATCGAACCAGCTCGTATCATTGTCCTGGCAGTAGGCATTATTATTGCCACGTTGACTACGCCGCACCTCGTCGCCCATAACAAACATGGGCACACCTGCAGACAGTATGACTGCTGTGAAAAGGTTCTTCACCTGCCGGTTGCGGAGAGTCTCGATTTCAGGATCGTCCGTCGGACCTTCGAAGCCGCAGTTCCAGCTTCGGTTGTCGTCCCGTCCGTCGCGGTTGCCTTCGCCGTTTTCTTCGTTGTGCTTGTAGTTATAGGAGACGAGGTCGTTCAGCGTAAATCCATCGTGGCACGCAACGAAATTGATACTCTCCTCGACTTCGCGCTCCCTCTGACCATAAATGCTAAGGCTGCCAAGCAGACGATCCGCTACGCGCCCCACCGAATCATTCGCGCCCCGGAAGAAGTCGCGTATATCATCGCGA
>NZ_JQKI01000289.1 GCF_000745965.1 Edaphobacter aggregans DSM 19364 | reverse complement strand
TGGAGAAGGTGGACTGGCTGTTCGTCTTCAGCTGCGCCGCCCACAACCTGATCCGGCTGCCCAGGCTCATCGCGCAACGACAGCATGTGAGGTTCGTGGAGTAGTGCGCCTGAAACCCGGCGCGGCCTCCGGGAGCGCCTCCCGGAGGCCAAGAATGCCCCGTGAATCCAGCCGAAATACCACTTTCAAACAAACTGCATCGGTCGACAGAGCGCCAATCCCCACGGAATCCGCACCGCCGTGGTCAAATTCAACAAGCTCTTAGACCGAGTGAACCGCCTCGGCTTGCCCGAAGCCATCGACGATATGAGGAATGATCTCGGAAAGAAAGCGGGGATATAGTTCAACTGGTCAACAGGTATATGGAGGGTGTGCACAACACGCTGTGTCGGCCGATAGCGCTGCGTGCCTCTGGGCTGCCCATCAAAAGGCACGCACGCCGCTCACTCATTCCATGCTCGCAGTATGGCCGACCGCACTGCGCCGTCGCTCAGGGCTTAGAAGTTTCCCGAGGCGATATCTTTCAATACCAGCTTGTCAAGACTCTGCTCAGCTACAAGACGCTTCAGCTTCGCGTTCTCCTGCTCCAGTTCTTTCAGCCGCTTCGCCTGATCTACCTGCAACCCCACCATACTTCTTCCGCCAGCGGAAGTACGTCTGCACGATCTCCGCTTCCTTGCATGCCTGCGCTGTCGTCTTGCCGGTCGCCACGGCTACTTCGATCTGTCGCAGCAGGTTCACTACCTGCTCCGGTTGATACCTCTTGCCTCGTGCCATTCCAGGCCCCTCTCATGCCAGTCTCTGATGTTCTCCACTGGCACAAAATTTGCCGGGCACCCCACTTATGACATACCGGGTAATGAGTATTCGGTGATTGCGATGACCTACGACATCGCTGGAACTGTTCACTTCTATAACTGTTACGAAGGGCGCATGTGTGGATTCGGGAGGGGCAAATACAAATCTTGTTACCTTCTCGCGGCCTACGAACGTCATCGGGGCTGGGCAACCTGATGCGGATTCTGAGGTTTTTGTCGGGTCCATAGCCGAGGTCGGGGTCGATAACTCAACAGCCCCCGCATTGCTCCCGCAGATTGCTTGCTACGTCCAGGCGAAGTATGGGATCTGAGACGATCCACTGTACGAGCTTCACTCACGCGAAGCTGACTTAGGAAGGATGCGCTGAGCGTGGTGGAGGTGTACGGAAGGCGTTCGAGGGTCTGAGTCGCGATATGTCGTCACTAGGTGAGTGAGAACGGCGCGAGGTGAACCTCTGCCTCCAGAACTGTCGCACATCCTTTTAGCTATCTAGGCTAGTCACACCGTCCTCAATCCTTTCTAGGACATCTGTAGTGGTCTCTCGGGCGTACTTCACCTCGGTCTCGACAGACTGGACCGCAGATGTGACCGCGGTCTCGACAGACTTGATCGCAGATGTGACCTCGGTCTCGACAGACTTGATCGCGTACTACACCTCGGTCTCGACAGACTTGATCGCCGACGTGATGTCATCTCCTGAACTACTTAGCATCAAAACGATGCCCAAACCCGCCCATGCAGGGTTGTGAGTGTAGATGCCCACACCACACAGAAATGCCGCAACAAAGAAAGCGAAAGTCGCCAACCCAGCCTCCTCGACACAGTAGTCACCTTACAGCGAGTCTGGAAGATCTCAGATAGCACTTTTGGTCTTGGTTCGGACCACGGGCATCCCAAGGGAAGTGCCGATGGATGTCATAACATCCGTCCATCATTGCAGACTCTTTCATCCTGCGGTGAGAGCAGGGAACGCGTACGCCTGGCCACCTCCCCAAATTCAATCTGGAGAGTTACATGGAGGATGAGGAGCTTCGGTCGCGACGTCAAGCGTTCCCGCCCAATTGGGAACAGCAGCGAGCCGCTCTGATCGGGAAGAAGGCTGCTGTACCATCCCGTTCCTACCCACGAGGAACGGAACGACAATTGACTCGCGTGTTACCAGAAAAGACGTACCTCCGGTGGTCTCAATACCTACTGGGTTATTCCTGATAGCCACGTCCATTGGGATGGGATGTGTCATCTTCTTCTTCATTCCGTTCTTAGGGTGGATCCTGGGGCCGCTCATTGCAATCACAGGAATCAAGGCGGCGATGGGGTCAAACGTGAAGTACTCAGCCAATTGTCCATACTGCGGACTGCCTCTCCGTTTAGTGGCTCGTCCCGGCAAAGTAGAGCGATGTACGAATTGCAGGAAAGATCACGTGAATCGCGATGGCTGCTTATATCGGGTCACCTAAAACGGGGCGTTCCACTGTACACAAGGCACCCAGACCCCGGCGCTCACAACGCCGGGTTTTCATTGGACATCAGGCAAGAGCTGTGGGATACTCTCTGGCACCTCCCTAAAACCAGATTTTCACTTGGAGTGAGAGAGTAATGCGTTGGTTTGCTCCGCTTTTGCTATTAGCTCTGGCTCTGCCTGTTGGATTCTGCGAAGTGGTTAACGACGACATCACCAATGTCGTTTCCGCCTGTGGTAAGCCGAGAAGGGACTACACGTTCCCTAAAGAGGACTCATCAAACCAAACTCGTTTCCTGGCCTATAAAGGTGAAACGCTCTGGTTTATGCTCGGCAAGTATGGGTGGAGCTATTCCGGTTGGAGCATCAGACAGAGGCTTTTCATATGTCTTGAGCACGTCCTCCATCTTGTCAATGTACTCCTCGTCCAAC
>NZ_JQKI01000288.1 GCF_000745965.1 Edaphobacter aggregans DSM 19364 | reverse complement strand
GGGAGAGACGAACCCAGGGGTTCTGGCGGCCATGGCCGATAAGAAGTTGCGTGCCACGCAAGCACAGTTGTGTGATGCGCTGGGCGCCTGCACAGACTTCAAACCTACCTACCGCCGACTGCTGAAGATGTTCATGGAGGAGTTGCAGTTGATCGACCAGCAGATGAGTCAGCTTGACCAGGAACTAGCCAGTCTGCTCGGCCGACACCAGGATGCGGTCGAGTACTTGGCGGAGGTGCCTGGTCTAGGCGTGGACTCAGCACAGCAGATCATTGCCGAGGTAGTGCCAAGGCAGTGACATTTCCTTCCGCCAAGCAGCTCTGTTCCTGGGTGGGAGCATCTCCAGGAGGCGAAGAGAGCGCGGGGGTATTCAAGAACCACCGCTCCCCGAAAGGCAACCGCCACATGCGGCGCATTCTCAATCAAGCTGCCAACGCCGCGGCCAAGTCGAAAGGAACCATTTTCGAAATTGTCTATCGCCGACTCGTCTCGCGTCTGGGACACAATCAAACCATCGGGGCGATCGCACACCGACTTTGTCGTCTGATCTGGATCATTCTGCACCGGTGTGTACGTTACGAAGAGCGGGGTCCCTCGGTGAACGCAAAGTCAAGACAACGGCGCGCTAATAAAATGATCCGCGAACTCCGCAGCCTTGGCTACCGCGTCGAACTCGTGGAAGATTTTCGACCCTGTAGGGCTCTTGCATCCCCTACAACATGCCGGTTTAGCCCGGCGCTCTCCGGGTTGCCCGTCATCCGAGAGCAAATCCAATCAAGTAAGAACTTGGAACCTTACAGGAGTAGTCTCGCTCCGTCAGTCATCATTGACGCTCGCGCTAGCTTCAGAAGCGGAGCGACTCGATGCCGCCCCTTCGCCTCGGTTTTGAACAGGGTATTCTTGGCCAAGCATGCTAACGATCGAGCAGATCCTGATCATCGCGGCGATCCTACTCTCACTGGGTGTGGTGTCGAGCAAGGCATCAAGCAAGCTCGGAGTGCCGGCATTGTTGTTATTCCTTTTAATCGGAATGTTGGCTGGATCAGAAGGCCCAGGCCGCATTCCATTTGACAATGCGAGCCTGGCTCAATCCGTCGGAGTGGTAGCGCTTGCCTTCATTCTTTTCGCAGGCGGTCTAGACACGAATTGGCACATCGTCTCGCCGATTTTATGGCAAGGCCTGAGCTTGGCCTCTATCGGCGTCTTCATAACCGCGGTTCTCGTCGGCTGGTTTGCGACTGTATTACTTGGTATCGACTGGCTGCACGGCTTACTGGTTGGAGCAATAGTTTCCTCCACCGATGCCGCAGCCGTGTTCTCGGTTCTACGCTCGCAGGGCATCTCCTTGAAGGGACGAATCCAGCCACTCCTGGAACTCGAATCGGGAACGAACGATCCCATGGCCGTCTTTCTGACGATTGGGATTATTCATCTGATCGCATCTCCTGGGCAAAGTCCCTTCTTGCTCGTGTCTCTATTCTTCAAGCAGATGCTTATGGGCGGTGCAATAGGTTGGGTAATCGGGAGAGTGGCGGTACCGGCGATCAATCGATTAAATCTTGATGCGGAAGGCCTCTATTCTGCGCTCACCGTGGCGATCGTGCTGCTTGCATATGGGATAACTACGGCGTTAGGGGGGAGTGGATTTCTTGCTGTCTATCTCGCGGGTGTGGTGATGGGAAATAGAGATTTCGTCCATCGCCGTAGTCTGACGAGGTTCCACGACGGCTTGGCGTGGCTCATGCAGATCGTGCTCTTTCTGGTTTTAGGGCTGTTGGTTTATCCATCCCGCTTGTTTTCCGTCGTGGGTGTTTCCGTGCTGCTGGCGTTGTTCCTGGTTCTGGTTGCGCGTCCGATCGGTGTGTTTATCAGCCTCGCCTTTGCCAAGCTTGGCTTTCGCCCTAAGGTCTTCATTTCGTGGGTTGGGTTACGTGGAGCGGTTCCCATTGTGTTGGCGACGTTTCCACTCCTGGCCGGGGTGAAGAACGCAGAAATTTACTTCAATGTCGTGTTCTTTACAGTGTCGATTTCCGTTCTCCTACAGGGCACTACGATCGGGTGGCTTGCGCGGAAGCTGAGACTCCAGAAGCCATCTCCGGCCACTGATCGAAGATTTCCTTTAGATGTCCTGCCTGCTGGCGAAGACCAAAGTCAAGTTAGCGAGATAACGGTGAGTGAAGGATCACTTGCAGCTGGTAAGCAACTTGTAAGTTTACAACTTCCGCGTGAGGCTCACATCATGTTGGTGACGAGGAAAACGGAACATCTGGTACCACGAGGCAACACAACCTTGAAGGCAGGAGACATTCTTTCCGTACTGGCTGATCGAGCCTCTCTAGCGAAAGTTCGTTCAGTGATGAAACCCCCTCCGTCAGTCGCGAAGGAATGAACTTTGGTCTGGTCTGAGTAGATTGCTTTCATTTACCCCGATGCCTAACTATTTCGAGTATGGATAATTCTTACTTTGAGAAATGGATCGGGAGTGAGTCATCTAGCTTTCGAATGACGGGCACTCTGGAACCTATTCCTGTAGCTCCCGGAAAGTCTCCCCAGAAACTCCAATTTCGGGGAGAGTCGGGTATTTCAGGCTGCAGCTTCAACAACGCGAAATCCCAACTTGGCGGCTTTCCACTTGAGCTGTCCGATCTGTCGTTCGCGGTGTTGGGCCTCGTAGAATTTCGCTCCCTGGTCCACGTATTTCATCCCGTAGCGGAGC
>NZ_JQKI01000287.1 GCF_000745965.1 Edaphobacter aggregans DSM 19364 | reverse complement strand
ACTTCACTCTACAGGAGGCTCCACCTGCCTCACCCTTGAGCCTTGTTCTCAAAGGCTAATTTGGACGACAGTGATATGCGCTATACGGTCTCTCTGGCGACATCGCAGCAGCCTGATCCAGATGGCAGCTGAGCACGTGTTGCACATGCAGAAGGCTCTGGATCAGATGAACCTTCAGATTCATCGCGTTCTGAACGACATCACCGGAGTAAGTGGCCTCAAGATCCTGGATGCTTGCGGGGGAACGAGATCCTCTGTTCTTGGCACAACTTTGCCACGGTGGCGTGAAGAACAGCGAAGACACTATCGCGAAATCACTCGAAGGCGACTACCGTCCAGAGCATCTATTCGCACTTCGTCAGTCGTTAGCGGCTTATCGCTATTATCAGCAACTCGTTGTTGAAGTTGATCAGGAGATTAAGCTCCAGCTGGGCGAGTTGAAGACAACAGCCGAGGCGACTATATGCTCCAGCCAAATACATGGAGGATATTCACACAGACTAAGGATTCGAGTTCCTGCAAAGTCTCGATTTCGGTAACTTGCTGGGAACTTTCTCAAAACCCCCGTTTTCATGATCCCGATTCAGATCGCGGAAGCCACCTGTCTCTGGCCCAGCCGGACAAGTCCCGACCGCGGCGCGCCCTTTGTCGAAAGAGGGAGCAATGCAGCAAAACGCAATTCAAGGGTTCAAGAGAGGATGTGAATCTCTATCCCGTAGAGGTCAGCGTTAGTTACCCGGATGTTTGTGATGTTTGTGACAGCAAAACTCCGAAGCACGCGAGTGCGGCCATCTGGCTCTGGCGGCGCGAACTCCCAGACCTCGACCGAGTAATCGCCTGACTGCACCTGATATTCAAAGGTTCCGTCCTGCTCCACCCTAGTTCCGCCACCTCCGCCTAACATATCAATTGTTCCCATTGTTCGCGAGAACATCACATTGATTCTATTAGGCACTTTTGGCAAGTCGCCTGTTACTTTGCCCCGGACCGTATGCCAGACTGGGCGGGGAATCTGTATTTGCAAACCCGAAATCATCTGGCCAACTTCAACATCGAAGCTCGTCGCGTCCGAGATGTCTTGGGCATCCGGATACAGGAAATCGAAGACGCGCTTTTGCATGGCGAGGTGAAGCGGCTCCGTTGGTATAGCAACTGCTGGCTTACGAAGAATGCCGGCAAAACGCAGAAAGTATCGAGCTGAACCGAGGGGAGGTGAGCAAAAGCTGCCGTCCTCAGAGACTTTGTGGTCACCCGAGTCGCTTATGTAACCTGACTCGCCCCTTCTCTCCCCCGTCCGGATCAAGCTGAAATGGCAGCGCTCAGGCGGCTGTTGATTTTCGTCCAGGATCTTCCCGGACAAGAACCCGCCAGGTTTGAGTGCGATGTGCAGGCCGGCTATGGTCTCACTCTCATTGAAGGTGAGACGTTCGTTTCGCCGAACATATTTTTTATCGTAGAAGGCTAAGGAATATTCACCCTCAGGTAGTTCCGAGAACGAGAAGCAGCCATGCTCATTGAGCGTAGTACATGTCTCGCCAGCTACCCCAATGCGATACAGCCTCACATCCGGCGAGGTGAGAGGTTCGCCCGTTGTTTCGTCTACTACACAGCCACTGACGGATCGATTCATCGGTCCTCCGACGCCGTACTCATCGATTCTAGGAGCCAGTTCCTCCGGATGTACAACGGGTCTTTCGGAAAATGACTCCAAACCTCCTGCAAAGTCCCCATTTCGGTAACTTGCTGGGAACTTTCTCAAAACTCCGTTTCTCGGGAATGATCGGCCTGCTCCCATCCTGCGACGGTCTATCAGGATCGAACGATCTCAACTTGAACGCGACTCGGTTGCCATAGCCTGCCCGATAGTTCGATATGCTGAGTGAGGCAGTCGCACCTGAATGTGTCTGCGTAAGGTTAAATATCATGGGCGGTTACTACTATCTAGGGGGCTTCCTCGGCCTCGCAGCAGCGTTAGTCATCATCCATTCCGTAGGTGCAAAGCGCAGGGCTACGGTTCCACTGGCCGTATGGTGGCTATGCATGGGCCTAGGTCTTGTCGCCTGCGGATATGCAATGTTCAATTCAACGGGACCCTCTTTTGCTCCTCGCGTCACCATGACCGGTAGGGCGTTCGATTGCGTCGAGCATCGAGTCGGAAAAGAGAGCATATTTCACTTCAGCATTTTCGTCTGAGGATGGGAGTCGGATTCCGCTTGAGACTCGGATAATCATTCCGAGCTGGGGTACCCCTGGGAACTTCGACGGACGACATCTCACCGTGACCTATCTCGCAGACGTCGATAGATTCCCGAAGAATGAAGCTATAGCTATTTCGATTCTGTCTGGCAGTAACGCCGGCTGGCATGACTCACTAGATGCACGTCCACTCGGATGCTGGCTAGGAATACCGATTGGCGCTTTGATCGGCTGCACCGGGTTCTTCGGTCGAAAGTTCCGAAGGGACGATATTCAAGAGAGAAATCGGCCATGGCTGAATGAGTCTCCAGATCGCATCTCCAGCCAGGGATCGGCTTGAAGCTGATGGGCTTCCCCCAAAGTCGGGTTTACATTGAGCAAGTTCACTCGGCCAGCGGGGTTTCGGCGGGTCGAACTTGCCGAAATTCCCGTTTTTCGTGCGGTCCACTGAGCTACTGCTCAATGCCGCGCATAGCTTCCGGGAACGTTGAGCGCAGAAATTGCAGATGCTCTCGCGTTCCC
>NZ_JQKI01000286.1 GCF_000745965.1 Edaphobacter aggregans DSM 19364 | reverse complement strand
CGGACCTCTGGCTGTTCGCCGTTCCATCCTCGCCGTGCTCGCGAGCCTGATCTTGCCCACCCAGGCCAGCGGCACCCTAATATCGCATTGCGGCAAGGGAAGGGCATTTTGGAAGGCTATGAAGTCGCTCCACTGCTCCGAGGACCGCCAAGCCTTCAAGGACCGTGCCGGCCGGCGGAGCCCCGACCTGATCGATGGTGTGGAATTCTCCTAGTATGAGCCCTTTTCTACTAGTTACGGATCAGGATTTCTACTAGTTAAGGGTACGAGCGGCAGCAAAAACGGCGACTTTCTACTAGTAAAGGAAAAACGACAGCAAAGGAGGTCGCCCGGCGAAGTTCTCTCCTAAAGAGATTAAGACCATACGCGCCCTACTCAAAACCGCAGATATCCCTGTGGCCGAAATCGCAGCCCGCTTCGGCATCGCCCGATCAACCCTGTACCGTGCGGTACTCAAACCTGCGGCGTGATGCCGGAGATCGGTAGCCAATCGCAGTCCCTTTTTGCAGCTCGAATCGCTGGACTTTGGGTCTGCCCAAAGGTTGGCCAAATCGAAGTTACTGAAAACCCCGTTTCCCGGGATGTTCAATCGTTGAGGTGGCTGTTAGATTTGGTCCAGCCTATGTCCATTCTTGATGCCAGCGAGCCGTACGACCCGAGTCAGGCTAAGACCGCTGTCATACAGCCAACGATCCACCCACTTCCAGTTCTACGTAAACTGTGGTTCAAAAACACAATCGTTTGTGAGGAAGGATGGTCATTGTCGTAGTCCGGTAGTACATGGAGGATCGACACATATGACTATCGTGAAGAGGGACGACATCTGATTCTCGGCGGTGAAGGAGCAGCGGGCCAGATGGACATTTTCTTGAACCTCACGCTCTTTTGGACTAATCCGCCGAATACACCCCTCGACGACGAAACCAGACAGAGAGTACTGCGTAACATCACCGCAGCACTCCAGTGGGCTGGATTTAGAGTGGGCTTTTTTGCGCTGAGTTCGTAAAGCGTGTGTAGTCAGGAGTAGTCGCGGCGGGAATAGTCTGTTCCCCCAGAGTCAGGTTCGGAATGTTCCAAGTTGGTCAAAACCCCGTTTCGCGGGAGGTTGACGCCAGCTTTGCATCCCACGCTTGGACCGCCGTAAATCCTACTCTTTAGGAGAAGACATGGTCACGTTGCGGATGAATGAGTATGGGTCTGGGTTATCGCCCCATCCCTTGCCAGCTGTGTTCGCCAGTTTCGAGAGTCTCACGATGTCTGTCTGGCGGATTGAGTTGGTTACCTCACATTTCGTCGTGTCTAAAGTTTTGGCGTCGATTGTCTGCAAGTATTCAGGCACTGCGGCGGCCTCGACCAGGACCTTGCCCGACCCCGCCCAATGGCGGTCTTCACCATTCTTCTTTACGCCTGAAACCCAAAAGGATTCGCCGGTCTCCATATCGATGTAATTCCCGCCAGATTCACCGCGTCGCTGGCCCTTAAGCTTCATCAAACCTCGGCCGTCGAAATATACTGTCCGGCCAGTTTTCGACGTACTCACGTAGCCGATCCAAGCGGGACCGTTGTCCAAATGACCGCTCTTAAGTTCGATGTACCGGAGAGTCTTCACAGGCTTGAGTGTGGCATAGGAGCATTAGGCTGATCAACGTTTCTTTCACACCAGCGCGTATTCCAGTTGTTCCTGAAAAGTCTCGATTTCGGTAACTCGCTGGGAACTTTCTCAAAACCCCGTTTCTCGTGCATTGTCGTTCTCAAATAAGTATCGTGGCGGAAGATGAAACTTTCATTTAGGTTCGCCCTTCCGATTGTGATGGGCGCAATAAGCGCGGTTCTGATGGCGTGGGATATTCACAATCAACGCATCATAATGTCCATGGGAATGGCTTGGGACACCGGCGCGCCCCTATGGCCATATCAAACGCCGGACACGTTTCTATTAGCTATCAACGCTCCTGCCTATCTAATCGCTAACCCGATTTCGCGCCTTCTGGCTCTGTTGGTGCCTAGGCATTACTTCGTGCTCTTTCCGGCCATCCTTTTGTGGTGGTGGCTAGTCGGGTCTTATCTTGATAAGCGGTGTGCAGGTACGAAAGCTCAGAAAGAGCCGATCAAAGCGCTGTTCCTGTACCTCTTGGCGGCGTCACTGATCTTTTTGGGTTTAGACGGCTTTATTCATGCCATCCGGTGGTGGTGGAGCTACAGTCGCAGTGTTTTGAGCTGGACTGATCTAATTCTGCTGCGGCTTCTTGCGCCCTCCATTTGGTGCTTTGCGTTGAGTGTCGTAGCTTTGGCAGCGGCATGGCAGCGGACTCGCATATGGACAGCGCGATCACCATAACCTCCCGCAAAGTCGCCTTTCCAGCAAGTTCACTCGGCCAGCAGGTCTCGGCGGGTCGAACTTGCCGAAATCCCCGTTTCGCACGAAGTTCGTTTCAGATTCACGCGGTAGCCATGCCTCAGGCATCTTCGTCATACCAGCGGAGACCAATGCGGTCGCCTGATTGTCGTGCCCATACTCGAAAGTACTCCCCCGCTTGGGGAGCCCTTTTGGTTGCCTCTTGTCCTTCTAGGCTGTCACAGCTTCTTCGGAGGAAGGGCTGTTTCCAGGTCCACGGCGACCCCATGGAACTCACCAATCTCGCCGACGATCCCAAGCACGCCGCCACCCGCGCCGAACTGTCCAAACTGGTCAACGCCTACACCTAGCCGACCTGAGGAGTCACTTCGACAGGATGTCGAGCGCCTGGTTCGCGATGCC
>NZ_JQKI01000285.1 GCF_000745965.1 Edaphobacter aggregans DSM 19364 | reverse complement strand
TCCTGGGGGTGTGGGGGCAAAGCCCCCGCAAGCATGGGTCGCCGACCAAGACTGCCTTCTTAAGCAGGACGCCCTCTCATAATGCGTGCATTGGCGATTATGCGCTCTTTGAACGGGAAGATCGATAAAGCAAAGCCAGTAGTTCGCACAAGGCAGACGATGTTCATTCGATCTGAACAAGCATTGAATTGACCCCTCTTAGCGCCCAGCGTAGAATCCGCCCGTCGCATAAGTAATCTCCCCTCGCGACGCTCTTCAGTCCGGGCCTCTCCGATTTCACTCTCAGCAGCAACGCATTTCATCCATTGGAGATCGACAATGAAACGCAGAGACTTCCTGAAATCCACCGCCGCTGTCGCTGGCGCTAGTATGGCGAGCCGCCTAGGGTTCGCCAAAGGCATAACTGAATCGGGCCCCCAGCCCAACATCCTCTTCATCCTCGTCGACGAGCTGCGTTGGCCCTCGGTCTTCCCCGTCGGGATCGGCAGCCCAGGACAATACTTCAAGCGCTTCATGCCCAACCTCTACAAACACGTCTGGAAGCGGGGCGTAAAATTCTCCGACTATTACACCGGGGCCTGCGCCTGCACACCTGCTCGCGGCACCATCATCACCGGCCTTTACTCCCATCAGAGCTGGCTCATGACCACCATAACCACCAATCCCAAGGTGCCGGTCCTCAATCCTGCATATCCTACCTACGGCAAGCTCCTTCAGGCAGCCGGCTACACCACCCCTTACTTCGGCAAGTGGCACGTCTCCGTCCCCAACGGCCCCAGCGACACCGCTCCGTACGGGTTCGACTGGAACAGCCCCCCCGATCCCACCGGGTACAACCTCCAGGGCACCTACGGCGACTTCAACAGTGATCCCCAATTCCACAACGACGCCTACACCACCAACCAGGCCCTCGCCTACCTGCAGAACGTCAAGACCACCGATGGCCCATGGTGCCTGACCATCGGCTACGTCAACCCGCACGACCGCGAGTTCTTCCCCGCCGGCACCGAGTTCCTCACCTACACCAACCTCTTCGCGAACTTCAACCAGAACAAACCCCCAAGCGCCCAGCTTATGCAGGTCCTGGACTATACCAATACTCCGCCGATCGTGGACTGGGACACCAACCAGCTCAAATCCCCTCCCTTCTTCGTCTACCCTTTCCTTCCGCCCAACTGGTAGAACCCCAATAACTACGCCGCAGCCGGCAAACCCACCACCCATACCTTCATTCAGCAGTTTCAAGAAGCCGTCTGGGGAGGCATCACCGCTAACCCGCGTCAGCGCGGCTTCGAGGTCAGGCCCTACGGCAACGGAGACCTTGGCTTCGGCGTCGGATTCGCGCCCTTCTAATACTGGCAACGCGGCCTCGACAGCTACACCCAGATCACCCAGATCCTCGATCAACAGATCGGTGCTGTCCTCGATCAGCTCCACCAGCTACCGCAGAGCATCATCGACAACACCGTCATCATCTTCGCCTCCGACCACGGTGAATACAGCGGCGCGCACGGCTTCGTTCAGGGCAAGATCGGCACCGTCTACGAGGAGTGCATGCACATCCCGCTCATCGTCATGGACCCCAGCGGCCGCTTCACCGACGACACCCATGTCATCCGCACCGGCCTCTGCTCCTCCGTCGACCTGCTGAACATGTTTGTTACCCTCGGCTACAAGGGCGACACGACATGGCTAACGCAGTTTCCCAATAACCAGATCTACGCCAACCGGCTCGACATGTACTCCATGCTCAAGTCGCGCTGGGCTCCCGGCAGATCTTACCTCCTCTTCTCCACCGACGAAATCGCTCCCGGCTTTTTCAACTTCAACAACTCCCCAACCAACATCGTCGCCCTCCGCACCAACGACACGAAGGTCGGTGTCTACTCCGACTGGTTGCCCGCCACCACCACCATCGACCCCGCCACTGTACAGCTCGAGTTCTACGACTACTCAACCCAGGCTGGTCGGCTCGAGCTCATCAGCCACCCCAACGACCCCCGTGCCGAACAGGGCTACGAGGCGCTCGTCAACAACTACATTCCCAATGAGCTCGCCGCACCCCTCCCCGGCAATCCACTCGATCCCAACTCGTTGCGCTTCCAGCAGCTCAAATCCGAGGCCGCGCACCTCATCTACCGCGACCTCATCAAGAACGAGCCAGATTCCACATGGCGGACCGGCAATGGCTTGCGCGAGCTGCTCGGCTATGGAGGGCAATTCTGACGAATCGTCCGAACCACCAAAAACTCAAGGGAGACGCGCATTCCGCGCGCCTCCCTCTTTCTTTCTGTTCAACATTAACGCCGTTAGGACCCAGCCTCCGGATGGCTCGCAAATTTCATGAAGCCTAGTGAAGTTGCCGGACTTCTTCTCATTTGTTGTAAATCATTTTAGCGAGCAACGGACTGCATTCCCTCAAGTGTTGATAACAGGCCTTAGCGCTCATTGACGGGATCCGGGTGGTTTGTGGCCAAACCGGAATTTTCATCTTTGACAACACCTGCCGCGAAGTGTTGATCAAGTAGTTATTTCCGGATCGGCGGTGATTCTCCCGGAACGATGTATTGTGAAAATATCGGCTTGGTGAATGACTCGGGATTTATCAAAAACAATTCTACTGGCTGGGAGATTTTACGAAGGGCTCAGTCTTCGCCAATCGCAACTCTGTCTTCTGAATCATCTGCAACCACAAAGCATCCGGATCGGAATTGAATATTGTGGCGGTGTCTGCCGGAAAAACGAACCACGCGCCCAATTGCACCTCGGTCCGCAATTGATCTTGCGTCCATC
>NZ_JQKI01000284.1 GCF_000745965.1 Edaphobacter aggregans DSM 19364 | reverse complement strand
TCTATCGCGCTCTAAGACCTGCTCTCGCAGGCCCCCGAAATACTCGGCATCCTGCCGTTTTAGCGTGTAGCAGGTCGCGCAGAGGCCCAGGGCGAAGATCTCCTCATTCCCGCAGGGACAGCATATGGCACTCTGGACCCCTTTCTTCAAACTCTACTCCTTCGTCTTCAGTTTGGAGTCGTTTTCGCGGATGAACGCCTCGATCTCCGGCGCACTCGCCAGGATGCGGAGCCATTGTTCTTTGTAGAGCGTGACCGGAAACCGGCCCATGCCGTACAGAGAGACCCCGCCTTTCTCGCTCACCTTCAACGTGAGACCACCCTTGTCTTTGCTCTTGAGCTGGGTATTCTCAGCCCGCAGGCGCTCCAACTCCGCCTGCATCTCCGATTCACTCATCGTTTCCCTCCTCCGATTCCCTGCACACAAGTCATTTTGCAACTTTCCCGGCCCGACGTTTTTTGACCGGGACATATCGATATAGCGTATCCCGGATAATACCGAACTCACGAGCTAGCCCAGCCTTTGAGCCGCCCAGGGCAACGCGCCGGCGCAACTCGGCCGCGCGCGCGGGCGTCAGAGACGGTTTCCTGCCGGTGTACTTCCCTTCCCGCCTTGCGATCGCAATCCCCTCACGCTGGCGCTCGCGGATCAGCTCTCTTTCGGCGAACGCCCCCATGACACTCAGCAACAGATTCGACATGGGCGAATCCTCGCCGGTGAAGGTCAGGTTTTCCTTCACAAAGACGATATGGACGCCCCGTTCCGTCAGCCCCAGCACGATTCTCCGCAGATCATCGAGGTTGCGGGCCAGCCGGTCCATCGAGTGACAAAACACTGTATCGCCGTCGCGGACGAAGCTCTGCATGGCCTCCAGTTGGGGCCGCTTCGCTTCCTTGCCGGTGGCTGCACGCTCGTATGACTCGGCTTTTCCGGTCGAAGCGGAATCCGCCGATAGGCGCTCGACGCCACGGTAACCGTAGCAAGTTCAAATCGCGGCGCATTGTAGGCGAGATAACTGGTACCTGTGCGGTTGGTGGTCTCCCCAAGTCTACCTGATGCGACAGCGAAGTGAGAACTGCTTCATAATATCTCCACGCAAAAGACATTTTCTGAGACGATGATTGGATGCCCCGCACTATGTGGGGTTCCGCTTTGCTAAGGAACTCGATAGATGACTCACGCAATCAAGAAAGTTGTTGGACTGATTGCTGTCGCAGTCGTTCTGGTCGCCGTCGCCGTTGCATGGCATTTCACCCATCTGCCGAAGAATCCCATCGTCACCACCACCACCGGCACTGGAAATCATATCTCTACGCAGAGCGTGGGCGACTTCGATCAGTTTCAGCAGGATCTGGCTGACAGAGTGTTAAAGCAGTACGGTGGCGGCAAAGATTTCAGCGTGATCGTAGCGACAACTGCGTACCCATTGGGCACGCTGCTCCGTCCGACCGGTTCTGTCCCAGCGGACCTCGAAGATTGCGTCCCCACACCTCTTCCTAAGCCGTTCGCTGCGCAGCACCTATTCCCTTCCTATACGATGTCTCGCGACACCGCTCTTGCCGCAAACCTTGGATCGGGCGCACTTCGGGGACTTGATAGCGCTGGAGTAAATCTGAAGCAATCGCAAAACGTCCAGTACACGATCGCAGACACACAGATTCAGATCATGGACGACAAGTCGGTGGAACAGGTCACCGGCCAGGGCAACTGCGGGAAATACATCTCAGACCACCCGGGTATGCGCCTGATCCGCGGAACGGTACTCGGCAAGATGACTTTTACCGTGAGGGTAGACAATCCTGCAACGGTCAAGGCTCAGCTGGCAAAGATCGGTGGGTTCAGCATCGACGACAATCCGGGATCGTCTACGGTGAGCGTCTCTGACAATGAGAGGCAACCGATCGTAGAACTGCTTTCAGAGTTTGGCAATGGGCCGACTGCCTCCATTGCGCATCCGACTCCGAAGCCTGTGGAAGCATCGGTTGTTTCCGGCCGTTCTCCAGCATCGGTCGAGCCCCAGCCGCCGCACATGTACGTACAGATGGATGTTCAGGATAGCCCAGCCTCGGGCGCGAAGGTCGTTCAACTCCTCCGTGCCGGCTGGCCCTCTGCTAACGTCGAGTCCAAGGTGCAGAAAATCCCAACTCAGAAGATGCCTGACACAGCGCAGGTCAGATATTTCAATGAGTCGGATCTAGCAATAGCGAATCGATGCGTAGAGATTTTGCGTAAGGCCTATCCCGATGCACGAGTTGTGAGAATCGGCTTGCCTTCGCCGAAGGAACAACTCGAAGTATGGCTGCCGAAGATAAAGCCTGCCGGGGGAGAATAATCACGTGAGCCGTATAGGCGACTCCCCTCTTGGCGTAGGCCACCCTTGCTTATTCCGGGCAATCCTCTTGGGAAGACCTCAATCACGCGGCACACATGGAATAAGTTTGGGCTCGAGAGGGCAGTTTTCTACAGGTAGGGGTCCCCTCAGAATACGGGTAGAGTCGAGATGTGACGCGGTGGTTTAGCTAAGGGGAACAGCGAAGTGCCAGGAAAGTTCAGATTTCGGTAACAACGCGCCACTGCAAGGGACCCGGGCCAGTCCGCAACAGGGTGCGTCGTGCACGAGAACACTCAAGCTCAAGAAACCCGGCTCTGTATCCACCGCTGCGAGAGTAATTCAGCCGTAAGAGGGGCAATGGCCGGTTGGCCAGAAGCACCGCGCTTCATCACCGACTCTTGTCGGCTCTGAGATTGCTTCTGGCGGATCAGCTCGGCCGGAATAAAGATCGGTCCAGTCGGCAAGAGTCCACCCAGTGGTG
>NZ_JQKI01000283.1 GCF_000745965.1 Edaphobacter aggregans DSM 19364 | reverse complement strand
CAGGGCGGCCGAAAACGTGGCTCTTCGAGGGGGATGTGCCCAGCAAGCCGATCGACAGAAGCGCCGTCGAACAAGCTTGCCAGAAGGCCCGTCGCCTTTCGCGTATCCGTAAGCCCATTACACCCCATTTGCTTCGGCAGGCTTCGGCATACTGCACCACCTTTCAGAGTTCGTTCATTCTAAAGACAATTGGCCTTGGCCGAGCAAGATTTGCGGGAGTCTATGGCCGCCCCGGCGTGCCGCTTTTGCCTGTTGCTGTACCGCAGCTAACAACAGATCTCTTTTCGCGATGATCCACGGAGCGTATCTCACAACCTGTCTGGCCGGAAGAATGCGCTGTCGGATAAGCCGCTTCACTACTGTGTTACTCACCTGCAGTTCTCGCGCCGCCTCCTCTTGCGTTACCCAGTCATCCTGCTTTTGGAAGGGGGCGATCTTGTGATATCCCCGCAGTCCAGCCACGCGAGATGCATTCCACGTCTTCTCTTGACCGGTCTTGTATCCCAGTCGATTCAGGATAGCCGCGATAGTCTTATCCGGGCATATTTTTGATAAGTCACTTACCAAATCAATTACCGAACGATCGGCACTGTGGCGATGTTGTCCTGGTTTGTTACGTTCCACACGCAGTTCCGTGTGCACTCCACCAGCCCAATGGAGTCGCAGGCGATGTGTTGCGAGATCTGTTTCATTGTCGATGATGATGTCTGTCAACACCGTGCGCAGGATGCGCTTCTTCAGTTGTATTGGTGCTTCAGGATGATTCCACAGCGCCATCAGATCTTCACTCAGCGCGGTCAGTTGCTGCTTCTGAGGTTCACTCAGAGGCTCGGCCGCCTTTCCCGCAGCCGCAAGGCGACCTTCGGCCTCCACCACCCGTGCCAGCGCGCCGTTCCATCGAGCCTCCAACTCACTCGCCACTAAACGGTTTTCTGGCTCGACGGCATCAAACTGCCGACGGGCTCGCTTCTCTTCATAGCGAGCTCGTTCTAATGCCAATTCCAACGCTTGCCGCTTCTCGTCGTCTTCCACCTTGGCGCACTCGGTTAATTTGACGGCGGCCTCTATACCGGCAGGTTGGATCGCAGTCAGTACACTCTGTGCCACGGCTCGATCCAACCGCAAACTACCGACGGTCATGCATTGGCTGGATCCGCGATCTCCCCGATCACCCCGACAGACGTATCGTGGCACGCGGCCGCTGGTACCGCTATAAACGACTTGCAATTTCCTGCCGCAGCGACCGCAGCGCAGTAAACCGGATAACAAAGCGGCCCCAAGCTTCGCCGCACCGCTGGCTTCACTGTCGGACCATGCCACGTTGGCCTCCAGACGTTGTTGGTTCTCCAAATACTCCTCCCAACTGATGTACCCCGGATGATGGCCCACAAGCAACATCTTCCACTCATTTCGTGGTTTCCGGTAACGCGAGCTTTGCCGGGCTCATCCGTCCTCGATCCGCGTTCGCGCCGCGGTCTTGCCATAGGCGAAAGCCCCGGCGTAGCACGGATTGTTCAGCATCTGACGAATCCTTCCACTGCTCGGCATTCCCCATACCACCTCCTGTCCAGCGGTTCCTGGTTTGGTCTTGGGTACGGGGATTTGTTCTTCGCGGAACCAGATCGTCGCTTGCCGCGCGCTTCCGAGTTGATGAAACTTCTGAAATACACTTCTGATCGCCTGCTGCACCTGGCGATCGGGCGTCATTTCAATCTGGCCTTCTTCAGTTCGGATGAAGCCCACCGGCACTTCCCACAACGCGAAGCCGCGACGCACCTTCTGCTCAAAAGCTTCACGGGCGCGTTGTCGTAGCAGGCCAAGCTCAAATTCCGACATTGTGCCTTTTAGCCCAAGAACCAGACGGTCATTCAGTTGCCGCGGGTCATAGACGCCATCGCTGTCGATCAGCAGCGTCTCCGTGAGTGCGCATAGATCAACCAGATGATGCCAATCACGATTGTTGCGCGCCAATCGCGAAGCTTCCAAGGCGAACACCGCTCCGGCAAGCCCCTGACAGACCGACGCCAATAGCCGGCCGAAGCCTGGTCGTTCCTGAGTCCCGGCCCCGGAGCGGCCCAGGTCTTCATCAATCACCACTACCTTGCAAAAACCGAGTTGTTCCGCACGACCCGCCAGAGCATACTGGAGTTCCTTGCTCTCCAGGTGATTGCGTACCTGGTAGGGCGTCGACTGACGCACGTAAACGTAGGCTCCTCGCTCGAGTTGGTGGCCCTTAATCTTCTCGCTCATCTTGCCTCCGTTCGCCGGTTTTGAGAACGTCTGCCAACAGCTGGCGCCACAGAGTTCGGCAGTGTTCCCGCGTCGATTCCGGAAGCTCGGTCCATATCTCTTTCTCCTCGAAGCGCAGCTTGCGCTGCCGCACGATCAGATCGGTGTTGTGCATCCTGACCTCCTGATCGAGATTCTGCACAAATACGATCCTGGGTAGCGTTCTTAATTTGGTGCGCATCGATCAGCCGGCGGAGGTCAAGGAGGGCCTCAATAGCTATTCGCGGTCTGTCTTCGTGAGTCATGCGATTACAGATCCGCGGAGTCAGCATCCATTCAGGCAACGCTACCTGTGCGCCTCCGGGAAGCCTGACGATCAGAATCGCCGACTCTGTCCTCCGCAAATGGCGGATTACTTCAACTTCGACGCCATAGAAGGGATGGAACCGATAGCAAATTTTTGTTGACTGCAGATCATGAGTAGTACGGGAAGACCCTACGACACGCATTCGCCGTCCACCTGCTGGAATCTGGCACGGATGTTCGCACGATCCAGTTATTGCTCGGCCACCGCAGTCTGGCAACTACCGCCCG
>NZ_JQKI01000282.1 GCF_000745965.1 Edaphobacter aggregans DSM 19364 | reverse complement strand
CGCGCTTTGAAAACTCTGTCGGACCCAGGCAACTCTATCGTCTGGGCGAGGCGTTGGCGAGCAGCGTGATCGGGCGTCATGCCCAGCGGTTGCACAACCGTGCCCGCCTACGCCCAGTCAGTAACGGAAAACGCTCCAGGGTTCAGACGGGTTGCGATCGCCGATTGTTACCGGAATCCTGGCGCGATGCCGGAAGGAATCGGAAGGGGAGAGCAAGGGCTTCGGAGAACTCCTCCTCCGTCGAACAGCGGAGGATGGTCACAACGCGGAGCGATGCGGAGCCTTGGATCTTGAGTACTCCAAATCCGGGGCTCATCTCGTCGATCCATCGCCCGGTCGGCTTGAAACCGTGCCCATACTCCGGCCCGTGATATTCCGTGTACCCACAGTAGTTGCAGCCGATAAGTGACGAACTTTCTCTGCAATCGAAGGTATGCCACGCCTCACCCGCGCACTGCGGGCACTCCATCGAACTCTCGACCGTACTCATAGACCTCCCTGAGAAACCGTTGTTGAAAGAACCATCTAACGGCTGTCAACGCCAGTCCGAGGATTTGCCGGTGAAAGCGGAAAGGCGAGCGCAGCGCAAGCAGGCCGCAATGGCTCCGTCGGATGATTCGGTGAACATGGAATCAATGCAGACGGGCGATCAATACATTCAGGCTCGGTCGATCCCTTTCGCCTGGTACGTCGAAGTGGATTCAGGAAGGACACGACGTGCAGTGTTTTTCGTTGTCTTTGATCACGGACAGCCGTTGCCTTTATCAAGAGGAAGCTGCGGAGGTAGCGGCAAGCAGGACTTCCAAAATGGGCTGCGGAGACGGAACGGCGAGGCCCGAAGAATACGACGCACCATTGATGCGCAGATCCTTACGCGGAACACGACATCAGGGCCTTTAGGGGCAGAGGATCTCGATCTTCGGAAAGTATGTTTGGTAGCGGGCGGCGTCGCGCGTAAGCAATCCAAGACCCTCAATGGCCGCATGTGCCCCGATGTAGAAATCCGGCAAAGGGGTGTTTCGGGTGCCTCCACGTTTGCGATACGCCAGGAACGACTTGCCTGCCAGGAAGCCGGCCTCCCATGGAAGTGGCGCCCTTTGATAGATACTGGTGGGAAGGGCAGCGTTCAACGCTTCGATGGTCGAAAATCCGACCGATACTTCGGCATAGATAATCGGGTTCACCATCAGTGACGAATGCTCACTGCATTCGGCGAGCGCATTTGCTGACCATTCGCTCCACGTTACGTCATTGGTCGCGATATCCAGCAGAATATTGCTGTCCACCAGGACGCCGTGGCAGCTGCGAAGCCGCGCGGGCCATCCGGCCAGCGCCGACTTCATTTCCTTCTCCGGGCTCGCCGTCCGTCATCCCGCGTCAGCGCCATGATTTCGTCAGTGCTCATACGGGTGTCCGCAGTTCCACGAAGCGCAGTGAGAGCTCGGTTGCCCCGAGTGCCTGTTCCAGTCGCGGGTTTTGCCTTGCGTATCCGGGCGTGATCTCCAACTAATTCGAACTCAACCTCCGTGTGCGGCAGGAGACCCAGTCGGGTACGAACATTCAAAGGAATCGTTACTTGGCCTTTGCTTGTAATCTGCATGGTAATACTTCTCCTAGTAAGTGTAATACCGACTCTGGTGAGACCGCAATCGCCACTGACGCTCCTGACCCCGCAACCCAGAGGATCAAGTTCCTGCCAACGAGGGATCGGATCAGCCCCGCGGAAGGTCGCTCGACATTATGCCGCTTTGGCCGTACGCTCCTCCGCTGTTTTTCCAGCGTTGGCAAGAACCGGCTCTGGAAGTGGAAACGCCAGCCAAGGCGCATAGAACGCACCATTGCAAAGACAGATCGTTACAGCCAGGGGATCGATATCCATGCCGTAGAGACGATAGGAGAAGTTGCTCGCATGCAGAAGCATGCGTCCTGTCCCGGCCGCGGGCTCACAAATGAGGCGGAGACGTGGATCTTCACCGCTCTTGGAACCGTTCGCGCTGTCTCCTCCAAACGTCATCTGCGCCATCAACTCGCACACTGCGTGAGGGGGCGTGCGGGTTTCATCCCTTGCCTCTCCGCTCGGAGAGCAAGTGGCCCAGGTAGTCATGGGGATGGAGAAGCAACGGTTCAAAGTTGAAGATGCGGTAAAGCGCCTCGGAACTCGCTTCTTCCATCGTTGGCCTGTTTCTCGAAACGGCCAGCCCCCAGGCGAGCCACTGGACGAACGCTTCGAAGGCCGACCAATGGGATTCGCGATAGGCGAGGAGGTCCACGCACTTCTCCAGCATCTTCACGCCAGCCGCGGCAGGACATTCTGCAAAGTGCACCTGCGGGATCGGTTCGTCCAGCAGGCGACCCGCCTCCAGCGTCCGCATGCAATGGTTCCAGCGGCCCGTTGCCTCTGGGTGTTGATCGGCCATCTGGCCCTGAAAAAGCAGCCATCCGCGATAGTGCCATGGCGGCACCGGATCACTCAGGAACGGCATGCGTCCGTGTTCGTGAGTACAAACCGATTGATGTCGAGGTCAGGGTGCTTTCCGCGGTGCGCGATGCCAAACGCATAGTCAGCCTCCGCAGGAAATGTCGTCAGAAATGTTTTGCATGGATTGGCCGCGTCGCAGCACGCACAGGTGGAGGAGGAAGCGCTCCACCTGTGCTCGCTATCGATTACGCAGCGTTGTCAAGCTCGGCGCTCTCCGTCTCACTCTCATCGATTTCAGCGAGGATCGTGCTCTCTTCGTCGGTTTCAATGGTGGCTGGAGCAATCTGCGTCGCCTCCGGGCTGGAGACGAACGCAACGTCGCCTCTTAGACCGGCAAGCTCCAGCCGTTTTTTCGTATGAC
>NZ_JQKI01000281.1 GCF_000745965.1 Edaphobacter aggregans DSM 19364 | reverse complement strand
TGCCCGCTCTCGTACGCTAACCAATATCACCGAGCCTAAAGCAGCTTCGCCACAATCTCGCGCTCACAATAGCCGCTCGCCGCGGGCTTCACGAATGATGCAGGCTAGGCATATATCAGCGTCATGAGACTGTAGGAATGCGCTGCTTGTGCTCGCGGTAAATGCCGACTGAAACCAGAATCCACGCCAACGTCAACGCCACACTGATGGCTGCGAAAGTGGAAATCGAAAACGCTAACATCGTCCCGACGTAAACGATTCCGGCTTGTAACACATCCCCGATACGCACGAAGAACGTGTCCACCGCCACTTTCGCTTTGTATTTTGCTTCACGGCTGGTGGGAAGAAATAAGGCCTGGCGTGCGGTATTCTGCACGGAATAGTCAGTGCTGTTCTCCAGGATCTTCAGTAGCCGCACCACTCCAAGCGCAGGGTACAGCAGAATCATTGTGTAACCAGTGAAAGCGATGGTGGGGAGGATAAACAGGGATCCTCGAACACCCACATAACGGAAGATACGCGAGACGAATAGCGTCTGCAGCACCAGACCGAGCAGATTCACCCAGCCAAAAAACTGAGCGTAGAAACTGCCCACAAATGTCTTCCGTGCCATCTCCGCTCCCGGGCCAAATAGCTCGAGTGAGCGCGCAACCACCAGCTTGCTCAAGATAAATTCGCCGGAGGTATTCACGACGTTTAGGAGAACTGTCAGAACAGCGATTAGCAGAAGATATCTATCTTTCCATATGAGCTCGAACCCTCCCTCTTTTCCGAGTGGGATTTTGGACTTCGTTGATTCCTGTTCGCCGGTTCGTTGGGCTCCCCACCGGTCTGCCAATGCGGTGAGCGCGATGCAAGTTGTGATGCCTCCTGCCGCAGCTAGTATGAGACCGTAAGGTCCGACGAAGTTAATGAGCCGACTCGCGGCCCAGGCGCCGACCAAGGCTCCAAGTGAACTGCCGATGCCGAGAATCGGGAACAGCCGCTTGCCTTGGGACTCGCTAAACAAGTCGTTGGCAAACGCCCAAAACTGTGCAATCACAAAGTAGTTAAAGATCCCCACCCAAATGAAGAAGATCACTCCCTCGCGAACGCCAGCCTTGCCCAGGAAATAAAAAACGATCAGATTCGAGACGAAGAAAAAGGTGACCGACGCGATGAGTTTCAACCGCCGCACGCGCGAACCGAAGGCGCCGTAAGCTGGCACGACAAGCAGGAGCAGGACAGCTTGCGCCGCCGAGGAATAGGATTTCACCTCCGCACCGCCCTCGGTGAGAATGAGCGCTTCGCGGACCGGCTTGAGCAGATAGTAAGAACCCAGGAGAATGGCCAGGTTTGTGGTCAGGAGCACGGAGATTACGCCTTCGCCGCCGCGTACGTCTGCGAAAGTAGAAAGGAACTTCTCCAGCCAGTTCTTGCGCGGTTCCCCGAGGGTACGGAAAACGGGAAAGGACTGATGGGACTCGAGTTCTGATAATTTTGTCAGAACGCTCCTCCTTCAGCACGTTCGCATACGGTCATCACGACACCACCATATATTTGCCTTTCGTCTAACGCGATCCGCTATCGCCAAGTCCGGTCAACTCCGACAACGTCGGCTTGGCCACCACCGATCCGGAAATAAACGGTAATTTCCTCCTTCCTATCGTCACCGCGCCAAATGTCAGCGGCGAGGTATACTGGAGCTCCTGGCGCCCAACGGTGAAATTCAACTTGCTCTGTTCCGCCGGAACGGTGACGCTGACGAAGGTTTGTTCCAGATCCCATCTGTCCTGATCGGCAGGCCCCATCTCCCCAAGCGTTCGGATCTCGCGAAGCGAGCACGAAGTCAGCATGACAAAGCCCGTTGGCCGCCCACCTTGACCACGACCTGGCCTGGGCCTGCGTGGGGGTCGGGTACTTCTTGAAGCTCCGGCTGTGCCTGTGCTTCGAGCAATCGATAAGCGAGCACTCTCTACTCCTTTCCCTCGATCCTCGGACTGTCATGGAACACCGTCTCGACGAACTGATTGGGCGTCGTTACAGCTCCCACATTGGTGTTGGTGACGTCTCCACGGCTTCCGTCCTCAGAAACCACGTCCGAAGGTGCCGGAATTTCCTTTCTTGAAAGGGCCCCATAGTACACCAGTCTCGCCTGTTGGCGATACTGTGAAATGATTTTCATCGGGAGCACTCGCGACGGTCTGCCCTCCGCGCCAGCACGGCCCGAAATGGCCCAGATTAAACTTCTGAACTTTGGACCTCTCCGGCCAGCAAGTTCCTATGCGTTAAACTTTAACCTCCGGAAAACAAAACAATTGCCGCAACCGTTCTGCCTTTCATTGTGTTGGCGTTTTCTTACTTTGTTGGAGTTCAAGTTCCAACTGGTCGAAGAACTTGTTGGCAATGCGACCGCCTGCGCCCCAGGCAAAGAAGTTGCTGACGCTTGGCTGGGCGGATGTAGACAATGATTTCATCGTGAAGGCGCCGTCGCCGGCTATTTCGTAGGTTTGGCCTTCGTGTCCATCAGTAGTGAGGACAGCGACTGCCGCAGCGGCGTAGTCTTCGCGCGCGGCCGCAGCGATTCGCCCATTCCCTGCAGCGCCAATGAATCCACTAGAGGAATGTCAAGTCTTTCCATGTAGTTCTCGATATACCAGCCGTTGCGGAGCATGATGAAAGGAATGCCCGAACCCCGAATCAAACGTGGCCGCGGAACCATGGCCACCCAAGAACCTGGGAACGCACCGGCATAAGGAGCCGCCATGACTAGTCTCCCGAGTCATTGATTTCTTGTATAAGTATCAGGTGCGTGAGCGTCAAGGGTGGAGGTGGCGAAGCGAGCGATGGAGGCCAAGATCTG
>NZ_JQKI01000280.1 GCF_000745965.1 Edaphobacter aggregans DSM 19364 | reverse complement strand
GGGGTAGTTCTCTGAATCAGCTTCACCGCTGAGTTCAGCCTTTGCAACACCTCGTGCTCCTCACTGACTTACATTCAAACAAACCGCACCTTGCCCGTGGTCTTCCGACGATGCATAACGGTCTGAAGGGGGAAGTCGGGTTATTGACGAGTTACCGCTAGCCGCCCGCAACTCCGAGGAAAGCGCTGACAGAACTAAATGAGTGACTCGCCCTGTTTCGACAGTTACGCGTGGAACTGCTGCTTTTTCCTGCTAGTGTGAGCCGTGCAAGCAGCGTTGTTGCTCTTTGGCGAATTTGGAATTGCGGCACGTGTCGTCCCAACTCACGGTTGTTGTCACACATCGCGACCAACATGTTTTCTATGGGAGCCGACAATGACGCGACTTGCTGCAACTCTTATCCCCGGTCAAGTCGGTGCAAACAGGAACAATTGAATATTGATTGTTTAAAACTGAAGGCTGTTGATTGGAGATTTTGACTCTCCAATCAACAATCAGCGAATTGCATTTACGGCGTGTGGTCCCCGTAAATGTTCTGGTCTATTCCGCCTTCATGTGGACATAGATCGCCACTCCATGCACCGATCAGCGCCGAGAAAACACGGCACTGACGCACATCTGCAGTGGCGTTGTCTTCATCTTCGGTAGTCTCACGCGGATCGGTTCCCTGCACCGTGTTGCGGTAATCGGTCCAGGTTCCGAACGAGAAGTTGCCGAGCGAAGTGATCCAAAGGTAATCGCCCGCAAACGGGACAGAGCGATTATCGAACTGCTCGTAGTTGGCGTTGCTGGTCACGTCGGTCAAACGAACGGGAGTTGTCCACGTAGTTCCATTGTCAGTGGATTTGGCGCCAAAGACATCCAGCGATGGCGCAATAACGCCGGCGGCGCTGTTGCCGATCGGGCGCGCCGGCGAGTAGTTCGGATCAAGCCGGCTGTCCCACCAAAGCACGTGCAGCGCTCCACCATCGGCGGAAATATCCGGGAAGAATTGTTGACCAACGGTCTGATTATCAATCAGCGCGGGAGTGGTGTGTGTTCCAGCCGCGCCGTCGTACCGTGTAAAGAAGATGCCGGCTTGGCTGCCTTGGCCGGCCACTGTGGTCGTAAAGAACGTTGTTCCTGATTGCACTATGGTTCCCGGCTTGGTTGGATCATAGACGATGTAAACCCACTCGTTCATTTTGTCCAACTGATCGGCGGTAGAACGGGGGCTCGTCCCGCCGCGGGGGAAGGTGTATCCGGAGACACAGTGATCGGCAAAGTCACCGCAATCACGCGCGATGGAGCCCGGAGCTGACACGTCACTCTCGAAAAACGGATCGTCGAGCGACGCTGCCGGAATAGGAATTGGCTGCGGCGCCGAAACGTCCAGAGGAACATATGGGATAAATGTGGTAACAACCTGCGGTTTGGAGAAGGTCTGTCCGCAATCAGTGGATTTGGCAATCACCACTGCAAAAGGCTGTCCGCTGTTGGTTTCAAACTCGTCGAACGTGACGTAAACATGCCCATTTCCTGTGACCGAGATGTCGGGGTCCTGCACGTTCTTGATGCTGCTGGTGATCAGGATCGGGTTTGAGAATGTCACGCCATGATCTGTGGAACGGACAAGATAAATGTTCGAGTTCTTCCCGCCTGTGAAACGAGACCACGAGAAATAGACATTCCCGTCGCAGGGCCCGCCAGTTCGGTCTGCTTGGATTGACGTCTTATCATGAAACACACCTAACAGGTTTGGGGCGGACGAGCCCTTGGCTACCCGAGTCGTGCCTCGATATGCTTTCCCATCGTTGATCGTATTTCCGCCTTCGCCGTCGGGGTTTTCATATCGCGCGACCCACTCATCTCCAAAGGTCTTCACGGTTCCGGCTGGGTCGCCGGAACTTTCCGAGCCAAAGAATACGCGGCCATGGTTGTCCCAGGTAATGACCGGGTCTCCAGCACTGGCGGTTCTTATTTGTGCCAATGCAGCGAAGGGCGAGACGTCTCCCGGGTAGCCAGGCACCAGAGAGCTTTGGAAACTGGCTCCCCCGTTTTCAGAACGGTAGTAGCCCAACCATATTGGACCCAGCGCCACTGGAGTCCCATTGACTACGGTGGAGTACACACCGCAATAATCATTGGAACTGCCAATCAATACGTTAGTGTTACGAGGGTTGACCTCTACCGCAGGCTCGTTCTGGCGTCCGCGCGCTATGGAACACTCACTGAGCACAGCATCGGTATAGGGACTACCAGTAGCCAGGGTGTACGCACTGATATAGCCCGAGCTGCCGGGAGAATCGTTGGTTAACCGGACGTCAGTGCCCGGGGTCTGCGCGAGCGAGAGTGGAATTACAAATGTGGCCAGGCAGGCCAACAGTAGTATCTTGTATGTCATAGCGTTAGCCTCTGGGTAAAATACGAAGATTCTTTCTGTAGCAAATTTCGTACTTTGTAGTTACAAAGTTTCGTGCCCCGTTGCCAAGTTCAAGCTCTTCGCACCGGAGGATCTCGTATGAGAGACATGTGGAGCAGTTCTAATCTTCGCGCCGTCTCGTAACTCCACGAGAGTGTCCGATAAAACGCTTACAACACTCACAGTGTCAATGGGATTCACGGGATATACGGAGATTATTTAGTAATCGTGCGCGTGTTACTGGGATATGGCAACGATTCGAGACAAAATTGGCCATATCGCCGCAATTGATTGACTCTGAATGGGATTCAGATTCAATTCTCTCGGGAAAGCTGTTCGCAGAAAGAAGCTTGGGGGGCACTTCAATAAGAGCAGTTGACTGCGCCAGAGGCGGAGTAACTGGTGCCAAAAACTTGTCTCGGGCTCCGGCGATTTGCAATTCTGACTTGGGATTTGAT
>NZ_JQKI01000279.1 GCF_000745965.1 Edaphobacter aggregans DSM 19364 | reverse complement strand
CACGCAGGTAGTGCAACGACGATTTATTTAGTAGCGCCTGAAAAGTTTTTCGGTAAATTCGCCTGGACCGGCCCTTCAATGCGTGTTCTTACCGCAATCCCGTATTCGCCACCTCGCCAGAATCTCTTCGACCATGACTGCAATCCGTTGGCGGGCGGTAACACGATCCACTCCACTAGCCAATAACTCGTCATACCGGGTGTGTTTGTGGCGAATTGCAGCAACAACCGCTAAAGTCAGGGCACTTTCCTCGAGATTCCTGCCAGCTTCTGTGCGACCCACCCGGCCGCTTTCCCTTCGGGCGGTGTGCTCGGCGATGTCCGCAACCTCGCTTGCCGGACATCCGGGGAACAATATCGCAATCTGCTTGATCATTTGAGCGGCCAATTCGACATCCTGTTTTTGTCGCCGCTCGGCTCCACGTGCCCGCGCCACGGCGCGTTCGTCGGCGTCCTCCAGGCATTCTCGCTCAGCCTTCTCGAGGCCGGACGTTTCGACGAGGATGCCCTTCCTCTCGTAACGCCCCCGTGACCGGCTGAAGCGAACGACTACGGCGACTCTTCCACTGTACTTAGAAGCGCGCCGCGTCAATGCAGCGTCGCCCGATGGAAGAAACTCGAGATCGTCGAGACGCGCACACTGAAGGCAGAGCGGCTGCTCCAGTTCCATAGAAAGAAAAGAACCCTGCTCAATCTCCGCGCCGCACTCCGAACAATGGGCCTCGCGCAGGTTCTGGAATACAACGGGCTTCGGAGACTGGTTGAGCTTCTCTTGAAGGCGCTGCTCTTTCTTTTCGGAGAGCTCCGGCGATACAAAATGCGTGCGGTAGCTCTTCTCAATCCCCGGGTCTCCACTCTTGGAAAATTGCAAGACCACGGTCCCGGTCCGAGAATGGCGCATGTATTGGGTTTCGCTGGGTTTAAGTCCCTTATCCCTTGCCCAGCGGCGAAATATCGCTATGGACGAGGAAATTTTCTTGAGATTCCCTTGAATCACCCGTTCCAGGAAATCGACTCGCCCTTTCCGCCAGGAGTCTACCTGCGCAGACGCCAATAGGCCCATTCCACAGAGCACGTCGATTGCGCTGACGTATTGTTGACGAGACAAAGCCGCTTCCGCAGCGCGATGAACCCGACTTTCGAGCTTCGATTGATTCGGATGCATACCTCTGTCTCGGTAATGGGATCAAGAACCACTTTCAAGCACATATCGCACACACTAGCCAGGTGCGACGCGCTCCAATCATGGTGAATCCTGTCTAAGCCAAGATAAACGATGCAGGGTCAGCTGGTTCACCGTCATCAGGAGCGTTGCACAGTGGCCTTCAGCAATGCGCGACCGAAACTCAAAATCGGGGTTATGTCCGGATTCTTCTTCGTGCACACCCTGCACCGGCACGAATTCCGCCAGTTTCTCCCCTTTCCCAGGAATCGCAGCGCCGAGATATGGTGCTCGACCGATCCTGGAGATAGTCTTCGTTGCGTTAGTAGATAGCTCTGGTAGCTGCGAACATGTTCCAAGCCAAGCTTGTCGGGTGACTTGCCAAAGTGTTGTGCGAACCGCTCGACGAAGCGCACATAGTAGCGGATCGTCCTAGCGGAATAGTCACGACGCTCGAGCTCTTCGAGCATTATCTTGCGAAGGTGGGTCACAGCGGCTTACCTCCTGTGACTCACACCCTATCCCGGCCCAAAAACTACTCGCCAGCCACAACCGGAGCGACCACGGCGCCTGCGGCTTCGTTCTCACCGGCAACCCGGAAGTAACCCTGAAATGCCTGTGAAGTCTCGTTATCGGCAACTTCGAGGTCCAACTTTCCGCTAACCCCGTTTGCGGGAACTGAGATGCCAATATTGAAGCGTCGGTCGGCGGAATGATTTCCTGTTTGCCGACCTCTCAGCAGTTGAACGGGTCAGGTCGATACAAATGCGTTTCTTCTTGCAGGAGGGGATACGTCATTCATACACTTCCCCTATAAGTGCCCCGGCCCCGCCAAGGAGCCTCCGATCATGAGTTCCCTGGAAGTCAGCTCGATCGCTTTTGTGTGCGTTTTTGGAGGCTCGCTGCTGGGCCTCGCTCTTCGTACCGTGCTACCTGAGCACCACCGGAGTGCTGAGACGAAGGATGCTGTAAAAGTGGGGATGAGCTTAGTCGCGACCATGGCAGCGCTTGTCCTGGGCCTTCTGGTTGCTTCCGCCAAGTCTGCCTACGACCAACAACGCAACGAAATGACAGATCTGTCCAGCAAGATCGCCCTGCTGGACCGCGTCCTGGCCCATTACGGGACGGAGACAAAGGAAGCGCGCGATCTTCTGCGCAACGTCGCGACTCGCATTCTCGATCAGACATGGTCGAAAGACAGTACTGGCCATTCGCGGTTGGAATCGCCAGCGGCTGGCGGCGAAGTTCTCTACGACAAGGTACAGGCACTCACGCCCAGGGACGAAACAGAGCGCTCGCTCAAGGCCCAGGCATTGACGATCCTGCTGGGTATCGGACAAACGCGCTGGTTGATGTACGAACAAACAACCGAACCGATCTCGGTGCCGTTGCTGATCGTGCTCATTCTGTGGCTCACCACGGTCTTCATCAGCTTCGGCCTCCTGGCGCCTGCCAACCTGACCGTCACCGCCAGCTATTTCGCCGCCGCGCTGGCGGTTGCGAGCGCGATCCTCTTGATCATGGAAATGTACTCTCCCTATGTGGGACTGCTTCACATCTCTAGCGCCACATTACGCGCAGCCATCGCGCAACTTGGCCGGTAACCATTTCCCTCAATGTTGCCACGCCCCGAGAAACATACAACAAGTGTGTCTTTCACAAGTCTGGAGAGGAAACTCTCAGCGAGCCGAATACCGGCGAGTGACGGGCATCCATGTAAGTTGAGTAGGGCCTTCGGCCCGCGAAATTCTATGAAAATCGCTTAGGTTCCGAGTCATAATCCAGAACGGCTGGGAGTG
>NZ_JQKI01000278.1 GCF_000745965.1 Edaphobacter aggregans DSM 19364 | reverse complement strand
CGTCTTCTTTTCCCGACCCTGCCTTTCCGTGCGGCTCTCTAGCAAGGCTCGGGACAGGGCCATGGACTCATGAAGCTTGCGTTCAAGGATCTTTTTTGGGGGCAGTTCCGTTAGATATTGACCGACTCGGATGCCAGCTTGGTCCAATCGAAGGAGGGCGATGCTTTCATGTCCTCCTTCCGCGCATAGGATCAAGCCGAGCGGCGACTCCTCACTGGATTCCTGTTCGTTTTCCTCCAGCCAGCGCAGGTAGAGCTCCATCTGTCCCTTGTAGGCAGCTTTGAACTTGCCGAGTTTCAGTTCGACCGCGACCAGCCGCCGCAGGCGACGATGATAGAAGAGCAAATCAAGGGTGTGGTCTTCGCCGTCGATCACCATTCGCTTCTGACGGGAAACGAAACTGAATCCGCCTCCCATCTCCAGCAGAAAGGCTTCAATGTCGCGAAGAATAGCGGTCTCTAAGTCCCGTTCGCTGTAGCTATCGGAGAGATTGAGGAAATCCAGAATGTAGGGGTCGCGGAAGACCATATCCGGCATCCATTGGCCATCGGCGCGCAAGGCGTTAAGCTCCTTGCGTGCCAACTTTTCAGGCTTACGGGACAGAGCCGTTCGTTCGAAGAGCATGGAGTCAATTTTTTGCCGCAGCCTGCTGACGCTCCAGCCTTCCACGCGGCAAAGCTCCGCGTAGAAGTCCCGTTGAAGCGGGTTCTTGATGGGTAGCAGAGCTATGAAATGAGTCCAGCTCAATTGTCGTATCAGCGATACGACAATTTCCTCCTGGGGGAAGACTTCGGCAAACTGGATCATGCGGCGCAAATTCTTCTCGCCGAAGCTCGGGCCATACTCCTGAACCAATTGTCGCGCCACCGATACGACAATCTGTTGACCATAAGCGGCCCGTTCTTTGCCGAGAACTTCATCGACCATCCGTTTGCCAATGCGCCAGTAAAGCAAGGTGAGGCCGGCGTTGACGGTTGTGGCGACGCTTCGACGTGCCTCTCCGATGATCTGGCGAATATCTTCGATCAAGACCGGCGAGACTGCGCTGACTCTATCGCTTGTTGTGCCTGACTTCATTTGCTTGCGCGCCATAATTCATTCTCTAACAGCTTCCTGTCGGATCCAGCTGCTTTTGAGCACCAACTGAAGAGTTTGATGACGTGAGCAGTGTTTTCACTAGCGCAAAAAGACCGGCGAGACGGGAACTCGTGCAGGCATGCAATTCTACCGGATCGAGGCCGGCAAGCTCTCGGAGACCTGGCTTATGATGCTGCAACCGGGGTCGGAATGGCATGACGCCGTTGCGCAAGAACACTGGACGAGCCCGCCTCCTATCAAGTAGCAGCGGGGCGTATGTCCAGCGCGTTGCACAAAGGTGGATGAGCCTATGGCTCATCCACCCAGGCCGACGATTATTCGTCGTCGGCTCCGTCCGTGGGATCATCGGCTGCCTCGATCTTCGAGAGCCGCTTCATGCAGATGGCGTGGATCTCGGCGATCCGGTGCTTGAAGGTGGTCCCTTTGACCTCATCCTCTACCTCGCGATACCGAAGAATGCCTTCAAGGGTGACGAGCTGCCCCTTCTGGAGAGTCTTGGCGAACTTCGAGAGATTCCTCCAGGCATAGACGCGGTGCCACTCGGTGCGGTTCTCGTAGTCGCCCTTGTCGTTCTTCCAGCTTTCCTGAGTTGCGATGTTGAGGACGACGTACTCTTTGTTGTTCTGAGTGGTTTTGGCTTCTGCGTTCTGTCCGAGGCGGCCGATGACGATGACTTTGTTGAACATGGTGTTTAGCTCCGTTTCTTTTGGTTTGTCCGCTGTCTGCGGTACATGCTTGCCCAACGGGTGTGCCGTCGCGACCCACTCCCAAGGCAACTAGACAAAATCTGCGGAAGGGGCCCCAGACTTGCTATGGGGCAGGAGTCCGCACCTCGCAGAGGCGAGCAGCGGATTTTGGAAAGGAGAGCGTGCGTCCGAAGGGCGAGGGTGTTTTGGGCGCGGCACGCTGAACGCAGATAGAAAGGCAAACCGAAAGGGAGCCGCCCTGTTCAATGTCCTCCTCATGGCGCGAGTAGCAAAAGCAAGGTCAGAAACTCGAAGTGTCAATCACAAAGCAAGAGGGAACAACGACAACGGGACTTGAAGCACCGATGCTATCGCTCGGTCCATCTCCTCGCCTTCTCCATGGTTCTCCGGATGTATGCAGCTCTCTTGGAAGGGCTGGGATCGCGAGAGAGATAGTCATCTTCAAGGGCACGTTTGATCCGGTCTTCCGTCATCCCATTGACATAAGCGGCGACACAGAACGCTATATCAGCAACGGCGGGCCGGTCCTGGTACTTGATCGAAGTTCGGAATCGCTCCAGGGATAGATTCGATAACCTCGGTCCCCTTTGGGGAGAAAGAGAGCTTTGCAGACGCCTCGCCTCGCGCTCCTGCTCGCGGGTCTCGTATAACTTCGTTATCTCTTGCTCGAAGGCCTGCGCCATCGGGTACTGCTGTCCGGTGTGGCTGTGAAGACGCACGAAAGGGAAGAGGCCGTCCGGCTTTATGTATTTGGGTTTGGAATTGGCAAAGCCGGGAAGCCGCCCAAACCGCCTCCAGTCCGCCGCGCTGGGGTCAGCGTCGTACCGCCCCGCCAATGTCTGCGCGGCAAAGGTTGCGCGGAGCTTCGGAAACGTTCTCGGATGCTTAAGGCATCTTGCATGGGCCGTTCATCCTGCTCGTTTGACTGCGGCTTAGTACGTGACCGACTAACCCACGTCCAGGGCAGTGCTCTTCTCTGAAACTCCCTGTGAGCGGCGTCCAGCGATAGCCTCGCCTGATGCAGGTCGAAGAGAGAGAAGCAGGTCGAGCATCCGCCCTTGATTCCCCCGCGCCCGTCCCGCTCCGGGTTGTAATGTGGGTGACGTTCGCATTTCGCCTTCACCCGCTCGGAAACCTTGAGTTTGTAGTTGAACTCACTGCCGTCCAAATTAGCAGGAATGGAATTGGACAAAGGCTGAAGACATAGGG
>NZ_JQKI01000277.1 GCF_000745965.1 Edaphobacter aggregans DSM 19364 | reverse complement strand
AAGGAACAGCTTGCGCGGACGACGAAAAATAGCCGCTTGGAACAACCAGTACATGCGCCAGGTCCTCACGGGCATTTTTCATGCGTAACCCCTGGGTCTGTACTCAGACCAGGCAGCACGCAATCTTAGGGTGGGTCGAAGATAACTTGTTGGTAAATCGCCGAATCACTCACTGGTCGTGCCGACGGAAATTTCCCCTTCCGGACTGCTGGCGGATCACGGGCAACCCGAACCTTACACCAGCTTGCTGCCCCGGATCGCCTGAAGGGTCGACGCCTGGTTATTGACAGGTAGCCGACCACCCACCGGGAACCAGTCTCAGCAACCCGTGTTTTCGTTGATGATCTGAAAACAGATGCGTTGGTCGAGAGAGTATGTCCGTATCCTGAAGGCGATTCGTTGCGTAAAGGTAGATATGGATACTCCACGCGACATGGAAGCCTCCGGCCCCTTCGAAGCACGCTACCTGGCGTTCCTCGAAACAATCACTCAACTGCGCCCTCGCCTGCACCGTTACTGCTCGCGCATGACCGGATCGGTGATGGACGGCGAAGATGTTGTTCAGGATGCCTTATTCGAGGCTTATCGAAAGCTGGACCAGTACGACGACAGCCGTCCGCTTGCCCCATGGCTGTTCCGGATTGCCCACAATCGATGCATCGACTTCCTTCGCAGGCGTGGCGTCCGGATCGAGGCCGAAACAAATGCCATGAGCCCGGATCTCGTAATGCCTGTCGATCCTCCTGTTCTCGGTGTGGGTCGAGCGGTTGAACAGCTCGTGATAACCCTGCCTCCCATGGAACGCGCCTGCGTGCTGCTGAAGGACATCTTTGATTACACGCTCGATGAGATCGCAGAACTGGTCAGCTCCAGTGTGGGTGGCGTCAAGGCCGCGCTCAACCGGGGCCGAATGAAATTGGCTGCCTCGCCCAAGCCCGTGACACCAAGGCGTGAAGTGAGCCCGGAGTTGTCACGGCTTTTGCATCTCTACGTTGACCGGTTCAATCAGCGTGATTGGGAGGGACTCCGCAAACTCATCAGCGCGGATGCTCGACTCCGCGTCGCAGATCGCTTCGCCGGCTCCCTCGACGAATCGCCATACTTCGGGAACTATGAACGCATGACAGTGCCGTGGCGACTGGCAGTTGCGGAGGTGGACGGCGAGCTGGCAGTCGTCGCGCTGCGCCAATACGGAGACGAATGGAGGCCAAGTTCCGTCGCTCGACTCCAGGTGACAGACCAGCACATCGCGCACATCGTGGATTACGCGCATTCTCCATGGGTTCTTTCCGCCGCGAGTTCTGTAGCCGTGGCCCAGCCCTCCTGAGGAATGTCGCAGCGACGCGTATCCTCGATCGCCCCACAGCCGTAATACAGAGCAGAAGGGCAATTCAAGGAGAACAGACAATGCACATGAAAGACGCTATTAAATTTGCGCTGAACATTTCGAATCGAGCAGTGCTGAGTGTAATCGACGAGATGAGCGACGCCGCAACGACGTTTCCGACGCCGAACGGCGGGTGCCACCCGCTCTGGGTTCTCGGGCATCTCACGCTGGTTGAGGGCATCATCCCAGCGGCACTCTTCGCAGAAAAAAACCCGGCAGCCGAGTGGCAACAGTACTTTGGCGAGAACTCGCAACCCGTCGCCGATGCCCGCGCCTATCCACCCTTCGCCGAGGTTCGAGAGAAGTACCTTCAATTGCGCGAACAGAACCTGAACCTTCTTGAGTCGCTGAGCGAGGCGGACCTCGACAAACCCACTCTCGCGCCGCCCAAGGGACGGGAGCGAGAATTCGCTACCTACGGGCAGAGCTTCCTTGTGCTGGCCCTGCACCAGACCATGCATCGCGGCAACTTGACTGACGCACGGCGCGCCGCGGGCCGTACAGCGCTCGCAACCCAGGCCTCTTGAAGCTCGCCCTCTCCGAATCCTCCTCAGCGACGGCCTGAGTGCGTCGGTTCGCCGTCAAGACCGTAATAGTGAATACGAAAATAATCCGGTAAGGAGACGATTGAAATGAAAAAAATTATGGCAGAACTGATGTTGCTCTTTGTAAGTATGCAAGCCGGCTCGGCGCATGGGCAGAGTTCCAAATACCCTCCGCTCAACGAGTACATGATGACTCCCGAAGCTGAGGCGGCATTGGCCAGAAGTGCCGCGCCCGAAGCAATTTCAGGGCATGCCACTGTCAAACTGCTTACTGCCTCCGGATACAAAGTCGCCGCCGAAGGCGACAACGGTTTCGTGTGCCTGGTCATGCGGGGCTGGGCAGCCCCCACATTTACCCCTGCTCAGCTCCGGGACCTGGTGTATTACGCAAAACTCCGCGCGCCCATCTGCTTCAATCCCGTCGCAAGCCGAACCGTTTTGCCATTGCAGGAACTACGCGCCAGGCTCGGACTGGAAGGCAAGACACCTGACCAAATCTCTGAAGCAGTTCAGGCGGCATACGCCAAAGGCGAGCTGCCAAAAATGGAGATGGTGGCGTTCGCGTACATGTTCTCTGCGGACCAGGATCTCGGGCCTGGAGTTGGCCACTGGCATCCTCACATGATGGTGTACACCCCGTATTACGAGAACTCGATGCTGGGCGGTAACCAACCTGGAGCGCTTCCCATTGTGGGGACGATGCTGGAACCCCGTTCGCTGTGACGGTAATCCCCGTAGACCACAACCTTGCTGTCAAATCTCAAGGGAATAGGGCGCGCTGACCGAGATGTGACCCCTTTGCCACCTCGGCGGTCACGCCTGAGTAACGGTCCAACCGGAAGGAACCCGATTAGGGACGGTTGGCGACAATCCGGGAGTTGACGAGATTGCCGTTTCTCAGTCCTTATCCGTTGAGAGGTCAGCCAGGTTCCAGTCTGACTGGGGGTCGGAGAGCTCGACCTATGAATTCCGCTTTTAAGGAGCAACAGAATTCAACTTTTTGGGATGATAACGAATGGTCCAGTTTCATCTTGCTGCGCGTTCCCCAGGAATGCCGGACGACGCAAGGGGGGCGATGCAAACGAGAGTTCCCACGTCGGAGACTGCAAATGTGGCATTGGTTTTGCTTGAAACAGCTTTCTGCATTGTCTGGCCGTCCACCGTGCCCACGTCTTGGATTTCTTCCTACGGG
>NZ_JQKI01000276.1 GCF_000745965.1 Edaphobacter aggregans DSM 19364 | reverse complement strand
GGAGCGAGCATTGTGGATACGGCGATTTGTACTAAACCCGGATAGGTTTTGGCAGGACAATTGCTTCAAGGGGATTCAATCCATCGCAGCTATTTGACGTTGCCCTTCCGAGTAGGGAAGCCCCAGCGTGCTTTAGGTGTTCTTTGTCCGTGTCCGCCGTTTCCAGCTTCGTGCCCGTTTAAGTCCACCGTGGCTCGCCGGGAGGCTCCCCCCTCACGGACCCCGCCGTGCGGATTTCCCGCAGCGGGTTCTTCAGGCTTACTTCCCTGTGCTCGCCCAGGAATGCATGATCCTAGGTAGCAGTAGCGGATGCTGTCGCAGGATCGCTTGATATTTCTCCCACGTCAGCGGCCGCCCGCGTGTGCGGCGACCCAGCCATTCGCGCCAGATGCGACGGACTCGCCGATAGAACTGCCAAATACTTCGGTAGTTCGTCGGCCTTCCGTAGTACTGGTAGTGGCCGCGGAGCTTGGCGTTTAGGGCTTTCTGCTGCTTGCTCACGGGCTCGTGCCGGTGTTGTTTACACCATTCGGTGACCGCCTTCAGCCCTCTGCGGAGCCTTTTGGCGAGCGTCCTTCCGTGCACCGCGAACTTGCCCTTTCGGCTGCGAGCGCAAATGTGCTTGAATCCGAGGAAGTCAAAGGTTTCGGGTTTCTTTTCCTGCTGCTTCGCATTCCTCGCTGCATAGCGCCCAAACTCAATCAGCCGCGTCTTCTCCGGGTGTAATGTCAAACCGTACTTCTCGAACCGCTTCGATAAGACACTCAGCACCTTTTCCGCGTCCTCCTTATGCTGAAAGCACAGGATGGCGTCATCGGCAAAACGAACTTCGTAGGCTTCCCCTTTCAGACGGGGCTTCACCACATCCTCAAACCACTCATCGAGTGCGTGGTGCAGGTAAATATTGGCCAGGAGCGGGCTAATCGGCTGCCCCTGTCCTGTCCCTGTTTCGCTCACGAGCAGTTTGCCGTCTTCGATGACTCCGACCTTGATCCATTTCTGGATCAGGCGGAGCACGCTACTGTCATTTACGCGCTTCTCCACCATCTCGATGAGAATGCCCCTAACAATCTTGTCGAAGTATGCGCTGATGTCTATCTCCAGAATCCAACCCGTGGGCCGAGTACATATCACCCGTCCCACTTCGTCCAGAGCCTGATGTTGCCCTCGTCCAGGCCGAAACCCGTAGGAGCAATCTAGAAAGTCCTGCTCGTAGATGGCGTTGAGCAGGTCCACTACCACTTTCTGCACGAACTTATCCTCGAGGGCGGGAATAGAGATGGGTCTCTGTTGTCCGTTCTCCTTGGGGATATAGACTCGGCGGAGCGGTTGAACCTGATACTTTCCTGCCACGAGCCGCCGATGCAACTGGCGGACGTTCTCCTCGGCGCTAGTCTCGTACTCTGCGTACGTGACCCCGTCGATTCCAGCACTGGCATTCTTTCGTAGACTCCGAAATGCCGCATACAACTTCTCCACTGTAATCAGGTGAGCGATGGAGTAGAACTGTCGCTTCGGATCTTCCTTGGCGAGTTCAGCTAATCTGTCGATGTCTGTGCACATAATGTTTCGAGTTCTGAGTCTCGGTCATGTCTCCTTTCAACAGATTCGTATGCCTGCTTCCCCCTTCCCTCCACTGGGTCCCGTGGCCGCTCCTTGCGGAAGCCCTGCGGTTCCCCACCTTCCTCGGTACTATGGGGTTGTAAGACTGCTCAACCATCTATCCGTACTTCCTTCGGTCGACCCTTGGTTGCACGTTTCTCTCGACCCAATCCGAAGGCGTTCCTCCTGGTGTGAGAGGAGATGGGGAGCTCTCTTGGGTTCCCGGCCAACCTTTTTGAAAAACATGCCGCGGGCTAGAGACACCGCCGATTTCAGCACAACCTCGCATTAGCGGTTGCTGCCGAATACTGCCTTCCGCCATTCTGAAGACGTCGGCATCGGTACGAGATACGATCTCGGTGCTGATCCTCACGGCCTGCTTTCTTACTGTGTACGCTTCGCACCCACCGGTCGCCCAGTGAATGGCAACACTCGCTACTAACCTGTCTGCTCGACTTTGGTCAGGCGGGATTTGCACCCGCTAGGTTGGGTTAAGAGGTTTCGCTATCTCATCAACAGTTCCCCCTCTTCCGAGCTTTCCCCAACGCGACAGAATGCGTATCTCTTAGCTCTGCCATTTTGCGAGGATATACATCCTCGTAGTCGTCGTCGTGACGGTGGGAATTGTGGAAATCGGCAGTATCGATTTCCAGCATTTTCCACCGTCTGCCTCGGTGGCGTCCAATGCTCAGGCGGCAGCCTCCGCCAGAGCGTCCTTCCAGTCCTCTTCGAATTCAATGGGACTTACATAGTTCAGCGTTGAGTGCATGCGCTCGCGGTTATACCAGAGCAGCCAGGCGACAGTTTCATCCTTGGCCTGACGGATGGTTACGAAACGCTGCCCGTGCAGCCGTTCCACCTTCAGAGATCCAAACAGTGTCTCTGTCGGGGCGTTGTCCCAGCAGTTGCCCTTGCGACTCATCGAAGCCCGGATGCCGTGTTCCTTCAACACCGCGCGGAACTCATGACTGGCATACTGACTGCCGCGGTCGCTGTGAAAGATCAACTCCGTTGTGCCCTGAGCACGGCGCTGGAACCAGGCCATCTCCAAAGCGTCGATGACCAGGTTACGGCCCACGTCGGTCTGCATCGACCAGCCCACCACGCGGCGGCTGAACAGATCGATGACTACGGCCAGAAACAGCCAGCCTTCCTCGGTGGGGATGTAAGTGATGTCGCCGCTCCATGCCAAATTCGGCGAGGATAGGGTGAAGTTGCGGTTCAACAGGTTCGGCGCGACTGGTAGATCATGCCGGCTGTCGGTCGTGGCGATGCGGAAACGCCGTTTGCCGCGGGCACGTATACCCTGCTGCTGCATCAGCCGCTGCACCCGCAGTTTGCCCACGCGAATGCCGCCCCTACGCAAATGGCACCAGATGCGCGGCCAGCCGTAAGCTCCGCGATGTTCTTCCTAGACAGCGCGAATATAAGCTTCCAGTTATGAAATCAAGTGAATAACTACTGGCATGGTCCGCCGCCTAAGCCCCTGGAGGGTGTAGAGGTGTAGACAGGAGGTGTTCCA
>NZ_JQKI01000275.1 GCF_000745965.1 Edaphobacter aggregans DSM 19364 | reverse complement strand
CACCGTCGGCTTATCGAAAATATCCGGAAACAACAAACGCTCTGTTGGGCTAACCTCTGACACGCGAAGGCCTCTTCTGCTTCTTCAAACACTGTATTGACAACATGTTTGTAGCAGATGAGGCCTTCCGTTGTTGCTCCTTCGTGAATTTTCCGGGTTTAGGTGGATTCACTGAGTGATCTCAGTTGACGAGCGTGACCTGGTCATCTGGCGGATGTACTCAACCTATGGAAGTGCCATCATAGGCTCGTCAGGTGGAGGACATAATGAGAAACGGAATTCAGAGCTCGGGGGTTTGGAACTCGTTGTCCAAATCCATATCGGAAGCAATCGAAGCAGTCCAGGACAGCATCGTCACGATCCATAGAGGAGGCCGCTCGACCTCAAGTGGAGTTGTGTGGCGACCTGGCGTCATAGTGACCGTGCGTAACGGTCTCCGTCGCAATGAGGTAGTCAAAGTTGCTCGCCGCGGCGAGCCATTCAACGCTAGTGTTGCGGGAACTGATGCGGGAACGGATTTGGCGGTACTTAGAGTAGAGGCCAACAGTCTGAAACCCGCTGACACCAGCGGTCTCGAGAGTACGCGCGTCGGAGAGCTTGTGCTGTCAGTCGGCCGTTCTGTGCTAGGCGACATCTCGGCCAGCTCAGGAATCATTGCGCGTCTTGGCAGCCCCTGGCGAACCTGGCGCGGTGGACAGATTGATCGCCTCATTCGACCGGATGTTCGACTTTACGTGGGCCAGTCCGGCAGCGCACTGGTGAACGAGCATCATCGCGTCCTGGGTATCAATAGCCCGGCTCTAGCACGCAATGCCATCATCACGGTGCCGACACAGACCATAGATCGGGTTGTCGACGCAATCCTTGAACGTGGCCACGTACCCCAGCCCTTTCTCGGTGTCGCGATGCAGGCCGTTCCCGTTCCCGAGGCTCTGCGGGCTCAGTTCGCTGAGGGAGCCGACCAGGTTCTCCTGGTTTTGCACGTCGAACCTAATGCGCCTGCAGCTTCGGCGGGAGTGCTGGTGGGAGATCTGATTGTGTCACTAAATGGCGATCCCGTTCATGACGTTCGTGATGCCCTGCATCGGATTGCCAGCTTGAGCGTCGGAGACTCTGTCTCTCTTGTCGTGATCCGGGGAGGCGCGAGAATGGAGTTGACATTAACTGTGGCGGATCGTGGCTGACCATCGCAAACACGAAACACAAGGTCGAGCGGAGGCCGAGGCAGTACGCCCGCTCGATCCGTTGCTTGTACTGCCATGTGTCGATTCGATGTTGCACTCGAGCTACTTCGAAGGTCTTCGAGGTGCGCGAGGCGTGGATTTGCTGCACGTCGCACTTCCGTCAACGCTACTCTTTCGTGCACAGAGCGACAATCCGGATGCTATTGTGATTGTCACCGAAGAGTCATTTCCAGCAACGTGGGGAGATGATAGCTCGCTGGAAGAGGTCTTCTCTGACACTCCTACGGTCCTGCTGGCGGGAACACTAAGTGCCGCCATTACGAGAAGCGCTTTGCGCTTAAAGATACGCTCCGTGCTTCCCTTGGCCGTAACGACTCATCAGCTTGTTGCCGCGATTGCAGCTACGGTAGCGGGCTTCGCTGTCACCCTGCCACGGCCCTCTTCCCCAGCAGGAGACGAGATTGATGGTATTCCCAAGCTAGGCAACCCCGCGCTATCTCCAGCGGAACATCTCACCGCACGAGAAGTCGAAGTCTTACGTCTAGTTGCTCTTGGGAGGGGAAATAAGGAGGTGGCTGCGCAGCTCAACGTCTCGGAACACACCGTGAAGTTCCACGTCAGCTCGGTTCTCGCCAAGCTCGGCGCCCGAAGCCGGACGGAAGCCGTAGCAATCGGCATTCTGCGCGGCCTGGTTGCCATTTAAAGATACGTTCAGGCGCGGTCCAGAACTGCCATAGGGGCACGTAGGATTGCTTCGCAAGCGGAGTAGTACTCTTAGACGACACTGCAGCAAGACCTTCGTGAACTGGTGCGACGAAACTCTGAAAGTCCTCGCCAAGAGTGCCCGCCCAAAAGACGAGGAGTTGAGTCCATGAATCTACTCATACTTGGAGCCACCGGCGGAACCGGGCGAGCGCTGGTGGAACAGGCGCTTGAACAGGGACACATCGTGACCGCCTTCGCACGCGACCCTTCGAAGGTGCGAACGACACACCCAGACCTGCGTATCGCGAAGGGAGATATTTTAGATTACGGCTCTGTGCAAGCAGCGCTCCGTGGTCAGGACGCCGTACTCTCCGCTGTCGGTATCCGGGTCAGGGTTGGGCCGCTGATTGCGATTGTGATCCTTTGCCAGGTAATCGCCAGGTTCACCGGGCTGATCGGGCCAGCCGGTTGGCTTGTCCGAATCGGTGTTCCGCTGCTTGCCCTTCTCGTTCTTTACAGACGGACAACCATGCTGTCGGAAGGCACAAAGAATATCGTACGTGCGATGGAAAGGGTGGGCGTGAAACGTTTCGTTTGTGAGTCTTCGCTGGGCATTGGTGACAGCAAAGGACAGCTCGGACTCCTGTACAACTACGCGTTGATCCCTATTCTGCTGAGGAACATCTTTGCCGACAAAGAGGCCCAGGAGAAGCTCATCAAGGAGAGCAAGCTGGACTGGGTCATCGTGCGACCGGCGGTGCTTACCAATGGCCCGCGAACACGCGTGTACCGCAGTGGGTTCGACGCCGCGGACAAGTCCATTCAGGCCAAAATATCCCGGGCAGACGTGGCGGACTTCATGTTGGGACAATTGACCGACGACGTCTATTTGAGCAAAACACCTGGCGTTTCGTATTAGCTTATAGAGGGTTTACCGTGGCACTCGGGTCGCAGCTCACGGGGAATTACCCTGCCACACGACTCGACATTCCGAAAACGGCCGCATGCCGTCCACGGCGCGATTCCATAACTCACGATAGGATACAAGTTCCATTTATGCAATCTATTTATGACTCAGGAGACTAGAACCCATCTCATAAATGCCTCAGCAGAATCAGAGACGCGGCGAGTTGTAGCATTCCAAGAAAGTTCTCGGCGTGACGTTCATATCTAACGACCAGACGCCGGAAGTTCTGCAACCAGGCAAACAGCCTTTCGATTTTCCACCTGCGCCGGTA
>NZ_JQKI01000274.1 GCF_000745965.1 Edaphobacter aggregans DSM 19364 | reverse complement strand
ACGGATTCTGATCAGACGAAAGCGCGCTCTCCCGAGCGCGCCCAGAAGATTTCGTGCTTTTCTCTTGACAAAGACTTACATGGATGCCCGTCATCTGGGAGGAACCGCCAAAGACAAGGTGACGACATTTTCGGCTTGCCTACATCGGTGTGCGTTACGGCGTCCGAGGTAATGCAACTCACAGAAAATGGCGGCGCATCCCTGAGAACGGAAACGCCGCCAGGACCTGGCCAGCTACTTCAAGGTAATGTCGCGTGTCAGGATACTAGCGACTAATCGTGCATTTTGCACACGCTTGTCGATCACCTGCTGCTCCTTGCTCTTGTCGCCATACTGCTTCATACGGAGATCGAGAACTTTTTGTGCGAGGCCGTCGAGGGCCGCGAAGTTCTTATAGCTGAGGGTGAAGCCAATGTCCCAGTCTTCTGGATTGGCTCTCGTAGTGTTCAGGAAGATGCTGTAGTTTTCAATCAACCCCGCCTTCTTTTCCGCGTCCCAGATCGGTTTGACATTAGCCTTTAAGTCGTCCATGAACGCGTTGAAATGTCCGGGCAATATTCGGATCAACGTGACCCGAGTGACTCCCCCTTCGGTGTATTGGTCTTGTGCCACTGCGGTGGCGACCGACAACAAAGAGAGACAGAGTACTGCAACAGCGAACCGGATAGTTTGCTTCATAGCACCATTGACCTCCTCGAAATTGATGCCGCGGAGTCTAATTGATTCCGTGGGCTGCCGTAAAGACCGCAACAAGGCGATGTCATAGAGCATGCAGATGTTGGATGGGGTGGATTCTGCATGGCGCCGAGGACGACACCTGGTACCGGCGCATGGAGCGCGACTTTGGTTTGGCCATCCGTCCCAAGAATTGATGTTGGGATGTCGGCTGCTCTTATCCAATCCGATAAAAATGGGATGGGCCGCCGCCTTTACCCGGCCAGGTATAAGAGGCACACGGGGAGGCGTCCCATGGAACTACACACGATCGGCATCGACCTTGGCAAGACGGTGTTTCATCTTGTTGGTCTCAACCTGCGCGGCGAAGTAGTGGTGCGCAAGAAGTTCTCGCGACTGCAGTTGTTGCGCTTCACGGCGACCGGCAGGTCCAGTTGATCGGCATGGAAGCCTGCGGCGGCTCCCATTTTCTCGGCCGTGCGCTGCGAGAACAAGGGCATGAAGTTCGGGCTGATTCCGGCGCAGTATGTGAAGCCATACGTGAAGACGAACAAGAGTTACTACATCACGCCGAGGCGATTGCAGAGGCCGTGGGTCGACCCACGATGCGTTTCGTGCCGATTAAGACCGATGATCAGTTGGATCTCCAGTCTCTGCATCGGTGCGCGAGCGCTGGGTGATGCGTCGTACTGCAGTGGTCAACCAGATTCGCGGCTTGTTACTGGAGCGAGGCATTACTCTGCGGAAGGGACGATGCCATTTGGATGCAGCGTTGCCAGGGACTCTGGAAGACGGCACGAGCAAGCTGTCGGGCGCGGTGCGCTTGCTGCTGGCGCAACTGAAGCTGGAACTGGATCAGTTGGCCATACGGCTCCAAGAAGCCGATGCGCTGGTTCAGAAGACCGCACAGGAGAGCGAAGTCTGTCGACGGCTGGATGCGACTCCTCGTCGCAGCCATCGGTAATGGAGCGGCCTTTCGCAAGTGCAGGCAGTTCGCAGCCTGGATTGGGTTAGTTCCGCGCGAGCACTCAACCGGCGGCAAGCAAAAGCTGCTCGGCATCAGCAAGCGCGGGAGCTCTTACTTGCGAAGGCGGTTTGTACAGGGTGCACGCGCCGTCCTGCAGTGTCGAGACAAGCAGTCTCCCGGCCTGAGTGCATGGTTGGCACAGCTTACAGCGCGTACCCACTACAACGTCGCCGGTGTGGTGTTGCCAATAAGTTGGCACGCATGGCCTGGGCTGTGCTCTCCACAGGCGAAGCCTATCGGCCACTGAGCTGGCCTGCAGATGACGCCTGGCTAAAGCCAGGTTTGGAAATCGCGTACGGTTACCCGCTGAGCCTGCCACACCGAGGTAAGATGACATGGAAAGCCGAATCAACATGGAGCCGAATATGAACCTCAGGAAAATCGGCGCGACTGCGCTGTGTTGTTGTGCGATCTTTGCGGTTTCGATCCCCATTGCCGCGCAGACGATGACCAAGGCGCTTGTCGCGGAAAAGATCCGCCGGGTGGAGGACGGCGTGGACGAGTTCAGGAATTACCTGGAACGTCGTGGTGACAACGCAAGAAATGCAACCTCGACAGCCCAACAGAGCGGCCGTGCGTCGGGCCGCCGAGGTACGGCAAATACCGAAGCAAGAAAGGCAACTGCTCAAGCAGGCAAGGACGAGTTGGACGATGCCCTAGGCAATCTGAACAGTTCCACAAACAGGCTACGACGCAAGTTCGACGCCACCGAGAAATGGATAGAAACGAAGGCTCAGGTCGAACGTGTGGTCGACGACGGTCGCAGGATCAACCAAGTTGTCGCCAGAGGGAAGTACGGGAGCGACGTGGCTAGACTGTGGGCAACCCTTCGGAACGGCATCAACGATCTGGCACGTGCGTATAACGTGGCACCGTTAGGGGTGTGAGGTTGGTTCCGATCAGTTGTCCCTGCGTTGGAACTTCTCGATATGGGCGGCCGCAGAATATCCGGCTCGGAGTAAACGAGGATTTTGCAAAGGCACGGGCTTGAGGGACGGGCAGCTCTGGATCTACGATCCCCGACGTCCCGAAGCAGGAGCGGGCGCCGGCGGTGGCCGATCAACTCTATCTGGAATTCGACATCACCAACAGGGCCGAGGGCATCACGGTAACGCGGCACAACTGCAGGACGGATGACTCGATCTCGGCGTGTTCATGGTGCCCGAGCACGGCCCTGTGGAGGACCCAACCTGGAATGTGCAGGAATGGAAACAGCGTGTGCTCGAGAGGCTGCAGGTTGATGAGAGCATCAACCCCGCCAGCCGCGAGGCGATCAGGAGCTACGTCCAGCTTCAGGTGGACACGCCCGAATTTCGCTTGCCCGCGCTGGACCTAGCCAGGTGCAAGCGGCTGCACTAGGTACTGTGACCGCTTGAATGAGTAGTTCAGTTTCAGGCGTGCCAGCTTCCTTGTGAACTTCCACTTGATGGTGATCTTGTGGCGGTTTGCACTGC
>NZ_JQKI01000273.1 GCF_000745965.1 Edaphobacter aggregans DSM 19364 | reverse complement strand
GGTTGATCCCGCCAAAGTTGTCGCCATCGTCGAAACGGATGAACCGAGCACGCGTTTGCCGCCACGCCCGCCCGACGCGGTGAGCAAGCAGATCGCCGAACACCTCGTTCAATTCTTTCTGGAGGAACTGGCTGCGGGCCGTCTGCCGCGCGAGTTCCTACCGCTGCAGAGCGGAGTGGGAAACGTCGGAAACGCCCTCATCACAGGTCTTGGCGAGAATCCTGAGCTGCCTGCGTTTACTGTATACACCGAGGTTTTCCAGGACTCGTGTGTCGAGCTCATGCGCTCCGGGCGGCTGACCGGCGCCAGTTCGACCGCCCTCACCGTGTCCGAAGCCATGCTCCATGAAATCTATGACGACTTCGATTACTTTGCCTCGCGGATCGTGCTGCGCCCTCAGGAAATCTCCAATAACCCGACAGTGATCCGCCAGCTCGGCGTCATTGCCACCAATACCGCCCTTGAGGTTGATATTTACGGGCATGTGAACTCATCTCATGTCTGCGGCACGCAGATAATGAATGGAATCGGCGGTGCCGCAGACTTCGAGCGGAATGCGTTCCTTTCCGTGTTTGTCTGTCCCTCGATTGCCAAGGGAGGCAGAATCAGCACGATCGTTCCCTTCTGCAGCCACGTGGACCACTCCGAGCATTCCGTGCATATCGTGGTCACAGAACACGGATTGGCCGATCTGCGCGGGTTGGGACCGGCAGAACGCGCGCGTCGACTGATCAACTGCTGTGCCCACCCTGCCTATCGCGATTATCTCCATCGTTATGTCGAAGGGGCGCGTGCGGGTCATATCCGCCACGACCTGACACGCTGCTTCGAGTTGCATCGCAATCTGATCGAGCACGGAGCCATGCTCCCCGGGCTTGATCTCAAACAGTTTTCCCCGGCTATGCCGGAGGAATCGAACGGGGCGGTTCGGCGCCTCGAAGGAGTCTCATCATGATTGAGCAAGAGCTGAAGATCTTGGACGATTTCCCGCCTGTCAGTTACGACACCTGGAAGGCGCAGGCAGTGACTGATCTGAAGGGTGTGCCTTTCGAAAAGAAAATGATCACCCACACCTATGAGGGCATTGATATCGAGCCGGTCTACACGCCGGAGAGCTGGCCTTCGGCGAACGACCCGTCGGGGTTCCCGGGTAGTCTGCCTTATACGAGGGGATCAAGGCCGCTGGGACACTCCCTGGACGGCTGGGATGTGCGGCAGGAGGTCCTGCATCCGGAGCCTGCCGACGTCAACCAGATCGTGCTGGAGGAATTGGATAACGGCGTGACCTCCGTTGAGCTGAAGCTCGACGCGGCGGCTACCGCCGGGCTCGATGCCGACGATCCTCGGTCGGCTGAGCTGTGCGGTCGCGACGGCGTCATGGTGTACAGCCTCAATGATCTCGACCAGGCCCTCCAAGGCGTCCAGTTGGATGTTGTGCCGGTCTCGCTCGAATCCGGCGCTGCCTTCCTGCCGGCCGCGGCCTTGCTGGCCGCGCTGTGGGAGGAAAAGGGCGTCGTAGATTCGAAGGCCCTGGGCGCCTTCAACGCGGACCCGCTGGGTACACTGATGCGCGACGGTGCCCTGCCGCAGCCGCTGGATGTAGCTCTCCTGCACATGACCGATCTCGCTGCGTGGACGGCATCCCATCTTCCAAACGTGAGCTCCGTTCGAGTGTCGACAGCGGTATACCACCATGCAGGCGCCGATTCGGTCCAGGATCTCGCATTCGCCGTGGGGACGGCAGTCGAGTATCTGCGTGCCATGACGGCCGCCGGGCTCGAGTTCAATGCGGCAGTCGGGCAAATTGCTTTTCACGAGACGGTGGGGTGCAAGTTCTTCCAGTCGATTGCCAAGCTCAGGGCCCTGCGAAAACTCTGGGCCAAAGCGATCGAGGCTTGCGGCGGTGACCTGAAGGCCGTATCGGGTACGCGGGTGATCGTCGAGACCAGCCGGCGCGTGATGAGCCACCGAGGTCCGTGGGTGAATCTTCTCCGCAATACTGCCGCGACCTTTGCGGGCGCTGTGGGCGGAGCCGATGCCATCATCACGCTTCCCATGGATGCTGCGGTGGGGCTGAGCGACGAATCCAGCCGGAGACTGGCCCGGAACACGCAACTGATTCTGCAGGAGGAATGTCATCTCAATCAGACCGTGGACCCGGCAGGCGGTTCGTGGTTCCTTGAGAAGCTTACCGACGAGATGGCCGAGAAGGCGTGGTCGCTGTTCCAGCAAGTCGAGGGTCAGGGAGGAATGATAAAAGCGGCGACGAGCGGCTGGATCGCGGAACAGATTCAGGCCGTCGAGAGCCGTCGCGAGAAGGACATCGCGACGCGCAAAGCTTCGGTCACCGGGGTGAGCGAACATCCCGACGTGTTCGAGAAGGATCTCAGTCGCCCCACCCCGAAGTACTCCGAGTTACGCGCCAAAGCAGCCACGAGGCTCGTGAAATGGCGCCACGACCGCCGTCAAGGCAGTGCCATCGCAGACTTGGCCGCTGTTGTAGCCGAGTCTGCGCACGGGACCGGAGAGCTGATGACCGCGGCTGTCAACGCGGCGCGAGCAGGGGCGACCATAGGGGAACTCACAGCGACCCTCGCCGGACCGGCAGCGAATCGCCAAGGCGCATCCACGACACCGCTGGCCGCTCATCCTTACGCAGCCGCGTATGAGCAGTTGCGCGACATGGTCGATGCCTACGCCCAGGCACATGGAGGCAAGCGGCCTAAGGTCTTCCTCGCCAACCTGGGGACGCGAAAGGAGTTTCTCGCTCGCTCGAACTACGCGCGGGACTTCTTTGGAGCCGGGGGCTTCGAACCCGTGGAGAATGACGGCTTCACCGATGCGCAGGCCGCCGCCACCGCGTTCGCCGCCTCCCAGGCAGAGATCGCCGTCATCTGTTCGACCGACGCTCGCTACGCAACCGACGTGGAACAGGTCGCGCCCAAGCTGGTAGCCGCTGGGGCAAGGACGGTCGTGCTGGCCGGAAACCCGGGCTCGAACGAGGCCAGGTACCGCGCTGCCGGAGTCAACCAGTTCATCTTCCTCAAGTGCAACGTCCTCGAAATTCTTCGTTCAATGCTTCATCAGGTAGGAGTACAGCAATGATCAATATCCCAAAGTTTGAAGACATTCCATGGAACGGCGGCCCGGCGGTCGATAACCGATCGGCCGACTGG
>NZ_JQKI01000272.1 GCF_000745965.1 Edaphobacter aggregans DSM 19364 | reverse complement strand
TACCCCTATGTCTTCAGCCTTTGTCCAATTCCATCCCTGCTAATTTGGACGGCAGTGATTTGAGGTATAACTTGTGCTGCGCGTTCGTCTGGTCGGCTTTCTTCTTCTGGGCCGCCGGCCGATAGTGTAGTTCGGGCGCGTCGATGCCTTGAAGCCGGACCGTGACCTTACCGTTCTTGATGGCGTCGTAGGTGGCCGTTCCCTTCACCTTCGCGTTCTCGAAGGCGTGAGTGACACGAAACGGTGCGCCCGAGTTTGGACGGAATCGAAAGGCTCCCGCAGTGACGTCCACCCGAATCCGAGTGGTATCCGCGTCCGAACTACCCACAGGCCAGAATTGCGACAAGTCGATCGAACCATCAACTTCTAGCAAGCCATCTGCCATTAGGATCTCCTTGGAATGGACGAGGAAGCGTGATGACTTACTGCCACGTCCAGCGCTAGGGACTCTCCGTCAGCAACATCGAGAGCGATCGTATCACTATTCTGCCTAACACTCTTGTCATTTTTCCTAAATTAGGATAATGCTTTTGTTCATTTTCCCGTAACTGGTAAAAATGTGCCCGTAACTAGCGACCTGTCGCAGAGTAAACATTACTAGTGCTGCTTACATCTAGCATCGCTCACTGATTGGACGCCAGCAGCCAGCCATCGAGAAGCGGCAACGTGAGCTCGCACAGCTGGCGGTTAAAGCTTGGCCTAACAAGCCGGAACCATAGATTTCGCACCCACGGATTAGAATTGCCAAAGTCCCTCCGCGACGTCCGGCTCGTGGAGAGCAGATCCTTTGAGAATCGCTGTGTTCACCCACTCCAGGGGGTGCACTTTTAAAGCCTCCTATCCCCCTACCCTATGAGTGCTTGACACCCAGACGGCTTACGTGCAAACTCTTCAGCAGTTCGCTCAAGGACGTACCGGCCCTTCTGAATACACATTCCTCAAAAAGAGTCTCCTATGTATCTCTTGATTGGCAGTGCTCTCGACCCTTGCTGCACTCAGGTTGGTGCAATCCTCCGCGACCGCGCTTTCACCACCGTCAATCTTGAGCGTCCATTTTCACATCCATGCAACTTCAGTTGGCGCTTTGCGGGTAAAGACCCGATTTTACCTGGCGATTGGTGATGGACTGTCGGTCATTCACGTCCGCAGCTAATTCGTTGTTCGCTAGTCACCGCCTGTTGTTTGCTCTTCAATCCACTCTGCTAATTTCTGCTGTAGTTCCTCTTTGCTTGGAAGATATAGCTGGTACTCGCGCGCATGTATGTTGGCATCTTGGGGCAATGTGATTTCTACAAGGGCGGTGTTTTTCTTCTTGCAAAGGACGATACCAACCGTCGAGTTTTCATGATCAAGCTTGACGAAGCGATCGAAGTAGTTGACATACATCTGCATCTGGCCGAGGTCTTGATGCGTCAGCTTGCCGATTTTCAAGTCAATAAGGACGTAGCACTTTAGCAGGCGATTGTAGAAGACTAGATCGATGAAGAAGTGTTCTTCGTCGAACGTAAAGCGTTTCTGGCGCGCCTCGAAGAGGAAACCTTTGCCAAGTTCCAGCAGAAAGTGCTGAACGTGCTCGACGATCGCCGCTTCGAAATCAGACTCTGAGTATGTGTGCCTGCCTTCCAGGCCGAGAAACTCGAGGACGTATGGCTCCTTGAGTATGTCTTGCGGTCTGGAAACATCTTGGCCCTGGCGAGCGAGATCGTGGATCGCCTTCTTGTCTCGGCTAAGTGCAAGCCGCTCGTATAAGCCTGCACTGAACTGACGTTTGAGATCTCGCAGTGTCCACCCTTGCTCGGCGGCCTCGATCTCATAAAACCTGCGCTCTTGATCGTTAAGCCCTAACAGGAAGACGTAATGGGACCAGCTGAGCGTAAAGGGAAGCTCTGCGCCTGACGAAGCAGATTGCCCAGACGCTGTCTGGGCAATTGAGGGAGCGGGCTTTTTTTCAAGTCCGGCGAATCGCCCAGACAGCGTCTGGGCAATCTGAATGTTTCGACCTGGATAGGCAAGGTAGAAGCGGCGCATGTACTCGAGGTTGCTCTTGGAGAACCCGTTGCCGAATTCTGACGTTAGACGCTCAGCCAGCTCCTTAATGACTTCCTTGCCATATTGAGCACGATCAGCACCACCCTGCTCCCGCTCGACGATCCGACGGCCAATCTCATAGTTCGTGTGAACCTGTAAAAGATTAACGCCCAGTGCCACCGTCTGGCGGGCAGAAAGAACAAGCAGGCGGATGCCGTCGTAAAGCTCGGTAGAATCAACCTTCTTCATGAACCTAGTATAGGTTTGCCATCCGTCTCGGCAGTCAAGGCATAGCGAGCAGGAACCTAGCTTTCCATCAACACGGCCAGCGCTCTAATATCGCCGTCATGCCGGTTCGCCGATATACCCATCCGACACCATAGTTGCCTAAACCTCTTTATTCAAAAGCAGTGGCCGTCGCCCACCGCGCCACATCCACAATCCCAGTGAACTGATGCTCTTCACCCGATGGCGTGGTCAGCGAATAGCCACCGTTTTTATCTTCTACAGAAAGGTTCGGCCTGGTAGCCAGCAGCACCGACCAGACACAGAAGCAGCGCAAATTGCAGAAGTTACATCTCTCCGACCGTATCTTTCAGAACGAAGGCGGGGTCAGGGACGGCGAACCATATCGTAGGAGCAGACTCGACGCTTCATTATCCGGCGTTCCTTCCCCCAGGCGGTATCGTTGCAGAATCATTCCAAGATACTTCAGGCCGCGCCTAGGCAAATAGCGTCGCTCACCCTGAGAGCTTACAAGCCAAGGTTGTCGTTGACCGCGATCTCGATATCCTGCTCCGACCCGAGATAGCGTTCGGTGGTCTGGATCGAGGAATGCCCCAGGAGGAACTTGATCTGCTCGAGATCCCCGCCGTTCTTCCGGCACAATTTGGCGCAGGTGCGGCGGAGATCGTGGGCGCCGAAGTGCTCGATCCCGATCTGTTGCGATGACTGTTCCACTACCGACCAGACCGCCCAGTCGCTCAGGGTGTCACGATTGATCTTCCCGCTTTTGGAAACCGACCGCAGCAGCCGGCCCTTATCGATGCCGGCCGCGGTCATCCAGGCGTCGATGCCGTTGTCGTTTTTCCTTTACTAGTAGAATACTTTTATTCATTTCAAAGCACTTGCATGTTCCCGCAACTAGTAGAAATGTGCCGTAACTAGTAGAAAT
>NZ_JQKI01000271.1 GCF_000745965.1 Edaphobacter aggregans DSM 19364 | reverse complement strand
ATCCTGGGGGTGTGGGGGCAAAGCCCCCGCAAGCATGGGTCGCCGACCAAGACTGCCTTCTTAAGCAGGACGCCCTCTCATAATGCGTGCATTGGGCTGTTCTCGTAAACTGAGGATCAATCCCAGAATATTACGGATAAAGGGCTGATTCGCAAGGTTGCAGAATTTAGAAAGAGGCATTCATCGCATGCGACAAGAACAACGCCGTTATCAATTCGCTGGATCCTGCATTCTTTTCTTTATTGCCGCGCAGACTTTCCAGGAACTCGCCACCCGGTTTTGGATCCCGGATGCACACGGGCCAGAGCACGAACTGTTGATCTATTTGCTGCCAATGGATCGCGCTCGGGCGCTTCTCATTCTTTCCTCGATCCTTCTTCTCGTCATACCCTACATCGCGATCGCGATGCGCTACTGGTCAGCGACCCCGATTGCTGCCTTGACAGGACTGATCGCGGGAATCTCATTTATTGGGTTTGAATTTACGGCTCGCAGCATGGACTTCTTTGTCGTCGGGCAAAGGTGGGCCAATTCATTCCGCACTAGCGGCTCCCCGGTGGAGAAGGCAATGATCGTGCACCGGTACCTGCTTTGGAGCGATATGGCGCGGGGTATTTATTTTGAGATCATGCTTTCATTTCTGCTGGCGTCCTGCGCTTTCCTTTATGCCACCTTGCAGGATCAGGATCGCTGGTCGCGGCTTGCGTCACTTGCCTTTGCGATCAACATTCTTCGCCTGTTAGGCCGCATAAGCAGCACATTCGCCGGCCAGACATGGCTCGACGCACTGAATAACTCCGCCTATTTTCCCATCGTATTTGTGATCAATTGCCTGCTTGCAGCGTGGTTCTTCCACCTGGCGAATAGCCCATTGAGCCCAGCAAGAGTCAGGGAATAGGTGCAACCTACGTGGAACGCGATTAGAGACTGATGACCGTCAGCTATTCGAGCAAACCGCACCTTACGGGCAAACCGCACCTTACTGCCTGTTGCTCCGACCGGAGTCGCCATGCCGCCTCGGACAGCTGCATTTGGCAATCGAGACCGCTTCGAACTAAATGGCAAGATTGGATTGCACCGGGCGGCAGGATAATAGTGCATCGGGAATGCCGCCAGTGGCAGCATAATGTTGCACGCAGTGGCAGCATTCCATTGCAACCAGCAGCCCAACACTCGAAGTTGCCGCTAACCCCGTTTTTGAGGAATAGGATCTTCCCACTAATTCCACTTTTAGAACGACCATGCTAATGCCATCATGGTTTCATTTTTGAAATGAGACCTTGTTGGTAACTCTCCGATTCGGTCGTACGCCCATATTGAGCCGCCTTCCAAAGGAGTTGGCGACCTTCTGAAATCTGGCCTGATCGAAGCAGTTGTGAACCACGTTCAACGCAGGCCCGCCTCATTGTCGGTTCCTCACCATAGCCGCTGCGTCGAACCGTGTCGCGGAGCCATTCGGTGGACTGCTCACCTTCTCCGATCCGAGCGTAATAATCCGCAATCCCACTGCTCACGTCGGGATGGAACAGAGCACTCTCACGATAGGCGCGGGACATCGCACGCACGGGGCCTGAGAAGTCTTTCTCTTTGGTGGAAGTAAGAGCGCCAAGAAGAGTCCAATCCGCCCGCCGAAAGCGTTCCGGTGCCGCTTTCACCAAGTACCGCAGTAATGTATTTGCCTGGCCGGCGAACGTCCCGAAAGAGGTCTCCATGTACTGGTCCAACAGAACCTCTGAAAGGAGCGCGTCCAAGAAAAGTGGGCTCTCCGGCGATATCCCGGTCAAAAGGTTCGGTGCGGGGTCGGTCGTGGGGCGGGCAGCAGGCGCAGATTTCGGAATCAGGGTATTAAGAAAAGCGACTGCGAAGGGGGATGCAAGGACATTTCCGTATTGAAGGGTGAATGGGGCAGAAGCCCCACTCGAGTTGACAAGGAGAACGAAGGACGTCTTCTTCTCTGGCACCCGAACGATGAGAGCGGAATAGGAGTCGCCCCAGCCATAGTGCCAATGCACCTTCAGGTTTGACACCACTTGGGTGCTCCAGCCTAGTCCATAAGGACTTCGAGAGCCTCCATTGAGGACAAAGGGTGTCGTCATCAGGTTGTAGTACTCAGCTGGGATTAGAACATTATCGTCGAGCGCCGTCATGTATTTCACAAGGTCATCAAGGCAGGTGAAAACGTTCGTTGCCGGAAACAGAGTGGAGCTATATCCGGGCATTGCCTCATCGCGGACCGGCACTTTGTGGTTGGAGTCGAGCAGATAAGGCGTAACCAGCTTCGCTCGGTGTGCCTTATCGGCCTCGCCAGGATAGCCGCCGACAGTCCCTTGCATATCGAGAGGCTGAAGGATGCGGTGGGATAGTTCCTGCGACACCGCCTGGTAATGCTGCTTGTTCCCGCTCATCGACTCAAACACGCCATAGAGGAAGTTGTAACGGCTCCCGCTGTAGACAAAGTTGTCGCCGGGTGTGCCCTCTGAGGTGTGGCTGAGAACATGTTTGAGACGGGTGTTTGCATCGAGGAGTCGATCTGACGAAAAGCCTACGGAGAGAAACGGATAGTCCAGAACGTAATCGTCTATGTTAAGTCTCTTCTCTCTCTGAAACTGCATCATCATCACGGCTGTAAAGGTTTTCGTAAGGGATGCGACATTGAAGATGTTGTCGCGTTGCATTGGGAGTTTTCCCTCGATGTCCGCGAATCCCTCGGCTTGCACGTCAACTAATCTTCCGCCGCGCACGACGCCGGCGACGAAGCCAGGAAATCTGAGCGCATCTGCAACACCTTTGATTTGATTTTTTAGAGGTGACGCGTCCCCAGCTTCACCGAAGGACGGGTTTGTGTCGCAACTAGTGAGGCTGCGACCGACGTTCTGATGAAGTCCCTGCGCGTTGTGATCATTACCCCTCGTTTCAATCCTTGTTGAAAGATGCAAAGCCCAACTCTTAATAGTTACCACGCCGAAGATGAATGGTTCGGATGCAAAATCTCGACACCTGAGAGGCTCCGACTGGCGAGATCATCAACCCGATGACCCAAACATCGCTCCCGCGCGGGGTAAAAACGCAATCTCAAAGTCCGGTTCGTACGCAATTCCACGTTTCTCCCCGCAGGAGTTTCGTAACAGTCCCCCACCGGTGTTTCCGACCCGCGATAGATGAAACGTGCAAGGGAGTTGGTGTAGAGTGTTTTCGCGTCGTGGGCATAG
>NZ_JQKI01000270.1 GCF_000745965.1 Edaphobacter aggregans DSM 19364 | reverse complement strand
AAAAGGAGCTAGCCGCGCTCAGTTAACGACCCTCTGCCGTTGGGTTAGGACGATGTCCGGTTCGAGCTCAGGGGGAGTAAGGTGCGGTTTACCGACGATCCATCCGGAATGTGGCAAACGCAACTGAGCGGATGGTGCTCGAGTCGCGGCTTCGGAAACAATCCACCGCGGCAGAAAGATGAGCTTATCGGCGAGAGCAAGTTATTGTTGTTGTAAACGGGCCGTTTACACGTCTAGTCGGCTTGTGGGAGATGTAGGAGTTCCATGTTCAGGACGAGCATGGATATCAACACTCAAGCGGTTCCGACTCTATTGACAACACCTCCAACAAGGAGTAGCTTGACCGCCTTGTTCACACCGAGAGACGTCGGGACGTCTATCTGCCCCCTCGCTGCGGACAAGTTCCTAAGTCGGCAATACCACCTGATTCGAACGAGAATTCCTTGGTTTGCGGAAGGTCCTATCCGCCCCACTGCACCATAAATCCAATCAAGGAGAACCACTATGAACCGAGCAGATCCAACCACTGCAGAAACCAATTTCCTTAGCGCTACGGACAGGGAGTTCAGCGTGGACGAGGTCGCTGAAATCCAGGCCCTCGACGCCACCATGGCAGGTACGGAATCTCCCACCCCTGGAGTGGAGGCTTCCGAAACCGAAACAGTAACCAAAGAACTTGAACCAAAGCTTCATAGGCCTTCCATTCCTTTTCCGCTGGCCCGCCGCCCCATCAGTGGACTCTATCGCAGCGGCGGTATGGGCTTTCAACTGGAGTTGCGGATAGACATGGACGGCAGGCGTCCCATGCGAAAGGTCAGCGGAGACTTTTACCAGGTTTCCGGCTCCACCATGTCCTACTTAGGTTCCTTCGTCGTGGATGCTCCCGTCCTGACGGTTCTGCCCAACCTCGTCATCATCAATGGATTTGGCAGATACACCTGGAGCGCAGGCGCTCCCAAGATCCGCATTTCGATTCCGCGGACTTTTATTTTCGCGCCGCCCGCTCCTGCGACCCTGCAGCTCTTTACCCTCGCTAACCAACCCGGCGCGCTGTATGTATGCCAGTATGTCTCGGCCTGCTATCGCACCGTGCATTACGAATTCGATAAGGTCTCCGACGTGAACACGCCACTCTTCGATCACTACAACACCGGATCGCTTCCCTCAGGGGGACCAGCCCGCAATCTCTCCGTCATTTCCGCTTATTCGGAAGCCGGCGTCGAATTCCAGGCGACCGGCCGCAACGATGTGATTCCCAATACTGAGACAGGTGCCGACGCCCTCTGGAACAACAGCGAACTGCACGACTCGATGGAGAGGCACTTCAGCCGCTGGCAGGACACTCCGCAGTGGGCGGTGTGGGAGGTGGCCTGCCAGGAGCACGTTCTGGGCACGGGCTTGTATGGCATCATGTTTGACCAGCAAGGAAGCCAACGCCAGGGTTGTGCTATTTTCCACGCTGGTATCGGCGGCACCACGCCCGACAAACTGCGGCTCCAGCTCTACACCTACGTGCATGAGCTCGGGCACTGCTTCAACCTATTACATTCCTGGCAGAAATCCTTGGCCACGCCACCACAAGCCGACCGGCCGGCCGCGTTGTCGTGGATGAATTATCCCTGGCTATATCCTGGCGGCCCTGCCGCTTTTTGGAATGGTTTTGCCTTCCAGTTCGACGACCCGGAAATCATCCATATACGCCATGCCTTCCGCAATGACGTCGTCATAGGAGGCAGCAACTTCGCGATCCATTCGGCCTTGGACAACTCGCAACCGTTCGACCAGAACCTGGAGGACAACTCCGGTTTGAAGGTCGAACTCTCCGTGGAGAAAAGCGGTAAGAGCTTCCTCTTCGGCGAGCCCGTCCTGATTACAATCAAACTCACCGGCAGAGAAGGACGCACTGTGCATCCTTATCTGCACCCCAATTTCGGCTTGGTCCAGCTCGGCATTTGCAAACCGAATGGGGATGTCTTGGTCTATCGTCCGTTGATGGACCACTGCGTAATGGGCCAGGCGGTTACGCTCGGCCCGGAGAATCCCTCGCTCGAAGAAGTCATCTATTGCGGCTATGGCAAAGATGGCTTTTATTTCGACCGCACGGGTTTCTACCAGGTGCGTGCGATCTACAACGCTCCGGACGGCTCGCGTGTCATGTCCAACATCCTGCACGTGCGCGTGCGGCATCCCGTAAGCGTGGCGGACGAGGATGTCGCCGATCTCTTCTTCGGACAGGAGCAGGGCACTCTGCTATATCTACAAGGGTCTGACTCGGAATTCCTCAGACACGGCAACGAGTGCTTCGACAAGGTACTGGAACAACACGCCGATCATCCGCTGGCCGCCTATGCCTACCTGATCAAAGGGCTGAACGCCGGCCGCGCATTCAAATCCATCGACACAAGGGAACGCAAGATGTTCGTGCGTAAGCCTCGGCCGGAAGAGAGTGTGAATTTGTTGTCTCGCGTGTCGGAGGTTGCAGACCGTGTTGGCCTGGACGCCATCACGGTCGACACTGTCAACCAATCCATCGCGGACGCTCATCTGCGCAGCGGCAACAGGACTGCAGCCGAGGAAACCCAAAAACGCGTAACTCATGCCAGGAAACCTTTGGCTGGAGTTCAATTCGCATAACGCAGTTTCATCTCACAGGGCGGGTCGATCAACGCCCGCCCTGCTTGTTTTCTCCGGGAGGGACCAGTGCCGGTGCTTCACATCGATCTACGCGAGGGCTTCAAACAAGACGACGTTATCCTCTACCTTGGCGACCGGGAAGCAGTCCGCCGCTCTGACGTCAGCACGGACTTGACTATTTCCCACGCCGCTTCCCTTGAAGTACAGGCGCCCGCAGGCTCGTCCACGCTTCGAATTGAAGTACCCAAACAACACCTCTCGTCGTCCACAGTCGTGGACCCCGCGGAAACACCCTTTGTTGCCATCTTTCTCCGCGACCGGCAGATCACATTCCACAAGCTCAAAGAAGCGATGCCCATGCTGTGAAGTCTACAAACTGGACTTGGGAACTCAGTTCTGAGACTCGCCGTCGGCTAGCTTGCCTGCCAGGGAATGAAACGCTAATTTTTGCCAGCTTGTGCATCGTTCCCGAGTCACGGGCAATCCAGAAGTTGCCCATGAAGGGGTGAATCGTTGCCATACCCTTCCGCGGGGTGTGAGCTCGCCGCGCGCATTCAGCTCTGCACCCTATTATGAGCATCGAGTAGCAGCCTAGCTCTAACAATTACGCCTGC
>NZ_JQKI01000269.1 GCF_000745965.1 Edaphobacter aggregans DSM 19364 | reverse complement strand
TTATCCATCGTGCCAAATACCTCGCGAAACAACTTCGTAAATTTGGCTACAACGTCCAGATCAATCCTGCCAACAGAGCTCCGGCATAGAACTCCAGGACCTAACTCTAGAGGAGGTGATTTTCGACGGGGTTGCCCGTCACTCGGAAAGGAATGACGAGCTCTAAACATGGGCATGCTGAGACCGTATGTTCTTCCGTTGGCTTACCGGCAGTGACTCGTCTATTACAAATTCGGCGAACTTCAGAATCTCCGTCTTCGAGCGATACGGAAGTCGGCCAGTGATTGCGAGTTTTGCAATGCCATGCACCATCGACCAGGCGAGCAGGGCAAGGTCCAGCGGGTCTCCGGATATTAGCTGCTTCTTCTCCACACAGCCCCTTACAAGACTCACCAGGACGGAGAACGCGCGTTCGGATGCATCAGCCGCCTCAGGATGCGTTTGCTTGGGAAACGGCGCGTCGAACATGACGGTGAAATGTTCAGGCCTGCGCAAGGCAAAGGAGATATACGCAAGTCCTGCGTGTTTCAAACGGTCTACTACATTGGACTCCTTGCTGGCCGCCTCTAGCATGGCATCGGTCAGCTCGCCATAGCCCTGCGTGGCGACGGCTGCCAACAAGGCACCCTTGTCTTGAAAATGCCGGTACGGTGCATTGTGAGAGACGCCTGCCAGCCGAGCCACCTCTCGTAAGGTGAAGGCCGTCGGCCCAACCTCTGCGATCAGTCGAATGGCGGATTGAAGCAAGGCCTCCCGTAGGTTGCCATGGTGGTATGGTTTAGCTCGTCCCATCGTATGGTGCCATTCTAGTTCCGGAGCAACATAGCTCCGGCATCCTGGAAAAAATTAAATCAAACAATGTTGACAACAGCAACATGATTAATCCATGATAACCCAGATTGGGATGTTGTCACTGCCCACATTGGGCCCATCCCATCGAAGGGAGATTGCAATGAATAAAGCGCGCGTTCCTATACTTCATAAAATTTTTCATTCTGCATGTGAGTGGATGACGGCAAGGCCCATCATTCCGGCTCTGCTATCAGGCATCCCCATACTGGTGCTGGCCGGCTTCGCAAGCGGCGCAGCAGACGACGATCGCCAGAACGAAACAGATAGAGGTGCAAGCCAAGCGGCGATCGAAGGATTCTGGAGCATCTATCACGGCAATCAGTACAGCGCTATTCCTCAGGTACAAGCCCAGTTGCAAAGCGCCATTCAGCGCGACCCGGACAATTCCACACTGTATGCGCTTCTGGGGGCGACATACTTCTGGCACTATGGCGAATACACTCGGGACACCAACCTCAATCTCGCCGTCTTGCAGCAGGACTTGCCGAACGCGGTCAGCTTCTTTGGAAAAGCGCTCGAACTCGACTACTACGGCAAACACCTGATCGGATATATCAACGACGATCATCTGCCCGGTTACCTGGGAATCACCACCGTCCATTTAGGCCAGCAGAGCAGAGATCCGGATCTCATCGCAAAAGGCGACCAGATGCTCGACTTCGCCGCATACCAGTTTCCGGAGTTCAACAACTTCAACCGCTGGGCCGCGCACAACACCGATGCCAAAGACAGCGACAGCTATAAGAAAGCCCTCGACTCGCTTTGGCAGGCATTGGATGCCTGCGCAGGAACCACGATCGATCGTTCGAACCCGGACTTGAAACCGTATCTCTATCTTCAGACCCCAACCGGCCGAAAGAAAGCCTGCTGGTCAGAAGGCACTCTCGCACCCCACAGCTTCGAAGGCTTCATGCTCAATCTCGGCAACGGCCTGGTCAAGGCAGGCCATGTAGAGGCCGCCAAAGTCATGTACGCAAACGCCAAATACGCCGATAACTACTCGACGTGGCCCTACCGGAAATTCCTTGAGGACGTGGCGAACTCAGACCTCTACGCCCGCGCTGCGCTGTACGCCGACAACAATCCCGCGAACGATCCCCCAACAGGCGTTCCCAACCGCGGCTGCTCCTATTGCCACGCAACCGTCCCTGAGCCCGGCGCTCCTTCAACCAGCGGACAAAAGTAAACAAATTTCACACGGAGGAATTATGCGCGCGTTTGTTACAGGCAGCACAGGGCTTTTAGGAAACAATCTGGTCCGCACTCTTCATCAGGCTGGCCATGAGGTGTGGGCACTTGCAAGGTCGAAAGAACAAGCGCAGAAAATGCTTGGAGACATGGCAGCTCGCATCGTCGTCGGAGACATCCGGAAGGTAGCCGAGTTTGCGCCCTGTCTTAAAGGCGCTGACGTCGTCTTCCATACAGCCGCCTATTTCCGCGAATACTACACCCCTGGGGATCATTCCAATGCCGTTGAGCTTGCCAACGTAAAGGGGGCGATGGAACTCGCGCAGGCGGCACATGCGATGGGCGTAAGCAAGATGATCCACACAAGCTCATCTGGCATCGTAGGATTACAGGCCGATGGTTCGCCCGGGGATGAACGAACACCTCCATGGCCGGGCGCAACGAGCAATCTCTATCTGAATAGCAAGCGAAAGGTCGAGCCGTTGCTGTTTGAGTTCGCGCGCGAAAACGGCTTCTTTATCGCGTCGGCACTTCCGGCATGGATGTGGGGGCCGCACGATGTGGGACCAACTCCAAGCGGAAAGCTTGTTTATGACGCGCTCGCGAATAAGTTGCCTCCAATGATCCCGCCCGGTGGTTCGGCAGTTGTCGATGCACGAGATGTGGCAATCGCCATGCTCCGCATTGCTCAGGTCGGGCGCTCTGGAGAGCGATATATTCTCAGTGGTGGTTTCGCCGAACTCACTGATATCGTTGCGAACCTTGCCGACTTGACCGGTGTGAAGCCACCAAAGAGGCGAATTCCGTTTGTGGCTGCTATCGCGCTGGCGACTGCAGCGGAAACATGGTCTCGAATCACCGGAAACGACAGTCAGATGTCGGTCGAAGGGATTCGTTTGATGAACGCGGGCCTCCGCGTAACCGCGGCCAAGGCGGAGAAGGAACTGGGTGCGACCTTTCGTCGATTCCCGGTTACACTTGCCGATACGGTGGCCTGGGCGAGGACAAGGCTTCAGGAGGGCGCTGACCCGTCGCGGCTGACTCTATCGGCATCGAGACAAAAAACTGCTTGATTGGGAATGCATTGTTGTTGCCGCGCGTCTGCTCCTGAGTTGTCGGCTAACCGGAACTTATCCACTTGATTTCATAACAGTGTTTGCTTTGTCGAGGCGCGATTAGACTCTGGGGCATCGACGACTGAAGGTTCGGAAGAAGGAGCCGAACATGAT
>NZ_JQKI01000268.1 GCF_000745965.1 Edaphobacter aggregans DSM 19364 | reverse complement strand
AGCGGCTTCCTTCTGACGGCTTTATCGAACGCGCACCAAAACCCTGCGCTCTCAACTTGGCCCCGCATGGCGCGCCTCCGATAAAGCACTAACGTAATCCGCCCAGAACCCAGAAATCTGGAAAGTCTTTTGTCCGCGCTGTTCGGTGAGTGAGTTGGCGATTTAAGCGCAAATCGAGCGATAGTTGGCGGGTCGCCAATAACTTCCTTCTGGACGGCCATTTGGAGAGCGCAGCCGCACGGGAGTCTTTCTCCATGCGGGCCAAGGTAAACTTCATAGCGTGGATATCAGCGTTCACCTCTATGAGGATGCCAAACCGTTCTCTGCCGCCGCGGGCGACTTCCTACAGTCACGCGCAGTTCACCATAACCTGATTCTCACGGTGTTAGATCGTCGCTTGACGCGTCCTGAGCCTGGATACTACTGGGTTGCTGCCCGCGCCGGCCAGGCCGCTGGTGTGGTGGTTCAATCTCCTCGCACGCGCTCTGCGTTGCTTGTACCGATGGAACCCAGCGTGATTGAAGCTCTCGTAGACGCGATTGCGGACGCTGGAGACGTTCTTCCCGGCGCCATAGGCGACGCTGCAACGGCCGCGAGCTTCGCCGGGCGATGGGCAGAACAGTGTAAGTCAGCTGCGTTTCCCACCCAAGGACTTCGCCTGTATGAATTGGCTGAGTTGAAGCCTACCGGCCCTTTCGAGGGAACCCTCCGCAAAGCAGAAACTGCGGACCGTAGTCTGGCGATCTCATGGATACAAGAGTTCTACACCGAGGTCCACGAGCCACATGAGGAGCAGGTCGAGAGGCAGGTAGATGACTGGCTCACCTCAGGGAACCTGTGGGTTTGGGAGAACGGCGAGGCAGTGTCCATTGCCGTGAGCCAGAAGCCGATCCAAGGGGTAGTCCGCGTGTCTCATGTGTACACTCCGCCAGAGAATCGAAGGCGTGGCTACGCAGCCGCCTGCGTTTACGGAATTTCGAAGTACTGCACCGAGGCAGGCTATCGCTGCGTTCTGTACACGGACCTGGGAAATCCGACCTCGAACGCGATTTATCGCCGGATCGGGTATAGAGCCGTCGCCGAGGCAATCCACTACCGCTTCGATGGATCTCAGGGGAAGAGTCCCGCAGAAGCTTCCAGATAATCGGCAATATGGCGCTGTGTTCGGGCGCATGGTTATCGGAAAGTGAGACGAAATCATTCACTACCAACCCGGCCCCTTAGTAACGCATCTGCGGTAAGTGAAGCCAGATCGCTAAAAAGCTGCTCCAAAGTCCCTTCCCTGTCAACCTCGGGCAACCTAAGTTGTCGCTCCACCCGCGCTTCCATCTCGCGCAGCTGTGCCTCCGGTGCTTTCCCCGCAAGATGCTGGAACAACAACCTGTGCGCACTCTTGTGCTGCATGACCTCCAGTCCATCCAGCATCTGGCGATGCGATGTCCCTTCCCAGATCGCAAGAATCATCGCCTCGCGTAGCCAGCGCTCCACGCGAAATTCCTGCAGGGTTCCCACTCCGCCGTGCACTTCCATCGCCCATTTGGCCGTCTGGAGAGCAAACTCCGCTGTCCAGTATTTCGCCAGGTGAGCTATCAACCGAAACAGATGATAGCTCTCCGAGTACGGCGGCTTCTCCTGCCATACCTTGTCGAGCAGACTCACCGCTTCCCAGGCCAGCCTGGAAGCCGCGCGTAACCCCTGCAGACGAACCTCAAACTGCCGTCGAAGTAACGGATGCTCGATGATCGGTTTGCCGAAGGCTGTGCGCCGCTCAGCGAAGGAATAGGCATCTGCAATGGCCCTTTGTGCGAGCGCTACGCTGCCCACGCTGTTAGCCACGCGCGAGAGGTTCAGCACTTCGAGAATCAAATAGATTCCATGTTCCGCTTGCCCCAGAAGCCAACCCTCGCTGTTACGAAATTCGATCTCACCGGTTGGTACCGAGCGAGTGGCGATCTTGTCCTTGAGACGGCGTATCAGATAGTTCAGCTGCCCGTCCTCACCCCGACGCGGTACCAGGTACAGATTCAGCCCGCGCACGTTCTGCGGTGCGCCCTCGCGCCGAGCCGCGACCACCGCCAATTCGGCACCTGCATTACTCGCGAAGTATTTGTCACCAGTTAGCCGCCATTTACTCCCATCCCGCTGCGCTACGGTCTCCACGGCCGTGCCCAGGTCCGACCCACCCTTGATCTCCGTCATCCAGGTTGCTCCCTGCCAGACACTGTCATCGCGATGCAACATGGTGGGCAAAAACCGTGCCTTCAACTCTGTTCCTCCATATTTAGCGAGCGGGGAAACCGTGGACAGAGAGACGGTATACGGACACGCCAAGCCCGGGTCGTAAAAAGCGGTGGTGTAGAGAAGAAGGTAAGAGGGTATCAGCGAATTCTGCTCAAAGACTCGCCAGAGCACGCCCGCCCGGTATCCACGTTTCAGCATGCGCCAGTATTCGGGTGGGTAAAGGATTTCATCCACCCGCGCGCCCAACCGATCGAACATGCGTAACCACGGTGTGCCGGCGCGATCCACCGCGTCTGAGATCCCCTGCCCTTCGCATTCGAACCACGCCTCGTATTCTCGCAGCCACTCTTGATCTGCTAAGATCCCAACCTGCTGCAGAAACTGCACCGGAGAGGTCAAGCCATCGAAGCTCATAGCCAGAGTTCTCTCACCCGCACGCGAATTTTGCAAGACTTATCGAAATATCCCTCTCTGGGTGGGATCTCGGAAAACCGACAACTGGCGCGACTCCAGCCCGTCACCTTTCCCGGACCACATCGTCACGTGGGAAGTAACCCATAGATTCTGGTAGATGGTCGGCTATTTTCTCTGAATGCCAAACGCAAAGCGAGGCGCCTACTGAAGCAGCGTTGCATAGAAGGCATTGTTTCCAGAACGAAGGTCTTTTCCGTAGGAAAACGCAACAATGCTTCCGAATATGCGCAGCTTGGCTTGCGCTCCAACGTCCCAAAGCCACTTATGCGAACCGAGCGGCCGTAGAGGAATCGGCGATCTTGCCAATATCAAGAAATGGTCCAAGTTTCAGCGCCACCAATCCATTTCCATATTTGCGCCAGGCGAGAGAGAACCTCGCGAGCGTCGATTTACCTGACGCTCCGCGACCTAGGGTGACCACGCGCTTCATATTTTCCAGCGTACGCCCATGAAATCGCCATGGCGCGGGCATCATTGTCCGGTTGGTCGGTTAGAACGAAGCCGCAGGCGCCGCGGCCGCTGCGGCGGTGGCCTCCGCGTGGTTCCGGGGCCGGTGTAAGTTGTGGGTCACATGGAGGTACTACCTG
>NZ_JQKI01000267.1 GCF_000745965.1 Edaphobacter aggregans DSM 19364 | reverse complement strand
GGGCTGAAAATCAACAAAAATTCAGCCGAAGGCGAAGTGTTTTTTGTTGACTTTCCTTCTTATAGAACTTTACGGGAACACTGGTAAACGCAACAGCGTTTGAACGCAAAGACATGGTCGTCATTGCGTTCCCTGCCGCTCGGGCGTACATTACTCGCGGTCTTAAAGAGCCAAACAGGAGGTTCTCAATGCAAAAACCATGCCTCGAGAAGCTGTCCAGGTTAATCACTTCCACTATCGCCTGCGGTCTGCTTGCAGCGGGTACAACTACCATTGCTCAATCGAACGCCGACAGCACATCGGAGGCCCGGCAATGCTCAGATAGAACGATCATGGGTGGCTATGGATTCAGCTCGGAAGGCTTGGTCATTCCCGCACCGGGCGTTACTCTTCCATTCCGCAGTGTGGGGACAACTCATTTCGACGGCAAGGGGAATCTCGTCTTTTTGGAACACACGGTCGTTAACGGGACGTCCCTGGAGTCCGGTTGGACGCGATCGACCGGAACGTACAGCGTTAACGCGGATTGCACTGGGATGTTGACGATCAACACTCCGAACAGTCCTGTTCCGATACAGGGCTCTTTCGTGGTGGTAAAGGGAGGAGGAGAAGTGCGAGGCGAGGGTAACTCAAATGCAATCAGCACGGTGTGGATCAGACTTCGGGATGGTGAACACGATCGTGACTGAACGAAACACAAACGTTAGGTTCCTACCGGGGCAGCCCCGATAGGAACCTAACGTTTGTCAGTACTGATCCAATCGAAGCATCAATTTCCATTGAATCCCTTAAAATCTGAGGAGTGTCCGAGGACCGTCTTATGGGATCAATGCTGCAGAATACACGCTACGCACTTCGCGTGTTCAAACGAAGCCCTGGCTTCGCGTCCATCGTGGTCATTGTTCTCGCCGTCGGTATCGGCGCGGCAATTGCGGTCTTCACCGTCTTCAATGCTCTTGTCTTCCGGCCTCTCCCGCTCGCTCATCCCGAACAGCTCGTACAAATCTCCGGCATCTATCGGAACAACTCGAGTATCCCCATCTCCTACCCCATGTTTGCTGAGCTCGAGCGTGAGCAGCGCGCCTTCTCCGGTGTCTGCGGATGGAGCGCGGGCGCAAACTTCAATGTGGAAGCGAACGGCAGCGTTACCGCATCCGCCGTGCACTCTGTCACCAAGAACTACTACTCCGTTCTCGGTGTCAGCCCTCTGATGGGCCGACTCATCTCTCCCGCGGATACTCAGGGAAACCAGGTATCGCAGGTCGCAGTGATCGGCTATGAGTTCTGGAAGGAGCGCTTCGGTGGAGATCCTGCCATCGTCGGCAAAACTATCCGCATCGATGGCAAGCTCTTCACCATTATCGGCGTCACTCGGAAGTGGTTTACGGGCATGATCGCCGGGGCGCCGCCTGAGATCACCGTTCCCAGCGGAGCAGCACAACTTACCGATCTCAACAGCCGGTCGCTCCTGTGGGTCTTCGTCACAGGACGGCTCAACCGGGGTGAGAGCACTCAACACGCCGCCACCCAGCTGCAGACCTTTTGGCCCAGGCTGCTTGAAGACACCGTTCCCACCCAAAGCGTCGGCCCCAGACGCGAGGCCTTTCTCGCCATGCGGTTCCGTATCGACCCGGCATCCGACGGCAGCAAGAACATCGATCTTCGTTCTAAATTTCTCAAGCCGCTCTATCTGCTCTCAGGCATCGTCGCGCTCATTCTCCTCGTCGTCTGCATCAACTTGGCAAGCCTCAGCCTTGCACGCGCCAGCGCGCGCCGCCACGAGATCAGCACTCGTATCGCTCTCGGCGCAACGGGATGGCAGGCGATTCGGCAATTCGTTGTTGAGAGCCTCGTCCTCTCCACCATGGGTGCATTGTCAGGCCTGCTCCTCGCCCTCTGGGCCAGCCGAACGCTCGTTCATCTCTTGTCGAGGGGCGTCGCCGTGCCTGTTCTGCTCGATCTCAGGCCCGATTGGCGCGTCTGCGTCTTCGCCGCCTCCACGGCCGTCCTCACCGGACTCTTCATAGGCCTTATCCCCGCATGGAAGTTCTCGCGGCAACATCCCGCCACCATCCTGAACGTCGATCAACGCACACTGGGTTACGGAATGGGCTCGCTTGGCAAGGCTCTTATCATCGCTCAGATCGCAATCTCTCTTGTTCTGCTGCAGGGAGCGGGGCTGTTTCTGGGGACTCTCAGAAGTCTGCGCACCTTCAATCCAGGCTTCGAGAGAACGGGTCTTCTTGAAGCTCATCTCTCATCGCAGACGCAGGACAAAAGCGCACCGGATCCCGTGAGCTACCGCAAGCAGCTTCTCGAGGCCATGACAAATCTTCCATCGATCAAGTCTGCCGCTTTTTCCACTCTTCCCATACCAAGTGGCGAAAGCTGGAAGGATACTGTGTCGGACACATCCAATCCCAACCCCACGGGAGGAAGCGCTGCAACTCTTGCCGCCGTCTCCCCCGGCTTCTTCAAAACGCTTGCGATTCCTTTGCTGGCCGGGCGCGACTTTACCTGGTTCGATGATCAAAAACATCCCACGGCAGTGATCGTCGATAGCCTCGTCGCAAAACAGCTCTTCCCTGCGGACAATCCCATCGGGAAACACATTCGCTTTGGCGTTCAACCGGGATTCCAGGATTTTGAGATTGTGGGTGTAGCGCAGAGCGCGCGGCTTCTGGATATTCGCGATGGGAATGCGCCTGTCATCTATGTCTCTGTTCTTCAGCTCCGGGATTTTGCTCGCGGGGGAACTCTTCTGATGCGCGGCTCCCCTTCGGCCGGAGTAAACGATGCAATCGTGGATGAAGTGCGATCGTTTGACCACGAGTACGTTACTCGCATTGATACCTTTGAAGAGAGAAACGAGCGCTCCTTTGTCTACGAGCAGATGACCGCAACCCTCTCTGCGCTCTTCGCCGCTATCGCTCTTCTCGTCGCCGGCTTCGGACTCTTCGGCCTGATGTCCTACGCCGTCACGTTGCGAACCCGCGAGATCGGGATTCGCATGGCCATGGGATCGCAGCGCAGCGGCATCCTCCAACTGATCCTGCGGGAGGCCGTCCTACTCACCCTCGCGGGCATCGTTGTAGGTCTGCCCTGTACCCTTGCAGTGACCCGCCTGATCGTCCACATGATCTTCGGCCTCTCGGCTACCGATCCGGTGACCCTGGCCAGCGCCTCGATGACCATGTTGCTGGCAGGTACGCTGGCGGGCTACCTGCCCGCATTCAAGGCGATGAAGATGAATCCTGTGACCGCACTAAGGCATGACTAATTAGCTGCGTCTAGAGACTGTTAATGACTTTAATTCCCCATCTGTAGGAAGGCGGTGATTGTGTTGTTGTCATCGCGGAGCATAGTTGGATGGGGAATAAGGGTC
>NZ_JQKI01000266.1 GCF_000745965.1 Edaphobacter aggregans DSM 19364 | reverse complement strand
TGCAAACCGCCACAAGATCACCATCAAGTGGAAGTTCACAAGGAAGCTGGCACGCCTGAAACTGAACTACTCATTCAAGCGGTCACAGTACTAGGAGCGGTCATGATTCTCTTGCTCTGGCTTTATGTGACAGGATTGGCGTACCTGGTCGGAGGGGCGATCAACGCTGAAATCGAGCGCGCGGCGACGCAGAGGCGGCTCGAGCAACCTCTCTCGTAAATCGTTCTTCGAGGCCCGTTTTACGCCCCCTGAGGTGGACAGGCTCAGCAGATGCCGCGGTCGGGAAAAGCGTCCACGAACCTTTCGTCGCCCGCAGATTTTCCTCGACGTACACCCCGAGACTCCTCGCCATTTCGCCGTGCACTTCCTCTGGTGTGCCGCTGAAGCTGAGTGGCGCGCACAATGCGGCGTTTTCATCCGCCCTGCTTCTTGTTGGGATCACGTTAACGCGGACTTTATTCTGGTCAATAAGAGCGACTTGTCAACATCACCGTCCGCTCCCCAAGAAGCGGCATCAGCTCTATGAACATACGTCCCCATTGTAAGAAACTCGTTTACTCACTTTGAGGCGGGGATTAGCGCGTCGGCTCACTTCTGCACGCTATGCAGGCGAGCTTTCAGTTCTTCGGTCCAGTTCAGGACTACGTGGACCTCGACGGGCATCTCCATCGATGGTTCGGTTTTCAACAGGATGAATCTCTGCCCGCCTGGGTCGGCGTCAAAATCAACTGTTCTCATGAAATGCGGATAAGGACCTTCGACTAGCAAGCGAGGGATGCCTTTTTCGAACGTAGGCGATGTGTGGATGTCCACGGCATTCAATTTGGCGGGGCCGGCGCCCGAAAGGTAGTACAACTCCCGGCCATCGCGCGACCATCGTGCGATATCCCCGCCATCGGTGGAGATCCGCCACTTGGCGGTTTCGACACCGGGGTAGGGAGCTACATAGATCTCCGACGTTCCCGATTCAAGCGACATATACACAATCCATTGCCCGTCCGGGGAGATCTGCCCTCCGGCTCGGGCAAAAGATAGATCGTGTTTGAACAGAGGCTCCGCCTCGTGCACTCCGGCCAGCGAAAGCTTCCACAGTCTAGGAGGACCGGCCCTGCCCGTACGTTGAAAGATGAGGAGTTTCGCATCCCGAGAACATTGTGTGGGAGACAACATTGCCTGATCTTCGCGGTCCTTGTACAACACTTCTTCCTCACCGCTTCCATCGGCAGCTTTCCGAAGGATTTGCGCTCCATCCGGCCCTTGTTGCCCGTAAAGCAAACTCTTGCCATCAGGAGTCCACACCGGCCCATAGTGTTCCTCGCTGGATTTCGCATGTGTAATCGGTACAGCGAACCCCGGATGATCCGGGGCGAGAACCCAGATGTCGTGTGGCGATCCCGGGTCGATAGTGGTTGCCGCAAGGCGCCTGCCATCGGGTGAGAGACGCACGTCAATATACCAATGCTTTGGTGCTCCGATGATAGGCCGTTCCTTACCTGTGCGATCAACCCATACAAGCTCTCGATTCCCAAACATCTCGCCACCGCTGATGAACACGAGCGTTCCGTCCGCAGAAATGTCATACGCGGCATATCCGCCCGGCCCTTGCCAAACATCCTCCAAAATAGGAGCGGCCGGGCCGGTGACCTCCAGTCGCCGCAAGTCGAATGGCACGGCAAGAAGTCTGCTCCCTTGGACGTACAGCAGATGGCCAGTGGGAACGTAATGAGGCGCGGTGCCTCCCCGGATCAATTCCTTGGGTCGGCCTTTCGCTAAGTCGAAGGCGAGAATAGCTGCATCGTTCGGATTGATGAGGCTCCCGCCAGTCACGAGTAGGATGGCATGGCCGCCCGGCAGGGCATGCGGCAAGCGAAGGCCTTGCTGTCCGGCCGAATGGGGAATGGAAGCAACAAGTTGGGGCTTACCGCCCGCCTCCGGCACGCGAAAGAGTTGAGTTTCGCGGTCCGTGAAGTAAATCATGCCGTCGGAACCCCAAGCGGCACCGCCCGCTGAAGGGGCAGCGCACAGAGTGATCGGTGTGCCACCCTCCGCGCCAACCTTTAGCAGTTTTCCCTGAGCCTTAAATGCGATCCACTGGCCATCAGGGGAAAGGGTGGGAGTGGTGGCTCCTTCTGTGCCGGGGACCTGGTCCGGTTGATCGCGATCCATGCGGCGACGATACAAGTGAGCACGTCCGTTGAGTGGCGTGCTGGAGTACACGATGTAAGAGCCATCCCGCGAAATCGCCAGGTTGCCGCCATAAGCAACAAGTTGCTCGCCACCCTGACTCTTGATCGTGAATCGCTTCACTGCATGCGGCTCGGTGTGGCGCCAGGGGCTCCACAGGCCAATTCCAGCCACCGCAACCAGGCTTGCCAACAACGTCCACTGCAGAAATCTGCTCCAAGCGGCTGCGCCGTGGGAACTGCAGACAGCGCGACCAACCCACCGCTTGCTGGATTCGCGAGAGCCTCTTCGATCTCCAAACGCGCGTCGCCGATATCACGCAGCCGCTGCTTCACATCTTTCTCCAGGCAGCGGCGCAGCAGTCGCCGGACGATGGCCGGTGTTTCGTTCGGAAGCGCGCTCCAATCCGGCTCGCCGCGAACCACGCCTGCCAGCATTTCCGTCACTGTCTCACCGCCGAACGCCTGCTTAGCGGTAAGCATCTCGTAGAGCACCGCGCCGAAGGCCCAAATGTCCCCACGCTTGTCGGTCTCTTTGCCCTTCGCCTGCTCCGGTGACATGTACGCCGCAGTCCCTAATACCGTTCCAGCCTGCGTGTGCGCATGACTGATCGTGGGCGAACTGGAGAGGTTGCTTTCCGCTGCTTCACCTTCGAGCGCCTTGGCAAGTCCAAAATCAAGCAGCTTTACTTTTCCCTCTGTTGTGAACTTGACGTTCGCCGGCTTCAAGTCGCGATGGACTATGTTTTTCTCGTGCGCAGCTTCCAGAGCCTGAGCGATCTGCTGGGCGCTGAATAAAGAGTCGTCGAGTGGAATCGGACCCTGCGCGATGCGGTCAGATAGCGTAGGGCCTTCGACCAGCTCCATAACCAGGAACAAGACCCCGCGGTGTTCTTCCAGGCCGTAGATGGCGGCAATGTGCGGGTGGTTCAGCGAAGCCAGAATCTGCGCTTCGCGCTTGAAGCGTTGCAGTCGCTGTGCGTCCTGCGCAAACAGATTGGGCAGAAATTTGAGAGCGACTTCCCGCCCGAGGCGGGTATCACGCGCGCGGTACACCTCCCCCATCCCGCCCGCGCCCAATGTCGCCACGATCTCAAACAGCCCGAGTTTTCGTGGTCGCGGCGCGCTGGATCATTCCATCGACCAGAGCGATACTCTTGCGATAAAGACCGTCTGCTTCCTGGGCGTGTCCCATCTTCTCGGT
>NZ_JQKI01000265.1 GCF_000745965.1 Edaphobacter aggregans DSM 19364 | reverse complement strand
GGTACACCACGCACCAGAAACCAGCGATATTCCCCGTCAGCGGCGCGACGGAACCGCGCCTCGTCTTCGAAAACCTGTCCGGTTGCAACAGAGATGCGCCACTTCTCGGAATGGCGCACAAGATCCTCGGGATGGATCGCACGCTGCCAACCTGCGCCTGCAGTCTCCTCGACAGAAAGCCCGGTGTATTCAGTCCAGCGCTTATTTACAAATGTGGAGAAGCCGTTAGGCAACGCGGTGAAAGTCATCGCCGGAATTGTTTCCACAACGTCCCTCAGTTTTTTTTCTTGACCCTTAAACTGATCGACGCGCCATCGATATATGCCGGCCAGCAGCAAGCCGATCACAGCTAGTGCGCTCAGTCGAAACCAAGTTGTTTCGTAAAAGTAAGGCTTCTGTGTGACGTTATAGAAAATGCCGGCCTGATCCCATACTCCGTCGCTATTGCAAGCTCGCACATGGAATTGATGAGTGCCGGGGGGAATACCGCTATAAACGGCGGTAGCACTTGAATCCGCGTCCAGCCATTCGCGGTCTACGCCATCCAGTCGGTATTGCAGTCGAATCGCTTCTGGCGATGCCAATTCGATGGTGTCGAAATGCAATTCCACGTGGTTTGTGCCGGCCGGCAAGATCAGTTCCCGGCCGGGTGACTGGACGGTCTTGCCGATCACAATTCTCTCGATGAAGATGGCAGGTTTACGGTCAGTATGACGGAGCCGGGAGAATTCAAGCATAGCGATACCTTGCTCCGTTGCTACCCAAAGCCGGCCGTCGTTGGTGACGGCCATGTTCCGAAACCCGCCGCTGCATTGCGTGGAGTTCATCCCGTCCGCGCGGTTGAAGAGAGTGTACTCCGGAGGCGCGTCTCGTTCGTGCTCCCACTTCTGAAGGCTGTCCGGCATGGCCCGGTAGATGCCGTCTCCGCACAACCACAGATTTTCCGGGGATTGGGCCATCCCTGTAATCCTGGGGGCGCCATTGAGTCGGACGACCCGATTTTCCTGAATGTGGAACGATGCCCCGGCGGGCCCAAATGCAAAGAGGTGTCCAAATCGATCCTCTCCAAACCCAAATCGTCCCGCCTCGGTGGGGAAGCTGTCGGCCGTCAAGACGGCGACGAAGCGGTCGTTCTTCAAGCGATCGATTCCCTTGGTCGTCTCGACCCAGAGCACGCCCCGGCGATCCTCATAGGCAGACAGTAGGCTGTTGCTCGAAAGCCCGTCGGCGGTAGTAAATCTGCGAACCTGGCCGTCCGCAACGCGGTCGAGCCCCCCATCACTATAGGCAATCCACAGTGGACCATTCTTGGCGGGCACAATGGCCGTGACAACGTGGTTCGTCAGCCTGTCCGGTGCTGAGACCTGAATGAAGTGTCCATTCCGGAAACGGGAAACGCCACCGCCGTGTATGCCGAGCAAAATATCATGGTTGCGATCTTCGGCAAGGGAAAACACACAGGAGTCGAGGGCATCTTTGTCCACGTATGTTTGGAAGCGGCGTCCGTCGAACCACGACAGACCGCCGCAATAGTTGGCGACCCACAGCTTGCCGTCGCTGGCTGCTAACACTGCCATGGGCTTACCGGGCGGCAGACCGTCAGCAGCAGTGAACATTTTCACGGCTTGACTCTTTAGGCGAAAAAGTCCCCGGGTCCTCGTGCCTATCCACAAATCGCCGTCGCGGTCAGAAGTCAGATACTGGGCATTGACATCAGACACGATCAGTTGCCGGCCGGTGGCGGTCGCCTGATACAAGTCGCCAGATTGAGCGAACCGGACATTGCCCTGCGGGTCTTCATACAGGTGGAAGACGACATTTGGGTCGCCATACCCGCCGTACGGCTTCAGTCGCTCAATCGAGCCGCCTCTCTCCCGCGCCACGCCCGCCGCCGTACCGTACCAAATCGTGCCTGTGTGATCTTCAAGAACTTGAAAGATCCCATGCGGGACCACGCCCAATCGGGCCGGCAAGTCCGGATGCCGAATGATCTGCTTGCCATCCCATTCTACGAATCCTTTGGAAGTAATTACCAGAAGGTTACCGTTGGAGGCTTCCTCGATGCGGGAAGTCCACAACTCCGGAATGATCGTTGAAAACCTGCCGTGGTCGAAGCGGTAGAGCCCGGTGAGCGTACCCACCCAGAGATCGCCGTTCCGGCTGAAGTGAAGGCTTTGGACCGAATCGCCATCGCCGGAACCAGGATGATAAAGAGTGGCGACAGTGTGGCCCAGTTCACCGGAACCGCCACTCGAAATTCTTGCCAGGCCGCCTGGGGTGCCCACCCAAAGAGCGCCATCCGGCGCTTCCGCAAGCGCTCTTACAAGAATAGGCGAATCTTGTGGCAGAAACTTGATAGGCGTGAAGTGCCGCCCGTCAAAGCGGAGGAGCCCCTCCGCTGTGCCGATCCATAGAAAGCCATCTCGCGTTTGCAATATAACGTTCACCTCATTCGATAAAAGCCCATCTTCAACGGTGAAGTTTTTGCTAACGTAGCCGCTGGCAGGTTCTGGCAGGTCAAGCGCCCACGCCCGGTTGCCGATGCTAACGAGCAGCGCGACAAATACGCAGACTACCCTTACTGAGACGTGCAAAGGAAGCTTAGAGCGGGGCAGCTGTCGAAGTTCGGCTACCATCGTACTGCCTCCAGTTTAGTCGTCTTCGCCCTGCACATCGCCGGCCAAGACACAATGCGCGAAGCAGCCCGCGCTGGTTCAGCGTGAAATGGAGCGTTGGGACCATCCGAGCTTTCCTCGATTCGGCTGGTCATGTCGTGCGGGATAATCGAAGAGAAGTTACCCCGATCGAATCGGTACAGTCCTCCGCTGGTTCCTACCCACGTTCCGGCGCGGCTCCGGTGAATGCATAAGATCTGATCACTCTGACCCACACCCACGTGATACATGGTCACAAGCGCGCGATCGAAGTGATCCAGAGCAGCGCTCGGTATACGCGCTAGACCGGCGTCGGTTCCGACCCAGAGGTCGCTTTCCGGGGTCGTCAATAAGGACCACACCGGGATTTGCTGTGCCACTCCGCGCCCAATGTTTATCGGCGTGAAACGCTGTCCGTCGAACCGGGCTAGTTCCGCTTCAGTCCCGAGCCAAAGGAATCCATTCTGGGTTTGTAGAATGGCATGCACTTCGTTGGCAGGAAGCCCGTCTTCAATGGTGAAATTCTTGCGGAGATAGCTGCTGGCTGGCTGGCTCGGGTCAAGTGCGAGCCCACGGCACGTGGCGATCATGATGACGACAGCACAAACCGCAGTTGACTGAAACTTGAGTTTTCGTTGCATGCGGCGGCTATGGCCGACTTCTGGGATGCAGGAAAGCGGAACTCCGTGTTTCGAGTCAGGCTTTGCAAGATCGTTCATATTCCTAGGCCTCGCCCATCGCTAGCTATGCTTCGAACGGCGGCGCGATGTTAGTGGCTCAGGCAACCAAGGGCGATGACTCCGTGACCTGGATTGGCCAGAGATCG
>NZ_JQKI01000264.1 GCF_000745965.1 Edaphobacter aggregans DSM 19364 | reverse complement strand
AGGAGCCTCCGGGGTAGTTCTCTGAATCAGCTTCACCGCTGAGTTCAGCCTTTGCAACACCTCGTGCTCCTCACTGACTTACATTCAAACAAACCTTTCCTAATCGATAAGGTAAGGCACCGTGTTCCCGAGGCTCTCCAAGGAATAGTGCGCAACCGCGACATCGCGTTCTGAGCACAGGATGAGTCCCACTGGAGGGTTTTCGTCCGGATTGACCCAATGTTTCCGTGCATAGTTCAGATAGAGGAATGGGTGAGAAATCGGGGGCAGGTCACGCTGATGCGGGCCAGATGAACCCTCGCCAGGGACCCGCCTTTCGCTTTCCAGAACACTCCGTAGGGCGAGAGTGGTGTTGGGAACTAAAACAGTGCTCCCTCGCCGTCGGATCTTCCCGCTTTTCTCTTTGGTGGGTAGATTAGGGACCAACGGAGATGCGCATGAGCGTGGCGGAGGATGCACGGAAAATCATTCAGGTTCGGTACGAAGCCATCATGAAGGCGCTGGAGATCAACAAGCGGCTAGCGAAGATCGAAACCCGGCAGTCGGCCACGGCCTGACCCGGAGCGCCTGCTCGGCGCCAATCAGGTGGTAAATATTGCAGGACGTCTATTTACAGCTATGCAAATGTATGCATATGGAGTAGACTTCCTCGGTTGGCGAGAGCCAACGTACGCACTCCCGCTTCACACGAGGTGTGTAATGCAGAGCAGTATCAACTACAACACCTTCCCCACACTAACCCCTGTCGGATCCCTGATAGGGACAGCCATTCTCAGGCACGACAAACCTTGGATTCTCCAGCTGCTTGGAGTCGAACCCACAGATCCGAACAAAGAACTCACCATCCGGAAGCGGTGGCCCGGCGAGGACGATATGGCCGTCCGGGACTTCCAGCTGGCCATGGTCTTCCTTGGCTATGATGACGGGGAGACGGTGGACGCTTTGATCATCACTTTGGGGGAATGCAGTCCGAGCGCACTGCCGCCGAAGGACGGCCCGCCATACGTCTGCTAAAGCAAAGTTCAAAGGGCTCCCAGGAATGGGAGCCCTTTCACTGTACATTCGGATCTTCCCCTTCTTGCATCTGGGGTGGCCATTTCACTGCCTGATTTTGATCTCTTTGGTTCCTTGTTCCTCGAGAGCCGGCCTTTTGGTTTATTAGTTGGGCTTGATCATCACCTTGACGACGCCGAGCACACCAGCTCCAAGTACGATTCCGGTGCCAGCTCCGGTGTGACCATTCATTACCAGGTACACGAACGCTCCGATGCAGGAAAGAAACGAAACCGTCGCGCATCCCATGCCGACAATGCGATGGGTCGTGTCACGAGTATTCGCGCGATCGACATACTTAATTATCTCGACAGCTACTTGTTCATTCAGCAGTTGAAGATCATTGAGCGAAGGAAGGCTCCGTTGGGTCTGACTCTTTCCTGGCGCCAATCGCTACCGCCCGCCTGCCGCATGTCTTTTCTCGGACAGGATGGCCTCGATATTTTTGGCGAGGTTTTTGGCAGAATCCCGTATCGCCTCAAGGTCTGAGTCGTTTGTAGCCACAACGACTTCTGAAGCCGCAACTTCTGAAGCCGGAATAATAAGCGGCTTCGCGATGGGTGCTGAAAACCAAAAAGGAAGCCCCCGCGACAAGCGAGCGTCTTCTCGGGACCTCATCAACGAACGGCGTATGCGTTCGGTGCTGAGGTTCACTCGAGCCTGCAAGTCGGCGATCACCAGAGAGCGTGTGCGTTCGTTGCTGATGAACTGTTCTAATCCTAACGCGGCGTAATTGACCTTGTCTGGGAAGAGTTCTTTTTGCCTGGCAGGTACACTGGCTGTCGAAGTCTCTGCTTGTGCCTCGACATGCGGCGGAACGAGCTCATCCGTCTCCGCGAAAAGCGGAGCAGGTTCCTGGTTCGCGTAGGAGGAGAAACTCCACGGGCCGAACCCTTCTAAGAATCCACGCGCAAAGGATGCGATCGACATAAGCCTCCTTTAAGTTGCTCCCATATCTATTTTAGATCAATCACTCTTTTTGGGAGTCCCGCCAGCCACGCTGCCATGCGGCCGTCTGGTTCTCGTTGAAAGGTTCGCCGTCGATCCCAGCCTGGAACCCGATCTCGCAATCAGCCACCTCCTCCAAATCCTGGTCAACCCCACTGACTTCCGGCTCGATGAGCTCCATCCTGCCTCCTACCTATCTATAGTAGAGTGCGAATTCTTGAAAAGAGAACAGGAAGCGAAAGTAGAATATTCGCATGTCAGTCTTTTTCATGGATCGGATGGGCCCGAAGAAGCCAGGGGTTCCACCGACCTCTCTACTCCATTGAAAACACATGTGCTCCGGCCTTCATGAACCACCTGTTAGCCGAAGGGTTGTAGGTTCGAGTCCCACCTCAGGAGCCAATAAAATCAACAACTTAGAGCAACGAAGGGCGACCTCAAAAACGCGCAAAGTGCCAATTGTGCCTATTTTTGTCCCCACGCTCTTTCAAAACGGAAGCTATATCGATAGCAACCGTGCTCAGTTGGCTCCTTAGACTCCCGCCCTCAACGTCAACTAGCAGCTCCGCGATTTGACCGAATCCCACTTCTGCTTCAATCTCCCTCCGCGCCCAATGTAACGGGCGCCCAGCCAGAGAACGACAGAGGAAGTGATATAGCCCTAATTTAAGCGAGGCGGGGTGTGGTGGTACAAGTTCTACTCGCATACGTACAAGACAGTTCCAGCCCACTACGCAAAGGGGCATTTACTCTGGCGGAGGTACGCGCGAGACCAACGAGTACAGTGGGGGGAGTAAATCCGGTCAGGAATTACGGCACAGCGAATGAATCCTGTCCGGGATCATCACCCGAACCATTCCGGGAACTAATCCCCCAAAAGTTGTAGAAACGAATTGTGAAGATTGTGATCAGCGAATGGACGCCTTCTTGAAATTTCAGTAGGAAGTTGCTTCCCAAAGCCCGTTGCGTGGCAAGAATGGAAACAATGTCCGGCCCGGTATGGTCCCGAGACAGCATGTGGGATGTGTCAATATGTGCTGCGAACGGTGACCAACCCGTGTTCTGTTCGCACCCGAAAGAAATGTCTCTATGCGCGCCGGATAGAAATGTCAGCATAAGGTCATAGTCGTCGTCGTGCGGTGGGAATGTGCGAATCGCCGCTTTTGCGATTTCCACATCTCCATCCGTTCCGCTGCGCGGAGAATTGTAGTTGCCGAAGAACTTTTCGGGAATGCAGGCCGCATCAGTAAACGCAAGCACGTTTCTGTGCCTGTGGGAGATACGTTTTCTAACTCCTCATCGCGATTTGAGAGACCGCCAGCGAAAGCAGGGAAGAGGCTGCGTGATAGTTGTCACGCTGCACTCTCTCCAGAAACTCACTATGGAGTCACCGGTAATGCAATGACTTGCAAGCCGAGTTGAGCAGCCTTTTTCTGTAAGTATTGAAGCTGCCGGCGGCACCGGGCCCAGTCGGGTGAGGTCAGCGTGATGAGCGGTGCTCCTTATGGCTACCGTTATGTCCGCAAAACCGATGAAGCGCCTGCTGCGT
>NZ_JQKI01000263.1 GCF_000745965.1 Edaphobacter aggregans DSM 19364 | reverse complement strand
GACTCCAAGCTGAAGACGAAGGAGTAGGGCTTTGAAGAAAGGGGTCCAGACCGCAATTTGCTGTCCCTGCGGGAACGAGAAGATCCTCGCCCTGGGCCTCTGCGCGACCTGCTACACGCTGAAACGGCAGGATGCCGAATACTTCGGTGGCCTGCGGGAGCAGGTCTTAGTGCGTGATGGATACGCCTGTAGGGTGTGCGGTGATCCCGATCCCGGAGTGCATCATCGGGAGCCGGGCAACTCTGTTCTACATCTGATGATCGCTCTCTGTGCGGGATGTCACGCGAAGGTCCACCGAACGAAGGTCATCCTTACGGAGTTTCCGCCGCTTCTGCTGGTTCTGTGGCGAGAGCAGCACCCCGAAGGCCACGAACAGACGTATATAGATTTCAACGTTCGCAAACCACCGGCTCAGAGTGCGCCACTGAACTTTGAACCCGCCCGTGACCGATCTCCAGCATTTACTCCGGTTAGCCGTCAACTCGGGCAGAACCACTGAGATCGGCTTCGAAGGAAGATCGGAGCGCAGTTAGGGCTTGGGACCGAGGTCAACCCGAATCCCCTGCAGCCGCGGATCCGAGCGAATGCTGTCCCAGATCGGATCGACATGAAGCCATGCGATCATCCAATCGCGTTGCTCGGCCGCACGCCTGAGCCACTCAACTGCCTGATCGGTTTCACCGAGGCCGGCATACACTGCAGCAGAATAAATGAGAGGCACGTATTGATGGCGGCCCAGCTCGTCCAGCTTCTTCAGAACTGACCTGGCCTGTTGCGGCCGTCCGGCCTGCGCATAAACATACCCTAACCCCGAATAACGCCAAATGCTGTCTCCGATCTCCGCGGCGTGACGAAGAGCGAGGATGGCCTGGCCGAACTCGCCCTTATGGGCGTAGGTCAGTCCCATGTAGTAATGCGCCATCCAGTAGCCAGGGTGCAATTCGACTGCGGCACGGAAGCCTTCGATCGCCTCCTCAAACAAATGCGCCCAATACACAGGAAATACTGCGGTGGTGTTGATGCTTGCGGAGAAGGGATCAAGCTGCTGCGCAATTCTCATTGCGCCTCGGGCCTCCTCTAACTGTCCCGTGAGGCCGAGGGCAAAGCCGAGCCATTGGTGGGCGGGCGCATCACCGGAGTTCAGATGGACCGCGTGGCGCAATACGCTTTCGGCCTCGCGGAACTTCCAGTCAAATAACAGGAGACTGAATCCGCGAGAGGCATATGCTTCACTGAGGTCTGGATCTATTTGCAACGCCATCTCCTGCGCTGCTCTTGCCCTCTTGCCACCCAGTCGAGGATCAAGGGCGCCGTAAATGGCCAGCATCGATGTACAGTCTGCCAGGCCCGCGTAGGCACGCGCATAACTTGCATCCTCTTCGACGGCCTGCTCGAAGTAGCGAAGCGCCTGTCTCATGCTCTCGATTGCTCTCTTGTTCCACAAGAACCGGCCCTTCAAATACAGCTGGTAAGCCTTCGGGCTTTCTGTGTAGCGCTTTACCAGTCGCGACTGCTCCCTGGGTGCAAACCGCACTCGCAACCGCTCCGAGATCTCCCGAGAGATGTCTTCCTCGATGGCGAAGATGTCGGTGAGCGGCCTTTTGTATTGCTGGCCCCATAGGTGCAGACCATCACGCACATTAATCAGTTCAGCCGCAATTACAAGCACGTCGCCTCGTTGGAAGATTCTTCCGGTCAGGACGGCGCTGACCGCCAACTCGCGGCCGAGTTCGATCGGGTCGGCGTCCTTGCCCTTGTGCCGAAAGACAGTACTTCGGGCGATCACTCTCAGGTGCTGAAGTTGGGCGAATTGGTTGATGAGGGTCTCGGTGATGCCGTCGGCGAGATACTCCGCATCAGGTGAACTGGCGGACGTGAAGAATGGCAACACAGCGAGCGACTCGAATTCCGCGCCTGTGCGGCCATGGGCGGTCGGTTCGGCAAGCAGATCGCGCAAGACAAGCCCGAGGTCGCGAGCGGACTGTGGTCGAGCCTTCTCGTCTTTTCTCAGGCAATGGCCGATCCAACGATCCAGTTCTTCAGGGACGTCTGCGACGTAGTCGGCGACAGGCCTCGGATCATCGTTGAGGATGGCAGCAAGTGTAGACGCCGGGGAGGCTAGGTTAAAGGCTCGGTGGCCACTGACCATTTCATAAAGCACGCAACCCAAAGAGAAAATATCGGTTGCAGCGGTTACGGTTTCACCTCGGGCTTGTTCCGGCGCGAGATAGCCGACAGTTCCCATGAGGGAGCCCCCCTCGGAAACGGTAGTGGCCCGGGAGCCAGGTTTCCCCTGGAAAGCAGGCTTAAATCGTGCCAGCCCGAAATCCAGAATTTTGATGGCACCCCGTGCGGTCACAAAGATGTTCTCCGGTTTGAGGTCGCGGTGGATGATGCGCGCATCGTGCGCGGTTGCAAGGCCGTCGGCAACTTCGGACCCGATCTGCACGGCACGACGCCAAGGGATCGCGGATCGCCCGATCTGCTGCCGCAGGGTCACTCCCTCGAGCAGCTCCGTTACCAGGAACAGTGGCGGATGTTCCAGTTCCGCGTCGTAGATGGAGAGAATATTCGGATGTGAAAGAGCTGCGATCGACTTCGCTTCGGTGCGGAAACGCGCCAACGACCGCGGCTCACATGCTAAACGTTCAGCCAAGACTTTTATTGCGACATCACGCTCCAGGCGCGTGTCCCAGGCACGATAAACATCGCCCATACCGCCAGCGCCAATGAACGAAAGGATTTCATACGGTCCTAGTCTCGTGCCCTTGGCGAGTGCCATCGTATGACTCCTGGGCAATGTGGCTAATTTTACCAACAGTGAGAGTTGCTGGACGCGGTCCGACTCTAGCGAGGGCGTAGTCGGCCCTCCGGCTCCATACCGCGGTCGAACAAGTCTGTGTATCCAAGAAGCGCGTAACGCAGGTACTGCGAATATCAATTCATCACGCTTTCACGGCGGTGGATCCAGAATTCACCATACCTTGACCGCCAGTCCCCACTGTTGACCGCTCAGGAACTACCTTGTGACTGACGCGTTTCCCAGACGGACGCTGATTCCTCCCTTCGGGCTCTGAATGTCTCTACAGGTTGCCTGAGATGGGCCAGGGTCTAATCGCGCGATGTGGGTCTGCAATCTTTCTGGCTGCTTGAAGGGAAAGGGCGGCGCGCTCCGGCGTGCCTTTAGTTACGATGTCTCGCTGCCTCCACTTGGATGACTCCCGTATTGCTAGCTATCCGGAATCCAGATTGGACATGCGCATAGGTATCGTTCAAGTCGGCTTAGTGGAAGTGATCGGCAACCATGCTAATGGTCAGTTCCTGAAAAACGTTAGTGTTCTATCGTGACTGCCGTGCGACGGGAGTGGGAGGGGCGCGGCTCTGTGTGGCAGTTACGATAGAACCGTTTTTGAAGTGAGCCGCTGGGGTGGTGGATGCGGTGGGTTGCTATGGGATTTCAATCAGGCGGGATCGGTTGTGGCGTCGAGGTGTGGACGTTTTGGGGCAGGCACCGTGGCGTTTCGATGGGCCTGAGGTTGGGAGCGCAGAGCTGGGCGTGAGGGGTGCGGGCATGACTGCGGGTCGAAGCTGGTTCAGAAGGCGCAGCAGAGTGTTACGTGCGGGACCACGCATGCGCGGAAGG
>NZ_JQKI01000262.1 GCF_000745965.1 Edaphobacter aggregans DSM 19364 | reverse complement strand
GAAAGAACAGTCAAACGGCGTACCTGAAACCTGATTGCTCAATAGGCTCTTCCACAGCCGAGGGGTTTTGTAGGACAGGTACGCGGCGTATCTCAACATGGCCAGGAGACTGATCTCCACCAAAAGGCCGGATACATTGACGCAGACATTCCTTCATCCATAAACTTTTCTCTTGCATTCAGACGGCGGACCATACATTCGGAAAGTTCATCGCCGAGCCACGCATCCAGAGAATCGATTAGTCCCGATAAGAGAGTAGGCTTGTGGGAAGTAAAAACTGCTCGCGAGTGAATAAGTCTCTGCAACGCTCCTTAGCGACCAGGCCATCGTTGCGTAAAAGGCCGATACCTCATCCTGTACGTCCTGTTATCCCATTGATCCAGTTTCCATCAACAAAACGGTCCCTCAATCAGGTACAACGCGTGACGACTGGGTGAGGCTCGTCGTAATTTACTCCCCCGCTTTGGCGTTGGCTGCACCACCGCTCGCCAGGATCTTCGACAGTGCGCGGAGACGTTCTGCGTCCGCCGGAGTTTTAGCAGTTGCAGCGGCCTTTTCGACTGTCTTGGCATCGGCGTGGAGTTTCTTGGTATTCTTTGCGTCGATGTTGGAGTTGATCGCCGCAATCTTGTCCGCAGGAAGACTGCTTCCCCGGGCAAGCTGGTCAAGGTAGGCCTTCGCCGTCAGGAACGTCATTGGATAATCGATGTGGGGCTGGTCCTGAACGTTCAGCTCTGGCAGATAAACCTGGGCCGCCGCATCAATTTCGTTCTGCGTCAGGTACTTGGTCGGAACGAGTTTAAGCACGTCCGTACCGCGAGCGATCTCCGAACCGTAGATATAGCCGTTGTAGTAGTAGGTGGACCACTGGCCGCCCATCGCAGGCCGGCTATCGTCGACCGGTCCGCGATCGAAGTAGCCAATCTCAAACGGATTCGTCGGGTCGGTGTAATCCATCAGCGACACGCCGCCCTGATACCATGACTGAACTTCGATGTTGCGCCCCGGAACCGGAACCATCGAGCCATTGTGCGCGACGCAGTTCTCCTTGTCCGTCTGCGGCGCGGGCATCTTGTAGTAGGAGTCGAGCTTCAGCTTCTTGTCCGGAGTGATACTGAAGATGGCGTCCGCGCCCCAAGCCATGGGGTCAGATACGCGGCAACGCGGCTGGCCGCCACCACCCCACTCATCGGTGAAGAGGACCGTCTTGCCGTCGTTAGAGAAGTTGGCCGAGTGCCAGAAGGCGTAGTTGGGATCCGTCACCGCGTCGAGACGCTTCGGGTGTGCCGGGTCCCGGATGTCGAGCAGGATTCCATTACCCGAACACGCGCCGCCTGCCAGGCCAAGCCACGTGTAGACCGTAATGTCGTGGCAGCCTCGGGTGGACGAAGTAGTCTGCGTACCCTCGCCGTGATTGCCGCCCTTCCACAGGCCGTTGACGTTGCCGGTCTCAGGATCGGAGAATATCCGCGGGCTGTCGATCACTTTGGCCAATTCAGGATGCGCAACCGGCACCTTGATAATGACGATCGTGAACAGTGCGGTATTGGGATCCTTATCTGGATCGCCGCCGGAGCAGCCGCCGAGTTCAGCAGAAGGACGTACTCCCGCAGAGCCGGAGACATAGATATAGACGTTGTCCTTGTCCTTCGGGTCAAGCACGAGCGTGTGTGTATGCGAGCCGCGGCATGTCTGCACGTCAGCCACCTGCTTTGGGTTGTGAATATCGGAGATGTCGAAGATGCGCACGCCCTTTACACGGTCCGGGCTGGGCGCAGGCTGGCGCATCCTGAACGCCCGCATTGCCGCTGCATCGGCGGCGGCATCACCCGTCGGAGCCGGTGGCTGAGGCTCGGCACTCCCCGTCTGAAAGCCCTGAGTACCGCAATCCATGCGGCCATTGGCAGCTTCAACCGACATGAAGAGGAGATTCTTGTAGACCGAGACATCGCCCTGGCCGCCGGGGCAGACCATGGAGGTGACCAACTTCAGGTGGGCTGGGTCGGAGATGTCATAAATATTGACCCCGCTGTAGTTGCCGTTGAATAAATACTTCGCGTTGAACGCAAGGTCGGAGTTCGTCCCGCCGTAGTTCGCGCGAGGGCCGCTGGGCCGCGCGCCGCCGGGCCGGCGAGGAGCGTCGGGATCAACCGGCGGCGGTGCAGGCGTAGCGTCGACGGCCTTGATCGAGTCGAGGTCCGGAGCAAAGCCCGCGGGCTTCGGCGTGGTCATCACCAGTTGCAGGCCAAGCATAGCGGTGCCTGCGTCATACAGGCCGCCTTTAAGACCCACGCGAGGATCATCCGGCTCGGAGCGCTCATTGACGAAGACGCTCGGAGGCAGAGGTGGCGTTTTGGCCGCAGGCGGTGCCGCCGATGCAGTCGTAGTGGTCTGGGCGGCGCACAGGCCTGTCGCCGAGAGGGCAAGGGCTAGCGCCAGGACATTGCGGGTAGAGCGCGGGCAAATACTCCGGATCATTGTCTCTCCTTCAGCATGTGACGCATGATGTCAATTTCAGCTTGTTGCGTGTTGTCGACGTCGCTCGCGAAGTCGAACAGTTGTGGGTCCTGACCAGCCCCGGGGCTGGCAAAAAGATCTTTCACCATCTGCAGAGCGCCGCTGTGGTGCTGGATCATTCCAGTAAGAAAGAGATGGTCGAACACCGGTCCGGTCGACTTGCGCAAAGCATCCATTTGAGCAGCGGTCAGCATGCCAGGCATCATCGGCATGCTCATGTCCATGCCTTTCATGTCCTTCATATCCATTCCCTTCATGTCCATGCCGGCCATGGGATCGGCGGAGATGTGAAAGCCGCGGTCGGTGAGCCACTGCTTCATCCAACGCATCTCGTCGGTCTGGGAGACATCAATCTTCTTGCCAAGCTCCATAATCGCCGGGTCCTGAGTGCGAGTCTTCAGCAACTCAGTCATCTCGACCGCCTGGTTATGGTGCATGATCATGCCTTGCATAAAGTCGACGTCGGCTTTAGAAGGAGTCTTTGGCGCCTCGCTGGCCTTTGCGGCCTCCTTGGAAAGCGTCTTGTTGCCGGTCCCAGGCGCGCCCGGCTGAACGATCGTCGGTGCAGGCGAAGGTGCCTGTGCGGCCTGCTGCGACCACGCAGCCGTAGCACAGACGGCAACGACAGCAACAAATCGGAGTGTGGGGAAAGTTTGGTAAGACAACGACCCTCCAACTGTGATGCAAAAGAAGTAGAGAATTGCAGCGACATCCTGAACGATCCGTCAACAGAAAATCTACTGCTGACGACGTCAAACGATCCCACCTGCATTCACCCGTCAGCGATCCTGAGTGCTCCAGAGAGGGCACAAGGGTTCAAGAAAGTGTTTTCCTGAATATAAACACGTCTGTAATCACAGTGCAATCAGATAAGACCTATGAGCCGCCGCCTCATGATTCCGACTTCAGGCAGGAACCCTTCATTGCCTGATGTGTGTAGCAGTATGTGAACGAGTTTCGCGCATTGGCTTTGCCGTTTCGGACCAAAAATAAAAAGCCTGCAGAAATTTCCCAATCGAATGCGACCTATTTCTTCGAATCCGGCGGGGCTTTCGGAAGTTGCCGATAATCCGACTTTTCATTACCTAGCCGATGTAATCCTGAAATCACTGCCGTCCAAATTAGCAGGGATGGAATTGGACAAAGGCTGAAGACATAGGGGTA
>NZ_JQKI01000261.1 GCF_000745965.1 Edaphobacter aggregans DSM 19364 | reverse complement strand
GCAGATTCTGATCAAACCGATAGCGCGCTCTCCTGAGCGCGCCCAGAAAATCCTGTGCTTTTCTGTTGACAAAAACTTACATGGATGCCCGTCAACCGGGAGCAACTAGCAGGAACCACCATCCCCAACGAATCCCATTCCTCCAGATCACCCCCACCAACGCGGTCTTTTCTTGTGCTATCAGAACGTGAATCGGAGCGACAACTGCGCCTGCAAGGGATCACCGACGCCCACGCGAAGGAAGCCATTGAAATCGAACAGCGCTGGAGCCGTCAACGGATTGACGTTATTCGCATTGTTGAACGCGTTGAAGAGCTCTGCTCTGGGAATAAGATCGAACCGGTCGTGGATGCGAAATGGCCGCGCGATTCCAAGATCCAAAGTGAAATACTCGTTATTCTTCCGCAGATGGTTGCGACCACAATCGATCCCGTTCACGAAACGGGTAATCGAGTTATTCGGGCTACACGGCGCACCTATCCCAGTGCCATTCACATTGTCCGTAATAGGTTGTGCCGAGTGAGCTTGCATTCGAATATTTCCCGAGAACCCCCAGGGCAGGCCATCACCCACCAGGTAGAAGTTGAACTTGTGCCGTTCGTCGCGGTCCGAGTTCGAATACTCGGCCTTCAGGTTGTAGAGGTTACCGTAACGGAAGGTAAACGGATCGCGCTCGTTCGAGTCATCGTCTTTGTCAACCGAGTACACATAGTTTCCATCGAACAAAAAGTGACGTGTCATCCGCTTCCTGAAACCTACAGTGAAACCTCTGTATAGAGACTTTGCGTTGCTGATTGTGTTTGTAACTGCGCCAAGATTGGGAAAGGGCACAGGTCCGGTATAGCTCACTGTATCTGCGTTCTGAGGAATCACTGCCGTTGGTCCAACATTGGGATTGAGAAAACGCGTCAGATAAACGCCCTTGGAAAGCGTGAAATCGAGATAGCCCACGACGTCGCCAAACAATTGCTGCTGGTAGCCCACGTTGGTCGTGTAGATGCGTGGGTTCGAATAGTTCCGGTCGAAGACGGTGACGCCAATTCCCGGAGGAAACCCGACCTGCGGACTCAGCGGCAGGATGTTGGGATAAGTCGGATTAACGCCAGCGAACTGGGTGATCTGCTGGTTCTGCACACCATTCGTCGTAATGGCCCCCACCTGCGTCAACATGTTCTGCCGGGCGTTGAAGATTCCCCAACTCGCGCGAAATACAGAGGTGCCATTACCAGTTAGATCCCAGGCAAACCCCACCCTGGGTTGAAACAGCTTTGTCTGATTCCTAAGGTAGCCGGTGGAAGGAAATGCGGGGTTGTTCAGATACTGCCCATACGCCGTCAGCGCCGGCGGCGTCACCGGGTCCGGGAATAGCTGTGACTCCCATCGCAAACCGTAGTTCAACGTAAATCGTTGAGTCAGCTTCCATGTATCCTGCGCAAACAACGAGTACTCTTCGTTCACAATATTCGAGTAACCGGCCTGCGCGTTGGTCTCGCCCGCCTTCGTCGGCCCGTTCTGAAGGTACAGCAACAACGGACTACTGCCGATCACCGTTCCGCAGCCTACGCTGCTGTAGGTGCCATTCGGGCACTGGACCGTGTTCGGTCCATACCCATTGCCCAATGATGCGGGCGACGCATAATGCAGAAATCCGGTTACACTCCCGAAAATATAGCGGCCATTGAAAAACCCGGGAAAGACCTGCACATTCCTGCTATGCAAATACTCACCGCCAGCTTTTATGGTGTGTCGGCCTTTTACAAGCGTAAAGTTGTCCTTCATGTCGGAGCGCGTGAATATTTCGGAAGCATCTGCTCCTAGAAAAAACGGTTGCCCAAAGCGGAAAGAGGGAGCAAATCCTATCCCCGTATCCCCCACGGCCTTGGGGTCGATTGGGGTGCGCGGTCGAGGCTCTCTAGCATAGGTATAGTGGGCTTCATTCAACCTCTCCGCCGAGATCGTAGCAATCCAGTTATAGTTGAATGTCTGAATCTTCGATGGCCCTTCAATCCCATTCGCGGAATTTCCATACGTAGCGACGTCGAAGGTCTGGTTTGGGTTTCGCGACCGGTCGAAGTTATAAGAGCCGTACATTAAATTCTTCGCATTTAGGTTGTAGTCTACTCGCCCAAACACCGAGACGTTGTTGATCGTGCGGTCTACCGGCAACCCTTCATCTTGATTGAAGTTCATCTTATAGAAATTCAGCAGTGTCTGACGCTGGCAGTCGCCGCTCGCATCGATCTGTGCATCTGTAATATTGCTGCGAAACACCGGGTTCGTCACACTGCACGGCGTCCCTATGACCGTGCTCAAATTGGGTCGCGTTAGGTTCTCGCGGATACCCTCGCTCGCTGCAAAGAAGAACAGCTTATTCTTCACAATCGCGCCGCCGATGCTGCCCCCAAACTGCTCTCGACTAAAGCCCTCCAACGGCATGCCATTGGAGGTGTCCGCAGACAAGGCCTGCAGTCGCTGATACTCAAACAAGCTTCCATGCAGACTGTTTGTCCCTGACTTCGTGATCACGTTCACAACGCCGCCTGCGGTACGGCCGAACTCTGCATTTGCACCACTCGCGACGACCTGGAACTCCTTGACGGCTTCAAGAGTGATGTCGATAGCCGCGCGCTGGCCGCCCATCTGTTCGCCAAAGAATCCGTTGTTATAGTCGCCGCCATCCAGGCTGATGTTATTGAAAATGCCCCGTTGACCGTTGATGTTGATCTCATCTCCATCCGGTCCCTGCGAGATGCTTACGCCCGGCGTGAGCGTCAGCATGTCTTCAAACTTACGGCCCAGAACTGGCGTTGTCGCGATCGTTATCTCATTCAGCGTAGAAGCCGAGGAGACCGTCGTTGTCTCCAGCTGCGGCACAGCATTCACAATGATCGTCTCCTGAACCGAAGAGATCGTCAGCGCGACCTTCAGTGAGATCGCCTGGCCGACCGTGAGCACAATGTTCTTCTGCACCGTTTTGGCATAACCTAGCTTGCTTGCCGACAGTTCATAGTTGCCCGGCTGCATCGATAGAAACGAAAAATTCCCATTACCGTCCGACTTGGCAGTGCGGGTTGCATTTGTATTTAGGCTCATTACTTCAATCAACGCGTCAGGAACCACTCCCCCGGATGGATCCGACACCTCTCCCTGAATCGTTCCTGTTGTGCTTTGCACCTGCGCCCACCCGCCCAGAGGTGACATCATCGCCACGCCTGCCGCCAAACAGCGTATGTAACCCATTGTTTTGCGCATCTCTCTCTACCTCCAAAGGAAAACAGTGCGTAAAGCGTGCCCGATAAAGCAAGAGACCGTTCTACTGTACGTATCGAAAAGGCCCTGATTGAGACTCGTTTTGTCTTTCTGCTATTTGCAGTCGCACTTTGGCAACAGTCGGCCGGCCTCTTTGCTCCGGCTCCCAACTCACGCAACAAGGCGTTCGCTCAAAACGCCCGACCCAGGACAACAGCGGATATTACGACGCTCAGTGCCGAATCAGTTACAACGTTTCTGGGAAATTAATGAGGTGAACATACCATGAATTCTGAGCCGTTGCGAAGTATATTTACTTCGCAGGCACCGACCGGCCTTCTCATGAAAGCGAAATGCGCTCATCAAGGAGCGATTGGTTTGTGTTCCGGTCCCGGTAGGGACGCTCATTACTGAGCGCCCCCCGGAGAGATCCGTACAGGCGCGTCTACGCATACGGCTCTTACGAAGGAT
>NZ_JQKI01000260.1 GCF_000745965.1 Edaphobacter aggregans DSM 19364 | reverse complement strand
TACGAGCGCCTCTCCCAAACACTCGCCGCCTTTCACTACTTCGCCTTCGCGTGCCTCATGCTCAGCAGAATCTTCAAATTGCTCAACTGAAGTCATTAACAGCCTCTAGCGTGAATAGATGCGTGCATCACGGTCGTTCCCTGGAAACGGGGTTTTGAGAAAGTTTCCCAGCAAGTTACCGAAATCGAGACTTTTCAGGCACTTCCCGGAGCTGAGGGCAACTTGCATCAAGCCGGAGCCCTCGGTAGGTCGCTTCGTGGAATGCTTAAGTTTCGCGATTGGGCAAATTCAACTAAGCTGTTTGAGTCCTTTAACTCTGCTTTATGCCAATCGAACCGTCAGTTCATCACAAAACTAAAAGCAATCCAGAAGATGTGATTCACAGCAAGACTCGAATGGCTGAGTTGATCCGGGCTTATGATTGGAGTTCAACCCCGCTTGGACCGGTCGAAGACTGGTCCGAAGCCCTTCTCTTGTCCGCAGATCGGCGTGGCCGTATCGGGAGGTAAAGCTCTTGCGCACTTTTGCACCGCAACAGAGTCGAACGCCGAAGGGGAGTTCGCCCGGCTCCGCGACCACCTGGAGTAAGAGGCCTCAACCGGACAAGGATACCCACGCGATCCCGGACTGGCGATCCGCCACCGACCGCCGATTTGATCGCGATTTCAGCCGGATACCTGTCCATCCGAATTCCCCGGATCTGCCGGCCGGCCAAGCCTTGCAGGCCAAGGCTGCCGACCCGAATGGGATTGCGGAGACTGGAATACCGCCCATCGTTCACCAGGTAGTGAGTTCCTCGGGCCAGGCGCTGGATCCGGCCACGCGAGAGTTCATGGAGTCGCGATTCGGCCATGATTTCAGCCAAGTCCGCGTCCACACAGATGCGCGAGCGGCCGAATCGGCGCGCGCGGTGAGTGCGAACGCGTATACCTCGGGCCAAAACCTGGTCTTCGGGGCCAGAATGTACGAACCGGCCACCGAGCGGGGACGCCGTCTGCTCGCGCATGAATTAACCCACGTTGTGCAGCAACGCCCCGGTGTTGCACGAGGCATCGCCGGGGCGGACGGGCCGGCTGAGCGTGCCGCTCAGGAAGCTTCTCAGGCGGTGGTCTCGGGGCGGCCGGTTGGCCCGCTCGTGGCAGTGGGCACACACGGCGAGGTCCAGCGGGCCCCCGATCCCCTGCAAGCACAGGCGAATACAGTTGCCGTAGACCTGCAGAAAACGATCGACGGAGCTGTCTGGAAGGAGATCCGCAAGCGAGTTTATCCGAAGGAATCGAAGGCCGGGATCGAGCGCGCCAAACGGCGCCACGAGGGGAAGCTCGCCGATCTGAGTGGCCTTGGCAAGCTGAGCACGCTCAACCACTTCGCGGGTGAGGTGAAAAAACTTCAGACGAAGTGGCCCGGCGTATCCTCGGCGGACGCCCGTGTGGCTGAGTTGGGAAAAGCGGCCAGTGCCGAACTTGTGGCGGTGGACGTGCCGGGGTTCCTGGTGGTGGAGAAGGAGGCAATGGAGCCAAAGGGGTACTTCCAAGGGGCATTGTGGCGGTTTGCGATCAGTGAGGCTCTGGTCTCAGGAGCTTCGCTCAGCAACGACGATGCGGCCGAACTGACCAACACTACGCTGCACGAGGGACGGCATGCGGAGCAGCAGTTTCTGTCTGCGCGCTACTCGGCTGGTGTACAGAATAAGACTTCGGCTGAAATCCGTGCCGAACAGCAGATCCCTCAGCAGATCGCCGATCAGGCCGTGGCAAAAAAGTTCGATGCGAAGACTGACGCGACATCGGCGAAACTGGGCCAGCGGATGTATAAGGCCATGGTGACGGAGGGCGCGGCCAATCAGAAGATCGAGTCCGATGACGGGTGGGCGGAGATGGCCACCAAACGCACTGACGCCATAGGTAAGCTGACAGCGCTGAAGGCGACGGCGACCGCGGCTACGATCGCTGACGCCAAGTCGGCCAATAACGTTCTCAAAGCCCAGATTGCCGAGGTGGAGCGGAGATACACTTTGTATCGCAACATCCCGTTCGAAGCGGACGCCCACGAAGTCGGAGATGCGGCGGAACAGGCGTACAAAGGCTGGCCGAAGTGATTGAATTCGTTCGCGACCTTGTCCGGCTGCTTTCCGGGGACGTTGACGTGAACGAAGTTGCCGCGAAGGTCGGACCGATCGGGACCGATCCCGGATGGCCTATACCCATGGAACTGCGGCCGACGGCGCCGGAGGTTCGCGCGGCGAGGCTGGCGCGCTATCCGGATGCGGGGCCGCCCTATGCGCTGACGATTGAGCCTGCGGACGGAATGAAACCCACGGTCGCCGAGCTGAAATCGGCGTTTGGGGATTATCAACAGATGCGTACGAATCGGGGTATGGCGCCCGAACTGATATTCGCGCCCGCCGGAGGGCCGCGATGGCGAGTGGCGGTGATCGCGCGTCTGGATCCGGCGGTGGGTGACTTTGACGCCTCCACAGTGGCCCGCATTGTATTTCGGCGGGACCTGACGAGTTAACCGGACTTTTCAAAAAACCAGGCGTCGCGTGACCTGTAGTAGAACTGCTCACCACAGAAGTGAAATAGTCGACAGGGTTGTGGGAAGTCTTGACTCTCCAAACGGATCGCAGGCCTCGCCAGTCCCACCCTTGCCCTCCGCACCGTCGCTGGGCAAGGTTATCGCTCATTGCGCGAGCTGGTGCTTCCCTTGGGCCAGCTGAGCGTCATTACCGGCGCAAACGCAGTGGCAAGTCCAGCGTGTATCGCTCTCTTCGTCTGCTGGCTGACGTAGCTCAGAACGCCGTAGTCGCCTCGCTCGCTCGCGAAGGGGGCTTGCCGTCTACCTTCTGGGCTGGGCCAGAAACGATCGCTCGGGGCGTGCGGCAAGGAACTTATGCCGTCGAGGGATTAGCAAAGCGGAATGCAGCCAGTCTCAAGCTCGGCTTCGGGAGCGATCCCTACGGATACAGCATCGACTTGGGCTACCCTCCTCCTCCCCCTCCAGCAACGATGTTCGAGCTGGACCCGCGGGTCAAACGGGAGTGCATTTGGCATGGCCCGGTTTACCGAAAGGCGTCCGCCCTGGTGGACCGGAGGAACAATTTCGTTTGGCTCTCGACGACACGGGATGAGGAGCCAATCATGCTGACGCAGCAACTCGCTGACGCCGATAGCATGCGAGCCAGCGTTGCCGACCCGCACCGGGCTCCCGAGATGCTGGCAGTCCGGGAAGCTATTCGCGGATGGCGGTTCTACGATCAGTTTCGAACAGATTCCGATTCGCCGGCGAGGATCACCCAAATCGGCACCTGGACACCAATTCTTCACCACGATGGCAGCAATCTCGCCGCGGCCCTCCAGACCATCATGGAGATTCGCTCGGACGAGGCGTTTGCCTTTTGCGGCCTCTCTCCGCAGCGGAGCTGTCCGATGGAACATTGCGATACCTGCTATGGACTGCAGCCCTTCTCACACCGCATCCACCGGCGCTGATGGTGCTCAACGAGCCAGAGACTAGTTTGCACCCGGATCTGCTGCCCGCGCTCGCCCGATTGATCTTGGCTGCAGCTGGCGCAGACACAAATCATTGTGGTCTCCCATGCTCAAGTTCTGATTGACCGGCGAGCGTTACAGGAAGAAACCCCCATCGTGCAGCAGGCTATTGAGAGGACACAGACAACGAGAACAGTGGCTTCACTCTGCCAAGCTGGGGCGGATTTCATGTCGCTACCAGCATAGCAACCGTTCTCCGCAAAACGGGATTTCGGAAAGTTCCCTTTCGGGGACCGAACTTGCCGATAAGC
>NZ_JQKI01000259.1 GCF_000745965.1 Edaphobacter aggregans DSM 19364 | reverse complement strand
CCACGGATTCTGATCAGACGAAAGCGCGCTCTCCCGAGCGCGCCCAGAAGATTTCGTGCTTTTCTCTTGACAAAGACTTACATGGATGCCCGTCACACGCCAAAGTGCAGCCTCTAAAGAAGCTCGGTGATCCTTCCTTTCGGTTGATGCGAATGTTCTGGCCAGGAAAGCAAAGCCTGACAGGGGTTAGGGAGAGGCAGTATTCCGTCCCCGCCTACTCGCCTGGACCTCTGTCAGCCAGGCGTTGTACCGCGCCATAGAAACCTTGATGACGCCATGCACTGTGTTGCCTTCGCTGATCGCGTCAGTGGAGCGAAGAAACGCTAATCCCTTCTCCGGTCCGGAAAGAGATTGCGCGAGTGAGTCGGAAATACTCCGAGTGTCTTCCATGGAGGGCGTCGTGATTTCATATTCGAACTCAATTTGCCTGCCATAGTGAATTCCGAATTGAAGCGTATCTCCATCCTTCAGCAGTTCCGCCAGTTTTGGATTGATGGCCGCAAAAGCGTCCCGTATATCCGAGGTCCAAGTAAGCAGGGACAGGACACACCAGCTATTGTCGTCGCGTCGTAGTCTTGACAGCCTGGCTACCAGACGAGGGTCCGCCGGGCTCCGATCCAGATGCCGGTCAAGCTCTCGTTGCACACTGGCAGTGGACCCGAACAATAGGATGCTCGAATCAGGAATCGCCAGCCAGCGAACTTCATTAAACTCGCTCCGCTCGCGCGCAAATGGTTGGACAACCAGTACAGGCAGGCCTCGGTAACGAGTGACACTCGCACCTCCACTAAGCGCAGACCTGTAAACACCCTCACGATTGAAGTTCCCGGTCGCAAGAAGGCTATGCTCAGTCAACATTCCAGCACTGTCGGCAGCTACAACATAAATAAGCTCATGGACAACAAGAGTACTGTCAGCCCCGGTTAACGCTAAGAAATCATTGAAATTGATTCTGTTCTTGTGCGACGTGAGAACAAAGTGGCCAAGGACAGCACTGGGGGATGGGGAACTGATCCTTGTCACGGCCTGCGCACCCGGAGGCACAAGCGAGAGAATTCTCTGATCCGCCGTTGCTGCTGGGCTGATGGGAACCGCGATGCATGCCAGGAGAGCAAACAAAATGGACTGACCGCCTTGACGTTGCAACGATCTTGCCGCACGCAATCCCGACAAGCTGAAAGAACTGCAGGCGCTCTTTGTGACGGAGGCCACCAAATATCAGGTCTTCCCGTTGGATAACTCCGCCTTCTCGCGAGCGACTACGCCGCGGCCGAGCGCCGTGGCCGGGCGCACGGTTTTCACGTACATGGGTGAAAACGCCGGGATTCCTGTCGGCAATGCTCCCAGCATCCTGGACAGGGATTACACCATCACCGCCAATGTCACTATCCCCTCCGGCGGCGCGGAAGGAGTGATTGCGACCGAGGGCGGCCGCTTCGGCGGATATGCGCTGATGCTGAGCCCGAGCGCCAAATGGATACTGAACAGCGGAATCTTTAAGGCAATCGGCGCGTGCTTGTTAATTCTGGGCCTGCTTCTGGCCGTCGCGGGGGACGCGGGTAAGTGGAGAAAACGATTCGGCTACACTCTGTTGCTGGTCGCGGCACTTGGACTCGCCATCTCCTTCGCCACTGACATATTCCAAATCGGCCGAGGCAGGCCGGTGCTCGTCTACAACTTCCTTGACCTGGAGCGTTTCCGATGGGAAGGCCTGTCCTCGCTGGGCGAAGGGAAACACACCATCGTCTTTAACTTCAAGTACGACGGACCTGGCCGGCCAAGGGTGGAACCGGGGTGTTGTCGGTGGACGGTAAAGAGGTCGCCCGCAAATCGATGGAGCACACCATACCAATGCTCGTGCCGTTCGATGAAACCTTTGACGTCGGACTCGATACCCGCACTCCGGTGGACTTTAGCTACAACGTCCCATTCCGCTTCACCGGAAACATTGACAGGCTGACCATGACATCGGACCGTCACAGTTGACAGCCGAGGATCAGAAGAAAGTCGATAAGACTATGGCCGAGGTCAACAATTAGCGATCGGTAGCTGGGCTTGGAACAATGCCGACTGTAGAAGGGGCTTTGCTGCTACGCACGGACTCGATTGAAGGGCCAATAGTAGCACGCGGGTTCTGTGAGTTGGTGCAGTTGCCTGCACATGGGCCCGAAATCACTCGTGGGCTTCCCGACACCCGCGGCGTTAGAGCTAGTGAAGTAGAGTTTCGACAATGAGCGATTGAAGAGGCACTGATCGCTGCGAGGATTCGGTCTTGGGCAGGCCGAACGACGCCATAGACAATCGAACGTGTCACGTTTATCGTCCAGATTTGTCTTCACTTCTGCGGTCGACGCTGATCGTGAGGCGGCATCACAACGTCACCGATCTGGTGCCGCTTTTGGTGCCACTTTGTAGCGTGATGGTGTGCTTTTTTGTGCGACGGAGTGCGATGTGGATAACAAGTCCATCTGATTCATTATGAGGTTCTTATTCCGCGCTGTGCCGCGGGACAAGGACTCCACCTCAACCAATAACGGCTCAGCCGTTGAACCCTCGGTCTAAGGAGATCGCACAATGCTTAAGCCGCAGCAGACGTATGTTCGTTTCTCGCTACTCTCCAGACCATCCTCGCGGCGTCAGTGTTCATGATGGCAATGCCGATACCCACGATCAGGTCAGGCCAGCCAGAAAGCCACCGGAGAGTGATGATGCCAGCCGCAATTATGGCGATGTTTGCCAGTGCATCGTTTCGTGCTGACAGGAAGGCAGCCCGCGTTAGACTCCCGCTGTGATAGCGAAATCTGGTCAGTAGAAACGCGCATCCGAGATTTACGACAAGGGCTCCGAATCCGGTCCCAGAGAGCAACCACGGCTCTGGTGGTGTTGGTGCGATGAATTTTTTACATGCAGTCCAAAGGAGAGCGGCTGTGGGAATGAGCAGGATGCCCGCGAGTAACATGCCGACGCGGGCACGCTTCTTCAACGACCATCCTAGTGCTATAGCGATCAACAAATTAACCGAGGTGTCCTCAAGAAAATCGATGCTGTCGGCGAATAGGGACACCGACCCGATCTGTCTGGCGACAGCAAACTCAACAAAGAAATAGGCTAAATTGGCCATCGCGACGATCAGCACCACACGACGCAAACCGATATCCGAAGTTTGGCCGGACAAGGTGAAAGGGTTCATCGTATATCTCTTATCTCTCGTTCGTTGGGCGTCCGTTGGGCGTTCGTTGGGCGAAATTGGACATAAGTTTCGACAAGTCTGGAGCGGTCTTATCATCCGATTATGAGGTATTAGATATGGCATTCGCCTCCCTCCGCCGTTCTATCCATTGGTACAGCGCAGGCAGCACGAGCAGGGTCAGTAATGTCGAGGTCACCAGCCCTCCGATGACCACTGTAGCCAGAGGTCTCTGCACTTCCGCACCAGCCCGATGCGATATAGCCATAGGAATGAAGCCCAGGCTGGCTACAAGCGCTGTCATAAGGACGGGCCTCAGACGGGTTTCAGCACCCTGTTCAACGGCAGCCGCTCGTAGTGCCACAGTTGACGCACATGTGGCAGCTACCGTTCGGGACCATCAATGACCCACAAGTGACACAGAGCGGCCCATCGCCAACCTCACAGCTGTCGTGGAGAAATTGCGAAATGCCCTTCCAGCAGATAAATAAGTGGCGCATCGGCCAGTATCTACAGATTGCATTAGGGTATTGTTTCGCGTGCGTCACATGATTCTTGGCGTATAACGGGCTTCCATGTAAGTCTTTGTCAAGAGAAAAGCACGAAATCTTCTGGGCGCGCTCGGGAGAGCGCGCTTTCGTCTGATCAGAATCCGTGGTTACGCAAC
>NZ_JQKI01000258.1 GCF_000745965.1 Edaphobacter aggregans DSM 19364 | reverse complement strand
TGATCGTAGATCCACCCAGTAAAGATCGTCGCTTCCATGGCGATCGTCCGGGGTTGGGGAAGGGTCTTGATCCAGGCGTCCAGCTCGCGCCGGGTGGACCCGATCTTTCCTTCCTGATGCACGTGACCAGCCGCGTCCTTCACGCAATAGCTGATCGTCCTCTTGTGAACATCCAGTCCGATGTAATACATATCGTCTCTCAAGGAGCCTCCGGGGTAGTTCTCTGAATCAGCTTCACCGCTGAGTTCAGCCTTTGCAACACCTCGTGCTCCTCACTGACTTACATTCAAACAAACCGCACCTTACCGGTCGTCTTCCGATTCAATCGGTTTGGAGGTGTTAGCCGACGGGTTATTGACGAAGTAGCCGACAACTCGGGAATAACCACGACGCGCGTTTCCGGCGGTAAGGTTATCTATATGAGCACAATGCACGCTTGCAATAAAACTAGGTGGCTACGAAATGTTGTCGCTTCCCCAACCGGGATCGATCCGGAGCAGAGCTCTAACAAGAGCACGATGAACACGCTGGAGATTGCCACGGGAGCCTGAGCCATGCCCATCCGCTTTGGTCGGGAGATCACCGGTGATCTCGACGTACTCGAGACGCGCGAGTGGCTGGTGACGAATGGCATCGGTGGCTATGCTTCGGGTTCCGCGGCCGGCTCGCTGACGCGCGGATATCACGGTCTGCTGGTCGCCTCGCTGACGCCGCCCACTGACCGTCGCGTGATGCTGGTGAAGCTGGATGAGACGGTAGAGTACGCGGGCGTCACCTACGCGCTCGGCACCAACCGCTGGGCCAGCGGTTCGGTCTCGCCCGAAGGGTATAAGAACCTGCAGAGCTTCGAGCTGGAGGGCTCGGTGCCGGTGTGGACGTTTGCGTGCGGCGATGCGCTGCTGCAGAAGCGCGTGTGGATGCAGCGCGAAGCCAACACGACCTACATCGAGTACACCGTGATCGGCGCCGCAGGGCCAGTCGAACTCGGATTGTCAGCCATTGCGGATAATCGCGTGTTTCACAACACCGGACGTGTAGCCTGGCCCCTGACGGTAAACGCGCTGGCCGATGGCGTGAAAGTGGTTGCCGCGGATCCGACCGCGAGGCCACTCACGGTACGCGTCTCCCAAGGAAGTGTCGCGCCGGCCAACGAACTCTTCACCAACTTCTACCTGCCGCAGGAGGATGCACGCGGCCTGTCGAGCTCAGACAACCATGTACACGTGGCCAATTTTCAGGTGGTGCTCACCAACGGTGGCACAGTGCAGGTGCTGGCGAGCGCAGAAGATGCGCCGTCCTTCGATACCAAAGCCCTGAGTACACGGCGCGCTTACGACCAGAGCCTGCTGGACTCCTGGCAGATGACGCGTGCGGCCAATGCAGGTGTGGCGCCGGACTGGATCGAGCAATACGTGCTGGCGGCAGACCAGTTCATCGTCAACCGCGCCGTCGCCCAGCAGGCTGCAGGCAAGAGCGTGATTGCGGGCTACCACTGGTTCGATGACTGGGGACGGGATACGATGATCAGCCTGCCAGGGCTGACGCTGGTGACCGGTCGTGCCCCCATCGCCCGGAAGATCCTGCGGACCTTTGCGAAATATGTGAGTCAGGGGATGCTGCCCAACCGTTTTCCCAACGTGGGCGACACGCCGGAGTACAACACCATGGACGCGAGTCTGTGGTACTTCCAGGCGATTCGAGCCTACCTGGAAGCGACCCAGGACCGTCAGCTATTGCAGGACCTCTTTCCCATCCTGGAAAATATAGTGGAAGCGCATGTGAATGGCACGCGCTACGGCATTGGTCTGGACCCGGCGGACGGCCTGCTTCGTGGCGGCCAAGCCGGTGTGCAACTGACCTGGATGGACGCCAAGGTCGGCGATACGGTCATCACTCCCCGTATCGGAAAACCGGTGGAGATCAACGCGCTCTGGTATAGCGCCCAGTTGGTGATGTCCGACTTTGCCAAACAGCTGGGGAGGGATCCGAGCCGGTATGACGGCTTGGCGGCGTGGGCGCTGGCAGGGTTCGATCGCTTCTGGAATGCGGCCGCGGGCTATTGCTTCGATGTTCTGGATGGCCCCGGCGGCAACGAAGCGCTGCTGCGGCCCAACCAGCTGCTCGCGGTGTCGCTGCGGGAAAGCCCGCTCAGCGCCGCGCGGCAGAAGGCTGTGGTGGAGGTCTGTTCGGGTGCGCTGCTCACATCGTACGGCCTGCGCTCACTCGCGCCGAGCGACGACGCATTCTTCGGCATCTACACGGGCGATCAAAACCGTCGCGATGCGGCATACCACCAGGGCACGGTATGGGCGTGGCTGCTGGGTCCGTTCGTCGAGGCGCACTTGCGCGTGTTCAATGACGCGCCCGCGGCGATGCGAATCCTGAGCACCATGAGCGACCACCTTCAGTCCGCCGGCCTGGGCACGGCAAGCGAGATCTTCGATGGGGCGGCCCCGTTCGTACCGAAGGGCTGTATCGCGCAGGCGTGGAGCGTGGCAGAGATCCTGCGTTGTTATGACAAGATCGAGCAACAGCTGCTGCAGCCTTAAGGCGACCACTCAGCACCAGTCCCTCACTGTTGACTTTATGGGGTACGAAAACGAGCCAATGGTCGATTTTCCGGAACTAAATAAAGCCTACAAAACGGCCAACGGACTCAGCGATTAGCTTCATACTGGTGTTGGCCGAAACAGAGACGTCTCGCATTGCGGTTGGATAACGGGCGATCCGAAAGCGACAGCGTTAAGGAAGGGTTGCCGACAACCTTCACTTTGCAGATGGCGGGCCGCTGACGACCTGCTTGCCTGAAGCCGCTCGAAAGTTTGCCGCTATTAGGTGCTTAGGAACATTGTTCTCGGTCGGCGTGCGCTTGAGGAACAGCAAGGCCGCTGCATCGTGGTTCAGGTACGCGTTCAAGAACTCCAGAGTGTACCGTGCCATCCAGTTGTAGCTCACCGCGCCTTCCTCCAGTGAGTAGTCTGCCGGTATAAATTGCGGCCCTTCTCTTCTAAGCCGATCACTTCGCTGGTACAAAGAGCTGAATTGGATGTGCGAAACAGCAAGCAAGCGGACGTGCAGCAGATCGCCGTGAGTCCATTCGTTTAGAACGTTTGGCACGAGGCCACCCTGATTCTTGCTCTGGCGCATGGCGTCCCAAGACTCCAGTGTCTCCTCGGCTCTACTGAAGGCGAGTAACGGGATCACAATCTGGTCAGGATGAACATCTCCGGCTTCCTGCACCGTGCCCGGAGAGTAGCGAAAGGAGCCATCCAACGAGACCAACGCGTGGATGCGCTTGTCTCGCGCCGCGTCGAATAGGACTGCCATTCCTCCCCAACTGTAACCTATCGCCGCGACCTCAGACATATCTGTGTCCGGTAATGTCTTGGCGAAATCGATGAGGAACGAGACATCAAGCGCCTTCGATGTTTTCGGTGGCAGGAGCATTGAGGCTCGGTGCGTAAATCACCAGCGGAAAGTGACCTGGCTGCATTGGTGCAGCGCGAACAGCCGAGGCAGGAAGTGCCATGACTCCATGCATGTATTGCTCGACAAACGCCTGCGACTTTCCACTCTCGACCGGCTTGCCGAAGCTAGTTTCCGTCTTGATCAAAGCTGCATAGTCGCCGAAGGTCATTATTTTGTCGCTGGACTTTTGTGCCGGATACCACACCAGCATCTGCAGTGGCCGACAGCCTTCGGTGGGGGCGGCCTTATCAGGTTCGTCACTCGCAATCTCGAAGACGCGAGAGGCGTCATACTGCTCAATTACCTTGAGCCCAACTGCATACGGCCCAGGTTTCTCAATGAACCGGAACTGGAATTCCCGCTCGGCCCGCGCACTAGGAATCGCCATCCCCAAACCGGAGAACACGATCAAAGCAAGGGGAAAAGAACGCAGACGCATGCTACGACTCCTAAGTGAGGTTGCAGCAAGTATAGAGGCATGAGAACGGCCCCAGCGCGGAGGACTCCGCCTCATGAGTAGACACCCCGCTCACACCAGTCTGTCTTTGGAGGTAGCCGCCGCTTGATACGCTCAGAGGACTTTCTCCCGAATGACGGGCATCCATCCATGTAAGTCTTTGTCAAGAGAAAAGCACGAAATCTTCTGGGCGCGCTCGGGAGAGCGCGCTTTCGTCTGATCAGAATCCGTGGTTACGCA
>NZ_JQKI01000257.1 GCF_000745965.1 Edaphobacter aggregans DSM 19364 | reverse complement strand
CGGGCTGAGCGACGGAGGCAACTCCCGAGGCTCCCTTCGGTTTGTTTCGGGACTGGCAGAGAACATAAACTCAATCTTCTGTGCGGACTCTTTGGAGTCTCAGACAGCAAATGGATGTCCGGTTCTGCAGAGAGCAGGAACCACCAGCCGAGAGGCACTGTTGCGTAACGGCAGATTCTGATCAAACCGATAGCGCGCTCTCCTGAGCGCGCCCAGAAAATCCTGTGCTTTTCTGTTGACAAAAACTTACATGGATGCCCGTCATCCGCCCAGAATCGATGCCAGTGCGGAGATCACTTACTGTAAGCCGACTTCCTTTTTTATTAATCGTGAAGTCTCGTTTCGATTACTTCGAAGGTACGCTCCAGCCGATTCAGCAAGGCCTAGTCGTAATTAGCCGCCTGGGCTGTCGCATTGACCTCCATCCCCACCCGGCCTAACATTCCGGCGATGTCTCGTTTGTTCACCAGCATCGGGCAAACCCTGGGGCACTACCGCCTCATCGAGCAGATTGGTGCTGGAGGAATGGGTGTCGTCTATCGCGCTCGCGATGAGCAACTGGAGCGAGATGTTGCCCTCAAAGTCCTTCCCGCCGGCATGTTGGCCGAAGAGATTGCTCGCAAACGTTTCCGCAAAGAGGGCTTGGCGCTCGCGAAGTTGAACCACCCCAATATTGCCACGGTACATGAATTTGGCAGCCAGAATGAGATTGACTTCTTGGTTACGGAATACATTCCGGGCGTCACCCTGGACAGCAGGCTGGCGCTCGGTGCGCTCCCTACCAAAGAAGTTCTCAGCCTGGGAACGCAACTGGCGCAGGGGCTCTCCGCTGCACACGAGCAAGGCATCGTGCATCGCGACCTGAAGCCCCCAAACCTGCGTCTCACTCCCGATAGACGGCTCAAGATTCTCGACTTCGGCCTGGCGCAACTGATACCGCTTGGCAGCGATCGCGGCCTCACGGCCACACTGACTCAACTGCACGAGGTCATAGGGACTCTCCCTTATATGTCTCCGGAGCAGTTGCGGGGAGAAATGAGCGATGCGCGCAGCGATATTTGGGCCGCTGGCGTTGTGCTCTACGAAATGGCAACCGGAAGGCGGCCATTTCCTGAAATGAATAGTTCAATATTGATCGATGCAATTTTGAACCGCGAGCCACAATCCCCCAGCAAGATCAACCGGCAGGTCTCGGTGGGATTGGAAAACGTAATTCTGAAGGCGCTCGACAAGGATCCAGACCGGCGCTATCAGTCCGCGCGCGAATTGCGCATTGATCTCGAACGGTTGAGCACGGGCCTCGCCCCCATTTTCTCGCCACCAAAGAAGCGAGTGCTGGCGTGGGCTCTCGCTGGAGGGAGTGCTTTCCTGCTCTTGTCATTCGGGCTAAACGTTGTTGGAATTCGAGATCGCGTACTCCACCGCGGTCCGCAAACCAGCAGTCCCGTAGGCATCAAGCCACGGCGCACCGTTGCTGTCCTCAGCTTCCCAAACGTATCCGGCAAACCCGATGAGGCTTGGATCTCCACCGCTTTGGGAGATATGCTGACCACGGAACTGGCTGCCGGCGGACAACTGCGCGCCATCCCGGGCGAGAACGTCGCCCGCATGAGGCTCGACCTATCACTCCCGGAGGGCAGGAGCTACAGTCGCGATACATTGGCTCGCATCCACAATCACCTCGGCAGTGATCTCGTCGTCCTCGGTTCTTATGTGGCGCTGGGAAGAGAAAATGGAGGGAAAATCCGGGTTGACTTGCAACTGCAAGACGCCGCTGCTGGCGAGACCATCGCAGTGCTCTCGGAAAATGGCACCGAAGGGGAACTGCTCGATGTGGTCTCGCGCATGGGAGCACGCTTGCGGGAAAAACTTGGCCTGGGCGCGATTTCGAAAGCAGAAGCTTCTGGGGTCCGCGCTTCCGTTCCTTCCAATTCGGAGTCTGCCCGTCTCTACGCGGAGGGACTTGCCAAGCTTCGTGTGTTTGATGCCACGGCCGCTCGTGGCCTTTTGGAAAAATCCATCGCCGCCGATCCCAACTTTGCCCTCGCTCACGCCTCACTGTCGGATGCGTGGTCTCGCCTAGGATATGACGAGAAAACCCGGGAAGAAGCAAAGCATGCATTTGAGCTTTCCGAAAGTCTCTCGCGGGAAGAACGGCTGTCCGTGGAGGCCCGATACCGCGAAGTCACCCGCGATTGGCCGAAAGCTATCGAGATCTATCAGAGTTTGTGGAATTTCTTCCCTGACAATCTCGACTACGGGCTGCGCCTGGCGGGCGCGCAAAGGTCTGCAAGCCAATCCAAAGATGCTCTTCAGACCGTGGAACGTCTGCGCAAGATGCCCGCGCCCGAACGTGATGATGCTCGAATCGACCTCACAGAAGCCGGGGCGGCAGAAGTGCTCGGCGACTTCAAGTTGGAGCAGCAAGCAGCCGGGCGCGCGGCGCAAAAGGGACTGGTATTGGGTGCGCAGCTCGTGCTTGCCGAGGCACGCGCCCGCGAAGGGTGGGCTGCAGAACGGCTGGGTCAGCCCGACAAAGCTGCGGCAGCGTTTGCTGAAGCCGAGCATCTCTATTCTCAGGGAGGCGATCGCCACGGCGCAGCCGCCACCCGGCAACTGTCGGGGGACGCGCTCTACGACCGCGGCGATTTCGCCAGCGCGCGCCAGAACTATCAGCAGGCGCTGGCCGTCTATCGTCAGATCGGCGCTCAGAAAAGCATTGCCTCGGCACTCAACGCACTGGGAAATGTCGAGACTAACTTGGGGCAGCTGAACGACGCCAAGAGTCACTACGAGCAGACACTCGCCATCGCCCAGGAGATTGGCGCCAAAAATACCGCTGCCGGGGCGCTCGGCAATATTGCAAATGTCCTCGACAACCTAGGTCTTCTTGAAGAAGCGAGGAAAAAGCAGGAAGAGGGTCTACAAGCTTTCCGCGAAGTCGGTAACAAACGCGGCGAGGGTTCCACTCTCAGCAATCTGGCGAACCTGCTGAGCGAGTTAGGTGAACTCGAAGCCGCTAAGCAGAGATACCACGAGGCCCTGAAGATCGTAGACCAGACTGGCTACCGGCGTGGCCGAGGTTATATTCTCCAGGGACTCGCAGACGTTCTGCTGTCTCAGGACCAACTTGAAGCCGCCAGCAAGGCCGCAGAAGAAGCTCAGAACATTCGAAGAGACTTGAGGGAAGATAGCAACCTGGCCATCAGCAATATGCAAATGGCGGTAATCCGTCTCGAACAGGGCCGCCTGACGGAACCGGAACCGCTGGTGCTCGCCGCCATTGATACCTTCGAGCACGCAAAACTGACGGAGTTCGGTGCAGCCGCCCACGCCGTCCTCACCCGCATTCTCCTGGCTCAGGGCAAAGTCAACGATGCCCAGGGCGCGGCTCAGCGGGCGCTCACTCTTTCCCGGCGGACCGGAAATCGCCCTCCGCATTTCGACGCCGCGCTTGCCGGTGCTCGGGTAAGGGCTGCAACCGGCAAAGCAAACGAAGCGCTACAGGATCTGCGGGCTATGCTCGCGGAAGCGACTAAGTTCGGGTACCTGCCGTACCAATTCGAAGCGCGCTTGGCGATAGGTGAAATCGAAATGCAATCTGGCAAGTCTTCTACCGCTCGCCCGCATCTAGAGGCCCTGGAGAGGGACGCACGGGCCAAAGCCTTTCTTCTCATCGCCCGCAAGGCCGCGGCTGCAGCAAAGATTTCAAGTTGACGGTCTATGGTGAGGGCCTCGACGGTCTGAAGTCAGGCAACCCGGACTAATGCCTCCGGATTGGTCCCGATAAAAGCCCTTGTCGTCGCTTTACTCCGGGATGGGTCGGCAAATAGGACGCACTCCTGTCGTGGATTTTCAGTACCTACAGGGCCCGCAAAGCTGGAACGAACATCGTCCGCAACCGCAATTGCAGGCTAAGAAGCTGCTTTTCGGTCAAGCGATTGTTGGGCGTGGCCAGGAAAACGCAATTCGAGCCAGCACCGGACAGTTTCCGGGTGGTCGGCAAACCTTCCCTAATCGATAAGGTAAGGTTTGCCCGTCACTCGGCCCCAATCCCGAGGGGACTCGCAGCGCGGGCCACGGCACCCGGTGGAACTCTCGTGAATGGGATCATGACATTCGCAATAGCGGGCACGTTGCATGGTCAAGTAACTCACGCGAGCCGCCTGCAATTGACCGTCGCTCAGCCACGACTTACCATTCGTCGAGAT
>NZ_JQKI01000256.1 GCF_000745965.1 Edaphobacter aggregans DSM 19364 | reverse complement strand
GACCTGTTCTCGTTCGGCGCGCTGTTGTATGAGATGGCGACAGGACTGCTTCCGTTTCGGGGAGAAACAGCGGGAATGATCTTCGAGTCGATTCTCAATCGAGCGCCACCTCCGGCCATCAGGCTGAACCCTGACATACCCCCGAAGTTGGAGGAGATCATCAACAAGGCGCTGGAGAAAGATCGAAACCTGCGTTACCAGCATGCGTTGGAGATGCGCGCCGACTTGCAGCGGCTGAAGCGCGATATCGAATCTGGGAGAAGCGCCCTGGCCGCGGCGAGCATGGCGTCGGCTTCTGTTGTCCCTCGATTGATAGGGGACTGGAGAAGCAAACGCTCGATCACCCTAGCAGCGATTCTGGCATTGTTCGCCGTTGCGATCGCGTTTAGCGTTCAGACGTTTCTACGACGCGGGCGCGGAAGGCTTTTCCAAGCGAGTAGCATGTCGCGACTCACGACCACCGGCAAGGTAACAGATGCCGCCATCTCTCCCGACGGTCGATACGTGGCGCATGTTGTCGACGATCTCGGCAAACAGAGCCTCTTCGTCCGACAGATACAAGTGGCTCGATCGAGCAACGTCGAAATCGTTCCTCCGTCGGGTGCGCTTTACTATGGGCTGATCTTCTCTAAAGACGGTGATTATGTCTATTATCTCAAGAAACAAACGACTACTCCTTGGGCTTCTCTTTGTCGAGTCGCTGCGTTAGGTGGCGATATTGTGTGCTTTGCCGACCACATTGACACACCCATTTCATTTTCCACGGACGGAAAGAAATTTGCGTTCGTCCGCCGCATTCTCGACCGGGGAGAGAGCCAGCTCGTCATTGCTAACTCGGACGGATCGCAGGAACGAGTCATTGCGACGCGCACGTATCCGCAGGACTTTGGCGGTGATGACAGTGGGCCGGCGTGGTCGCCTGACGGCAAGATAATTGCGTGCGGCTTCGGCGATTCCGTGTTGTGCGACATGACCGTGGTTGGAGTGAACGCTGAAATTGGCAAGCAGATGCAGCTAACAGCGCATCGCTGGTTTCGCGTCGGACGACTCATGTGGATGCCCGATGCAGCGGGCCTAGTGATGCTGGGCACACCGCGATCACAATTCACGTACCAACTTTGGTTCTTATCGTATCCTGCCGGTGAAGCCCGAAACGGCGTCTCAAATCTCTGGAGCTTTCCTCTTGACGGAAGCAAACCCAAACAGTTGACCAATTTTCAATCCGACCTGGTATGGTCTTTTACCTCGTCACCCGATGGCACCCAACTCGCGGTGGCTCGGGGCATGTCGGCGAGCAATGCTTTTTTGATCAATAACGTTCAGTAGCTGATATTCGGCACGCTGGCAGGCCGAAATGCTCTGGCGTGAGCTCCTTGGCGATGACATAGAATGCTTCGCTTAACTCCAGGTTTGTCGGCAACCCTTCCCCAATCCGATGACGTCAGAGTCGCCCGTCAGCAACTGCGAAACTCCAGTCGTCATTGCAGTTCCTTGGGGCCATTGGAGGTCGGTGAATTGTTGTTGTTCTAGTTCATGGTAGGTGCGACGTCTTCCTTTCAATATTCTGGGGCGGAAGTTATGATTGCCCGAACGTGAACAGGGCTCTGGGTCACGAACTCCTCCGTTTTGGACGCCGCCTTATGGACCGACGAACATTGCTGAAGCGCTTAGCCGCAGTGCCCCTGGTGTCGGCTTTTTGGCCCTATCTGTCCAATGCTGAACAGACGCCGCTGCCCGCGAAGTCCGCATTCCGCCGGGTTCGCTCCGGCGATCCCGCCTGGCCTAGCGCCACGAGCTGGGGGAAGCTGAAACAACAGGTCGGCGGGAACCTCATCCCAGTACAGTTTCCTCTGACTGCGTGCCAGGGTACATCCGAGAGTACCTCTTGCCAGGATCTCTTCAAGAACTTAGACAATCCCTTCTACATCGGCGACCAGCCTGGCCTGACGCAGACTTTGGGGTGGGCGAACGCGTGGACCAGCAAGCCCAGTGTCTATGCCGTGGCGGCAAGAAATGGAGAGGACGTCGCCGCAGGAGTGAGCTTTGCTCGCGAAAACCGTTTGCGTTTAGTCGTCAAAGGCGGCGGCCACAGCTACCAGGGTACCTCGAATGCGCCTGATTCGCTGCTGATTTGGACTCGGCGCATGAACGACATCACGATGCACGATGCTTTCGTTCCGCAGGGGTGCAAGGGCAAACACGCACCGCAGAGGGCAGTGACGCTAGGCGCCGGAGCAATCTGGATCCTCGCATACGACACCGTTACGACCAAGGGTGGTCATTACGTTCAAGGTGGCGGCTGCACGACGGTCGGAGTCGCGGGCCTCATTCAAAGCGGTGGCTTCGGAAGTTTCTCCAAGCATTACGGCCTCGCTGCAGCAGGTTTACTGGAGGCCGAAGTTGTAACTGCTGATGGCAAGATTCGCGTTGCGAACGCGTGCATGAATCCGGACCTTTTCTGGGCGCTGAAAGGCGGAGGCGGCGGCAGCTTTGGCGTTGTGAGTAGAGTGACTTTGCGCGTGCGCGAGCTTCCCGAATTCTTCGGCGGCGCTATCTTCACGGTCAAGGCCGCCTCCGACGACGCCTTTCGTCGCCTTCTCCACCAGTTCTTCGGCTTCTACCGCAGCAGCCTCTTCAACCATCATTGGGGTGAGCAGGCCCGCGTAAACCCTGACAATTCCCTTACGATTTCGATGGTTTCCTACGGGCTGGATAGCGCACAAGCAAAGAAGGTCTGGCAGCCATTCCTGGACTGGGTGGCGGGTTCGCCGGACACCTTTACGCTAAAAGCCCCGCCAATTGTCGGGAGCTTACCGGCAAGAGGCTGGTGGGATGCCCAGTGGCGCGAAGGGCATCATCAACCAGTTTTCGTCTCGGACACGCGTCCCGATGCGCGACCCGGTGACGTATGGTGGACAGGCGACGCCGGTCAGGTAGGGCAGTTTCTTTACGGCTTTGAGTCGCTGTGGCTGCCCGCGTCCCTGCTTGAGGAGGATTCGCAGGAGCGTCTCGTGAACGCGTTGTTCGCCAGCTCCCGTCATTGGGGAGTCGAGCTGCACTTTAACAAAGGTCTTGCTGGCGCTCCCGCCGATGCTATAGCCGCGGCCCGCGACACGGCAATGAATCCTGCCGTGCTCGACGCCTTTGCCCTCGCCATCATTGCCTCAGGGCAGGGTCACGCGTACCCAGGGCTTCGCGGGCATGAGCCCGATCTTACCGCAGCTCGCAAAGAGGCTGACGCCGTCGCCAAATCGATGGACGAACTGCGGAAGCTGGCGCCGAACGGCGGATCCTATGTGTCGGAGAGCAACTTCTTCGAACCCTCCTGGCAGCAATCCTACTGGGGCTCGAATTATCCAAAGCTTCGCGCGGTGAAAGCAAAGTATGATCCGGACGGCCTGTTCTTCGTTCACAACGGTGTGGGTAGTGAGGTATGGAGTCCCGATGGTTTTCACACGGCTAACGGAACCCGGCCACTGAGAACTCATTCTTGATCAGGCAGAAGGATCTCATCCATTGCATAGTGTTTCTGCGTGTGTCAGCCCGCGGCGGGCGTTCTGGAATCACTTCCTGTTTTTCCGTGACCCTCCCGCAATCGGCAGCAGGCGCCGATCGAGCATACAACTTCCAACTAGCGAACTTCTGGAGCGTTTAGCGGATTTCACCCTTCGGCGAAACCGTTTTGAATACGCAAGGTCCTCAACGTTTCAATCTCGGGTCACCGGGGTGTACTCTCACTCAACTTTGCAAAATATGAAATCCAGTGCTTCCGGATTGACTGCTCGTCCGCGGCAGCGTTGTCATAAGCAGGGGAGATGAGCGGCAACGCTGTTTCGACTTTCACCAGGACAAATCTTAGAATCTTAGGTTCTGTCGTGCTTTTCGCCGTGTCGACCCATCGACCCCGGTAAAAACTCATGATCTCTTGAAAGAGTATCTGCAGTGAGTGTGGCAGGTGCTTCGTTCATTGGCGGCCCCGGGGTTCGACCAAAGGGTCCTTTTCACCGCTGCCCAGCGGTCTGCATGCTACAGTCGGGGAATCACACGCCTGGCAGCTCGACAAAATGATACTGCCATTAGCAACGCCTTTAACCCCCATCCAATTTGGCCCTCTTGGGCCGCTACTCGGGTTCTGGTCCCGGTAGGGACGCTCATTACTGAGCGCCCCCCGGAGAGATCCGTACAGGCGCGTCTACGCATACGGCTCTTACGAAGGATGAGTGGCGTAGAAGCGAGCCTCGGGATAGGGATGCAGGATGCGGGGTGGTGGGATCCATCTGTCGAAGATTGGGGTATATTTCGCCCACTTCTTTCTCGCGGTTTGACTGCGACGAACCAAAACGTTTCGCCATAGTCGATGGAGGCGATGCTTGAAGTTGGACAACTGGTCGATGTTGCCGGGAACAGCATGGTATTGGTAGTAACCCGATACGACCT
>NZ_JQKI01000255.1 GCF_000745965.1 Edaphobacter aggregans DSM 19364 | reverse complement strand
CCTTGAAAGCAGGCAAGCATGTCTCTCTCGAAATCTTCTTCGACATTAGAAACATCGCAGTTGCCTTTGCCAACCCGTATAGCGTTCGTGGGCAACTATCTGCCAAGACAATGCGGTATTGCCACGTTCACGACAGACTTGTGTACCGCAATTGCAGACCAATATGGAAGTGCAAGGCTTTTCGCAATTCCAGTCAACGACCCAGATTCGGCATATCAGTACCCGGAGCGAGTGCGGCTGGAGCTAACGCAGGAAGATATCGGATCCTACGAACGAGCAGCAGAGTTTCTTAACTTCAACGGAAACGATCTAGTCTGCTTGCAACACGAATATGGGATCTTCGGAGGGGCTGCCGGCAGTCATGTCCTGACATTACTTCGCAAGCTTAAGATGCCTCTGGTGACAACCCTGCACACAGTGCTGCGCGATCCGGATGTAAACCAACGTGCTGTCCTTGAAGAGATTGCACATCTTTCAGACCGATTGATCGTGATGAGCGATCAAGCTGCCACATTCTTGCGTGATGTCTACGGAGTGCCCACCGGAAAAATCGATCTCATTCCGCATGGAGTGCCTGACCTCCCATTCATGGATCCCAATTACTTCAAGGACCTGTTCGGTACTCAAGGAAAGCCGGTACTCCTAACATTTGGATTACTCTCGCCGAACAAGGGGATCGAAAGCGTAATCCAGGCCCTTCCAAGAATTCTGGAAAAACATGAAGACGTGATGTACATCGTCTCTGGAGCTACCCACCCACACATCAGACGATCGGAAGGCGAGAAATATAGAGAAGGGCTACAGGAATTGGCCGATGATCTGGGCGTTTCCTCACATGTAATCTTTAACAACCGCTTCGTAAGTTCCGAAGAGCTAGTCCAGCATGTGGGCGCCGCGGATATCTATATCACCCCCTATCGTCAAGAGGCCCAAGTTGTCTCAGGCACGCTTGCAATCGCTCTCGGGGCTGGGAAAGCGATCATATCTACACCATACTGGCATGCAAAAGAGCTTCTCGCCGACGAGCGTGGGGTCATTGTTCCGTTTGACGATCCGGCTTCAATTGCGGACGCGGTCATTGGGTTGTTAGACAATGACGCCGAGCGCCATGCGATGCGGAAGCGCGCCTATCTTCATTCACGCGGCACGACATGGCAGGAAACAGCGCAAGCTTATATGGCAAGCTTTCAGCGTGCCCGTGTTGAACGCATGCTTCGCCCGCGCCCGGCCCTGCAAGATCTTTTCACGATAAAGGCGACAGACCGCCTGCCGAGTCTCAATACCTCCCATCTATCGAACATGACAGATGATACAGGCCTGTTGCAGCATGCTACTTTCTCCATACCTAACTGCAATGAGGGATACACGACAGATGACAACGCGCGCGCACTCATTGTGACAACATTACTCAGCGTATCTCCGCTGTCTGGCAGCAGCTATGAGCTCGCAACTCTGTCCCGCCGATACCTTGCTTTTCTTTGGCTTGCGTTTCATGACAAAAACGGCTAGGTTCAGAAATGTTATGGGCTACGACCGGCGATGGCAGGAAGAAGTCGGTTCTGAGGACAGTCACGGCCGCGCCTTATGGGCATTGGGAACAGTGCTCGGCAATTCGGAAGATGCGGGACTGAGGGGGGCAGCGGGAAGACTCTTTGAAGCAGCCGCCTCCGTCACCATGACATTTACCAGTCCTCGCGCATGGGCGTTCTCGGTACTGGGTATGCAAGCGTATCTCGATTGGTTTCCTGGAGACAGAGTCGTTCAGGATTCACGCAATGTACTCGCAAATCGATTGCTGGCAGCCTATGAAAACAGTCATTCAGAACCATGGCAGTGGTTTGAGAAGAGCCTTTCCTATTCCAACGCCAGATTGTCACAAGCGCTGCTCATGGCAGGTTGGCGAAGTGACAATAGGCGAATGATCGAAGCAGGATGCGAGTCTCTTCAATGGCTTGTCGCGGAGCAGCATCGAGGCAATGACATGGTCTTCGTTCCAATAGGCTCCATGGGGTTTGCTGTTGCCGGCGGCTGGAAAGCTCGTTTCGATCAGCAACCTATAGAAGCTTGCGCGACTATTTCAGCGTGTGTACTCGCACATCGAATCACCCAAGAGCAGCACTGGCTCGAGGAAGCATGGTGTGCCTTTCGCTGGTTTCTCGGGGAGAACGACCTACAAGTTCCACTGTACGACGCTGTAACCGGCGGCTGTAAAGATGGACTTCACCCAGATCGCGTGAATGAAAACCAGGGAGCAGAATCAACGCTTTCGTTTCTGATGGCTCTTCTGGAGATGCAAAACGTGGAAATAGCAAGCGCAGAAAACCCAGACCAAGAAATGAGTGTCTCCAATTGAAATCAATTGCCCTTCCGACTGCGTGGCCTGAAGACTCTTTTACCCAACGGCCGCGTTCAAATATGAACGAAGAGATCTCTTTGTTCACTCGCCACTCCGCCAATCCCATCCTGAGCCGAAGAGATTGGCCGTATCCGATTAATAGCGTTTTCAATGCCGGTGCCGTAAAGCTCCCCGACGGTGACACCTTACTGCTTTGCCGCGTAGAAGACCGGCGAGGTCTGTCGCATCTCTGCGCTGCTCGCTCCGCAAATGGAGTCGATGGATGGCGCATTGATGCTCAACCGACATTGATGGCAAGCCCACGTGAGTTTCCTGAAGAGATCTGGGGCATCGAAGATCCGCGAATTACCTATGTCCCGGAGCTGGAACAGTATGCAATTGCTTACACCTCCTTCGCTCGCGGCGGTCCAGGAGTCTCGCTTGCGCTGACGAAAGACTTCAGAAGCTTTGAGAGATATGGCGTTGTCATGCCGCCGGAAGACAAGGACGCTGCTCTTCTCCCCCGAAGAATAGGAGGCTTTTGGGCGCTGATTCATCGACCGATGACAACACTCGGTGCGCATATGTGGATCTCGTACTCGCCAGATCTGCGGCATTGGGGCAGTCACAAGGTGATGCTCGAGGCACGCCGGGGCGGATGGTGGGATGCCAACAAGATAGGTCTCTGCTCGCCGCCAATTGAGACGGAGAAGGGTTGGCTGGTGATCTATCACGGAGTCCGACATACAGCGTCCGGAAGCATCTATCGCTTGGGGCTTGCTCTCTTCGATCTGGACAGCCCAGATATCTGCCTGCAGCGAGGTGATTCATGGATGTTTGGTCCGGAAGCTCCATACGAGCGAGGAGGAGATGTTAATGATGTGGTGTTTCCCTGCGGGCAGACCATAGGAGCTGATGGAGACTCAATTTACCTCTATTACGGAGCAGGTGACTCCTGTATCGCGATGGCTACCGGCAGCATTCGCACTCTTCTTTCGTGGCTGGATTCAAATTCGAGTGCGGCCGACGAAAACGGCTCCTAACACAATCTCTATCCAAATCGCGAGGATCACCAAAATGAATGCCTCAAGCCTAAACTGGCCCAGTCGATTTCCACGATTACTTTGGTTCCATCGAGAGTGTCCTCTCTGTAGCTCGATCGAATTCAAGACGGCCGAGTCGCGTGCTATGGATGGTCCGTTGAGTTGGTTTGCACTTTCTCCAATTCGTTGCGCCAACTGTTGGCGACGATATTACTGGTTTTCCATACGGAAGAAATCAACCGAAGAAGGTCGCGCATAACCGGTTACTATGCGCTTCTTGTAAGGAGGCCACATGGGCAATCCTGAATACCCCGCTACACATACTACGAATGATCTGTTATTCGATCTTGATCCTGGACGTTTGCGAACGCCACTGAGCTACGAGATCGTCGCACAAAGCGCAGAGGAAGTGCAGGACATCCAAAATGCCCCGGCCATCAGTATGGGGCAATACCTGATCGAATCGGAACAGGTAAAACTCCTTACGACGATCAGCATCTATACTCAACAAGGTGAAAGCCGAGATCAGGTGCGTTTGCTTTACATGAACGCTGCTGCACTTCTAATATGGAAAGCGATGGGAAAGCAGCCAACACTACTCGGGTTCCTTCATCGCCCACCCAAAACAGCTTTGCTGGCATTTGGGGTTCCGTTCAGCGAGTAGCAATCTACCTTCTGTTTAGCTTAGAGTGGGCTAGCAACTAAGGTCACATGGTCCATCGTGAAGCAGGCCTATCACAAATTAAAGTGCTCGACTCCGTTCAGGCCGTCACGGACTCAATGGAGAACTTCCGTAGTAGCTTGAAATCGTCAAGTATCTTGCCAGTCCCCAGAACAACGCAGCACAGCGGGTCATCGGCAATTGAGACAGGAAGTCCCGTTTCTTCTCGGATGCGCCTATCCAGGTCCTTCAAGAGCGCGCCACCGCCGGTGAGCACGATGCCGCGGTCGCTGATGTCAGCTGAGAGCTCGGGCGGTATGCGCTCTAGCCCCACACGAATGGCGTTCATGAGCGTCGACACCCATTCACTCAATGCCTCGCGGACTTCCCTGTCATTCAGAATGATGGTCTTGGGTACCCC
>NZ_JQKI01000254.1 GCF_000745965.1 Edaphobacter aggregans DSM 19364 | reverse complement strand
TGATGCACGTGACCAGCCGCGTCCTTCACGCAATAGCTGATCGTCCTCTTGTGAACATCCAGTCCGATGTAATACATATCGTCTCTCAAGGAGCCTCCGGGGTAGTTCTCTGAATCAGCTTCACCGCTGAGTTCAGCCTTTGCAACACCTTGTGCTCCTCACTGACTTACATTCAAACAACCCGGAGACAATCTCCGTAGTGCCGGAGAAGTCGGGATTTCGGTAACTTGCTGGGAACTTTCTCAAAACCCCGTTTGCGTTACTAATCCGGAAAGACAAACCGCCATAACCTCGATATAGATCTTTACAAATCATGTTAGACTCCGCCGCATGACGGTACTGGACTGGCTCCTTGATTCGGACCCCGCCATTCGCTGGCAGGTGATGCGCGATCTTGTCCATGCGCCAGCCGAGATAGTCGCGGCGGAGCGCGCGCGGGCGGCCACCGAGGGCTGGGGTGCCAGACTGCTAGAGTTGCAGGGCGAAGACGGCCAGTGGGCGGGAGGCGCGTGCTTCCCCGCGCGGAGCTTCAACCAGTGCGACGAGAATCAGGGCCAGCCCTGGATCTCCACGCTGCCAACACTTCAACTACTGCATGATTTCGGGGTCGAGCCGTGCTCTGACCGGGTCCGCCGGGCGGTGGCGTTGGTCAGAGACCACTGCCGGGTACGATGACAACACCGACCAGAGGTAAAAGGGCAAGTCGCTGCATTTGTTGCAAGAAAATAAACCTGTAACCAACAGGATCAAATAACCATTATGAAAAAGAAACAACTCGAAATTGCAGCAAGGGCGGCAGATTCAGCTCCAATCACCGAAACTATGGAGTCGAACTCTCGCTTGACTCGGCGTGAAATGCTGGGAATAACCGGTATGGCCGGTTTGGCGGCTTTGACCGGGATAGTGCCCGATGCTGTGGCGCAGACTGCGCAAAGACGGCCTCGTATCGCCTGCCTCGTAAGCTATTGGGGGCTACCGACTTCACATGCGGACTGGATCGTAAACAAGCTGATAGACGGTTATTGGTGGCAGGGCGCCCACACTCCTTCGCGGGTTGACGTGGTGTCCGTTTACATCCATCAGTTCGATACGAGCCTGCTGGCTCAGAAAGTATGCAAAGCGAAAAACATTCCCATCTATAAGACAGTCGGCGAGGCTGTAACACTTGGCGGCAAGGAACTTGCGGTGGATGGTGTTGTCATCGTCTGTGAGCATGGGAATTATCCAACCGATCTCAAGGGGCACTGGCTCCTGCCGCGCTGGTGGATTTACCAGCAGGTCATGCGGGTCTTCGAGCAGAGCAAACGCTCGGTGCCTGTGTTCAACGACAAGCACCTCTCCTACAACTGGGACGACGCTAAGTGGATGTTTGACAAATCCCGTGAACTGAACTTTCCCCTGAGCGGGGGTTCTTCCATACCGCTCTACTACCGCAAGCCCGAGATAGAACTCGCTATCGATACGCCCATAAAGAACTCTATCGTGGTTGGAGGCGCCACAGATGAGGGAGCCATCTTCCATTGTGTCGACGTGCTTCAGGCCTTTGTCGATCGCCGCAAGGGCGGTGAGACAGGCGTCAAGTCGGTGCAGTCCATTCGTGGGCCTGAAACGTGGCAGTGGGTCGAACGCACTCCCTGGGCCAACAACCTGCTTGAAGCAGTGCGGAAGAATTTTGACCTCAAGCCGGGATACTTCCAGGAGGGCAGGCAGGATCAGCGGCGGCCTTTTCAACCAAACGTCTGTATCGTGGAGTACAACGATGGGACCAACGCGTCGGTAATTTCGGGCGCGGGTGTTGGGTGGACCTACGCCGGCGAAATCGCAGGGCAGAAAGACCCGACGATCATCTCCATGCTTGGCTGGCCCGGCCCCATCTCGCAGTACCACGCTGCGAACGCCCACGAGCACTGGATCACCGAGATGATGCTGACCGGGAAGGAGCCGTTCAATGCGGAGCGGCTGCTTCTGTCAACCGGGATTGTGAACTACTACATGGACTCAAACTGGGAGGACGGCCGTTACTCTGCCGTCGGACGCCGCATCGAGACGCCGTACATGAACATGAAGTATCACTCGACACACGGACCGATGTTTGAAACAGGGCCGCGGCCGCCGAATAAACCCTACATACGGGGTTTTGAATCATAAGCTCTGCGCGGGCTCTAGCGTCGGTTTTCGGCAAGTACGACCCTCAAGCTTCCGAAAACCCCGTTTTCCATAAGAAGAGGCGATCGGAGTGTGACGCCGGGGCCCAATATGCTATTCCCATCCATCTTGAACGGTCATTATCGAACTAACGTCTATTAGGCTTTGCCGAGGATGGGACATCAGGAAAGAGCCCAACCGAAACGGTCTTGCCGCCGTATAAACTGCGCCGCCTGTGGACAATTTTTCGCAACCATCTTCGGTCCGTCCCATTCGATCTTCTGACCGGCACGCAATGACACGCAGCCCAGCAGCATAATTTCCGTGAGACGCGCCGTGATGTCAAAACGCGAGTAGCACGTCTCCGGCTTGTTTTCCTTTACGGCAGCGAGCCATTCCTGCGCGTGAGCGAGGCCGAGATTCCCGGCATGATGGTTGCGAGGAATCCTTTCCGGATATTGCGCCATGGCCGGATGCTTGAGGTAGTGGACGAATTTCTCTTCGCCCTTGAGTTTTATGAAGAAATTGGTTCCATAGTCGTCCGGCGAAAAGACCGTGCCTCCGTCGCCAATCAGCAGACAACCGCTCTCGGGAACCTTGCCCTGCAACGCCACGATATCGGCGGTCAGTTCGATCGGCGGCTTGTTGCTCAGGTCATGGCCGCCACGGGCTGCCGGGTCGGGCTGGCCGCCGTCATACCACCAGAGTGTCACCGGATCGTGCTCAATCTTTCTGTAATGGTGGAAGAGATGTGGATGTTCGACGGGAATGCGACCTTTGCGCTTGGGAAAGGCGAAGCGGATTTTGGAGCCGACAGGATATGTTTCCTTGTTCATCTGGCCGAGAGAGATCGCCTCAATCTCCGACGGGTAATCGAGATCTAAAGCACGAAACGGCATATTGACCGTGTGGCAGGCCATGTCGCCCAGCGCACCGGTGCCGAAGTTCTGCCAGCCACGCCAGTTGAACGGTTCGTAAATTCCGTTTCGATCCTTTGGGTTCCGGCTGCCTATATATGGCCGCATAGGGGCCGGGCCAATCCAGGTATCCCAATCTAATGTCGCAGGAACCGCGTCTTCTCCGGCTGGACGCTCCATTGCCTGCGGCCACACGGGGCGGTTGGTCCAGACGTGAACTTCATGCACTTGTCCGATGAGTCCGTCCTGAATCGTCTCCACTGCGCGGCGCAGACCGTCCGAGGCGCTTCCCTGATTGCCCATCTGCGTCACGATCTTTCTGTCGTGGGCCATGTTCCTCAGATAGCGCGCCTCATAGATCGTTTGCGTCAGCGGTTTCTGGCAGAACACCGCCTTGTTCCTCTTCATTGCCATCGATGCCACGATCGCATGCATATGATCCGGTGTCGAAACCGTCACCGCATCGATCTGATTTCCCATTTGATCCAGCATCTGCCGGAAATCTTTGTAAAACTTCGCGCTCGGATATTTTTTGGTCTGGGTTTGATAGGCGTCGGAACCTGTATCCACATCGCACAACGCGACGATGTTCTCACCAGCGCAGGCATCCGTATCGCTCCGGCCTTTGCCGCCGATTCCGATGCAGGCAATATTCAACTTGCTGTTGAGGTTCTGTCCGCGCAAAAGTGCAGGCGCGCCAAACGTGAGCGCACCAGCCGCCAGAGAGCTCGCCTTGATAAATTCACGGCGGTCGACACGCGAGAGTATGGCGGTCTCAGGAGCCTTCAGAGAGGGTAATTTTTCGGCTGGTTTTGACACTCGCACAGAATACACTCACCGGAACCCATTGCTGATACCCGCATTTCAGGGCCTCTTGCTGTACGCCTTCCAAGCTACTGGATGTACTTCAGCCATGAGGCCGCGCGGCAGAGGTTCGGCTGAAATTCCGCAGTAGTCGGCTCACGCTTCTACGTCTCTACTACAACACCCAGATTGAGTTGGCACGCTAAATGTGCTCGGAACCAATAGGTTTCATTAGGAGTCCTGCCACATACAAGTACAAGCGAGAATTACTTCCTTGAAAGTCGGCTTATCGGCAACTTCAGTTTTGAACTTTCTCAAATGTATGGTCCGCCGTTCCTCGCTGGCTAGTTCTTAAGAACCTAGCCTAGCCGTAGTTGCTCTACGGAGCTTGCCAATCAGTTCCGGGCATAATCCTCTTCATGAACTCGTCGAAGAAGGGCACCGTGAAGGCCGTATCGCCGTGATTTGGACTCCAGATCATACCTTTGATTATCAAACTCGCCCGAAGGGGTCCTAAGGAGTTTGTGGGCTTCTTGAGGATTATGGCGATATCACCTGAGCGATGAGGTCCAGGACCGAGCTCCGCCATAGCACGCAGATAGTGCTTTTCCTTA
>NZ_JQKI01000253.1 GCF_000745965.1 Edaphobacter aggregans DSM 19364 | reverse complement strand
ATCAGAGGGTGTGCCACCTTCACCTTTTCCGCGTGCGGAAGCAGATGATCGTAGATCCACCCAGTAAAGATCGTCGCTTCCATGGCGATCGTCCGGGGTTGGGGAAGGGTCTTGATCCAGGCGTCCAGCTCGCGCCGGGTGGACCCGATCTTTCCTTCCTGATGCACGTGACCAGCCGCGTCCTTCACGCAATAGCTGATCGTCCTCTTGTGAACATCCAGTCCGATGTAATACATATCGTCTCTCAAGGAGCCTCCGGGGTAGTTCTCTGAATCAGCTTCACCGCTGAGTTCAGCCTTTGCAACACCTCGTGCTCCTCACTGACTTACATTCAAACACACCGCACGTTATCGGATAGGGGAACGGTTGCCGACTCTTCGGGAGCTTGCACATGATCGCCACGGTCGAACACCTACAGCTAACGCAACTGTGTCGGTCAAGTTCCTTCCTCTGCAACAATCTCGGACTGAGGTGCAATTCATCAAACCGGGAGATCTTGTCACCAGAGATCTCGGCAAACGAACCCAAGGCATGATGACACTGGTCGGCAGGCGTGTCAGCGGAACGATAAAGGCTGGCAGTGTAGGCAACGACCAGCCGCTCTCTGTGAGCACGGATGTGGGGGTCGACCCTCAATTGAAGCTCAAGGTCAATGAAGTTGAGCAGAATCCTTTCTCCGGCGAACGCCGCTTAGGGTCTTTTTCGTAGCACCCAGGTTGTCATGCAGCGATGGTTCTGAACGATCGTGGTTTTCAGAGGATCGACGAGAACTGCTTTCATCTCCCGGCCAAGTTCCAAGAGCATCTCCTCGTCCACCAGAAACCATACGGAACCATCCCCTATGACGAATCTATTCTCCTGCACTCGCTCAAGGTTCATTCCGATCCGTGAACCCAAGCGACAAAAGAGCATCCCGCCAGGCCTTAGAACACGCCACAACTCGGACAACATCCTCCGGAAGTGATTTTCATCGCGGGCAAAGTGAAGAACGGAACTGCACATCACGACATCAGCAAATGCGTCCGGAAAAGGCATCTGCTCAATGAGCCCAACCTGAAAGTTCTCTACGGGCAGTCTAGTTCCCAGAGAGGCTGAAAGTTGACGAACATGCTCTACTCCAGCGCGGTCTGCGTCCAACGCAAATACCTCGCAACCCTGTCGCAGCAGATGGACAAGATTGCGTCCATGCCCGCATCCTGCATCGAGTACACGCATTCCGTGGGCAATGTTCCCTCGAAGGATTTGATCGAAGACGTAGATGTCGATATGTCCGAACTGTTCCTGAACGTTTAGCGGCATACCCTAACCATACTGCCTTCGATCGCATTACACGTAGACCTTACTCGGCCAGCAACAAACAACGGACTTCCTAAGACGGTGGAACGCTGGGTGACCAATACGGTCGTTAGGTTTAGTCCAAGCGGTCCGCGGGAATCCGCGATGAGCGAAAACTCTTCGAGAACTTTATATTTCTAAACACCTTTCGACAACAGCTCGAGATTCTTTGGGTAAGGATTCCCGTTTCTTTGTGTGATGAGAATGCGCAGTGGTTCGCATTTATATTGGTGCGGTCCCATATCGTGCATCCTCAACTAGCCCTGCAATATTTGCCGGACAGATCGACCCTGCGGACGACGTGGTCCTGGATCCAGTGCGCGTCCCACCACTCTTTGGGGTCGATTTGGACACCATCGAGCTGCATGGCGAAGTGGACGTGGTCCCCGCCGGCCATCCCAGTCATGCCGCTCAGTCCCATGATCTGGTCGCGCTTGACCATATCGCCCTCGTGTACGTCGTTTCGGCCCTTTGGCCAGTGTGCTGTAAAGGATATTTGCATTCGGCTTGGCCACGAGCACTCCGGTGGGATTTCCATGACGGTCACGCTGAACCTCGCCCGCGGGAAAATCCGGAGCATTCTTGTCATACCCCCCGGCACGGAGTGCGGCTGCATTCAACAACGCCCGGTCGTACAAATGCAGAATACAAACCGGCATGTCCGGGGCTGCCTCATTGATTTCATCGAGCATTGGCATGCGCCGTTCAGCGAATTGAAATTCTGTCCAACCACCAACGACACGCACCCACTGCGGTGCAGGAGTTCGTGCAGCCTGATCTTTCAAAATCCGCAGCGCATCCGCCAGCGACGACACACCGTCCCAACGCAACTCCATGTTGTAGTTCAAACCACCCCGAATCGGATGCATGTGTGAATCGTTTAGACCACGGATAACGGTGCGACCATTGCCGTCAATCACCTTCGTCTTGGGGCCGCGCAGTCGAAGGATTTCTTCATCTCGACCTGTGGCAACGATCGCACTCCCCAATGACAATGGCTTCCACAAAGGATGGAACACTATTCGTCGCGATCTTAGCGTTATGAATTATCGTCTCGGCAGACATGGTTCTCCCCCCCAAACCAGAAGTGGGCAGATGGAGGGCGAGCATAACTCCACCCTCCGTCACGCCTATTTATGTGCTAATTCAGGAGCTGGGACGGTATACTCGGGGAACTTTGTCGGAGGCGCACCGTGCACCATCGTGTACACATATTCCACGCCGGTTCCATATGCACCAAAGTGCGTCTTTACGATGTCCATAACCGCATCGTAAGTATCGCGTTGCGCCCAGTCACGCTGCCACTCCAACATCACTGAGAGTGCCGTTACCGGTTTGGCGCCCGCTTGGATAACACGCCTCATTGCGTTGTCGTGCGACAGCTGGTTTACGTCTCCGCAGCAATCCTCTACGACATAAACCTCATAGCCGTCATGAATGGCCTGCACCGTGGGAAGCGCTACGCAAGTCTCCGTCCATAGTCCAGCCAGTACAATCTTCTTGCGCCCTGAGCGCTCTATGGCGGCCACAAAATTTGTGTCGTCCCAGGCATTCATAAAGGAACGCTCAACCGGCTCCTGCTTCGGATAGATAGCCTTGAGTTGTGGCCACATGTTTCCGCTAAATGACTTCGTTTCCACTGTCGACAAAACGACCGGCACTTCAAATACTCTGGTTGCCTTCGCGAGCGCTACGGTGTTGTTTATGATGCCCTGACGCTCAAAGTTGGCAGTCCCAAAAAGCATTTGCGGTTGATGATCGATCAGCGTCACAACACAATTGTCAGGAGTCAGTAACCCCTTCTCACTTCGTTTTGTCCGCCCGTTGTTCTGGCTCATGAATCTCTCTCCTTTATCGAGTGAAATGATTCGTTCAAGGATGCGGCGCATTTCGTTGCGACGTGCACTGCACCATACGATTGAGATTCAGCCGACTCAACGGAAGACACATTGAATCGCATTACATATTTCTGCTAGCCCGCGCCTTCAGAGCGGCCGCGTCTCGATCCAGTCAACCAGTAGCTTGCGTTCGGCAAAATACCATGCGCCTTCTTGTTTAATGAATGTGTCAAGATAACGAATCGAGGCGATCATGAGGCCGCGCTTTCCGTCTTGCTCCGTAACGTGTGCGCAAGGCAGTAGCTAACCCCGGTTGCGCTATTGCCATTCAGCTGCACGGTACTTTGACCGTTGAAATGCATTGTCGCCTTGTAGGCATTCAAATTGTCGAAGACGGGAGCCAGAGAGTCCCGGCCGTGAAGCTCCTGCGAAGGAGTGTCTGATTGTGAATCCATATATACGACGAAGTGTGTATCGGACGTGAACAGCGCCATCTGCCCCTTCGCATCTCGACGATCTGCACAATGAGCGTAAGCGTCGACCAACTCTCGAAATCGAGAGTCGATCTGCCGCTTCTTCCGGAGAGATAGTGCGATGGGCAGCCACGCAATGAGCATAGGACGAAATGTGTTTCGGTGAGCCAATCACAGAGATACATGTTTGTGGAGTAGGGTGCAATGTTGACATAAGCAGCAGTTCATCGGGGTTCTGCCCCTGGGAGCTCATCGGAACCGGCATGAGTGCTCGTAATAACGCGATACGCACCACAGCCATCAATTTCAATGTCACCGAGGGTGAGAATGGAAGCAAGCGTGTCTTCATGCGGACAGTTTTTTGATTCACAGTAGTTTGATACGCGGCGGTGGCAAACTTTCTTCGCAAATGCGAAGGTTTCCGGAATCGTTCCGTTACTCTCAAAGCTCTTCGTGGTCAACTACATTGCTGGGTCCTTTCTGGGAACTGAAGTATGGTTGTGAATTACAAGGCCGCCGAAACCAGGACGATTACGCAGCCGGTCCCGACAAGCCACTGACGCTGACAGGGCCACGGTCTAGCACTGGTGTTTGCTTAGGGGTCTTGAGAACCCAGTCAGCAATCTCGTCCTTACGCGCAAACCACACGCCGGGCTTTGACTTGGCGTAGGTTAGGAAGCGATCGAGCACACGGACGCGGCCAGCGTGACCCGAAATTCGATCATGCAAACTGATCACCATCATTCTGCGTCGTGTCGCCCCTTCCTCATAGAGCTGGCCGAATTCATCTTTGAGGGCCTGCTCGTATGCTGCTGGGTTCCATCCATCGAAGGGGAATGAAACGATATCGTT
>NZ_JQKI01000252.1 GCF_000745965.1 Edaphobacter aggregans DSM 19364 | reverse complement strand
ATTGACGCAGCACATTACCTTGGAAGGCGAAAACGCCTCGTCATACAAGGACGACGTCCAGCGAACGTTCGATCTTACTCTTGCGCCGGGAATGAGCAGAATTGCAATCGCCATCGACCGGGCTTATGCGCGCGATCCGCTTCATTACAAGCAAAACTGAGGCTGGTCGGCCAGCCGGGCAGATAGGTGGCTGGTCTTTCGGGTCGGTTCATGCCAAATCGCCAACGCACTCAGCGAAGGCGTCCCTAGACGGCTGTGCTGGACGAGGTCCTGATCTTTCGCAGTTTAAAGTCGCCATCCAGCGCAAACGATTCAATTCACAAAAGATAATTCGCCACCAGTGTCAATGTTGGGTTTAGGCCAAAGAGCAGCGGCGGCAGCCCGGGGCTCAGATCGAACTTACCTATAACCCCGTTTCAGGGAGCAAACGACTGCAATCTCTTAGCTACTACCGCGTAGCCGACTTATTAGTGCCGATCGTGCAAACTGGCCGTCCGCCTACAGCAACAGGCTAGGCCAGTTCAGCACCATCTGAATATCGACATCTCTCGAAGAGCTCTCGCGCGCAATCCCCAGAAACCGTTGCCCATCGCTGCTCACCGCATAGTTCGCATCGTAGTTCGTGTGTAGCTTCAGATTCGCATCAAAGAGGCGCTTTGGCTCGGCTGTCATCCATCCGTTAATGACAGCCATCTTCGCCGCCATCATGCTTCCGTCATCGGCAAGATAGAACAGCTCCTTGCCGTCACGCCGCCACCTCGGCTTGAATCCTCCATCTGTCGAAACCCGCACGCGCTGCGAGCCTCCCGGAAAATCCATCACATAAATCTCCGGATCTCCCGTCTGCATCGAAGAGAACGCCAGCCATCTTCCATCCGGGGAAAAACTCGGCAGCATCCCTTCCTTCCCGTGCGCATCGATCGAGTGCCACTGCGGTCCACTATTGCTCCCATCCTTTAGATCCGTCCAAACCGCCTCCGAGTGCGCGGCATCCGCAATCAGTTCCGCCACCGCATAACGCCCATCCCGGGAGATATCGCCAACACGTGTTCGCGGCGCCACACCCGTCTCCATCACCACCTCTTCCGCTCCTTGCGGAGACACACGGCGCCGTAGCAGCACTCCCCGCCGATTGTCGTTGTAGTAAACCGTGCCGCTATCAACCGACCACGTCGGGTTCGTAGCCCGATTTGAATCCGACAACGGTTCCAGCTTCCCATCCGGCAGCGAAGCAATCCATATCTTCGATTGTCCACTGACCTGGTCCTGCTTGGTGACCGCCACAAACTGGTCATCCTGAGAGAGGTGAATGCCCTCGTAGTCGGCCGGACCTCCCAACACTCCCACCTCACGCCCGGTCCGGTCCCGCCACACCAGCCGTGACAGATCCTGACCAAACTTTCGTATCACCAGGACTCCGGTATCCGAGACGCTGAGCATCCCCGGCCGCTCCAGCAAAATACGCGACGGCCCCGATAGCTCTCCACGATGGACGTCGAAGATCTGCGCGGCGATCTTCCCCGTCTGCTGGCTCAGAAGGCAGTAGATCTTCTTCTCCGGGTCGAGAGCCACAGTGAAGGGGCCGTCGGCCACCACCAGACGACGCTTGGGTTGTCGATGATCCAGCGATTCCAGATACACCCCTCTCTTCTCCGGATCATCCGCCTTGACGTCGTAAAGAAACCGATTCCCATCCGGCAGGAAGAGCGGAAACCAATGCGAATTCTCGCCGCCGGCCCTGTCCACTTGGGTCACAGGAGTCGCTTGCCCCCCCGAAGCGGAAACGTGAAACACGGACTGGTAGGCGGTGCCAAAGAGGATGTCTCCGTTGCGGCTCCACGAGCCCCCGCGTGCATCCACAGCATCGCAAAGCACCATCGGACTGCCCCCCACGGCCGGCATGCGTTTGAGCTTTGCTTCCGCGGCGAATGCGATGTGTTGGCTGTCAGGCGACCAGAACGGCGAAAAGGCGTATCTGGCCCCTTCCAATCGAACAAGTCGGTTTGAGTCGAGACGGCGAAGATAGAGATGGCTCACATCGCCCGTCCTTATTGGAATTGCAATGGAGCCCCCATCCGGTGCCACCGAAACAGAACCGACCACGCGCACCGAGTCAGCATTGGTCTCTCCCTCCGGCAAAGGGATAACCACATTCACCGCCTTGGAAGGCGTCGGTTAAGCCGATCGCGTGGGCGAACGTTGCGGCGACCTATAATTGTGCTCCGATGCCTGAGGCTAATCATCGCGAATCGAGTGGTGGCGTTATCCGATTCGGGGTCTATGAGCTTGACCCGAAGCGCGGCGTGCTGTCGCGCGGGGCAGTTCCGCTGAAGATTCAGCCGCAGCCGTTGCGGGTGCTGGAACTGCTGGTGACGCGGGCTCCGGAGGTGGTGACGCGGGAGGAGCTGGGCGACTACGTCTGGGGGAATGGGGTGAATGTAGATCTGGACCAGAGTTTGAACTTCTGTGTCCGGCAGATTCGCTTGGTGTTGAATGACAGCGCTTCGAATCCGAAGTTTATCGATACCATACCCCACCCCCAACCACCAGAGCAGCAGCCACCCCCGACCACACGAACACTTTGCCGAAGCAGGGGTACCGGTTTATCGGGGAGGTCGTACCGGAGGTGATGCCGCCGGTGGCTGCCGCGTCTGTTTCTGCGGAGCCTGAGCCGCTGCATACGGCGGTAAGCGAGGTGCCAGATAAAACGAACCGGCGGACGACGAAGTCGCTGGACATCTACCGGACGTTGAACGACGAAGCCAATATTGCACACCTCCACGTCTCGCTCGGCTCGGAGCTACTCGCAGAACACAAGTATCGAGATGCCGAGATCGAATCGACCGCTGCTCTCAAAGCTTTCGAGTCTGTACCGAAGCCCGATCTCAGTGACATCTCTATGGCTTATCTAACACGCGGTCGTGCTATCTGCGGTCAGGGAGGGTGCCGCTCCGCGCTGGATGATGTATCACAGGCCCATTCTCTGGCTCTCAACAGATTTCAGGAAAATTCGATCGAGATGATCTCAATCTGGCTGGTTCAAGGACAGATTCAAATGAAAGCCGGGCTGCAGGCAGACGGCGAACAGGCGATGAATGAGGCGCTGCGCCTTGTGCAGTCGCGAACTGACCTGCCCCGCCCATACTTCGTCACCCTGCAACTGGTAGTCCTCCGGGCGCAAAGAACGAGTCTCAAGGCAGCCCACCGGAAGCAGGAGGCGAAGCATGTTGAGGATCAGATCGCACGAATCGAAGCGGAGGCGCCAGCAACTTGCATTGGATGCACGGTAAGTGTCGGGTCTCTGACGTCACAAGAGAAGCGATAAAGTCCAGCATAGGTAATGAAAACGAGAGGTGTCTGAATGCCGATTCTGAGTCGCCGTACTGCGCTCCATGCCTTTGGTATCGCTTCGATCACGTCCTTGTTGCCTGCACAGCCGCTGGGATTTCGCAAAGACGTTGTCACAAAGCCAGGCGAGAACCGATTCGCCTATACCTTTCCCGAAATGCGAAGTGGGGCGGCGTGCAAGCTTACCAACGAGGACAGCCTCGGTACGTGTTCGTTGTTTGAGTTGAGTACACCACATCGAGGGGGACCTCCGAGACATATCCATCACCGTGAGGACGAGTGGTACTACGTTCTGGCCGGTGAATATCTGTTCGAAGTGGGCGATGTGAAATATACATTGCCTGTTGGCGGAAGTATCTGGGCACCACGGGATATTCCGCACGTCTGGGCCAACACAAGTACAACCGAGGGCAGAGTAATCCTTCTGTGTCAGCCCGGCGGATTTGAAAACTTCTTCGACGCAGCTGGAAAGGGCATGATGGACAAGGCGAGTCCTGCACAGATGGAACAAATCATGAACAGATACGGGATGGAGATGTTGGGGCCGCCGATCTTTCCTCCAACCGCTGCCGTTCAGCACTAGTGTCACGTAGAGAGCTTGTAGCCTCAATCGCGAGATCAGGTCTGTGTGTCTTGATATGCTCTGCTGTCGCCTTCAGCTCGTCGTCGGAGCAGTTGTCAAGCACGCGAAACACATCGACTCGCCGTAGCTTGCTTATATCGTCAACCGCGATATTGATGATGAGAGTTGGCCGTGATTCGTTAAAAATCCTTTAACGGGCAATTCGGAAGTTATCCCGTTATGGCCGCAATGTCGGGTTTTCGGCAACTTCCCAAAACCGTTTTAAGGGAACAATGCCTCATCGTTTTTGCATGAGTTCCGAGCGGCAGGACTGACACCTCAGGCAGTCTTCGCGAACGCAGCCTTCGCTGGACCAGCCTTCTTCGCCTTCGCCCAACGCTTTTTCTGTGCAGCTGCGATACGTGCCTTGGCCTCAGCACTGAGAGGCTTCCTTGTCCGCTTGACTATAGGCGAAGCGGCTTTCGCAGGACGGCCTACTTTTCTGGATGTGGAGGCACTGGTCAGGAGCGCCTTTGCCTGTTGAAGAGCGGCAATCTGAGCATCTATTTGGCTGAGGATTGTTGTTAGATCCATGT
>NZ_JQKI01000251.1 GCF_000745965.1 Edaphobacter aggregans DSM 19364 | reverse complement strand
GTCTTTCGCCGTGTAACTGGTACGACCCCTGGGCTTTGGTTGCGAGATGCTGGATAAAGGATTATTTGGACAACAGTTGCGGTCTGGAAAGTGGTTTAGAAACGCTCGCCGTCAAAGTTCAGTGAAGAGATGGAAATGAACATATTGGCTGTGTCAACCGGTGTTCCGGGGGGGGAACTTATAAACCAGCGGCGGCGTCTCGCAATTACGAGTTCACTTCCAGTAACGGAGAATTGGACCCGCGTAGCCCAAATGGCCCATTTTGTCGCGTATAGTTGCCATACCCCAACAAAGGCCTCCCTCGTAGTTGAAGTGCTGAAGCGGTACCGCGAGCAACTGGTCCGTACGACCGAGAGGCTCGACCATGAATTGCCTAACCCACTGGACAGGCTTAAATGGATTGTTCAACGCTGGGAGACCTGTATTCAGGACCAGAGCGAAAGCTTTTGCGTCGCGACTTTATTGACAGCCGAGCTTCCTGTGTTGCCACAAGAGGTGAGAGCCGAGGTGCGGCATTATTTTGATCATCTGGGCGAGTGGCTGGAAAGTACATTTGCTCAAGGCAGAAGAGCAGGACGCATCTTCTTTCATGGCACCCCGCGGGTAGAAGCCCAGAACTTCATCGCCTTGGTTCATGGAGCAATGCTCTCTGCACGTGCTTATGGCGCCTGCGGAGTATATCGAGATATTACTCAGAGCACTCTAAAGAGACTTTCGATTCGGAAGTAGCAGTGAACTCAGCGGTTCAGGGGTTCTTTGTCTCATAACCTACCTATTAAACGGTAGACAAATAGAAAAGGACGCTATTATGCGCACAGTAAAACAACTAGTAAAGCAGGCAGCCGTTACCACAGCAACAGTTGCTCTCGGGATGACTCTTGTTTCAACTTCGGCCCAAGCGCAGAACCAGGAGCAAGCAAGAGTTACCAATGTCGTAATCGTCCATGGCGCACTTGTCGATGGTTCAGGCTGGAGGGATGTCTACGAATTGCTGATCAGAGACGGATTCAAGGTAACAATCGTGCAGGAGCCGCTAACATCACTTGCCGACGACGTTGCGGCGACCAAACGCATACTTGATTTCGAGGACGGACCTACCATCCTTGTGGGGCAGAGCTATGGAGGAACTGTCATCACTCAGGCGGGAACCGATCCAAAAGTGAAGGCGCTAGTGTACGTTTCCGCAACCGCCCCCGAGGTAGGTGAGAGCACGGCACAACTTGTTATGTCTATTCCTCCTGCAAGCAACAACATACATCCGACCGCAGACGGCTTCCTATTCGAAAATCCGGCCGACTTTGCGGCAGATTTCGCGGCAGATGTACCCAACAAGGCATCGGTTGAGTTTATGGCTCATTCCCAGGCATTTGTCGCCGCGACAGCTTTTGCGGCGCCTGTCAGTGAAGCTGCCTGGCATAACAAACCAAGTTATGGTGTAGTGCCTACGGAAGATCGCATTATTAATCCTGAGTTAGAACGTAAGATGTACCGGCGCGCAGGTGCGAAGGTGACGGAAGTTAAAGGTGCGAGCCACAGCGTCTTCGTATCCCAGCCCAGGGTCGTTGCCGACGTCATTGAAGAGGCGGCCCGCGATACCAATTAGCTCCCATTTACCCGAAACCATACTTCGCTGACCAGTGCTCGGTATAGCTTCATCCATCGATAAGGATGGAGGCTGGATCCCTTCACAAGAAAGGCCAATCGCGTTCGTCCCGACATAGCGATCGCCTCTCGCGATAGATCACTAAGCCTGCTTACAGTGATGCTGGCATGACGTGACTGTCGAGTAGCGTCTTTTCTTGCAGACACATCTTGCATATTCCAGTGGGCACAGTGTCCTATATTTCTTGAGTCCGTAAGAATGATGAATATCGCGGCTCCGAGCACGATCACAGAGACAAACAGACCCCTATATCGTTGGACATGTCATGTTCACTCGGATGGTTTAGGCCACACGACGCCTTGATCTAGTGTGGTGACCGGCGCCAAACCTTTGTAAACGAACTTCTGCACGCGCTGCCCATGATAGGTCTCAGTGGTAAAGATGTTACCTTTCGAATCTGTCGCAATGCTGTGTACGGCGTAGAATTCGCCAGGCTGGCGTCCTCCATCTCCGAAACTCGTTAAGACCCTGAGCGTTTCGCGGTCGATGATGTGAACCTTCTGGTTGGTTCCATCGCTCGCGTAAAGGTACTTCTGCTGCGGATCCTTCGAGAAGGCCAAGTCCCAGATCGACCCGTCGCCCAAAGTTTTTGGATAGAAAAAGCTTTCCCGAAGAAATGTACCGTCTGGTTTGAAAACCTGGATTCGATCATTTAGGCGGTCACAGACGTATAGCAGGTTGTCGTCCGAGAGCACTGCGCAGTGAACCGGGCTGCGGAACTGCTGATCGTGTGGCGCATCAGGATTGTATGCGCCGGGATCGGTGTCGTCTGGCTTATGACCGTACGCACCCCAATGCCGTTTGTATTTGCCGGTGTCGGCGTCGAACACGATCACTCTCTTATTACCGTACCCGTCAGCGACGTACAGTTCATTGGTTTTGGGATCCACCCACATTTTGGCCGGTCCTCTAAGATTCGCGATGTCGTTGCTGCCTTTGCTCGCTCCAGCCTTGCCAATTTGCATCAGGAATTTTCCGTCCTGGGTAAACTTCAAGATCATACTGTCATGGTAGGCACCCGGATCGACATGACCCTCGTCTACTACAGGTCTAGACCCGCCCTTGCCATTGCCACCAATCCACACGTTACCTTGATAATCCACTGTGATTCCGTGCGTCGAAACCGGCCAGTCATATCCTGGACCTGGCCCGCCCCAGTGCCCAATGAGGTTACCAGCCTCATCAAACTCGAGAACAGGCGGTGCTGCAGCGCAGCAATCACCGGCAACAGGATTCTGTTGAGAGTATGTCTCTTTCAGGTCGAGGGAACCCTGGCGATGGATAATCCAGATATGGTCCTGGGCATCGACCGACACGCCGATGGTCATTCCGAGAATCCAATGGTTCGGCAAGGGTTTCGGCCACATTGGGTCCACTTCAAACCTTGGCGCTTGGAAACCGGCGGCCTGTACAGCGGCTCGCTTCTGGAACACGACGGCCCCAACACCTAGGGCGACGACTAGCGCGACAAGAGCTGCACCGATCGTGAGTTCTCGTTTCAACGTCTTATCCCTCCGACTCTCCGGTTCTCTGGTTCCAGTCCCACGCGTTTCCGGCGGGCATTTCCAGCGTGGACATCAAACTCGTGCATAGTATGCTTCCCCTGCCATCGACACAACCATTTGCCACGAGAGCAGCTCGCTAGCAACCATGAGTGATTCTCCAAGATCTCGGACTGCTGGAGGAGCAGGCTCACGCCGCCAGACGCAGTGGTAGGCTGATCGCACGATGGACATCATGCTTGTATTTCACCCACCGAAAAGCAAAGCTAAGGTCGCCTTTTTCGCGGCAGTTGAAAGTTCGGACTGGAGCTGCACCCAGACAAGATGCGCCGGTCGAGTTCGGGCGTTACGCCGAACAGAACCGGAAACGAAGAGGGGAAGGCAAGCCTGAGACCTTCGACTTCCTTCGTTCAATGGTAAGCAAGCCTGTCCTCAGTTGACTTGCCCTTTCGAAGTTGTGATTTGAACAGCGGGTTCGGGGTAACTCAACACGCCAAACCATCGCCAAGCTGGCGGTGCATCCGGCTTGGGAATGGTGTATGGGATCGATCACTCCGCAGAAAGCGTACGCGTGGCGTCGAAAGTAAATGCGAAGTTGATCAAGGCTGATCGTGTAGAGATCCGTGAGAGCTTGGTACGCAACTGCCGTACGCGAATGACACATTCGACCTAGTCGCTGCTGTCGAAACGCACTTTTTCTGGCTCGATCTGGCAGGCGATGTGCGTGAGGTATTGCGCGTCGTCAAGCCGGGCGGGATGTTCGTCGTGATTGCCGAGGTGCACAAGGCGCGAACGCAGCGATGTCGAGGATAGTGGAGAAATATGCTCCGAAGACAGGAATGACGCTGCTCACTCCGAATGAACATCATGGCCTTCTTGTAGGAGCGGGTTTCGCAGATGTTCAAGTGTTCACCGACGTGTCGAAAGGCGGGGTGTGTGCGGTCGGCAGGAAGTTATAACTGCTCGCTGATCATCGCGTCGATGCATGTCATCGAGCAGGAAGCCTGGCTATCGCCTGAATGTGCCCACCCATTCCGCCTGCGCTAAAACGTGTCTCTTCATGGCGCGTTCTAGCTCCTGCCGGCTGGCGCCGGTCTTCAAATCCAGCTTAGCGTCAAGCGCATACAGTTTGAAGAAGTAGCGATGCGCTTTGCCGGGAGGTGGGCATGGGCCGCCATAACCGATGCGACGGAAATCATTTGCGCCTTGACACGCACCATTCTCGAGGATTTCCCGCGTGGGCACGGCCTCTGGCAGAGCCTTAAGATGGGCGGGAATGTTCCAGATCACCCAATGCGTCCACGTTCCTCCGGGGGCATCAGGATCATCCGCGATGAGCGCCAATGAGCGTGCTGCG
>NZ_JQKI01000250.1 GCF_000745965.1 Edaphobacter aggregans DSM 19364 | reverse complement strand
GGCAGCGTGATTGTGCCGTGTGCCGCATCCACGGTGCCAGACTTCAGTAGCTGGACGGGCCCTACAAGACTGGGGTTTGTCGTCGATGGAGAAGGACCGAAGTAGGACAAGGGAACGGAAGCACCAACAGACGGCGGCGCCGGGAACAAGTCACAGCCTGGGCCAGGTCCGATCGGTCCTGGACCGGGGCCCTGTGCTGAGTTGAAACTGGAGTCGAGTGCTTGTGAGGCTGTGGTAGCTGACGATGTCACCACGGCCTGCGCGGTTGGCCGCTGTGCAAGTTGATGTACAGCCATCATCTCAGGAGAAAGCGGCTGTTTGGTGGAGGTGGTGTTCTGTGCAACTGCAAGTGGCGCAACCGTGCTTAGCACAAACAGGGTGCTTAAGTAGTAAGACAGGCCACGATGTGTGCGAAAGGGAGCCCTTCTGCAAGAAGAGTTCCGAATTCCTGTCTTCGACAATGGAGAAACCTCGAGTTTCATACGATGCTCCTTTAGGTGGATCTGTGGGCTTGCGCGTTCATGGAATATCGGCAAATGCCAAGAGGCTTGTGGCGTTTCGATGAGATGCGCATCCATCTGACGCAGGAAGGGTGTTCGGGTTACAGGTGAAACGAGAATTATCGTGGTGCGCACATTTTTCGGTGAGCATTCGCAGTTTGTGTAAGCTCACTAAGCAGATGTTAGGAGCGAACGACGATTAACAAAGTGTTTGTAACTTATCCGCAGCTAACCCCTCTAATAATGGGAAAGTGCACATAACGTACGAGTGCTAGCCGCGTCCGGCGAAGGCGAACTTCACATCGATCCCTTCGGCAGTGGGCGTGGAAGAGACGATGCTGAGCGCAAAATGTTCTCTCCGAGCATCATCGCGAAGAGCTCGCTCGAGCGCAGAGCCATCACTGCCCACAAACTGATCGCGACCATTCAGGACCATCTGTGGCGTGTAGGAGCCCTCGGACGAAAGCCGCGAAGCGTAGACGCTCTGTCTATCCGTGAACACTGGCGAGGAATATGGATCTTTCCAACCGAGATTATTCCAGTACGTCACGTGTTCACTGATACCGACGATCAGCTGTCCCGCGTTCGTCTGCTTCAGATTGATTTGCCGGAGGAGGGCGTCGGCAGGTGGGCAACTGGAACATCCTTCCGAAGTGAAAAGTTCTACGATCGCCACCGAGGACGGCGTGGTTCCGACCGAGGTGCCGGGAGAAGCGGCATGCGACGTAAGTGGGACAGCGAGGAGAGTAAGCGAAACTGCGAACACGGGACGAAGCTGCATTGGGATACCTCCAGCCAAACGGCGTCAATCTGACGTGTTGGCCAGCGAAAGGGTTACACAGTCTGCCTCGCACGTGTCTTGTAACCAAAACAATTCCCGCGTTTCTAACAAGACAAAACGACGTTCTCGCTATTCGCAAACGAGGCGTGCGTCACGAGGAAACGATGGCTCGTCTGCTACGCCTTTACCGCCGGGTCGCATCGGCGTCTTCATCCCTTCAATCCGTGATGCTTCTGGCGGTGCGTCTCTACTGGGGATTTCAATTTTCCCAGACCGGGTGGGGAAAATTACACAACTTGGTGAAAATTACGGGGTTCTTCGCCAGTCTTAATATCCCGTGCCCCGGTTTTGCCGCACCCTTCGTCTCCACTCTGGAGTTCGTTGGAGGCATTCTTCTGATGCTCGGCTTGTTTTCGCGACCCGTCGCACTCCTGCTGGCGTGCAACATGTTCGTTGCATACTGGACCGCGGACCGTGAAGCGCTCTCTGCGATCTTTTCTGACCCAGGAAAGTTCTACGCCGCGGATCCCTATACCTTTCTGTTTGCGTCTCTGATGGTTCTGATCTTTGGGGCAGGTTTCTTTGCAGTTGATACTCTCGTCGCGAAGCGGCTGAAAGCTGTTGAGTAGTGAAGGTGCCTCAAACCTCAAATCGTACAGAGTCGGAGATGATTGCCGCTGTCCTCGCAGGGGAAATCCAGCTTTATCATGATCTGGTCCGTCCCTACGAGCGCAGCGTCTACGTCATGGCGCTGTCGTATATGAAGAACGAGGCAGATGCAGAAGATGTTGCGCAAGAAGCATTCGTTAGGGCGTTCCGCAAGCTGTCTTCTTTCCGCGCTGAATCTAAATTCAGCACGTGGCTCATCGGCATCACGACTAACGAGGCGAGGACGCGCCTCCGCAGACAGGCTCTCGTTCGAATGGAACCTCTTGATGAACTGCCGGACGAGGATAAGCGTATTTCACCCGCCCTGTTACGTGACTGGCGCGAAATACCTTCCGAGGCTGTAGAACGCGATGAAGTTCGGGTTCTGATTCAACGGGCGGTTGAGCAGCTACCGGAAATCTATCGGCAGGTTTTCCTTCTGCGTGATGTAGAGGAACTCACTATTAGCGAAACAGCAGGGGCATTGAATATCAGTATCCCCAGCGTCAAGGTCCGATTGCATCGTGCACGTATGATGCTACAAAAGCAACTGGCCCCTCAGCTAAGGACAGTAAATCGAACATCAAAGAGGAGGTGGCTCCCATGATCATAGATTGCAAACACGTTTGGAACTACATCTCTGAATATCTGGATAGAACGCTCCCCGAGGAAACGCGGGACACGGTGCAGAAGCACCTGGATCACTGCGAGATTTGCTCGGCCATTCTCGACTCCACGCGCAACATGATCATTTTGACTGCCGATGATCGCTTCTTCGAACTTCCTGTGGGTTTCAGCGAACGGCTTCACGCGCGCATCGATCTGGAGTTCATGCGCCACGACGGATAGTGCATCCTTCACCGGCGAGGTCATCGGCGGTTACCAACCGTCGAGTTTTCATGATCAAGCTTGACGAAGCGATCGAAGTAATTGACATACATCAGCATCTGACCGAGGTCTTGATGGTTCCCCGCGCCACCTCCCGCACCGGAGGTCATCGCCGCAGTGATTCGACTAACCCGCGGCACTTCCGCCTGCTCGTTCGCTTGTTGACGCAAAAATGCAACGCGTACTCGCGATCAACGGCCTTGAGACCTTGTCGGTGGACGTTGTTGAAACGGCGCGAGAGAACCTGGTCATCGGGCAAGCCTGATGAGAGGCTGCCCCGATCCCTCCTTGTGTGCCAAATAATTAGCACACAAGTGCGCCAGATAATTAGTCAAGCAACAGTGAAGCGGTGGTTCACACTTGTTCTCCGATGGTTCGTTTAGGTTAGGCGGTTAACAGGCCCTAGTTCATGCTCCGTTTCTATGAGGAGTGCGGCGTCAAAGCGTGCTGATTTGCCAAAATAAAGTCGCGCATCGTTCTCGGCTGCCGTCCTATGAATCGCTCGGTCAGATCATTGGTTGGCAATGGCTTTGGGTGATCTCTGAGGGTAGTCGTTTGCGCTACAAGGTGGTTGACTGCTCGCGGGTTCTTTCCCTGCAAAACGACATCGAGTATATCCCGATATGCTTCAGGAGTTATTTCTTCATACCGAACTGGCCGGCCAACAACGGACGTGACTAACTCAGCAACCTGGCCGTAAGTTAGTTTTTCGGGTCCTGTTGGATAGACTACAGACTCTGAGGTTTGATCTGGGTCAGCCAGCAGGCTCGCCGCTATTACTCCGGCATCTCCTCCCGAGATCCAATTTACGGCCAAGTCTCCATGTGAATTACGTATGACCCCTTCTCTCTGAATAAATTGAGTATGCAGAAGGAGAAGCTCATGAAAGAAGCCATCAATGCGGAGATGAGTGCACTCAAAACCAGCCCAATCCAAGATGTTCTCAGAAACCCATTGGGCGCGACCGTGGGGGCTCGGATTGCTCGGACCTGAAGCTGAAACGGACATGTTGACAACTCTTTTCAGGCAATGTTCCCGCCCGGCTGCCGCAAATAGACCTGTGGCCTCTGCGATACCGTCATCCACTGGATAGCAAAAGAACGCGGTCTCTATACCATCGAGAGCTGTACCCAAGCTCGCGTAGTCGGTGAAATTGCCGACGACAATTTGGGCACCGAGTTTGGCGAGAGCTTCCGATCTTTCGTCAAACTCGCGCACCATCGCTCGGACGGGCAATTGTCGCTTCAAGAGTTCTTTGACTACCGCAGTGCCGGTGCTACCAACGCGACCGGCGGCTCCCGTGACAAGAATAGGTCTGGATAAGGTACTGGATGGGATTTTTGCTGACATGCTTCTCCTGTGATGATGAAACTTCTGACCGGGATGTGGTTGCTTCTAGGCTTGAATCCAAGGCAGACTCAGGCATGAATGGTCTTTCCTCATTCTTCTTGCATCATTTAGATTGCATATACACTCTAATGTATTCAAAGAGTTTTTGGAACACCACGGGGTTTTCACAATGAGGAGATCACGAGAAGAAGCAGCAGCGACCCGCCAGCGAATTGTAGACACGGCATCCCACGAATTTCGCGAGAACGGCATCGCAGAAACAGGTCTCAGCGAATTGATGGGAGCAGCAGGACTGACTCAGGGTGGCTTTTACAGACATTTCGAATCGAAGGACCAACTGGTTGGCGAAGCCATCGAACGCAGCTTTGATCAGATGATAGGGGAGTTGGCAGCTTCCATAAAAGGCAAGCCTCCTGATGCTGCTTTCAAAGCTGTTGTGGATGGATATTTGTCAGCGAA
>NZ_JQKI01000249.1 GCF_000745965.1 Edaphobacter aggregans DSM 19364 | reverse complement strand
AGAGCTGGTACTCGCGGATATGCTCTGCACCAAGCTGATCGGGAGCACGATGAAAGTGTTCGGCAAACTGCTTGACCGCAAACAAGTAGCCTTTTGCAGTTCCAGGCGAATAGTTGCGACGCTCGAGTTCTTCGAGCATCCGGTCTCTGAGCTGAGTCATAAGAAATACCTCCTATGACTCAGATCATGCCGCGAAAGCTAATCTCTGCCCGCCACAAATGCAGCGTCCACCACGCCAGCGGTTTAGTTCAAACCGGGTTTTGAGAAAGTTCAAAACTGAAGTTGCCGATAAGGCGACTTTTGAGGCATCGGACAGGATCACTACAGGTTGCGCACGATCCTAAAATGACCCGAAGTCCAACATTTTCCGTCCGGACTGTCACTTCGGCCAGTATGCGTGATGGGCACAGGGGTGTTCATATTATGCGGGGTCTGGGTACGTCTGGACCAAGGTCGTGAGGCGGGTGATTTCAGTCGCGTTTGAAACACGCGGGCTGTTCCGTGGGCCGGCTGCAACCTCACCCACCAGCAAACCAATCATCCGAAGGGAGAGCCCAGTGAGTATACTCAAGTACCTCATCGCCGCCACTCTTGTTGCAGTCACCAGCGTCGCCCACGCACAGGGGCGTCAGTCCCGGCATCTTCACCTTCACACCCGGCGTAGGCGGAGTCTACACGCTTGCTGCCGCAGACAGCACGGGGACAACTCTGTCAGGCGACAGCAGCTATCGCCTCCATTTGCCTGCCAACGTGCCAGCCGAACGGTTCTGGAGCCTCACCGCCTCGCTCTACGACAACGGCCAGCCGTTCCCTGCGATCAGCTCGTACCAGAACCTGACGCAAAATGCCGACGGCAGCATAGACCTCACCTTCGCCCCCACGGAGCCGCAGGTGAACGCCAAAAACTGGACGAAGACGACGCCCGACAAGCCATATTTTGTCGTCCTGCGCTTCTACGGCCAACCGAAGCTGCCATCGACAGAAGCTGGATGCCCAGCGACTTTGAGAAAGTGAACTGAAATCTTAGCGCTCCTCGCAACCCCAAAATCGGAGGAAACCCCATGCAAATCGCCGGCACACCCCTGGTTGTTGCTACGATGCTTTTCGGCGCGCTAACTTCGGCGCTGCCCCGACCAATGCCCAAACAGTCGATACCCAAATTGGTGAGCTGAAATACGAGGCCGGCTACCCGACCAAGGAGACATCTCAGAAGCTCTATGACGCAATCGACTTTCAGCGAGCCTGCCAAGCCTACATGTGGTCCTTTCCCGCCGTGAGCTTCGGCTCCGTCAGGGCCGGTTTGTTCCGGGATCTGGGAGCGACCTACAACGACATCGTGCTCTACCAGAACTTCGCCGACACCAAGAGTATCTGGCAACGGCGGCAAATTCCTGCTCGTGCCGCCGGGCTACAACGGTGAGCTGCCGACGGAAGGATATTTCATTACACATTTCAAGACGATGGATGCCAACTTCTTCATTCGAGGCATTGTGATCAAAGGGGACGTGGCAGGCGCCGCCGATATGATCGCGAAGTCGCGAATCTATCCCTATAGCGAGCGCGCCAATCCCAAGCCCAACCGAGTCCTGCGCGTCTCGGGCAAATACATCAACACGGACGAACCCGAGGGGCTCGCGTATTGGAAGCTGTTGTCGGAGGTGATCAACAACAACCCGGTGGCAGAGCGCGATCGCTTTTTCATGGCGATGCTCAAGCCGCTGGGCATTGAGAAGGGCAAGCCGTTCGCGCCGGATGATCGCCAGAAGCGAATCCTGGAAGAGGGCGCGCGTCTCGGTCATGCGATGGCGCAGAACATCAGTTTCGATTCACGCCTCGCCGCGTCCCCGGTCTATCCGGGAAAGAACTGGGTGAACGTGATGGTGTTAAACACGGAGGAGAAAACCCAGCAGGAATCCGACTTCTACTCCCAGCTCGACGAGCGCCTGAACTATCTTTACCTCGGCACGTGGCCGTCCCATGCAATGAACCTGCCGTTTCCCTCCAAGGGCCAGCGGTATCTGGAGAGTTTCAAGGACAAGGACGGTAACTGGCTGGACGGCTCGAAAAACTATAAGCTGCACGTCCCGGCCAACGTGCCCGTCGAGGAATTCTGGTCCGTCACGGTTTATGACAACCTCACCCGTTCCATGACCATGAACAAAGCCAATAAGGCTGCAGTAAGTTCCTACGACAAGATCAAAACGAACGCAGATGGCTCTGCGGACCTTTACTTCGGACCGAAAGCGCCGGCGGGTTTGGAGAGCAACTGGGTGGATACCAGTGCGTCCAAGGGATGGTGGGTCTGGTTCCGCTTCTATGGCCCGAAGGAGCCGTTCTTCGACAAGAGCTGGCAGTTGCCGGACTTCGAAAATTTGAAATCGGAAAAGCGGGAGCAACTACCATGAACAGGACCATACTCAATACGTTGAACTGCGCCGCCGTCGTGATGACGCTGTGCACGGCAGCCATCGCCCCGCAGGCGTTGGCGCAAAACCCTCAGCCACGAAGCCGTCAAGACTCCGCCGATCAACTTCTCTACCGCCGCGCGTTTGAGGTTGCCTTGTGGGCAATGCCCGCGGCGGACACATTTGCGGCGCGCGAAGCAGTCAAGCGAGACTTGCATGGCAAGCCAAATGATGTGGCGATCGACACCAAGCCGCTGAACTCGGATGCCCACCTGATCGCTGTGCAGACCCAGACTCCGTATCTGCAAGGCGCTTTGGATTTGAGGGATGGCCCAATCGTGGTCGAAATCCCCGCTGCTACCAGCGAGTCACACCTATACGGAACAATCTGTGACGCTTGGCAGCGTCCGCTTGACGGAATTGACGTTGGGAAGGATGGCTGGGACGAGGGGAAAGGCGCCAAATATCTTCTGTTGCCACCCGACTACAAGGGAGATGTGCCTGCCGGGTACAAGACCATGCCCAGCCGCACGTATCTCCAGAATTTCCTCATCCGCTCGATCTCGACGGCTGGCTGGAATGCCGCCCTTGAATACGCATACACGATGAAGGTCTACCCCTTGGCGCAGGCCGCAAACCCCGGCAAGACGACCTTCCTGGATATGTCCGGCATCGTGTATCGCGCCGCTCCCGTGTTCGATGCCGGATACTTCAACCTGATTGACATGGTCGTGCAGGAAGAGCCTGTGAATGACTACGACAAGACCATGCTTGGGATGGCCGCATATGTCGGCATCGAGAAGGGCAAGCCCTTCAAGCCCGATACCCACACCGTGCAGATCCTCGAACGCGCGGCGAAGGATGCCCAAGAATACCTGATCCAGATATCGAACGGCGTTGCATGGGTCCCTGTCGACGGGCAGCCCGGCTGGACGCGTCTCAACCTGCACAGGGAGGATATCGCGAAAGGTCGCCTCTACGTCTACGAAAATGCGGATGGGATGATCGATTATCAACGGCGCGCGGCGATTGACTACTGGGCCTATGTCATGCCCGCCGATCTCGGAAGCGGAACCATGTACAACGTCGCGTTCGTCGACGCGAAGGGCCGTCCAATAGAATCGACCAAGAATTACCGGCTCCGGATGCCGAAAGACTTTCCTGCCCTGAATTTCTGGTCTGTGTTCGCCTATGACGCCCGCACACGCACCTTCATCGCCAACAGCATGAAAGGCCGTCAGCTTTCATCCCTCGACAAGCTGGTGAAGAACCCCGATGGGTCCATAGACATCTATATCGGTCCCACCGCGCCCAAGGGTTTGGAATCGAACTGGATTGGAACCATCCCTGGAATTGATGTTTTCATGGGCCTCCGGACCTATGGCCCCGAGAAGGCCGTGTTGGATGGAACGTACAAAATTCCGCGCTTCGAGCTGATGAAATAGGTCGAGGTCGGCAGAACAGACAACGACCGTACGATCGGAGAAGAATCATAAGAACAAAACGACTTACGCAAGGAAATGTATCACTCGTGACAGCGTTAGCGTTGGCGTTGTTAATGTCAATGATCGCCGGTATTGCCGGCGCGGCAGATGCAAAAAAACCCGCCACGGCGGGCAAACCCAACATCCTCATCTTTATCTCGGCACTTGGCCAGCCGAAGCCATGAACCTGCCGTTCCCCTCCAAGGCCAGCGATATCTGGAGAGTTTCAAGGACAAGGACGGCAACTGGCTGGACGCTGCCAAACTCACTGAGAAGCTCCTCAAAAGCAAGTGCTAGAGTACCTCACTCAAAACCTCAATACGCTTCAAATCTCTGGTGCTCATTCTTATCAGGCCCATCCCTTGAACATGACATTTCTAATGAGCGGGGACCTGACATTTCTATTGAGCGCTTACAGGTCCTGTTGCTGCAAAGCGTAAGTGTCGTCAGCGATGCAAAGCTGAAATGTCATCATAATCGGTCGTCGTCGTCGTGCGGTGGGAATGTGTGAAATCGTCGACACTGACGATTTCCAAGGGCTGTGGGAAGAGGGGGAGACCGGACAGTCTTATCGTCCGGTCTTCCACGCTTTCCATCAGACCGTCATTTCCACCGCGGGGGGCGCCACGATCTTTGCTTTGTAATCGGGCCCGTAAAGCTGTCGGCCTCGCTTCTGATATCCAAGCTTCTCGCTGTTGGTCCTTATCTTCGGTTGATGCTTCACATCCTGCTGCGCCTTGACCACAGCGAGGGCATGGCCGAGGCGTTTGTTCTCGACGACGGCTGTATGGCTTACCCGCTGGTCCTTGCTG
>NZ_JQKI01000248.1 GCF_000745965.1 Edaphobacter aggregans DSM 19364 | reverse complement strand
GTTGTTCCGCATGTTGTTCTCCACCGTGTTTCTATTCGCACTTTGAGTGAGCCGCTCGTGGCTCTGTGTCGGTTGGGGTCAGAAGGAGAAGTCGATGCTGCCAGTTTTCGGTCGGCCTCGTTCAGGGCCCAACCAGACATGCAGTCATCGGGGAGCGGGGAGTCGCAACAATTAGACATGATCTCCTTCCTCAGGCTGCTACTGCATAGAACGGGATGTATGGCTCCTGGGTGATCCAGATGCGATGAAACAGTACTGCCAGCTTGCGAGCGACGGCAACGATGGCCCGATTACGGGACTGCTTGCCTCCGCGCGAGGCCAGGTGCAGACCCCCGAGGTAGCAGCCGACATCGCGACTTCGCTGGAAACGTTCCTTGCTGCCCAGCGTCAGGACGTAAGTCAGGGCCGTGAGCTGCCCGACACCGTAGACCTGGATCAGCGCTTGTGTCTCTGGATATTCCGCCTCCGTAAGTCGTTTGATGGCGCGATCGTAGATCAGTTTCCCCAGGTAACACTCGATCCGGTATTCAGCGGCGGAAAAACCGACCAGAACATCAAGTCCAACATCTTTTCGCTCGCCGCGACGAATCGCGACCTTAAGACCATGGTAGAGGAGCAGAGATTCCGGTCTGATTTGTATTATCGGCTGAATGTCTTCCCCATCCGAGTGCCGTCGTTGCGGGAACGAAAAGAAGACATTCCTCTGCTCGTCCGCCACTTCGTCAAAGAATTCAGCCGCCGGAATCAGCGTGTGATCGACACCATTCCATCTGAAACTATGCAGGCACTGATCTGCTATCACTGGCCAGGCAACATTCGAGAGCTTCAAAATGTGATTGAGCGGGCAGTGATTATTTCCCGAGGTCCCGTGTTGAATGTGGCCCTCGCCGACCTCACCCCGGACGGGAGTTCTCCTCCAGTTCATATGGTCACCAGCACCAAATCCGCCTCCCATGAGAGCCTTCAGGAAATGCTGGACGAGACGGAGTAGTCTCTCTCTCGCTCAATAATGTTTCGCTCCGGATCTGATGCCGGATTAGAATCTTGCAGTTTTGACATAGGCTCTGGCCCTGCTGGACAACGAGCCGCAATATCCGGCGTCGACTGCGTGAGGGCACCGCCCGCATCTCGTGAGAGAACAACCATCTCTTCGATGGCAAACTCTTCCAAGACATATGGGGAGTGAGACGTGAAGAGAGTCTGTGAGGCGAGCTTTCGAATCTCGTGAACGATACGTTTCTGCGCGTATGGTGGAATCGCGGTCTCTGGTTCTTCCATCGCGAAGATCACATTTTGCTTATCCTGCGCAATCTGGGACAGCATCGCAAGCACCAGCATATTGATGGTTCCCGTGCCTTGGCGGAAGAACGGTGCTGCGTGCTCGCCTTCACCGGTGGCGATAAAGGCAGTAATGACCTTCCGCAGATGTTCGCGTGTGAGGCTCGATACTTTGAGGTGAGGCTTGATGCCCCACTCTTTCGGTACATAGCGTTTCAAGGACTCGTTGATGCTCTCCAATACGCCTGAGAGTCTTCCCAAGTTTGGATCGCTCGCTACCGAATATGAGGCCAGGGTTGCAATGGTGTCTTCCCACATCTGCGGCCTGACCTCTTTCAATCGCAGAACGATGTCGAGCAGACTGCCTCGTTCGAGGCTGAGCGCGCGAGAACCAGTCCGCAGTGACCGGAGGTAGAGAAAGCCGCAGATCTGCTTGTGTTTTTTGGAGAACGGGACTGGCATGGGACTTTCCGACAAGCTACGCGTAAAGTAGGTCTTCCCTTCGAAATCGTCCTCTTCCGCGTCGTAGCACCCGATGAACGTCACCCGCAGGGCTTGCGTGATCGTAGCGGCATCAACACCTGCTGGTTGCGCGATGGTAGAGAGTGCACTTTGCCGAATCCCAAAACTCTACATAGTCGACGAACTTCGCGCCTTTTGCTCCTGAGTTAAATGACTGATTGTCACTTCTATCTCAATCTTGGGAGGCTCGGCGGATGTCAAAAATGGAGCCGGGAGGGTTGGGGGGAGATTGGCATTTACGAAGGGAGGCGGAGAAGGAATGGCCGGAGCCGGTGGCACTGACGTGGCAGCCAGATACTTGCCTTGATAGAAGTCATGTTCGTCGATCGGCGGAGTGCGGTTGAGCCGATCGGGCCCAAGGGCGAGATCAATAGCTTCGAGAATGGTCGTTTTCCCGGTATTGTTGTCACCTAAGAGGACGGCGTGCTGCGGCGGGTAAATCGTCGCGTTCTTGATCCCTCGAAAGTTTTTGATCGTCAGGCAGCAAATTTGCAAGATACACCTCGGTTCGGCTCAGCAGAGGCTTTTGATCATATTGTGTAACGAAACCCCCCTCTTTTGGGGGGTTATGAAACACTTTATTGTGGACAGTCGCCTTGGAATTGGCTATTCTTTGCATCGAAACGCCGTATAAGGAGGGGTTTCGTTACAAGATATTGCGTATGAATCGTACCCGCTCTTTATCGGCACAGGAAAGCAAAATCGTCCTGACTCTCACCGAGAGCGGAAGGCGGGAGATCACGCGCTCCGAAGTTGCCAAAATGCTGGGAAATACCGACAAAGCAGCGGATCATGTCATCGCTTCGCTGCGTCGCAAGGGATGGTTGGAACGTGCGACTTGGGGTAGCTATTTACTGATTCCGCCCGAGTTCGGCCCTGATGCTCTCGGCAACAGCAATCTGCTGGCCCAAGCCAGTCATATTACGGAGCGCTACTATATCGGTTTCGGTAGCGCAGCGGCGCACTACGGACTAACGACCCAGCACCGCAACGTGATTTACGTGGTCACGCCCAAACGCCTTCGCGAACGCGAAATTGGGGACTCGCGGGTAGAGATCGTCACGCAGTCGGAAAGAAAGTTCTTTGGGTTCGAACCAATCGATGTGCTCGGCCATGAGGTGTCGATGTCCGATCGTGAGAAGACTGCGATCGATTGCATCGACCATCCAGAATTCGCGGGAGGGGTCGGAGAGGCTGCGTCTGTCTTTGCCGCGGCCTCTCGCCGTCGCTTCGATTGGGAAAAGGCAGCCGACTACTTGGAACGAATCGGCGCAGGAGCTCTAGCGAGAAGATTTGGCTGGCTCACAGATTTTACTCAGGCGGACTTCCCCTCCGGCGCGCGCGCCCGGGTCCTCCAAGTAGCGACGCGAAGCCGCAGAACTTGGTTAGGTTCGCCGGAGGATCATCCAGTGCCGCGCGCACTCGGATACGACGAGAAATGGAAGATCTTCGTGAACGTTTCAAAAGAAGAGCTTAGCGGAATCGCAGGAACGGCACGCCGCATGACTGTCCGAAAGGAAACGTAGCCCATGCTGACTCAGGCCCAGGTGCAGCGCTATGCGTTCGAAGCCGGTCTTCGCGACATCATGATTGCAGAGAAGGAAGTGGTTCTGACCTTTCTCCTGCAGCTTCTCTCCGAGAGAGGCGTCCTTGATCGACTCGCTTTCAAGGGGGGCACCTGTCTGCGGAAGATGATCCTCGGGAGCCAAGGGAGGTTCTCAACCGACCTTGATTTCACAGGCCTTGAAGAGCACAACCACGAAGATGTCATCCTCGAAATGATGCACGCTTTCGACCAGCCGTTTCATGGCATCCAGTTTTCGTTGGGATGGAAGATTACTACCAAACCCAGGATGGGCTCTCCTGGGGAGCGAACCCTACATATGCACACGCTTGGAACGCAAGCGGTAACAGCGAAGTTAAGCTACAGGTCAGTGTCCGGGAGACTCCCACGCTGCCTACAGCAATGATGGCGCAAGTACCGCAAAGCTATTTTCAGCACCTACCATTTGTGCCCGCGGAAATCCGCTGCCTTTCTCTCGACGAAATCCTGGCAGAAAAGCTCCGCGCCTGCTATCAGCGCAACAAGGCCCGCGACATTTACGATCTCGGCATGTTTGCTACTCGTCCGCACAACCAAGCGAAAATTCGCCGACTTCTGACTATCAAGCTTTGGCAAGCGCATGATGCGTTCGATCCCACCAGGCTGAATCGAAAGTTTGTTGACGGAAACGACTTTGACTGGGACGATCTTCGTCAGCTCACCCGTCGAACCACAGAGATCGATAAAGAAAGAATCACCCGCGACTGTGTTCGTGGGTTCTCATTCCTCAACGAGCTGTCACCTGAAGAGCAAATTCTCGCCGCCGATCCTTACCAGCGGGAGCGCAACCTTTGCGAACATCTTGTCGCATCGCTGCCAACCCTTTAGCACCATAGAGCTAACCTGCATCATTCACGAAGGCTGAGCGAGCGGTTGTTGTGAGCGCGAGCTCGTGACGAAGGCTCGTTTGGCTGGGTGCTGTTGGTTGGATTGCGGTGAGGGGGAGCCTTGCCTAAGCGTTTGCTGGGGGTGGCGCCGTTTTTCGTGCGCAGTTCTCCTGATCCGCAAGTTGCGTGAGGGTGGAAGTGGGGGTTTTCTGTTTCGTCGAGGCGGGCTATCCCGACGAGGCTCCGAGTGCCAGGGCCACTTGCCGGAAGGCGGGAAGAAACGGGAACGATGCGGGCAGATGCAGCAGCATGCGGCGCACCGAGACCAGCACGCG
>NZ_JQKI01000247.1 GCF_000745965.1 Edaphobacter aggregans DSM 19364 | reverse complement strand
AAGCCCAATCTCTTCCTCCCGAAGCTCACTTTCGGAAGGGTAGTTTGGACATTTCAACTTTGCAGAAACCGGACATTTCTACTTTGCGCGTACACAGTTCTCATTCATCCAGCGCATTATCAGCCGATGGCTCTTGATCGGGTGAATCTTTCTGCGGAAGGGCTTAGGGTTCCCGAACTAATTTTTGCCGGAGGTGCCGATAAGGTTGCCACTACCCAGGCTCCATATGACTATTTCCTGCGCTACCAACGGAAAGGAGCGCCTTGGACATTTCTGGTGCAGAATGATGCCGGTCACCTTGCTGTGAGAGTGACGAAACGCATGGTTCTGGTATGGCTCGATGAAGTGCTGTCGCGCAGAGACCCGAAGCCAAACAAACCACTTCGGACGGTCGACGCAAAAAGTGCATGGGCGGCTTATATCGCTCGATGTCCATCTACCGAGAGCGCGGCTCGGACTTGGAATGTATGCCATGCGGTCATTAACAAAGCCGCTTATCCGGAACCTGTGGATATGATGTCCGCGGGGTGGTTGCCTTCTAAGAAGGTTGCTGAGTTGTGGTTGCAGACTTCGCAGCAAAAAGGTCCCTAACCTACTTCTGGCCCAGAGAGCCGGGTTGTGATCTTACATTCCAATTCCGTAGCCATCGAGTTCGATTGCTGGGCTCGATGGCTCCGATAGTTTGCCGAGATTTGGAGCATTGGAGATCCCCTCCTTGGTGAGAAGGCTCTCATTAGCAATGTTGTGGTCCTTATGCAAGGTGTTTGCGCTGTCGGACGTATAGATCGCTAGATCGCGGATTTTGGGATTAAGCTTTGTGTGAGCCGCCTGCTGCTCTGCGAGCTGGGCGCTGTCACCAGTGAGAACAATTCGGTCTGTTGACAACCGTTTCGCTTTCTCGACGGTGTAGCCGTAGTCGATGTGTTTGGCCTTCTCGGCGTCTAGAGTCACTTCCCTTCCGTTGTCCATTCGAACGGTAAGAGCTTGCCACTTGTGGTGTCGAACAAGTGGGATTCGCCGAAACGCTCGTAGTGGTGTGGAGGGTATTGCCGTCCAGTTAGAACGTTTCCCTCGGCCCCTTCCCTTCGCTCCACTGACTCCGCCCCCGGTTGTCCGGTCTTGGTCGCCAGCTTCACCACTGTCGGGTCAAGAGTTCGGCGGAAGTTTAGATTTACGCTAACTGTTCGCTAGCTCGTCCATATACCATCGTTGTGACTTCATCCTGAAGTAAATATCGAAAACAAGTTTCGCCTTCACAACGTCGTCGAGTGTAATTACTCGCGGCGCCATCTTGTTCGCAATCATTTGATTGACGATCTGGAGGAAGTCGCGCACCATCTCCGTAAATTCAGGCGTCGCAGAAATACCTTCGAAAAAGGCAATGATAGACGCCTCGGCTGTCTCCGGTTTTCCATCCCAATCGCCATAGGCTGTCATAGCGTCCTTCAGCGCCGATATGAACTCGATGAAGATCGTTGGCTCGAACTGGAAAAAGATGTCGTTCTTCGCCATCAAACCGAGGTTGCGGAAATAACGGCGCGTGGACTCGAACTCTTGCTGATTCGCTTGGGCGATAAAGCTGTAAACGATGCTGACGTTGTTCAGGTTCGGGGCCTTTAGGGCCTGGTGGGGCCACTCGATCTTCAGCATCGGTACGCGATCAATCAGCACATCGCTCTCATGCTCGATGTCGCGGACTTTTTCGAAATATCGTGAGATGTATTCAGGCGTGTACCACCAAAAGAAGCCCATCGTGCCGATGTTTAGAGCCGTGACGAAAACATAAGTATTCTGCCAGCCCATGTTCCATAGATCCTGTGTAGCAACGAGCTTTGGAATTAGGAGCGTTACAACTAGCTCGTTGCGGTCGCTGCCGCTGGCCAGCTTGAGCTTGTCGATCCGGGCGTTCCATTCCTTGAACTGGTTTTGTCGGATCGAGTGCGACCATGCCTTCAGGCGAATTTTGATCTCGAACTTGTCCTGCCAGCCCTCCTCACCCTTGGCCGGAATCCGCTTCATTTCGAGGTCGGTCAGTTCCATGCTCTTGCGGTCGGCTTCCGCGAGTGTATCGCGCAGCCACTTCATCCACGCGCCAAAGTCATCGCCGAACTCAGCCTGCTTGTCGAGGCTGGCTTTGGAAAAGATCATCGGCTTAAGGCGCGGGTCGTCCATGGCTGCGAAAAACCAGTGCATCAAGTCCTGCTCATCCTTGCCCATGTCGCGGAACTGCTTAACCCGCTCCATGTTCAGCCGGGCATCCGCGGCGGTGATGATGCTTTTGGCGCGCTGTTCTGAAATCGTCGGCCCGTTCAGGCTTGCCGGGTTAACATACAGGGTGTCGAGTCTGTCCTTGTGTATGACGCGCGCGAACTCCATGGCGGCAGGGATAGTTCGCCAGTCGCGCAAGTTTTCACGGCCGGGAAGCCAAATTGCCCAAAACAACTTACGCTCATGGTCATCAACCCATTTGAGAGGTGTCTTGGCTTCTTCGTCGCCGATGGCAGGTTTTCGGTCGAGCGCATCGAGGAAGATCATCGAAGATTTTCCAATCTCTTCCAGGGCCATCGTCGCCAGATGGAAGGCGATGTGGTAGCTGCCCGGTCCGGCGCTAGCCTTCGCAGCGACGATCAGTTTTTCCGCGTTGTGAAGGCATGCCTCGATGGCCGGCATGAACTCTTCCGTGCTCTTCATGGATAGATTCTAAAAGCCAGTTCGCTGATCACAATGGTCAGGGCAAGATCGGTATCGCCTTCTATTGGTTCCGAACGCATAAGAAGTGCATCAAGAACTTTACGTTTGGTTTGGCGGCTTAGCGGCATTAGGATCTCCCTCGTGCGGTCGACTCGTAATCCGATGTGCCCGCTTTCAGTAAGATAACGGCTATTATTGTCCAACCCCCGCGAAAGTAAAATCGGCCCAGGCTCGTGTTCAGAAACGATCTCTTGTTGAGTTGTCGCTAGTCAGGCGACAGGCTTGAGGATAGTTCGGTAGAGGGGGACACTCACGAAACAGAAATTTATGTGCGTTAACGAAGGTCTTTGACCGCTGGGACTTCCACGCGCTGGCCAGCAACTTACCGAAATCGCGACTTTCAGGGAAGTGGCTAACGCTTACTAGAATCTGAAGCTCAGTGCCAGGACCGATGGCTCGCCTACTTCGAGGCGCCGCCAGTTCACGAAAGCTGCGCACCTGATAAGGGTTTGGTACTGCTCAGGGCAACGCCTCGTGAACGCTTCGACATTCTCTAGTTCGAGAGTTAGTACAGTCCCGGGCGCACAGTGAACATTGGACATCCCATCCGTCGGGTCATCCAATGAGGTCATGCAGTCGATCCAAGCATCCATGTTCTTGCCGTAGAAGGCAGGAAAACCGAAGACCCGGGCAAACTCCTCGTGGAAGGATTGCCAATCTCTAATGTTCTTGCAGTCAAGCGAGACCTTCGTAGTGATCACGGTCTAAGAATAGCTCGCCTCGGAACAGGTGCACGAAAAACGGGGGATTTCGGCAAGTTCGACGCGCCGAACCCCACTGGCCGAGTGAACTTGCTGAAAAGCCGACTTTGCAGGAACATGGTCTCTACAGTCAGAGCAATTTCTACTTTTTGCTTCTATCGAAATCCCATGCTTCAAGGCGATTAATTCCACTAATGGTTCCGCTGAACATATCCATGTGACCCTTATCAGTGGCACGGAATGTACCTTCGCAAATGACGTATTGTGTGTTCATTGCTTTCTCCTGCGCTGACGTCAGATCGCGAGGACGGTCAATCCAAACCGCGTTATTTGAGATACTGTGCTCGAAGTCCTCCTTGTGAAGATACAAAGCATCTCCTTCAAATTCGAGTCGCAGAAAACCGATTAGCCGCACCTTCTTACCATCCCAGGCCCGTGGGTTCGCAATCAGCTGTATAAGGCTCACGCTTTTCGCTGTGTCATCAGCGCTGTTTGTCGGGTTGTAACCGCGAAGTTGCGCCGACATAGTAGTTAGAGGAGCAGCAGTCAACAAAAGCAGAATCAAACCCTGGGCGCTCAATCGCATGAATTGCCTCATATCATGATGATTGTAGGTGTCGAACAACAAATCTAAAAGATAGCGAGTTGAACTGCACGAAAAACGGGGTTATCGGCAACTTCGCCCCCGAACTTGCCGCAAACGAGACTTTTCATTACCTAGCCGATGTAATCCTGAAATAAACTCGCCACTTGGGAGGAGTCTTATTGTCAGCGGAGACAGAGAAGTTGTTTAGGACCGTGCTCAAGGAACTGCGTCCGCTCTTCAAGGAAAACGGCTTTCGTGCTGCCAGTCAGAACTTTATTCTGGAATCAGCCCAATGCTGGGTTATCGTCAATTTCCAGAAGAGCCGCTGGGCAGACCATGGTGAGACCACCTTCTATGTCAATGTTGCGGCTTGCTCAAAGCGGTGGTTAGGCTTCTACAGCAAGCCGGCCGAAAGGGTGCCACCTTATTACGGATGTGATTGGCAGTGGCGCGTCGAGCACTTCGGTCCCGATAAGGACATCAAGCAGTGGACTCTCCGAGATGAGGAAGGCCTCGAACAAACACTCGTATACCTGCGACATCTTTTCCAAGAGTTTGTCCTTCCGGCGACCAGAACGATGACCACGGAAGCCGGTCTCACAGAGCATTCTGGGGGATTCGAGTACCCTCAGTTGAAGACCCGCGCTGTCATTTTGGCCGCAACGAACCAGGTTGGCAGCTTGCGG
>NZ_JQKI01000246.1 GCF_000745965.1 Edaphobacter aggregans DSM 19364 | reverse complement strand
TGCTTAGCGCATTGGGCGATGGCGAAATACAAGCGTCTGAAACGACATCGGCGAAGAGCAGAGCAATGGGTTTGCAAGACTGCTTCGAGAGACCCGCGGCTATTTGCTCATTGGTCTTTGGTGCATCAGGCGTCGACTGGACGATAAGAGCCGGATGAGCGGAGACGTTCAAGTCCGGATTCTGTGAGCGCCTGGGGGTGCAATTCCCCCGGGCGACTCGACTGGTGATCTTGGTCGACGCTGAACGGCGGAGTGACTGGCTGGTGAAGGCGATAGACAGACGGCTGCGCGAGGAGTTCGCGAAGCTCCGCGCTGAGATCAACGAGGACAAGAGTCGGATGGTAGATCTGAAGAAGGGAGAGAGCTTCACCTTCCTGGGCTTTGAATATCGGCGTGTACTGAGCCTTCAGCGGAAGTGGCGACCCCACTATGCGCCCAAGCTGAAGAAGCGGACAGCGCTGTTTGAAAGGCTCAGGGAGATCTTCCGGCAGCACGTCAGCTGGCCCGTCGAGACCGTGATTGCGAAAATCAATCCGATTCTGCGCGGTTGGGTGAACTACTTTCGGGTCGGTCATTCGAGTATTTGTTTTGGAGTGGTCAAACGCTGGGTAGAGGAGAAGGTACGGCGGCATTTGATGCGTGCCCGGGGCCGCAAAGGCTTCGGCTGGATGCGGTGGAGTAGCAAATGGCTATATGACCGGCTGGGTTTGTTTAACAACTACCAGCTCCGTCGATGGTCAGATGCGAAAGTCGCCCCAGCACGATAGGTCACATAACTCTTGGCACTAAGCAAACAGGTGCGCCCAGTGCGGGAAATCCGCACGCTGGGTGCGATGTGGCGGGGGCTGGAAACGGATTCACGGTTTGGCTATTGAGGCACTCCCAGAGGAAACGGGGAGCAACGGCTAGGCCGGACCTTCGGAACACCGCGCCAGTCCTCGACCCGACCGGTTTGTGGCAAGGTTTCTCGGGTCCGTCACATGGTCCCTAGCGGATCACGGGAATCCCTCTCCAAGCGTAAGGTGCGGTTTGCCGACCATGCGGAAAGGATCTTCGATATTGGGTGCGACCTCAGCCGACAAGGAATTGCCTGCACGTCGAAATTCGTGTGAATTGCGCTAAAGATCAATATCTGTTCGCGCCTATTCTGGGTGCCACTGCCTTCCATTTGCGCACGAGCTGCCCAACGTCGTCCGAAAAACTGTTGGAAATTGAGCAATGCGGCCGGCCACGCCCTGAGCCGGACGCGCCGAGGCCTCGTTTGATACAGGCGGCCTTGTGGAAGCAGGCTCTCCTGTGCCCTCGAATAGCCCTTTAGTATGAGAGCTCAACGGTCTGGCGAATGTATACTGCACTGAGTTCTCCCCAATCTCCCCTGGAGGGTCGAAAAATAATGCCCACTGATTCAAGGCAGTTTGTTAGAGCGCTGATGACTACTGCCCTTGTTACGATCTTTGCCATTCCACAAGGCCTCGTCGCACAGTCTTCCGAACACGTGGTGAGTCCCACTGAGCTACAAAAGGCGGTGGCGGATGCCTCGCAGAAAAGACAGCAGAACCTGGACACGTTGAATCAATTCTTCTCCTCTGAGAAGGCGCAGCAGGCGTTGGAGTCAGCTCATCAAAAGCCGGAGCAGGTTAAGAAGGCCGTTGCCAGCCTAAGTGATGACGAACTCGCGCAATTTGCGTCCCGTGCGAACAAGGCGCAGGCTGACTTCGCTGCTGGAAGGGTGGACGACCACGATTTGTTGATTATCCTGGTATGTATCGCTGCTCTCGTCCTTATCATCGTCGCAGTGCACTAAACTTACGAATGCCACGCATCATCCTCAGAGCCGCTGTTCTGATGCTGTTGCTGCGTGGTGTTCTGCTCGCCGCTGATTTCGGTGGCATATGGCTTGACATTCCGTTTGTGAAGCAGGAGAAGAACGGCTGCGGTGCCGCCACCATAGCCATGGTCATGCAGTACTGGCAGCAGCAACAGGGCCAGCCGGTGAGTACCTTTGCAGACTCCGGCCAAATCCTGCACACACTGCGCGGGGACACGACCCACGAAATTTATGCCTCTGACATGGAGCGGTACTTTCAGCAAAATGGATACCGCACGTTCGAATTTTCAGGGGAATGGACGTTCCTGAAGCAACAGCTTGGCAAAGGGCGTCCATTGATCGCTGCGCTGAAGCCGAGTTCAAGTCACGAACTCCATTATGTAGTGGTCGCAGGATTGGACGAGGAACACAAACTCGTCCTGCTGAACGATCCTGCACAGCGCAAACTCCTGAAAGAGGACAAATCCAGATTCGAACAGGAATGGAAAGCAACCGGAAACTGGACTCTGCTCGCCGTTCCGGAGATGAGCTCGCACTGATACAGTCACAAATCTTCGACGTCAGATGAAAGCCTTCCGGAAGATGCTGAATTGGAAGATATTGATTGTTCTCCTCTGCGGTTGTCTGAGCCTCACCGCCCAGACTGGTCCAGTTGAACTCCCTTCAGCACAAGAGGTTCAGAAACTCCTAGCCGGGCAACGCTGGGAAGAAATTGCTCGTCTGCTGGAGCCAATGCAGTCGCGCTCAGCCGACATGGATTTTTATTACGGGACTGCACTGACGCGACTAGAGCGTTGGTCGGAGGCGGAGACGGCGTTTCAGACGGGATTTCAGCTAGCTCCAGTCGATCCAAGGTTCCCAATCGAACTCGCGGGAGTAGCCTTCAGGCAAAAGCACTATTCTCAAGCCGCCCATCTCCTGCGGGAGGCGATCAAGCTCGCGCCGAATGACACCTATGCAAATGACTTTCTGGGAACGATCTATTTCCTTCAGGAGAATCGCGAAGCATCGCTGAAGTACTGGAACCGCGTGGGGAAGCCCAAGATTGCGGAATTGCGGGAGGACCCGTCGCCTCGTGTTTATCCCGCACTGCTTGACCGGGCGTTTGCGATGTCGCCCGCCAGCACACTTCTTTTGTCGGAGTTTCTGGACACGGACGCGCGTATCCGCGGTTTGGGCATATTCCCGCGGTACCAATTCGATCTCCGGGCACGCGACGATGGAAAGTTCGATCTTGTGTTCCGCAGCCGGGAACGGAACGGGTTCGGAGACAGCAAATGGGAAGACCTGTTCCTGTTTCTTCGGGGACTTCCGTTTCAGGGCGTCCAACCCGAGTTTTACAACCTGCATCATGAAGCGATCAATTTCGTGTCCCTATTCCGTTGGGACCCACAGAAGCGACGCATATTTGCGCAGCTCTCCGGCCCCTTCGAACACAGTGCCAAGTACCGCTACGAGGTTGTTACAGATCTCCGGAACGAGAACTGGGCACTGAGGAATTCGTTTACGGGGCCTGCTCCAACGCTTGGAAGACTTAACATGCGTCGCGAGGCACTGGCTCTTGACCTTGCCTCGCATGCCAGTGGACGATTGCGCTGGTCGGCCGGTGCGGAGGCTTCCCATCGTGACTTCCGTAGCGTTGTGCCTGGAACGGTTCTCACGCCGGATACGCTGGCCGAGGGCTTCCAACTCAAGCAACAAGCGCAGGTGACGGGCACACTGTGGCGCGTGCCTGAGCGTCGATTCACCTTGGACGCAGAAGCCTCGTCTCAAGCGGCACGATTGTGGTCGCACCACCAGGAAACCTTCGAGAAATTGGTGGGCTCTCTGGGTTGGCAGTGGTTTCCCCAAGCAGAGGGAGATGACTACGAAATGCAGCAAAGAGTTCGAGCCGGCAAAACCTTCGGGCCAGTACCCTTCGACGAGCTCTTTATGCTGGGACTTGAGCGGGATAACGATCTGTCGATGCGCGCACACATTGGCACGCGCGACGGACGCAAGGGCAGCGCTCCCTTGGGGCGCGACTACTTTCTTGCCTCCTGGGAGACGGACAAAAACGTGTATGGAAATGGATTGGTGACGCTGAAACTTGGACCATTTCTTGACATAGGTAAGATCACCGACTCTTCTACGGCGCTCGGTTCGCATAAGTGGCTCTGGGACGCTGGAACGCAAGCAAAGCTGAGCATATTTGGAAGGATTGTTGCGTTGTCCTACGGAAAAGATCTTCGTTCTGGAAACAACGCCTTTTATGTAAAGCTGCTCCAGTAGGGTACCCTCGCCTGGTTTTGCGTTTGGCAAGGACATTCCTAATCGAGAACCCAGTCGTGGTTCTTTTGCCGCGGTCTGGCAGTTCGCCCAATCGCCGAACTGAGCTGATTACGCGGGCCGCTGTCCTGCGGATTACAACGACGAGAATCGTTACCGACCCGGTATCGATTCCGGACAACACCTGTATGTCGATCCCGATGTCGCAACTTCTCCCGACCCCTTCTTAGGGCTGAAGTCGCAATTGAGCGGTAATTGTCGAGAAACCGGCATCGCATTAACTGACTCTGAGCGACTTGACAACTGTATCGAAGTGGTGGACAGTACGCTCTCCGACCCGCTTTCTCCTGGATGACGGACATCCATGTAAGTTTTTGTCAACAGAAAAGCACAGGATTTTCTGGGCGCGCTCAGGAGAGCGCGCTATCGGTTTGATCAGAATCTGCCGTTACGCAACAGTGCCTCTCGGCTGGTGGTTCCTGCTCTCTGCAGAACCGGACATCCATTTGCTGTCTGAGACTCCAAAGAGTCCGCACAGAAGATTGAGTTTATGTTCTCTGCCAGTCCCGAAACAAACCGAAGGGAGCCTCGGGAGTTGCCTCCGTCGCTCAGCCCGTCACCTGCGGGACCTGGCAGCCTGCGCACCGGATGATCCTGATATTTTTCCTTCCTGGGGAGGTTTTCACGCAGCGGCAGTGCTGCT
>NZ_JQKI01000245.1 GCF_000745965.1 Edaphobacter aggregans DSM 19364 | reverse complement strand
CGCTCCTGCTTCTCGGACCGATCGTCGGGTTCTTCGGCTCGGGGTACTTCAGCGGCTTCAGCGTAATTGCCAGCGAAGCTTTTCCAACCGCGCTGCGAGGCAGAGCAATGGGATTCGCCTATAACCTGGGCCGCATCGTCAGCGCCGCGGCTCCCTACACGGTAGGGAAGATTGCTCAGGAGAGAGGTTTCACCTTCGGTCTTTCACTGACAGCCGGTGGATTTTTGTTGGCGGGGATCATCGCGCTAGGCCTGCGATCGGAATGGGGAACGGATGAGTCGGTGACAGAGATCGGCGGCGCAACCCTTCATCCGTAGACGCGTTGTGCTCAGACGAAGGAACAGAAGGCCAAGGTGATCTGGCTTCGTCTTGTAGCCGTAGTAGCTCAGGTTGAGTTTCTGGAATGGACGACAGCTGAAAGATAGCGTCACACGAAGTTCGTTGCGATTGCTCATAATCGATCTCCCTTCGCGCGATTGGTAACGAGAAACGCCGATTGTGGATTAGAACTTACTCATTGAGATCCCAGTCCCCATGATGACTTATCGTTGATTTGGACAGCTCCTGCGTAAACCACTCGGCAACCGGCGCAACCAGTTTCGCCCAGCTTGGCGCTGTCTGTGATAATTTCGACGCGAAGGGGGCCATCAATCGACAACTTCCGTCGCGTTGCTCGAAGAATGAATTACGCAGCAACGGTTCACGTTTCAACCAATCCAATACAAACGCGTCGACGTCTGACCTAATCGGCTCCATCAAATCACACGCGAGACTATCTCGACTTGGCGCGTCGAGATGCAGAACTCCGATTCCGGGATCAAGACCTAGTGTTGCAGCTGCTAATCGCGACTCCGCTTCGAGTACCGCATACAGATAGTTCAAGATCGCGTTTACAGGATTAGTTGCCAATCGAGGCGACGATGTCAGCGACGAAGTCCGGGATCCAAATGTGAGCCAGTGTTCAGGAACACGCGGCAAGTCTTTTCGAGGAAACATGACCGGTATTGAGCGCCAGGACGACCAATAGACCTTTGCAGCTTTGGCTTCGATCTGTCGAAAGGAGTCGATTGTTTCGGCTTCAGCAATCTCGGATCGAAATCGTCGAATTGTCTGAGCCACTGACTCATTACCGAGACCATCCATCGCGACGTTCTGTTGGCCTGCAAGCTTCCGATCGACTAGCTCACGACTAAGGCGCAAACCCGGCTTGTTGACCGAAGCCGAGCAAGCATTCGCGCCCAAGAAGCCGAAGGCCGTCAAAGCCAAGGCCGACGCTTCCGGCAAAGCGAAACCCGCGTGGGTCAAAGCCCCCCAAAAGAAGGAGCCAACCCGAAAGAAAACTGCCTAGCATTTCCCATCCTTGGCCCCGGACTCGTCCGGGGCCGCTTTGTCCCTCGGCGCGAGCACAAATCGCGCCGGGAGACACCCCTTCGGTTTTTCCCGAACCCTCATCCCGCTTGGCCGACCTCCGCTCGTCGGCGGCGCGGCAGAAAGACGTTCCCCCTTCCTGCACCTTCCCCTCTAACTGCCTGCGGCGCTCTACTCGCCACAAGCGCGTTTCCGGGTACCGATGAGACTGGCGCTCCGCCATAGAATCTCATCTTTCTCGTTGCGAGGCGGCATTCTTGCTCGTCAGCAATTACGACCTCGGCACGTCGCAGAGTGACGCTCCTCCTGCTTTGCCGTGGCCCTCGCAGCCCGCAACGGCCAGATGTATTGTCTGCACCCGACGTATCAGCTCAGTTTGTTCGCTTTGCGATAATCAGATGGAACGCGATCGCCCTCGGGAGGTTCGTCCCCCAATATGAGCGAAGTGCCACGATCGCTCGCGATCAACGCTGAAGCAACAAAAAAAAGCAGTGGATTCGATGACTCGTGTGAACACGACGGGGAGAGACGAGAGTGCCAGAGATTGACGAGACTCAACCGGGAGGAGCGGGCCGCGACGGCCTTGCCGGTTACGAATACCAGATCGACGTCTCGGTCTGGTTAGCACTGCAACTGTTGGTCGCCAACAAAATGGCACACGAACTGGTTCTTGAGCCACCTTCCCAGGAAGATCTCGAAGCCGAACTGGAAGAGAACGAGCCCGGGCGAGTCACCGGCAAATTGCACGTCGATAACTATGTCCTCGTGGTGCAGGCAAAGCTACGGAGCGGAGACGCCTGGACCGTCGATGGGATCAAGAAGCTCTTGAAATATGGGAGCGATGATCGGCTCTCCGCAGCAACGCGCCTGACTGAAACCAACGTTCGGTATCTGCTAGTCACCAGTGCGGCTCTCAACGGTGGAGCTCGGGGCTTGTTTGTTCGGAAGCCCGCGCAATGGCCGAAGCCCGAGAAGATGCCTGCCTCGATTGCAAGAGCGCTTCCGAGCGGAGCAGCAGGGCGAGTTGCTGTGATCGGAGCAGAAGACGAGGAGCGCCTCTTCGGCGATATCAAGAGTCTGCTCATCGAGCTCTTCAAGGTGCCGAACGCCAGATGGGAGGACTGCCGAAACGTGCTGCGGGAAATGGCTCGTGTTCGAATCCGTGGAGGTGCTGGAGGGCGTTTGCGACGGCAAGATGTCGAAGCCGTCATCCGCAATCACGAAGGATATCTGGCAAGTTCGCAGGAGATGGATCAGCACGTCAAGCCGACGAACTGGTCAGAACTCCGAAGCACAATCACAGAGAAGCACGCGGCTTTAATCATTGGCCAGTCGGGGACCGGCAAGACCCTGGCGACGCAGGTGCTGTATGAGGAGCTGAGGCAGGAGATTCCCGGTCTTACGCGTGTGAAGATCACACGCGGTCCACGGCAATTGGAGGAGGACATCACCCCACCTCCAGTGTTGTTCGACATTGAGGATCCCTGGGGACGTTTTGATCTCGAGTCCGAGACCCGTCTGTGGTCCGATCAGTTGAGCAACTTCTTCGCCCGCGCAAACCATGACCACCTGTATGTCGCAACGACGCGCAAAGACGTTGCGGAACGTGCGGATGTTCTGCAAAACATGCGCAAGTGGCAGATGCCGCTCGAAGCGGAACATTACGGTGGCACCCAGCGATCGCGTCTCTACGAAACACGCGTTCCAGCATTGCCATGGGAACTTCAGTTGCCCGTCAGTCAAGCGCAGGAGACTGTTTTGAGGGAGTTGGCGACCCCACTCGAGATTCAAAAGTTCTTCGACGCTGTTGCGATCATCGACCGGCAGCGCTACTCCGACGACCATGCTTGGATCAAAGAAGCGATCCGTACTGCCCATGAGAACTCCATCGAGAGCACGGTAGTTGAACAGATCGAACACAGTGACTACGTCGCGGCAGCTGCGGTCATCTGGGCGCTGCTGAAAGTGGCCGACAAATTTTCCTATTCCTATTTGCTTTCTCTAGAACTGGAACTAGCAGATGGAGTGCATCAGCTGGAACGAGGCGTCACACCGTTGGTCCAGTTCTTTGTCGCCGCGCGAAACCTCAAGCAGAGCGAACAGGTGGTGTTTTACTACCACCCGCGCGTAGAGGCTGGCGTAGAGCGTGCACTTAAACGGGGCCGGGTGCTCGCCTCCAAGACACTAAGGACCCTGATCAACGTATGGGTCTCGAACGGTGGCCCAACCGAACGGGGAGCAGGCAAAGCTGCAACCCTCCTTGCTGCAATCCCCAAGAAGACTGAAATCAGTGTCCAGCTCACACCGGAGACGCACTCGGTCATCGACACATGGCTTGAGGCACGTTTAGCCGATTCTGGCCGTAAGTTTGAAGAAGACCTGAGACTCGCGTCTGCCTCAGGATCACGTGCCAGTGGACCATCGGAGATCGCGCGGTATCTCCTCAGTGGAGGGACCCGGCGCCAGTGGAATTTTCTTGATCAGTGGTCGACACCAACCAGAGACGAAGAATGGTATGAGCGTCACCGGTCCGATCCGCGGACTCGGATTTTAATCGATCGATTCATTCGCGAAGTCCTTCCGTTCAGCCATGGTCGCTACGAAGCGAAGTTCTCACGGGACGTGAAACGTCTGGTCCCCGATCTTAGTGGAGCATTCCTTGCGGCCGCGCATCAGATCGTAGCTTTCGGCGTGATGAACTCGGACGGAGCCATCGCCGAGGGAGCCTTGGACGACTTGTCGGGATTCGATTCTGTCCTAGATGAAGCATTCGCGACGGTGACTCCGACGGCCGAGGAGACGGCCAAGCGGGTCGCTCTCCATCTGGCACTCATCAATGGCGAGTACAGCGATGAGCACGCCGAACATGTTGCAGACGATGACGATGGCTATACCGCGGATCAATTTGTGAAGGCCTATATCCAGCGTGTGCGAAAGACCATGGGTTGGCCGCATTTGGCTGGACACACTCATCGTGATCGCCTTCGTGGGTATTGGCTCCAGGAGCTGCTGGACGAAGCAAAAGACCCGCGGATTGACCTGGATGACACGGAGACCAGTCTCCCTAGCCTGCATCATTCGTGAAGCCCGCGGCGAACGGCTATTGTGAGCGCGAGATTGTGGCGAAGCTGCTTTAGGCTCGGTGATATTGGTTAGCGTACGAGAGCGGGCATCTGTCTAGCCGCGCCATAGATGCGGCGCAGGTTTTTCGAGCGCAGTTGTCCTGATACGCAGCTTGCGAGCGAGTGGGAAGTGAGGTTTTCTGGTCAGCCGAGGCGCGCTATCCCGGCGAGGCTCCGAATGCCAGGGCCACTTGCCGGAAGGCGGGAAGAAACGGGAACGACGCGGGCAGATGCAGCACCATGCGGCGCACCGAGACCACCACGCGAGCGCCCAGCTTCAGTAACCGTTCGCGGAGCGTCCAGACCTGAGCACGAG
>NZ_JQKI01000244.1 GCF_000745965.1 Edaphobacter aggregans DSM 19364 | reverse complement strand
GGTTGTTCGATGTGCGACCACGAGCCTTGTGGATCAGCGCACCTCCACCCCCGTCGCGATACGCCGTCAGCAGCCGCCGTGTCTGCCTGGTACTGAGTCCCAGAATCGCCGCGGCCGAAATCTCCGTGCGCCGCCGTGCCAAAACCTCAGAAAGAACCTCTATGCGTTGCAGTTCACGTCCGCTCATCGTTACTAAGCCCAATCTCTTCCTCCCGAAGCTCACTTTCGGAAGGGTAGTTTGGACATTTCAACTTTGCAGAAACCGGACATTTCTACTTTGCGCGTACACCCGGTATCTACGCAGGCAACGTTATCAGACTGGCTATGAATTTGCTGATGGTGAATGGCATCCTGATACGTGCCGATGGACTTACTGAGACTTTCGTGCGTTCTAATCCAACCGGGAGTTCCCCCGGCTTTGCCGGGGAGGCAGTAGAAGTTTGACAGTTCCGGGAGTATGCACGGTTTGAAACAGGCTGCCGCCGAAGGGCAGGGAAGCGCGTTGCCTGAACCGTGAAGTGCCGCAGAGATATTGGATTGGCATGATTCTGTCTTTTCCACGATTGCGATTAGGCCCCTTTGAGGGGCCAGCAATCGTAAAGCCTCCGGCTCTCAGGAGGATACTTACTTTCGGCAATTTTAACAGCGAGTGCAAGCCGTCTTAGAGACCATCTGAGATTCTCAAGCCTGGCACGGCAGTAACACAGGGTGGCTCCGCGCTCTTGGTTGCGAGCCGGACTACGTCACCTGTTGCCAAATGTCCAGCTGAGTCCCGAGCTCGAGCCGTAGTCACTGCCGGCAAGGCCATCCGGCGGCTGGGTGTCCCAGTTGCCGTAGATAGAGACATTCCACGACAGATTACCAATGAGTTTGGTGTAATAGGTCGTGTTCAGGTTGAACTTCACGCGGCCGGGATCATTGAGGGCAGGCAGAAGCGTCGCGGTGAGGGTGCCATTGGTTTTGTTGTACCGGAAGAATTGCAAATTTGCAGCAATCAGGCCAGATGCCAGTTTTTGAGAATTGATGTTCTGCTGATATTCGGTGTTCTGCCCGGCAAAACCACCGAGCACCGAAATGCGCGCCAGATCGCTGTTCTTCAAGTAACGTCCGACGCCACCGCCAAACGTGATCTGACGATCTATCCCCTGCTCCGTGCTTTGCAGGAACGTGCCAAGGCCCTCATAAAACCAGTTGTTCCAGCGCAGGAGACGGTAGGCATCGAAGTTGACCTGGTTTCGGGTCGAAGCAGCAGCGCCTGTACTGGCGGACAAGGTGGAGTTGAAGCTGGCCGCTGCGGCCCAGCGTTCACGCGGGTATGTGACCTGGGAACCTAAGCTGTACTGCGTGGATTGGTTGCCTTTCGAGTAGATGATCCCCGTGTTTATATAGCCGTTGAACCGATGGAAGAACTTTGCTGAGGTCATGTCCATTTCGACAATTTGCGAGCTATCAATCACTGCTTCCCTTCCCGACGTCTGCGTGACCGAAATCTCCATGGGTCGCCCCCCGGGAGTGCTCGTGGCGTTAAGAGTCCCTGTGTACACCGACCCATCCTCCGTCTTCACGAGGAACAATTGGTTGCTTTCCAAGTGCGCCACTTTTTGCCATTGAACCGAGCTGGTTCCCAATATGTATTCCATGCTCATGTAGAGCACACCCGCATTAAGCCCTTTAATCTCGCCTGTGAGACGGTCGCCATTCTTCATAACAATTATGTCGGTCTTTTCTCGGGCAAATAGAGGCGTAGCCAATAGAAGCACCCAAATCATGGTGACCGCTAGTATGCTCATGACAGGTCTTGTCTTCATGATGTTTTACCCTCTGCGACTAACCTATGCCTAACCGGGACATCAAAGCAGTTTCCTAAGCGGGCCTTTGCGACCGTATAGGGCACCACACCAAACGTCAGAAAACGTCCGTTTAGCTTTGTTGCGAAATCTGTCGCCTTAGAAAGCCAATCGCAATACCTTTATGCAAATGCGAAAGCAGGGCTTTCCTCCAAGTGGAGGATCGTTGTGATCCCCAAACTCCCGGATGGTCGGTAAACCGCACCTTACTCTCCAGCGACCTGACTCCGAGCACGTCCCTCAGTTCGTTTCTGGGGTGGCTGCTGGCCTCGCTCAAACCAAAAAGTCATCGGGGTAATTAGGCAGAAATGCAGGGGATCTGAACGGAAGTGACAAAAGAGTTTGATTGCGGACATTTCATACTATTTCGTCGTCAGCACGCATACGCTAACCGGAGTTTTGTGAACGAACAATAGAGTTTGATACTCGACATAAATGAGATTGGACTAGTGCCGCACCCTGTAGGCTCCGAATCGTCGCGGCCGCAAAGGTGACGACGGAGCAGATGTGTCCCAGCCCTGAAAGGCCGACGTCGGCGGTTCGGTCCCGTCTCTGGCCACCATCATCATTACACACCTCTTCACATCCAAATTAGTGGTCTTACTCTCCAACCGGCAGGTTGAGTTGGTTGGTATACATCCAGCAGGGCGGCGCGATAGATAAAGAAGATTGGCGCGGCGTTTCAATAGTGACCGAAATGGTCCTGGCCGATTTTCAAGAAGCACTTGAGTTCACTTAGTGACCGTCAACAACAATGAGCCTTGCATACCCAGTTCCGCACATCCCATAGATCGCTCCCGACTTGCATGCTCCGGCGGAATACTTGTAGCATCCAGCCTTTTTGCCACTACGGAAACAGAGCGATCAGAGCCGCCGATGATGGCTCCTGCCGGTTCAAACGGCGATGTGGGTCCCAGGTCGACAACGAAGCCTATCTCCTTGTCTGTGCTTTTCCACTGCACGGTTGTTCCTGTCTTCACGCAGAAAAGTGCATTACCTTTAGCCTTCTGAGTCATGGCTGTGGCGGAAGCCGCACTCGAGGTCCTTTTCACGTCGACAACACATGGATCCGAAGCTGATCCGCAGGTGTTACTCGCATTACACAGTTGTGCATGATTTGTCTCCGGGCAAGCATATTTGCTGCTCTTTGATTGGGCGCTCACACAGTTGGTTAGTGAAATAACCGATAGCAAGAGTGCTGCGGACCTGTTTACGATACCTCGATTAATTTGCATAGCGACCTCGCAAAATTTCATTTACGACCACGCACACGTCTGACAGTCAGGAATGTCGAGCAGAATTCCATGGAGAAATCGGCACATGCCGACTGTCGCACCGGACATCAGTTGTTGGCCGTTCCCTTCCAGTCAATAACGCCAGACAGCCTCCAGGGGTTTTGATTCAGTTCCAACTGCAACTCGCCTTCCTTGTTCAGGATTAACTGTGCCAAGGGATAGAGCATGCCTGTGCTTTTGCTCTTGTCTTGTTCGTTGATTTCGAACTGCCCGGCGGTCAGATTGAACGACTCCGATTGACTGTCGGTCCAGGCTTCACCAAACGTGATCAGACGATTTGTGACAAAGACAATCTTTCTACCAGTCGGGGTCGGGGTCATCTTGATGTAAGCGCAATCAAATCCGAGTGTACCCGTGATCTCGATATGACCTACTGCTTTCATCTTCCCCAGTGCAGTTACCAGGCCTTGGTTCTGTCCTTTCTCGAATGCCTGCACGAGCAATGTTCTGTCCGCCGGAGTTGAGAATTCATAGATATTTAAGGTGATGCCGATATTCTGCCCCATCTGAGTGCCCGTACCGAAGGCTTGGGCTTCGATGGTTTCGTACTTGTCTCTGGCCGAAACTGGAGCAGCAACGATCGTAAGTAATCCAGCAACCATGAGACTGATAGTGACTGTCTTAGAAAGATTCGAACGGATCTGCATAATATTCTCCTTTCACGACTGAACTGCAACAGAGGAGCCCTTCGACCCTACAGATGGCTCGGGGATTTGGTTACTAGCACAAATAGTTGAGTGCGAAGAAAAAATAGATCAACGAACAATAGGAGTCGCCGAGTCTCTCGGGGCCTTCTCCGGCATGGTCTGAATCCAGTTCCCGTCCTTAGCGTCAGCTGGTTTGGAAGGGCCAAAGTAAATTGTCGTGGAGCCGTCCGAGTTCGCAACTGCGGCAGGTGAGGGTACGTCTGACTCCCTGCACGCGGGTAGCGTTGCGGCGTCTGCAGCATCGAGCGCGTCTGATTGGCGTACAGGGTGAACGACCAAACTTGGCAGCGGGTATGTCTGGCGGCAACACCACCTTGTAGGTCTTGCCACCGTCATAGGGGTTCTTATCGGAATCGAGGAAGCCCATCAGATACTGTGAGCCGACCATGGGTAACCGCATGATCATTCCCCGCGAGTCCATCGTGTAGCCATAGTAGAAGGCCGTTCGGGAGTCGAGCGTCCGCGCGCCAGTCGGCGGAAACGTTTTGAACCCCTCCTTGGTAATCATTGGTGGTGGCGTCTCGAAATTGTAACCACCCTGCCACAACATGTTGGCCCACATCGAATCTGGGTAGTAGGCCCAACCGGGATATTCGGAGGCACGCCAGTTCAGCGCCCGTCCGGCGGCATTGCCTACGGCCGCTGCATCGGTGAGGATCTTGCGCGTCTTTGCGTCCGGACTGAAAGGCTTACCCTTCACGATGCCAATGGCTGCCAACTGGCCCATGAGTTCCGGGTTGACCGAAGTCGCCGGCTCCAACTGCACGAGTTCATTGAGTATCTCGAAATAGGAAAAGTCGTTGGGGGGGATCGTGTTGAAGGACTTTCCACTGGCTTCGACAAACTTCGTCTCCGGTGCAGGCGGGTTTGGCGCCAGCATGACATGACCTTGAAGTGCCGAGGCAATGCTGGTCCCGACACCACCCGGCGTGTACGGATAGATCCTCAGCGACTTCTTGATCAGGGCAACGGAAGGCTTTGGATCGTTGTTGTCCATGAAGGCGCGGACCGCATAGAG
>NZ_JQKI01000243.1 GCF_000745965.1 Edaphobacter aggregans DSM 19364 | reverse complement strand
TGGCGGCGATTGCGAGGCCAGTTCCGTTGAGGTACGATCGGCCTCCGGGAATTGAGGTGAGTGCGGCAACATCTTGGCGCAGACGGACTGGATCACCACGCACCCAAAGCTGGCCTTGAGATCGTCTGAACGTGGGCTGCAGGATCCAAACTGTGACAAGCAGTATTAGCAGCAGCAGCACTACCGCGCTTAACAAAAGCACTTTCAAAACGATCACGGAGCTTGTCTCTCGGACGGATACGCTCCAGGCATAACAGCTTGGAGATGCGTGCTCACAATCTGTTGCAGTAGGCGTGCGAAATTGAGCAACCTCCTTTCAATCACTCTCAGCATTCCGCCCTCCTCCTCAATGACTTGGGTGACCCGGGCAAGTCGTGCCGGTCCCACTACTCTGTTTCGATGCACTGGGAGAGCAGCAGGAGGCGCGCCCGGTGCCGGACGAACTGTAACTCTGCACTGTTGCGGGAATGGCTTCCTCCCGGAGTGCCGCTTGCCCGTCGCATACATGTAAGGTCTCAAAATTCTTCCATTTGCAACCTTCGGCGATCACCAAGGGGGTGTGCAAAGTCTCATCCACGCCGGAGGCGTGCGGTGCCGCGGTTGCGGTTAGGTCATGACGATGTCCGGTTCGAGTTCAGGGGAGTAAGGTGGGGTTAGCCGACAAATCGACCGGAACTGACGCTTTGACTTTCAGCCCGTCTGGATGAGTGCCTCGGCCCTGTTGGCAACAGTTGACAGTTCGCGCTGCGGAAAATCGCTGCAGCGCTGGCCGCGGTTTTCTTTGCGCGTGCCAGCGCTTTGTCGATTCCGTCCGTGACAAACTAGAACCGTCTTCAGGGTGCAACGACCTGTCTCCGTCGCTGCTCGCTTGCCTTCATGGCTTCATTCATGTCCGCCGCTGGCCGAATCTCGAAAATGTTGCCATACGTCAGAGCCGGATGCTGGCCGATGAGTTGTACAGCATGATTCATGTCTCTCGCCTCAAGGACGAGAATGCCGCCGAGTTGTTCTTTGGTTTCGGCATAGGGGCCGTCGGTCGTTGCCACCTTGCCGTTCTTCCAATACAGGGTCAGGGCGGTCTCCGGCCCCTGAAGCGCTTCTCCACCGGCCCAGTGCCCGCTGGCGCGAAGATGGTCGTCATATTCAAAGCATGTATCGAACATGGCGTTTCGCTCGCTCTCAGTCATGCCATCGAATTTGCCTTTATCGTAGTAGCCAAAACAGAGGTATTTCACTGTTCTTCTCCTTTTGGTGGGAATCAGCAGCACAGCCTTGCGAGCTGGATCGTCCTATAGTCGTCGCGCACAGGGAAAATCGACAGCAGAGGCGTTTTTTTTAGCCTTCCGGTGTTTGTTCATGAGTCGCCATGATGACGCCTGTCGGCGTAGCCTCGCATTTCATTAGTTTCAGGGCGACCTGATGGCTGGTGTTGCCAAAGATTCTTTTGCCCTTTCCGAGAACTATCGGAAAGGTCATCAACAGTAGGCGGTCAATAAGATTGGCGTCAAGCAGTTGCGGATAGAGCGTTGAGCTTCCCCAGAGGACAATATCCGAACCTTCCTCCGCTTTCACCTTCTTCAACTCATCAATGTTGCGCAGCTTGTGGCTGTTGGCCCATTCAAGTTTGGCTGAACCGCTCGTCAGCACATATTTGTTGGCTTTTGTGAACACAGGCCCAATGGGATTGTCGGCGGGAACGTTGGGCCAAAAGCCGGCAAAGTTGTCATAGGTTTTGCGGCCCAGCAGCAGGTCGTATGGCTTGTCGAGGGTGCCCACCATCTCCAGTACCGCAGCCCCAGACTTTTCACTGCGGTAGTTGGTGGTCCATCCGCCAAGATCGAATCCACCGCTTGTGTCCTCTTGAGGGCCGCCGGGACCCTGCATGACGCCATCGAGCGAAACAAATGCAGTTGCTATGATCTTCCTCATTTTCAGCTCCTTTTCGTCGAATGTTCCCAAGTCGCGGCGGCCCGGGCTGTTTACTTGCTTCCGCCGGGTCCTTGTTCCGGAGCCGGGAAGAATAGAAGTTCGCGCACCTCGCCCACCGCATCGCAGGAGATGGAACCCTTGCGCGCCCACGCGAGTACCTCGTCCATATCGGCGGCTTCCAGTATCCAAAAGCCGCCTATGTGCTCCTTGGTCTCCAGGTACGGCCCGTCGGTGACGAGCACCGTGCCGTCGGACTGCTTCCGCACCGTCTTGGCGTTGGCGGCCGGGGAAATGCCGCAGGCGAACTTCCTCACGCCGGCAGCAATCATTTCGCGGTTGAGCGCGTGGATCTCTTCGATCATCGCTTCGGTTACAGTGGACGGGTCGAAGTCGTCGGGGAGGTAGTTAGCAACCAGATACCGTGGCATGACTTTTTCTCCTTGGTTTCTGTGGTATGTTCCCGATGACTCGTTTCCTGTTCATTCAGGAGCCGTAGCTCATCGTTCTTTTGTCCTATAGTCGTTGGGGAGACGGAAAATCGACAGCTATCCCAATTTTTATTTCAGCTGCCGAATCCGCTCCTGCAGGAAATGCCGCTCCGGCTCCTGTTGGGTCAGCGCCAGAGCTTTCTCATACGAGGACCGGGCCTCAGCGGTCCTGCCCAGCCTGCGGTACATATCCGCACGGGCTGAATGCGCCAGGTAGTAATTTGCCAATTCGCCATGTTCCAAGACCGCGTCGATATGCGCCAGACCGGCCTCTGGGCCATCGCGCATGGCAATTGCCACGGCACGATTTAGCTGTGCTACTGGCGAAGGGTGAATTCGTACCAATTGGTTGTAAAGCGCAACAATCTGCCGCCAGTCGGTCGCAGCGGTTGATTCCGCCTCAGCATGAACGGCCGCGATCGCAGCCTGCAGTGTGTAAGCACCGAAGCGCCGGGAGTTCAGGGCTTTCTCCACCAATGCCACTCCCTCCGCGATCTGCTCCCGGTTCCAGAGCGAGCGGTCTTGATTTTCCAGCAAAATCAGCTCTCCAGCCGGAGAGGTTCTCGCGGCGCGACGGGATTCCTGGAGCAACATCAGGGAAAGCAGCCCCATGATTTCCGGCTTTGGGACCTCCGGCTCTGGCTGGAGTTCGGTCAGTAGTCGTCCCAATCGAATCGCCTCGCCGGTTAGCTCGGCCCGCGTTACCTCCGCTCCCGCCGCAGCCGAGTAACCCTCGTTAAACACGAGATAGATGACCTGAAGCACCGCGTCCAGCCGCTCCGGCAACTCCTGCGGCGTCGGCACCTCGTATGGAATCGGTGTCTCTCGAATCTTTGCCTTGGCGCGCACGATGCGTTGGGCGAGCGTTGCCGGCGTAACCAGAAATGCCCGGGCAATCTCTTCCGTTGTAAGGCCGCAGATTTCGCGAAGAGTGAGCGCGACCTGTCCTTCCGGAGGCAGAGCGGGATGGCAGCAGGTGAAAATCAGACGGAGGCGATCGTCCTCGATCTCTTCATCTCCAATCTCTTCATTCCCGCTGGGAGCGTCGTTGACGCGCGATTCCATATGGGCAACAAGATCTCTCTGTGCTCCATCGAAGCGCGCGCGCCGGCGCATAGCGTCTATGGCCTTGAAGCGTGCCGTTGAAATAAGCCACGGGCGTGGCTTGTCCGGAATGCCAGCCAGCGTCCAGGACTCCAGAGCGGCAGCGAACGCCTCGTGCATCGACTCTTCGGCCAGGTCCAGGTCTCCGAGGAGGCGCACGAGCGTCGCTAGAACCCGGCCCGATTCCGAGCGGTAGAGAGTCTCAATGGTCCTGCTGAGTTGTTCGGGCACAGGTGGCGGCATCTATGCCAAACTAGCAAACGGAGTGGCTCAATACAACTGCGCTCAGGTTTCCCCGACCCACAATTCTTCTACGAGACTCAAAACCGCAACCTGCAGATTAACTATCTCAAATCAAAAGCCGCCAAACTGGGACTCCAAATCATCGAAGCTCCGGCAGCTTGAAAGCGAGAGTTACAAGAGTAGTTTCTGGAGAACGGTTTCCGACGCAGAACATCTGAAATCGCAAGCAGCTTGAGCGTCTACAGGAACCAGGCAGGCCCAGGTTTACTTACCCGATGGTTAGCCAATCGGTTCTTGCGACGCTCGGGGTCGCAAATCGCGCAATGTGATCAGCTGCTGCAGCAATATCTCCAGCAGCAAGAGGACCGGAGCCAAGGCGCCAGTCTGCCGGAAGAGAAGCGGAGGGAACGACTTCGCAAGAAAAAGAAAGGGAATGCGCCACAGTTCGACCTGCGCACGGAGTTGTTTCGCATGACTGGTGCCGACCTGACCCAAATCGATGCGATTGACGTCACCACTGCGATGACGATTCTCAGCGAAGCGGGATCCGATATGAGCAAATGGAAAACGGAGAGCCATTTTGTATCCTGGCTGCGGCTATGTCCCGACAATCGAATCAGCGGCGACAAAATCATTGGCAAAGGGAGACTACCGACCAAGAATCGGGCCAGTATCGCCTTGCGAATGGCAGCCAGCACCTTACGGCTAAGCAATACATACTTGGGAGCGCAGTTTCGCCGATTACGAACCAAGCTCGGGGCCCCCCGTTGCGATTAAGGCGATGGCGGCCAAGCTCGCGCGCTTGGTGTATCGCATGCTGCGTTACGGGATGCAATTCGTGGACCAAGGAGCGGAGTGCTCTAGGCCTCGAGTCTCTCTCTCCAGAAACTCGCTTTAAGCTGCGGGAGCTTCGATGATTTGGAAGCCGAGCTTGCCGGCCTTCCACTTGAGAGATTTGATCTGTAGCTTACGGTTTTGAGCCTCGTAGAACTCCGCCCCCCGGTCTACAAATTGCATGCCGTAGCGCAGCATGCGGTACACCAGTCGGGCCAGCTTAGCGGCCATGGCCTTGATTGCCACCGGGGCTCCGAGTTTTGTTCTCAGCCGACGAAACTGCGCTCCGAGATAGGTATTGCTGGTCCGCAAGGTGCAGGCGGCCATCTTTAAAGCGATGGTCACTCGGTTTT
>NZ_JQKI01000242.1 GCF_000745965.1 Edaphobacter aggregans DSM 19364 | reverse complement strand
CTGCGCCAGCAACTCGCGCAACGAATGTTCGATCTTCCCAGCTTGCCGCTTGTCTTCCAGGCACCCGGCCAAGCCGCCGATCAAGCCGTAGCCTCGCTCGGCCGCCTTCAACAGGATGGCGCCGCCATCGGAACTGCCCTGCCGCTGATCGAACTGCGCCACGACCGGCTTGGGAAAAATCTCAGCGAACAACAAACACTCTGTCGTGCTATTGTCTGACACGCATAGGCCTCTTTGGCTTATTTAAACACTGTCTTGACAGCATGTCCGGAGCTTTCGCTTCTTCAACCTTCAAGAATTATTCGGGCTAGCGCGATCTAAATCCCCGGATGTAGCAAGCGCCGTTAGCCTGCCGTACACCGTAACTCTACAGCGCGTTCCGAATCTTGGTTTTGCAGATCTCTCCGGAGCCGCCGGTTTCGGGCAATATCGCGACTATAACTATAACCACAACGTCTTCGACAACCTGAGCTATATCGTTGGCAAGCATAGTCTGAAGTTTGGTTTTACATATAATCACTACCTCAAATCCGAGAATGCAGGCGGGGATAATGTAGGCAACTACAACTTCGATAGCACCAATAACGTTGGGTTGGATGCTTTAAGTCTGCAGTCGCAAGACTGGGCGAATTGTTTGCTCGGTTATGCGTCAGACAGCTTCAGCCAGGCGCCCATCGACGTGACCGCAAACACGACGCAGAACCTGTGGGAGTTCTATGGGCAAGATGAGTGGCGTGCTACGCCCCGGGTAACTCTCAGTTTCGGACTTCGTTATTCCTATTTTCAAACACCCTTCGACGGGGCCAACAAGCTGACAAGCTTCGATCCCTCCGTTTATGACGCATCCAAGGCTCCAAAGATCGACCCCAAAACTGGATTGATGGTTCCGAATACAGGAACTGCGAATAACGGAATCATAGTCGGCGGTGTCAACTCGCCTTACGGACGCTACATTACGAAGCAGAATAAAGCGAACTTCGCGCCTCGTTTTGGTGTTGCGTATGACGTGTTTGGCGACGGGACCACGGCACTTCGGGCCGGAGCGGGGCTCTTTTACGATTCCGTAGCAGCTGGTTTGGCTGAAGACAATACATTCAACAATCCACCTTTTATTTCGAGCGCAAATTTTGGTTCGGTCACGAATATCAGCAATACAGGATCGTTGACGGCTTTGACAAACAATCTGCCGCCATCGCTTTGGACGACTGCACCGAATTGGAAGACCCCCTATGCGGCGGAGTGGAATGTTGATCTGCAGCATCAGTTCAAACAGGCTCATAATCTAATCCTGGATATTGGCTACGTGGGAAACAAGGGAACCCACTTGGTTGGCGTGCAGGATATCAATCAGGTTAAGCCTGGAGTTGCGGCCGCGTCGGGCTTGTATACGAATCCCTATGCAGGGGGGACGGCGGCGGGTGCAAAACTGAATGCTGTGCGGCCTTATCTCGGCTATGGTTCGATTGGCCAAATCGCGCCACAGTTCGATTCGAATTACAACTCTCTCCAACTAAGTGTTGAGCAGCCTCTCACAGCAAACCTGACCGCGAACGCCGCATACACTTACTCCCATGGGTTGACAGACAATCAGTCTGATCGGTCTTCCGGACTTCAGAATACTTATTGCCGTCTCTGCGAATACGGCAGCAGCAGTATCGATCGTCGTCATGTATTCACTGGCAACTTTATTTATCAACTGCCGTTCTACCGTGACCAGGTCGGAGCGATAGGGCACCTGTTAGGCGGATGGCAGACTTCCGGCATCATCACGGTGAATAGCGGCCTTCCTCTGACAGTGCTTGCAGGCCGGACGGGAACCTTTGGGGATCCTGCCGCTTCTGGATTGAATGTAGTTGGGGCTCCGAACAATGGCAGTCCTTCCACACCTCGGCCGAACCAGATCGCAAATCCCAATAACGGCCCTAAAACGTGGAGCAAGTTCTTCAACACGGCGGCATTTTCTGCACCAACCGGTCCCCAGATGTATGGAGGAACAGAGCGTCGCGGTGCAGTGCTCGGACCGGGACTCTGGCGTTACGATATGGCCGTGTCTAAAGACACGCGAATCTTCGAAAGGTTAAGCATGCAATTCCGTGTTGAGGCCTTCAATCTCTTTAACCACACGAACTTTTCCACTCTTAACACAACCTTGACCAGTAGTCTGTACGGCCGAGTCACCGGCACGCGTGATCCGAGAATTTTGCAACTCTCAACGAAGTTTCAGCCAACGTCGAACGGTGGACTTCGTCGCTCAATCCATAGAACCGACAAAAACTCATGATGAGTGGCCGCCACTTGTCAGGATCGATATGGTTTCTGGTGCCGTTAACGATGAGTTCTTCTTCAATGTGGGCGCGTACGATTCGGACCTCGAATGCCCAGCAACCGGGTCGCTGGGCAGAGCCGTTTCCGAATGGATGAGCGGTCTCCAAGACGGCTTCGAGTTGAATGGGACACTGATCGATGCGGAGAGCCCCAACCAACTCTGATTCTGAAGCAGTAAGGCCGGAGAGTTGCAGCTTATTCCTCGCGTGTCGATATCCCATCGCGACCTTATGCGGAGGCACCGGATCAGCGCCTGTAAGTTTGGCCAAGAGATCTACCGCGTCCACCTGCGCCACAGAAGGGAGATTCAAAACACACTCCTTTTCCCGCGTGAGGTTTTTTGTTGTCTGGGAGCTGGAGCCTAGACCTAACATGCAGTTCCAGCCGAGCCACCAAGCTGAAGACATAGGCGCGATATTCAGAGTGCGATCCTCATTCAACGTGCTGACCAGGATCACGGGAGTGCCGAAGTAAAGGATGGAAGGTTCGATAGACAAGTGCATGAGCTTAGGGTGCAACTTAAAAAAGTTGCGACGCACTCGCTTTCTTGCTTTCGTATTAGAGTTCATCGCCGAATCATTGCTTTTGCGAGTGATTCAAGGTGCGGACACCCCGCAGTTGCGAGCGTCTTTCAGAGCATGCATCTCCGGAGTTGAAATCTCCGTACGTCGCCTTGCCAGAACTTCAGAAAGAACCTCTATGCGTTGCAGTTCACGTCCGCTCATCGTTACTAAGCCCAATCTCTTCCTCCCGAAGCTCACTTTCGGAAGGGTAGTTTGGACATTTCAACTTTGCAGAGCTACGACATTATTGCTTTGCAGTTACACAGTCCGTGTTGGTGCTCAATAGAAATGACAGGGTGTTTCGCCCGTTAGAAATGTCAGTCTAAACCTTAGTCGTCGTCGTGCGGTGGGAATGTGTGAAATCACCGCACTTGGTGATTTCCAAGGACTGTGGGAAGGGTGGGAGACCGGACAGCTTCATCGTCCGGTCTTCCATGCTTTCCATCAGGCCGTCATTTCCACCGCTTCTGCCGGCGGCGGCGAATTCAATTGTTCTTCCGGCAGGCCGTAGATCTTGCGAGGTGTCTTGCGATAGCCGCCCTTTTCGCTGTTGGTCTCTACCTTCGATTGGCACTTCGTGTCCTGCTGTGCCTTGATGATGCTGAGCGCATGTCTTAGGCGTTTGTTCTCAACGATGGCGGTGTGGCTGACGCGTTGATCCTTGCTGAAGACACGATAGGGAAGCGCCTGTCCTTTCCATCGCACCTCCAGACGACCATCAGGAAAATCGTAGAGGTCGACGTACTTACCACCCAGACCTTCAGAAACATCGTTCCGTTCGAGGATGATCTGCTTGCGGTCGTAGGACATGGCCAGCTGCTCGCTGACGTAACGCTGTTCGCCGTGGCACAGGATATCGTTCAGCCGGGTGGGAACGATGTTGAGAGGGCGGTGGAGATCTTCCGCTCTGACAGCACGAACGGCAAAGCGTTCGTTATAGCGCTCAAGAAACTCCGGCAGGAAGGCGTTGCCGGCCTCTGCATCGCAGATGTTGGCAAGCCGTAGCTCCTTCACCAAACGGTCCTGAAGGGTCCGTTGGCTCGCTCGACACGGCCCTTGGCCTGACTGGAGTTCGCGCAGATGATCTCGATGTTCAACTCGGCCAGTGCACGGCCGAACTGCGTCATCCCGGAGCCGCCCTTAGAGTCCGGCCGGTTCACCCGAAAGACCGTGTGCTTGTTGGAGTAAAAGGCGACAGGGCATCCATGGTCGTTCAGATAGCCTTGCAATGCTTCGAAGTACGAGTCCGTGCTCTCGCTGGCGACGAAGCGCAACTGCATCAGTCGGCTCGTTGCATCGTCGATGAGCACCAACAGCGTACACGCAGCACCGCGGCCCTCGAACCAGCGATGGTCACTGTCATCGATCTGGATCAGCTCGCCGTAGCTCTCACGCCTGAGACGCGGCTGATGAAAGCTTCTTCGCTGCTTGCGGGATAGCCACAGTCCGTCCGCTACCAGCCATCTGCGGAGCGTCTCGCGGCCGATCTTGATGGATCCAATCTCCTAGCCTCTCCCAGAGAGATATAGAGGTTACGCTTCCCCTCACGCCTAGGCATCTTGCCCTTTTCACTCACCGCTTCGAAGCAGGAGCTTATTACCGCTGTCGGAAGGCGCGACAAACGAGACGAACCGTACAACCCTGTCTTTTGCCACAATGGATAGCCGAACTGGAGAAGGCCAAATAGGGCTGGCTTTGCTGCTCTTGGCCACCTGATTTTGAATAGCCAATTGATGTACACCCTTCTTGGCTACGTTCTGCGCTCTCTGCTTGGGGCAGAGCGTGTTCGGCTGACTGAGATAGCATCGGGACGGGCCCGATAAGCGCAAACCACTCATCAATTTCTTGCAATCAAGGTTTAGATGTTTTCGAAGCTCGCGTATCCAGGATGGACGGCTAGATCACGTAGAATGGTGCAATGCCTAAAGCTCCTGCAGCAATCACCTCTCCCAAGATCAAGAAGCTCGCCGCCAAAGCAGCCAAATCTCCCAGCATGCTTACTACCGAAGAGACGCGTGAACTCGGTGCGTCAGTCTTGGCTCACCTATCACCTCCGAAAGAAGTCCCTTCTATTCCGGCGAAGAGAATCTCTACAAAGAAGTAAACGACGAAACG
>NZ_JQKI01000241.1 GCF_000745965.1 Edaphobacter aggregans DSM 19364 | reverse complement strand
CGGTCTCCTTCATCGCCTCGATACCATTGAGCATGAGGTTCATCAGTACCTGCTGCAGTTGCACCCGGTCCGCCGTGATTTTGGGAAGATCGGCGGCAAGGTCCGTACGAATCGAAACGGCATGCCGGTTGGCTTCGCCCCGCAGCAGCAGGGCCATTTCGCCGATGATTTCATTTATCGTGACCAACTCCCGTTTGGGAGGGGCCTTCTTGTACAACGATCGCAGATGGTTGATGATTCCCGAGGCAAAGGTGCCCGCCTCGATGATTCTTTCCGTCCCTTTGCGAACTTCCGCCAGATCGGGCGGGTCGCGCTGGAGCCAATTCAAAGATGCCTTGGCATTATTGGTTGTGGCCGTGATGGGCTGTGCGAGATCGTGAGAGATTGAGGCCGCCAGCTCTCCGAGTAGGCTGACCCGATTGGTGTGTGCAAGGTGTGCCTGTAGCTCTTCCGCACGCTTGCGATCTTGAATGTCGGTCGCCGTACCGTACCATTTCACGATCTTTCCTCGCTTGTCCCGCAGCGGCACGACGCGGCCCAAAAACCACCGATACTCCCCGTCGGTGCGGCGGAAGCGCAGCTCCTCCTCGACCGGCTCACCACTGGCTTTGCTCGCGTCCAGTCGTCGCTCAATTCGATCCAGATCGTCGGGATGAACAGCAGCTTTCCTGACTTCCTTCGGTTTTTCCAACTGCGACAGCCCGGTATACTCAACCCAGCGTCGATTCACAAATTGAAGGACCCCGTCGGGTCCAGCGAACCACGCCATCGTCGGAATGGTCTCAATGGCTTCGCGAAATTTTCTTTCCTCCCCCCGCAATCGTTGCATTCGGAGTTGGTACAGCCCCCAAAGGAATGCCAGAAACGCAGCCACGCACAACATGCGGAACCAGGTCGTCTGATAGTAGGCGGGAGCGATGTTGAAATCGAGTTCAGCCCCTGCTTCATTCCAGACACCAGAATTATTGGAGGCCATCACATGGAACCGGTAGTTGCCCGGGCGCAGATTACTGTAAAAAGCCTGGCGCCTGGTTTGAGGGTCCTGCCACTCTCGATCATGACCATCCAGTTTGTACCGGAACTGCACTTTCTGAGGAACGACAAAGCTCAGAGCCGTATAGTCGATCTCGAGATCACGCGTCAGGGCCGGGAGACGAAGGCCGTTTTGAGACGGATAATTCTTTCGATCAGCAATCACTTCTTCGATATGTACTGGCGGCGGGATGGAGTTTCTATACAGCCGGTCGGGATCAATCATCTGGGCCACAGTTCCATTCGCGAACCACAAGCGCCCGTCGTTTGATCGTGTTGCACGTGGCTTAAAATCAGCGGGATAGGGCTGGGCGCCGTCGTACGCATCGAACAAATCGAACCTTACCTTTAGGTCGGGGTGTCCACGCCACTGTTGCAGGTCGTCCGATTTGATCAATATCAGACCGCACTCGGTGTACAGCCAAAGATTGGAGTGCTTGTCGGTAACCATCGCATAGGTCCGGTCGCAGGGCAGGCCGTTATGGTGGTCGAGGGCGTGCTGAGTCTCACCTCGCCGTTCGACAACGCCATCGGTGGTTGCTGCCAGCACAGAACCATCCGAGTTTGCCAGTAGCTGTAAAACTGGAGCATTTGTGTTCTTGAGAGGAAAGATCTGCAGTTGGCCATTCCGATACCGGGCCAGGCCGCCTTTACGCAATCCCAACCAGAGGCCACCTTCGGGATCGCCCGCCAGCGAAATTGGAATACCCAGCCTCTCGTCTGCAATCTCGGTGGCGAATCTGCCATCTTGAATTTGGACCAGTCCACCTGCATTTCCGGGACCAGTGCGAACGACTACGGCCCAAATGCAGCTATCCAAGTCCTCGATCATCCTCAAAACGACCCCAATGGCGCCTCCGTCGCGACGCTGGATGGGTCTAAACCTGCCGCGCTCGTAAACAAACAATCCATTATCCAACCCGACCCAAAGCCGTCCAGCATGGTCTTCGAGAAGGGACGTCACGCGACTGCCCGGCAATCCATTCTTTGGACCGATGGATGAAACGACGTCCCCACGCACATAATCCAAACCTGAATGATTCCCGATCCAGATGGTCCCATTCCGAGCCGCAAGTATGGAATCGACCATGTCACCAGTAAGCCCCTCGTGCACAGAGAAGTTGACAACTGGAATGTCGCGGAAACAGTCGACACCCTCGGCCGTGGTCACCCACAAATTACCTTCCCGGTCCTCAAAAAAACTTTCGGCGGTATCGCTTGATAGACCATCTGCGCTTCGAAAACGTTCTACCTTGCCGTCGTGGACCCGGTAGATGCCGTTTCGTTCAGTTCCAATCCACAATGCGTTATGCCGGTCCAACCACAAGGCGAGGACATTCAACGTGCTACTGTCGAGTGCCGTTGTGGTCAGGGTTCTCCATGTACCGTTTACCCTTTGCTGGAGACCAAGCCCGCGGCCTGAATTCGCGATCCCCGTCCAGACAGATCCATCAGGAGCGGCAGCAAGAGCCATTACACCAGCAAGCGCTGCGTTGGACTTGAGTCCGGGCAACTCGTACGAAGTAGATGAACCTGGTTTCCATCGGACAAGTGCGGTGCTGGTTCCAATCCAAAGATATCCGGAGTTGTCGCCGATCAATGTCCCGGCATAGGGTGGAACTCCGTCTTTGGGCGCGTAGCATTTGGCCACAGATAGTGTGACCTTACAAACAGCTCCAGCCCGCGTTCGCGAACGCGCCATCCAAATCGTGCCCTCACGGTCCTCGTAGATCGAGTTCACGCGGCCCGCTGTTTCTGGGAAATTTAACAGATTTCCGTTCTTCCACTGGGCCAGGCCACCGGATGTTCCAATCCACAGGCTCCCATCGGCAGCGCCCAGGAGTGAGAAAACGGCCGTCGCGGGAAGATGTTCTCCGGTGGGTGGAGTCCAGCGGACGAAACGAACGCCGTCGAAGCGCAACAGCCCACCTAACGTCCCAATCCACACATATCCATCTGTAGTTTGGGTGATCGCAGTGGGGGCTCCTGCGAAGACTCCGTCACGCACGCGCCAGGCAGTGTGCGCGTACTGAGAGATCCGGCGGTCCGGATCCACAGCGTTCGCAGAAGGGCAGGCCAGTAAGCTGCAAAAGAGTATGAGGAATATCCGCACCGGGAGTGCAGGATTCATTGTTTGCGAGATGGTCCTGTACAGTCGGCCAACAGAATGTCCCCGCTGGTTCATCCGAATGGTGATTGGCCCGATTACATCGATTACGCACATCAATTTCACTTATTTTCGCAAAACCACCCTGGTCAGCGGGTTTAAACATGGTCCTATGGTCCACAGAGAATGTTCTGAATCCCCGAAAGAGATTGCTGGTGGGGTGAACTCAGTGGGCATTCGCGCGGAAGCGCGAACCGTTTTCCCTCGCGACACAACTCAACGAATGACTGAGCACTGACAGCCCACAACTAACTACTTTACACCCTCCCGCAACAGCCGGCAGATGCAGCGACCCATACGGCCATTCTGAGCAAAAAATAAAGTTCAAAAAAGTGGCAAATTCTTGGCCGCCGAAAACCACGCACTAAGAACCACGTTCTGACCACGAAAATGACACAGCGCTCTGCATAGAGTCGACCATAGTCACGCGCCCCAGAAAGCGCGCCGGCGGGCAAGGGGAATGGGGGCGCTCGCCTATTGGGACAATGGAAGCTTCCGTCTAGGCACGGGCTGTCCGCTGGAGTTCGTCAGCTCCTGATTTGGGCTCTGTGAAGCGTTTTCCTGTGCATTCGACATCGAGGCCAGTTCCGACTTCCGGTACTTCGATGCGCTGACGTATCCCTGGATATGGTCCTTACTGATGTTGATGATGACCACCTCGACGGGCTGCGGGGTGTCGGGCGTGTAGAACATGACCGGCTGATAGAGATTGACGTGCTTTTGCGACAGGTTGCGATCGTCCACCATCAGCTCCAGGTCGGCATACTGGTGCTTGCTATTGGCTTTCTTCAGTCGGAGCTCAAGTGGTCCCTCGCGCTGGAACTGTTTCGATTTCGTGAGGTCAAACTCCGCGTAGTTTCGTTCCCCCTTCTTCTGCAGCAACACCAGTTCGTCATGGGTGTGCGCAATCGAGCCCGTCAGCTCGGTACGCGTATTGGAGAGGTCGCCCTGCGTGCTCCCTAACTCATTGCGGGTTTGCTCAATCGCCTTCCCCTGTGCGTCGATCTGCGATTGCAGCTTCTTGTAACGCGGATCCTCTCTTTGCCGATGGACTCCCGAGGGGCGGGCGCCGGGCGCGGTCTGCGCGGAAGGGATCGACGGAACGGACTGTGTTTCGTTGCGCGAGGCAAGCATATTCACCTTTGCCGTCAGGTCACTTAGCTCTTGCCGGGTCGCGTTGAGTGCAGTGGTCGTCTGCACATTCTCTGCCGCGAGACTCCGTGCAGCGCGGTGTTCATGAATCGCGTAGCCACCTACAATGCCGGCAAGCGCCACGATGGTGGCATAAACAGCGATGCGCTTTTGTGCCACTCCCCCTGGCAGGGAATCGAACTCCAACATAATGCCTCCGGAGAAGACGATGTAATTTCACCTTCTGCTCTGGAACAGCAGGTTCGGTACCATTTTGCTAAACCCGCAAGTTCCCTGATTGCTGTATGTTGCAATCTGTCAAGCCATCGGATGATGAAAGAACTTCCTGGCCTGCCGGTAATTCTTACTACCCAACCACATCCCAGGTCTCCCCGCTACGGGCTTTCATAAGTACCGTTGTACCACCCAGGACAAAGCTCTCCACCTGGAGGGTCATAGACTCAATCGAAAGTAGTTCTCAGTCGTTGCCACCAGGCCAATGCACGCATTATGAGAGGGCGCCCTGTTTTAGAGGGAAGCTTTAGGGCCGCCGCAAGCTGCGGGGGCTTTGCCCCCGCTCCCCCAGGATTTAGCGCTTTGATGCCTCTCCCGATCTGGACCGGCAGACAGCGAAAAGGGGATACCGCAGCACCCCCTGATCGGTCGAGGCCACGGAGTCGGCGCTCGGGTTGCTTCCCAGCATGGGCCCTATCCTCCGCCCAGTTCAGGCTCATTTTACTGCGGCGGGAAACAAGCTGGTTTTTTTATGGAGAGTTCTGAGGAATATGACATTTTACCTTGAGGGAAAGTGGTCCC
>NZ_JQKI01000240.1 GCF_000745965.1 Edaphobacter aggregans DSM 19364 | reverse complement strand
CCACCCTCACGCAACTTGCGGATCAGGAGAACTGCGCACGAAAAACGGCGCCACCCCCAGCAAACGCTTAGGCAAGGCTCCCCCTCACCGCAATCCAACCAACAGCACCCAGCCAAACGAGCCTTCGTCACGAGCTCGCGCTCACAACAACCGCTCGCTCAGCCTTCGTGAATGATGCAGGCTAAAGGAGGAAACCAAACGTCATCTCAGGTTCGGATCGATGCTTCCGGTTCAACCCTGAACACGACCACGATCTACTATGATACGGGCGTCCCTATCAGCACCACTGGGTCAACCGGGAAAACGCAATACTCCTATGATTCAACACAGGGATTCGCTACTCAAGTGACTCCGCCAACTCCATCCAGTGGCGTCTCGTTGCCAAACTACGCCTCATTTGATGTCAGTTCTGGCGCCCAGACCTCTGCCTCAGATGCCAACAATCCGACCACATCTCAGATTCAGGTCGTTACGTACGATAAGCTTTTGCGCCCGAAGCAGATCAACGCTATTGACGGCGGAAGCACGAGCTACAACTACGGCACGACGCCCAACGCTTTCCAGGTTGGCCAATCCACAACTCGAGGATCAGGGCTCTCGAACGCAGACATCGAGACCCTCTATAATCCGTATGGCCGAGTCAGTCGTGTGGCTGTTTACAATGGACAGGCGCCTGGCACTGATTGGTATCAGGTTGATTATTGCTACGATGCAGTAGGTCTGCTCCACTTTCAGAGCACACGCTACCAGGGCTCGGGTTTTGCCGGTGCTAACGCAACTAAACAGTGCTCCGGTTCTGGGACCACGTACACCTACGATACCTTGGGCCGCGTGAGCAATATCAGCACGGCCGACGACAACACAACGTACGAATACAACTCCCGAGCCGTGAAAATGACAGACGTAACCACCGGTGTGCAGAAGATTACTCAGACAGATGCGCTGGGGAGGGTCACCGCAGTGTGCGAGGTTTCGAGCAATAGCCTGCAGGGTGATTCACCGCAGAACTGTGGGCTTGATATCGCGGGCACCGGCTATCTCACCACCTACGCCTACGATCTTGTCAACCACAAGACCACCATCACTCAGGGCGTGCAGCAACGCATCTTCCAGACGGACTCGTTGGGGCGTACTGTCTACACCAAAGAGCCGGAGAGAGGCGAGACGAGCTACAGTTACGTCTACAACAGTACAGGCTTACAGGTGACTCGGACAAAGCCGAGTGCCAACCAAACTGATCCAAATGTGAAGACGAACACCGTCACGCAATACGACAAAGTCGGCCGAGTAGTGAGTATTACCTACGATGACGGGACGCCAAATAGACACTACGACTACGACATTGTCAGTCCGCAGATGCAGTGGACGGTTACACCGACCAATCTAAAGGGGCATCTGGCAGATATGGCATCGGGCGCGGGTTCGACACTTACAAGAGGACTCTTCAGTTACGATTCGATGGGCAGGATCACTCAGATGTGGCAATGCGCTCCATCTATCTGTGGTGCGCCGTCCCAGGAAAGTCGACCTTCGATAGGGTACGCATACGATTTTGCAGGCAATCTCACACTGAAATCAGACGGAGCAACCGGAGCCATTCAATATGGTCGCTCCCCGGCAGGCGAAGTCTCGTCCATCACAAACCTGTCGTATACCTCTGGAGGAAACCCGGCTAACCTCGTTTCTGATGTGGTTAATGGACCGAATGGGCCATTAGGCTACACGCTTGGAAACGGTTTGTGGGCTACGATCACTTACGACTCTATGGGCCGCCAATCCGGCAAATGGATATGTGGTGGAACTCCGATTCATCCGGGACAGGCTTACTGCGACCCCTACACGCAAATCTATGCTTACGCAGTAGCTATCAGTGGTTCTCGCGTGACGGGGGCATGCGATGCGGCGATCAACCAGTGTACATCCTACGGATACGATGAATTTGACCGTCTCTCCTCGTCAACATCCGGAGTATCGACCTATAACTGGGCGTATGATCGTTATGGAAATCGCTGGCAGCAAAATGCCCTACAGGGAGGACCATCGCCTTCCTTGCTCATTGATAAGCCCACGAATCGAATCTCAGGCTTCACTTACGATGCTGCTGGCAATATGAGAAATGACGGTTTGCACAGCTATACCTATGATGCCGATGGCAATATCCTTCAGGTGGACGATGGCTCAACCGGTCAATATGTGTACGATGCGCTCAACCGTCGAGTCAGAGTGCAGGCGCCCAACTCAACGATGGAATATCTCTACGATTACGAGGGAAGGCGCACCTCCAGTTGGATAGCGTCAATAAACTTCGGGAATGAAGGCCGAATCTATTGGGGCGGGCAGCAGCTTGCATATCGCGCTTTCAATGGCACGACCTACTTTGACCACCAGGACTGGATAGGAACCGAGCGGATGAGAACAGACTATACGGGAACTATCGCCTCCTCTTACTTATCTCTTCCTTGGGGGGATGGTTATACCCCAAATGGGAGCGATCCCGCAGGTAATGACCAAGATAATCTCCACTTCGCCCAGCTGGACCGCGACACCGACGACACCCACCACGCTCAGTTCAGGCAGTATTCCTCCACGCAGGGCCGATGGTTGAGCCCCGATCCATACATGGGAAGCTATGACCCCTCGGATCCACAGAGTTTCAATCGGTATAGCTATGTTGGGAATAATCCCTTAGCGTCGACTGATCCACTTGGACTCGCTGACTGCTATACGGTCACGACGCCGTGGGTGAATCCGAGCGCTAATAACGGACATGGTGACGAAGGTACCTTCACCACTACCTACTGCTCTGGCCGTGGTAGCGGTTTACCCTGGTATATCTCAGAGTACGGTGGTCCTGGATGTGGCGCCGTATCTCCGGGTCAGCCTTCACAGCCCTGTCAAATAGTACTAGTCGGATCCAAACCAGCTGCTCCTGCGCCCGCCCCGAGTGCCCCAAATAAACCGGGGCAGCCGAAGCAGAAAGATTGTGGGCAGATACTGAGAGATGCGAGAACGACCGTGGCACTGGATGCCGCTGGTACATTTGTGGGCGCGATCCCAGGAGCTGGGGCTGGTCTAGTGACGGCGCAAGTTGTTGTGGGTCTCGCAAGTGCGGCAAACAGCGCGTACCACCAGGATGTAGGGGGCACATTCGCAGGTGCGCTAGGAGCGCAAGCTTCGCCCATTGCAGCCGGAGCCGAACAGATCGCTAAGGCTGGAGGATCAATTGCCTGGGGGCGCACCGCTGCGGCAATTCCTTTCGTGGGGTCTCTTGTGAGCGCAGCCTACTTCTACAAGGATGCGACCGAAGCTCTTGACAAGTACCAGGCGTGCAAGGCGGGCTTCTAATGACTACAGAGAGCGGCAGAACCGACTTCAGCTTCACATTCACGGTATTAACGTTTCTCGCTTCAATAGTCGTGTTTTCTATAGCGAAGCCTCATTCACACGGCGGCGCTGCTATGGGTTGGACATGCTGCACTATAGTTACGATTGTGGCGGCTAAGCTCAGATGGGAGTTGAAGCGCGAATGGTGGTTCTGGATGGCTCTGGCGTTAGGGATAGGACTCCAGATTCCCATGATTCTCCTGCTTCCGTGGGACAAACCGTATCTCACGGGAACCGGAGGATTAGCCCTCTCCATCCCCGGATTCGTGTTGACCTCCGGATGCATATGGCTGGTGGAGAAAATCTCCTCAAAACTGAGCAGCCCCAAATAACGTGACGAAACCTACAACCAGACAATGCGCGGATCAGCTAGCAAATACTTGGAGCCTCACAGGTGTAATTCCTGATTCAGTCATGAACGTGCCCGTGCTAGGAGGCTTCCTCAATGGCGCGTTAGGAAATACCGTGACGAACGTCACTAGCGTGTACGACTCCGTTGTGAATGGACAAGGCACACTCTCCAGTACCTATGGTGTGTTTTTAGGGGCCGGGCCGACTCTCGGCGTCCCGGTGCCAGGGAATGCGCCCGCTGGCTTGCAAGGACCGGTTGCTGTTGCTACGGGTGCAATAGCAACGGGAGCCGGGAAGCTTATTGGGGCATCGAAGGCAATTCTCGATGGTCTGATCTACCTAGCAGCACTCAATTACTGCAAGACTGGGAAATATTAGGACCTCACGATGGATATCTCAAATCTTGCGCGACAAATTCTTGCTGATATGTGGGAGTACGGTCGGATCGTTCTCATAATCGGTTTCGTTGCTATCGTCTGGGGAGTGTTGTTGGGCAGATATAAAGGCGAGAACGAGCGACCGCCTTTCCAACTCGGTCTTCTTCTCATCGCACTTGGAATCGTCGGGGGTTTCGCGCTATTTTCCTTTTTGAACGTAGAATCGGGGAACCTTATCGTTCTCATGCACGCCAGACCAGCATGGGGAATTTTCACCGGCTTTGTCGCTCTATTAATGTCGTTGTTCATTGTGGTGATCGCATATAAATCGCTGACGGCGAAGCGCAAAGAGTCGGCGATTTCAATACGTGACACGGCCGAAGCACTTCCTAAGCAGTTTCTCTCACCTGGCGCCAAAGCAACGTTTATCACGCTGCTCTTATTAGTGATTACATCTATCGCATGGTTATGGTTGATAGCTAGATAGGTTGAATATCGTTATGATGCACCTGAACGTTGCGGATGAATTCGTTTTCATGCGTGACCCGTTATTGCCCCAAACAACAATTGCATGGTCGTGAATGGGTCCACAGTCTGCCACTCTCCTCTAGATGACAAACTAAATCCTATGGAAAGGGGCAAGACGAACTACCGCGACGCCTTATCGCTTTGCTCGACTCATGTTACGGTTGATAACACAACAGGCGAAACTAAGAGCCATTTAGTCCGAATAATTCTTGAAGGTTGAAGAAGCGAAAGCTCCGGACATGTTGTCAAGACAGTGTTTAAATAAGCCAAAGAGGCCTATGCGTGTCAGACAATAGCACGACAGAGTGTTTGTTGTTCGCTGAGATTTTTTCCAAGCCGGTCGTGGCGCAGTTCGATCAGCGGCAGGGCAGTTCCGATGGCGGCGCCCTCCTGTTGAAGGCGGCCGAGCGAGGCTACGGCTTGATCGGCGGCTTGGCCGGGTGCCTGGAAGACAAGCGGCAAGCTGGGAAGATCGAACATTCGTTGCATGAGCTGCTGGCACAGCGTGTATTC
>NZ_JQKI01000239.1 GCF_000745965.1 Edaphobacter aggregans DSM 19364 | reverse complement strand
ATCATCCGCCAGTGCGCCCCAGTCTTCACCAGCCAGCGCAGAGCGTTGAACACCGCTCGCAAACTGTGCGACCGCTGCGCAGCGTCCTCCCGACACAACGCCAGATAGGGCGCTACAAGCGCCCACTCCTCATCGCTCACATCGCTCGGATAACCAACCTGACCCTTATTCCCCATACAAACTATGCTGCGCGATGACAACAACACAATCACCGCCTTCCTACAGATGGGAATTAAAGTTATTAACAGTCTCTAGCCCGTTTCGAGGGGCTGGGCAAAAATAGCCGTTATCCGGATCTTTCTGCGTAGCGCCATTGCGGTTCTCGAATCGCCGACCGGCGAACTCCTTGAGCAGCTGGAGAAACACCGCCGAGTCTGAGCTGGAGAAGGAGAGTATGCGCGAAGAGGCGAAGAATAAATGGTTAGCCCAACTGGTCGCTTGATGCGGCCTTTTCTTTGTCGTCGATATTTACTTTCGGTTCTAGGACTCTTTAGGTGCCCTCTTCCTGGCCACCGTCTTCTTGGCTGAGACGCTGCCTGCGGTGGGTGATGCTGGCTTCTGTTCGACTTTTGCTTCTGCCCTGCTTTTTTTCCAGCGCGCTTTTTGAGCTGCTGCGATCTTCGCTCTCGCCTCTGCGCTCATCGGGCTACGTGAATTAGTGGGTTTCTTGGATTTAGTGCTCGAAATAACTCGGGCTGGCCGTCCGCGTCTCGGTTTGATGAGAGCCATACCAGGCAGGTTCGATATGCTTGTCAGCAATCCTCTCGCTTGAACAAGCTGGGAGACTAACCGGTCTATTTCTTGCACTATTGCGCTAAGTTCCATACACGCTCCTATGCCTGAAGGATACCCCAGCGACTATACCTGGCAAAGGCAAAACCCCAATCCCATTAGCTAGATGACGTAAGCCTCAAACTTGGCGAAGCAGGACAAATTCCACCTCAGTAAAGCGATGAGTCAAACTGAGGCAAAATCATTGGCTGCGATGCCTGTGTGAGTGGAATCCTAACAACACCCATTTCTACCGACGCGGCTAAAGAGTCACGGCAACTCTGGTGATGTGCTCGTTTAGATAGTCAGCGATCTTTAGTGCTTCCTCGAAAGAGGTGCCCGGTTTCAATTGCGAGCTCAGATTCAGCTTGTCGTGGAGAACCGTGTTGGTAGCGGGACCGTTCTCAAGCGTACTGAGATACGGGATTCCGCCTTCATATTCGCCAGCCTTGAATCGCACGTCCGCAAACTCGTTCTTAGCGCTCATCACCTAAGTATGAGGCATGCAGGGATTTCGGGATATGGCGGATAGCTGTGCGTGCTTGCTCTGCAACAGTCGCCGCGACCACATCGAGCTCCGGCGATGCCATGATGTCGAGCTTCTGGACAGGGCTTTGGATGGCCCTCGAGTAAGAGCGGTGCAAATATTTCACTCATGATAATGTCTTTATCATGCGTGAAATGGGTTCCCCCCCGGCGAACCGCCGGGAGGTTCGCTTCGCGTGGGGGTAGTGCTAAGCCTTGGCAAGCTCCATCACGATGCGGCCGTCGATTTTACCGGCCTTCATCTGATCGAAGATATGGTTGATGTCCTCGAGAGGAGCGGTCGTGTAGGTTACTTTAACCTTGCCTTCGGCGGCGAAGCTCAGGCATTCGGCGAGATCGGAGCGGGTTCCGACGATCGAACCTCGAACGGTCTTGCCCTTGATCACCACGTCATAGATCGAGAGAGGAAAGTCTCCCGGAGGCAAACCGCAGAGAGCCATTGTGCCGTGACGCCGCAGAAGATCAACACCCAGGGCAAAGGCCTTTGGTGAGACGGCGGTGACCAGAACACCGTGGGCTCCTCCATCGGTCTCCTTGAGAATGCGCTCCGTGGCATCCGGTTCAAGGGCATTTATAGCGACATCCGCCCCGAGTTTCTTTGCCAGTTCTAGTTTCTCGGGTGCTATATCGACAGCTGCCACATGGAGCCCCATGGCCTTCGCATACTGCACCGCGAGATGTCCGAGGCCGCCGACGCCTGAAATGACCACCCATTGGCCCGGACGGGCCTCGGTCTGCTTCAAGCCTTTGTATACCGTCACGCCGGCACACAGGACTGGCGCGATCGCTGTAAAGTCGACACCCGCCGGCAAATGGCCGACATAGTTTGGATCGACCAGAACATACTCGGCAAAGCTGCCGTCGACGGAGTACCCGGCGTTCTTCTGCTGTTTGCATAGGGTCTCCCAGCCCGTCAGACAGAACTCGCAGTGTCCACAGGCGCTGTAGAGCCAGGGAACGCCAATGCGGTCGCCTTCTTTCACAACAATGACTCCGGCGCCTACGGCCGCCACATATCCGACTCCCTCGTGCCCAGGAATAAACGGGGGCCGCGGTCTAACAGGCCAGTCGCCAGCCACGGCGTGCAGGTCAGTATGGCATACGCCAGTGGAAATCACTTTGAGAAGCGCCTGTCCAGGCCCTACTTCGGGAATCTTAACGTCTTCAATCGTAAGCGGCTTACCAAACTCTCTGACTACCGCTGCTTTCATTGTCTTCGCCATTTCGCTTCACTCTCTCGTTTGTTTCTGGATCGTCGGACTACAGAGCTGCCCACTTGTTTTAGAGCAGGTCAACCTGCGTCTGCGATTATCCCGAACGATCGAGACGAGACAATCACCCTGCAAACATTTCAGGGCCGCCATCACACTTGCCGGAGTCGAACTGCTTCACCGTATCCGCAAGGGACAGTTCGCACTCAGTCGACTCCAACTCAAAGATCAAGCTGCGCCGGCGATCTGGAACGCAGTCCTTGCTGCATAAATCTCATCTCTCTTCAGTGCCTCACTGCGACCACTTACCTATTTGCACCAGAGCCGGCCTATCGAATGAGCTGGCGGACACACATTCCTGGCGTTGCCAGGAACTTCTGCGGGCGCTGATGGCAGTCCACTTGGAATGCTAGCCATTCGTCCTACACCTGCGAGGAGCACTACCACGGACCGCGCGCCAGCGCGATACGTTGTCCCCAGAACTGGCTTCTCCGCATTCCATCCGCAAATCTCATACGGCGGCTCCAGTGCAGTATCGATCCACCGCCACCAGTTCTCTGTACCATCCCTCAGTGGAGGAAGTTCGAACTCGAGAGGTTCCCAATAAGCATTGAAAATGATTTGCCCAAATACTCTTTCGTATTTCAGTTCCCCGCCGATTGCGACGCTGTGCGAGAAAGAAGACCAATCCGGCTGATTGAGTTTCACGCCGTGCCAAGCAAGTTTTTGTTCGCGGAGAGCCTGGCTCAAACTCACGCGGTGGCGTTCATGTTCCACGTCGCGAATCACACGCCGCTCAATCAGCAGCTTCACAAACCGAAGAACGTCGGCGTGTTTGGACAGCAGATTCCAGTCGAACCAGCTCGTATCATTATCCTGGCAGTAGGCATTATTATTGCCTCGTTGACTACGCCGCACCTCGTCGCCCATAACAAACATGGGCACACCTGCAGACAGCATGACTGCTGTGAAAAAGTTCTTCACCTGCCGGTTGCGGAGAGTCTCGACTACGGGATCGTCCGTCGGACCTTCAACACCGCAGTTCCAGCTCCGGCTGTCGTTCCGTCCGTCGCGGTTGCCTTCGCCGTTTTCTTCATTGTGCTTCCGGTTATAGGAGACGACGTCGTTCAGCGTAAATCCATCGTGGCACGCAACGAAATTAATACTCTCCTCGACCTCTCGTTCCCTCTGACCATAAATACTAGGGCTGCCAAGCAGACGATCGGCTACGCGCCCCACGGAATCATTCGCGCCCCGGAAGAAATCGCGGACGTCATCGCGAAACCGGTCGTTCCACTCCTTCCAGCTGTCGCCCACGAAGTTGCCGACCTGATAAAGTCCTGCCGCGTCCCATGCCTCCGCAATCATCTTCGTACCGGCCAGTGCCGCGTCGGACTCGATGTCCCAAAGCACTGGAGGATTCGGCATGACGGCTCCCGATGAGTCGCGCGCAAGGATGGACGCAAGATCGAATCGAAACCCATCCACATGCATCTCATTCACCCAGTAACGGAGGGCGTCTACAAACCCGTGTCGTAGAACAGGATTGTTCGCATTCAGTGTGTTTCCTGTCCCACTGAAGTTCGCGTACCGCGAGCGGTCTTCACACAGGAGGTAGTAAGTTGGATTGTCCAGGCCGCGGAAGCAGAGTGTTGGCCCGTCATCTCCGTCTTCCGCGGTGTGATTAAAAACTATGTCGAGTATGACTTCGATGCCCGCCCGGTGGAGAGCCTTCACCATATCCCGAAATTCATCTATGGGGCCCAGCGGGTCTTGACGCGAGCTATACGCCTGGTGCGGTGCAAAAAACGAAACGGGTGAGTAGCCCCAGTAATTCGTCAGGCCTGCGGGGGCAGCCTGGGGGTCGAACTGAAACACCGGAAGTAGCTCGACCGCGGTGATGCCCAACTGCTGAAGGTAGGGGATCTTCTCGATCATTCCTGCGTATGTGCCACGTTTCGATTCGGGCAGGCCGGAGTTGGGATGTGCGGTAAAGCCGCGCACATGCATCTCGTAGATTATGGTGCGTGACCAGGGCCGGTTCAACGGCACGTCGCCTTCCCAGTCATACGCGTGCGGGTCCGTGACTACGCTCTTCATGGCCGTTGCGGTGTTGTCCCCCTCTTGACGTGCTGCCTCACGGCTATAGTTTTTCGGGACGACAACAGCGCGCCCGTATGGGTCCAGCAGTAGCTTGGATGGATCGAACCTGAAACCCAGTGCCGGGTCGAACGGTCCGTACGCCCGAAATCCATAGATCTGACCCGCTTCGACGGCGGGCACGAACACGTGCCAGTAATGGTAGGTAAGGTTCGTTAAAGGATCAATGGGGATAACGCGCGAAGGACGAGAGTCATCCACCCGATCGAAAAACAGCAGGTCGATACCAGCCGCACTCCGCGAGAAGACTGAGAAGTTAGCGCCGCCACTGACTAGCGTGGCACCAATTGGAGAGCTACGGCCAGTCGTGGGGGCTGAAAGCGGTTTTTCCATTACCCTCTCCCTGACAGTGGACATGGCTGTAGGTTCCAGATTTCGCCTGCGTATTCAGCGATGGTGCGGTCGCTGGAGAACTTCCCCGAGCCCGCCACATTCAAAATCGCTTTGCGCGCCCACTCGTCCGGTTGGTTATACAACGCGCGC
>NZ_JQKI01000238.1 GCF_000745965.1 Edaphobacter aggregans DSM 19364 | reverse complement strand
CTTGCCTCAGAAGCGCAGCATCGCTCCAGGCCGCATCGGCAATGATGTGATGCAAAGACTGATGCATTTGACGTACGTTGCCGGGAGCCAGACGTGCTGCCATCGGCTCCACGCTCTTGCGCTCAATCGGCAGCATGAGCCCCTTGATGTAGTTCTCGATGGGAATCATGCGATCGGCATGTCCCGCAGATTCTGTCAGGCCGTCCAGATAAATCTGGAGCCGTTCCCCTTGACGCGAGAGATCCAGTTGGCGAACGCTCATTCCTTCAACGTACTGCCCAACAGTTTACGGTGCTTGAATAATAAAATCGAGGAATCTACTTTATAACACAGTAGTAGTAGTCGGCTGCGTTTTAAGCCAGGACCGAAGAACATCTAGCCGGGCAGATCAGTAACTCGCCTCTGTAGGAGAGATCGTCTTCCACTCGCCCGAAAGATCAGAATGAAAGCGCAACGAAGAAGAGAATTGCGAGACAACGACGGAGTAGGCTGGCCATGTGGAGGCCAGTTTAGTACATGGTTGAGTTGGAACTCCCCGGGACTCCGGATAGCCCCGCTGTCCATTCCTTTCTTCGCGTGGTCAAATATCCCTTGTGAGTAACGCTACCAACCATCCCTTCGACATCGGCAACCTCTCCGTCGGCCGCGGCAAGCTCTTCCTCATCGCCGGCCCCTGCGTCATCGAGTCCGAACCCCACGCCCGCATGATGGCCGACTCCATCCAGCGCATCACCTCCGACCTCGGCATCCCTTACATCTTCAAGGCCAGCTACGACAAAGCCAACCGCACCTCCATCCACAGCTTCCGCGGCCCCGGCCTCGTCGAAGGCACGCGCATCCTCCGTACCATCGCCAAATCCACCGGCCTTCCCGTCCTCACCGACGTCCACACCGCCGAGGGCTGCCGCGTCGCCGCCGAATCCGTCGACGTCCTCCAGATCCCCGCCTTCCTCTGCCGCCAGACCGACCTGCTCGTCGCCGCCGCCCAGGCCGCCCAGGCCAACAACCGCGCCATCAACGTCAAGAAGGGCCAGTTCGTCGCCCCCGCCGACATGCGCCACGCCGTCGAAAAGGTCCGCGAGTCCGGCTGCCCCCGCGTCTCCCTCACCGAGCGCGGAGCCTCCTTCGGCTACAACAACCTCGTCGTCGACATGCGCTCGCTCCCCATCATGCGAGCCTTCGCCCCCATCGTCTTCGACGGAACTCACTCTGTCCAAACACCTTCCGCCGCCAACGGCGTCTCAGGCGGCCAGCCCGAGTTCATCCCCGTCCTCGCCCGCGCCGCCGTGGCCGCAGGCGTCGACGGTGTCTTCCTCGAGGTCCACAACGACCCGCCGCACGCCAAGTCCGACGGAGCCAACGCCCTCCACCTTAATCACCTCAGGTCCATGCTTGAGCAGCTCCTGGCCATCCACAGCATAGTCGCCCAGCATCATACCTAGTACCTTCCTTGGTTCTCCGCACCAAAAAAACGGCCCCTCACTAGAGGGGCCAATCTGCCTTGGTTCTCTCTGGTTAGGAGAGTCTATTGCGGGAGTGATCTTTGCCACTGCCCGACAAACTTACTAAACTTTCGGGCGGCATCGAACCAGCTTTAGCTCGATCTATGCCGCCCTTTGGGGGGAGGGCTACTAACTACTGATTGCTCTCTGGTGGTGCACTCACTCCCGCAGGGGAGGTCTTTGGGGCCGCCGGTACAGCATTCGACGCCGAATCTGAGTTCATCGTTGCAAGGCTGTTATGCAGCAGCGTCACGCGAACCCCGTTGGTGACAGCCGTCTCGCCATCCGCAGCTTTGGCCGTGTTCTTGCCCATGCCGGTGCGATAGATGCGATACACCGGTACCTGATGCTCGGTCACAAGATAGCGTACCACCGCGTCGGCCATCGCCTGCGAGGTCTGCACACCCGAGCGGCTGTAGCCCTGAACCTCGACGATGTAGCCCTTCTCGTTGGCCAGCTTCGTCGCCACATCATCCAGCTCCGCCTTCGCCTTCGGGCCCAGCGTCGTGCGTCCCGAAGCGAACGGAACCGAGCTCGAGGCGATCTCCTGGTACTGATCCAGGTTGCTCACCGTCGTGTTCAGCGAAGTAGCGCGGCTGCTGGCGTTGGTCGCTGTCTGCTGCGCCGAGTTGGCGCGGTTGGCTGCGTCCACCGCTTTCTGATCGGCCACATCCGCCGCGCTCTGGGCCTTGTTGATTCCGGCCGTCGCGCGAGAATCTACGTCGCGGATGTCATTGGCATTCTTCGCCTGAAGCTGATCAAGCTCATTGGTGCGATCCTTGATCGGATCCACCTGCCTGTGTACCCACTTCTTGCGGGCCAAGGGGTTCATCTTACCCCAGAAGCCTTCCTTCGACTGTGTCTCCAGCGGCTTTCCCGTGGCATACGTCGACTTGTCATCGACACTCATCTGGCTCGATGCCGGAGCCGCGTTTTGATCCGACGGATTGGACTGCGTAGCGGACTGCGCCAGCGCGCTCATACTCATCGCTGTGCTGAGTACGACAACAGAGAGACCAAATTTCGTTCCGGTTTTCATCATGTCATTCGCTCCTGATGCACCACGCCTGCCGTTTCAGACGTCTGCACACCCGTAACTAGAGCATCTTCCGTGCCAAACTCACATCACCGCTCGTCCGCACTGAAAACAATAGTCTTGCCAGAAATGACCGTTTTTTTCTCAACATGAGGACTGGGACCCCTCACGCAAAATCTTCCGCCCCGCGTGTAAGTATTACTGCCCTCTCACCCGGCCATTTTTTCCGCATCGCCTCAGCCACCGTGGCCCGCCCCGAGCCCGCCTACTTCGTGTCCACCCGAATGGTGTGGATCTCTGGCATCTGCATGTTCCAGTTCGCCGGAATCGACTCGAAGATCAGCCGGAACTCCCGCTCATCCCCCGGCTTGATCGGGTCCGCGCTCACCATCTGCGTATCCACATACGGCTCGCGCGTCCGGATCAGCATCATCGGCACCGTCTCCACCTGGGGAGGCATCTGCTCCTCGTTGTGAAACAGCACCTGCACCGTCACTCCCGTGACCGTCGTCGGTCCAGCGTTCCGTATCTTTCCGTCGATAAACGTCGACTTCCCTCCCGAGAGGCTCGTCGACTCGCTCATCTGCAGTCCCGACAGCGGAAGATTCACCGCATATGGCGCCGGAGGCTGAATTCCCGTAATGACAGGAGCCTTCTTCCTTCCCGCCAGCACGAGGCCCGCAAGAATCGCCAGCACCACCACGCCCGCCACCACCCAGGCCGAGAGCGGCATTCCACCGCCCCGAGGAGTCCCCGCAGGGACAAATATCTCCGGCCCACCCGTCCGTGATGTCGATGCGGACGTCTCCCGTTGAACCTCCACCGGCTCCGACGGCCGGCCCACTCCCTCGTCTGGCTTCAGATCGCTCATAGGCCGAAATTTTATACCTCTCCCCGGCACCACGACCGAACCGCTCATGAGGAATCCAGCAAAGTTCCACTGGCCCAAACTTAGCCTGAAATTCATCCAATCACGGAACATTCTGGTGCATCATCACGTCATTCACCATCATCTATATGCTCTATAACCAGGAGCACAAAGCCATGACTCCCCGAATCGGCTTCCGGACCGACAAAACTACCGGCAACATCGCCCCGGCACGGCCCGCCGCTGCGATGAGCGATGCGACCGTCCCCCGGACCACGACCATCTCCGACTACGCCTACCGGATCGCCGCCATCACAGCCGGAGTCGCCCTCCTCGCCAGCATCTGGTAATCCCACCGCGATCTTAGTGGCCCTGCCTCGCCCCACTCGTCCTGCCTTCGCCGCACTCTACGAAGCGTCATTTCGACCGCTCGCGCAACCCAAAGACCTGTCATTTCGACCGGAGCAGGACAGTTTCATCGTCCTAGGAAGCGGAGAAACTCGCTTCTCTACCAAGGCCCGCCGCAGCCCATCTCCTCACGCAAAACTAGCCCGCTTCACCTTCTGCCGAAAATCCTCCCCCTGCATCTCCACCACCACACACATCTCCTGCAGCCGCGACCGCATGCGCTCGCCAATCCGGTCCCCCAGCGTCTCCTCGCGCAGCCGCACCGCGTCTCCGGCCCCCACTCCCAGCGGCCCCGCATTCGCATAGTTGGTCGTGATGATCGTCGTGCGCCGGTCGTTATACCGAGTATTCAGGATGTGCGCCACCGTATCCCACACCCAGTCGGTCGGCTTCGCCGCGCCCAGCTCATCCAGCACCAGCACCTCGGCATCGAAGACGGGCCGCAGCACCTCCATCTCCGTCTCCCTCACCTGCGCGTTGTAGCTGTTCTGCACCTGCTTCAGCAGGTCGCGATAGTCATAGAACAGCCCCGTCGCCCCGCGTTCCATCACCAGCGCCTGCAGAATCCCCACCGCCAGGTGCGTCTTCCCCACCCCAATCGACCCCGTCAACAGAAGCCCCGTGCCGTCCGTCTCCAGCGGATAGCTCTCCACAAATTTCTTGGCCCGCAGCAACGCTGCGCCAAGCGAACGATGCGACGAAGGAAAGGTCGTCTCGTAGCTCTCCAGAGTGCAATGCTCATACCGCCGCGGAATCCCCGCCCGCCGCAACCGCCGCTCAGCGCGCTCCGTCACCCGGCACACGCACTCCTGGGCAAACCGCCGGCCATCACGCTCCACCACCCGCAGCCCCGCACCCTCGCATATCGGACAAATCTCAGCCATCGAACCTCTAGTATCGCAGCACCCACCCCCCAAAACCGCCTGTGAGAATCCCGACCCAAAACAGGGAAACCGCCGCCCGGGCTCGACCGGAAGCACGGAAGCTTTCATCCCGCCAGCCCATCGAAAACCTTGCCGTAGCCCTCGCTGTGACCTTTGCCGTTTGCCGCTGCTGTTGTCGCTGCCGTTGTCGCTGCCGTTGCTGTTGTTTCTGAGGTAGGGCCGGGCTTCAGCCCGGCCATCAAGCCCGCCGCGAAAGCGGCGCACCGCTCTGCCGAAGGCAGGAGTGAAGCCCAAAGGACGAAACGACCCAATGCCAAGGGAGGCCCAAAAATCTTGATTGCATAACGACGTCGGCTCCGGCCATGGGCAGCGGTTAAGCTTTTTGGCAGGTAAAGGCCAGGGCTCCCGCGTGGAGGAAGGAGCCAACGTCATGCTTATGATAGGTTGCGATTTTCATCCCGGGCTAGAGGAGTT
>NZ_JQKI01000237.1 GCF_000745965.1 Edaphobacter aggregans DSM 19364 | reverse complement strand
GGAGGCACGCAAACGGCCCGAGGTACTGCGGCTGATGACGCATCCCGGCGTGGGGCCCATCACCGCACTGGCCTTTGTGCTGGTGCTTGGATCTCCAGATCGCTTCGGTTGCGGCCATCAGATAGGTAGCTATCTGGGCCTCATTCCCTGTGAGGACTCCAGCGCCGATCGTCAACGACTGGGGCACATCACCAAACAAGGAAGTTCTCTGTTGCGCTTTCTACTGGTGGAGGCAGCCCAGGCTGCTGTCCGCTGGGACCCCGACTGGCGACGTCGCTTCGTTCATCTGGCCATGCGTCGCGACCGTCGCATCGCTAAGGTTGCGATGGCACGCAAACTGGCCGTCAGCCTCTACTGGATGTGGCGTAAGGAATGCGATTATCAACAGAACTTTGCAGTTCGGTTCGCACGCGGGAGAGCCTGGATTCGTCCATGGTGTGAAGTAAATCACCGCCCACTTGATTGGGTATCCCGCTCCCTATCCAGGGAGTTCGAAGTAGTAATCATGGTCGAACGTGCGATCGGAGAGATGGTTGGGTCGGACCGAATTCCGCCCGAAAGATTACATGCGAACCTTTGTCGGCGATGATGAGTTTGTTCAACCAAAGCGTAACGAAACAGCTCCTCGGAGTGAGTGCCGTCTTACGTTCAAAAATACATTGACACAGCCGAGATTGTTAGAGATGGACGAATACTAACTCCGGACTAACTCAATGCAATTTCTAACGTTGTGACGCTTGCTGCGGGGAATGTGTGGAGCAGGCGTCCGTTTTCTGAGGGGACCCCTTATAAGACTTCCAGACTTCCGGTTGGGACTGCGCCTGCACGCTCGTAATTCACTATAATGACGCCTTTCGAGGTGACTGTGCTTTCCGTCACCTTGAATGCCGCCGGGATCGTGCCATCGGCAAACAATCGTTTTCCACCGCCCAACGTTATCGGATATATCTTCAGCCAGAACGCATCGACCAAATCATGCTTGATGAGCGTCTGAACGAGATTTGCGCTCCCAAAAACGTGCAAATCCGGCCCTTCCTGTTGCTTAATTTTGGTGATTTTTTCCGCAATATCTCCGTTTAGAAACACGGACGGCTGCCATTCGTGAGAAGTCATGGTATTCGAGGCGACGTACTTGGTCGCAGTGTTGACGGCTGGCCACATGTCATTATGTTGCGGCCAGAATGGTGCCCAAATGTCAAAGGTTCTGCGCCCTATCAACAAGTCAAACGGCATGTTCATCTGCTTTCTTATGGCCGTTGAAAGAACAGGGTCGGAATGTGGACTTATCCACCCGCCATACGCGAAGCCGCCGCTGGTATCTTCCTCTGGCCCGCCTGGGGCTTGTATGACACCATCAAGGGAGACAAATTCAAGCACATTGACTTTTCTCATGACTGAGTTCCTTCGAGTCTTATCTGATTGTGTTTAATTTACGGGTGTCCCCGGTTTTCGATGAGCCAGGTAATGCCACTTGGAAGCAGGGATGCTGACCCGGCTCGCGGCACCCGACCATAAGCCGGACAGCGACGGTCTGCACTCGACCGGCGCTTAGTTAGGCTCGATAGGCCAGTCTGACGAGACAAGGCCGGTGATACCTTGTAGCCGACAAGACGATCCGCGCCGCGCCGCGCTTCCTGAGCGTGAACTAGATTCATATTGAGCTGACGCGGCGTAGCAAGCGCCTTCCGAATCACAGCCTCGGTAATCGAATCGAAAGTGACGCGAGTATACGAGCGAAGCTTGAGGGTTTCTTTCAGATGCCATGCGATAGCTTCCCCTTCGCGGTCGGGGTCAGTAGCCAGGTAGACCTCTTCTGCTCTCTGGGCTATGGGCTTGAGCTTGCTGATTACGTCCTTGCCCCGTTCATTGAACTCGTAGGTGAGCGCGTAGTCAGCGCCCACTCCGAGGCTGCGGGGAGGAAGGTCCCGGACGTGGCCGACCCTTGCCTCGACTTCCCACCCGGCTCCAAGGATGCTTTTGATTTTCTTCTTCTTATTCGGGCTTTCAACGATCATGAGTTTCATAGCTGCCTCGGTCTCTACTGGGTTGCTGCGGGCTTTGTCTCTGTCGTCGCGTCTGACGATCATTTTATGATCTGGGTCGATTGCTGCGGGTCGTGGTTCATCGCGGCTGTGTTGGTTTCCGTCTGGCGGGCTTTTTGATGGCGGTAGCTGCTTTGCGTTTAGCGAGGATACGAAAGACAGTTGCCTTGCTGATGTTGTATATCTCGGCTATCTCGCGCCCGCTATGCTTCCCGCTATCCCACATAGTTCCGATTGCTGCTCGCTGTTGAGGACTTGTTTTTTGTGGAGCGCCCCCGAATCTTCCACGGTCCCGCGCGGCCTTGAGACCGGCCATAGTGCGCTCTCTAATCATTCCTTTTTCCAACTGAGCCATCACCGCACTAAATTGAAAGATCGCAACTCCCATAGGAGTCGTCGTGTCGATGGGGTCATGAAGAGAGACGAGGTTTATACCTCGCTTGCCCAAAGTTTGTACCAGCTCTAGGAGAAAGTGGACGGATCGACCTAAACGGTCAAGTTTGAAAACAACAAGGGTGTCGCCTTTTTTTAGGGTCTGCAAGCATCGGTCAAGCTCGGGGCGTTTTTTGCTCGTACTGCTGACTGATTCTTGGAATATATGATCGCGACAGCCGGCACGCTTCAACGCGTCGATTTGAGCATCAAGAGACTGGTCGGTTGTAGAGACTCGTGCATATCCGACTTTCATGTAAAAACGGTATCACAAACGGGGTGGTTGTGATACCGTGGTGTTGAGACGAGTTCTGCATACGACAAATGGAGCAATCGCTTGCAGAAACATTTAGTAACAAGCGTTAGCTAATACGGTCGTTTGTGAGTCGCAGGGCAAAGGGAGTCACTAATGGCCTCCACTAAGAGGGAGCACGTCGAACGAATGCTGATGAGGGCGCGGCGGCGAGCGAAGCAAGCGGCGAAGCTGGTCGAGAAATGGGAAAAGAAGCTGGCCGATGTAGACCGGCTCGATGTAGAAGCGAAACAAGCGAAACTCTGGGAAGAGGACGCGCTAGTGGAGACTGCATGAGGCTAGGGAGTACATCTCGGATTGGTTTGATGGCGCTGTGGATCTTCGCCGCGCCCTGGGCGACGGCACAACAGCGCAAAGAGCCGCTAAAGGTCTCCGTGCAGCTCACGCCTCTACCGGACGGGACACATGCGGATGTGACTGTGCAGCTCTTCAACACTGGTAGGCGCGTTATCAATGTCTGGATGCCGAAGGGACTCTCCTGCAACACCGTTCCGGGGGGTATGTCACTCGAATGGCAGTTCCACGCGAGCGGCTGGGCCGCACGAATGACGGCTCCAGCGGTGCATAGCTCTTGCGGCGATATTGCTGCGGGCGTCGATCCGCAAGCGGTCGCAGACCGCATAGCGAAGCAACAACGCACTTGGATTCGGCTGGCTCCAGGTCAGTACGCGGAGCTGCGCGACGAACTATCTACTACCGGGTTGGTAAATGATGCGGGCAAGTATGAGGTCCGCGCCGTTTACACATCCCCCGACCTATCCGCAGATGAGAAGCAATTGCTTCGAGACAATGGCTTAGACAGTCAGAAAGGACAGTACAAATCCGAAACCTGTAGAGTTTCCTGTCAGCCCATAAGGGCGGCATGAGGTACAGCTATGCGCGTCATCGCTTCGATGTTTTATTTCTTGTTCTCGTGGCCACTCTTGTCCAGCTCGTTCTAAGCCTCGGGAGTGGGTTTCTGATGGCCTCGCTTGTCATGGACCTGCTGATGTTCGTTGTTGCGACGCCACGGCAGCATGACACCCTAGTAAAGCTGTTCGTCATCTCCTTTGTGGGCAGCTTTGGGCTGTTCCTGATGAAGCGAGGTTATGACTGGATGCTTCTGAAGCTGAATCGCTACCGTCTCGGTGTCGATCGGCAATACTACGCGACGGGGGTACGGTGATATGGCTACGCAATCACTCAAAGAGCGGCGTCTAGCCGCATTCCGTGAAGCGCGGCAAACGAGCTGCGCGTACATCGCGGAGTGCATCATCTTCGCGGATGACGAGCAAGCAACCTTGTCGCCGGTCGTAGACGCGGCGGCGGGGCTGGATCGTATGAGAGAGCTGGCCGAACGGCACGGTGGCGAGAGTTTCACTGTAGAAGCGACCGCGCGTCTGATTGCGGAGGGCGGGCTGTATCGCCCTGGCTTCAAAGTGAAAGTCGAACCCACGGAACGCTATGGGCTTCTTTACGGTCTGACTGTCGATGAGCGGGGTACAGCGTAATGGGCAACGATACAGCGCAATCGGTCTATGAAGCCGGTTCACACAAACTTCGTCTGAACCTCGGGCGCGGCTTGCTCCTGATCGCGCTGCTCGGCTGGGCCTGTCTCAAACTCAAAGTGCCGGTGCCGTGGTGGTGCGTGCTCCTGCTGATCGCCGGGGCTATTGCGTTGGGCTTTATCTACCCGGTACTGTGGCGACGAAAGCATCCCCCGCTGCGAAACGATCCGCGCGAGAAGCGCCTAACGCTTGTCAAGCTCCTCTCACGTCCTATTGGTTTTCTGTTGCTGATCGCGGGCTTTGTCTCGCTTGGGGACAAAGCCTCTTCCGGCTCGTCGTCTCTAATCATGGTTGTAATCGGCGTGGGGATCGCAAGCCTCCCCATCTTTTTCAAGTACAAACCGGAGGCCACACATGCGTAGAAGGTTCTTCCTCGCTTTATTGTTGGGCGCAGGGGCGCTCTGTCTCTACATACGGAACGAAGTGCAGATCATCAATGACTATGCTCGTCTGGTCGAAGACGCGGGGCCGCTGCCGCTATGCGTAGCAAGCGGAACCTGTCCTATGTCTGAGCAGCGGCGTTAGAAACGTCGGACATACGGCGGCGGCGGGGGGCTCGCAAAAGCCGCACTGATCGCGCGGAAAAGCCCGAAGACCACACCAAAGAAGACACGAAAGAAAACGAAGAATACGCAGAACATGGGTATTGGGGAGCAACGGGTCGAGTAGCCCCGGGGAATTTCACCCCGAGGCCCTCACAGATCCGTACGTGAACCTCTCGATTCATACGGCTCCTCGCAGCCATGCGCTAGCCTCTTGCGAGGCATGCCTTCTCTGGAAGAAGAGGCTCATCCTGGTTAACCAGTTGGCCAAGCCCTCCGTTGAGCTGCGTCATCCCCTTCGCTCCACGCCGATTACAGGCGCTTCAACGCTACTACTGGATGATCCGTCCTCTGCAGATGCATCGCTACTTTCCCGTTTCGTGGGTCCCACTTATAGGTTTTCGCTTAGCATCACCTGCAGAGTTCCCATGTTCCATATC
>NZ_JQKI01000236.1 GCF_000745965.1 Edaphobacter aggregans DSM 19364 | reverse complement strand
GCGACTCGAACATCGCGAAGTCTGTTGAACCTGTATGGCCTAGTTTTAGACGCCCTGCTTTTTCAAGAAGCCAGCCGCTGACTTCTTTGATCGCGCTTGGACCCGAGCCAATCTTCTCGGCGATGGTTCGGAGGGTGCGATCGTCAGCCTGAATCTCCGGGAGCAACGCTCCGGCGAAATCCCGGAACTGTTGATCGTCATGCTGATCGTGCATTGCTTCAAGCAGCTGAAGGGCTATACGGGCACCACCGAGGTGGTCGTTTACATAAGTGGTAAGGGGCTCGGCCATGGTGGACACCTCTCGAACCTGACAGATGAATGTGCTGGAAACGTCTACAGTTCACTAATTGAGATGCCGACTGCGCCTTCCGCAAGATGTCTGCCGCAGAATGCGGCCCACCGGATTTAGACAACGGGGCATCCTAAATCGCATCAGGCAAGGAGGTGTGGCGTTTCTGGACAGTACCGAAACGCGGTGAACCGGGTTCGGAAATGGGGACGAACCAAAGGAGGTGTGGTTTGCTTGCGGGTCACTCAAAGAGCCGGGCGCGTCCACCTCGCGGTAGCCGATAATGGCTGCTGCGGGATTGAAGACAAGATTTATCGAAAAATCGACAAATCTTCCAGGCCCACAATACTTCCAAAAGCGCAGGCACCGGACTCAGACTATGGCTATCTCACGGCATTGCTCGAAAGCACGGCGGCGCCCTTTCCTGTCGTAGCTTCGACGCGAGCTGGAAAAAGTGGAACGACGTTCCGATTGTCTCTACCGGCATCGAAATCACCGATCGCCAACCTAAAAACAGCTTGAACGACAACCCATGACTCATTCGTCTGGCATGCCAGCGCAGAGGGTTCTCGGTTTAAAGTCGGTCTCGTCCTCTTCCAAAAACCAAGTAAATGATCACTAACGCGAGGACAAGACTGAGGCCGCCGCCGCCGTAATACCCGAGCCCGGGGCCCATGTAGTAGCCGCCGCCACCGACCAAAAGTAGTAACAGAATGAGAATGAGGATGAGAGGCATGGGCCGAAGTCTAGATGGGATTGTGGGCTTGTCTACTCCAACGCCAGTAGTTTAGTAGCAAGAGACAGCTTGAGGTGTGGCGTCGCCTACTAGGAAACCTAAATTATCCAGGTGAATGCCGGCAACTCTCCGAAGTTGGTTTTGCGGTGCGAGAAGTTTCGTAGAATGGCCTGATGAACGAACATGACCCTTTGTCAGGCGCCGGACAGACATCCCCACCGCTGATCGGAAAGACTGCGCTTGTAACGGGAGCATCTCGAGGAATCGGAGCCAGCATCGCACGGCAATTGGCTGAAGCGGGAGCGGATGTCGCAATCAATTACCGCAGCAAAGGACCAAGAGCTCAGGACGTAGCTAGTGCGATTGAGGCATTGGGGCGGCGATCGCTGCTTCTGCAGGCGGACATAACCAGTCCAGAAGATATTGCGTCAACCTTCCCACAAATTGCTGAGGCATGGTCTCACCTCGATCTGCTGATCCTGAATGCCAGTCGCGCTTCGCGCCATGAGCTTGGGCGGAAGCCCCATATTGCCAACCTCTGCCATGCCCGGGTAGCCCTTCGGCCCGCAATTTTGTAAGACGAGCACTGAGTTCTCGTCGACCTGCAGGTTTGGATCGGCTATCCGTTCCCGATAGTGTTCAATCGCTCTGCGACGACTCTTCGTCCATGGAGCGCATGCCGTCATGCAGCAACGGGTGAAGCAATCGTCCGGGTTAAGCCAGTGGCTGGAACAGCTGGCGTCGCGTGTCCATCGCAATGTGGCCGTAGTTTGCTCTGGCCAACAAACTGGCTCGCATGGCCTGGGCGGTGCTCGCTAAAGGGGAAAGATATCGCCCGTCGCTTTTGGCGGAAGGTTTGCGTATGAAGTAATTGGCCTGCAGATGCAGCCCGGCAACGAGCGCCAGTCTTGGAAATCGCCTGCGCGATTCCCACATCTGCAGACCAGCGGCTACGGATGATCAATCTGACTTTTTTCAAACCCGTCAGGTTTGCTGGCGAACAATGAGATGGCAAAACGGTCGATCCCGGCGCTCTCGAAACCTGTAACCGGAAAATGCCTGCAAAGGCAGCGTAACTAAAAAGGACGAGGGCGCAGCGCATTCCATTCAGGCCAGGAGTTCGCTACTCCAATAAAGGCCGGATACATTCGCGCAGACCAATTCTGTCATCACACTCTTCGCTTGCAAAACGGCGGCGGACCATACATTCCGGTTTGGCGACGATGCAGCAGGTGGAATAACGCCTGGGCCCGGCCGCCAGGAGACAAACGGATGCCGTGTGTGGTTGCAGCGTGCTCACATGTGAAAGTTCATGAGACACTCCTGACACGCCAACGATCCGGGAGTCCGGCGGTCGTAGGAAGGAATCTCACACCATGCAAACGATATGCCTCGCCCTGTTGATTCTGCTGGCCGCACCGGCTGGAGTGTCGTTGGCTCAAGATGCCGCGTCAGAAGGGCAAATCCGCGTTGTTGCAGATCAAGTTGTCGCCTGGAACGCCGGCGATGGGCATCCCTACGCCCGGCAGCTCGCGCCGGACGCGTCGTTCACGAATCTTTTCGGAATGGTCATGTATGGCGCGGGCGCGAGGTCAATGGTGGATCGAGGCGTATCACAACGTGGACGTCAAGTCTGCGAAGTGACCAGAACCTTAATCGATCCTCACGACTGTTTGAGCCAACCCGCCGTTGTGACGGATGAACAGCGGAGATAGCGCATACTGATGGGGGATTATGGCACAATCGGACGATTTTCGAATAGCTAAGTTGGCAGGGGCATCGAAGCTGTCAGATCCGGGCCTTTGGTCCCGGATTGAGAGTTGGTATCGGGAGCGGAGCCCAACTATCTCGGAGGTCTCAATCGTCCCCCTGGACGGCGCCATCGGCCAGCCTCCACATATCCATGCGTTTCTGGTCCCGAGTTTTGAAGAGCTCAAGAAATGGAAGCGAGCCAATGCGCGCGAGTTGATTCGCTTTGAGTTCCAGACCTTGTCGAAGCAACTCCCGGTGGAAGAGCGGCCAGACACGTTTTCATTAAGATCACGACCATTGCCGCGCACAACTGGCGACGCCCTAGATTCCAGCCAAGTTCGCAAAGAATTTTCTCACGCGACCGGGAGCATTTCACCTACCAGCCCCATCAAGCAGCAGCTATCGAATCTGCTTCGCGTGCACAAGCCAATTCAGAGCGAGTTCGAAGATAACATGAATATTGAGTTGGATTTAGGTTTTGATTCCCTGGAGCGAGTGCAGCTCCTTTCAGAAATTGAGCGGAACTTCGGTGTTCGTATCCCTGATGACGAAGCAGCTCAAATATTTACTGTCGGTGACCTGGTGGGTACTGTGACAAAAAGGGCCAAAGCTCCGCCTCTCCTGTCATCAAGTTCATGGTCGCAGATATTAGAAGCTCCATTGACCTTAAACGAGGAGACACTTGCCAATACTACTTTCCAGGACAGGATGTGGGTCGTATCTACTGCGTGGGCTTTGCTGTTGCTACTCCGTCTCGCAGGCAAGCTTTGCTTTGACCTGCGAGTAGAGGGTCGCCATCATCTTCCTAAAGACAGATCATTCTTGTTCGCCGTCAATCATTGTTCGCACCTCGACCCGCTGTTCTTGCTGTGGAGTCTGCCTTTTGGCATCATGCGCCGGCTTTCTTTCATGGGCCATACCGAATATTTCGGAACTGGCTGGAAAGCCAGGGTGTCGCCGTGGTTAAAACTGGTTCCGGTCGATCCTGATCAGCATGTGCGCTCAGGGATGCGGCTAAGCGCTGAAGCACTGCGCCGGAAGCTAGTTGGCTGCGTGTTCCCGGAAGGAGAACGTTCACCGAATGGCGCGCTGCAACGGTTTCATCGTGGCATTGCTATTCTGGCGCGGGAATGTAAGGTGCCGGTCGTTCCGGCCGCAATCCTGGGAAGCTATGAAGTCTTCCCACGTGGGGCACAGCAGTTTCGATGCTCACCCGTTCAAGTCAGGTTTGGACAGCCGGTTCATGCCGAAGATCAAGATACAGATCTCGATTTCCTGGCCCATCTATGGAAAGCTGTAAGGGACCTCCGCGGCAACGATAACTATGCTAGAGAGCCCATTCCAGAAATCCTCGATATCTAGCCGCTAGATCCCAGAATGGCGGTGCTTTTTCCTGAAGACATCTGGCCTAAGAACTAAGGCATCGGATTTAGGAAAAACGCAAGTGTCCGAGGAAGTCCCTATGGCCTAACTGCTGTTCTGCAGATCCATTAGGGGCACGGCTAACTGCGTTCTGAACAAAGGCATCCAATGAAGCCTAACGCGACGGAGGGAACTTTCTATGGAAAAGCATGTTGGTCGGGGTATTGTCGCAGGTTTGGCAGCTGGGCTCGTTGCCTCTTGGGTGATGAATGAATTCATGACGGGTCCGGGCCACAAATTACAGCAGGCCGTGCAATCTCCAGAAGATAACGAGCGCGATGCGATTCAAAGCGAGAATCCGAAAGAGGATGCCACAATGAAGACCGCTGACGCGGTTGTGAGCACTGTCACGGGTGGTCAACATCTTTCTTGGGAACAACGCGTAAAGGCCGGTCCCGCGGTACATTACGCGTTTGGTGGCTTAATGGGGGCCATTTATGGTGGGCTTGCCGAACTGTGGCCTGGAGTACGTTCTGGATTTGGAATAACGTTTGGTTCTGTTATCTTCACCGGAGCAGATCTACTGGCTGTTCCGGCCCTGAAGCTCGGCCCATCACCTATAGAGCAGCCGACCACTGCTCAGGTTTCTCCTTGGGATGCTCATCTCGTTTATGGAGTTACAACCGAGTTTGTTCGACGTACGGTCCGTGCTCTTCTTTAGGGCGCTCGCAATGATTTGGAGGTGATTCGTACCGATAAGGATATTGGCCCGATTCCATTTAAATGGAGAGGTGCCCAAGAGTTATCCACTGGTGGACCAGCACGCACTTTTCTGGGATCCTTTTCTGAGGAATCCATCAACTATCGTCTCGGGATCTTACCTGCCCCCGGAAATCTCTACCAGTTTGAACTGGAGTTCTCTCGTAAATTGAACGAGGGAGCTGAGATGAAGAAGAGCCGGTATACGGAAGAGCAGATCATTGGGATATTGAAGCAGCATGAGGCTGGAGTGAAGACGGCGGATCTGTGCCGTGAGCACGGGATCAGCGGGGCGACGTTCTACGGCTGGAAGCTGAAGTTCGGGGGCATGGAGGTGAGCGAGGCGCAGCGGCTGAAGGCGATGGAGGATGAGAACCGTCGTCTGAAGCTGCTGGTGGCGGAGTTGAGCCTGCACGGCGAGGCGCTGAAGGC
>NZ_JQKI01000235.1 GCF_000745965.1 Edaphobacter aggregans DSM 19364 | reverse complement strand
CGGCCGCCTTCAACAGGATGGCGCCGCCATCGGAACTGCCCTGCCGCTGATCGAACTGCACCACGACCGGCTTGGAGAAAATCTCAGGGAATAACAAACACTCTGTCGTGCTATTGTCTGACACGCATAGGCCTCTTTGGCTTATTTAAACACTGTCTTGACAACATGTCCGGAGCTTTCGCTTCTTCAACCTTCAAGAATTATTCGGGCTAGTCAGCGGCGTATTGCTGTCAGATCGAAATCGCGCTGATCTGAGATTTATCGGCGGCGACTTCGACTGGCGATATCGCAATCGATTAACGGCAGAACGAACCTTCTCAATACTTTCCCATCACTTCACTCCCTATCTCCGTGCGGAAGCCTATTACGACAGCAACGCGGAGAAATGGAGCAGGACGGCAGCGAGCGTTGGCTCTACATTTCCTATTCGTAGACACTCCGAGATAGAGGCCTATTACGAGCATCAGAACGACACTAGTACCGCTCCGAACCGGCAGGTCAATGCCCTGGGGATTGTGCTCACAATGTACTTCTAGCGCGGCAAAATTTCAGCACGCTGTTACATCCATAGCCGTTGCACTCTGGGAATCGTAGCTCTCTGAGATTGCGAGAAGTGAGACCAGGAAAGCCCTCGTTAAAAGTCTTATAGTTGGCGCCGTAGGAACGGTAGAGAAGAATGCAGGATCCACTGAACTGCTTGTTCAAGCAAGTGAACTTGGGGTGAGAGTACGACAGCGATGAGCGACAAGGGATCATAGCGTGTTCAGCGAACGAGAATCAATTTATATGGCTCATTGAGCATGGGACCTAAAACTTAAGTCGCAAGATTATTTCTTAACCGCACACCAACTCCATGCGCCTGTTCTGGGGTGCGCCACATCTCTACTGCGAATCCTCCGCTTCTTCAGTAGCGAATTCCGAAAGCGACCGTTATGAACTGCGTGTTGATGTTCTTGGTCGGAGCATAGTGATAGCGCGCTTCGGTGTAAAGTCGGTAGGGAGCTTCGCCTACTCTTACAGTGAGCCCCATGCCTGCGTTCGCGCCCAATGCGGCTAAGTTGGAGTTTGCCACAGTCTGGCTGGCGGTTACAGTTCCCGACGTGCAAGTGAATCCCCACCAGAGCCAGGCCGTCGTACAAATGGTTCCCGGGCCTACTGTGATCTCTCTTGAGAGGTTGGTGTTCCGGAGATACCAGCCACCGCCGCCGATGAGATAGGTGCCGAGTAACCGGCCTCGCAGTTCGTACCGGTAATTTCCAGTGATAGTAAAAATGTCAGCGTTTCCGCTAAGATCGCTGGATTGCAAATCCGCCTGCAGCGGTCGCAGCTGTCCACTTGAGGCATAGACCCTATTCCACAGGAACTCGCCGATGACTGCCTGGCGCTGGGTGAAGTTATAGCCCACCCCGCCAACCGTACCCCAACCGGTGCCGACGACCTGTGCGGTCGAGTTGACAGGTACGTTGATAATCATTGCAAGGTTGGTGTTAATTTTACATTCGTCACCGCAGTCGTCCTGTGCCTGGAGCAGTTGAAGCGGAGACAGCGCGATCATCAGAATAATGATGTTCCTCAAATTCAGTTCGCAGGCGTACATAGGGCGTTCCAATCTGAGAAATGTACACCATTTGTGGATTGCTAGACCGAAGGAAACTGTGCGAGCATCCTTCACGCTGGGATCCCACGTCTGTCTATCCATAGCCTTCGCTCCGTGAGTTTAAAGGTTGATTGCCAGGTCGGTCGGGAACTGGGAACGGTGACAGTCGCCATTTCCGGCAGACCGTAGGAGCGTCGTTGGCGGAGCGACTGTTGCTGTGAGGCCGCGTGAACTCCGAACTCAAACTCGGCTGAGATCGCTCAGCGTGGAGTGTTTCGTCAGAACAGGATCTTGACGATCTGGGGAACAGTTACACCGCCGTTAGGGCATACCAGGTCGCAGTACGCAAAGTGACTTTGGATCGCCACATCCAATGCCCGAGGGCGAACGTCGCGAACAGAACCCCTAGTTCCACTGGGACCGAGTTGCGCAGACGCATTGCCGATTCATAGCTGAGTAAAATTTCGGCACGTCTAGCTGAAGTACGATGCGGCGCGCTACAAATTTGCCCACAGAACAACTACTGAACGAGGCCCTGTTCGATAAGTGTGACTTGGAACTGCGGGGGCAGTTTCCCAAGCAACAATGTCCTGCGGCGAATCCAAGTATGTGTCGATCCATCGGCGCCAGGAACCTCCCTGATCCAATGGAGGAATTTCAAAGTCGAGCGGCTCCCAATAAGCATTGAAGATGAAATAGACAAGCAGGTTTTCGCTTGGTACCTGCACGCTCAGTGCGATGCTGTGCGAAGAAGTATTCCAGTCCGGCTGGTTGAGTTTTACGCCGTGCCAACCCTTTATGCCTGCGTCGAGCCACTGCGCCAGGGTCATCCTCCGTTGCTCAGGGCCAACGTCTCGCATCAGCCGTCTACGAATGATCAATTGAACAAACCGGTGCACATCCGAGTGCTTATTGAGAAGGCTCCAATCTAACCATGTACTCTCGTCATCGTGGCAATAGGCATTGTTATTGCCATGCTGCGTGCGCCGGACTTCGTCGCCCATCGTGATCATGGGCAGACCCAGTGACATCAATGTGACGGTCAAGAAGTTTTTCACTTGGCGATTTCTTAGTTTTTCGATCTCGGGATCATCCGTCGCTCCCTCGATGCCGCAATTCCCGCTGCGATTGTCATCCGCGCCGTCACGGTTGCTATCATCGTTTGCTTCATTATGCTTTTGGTTGTAACTGACCAGATCATTGAGGGTAAATCCGTCATGACAGGTTATGAAGTTTATGCTCTGTTCTGCTTCGCGTCCTTTATGCCCATAAATCTCAATGCTGCCTAGGAGGCGGTCAGCGAAACACCGCACGTACCCATCGTCGCCGCGAAGAAAGCTTCGTACATCATCACGAAAACGGCCGTTCCACTCCCTCCAGCTATCTCCGACAAAACTGCCCACCTGGTATAGTCCGGCTGCATCCCATGCTTCGGCGATTATCTTTGTTCCGGCAAGGTGTGGATCCGACTCGATATCCCAAAGAACCGGAGGATTAGCCATCATATTGCCGCTGGAATCGCGAGTAAGAATGGACGCCAAGTCGAATCGGAACCCGTCCACGTGCATCACTTCAACCCAATAGCGGAGGCTGTCCACGATCATGCGACGAACGATAGGATGATTGGAATTGAGCGTGTTTCCACATCCGGTGTAGTCGGCATAGTGTGAGCGGTCCTCTTCGAGAATGTAGTACGCGCTGTTGTCGACTCCACGTAAACACAACGTCGGTCCGTTAAGATCTCCTTCGGTTGTGTGATTGAACACGACGTCGAGGATGACTTCGATTCCTGCTCGATGCAGTGCTTTGACCATGTCGCGAAATTCGTCGACCGGGCCGAGAGGATCCTGACATGAACTGTATGCCTGATGCGGCGCGAAGAACGACACCGGTTGATAGCCCCAGTAGTTGACTACACCAGGCGGGCAATCCTGGGCGTCGAACTGGAAGACAGGCAACAGTTCCACCGCCGTAATACCGAGTTCCTGAAGATAGGGGATCTTCTCGGTTAGTCCGCGATACGTTCCGCGTGTTTTGTCGCCGACGCCAGAATTGGGGTTACGCGTGAACCCTTTGACATGCATCTCGTAGACGATGGTCTGCGTCGATGGACGTCTGAGCGGCATATCGCCCTCCCAGTCGTATGCCGTCGGGTCCACGACAACGCTTTTCATTGCGGTTGCAGCGCTGTCCCCATGTCCACGTGCAGCGTCCCGGTTGTATCCTTTGGGGACCACGACTCCGCGCCCGTACGGATCGAGCAGAACTTTTTCGGGGTCGAAACGCATACCAGCGGCAGGATCAAACGGCCCATGGAATCGATACCCATAGATTTGTCCCGCGCGAATGCCGGGCACAAACACATGCCAATAGTGATAGGTGCGATTGGTAACGGGATCGATTCTGATCACATCAGTAGGCTTTGCATCGTCCTCCCGATCGAAGAAAAGAATCTCAACAGCGGTAGCTTTGCGGGAAAATACGCTGAAATTTACTCCGTCGCGCGTAACGGTGGCGCCGAGAGGAGCGGTCATTCCTCTGGTCGTAGTTGTCGAAAGAGAGCGTTTGCTATTGGCTAACGATAAATTTGAGAGCATGATCGCCTCGATGGCACTTACGCGCATCAGAGAGGACGGTGAGCGGACGCGACTGTTTTCGTGTCATGGGACTTCTCCTTGTTGCCAGGAATCTAGCCCCGTCAGAAAGGTTTCCCAAAGGAGCCACGAAAAGTCGAATAAGACTATACTCCTTCAACGCTTGTGGTGATCAGAGGGATCGATAATCAGGTCCGGATTCTGAAGGATTTCGAAATCTGCCCCATTTTTGTCAGGAACTCCTGCAGTTTCGATACGCCATCCCGACCAGTGACCTGAGATAGGCCGGCGCCGCGGAATTCGTAACCGTCGGTACTCGGCGGTGGGGCGTTCCCATCCGACCGCCATAGGCGATTTCGCCATAAACTTCGGATTGTGGGCCCAGCGTTCAGCCATCGCCGGTGTAAAGTGCTTTGGGAACACCCTCAGCAGTCCTTGGGCCGAGTAGTTCAAATTCTCGATCTTCTCGAGACCCTGTCCGCACTCCTCACTAAATTGCGCGATTCGCATGGGCGACAACGAGCGGAGACGATAGGCCATACTTCGGGAAGACAGTAGGTGCTGCCGCAACTCGTTGTCCACGGCAAGATTGTTGAGCAGAATGTCGGTTCGGGAAGATGGCTAGCGATCTGCCACTCCAGCCGATTTCCAGGCGTTTCGGACGCTTTCTTGGAGTTGTCGTTGTCGGGCTTTCACAAAAGGGGCATAGCTTTTCTCAGTGATCTTCACCGATGCATGGCCCAGAAGTAGGGAAACCTGATCAATGGGAACTCTGGCAAGCAGGTTTTCCACGGCAAATGTGTCCCGAAACATATGCGGATGACAGCGTTTAAGTGATCCATCCGGCTTTTGAATGGCAGCAATCTCGAAGAGTCGCCTGTAAGCCCGTTGCCAGTTTGCAACGGCGTTGGGATCGCCATTGCCACTCCAGAAGTAGTACCTCGGATTGGGACGAGGTCCATCCGGCATCTCTTTGAGCGCTGTCACCACGTTGGGAGGAAGCGGCACGTAATACAGGCGTCCCCGTCTTCGCCTGATACAGGAACAGGCTGTCACCGTGTAGACGGCTTTTCTCCAAAGGAGTCGAACCAAGGGTAAGTATTGATTCTACGTATCTTATTGATTCTTTGATTGGCAGAAAATCACAAAATGCCATGATTTCCGGGTCTGTTGT
>NZ_JQKI01000234.1 GCF_000745965.1 Edaphobacter aggregans DSM 19364 | reverse complement strand
TTCATCTGGTCATGGATAACTTGAGCACCCATACTCGCAAGGGGTTGGTGGACCGCTTCGGCGAAGAGGACGGCGGATGGCTGTGGGAGCGCTTTACTGTCCACTACACCCCAAAGCATGGAAGCTGGCTCAACCAGGCGGAGATCGAGATTGGCCTCTTTAGCCGCCAATGCCTCGGAAAACGCAGGATCGGGGATATCGTCACCCTCCGCCGCCAAGCCAAAGCCTGGAATCGCAGTGCAAACCGCCACAAGATCACCATCAAGTGGAAGTTCACAAGGAAGCTGGCACGCCTGAAACTGAACTACTCATTCAAGCGGTCACAGTACTAGTAGGTTTGAGCCAAAACATGACTCGTCGGGAGACGATGACGGGCATCGAAATGATTGGGACGAACTCTGCAAACCAAGGCCCAACAGAGATCACCAGCGATCTGGCCTGGTAAGTCTGCTTGTCCGTCGTAACGCTTACACCGTCACCTGATTGAGAAGCTCTCCACGAAAGCACAGGTTCTTCGAAGCGAAGATCTGCTCCCCGCTTCGAGGCACATCGTAAATGCTGCCTGATACACTCCTCGGGCTTGAGATAGCCTGCTTTCTCTTCGTAGAATGCGACTTCGTCATCGGCCAACGCAAACTGGGGAAAGCGCCGTCGCATCTCTCTTGCGTCCAACAGGTCGTGTTCAAGACCGTACCTTCGCGCACTCTTTAAGCAGCCTGTTATAAGCCGTCGCCGTGGAGATCCGATTGCAACTCCGCCGGTGATGCTCAAGATGTCCTCGTTGCTTTCATTTTGCAACTGATCCCAAAGCTCGTAAGCTCGTAGTACGAGCGGAACATAGGCAGGATCTTCGAAATACGCCTGCCGAATGATTCGGGACTCACCATGTGACGATCCTTTATCGTGGGCGGGGATAAAGGCTTCCAAGCCCAGTACCTTTGTATGTTGCTTAGAAAGGTGGTACGCCGTAGCGCTTCCCATTGCGCCAAGGCCGACTACGATCACGTCAAACGCATCTTCCACAGTTGTCCTCCACAGTAGGCATAGAACTGCCAGTCGCAAGACTTTAACATACCGCTCCGTTGAGGAAGCGTATGTCGTGGCGGCTTTCGTGGGATATGCGAACATGGACTGCATCGATTGCGCCGTGAGGAAAGGGCCATGCAGACCTTGCTTCAGGATCTCCGTTACGCAACACGCCAACTCTTCCGGAGCCTCGGGCTCACCATAACGGCTGTAGTCTCACTGGCGCTGGGCATCGGCGCGACGACTGCAGTCTTTAGCGTGATCTACGCCACGTTGATGAATCCCTATCCGTATCCAGCAGCGGACCGCATCGTCCGTCTGACCGTCTTCAGCAAAGCAAACTCCAGCGATGGGATCAACCTGAACGGCCCCCAGATTAAGCAACTGCAGCAGCTGCACAGCTTAGAAGGCGTGCTCGCCATGGACTACGATGCCATGAATCTCACGGGGCATGATCTTCCCGAAAACGTCAACACAATCAGCCTCATCTCGAACGGCTTTCATGACCTCGGCGTGCCGCCTATCGTGGGAAGGGGACTGTCAGCCTCAGACGCTCCTGATGGCAGGAGCCGCAACCGGTAGTTGTGCTTTCGTACAAGTTTTGGCAGAAGCACTTCTTCGGAGATCGGGCGGCGCTCGGACAAACATTGCAGTTGAACCAGAAGAACTACGTTGTCGTGGGCGTGGCGGCGCCGCGATTCACCTGGTACAGCGCCGACGTCTTTCTTCCTCTCAAGCTGATGCAAGCCCCGAGCCGCCGGTACATCATCGACATTCTGCTGAAGCCAGGCGTGACCCGCGACGCCGCAAACGCTGAGTTGCAGCCGCAGCTCGAGCACTTCGCCCAAACCGCGCCCAAACAGTTTCCTGAGCACTTCAAGGTGCAGGTGGAGGGGCTGAACGACTGGGTCGTCAAGAGCATAGGCGGAACATCGTATCTGCTCTTCGGCGCCGTCGGGCTGCTGCTGGCAATCGGCTGCGGCAACGTTTCTATCTTGCTGCTGGCCCGTGGCACTGCGCGGCAGCACGAACTTGCCGTGCGGGCAGCAATCGGAGCGAACCGGAGGCGCATCGTGCGGCAGTTGCTTACCGAATCGCTGCTGCTCGCTGCCATTGGCGCTGCGCTAGGTGTGGCGCTGGCCTACGGCATACTCGCGGGCATGCAAATGGTGCTACCCAAGTATGCCTTTGCGCCGGAGGTAGTGATCCGCATCAATCTCCCCGTGCTCCTGTTCAGCATCGGCGCTGCGCTGGGAACAGGAGTTCTCTTCGGCCTGTGGCCCGCGCTGCAGCTCTCGCGGCCGCAATTGAGCCGGATGGTGCTGTCGGGTACTCGGCGCGTGGCTGGAAGCGTGCATGGGCGCAGAATGCACGATGCTCTGATCGCAGGACAGATCGCACTCACCCTGCTGCTGCTGGCCGGAGCAGGCTCCGCCATGGAGGGCTTTGCGCGCCTCATGCATACGACGCTGGGCTACGACCCGCACAATATCGTGTCGGTCGGCGTTCCCCTCCACAAGAACGCATTTCCAGCGTGGGCCGCGCGTGCAGCCTACTTTGAGCAGTTGCGCGCGAGCGTCGCGGAGACTCCCGGCGTCAACATGGCAGCGATTTCAAGCAACGCAACTCCGCCGCGCAACGGATCGAACCTGCGATTTGAGCTTTTGGGCAAGCCTTCGACGGACCAGCGGATGGGTTCGATCAATCTTGTCGATCCAGCCTACTTTCCAGCTCTTCGCATTCCGCTGTTGCAGGGTCGGCTATGGAGCGATACGGAGAATCAGACCGCCGCCCACGTCGCGGTGATCAACCAGACGCTCGCGCGGTCCTACTACCCGAACGGCGATGCAGTCGGACACTCGGTCAAGCTGCCCGACATCGAAAGCCGTCCACCCGAGGTCTTGTCCGCACCCGGCATAGCGGACGCATGGCTGACGATTGTGGGCATTGTCGCGGACGCCCGCAACGATGGACTTAGAAATCCCATCAAGCCGGCCGTCTTCATTCCCTACACACTCAGCATGAGCGAGGGCACCCAGATTCTGGCGAGATCTGACGTTCCTCCCCTGACCCTGATGCACGCCATAGGGAAGCAGGTAAGCGCAGTAAATACGGAACAGCAGATCTACAACAACGTCGAGGACCTAAGCGTTTGGATCTCCGAAGAGCCGGAATGGCAACAGGACCATCTGGTGTCGTGGATCTTTGGCCTCTTCGCGGTGTTGGGCCTGGCCCTGGCTGCCGTGGGACTCTACAGCGTCGTGTCGTATACCGTGGCCCAACGAACAAACGAGTTTGGCATTCGCATGGCGCTCGGGGCAGGGCGTGGTCACGTCTTACGGATAGTCTTTGCCTCTACGCTCGTCAGCGTGGGTGGCGGAGTTCTATGCGGCCTCGCGCTTACTTTGGGCCTGAACAAAATTGTCGCGCAGTGGGCCGACGGCAATGCGCACGACCCCATCGTACTGCTAACGGGCACACTGCTGCTTGCCCTGGTAGCAGGAATTGCCTGCGCAATCCCGGCCCGGCGCGCCTCCCGCGTCGATCCAATGACAGCGCTGCGTTGCGATTAAGGGACCTGACGAAAAACTCGGCGACCAGGTTTGTGCGGCTGCATGCCCCAGGAAAAAGAACTTCCATCCTGGATTCTGCGTTCCTGGCCATAGTGTGCCGCACATGACAATCCGCGAGCACCAACGCAATGGATGTATCGAACTTCTGCGTGGTTTTGAGATGAAATTCGCGGATGAGTTTTCATGCGCATAGTCTCTCGCGTTTCCGAAAGACCTTCTCATCTCACTTCTCGGCAACTTCAACCTGTCGGACCCGAAGTTGCCGAGAAGGAGACTTTTGGGGCACTTCTATGGCTGCGATGAACATTTGCCGTTTGGATGGTGTCTAAAGCACTAGCGATCCATGACAATGCTATTTTCACGACTAGTTCCGCTAATCCTTTTTATCTTCCTGCCAAGTCGCGTCCCTGCTCAGCAGCCACAACCTGCCAGAGGAACGATGCGGGGCTTTGTGATTGACCATCCGGAGAGGCTGTCAGGATCTTGGGAGGTGAAAGGCGATCATGCTATCTATGGCCTCCATATTCAATTAACCACCAGAGTTGACGGAGCGCCAGTCACGCTTATCGGGGTTGAGCAGCTTTTTCATAGTGCTTCGATTGAGGTATATGAACGCACAGGTCCCACGCGGAGGGTTGGCGACTGGAACTGGTTTTCAGATGAATCGTCCCAGCTACAGTGGACCGACAGGCACCTTGTACTCAAACAGGCGGCGACCCGAATTGGTCCGGAAGTACAACTTGATCTCACCTTTGATCCCGTTACTGACAGGTGGTCGGGGCGTTTTCGCCGTGGCACCTTTGATCGCTCGGTCACTCTTCTTCGCCCGCATCCGGAGACTACCGTTGCCAAAAGCCCATTTGTAGGAACCTGGAGTCGTCCTGCTCCGGGGAATAACTGTATCCACATCGTGCAGACTGGGAGCGAGTCACTTGCTGGGTGGTCCGACGACCTTGCAACGCCAGGAGCACTTCGGTTTGCGAACGGAATCCGGCCGCCCGTCGAAGCCTTCGAGCAGTATGGGTCGATTGCTCTTGTCGAGGCAGTATCTCCGAGGGCCGTGTTGATCGAATTGAAAGCACTAACCGCAGGATGTTGCTCGATCACCTATGCAGGCAAGCTCACACCGGACGGGAAGGAGATTCAAGCGGGACAGACGTGCGATTCGGAACAATTGGACGCGGATGAGGGGAGACTCCTGCGTCGCCGCCCCTCGCTGAGGTTCCCTGCAAACGGGCTTTGGGAAACTACGAGATAATTGGCGGACATCTGAATTCTGGTTACTGTAAGACAGATATTAGGAGGTAGATGTTACGGATTGCGTTTTCAATCCTGATGATGAGTTTCATAAATCTACCCATCAGCGCTCAACAGCCATCGTCGAGCCTCGACAAGGCCATCGTGAAGGTCATCAACGCGTACAACCAGTTCGCGTTACCGAAATACTGGGGCAGCGGCAAGCACGCTTCGGCCGACGGCACGAAATGGAACCTCTACGAGCAGAACCTGCTGTCTGAATATCACATCCGCTACGGCGGATACGGTGGCATCGGCTACTATCATGTGTCCGACATGTACATTGCTCTGTTCAGCCACTTCATTCCGTGCGGCGTTCACGAAGCCGTCTATATCCTGGATGGGCTGATCCGCAATGGTGCCGAGATCAAGCCCGATACGATTCACGGCGATACCCAGGCGCAAAGTGGACCGGTGTTCGGTCTGTCCTACCTGTTGGGTATCAACCTGATGCCGCGCATGCGTAACATCAGAGA
>NZ_JQKI01000233.1 GCF_000745965.1 Edaphobacter aggregans DSM 19364 | reverse complement strand
ATCGTTCGCGAAGTCGAGGTTCTCTGCCCCGCAAGAATTACACTTCTCACCGAACGCCGCACCTTCTCCCCGTATGGACTCTATGGAGGGAAGGACGCCAAGCCCGGCCGCACTCTGCTTCATACCTCAGGAGAAACGCGGGAACTCCCCGCGAAATGCAGCATCGAGGCTGCAGCAGGGGACCGCATTCGAGTAGAGACTCCCGGCGGCGGAGGCTGGGGCACGCCTGCCTGATAGTCCTATGCACTCAACCCGAAGCTCCTGCTCCCATGTCCGCGACATAGTAGTCGTCGATGGCCCTCTGCTGCGAGCCTCCGGCATAGTTTGGCTTGGAAGGCAGAAGTAGCAGATCCCGTAACTGAATGGCGTCAAAGTAGCCACGGCTGAGTATAGCGGCCAACTGGTGGCCGATAGGTGTGATGCTACCAGCCCTCAGCCGTGCTCGACGGCCTCGGGCTCCCCATCTATCCCGGCGCCCAGTTCGAGCAGCAAGGCAAGAGCAACGGATCGGCCGACGTCGACCTGAGCTTCGGCAAAATTAACCCTGCGCATAAAACCAGCCGCCTTCAAAATCACCATACCCCTGACGCCCTGCTTGCGTTCTATCGCAAGGCCCTCACCAGCTACGGAGACGTCATCGAGTGCCGGAACAGCCGGCCCGTAGGTCAACTCAACCGCACGTTCGAAGGTCTGGACTGCGAGGCGCGCCGGGGCCGGGGGGAACAGGAATCTCGAAGCTCGTCTGATAGGCGCCGTTTGCGGAGGCATGCTCCGTCTCGGACAGAATGCCGCCATAGACGACGGGCACGCTCTGACAGCCGACGAGCGCGCAGGCGGAAGCCATGACAGCCGAAAAAATCTGGCTCAATACCGACGCCTTATTCGTCGAGATCTCGATGATCTTGGCGTCTCCGTATTGGTGAGCCATGTGGTAGTTGGGTGTGTCCGTCTGCACCCAGAGCATCACCCCAGGCTGCTGCGAAGGCGTCAGGTCAACGAAGTATGCGCAAATAGCCGGCAATCCTCACGATCAGGTCCCGGTACTTTTCGGGCCGCGTCAGACGCCTCCAGTTTTGAGCACGTTCGTTTGTTAACGGGCGTCTCATCATTAGCCGTTCCGAAGCGCGACAATCGCGTTATTGGACTATCCGGCCCTGACTTTGCAAGAGCATTTCTACCGGGCAGGGCAGATCAAAACAACTAGTGAAATCCCTAGCTCGCCCAGAAAAAAGACTGAGACTGAGGCCCGATCGCGAGCTCTATGCACCAGGATCACAATGATCGAACCCCACAGCGCGAATAACACCTTGCCGACTGCATAGCTTACGCCATAGCCGAGAACCGGCATTCGACCTTCGGCTTTCTCCAGAAGGCCGCCAAAACAGGAGAGGACGTGGCACTTCCTGCACAAATGCCGAGCGCCCTATCCGGTCGGCAGCGGCAGCGCCCCAATTCGTCGTACCATGCCTCCAAACAGCCGCCGCGTCAGATGGCTCTCTGCCAACAGTAGCCAGTAATACCTGTCTGGCTGCGAAGTTGCGCCCCGGCAACGTTCACAGTGCCGACGACTTTTGCCACTGGGGAAACTCCTAGTTGCCTCGCCTAGGCCCCACTTGTACCGTCAAACTGAAGAGGTGCCTACATTGCAAGAGCAAGAGAACGATGAAAATGATCGGGCTATTTGCTTCATCGTAACCCTCCATGGGAGTGTCTGCTTCTCGGCGAACATGGAGCTATTTGGAAAATCGTGTCGAGAAGCGGTCTCCGCTTATGATCCCCCAGCCTGTTGAGGATATACCATGAAATCACTCGCCATCGCTTTAGATCGTCGGCAATCTCGAAAGCGAGATAGTAGATTGACTATGCTGGGTGTGTCGTTAGCACTCGCTTCCGGTTTAGCTTTCGGCCAGGACAGTGTTCCTACGGCCACGCACCAGGGCGGAGCCTTCTCACTCGGATATATGTTTACCTTCTTCTTCCTGATGCTTGGTCCGCTCAAGATCCTCGGGCCTTTCGTGCAGATCACCCGTAATGCAGACGCAGCCTTCACCCGCCGCATTGCAATTCGCGCTTTTCTGTACTCCTGCGCCGCTCTGGTACTGACCGTGGTGATCGGAGAAGGGTTTCTTCGCAAATACAACATCCCAGTCCCGGTACTCGCGATCGCAGCGGGAATTATCCTCTTTCTTGTAGCTCTTCGAGGCGTACTAGAGCAATTCGATATTGATCCAGACGCGACTCCGAAGCAGTATGAACCCGACATGCGATATGCCGCGTCACCGCTGGCCTTTCCGACGATAGTGACTCCCTATGGTGTGGCGATCGTCATCGTCTGCATGGCATTGACGCCGGACTACATGACCGAAACTAAGATTTATTTCGCGTTGCTTGGTTTGATGGTACTTAACCTCGTTGCTATGCTGTTTGCGCGGCCGATTCTCAAGTATCTGCAGGTGCCTCTCATGTTGTTCGGCACGGTCCTGGGAATCATTCAAGTGGCGCTCGGCCTCTCAATAACTCTTCGAGCTTTAGAGAACGTCGGGTTCATCGTGGGTAAAGGAGTAAACCGATGAGATCCAGATTACGATTTTGGCTGGTGGTGTTTCTGTTCACCGTTTCGTTTGTGCTCATTCCCTCGGGAAGATTACTTTCGCAGCAGCCAGCTGGAAAGCCCAGCCCGACGGAGTCGATCGATCAATTGACAGCTCCGATCGCTTTGTACCCCGATGCCCTCATCTTTCAAATCATGCCTGCGTCCACAAATGTCGATAAGGTTAAATCGTTCGCCGCCTGGCTGGGAAAGAACGCCAATCTCAAGGGGAGCGAGCTTCAAGATGCCGCTCAGAAGGCCGGCTTCGATACCTCATACGTTGCGTTGGCACCGTTCCCACAAGTCGTTCAGATGATGGCCCAAAAGCCAGAATGGACGAAGGCGCTTGGCCAGGCGTTCACAGCCGACAAGAATGCCATCTTCGATTCGGTCCAGCGAATGCGCGCTCAGGCGCAGGCGTCCGGCAATTTGAAGTCGACGCCTCAGCAGAAGGTCGAGACGCAGACCACCTCCAACGGTCAGCAGGTGATTGTGATTCAACCTGCGAATCCCGAAGTCATTTACGTTCCGACATACAATCCGCAGACGGTTTACGTAGCGGCACCTCCTCCGCCCCCGAGTGGGGCGGCAGTTGCCGGAGTGGGCGCTCTTGCCTTTACCACGGGTGTGATCATTGGCGCCCACAACAATTCTTACTATCACGCTTACGACGATTACTGGGATGATCGCGAAGACTACTACAAGGAGCGCCAGGAGAACTATCAAGAGAATGCCTCTCAGCGTCAGGAGAACTATCAAGAGAATGCCTCTCAGCGTCAGTCCAACGCACAGGCGAATCAGGATCAACGCCAGTCCAATGCGCAAGCGAATCAGGCTCAGCGCCAATCCAACGCGCAAGCGAATCAGGATCAACGCCAGTCCAATGCGCAAGCAAACCAATCGCAGCGCGTATCCACCGGAGGTTCCGCGCAAGCGCAGGGGGCGACCAGTCAATCGCAACGTCAGACTGCAGCCGCCACTTCGAGCCGCACAAGCGGGCAAACCGCTTCGCAACGCAGCGGAATGAATTCCAGCAGTCTTTCTGGCTACCAGAGTGGTTCAACCACTCGAGCCGAGAGTTCGCGGGGCAACTCCAGCCTCTCTTCCAGCCGAAGCGGTGGCCGGGGCGGTGATCGCAGCGGGGGCGGTGGGAGACGAAATCGATAATCCAAACAGGTTCGGAGAACGAATATGCGTTTGCGAAAGCACATTATTCCACTGGCAATGCTTGGGCTGACAATGCTGCTTGTGACAGCCTGCAAGAGGAGGCCCTCGCAGGCGAAATTCGCCACGCCGGATGAAGCAGCGGCGGCACTGCAACAGGCTCTCAAAACAGAAGACATGGGGAAATGGCGGGAGATCTTCGGGCGCGACGCGATTGAGGCTGTTGAATCCGGCGATCCGGTTTCGGATCGCAATGATCGCCAGGTGGTTGCACTCGCGATGGAGGAATCCTGGCATTGGTCGCCGCGCGGAGCGGACAGCAAGGAACTGATCATCGGCGACGAACAATGGCCCTTCCCGGTCCCTCTGCTGAAATCCGGTGACAAATGGCAATTCGATTCCCAGGCGGGCAGACAAGAGGTCTTGGCTCGGCGAATCGGAGGCAACGAACTCGGTGTCATCAACGTCTGCCGCGCCTATGTCGACGCGCAGCGGGAATATGCCAGTCAGTCGCACGACGGCATACCCGTAGGAATCTTTGCGCAGCACGTTCGGAGCTCTCCCGGCCGCCAGGACGGTCTTTATTGGGAGAGAAAGCACGGAGAAAAGCGCAGTCCTCTCGGAGATCTCGTCGCCCAGGCTGCTGAGGAAGGTTACGATCCGAACAAGTCGGCATCCGATCCGCTCTGGGGATACCACTTCCGAATACTCACGGCTCAGGGACCTGCGGCGCCCGGCGGCAAAAAAAGCTATGTAAAGAACGGGGTCATGAAAGGCGGCTTCGCTCTCCTTGCCTACCCGGCCAAATATGCATACAGCGGCGTCATGACCTTCGTAGTCGGTCAGGATGGAGTTGTTTACCAAAAGGATCTCGGGGATGACACGGCTACTGAGGCCCTGAGCCTGGCGGAGTACAACCCTGACGCGTCCTGGGCAGCAGTTCAGCCGGAATGACCGGAACTCCAGACCCTGCTGACCTCGACAAAGCCTTTGCTCATATCGAACGTACAAGAGATCGAGCAGTCCAGTTCGGTGTTCTCAGGTAGGTTGTTCCGAGTCACCTTCTTCGAGAGCTCCTCAACAAGTTCCTTCGCTGCAGGTTAAATGAACTCCGGCGATGCCCACTTCGTCACGCCGACCGTGTCAGGCCGTTGCTGAAGTTGAGCCGCGAACACATCGTGCGCGCGCAGAAGCTGACTATGTGATGGTCAGCTCTCTGGAACGCGACCCACTGCGGCGGACCATACAGTCCGATAGCCGGCACTCCAGGCACTACGTTCCGGACAGCGCACGATTCTATTTACGGAAGCTCCACAGCCCAGGCAACAACCTTCCAACTCGCTTGCTCCTTGGTCCACAACAACAGAAGAGCGGGTGATTCTTCCTCCCCATAATTCAATCGACTGGCGGACAAGTAATAAGCTCCGTATTTTGCATCAGCAGGCTTCAAGTCCGGAGCATCTTCGTGCGGCTGACGATTTTGGCACAGAAAGCTATCGGCCATCTGGTCCGGCACGGCCATGATGGCGAAGGCCTTGGAGTTTTCCTGCTGGACTGGGGGCAGCAGGTCATTACGGGGCTGCAGACTCGACGTCATGTCTGAGAGATTCGCGCCGGATGGAATTCTCCCGAGCGGCTGTTGAAGCCCAGACTGGATTCTGG
>NZ_JQKI01000232.1 GCF_000745965.1 Edaphobacter aggregans DSM 19364 | reverse complement strand
CTATCGAAACTGCCCCGACCGAAAGAACCACGCTCAACCCTGCCTCGCCTACCGGGGCAGCCCCGATAGGAACCTAACGTTTGAACCTAACGTTTTTCGGTACTACTCGAGCTAGCAAAAGGAGAACGAGCGATGTTCAATCCGAAAGTCGAAGCGTGTTGATCAGGGCGGCAAGAGCAGCAGGCTGATTCCGACGGCTTGGATAGTAAAGAAAATAGCCGGGGAAGGTTGGACACCAGTCCCTCAGGACCTGGACCAAGCGCCCTTTTGCGATCATCTCCGATATAGGTTGTTCCACTGTTGTTGCGATACCTACACCGTTCAACACTGCTTGGACAACCAAGTCTGGATCGTCGAACGTCGCTGGTCCCTGCGGATTGACGGTTAGTGCCTTACGGCCTTTCTCAAACTCCCATCGGTAGATGCCACTGCTAAAGCGAAAGCCTATGCAGGCATGATCTTTCAGATCTCGAGGCGTTCGGGGAATCTTGTGGGCCTTGAAATATTCCGGCGAGCCGACAACTGCGAGGCGCAGGTCCTTGCTGACACGGACTGCGATCATGTCACGTTGGATGAACTCACCGATCTGTACGCCAGCATCGTACTCTCCGGCTACGAGATCGACCGGGTCATACGAGGATGTGACCTCCAAGACGATTTCAGGGTAGGTGCGTGCAAACCGGGCCAATTTCGGTAGAAGCACCATATACGTGGCTGGTCGCGGAATGATCAGACGAATCCGGCCTGTCGGACTCTCTCTTCGTTTTCGTGCTTCGGCCAACGATCGCTCGATACGTTCCAGAGCGGGGGTGAGATCTTGAAGGAGTGCGGTACCGGCTCCTGTGGGTGATACGCTTCGCGTCGTTCGGGCGAGGAGCTGGAGACCTAACCTCTTTTCCAAGCCTCGCATGGAATGACTGAGTGCGGATTGAGAGATACCAAGCCGGGCGGCGGCGCGGGTAAAGCTTCGTTCTTCAGCAACGACCGCGAATGCGGCAAGTTCGCCAAGATCATTCTTCATGATTCATGAATTTTACTCATAACTGCATCCGATACAAATGGTCTAGTATCATAAACAATTCGGACCTAGACTTGAGTTCAGTCGCGGCGGCTCCATCGCGTGGCGACGGAAGCGTATTCCAACGTGGATTCGATCGGTATAGACGGTGCTGGCAGCCGAGCACGGACAGTCGGCACGATTTCTGAAAGGACAACAATTGCAAAAACGCATATTAGGAAAGAGTGGACTTGAGGTATCAACGTTGGGCTTTGGCTGCATGGGGTTGAGCTCCGGCCTTGGTCCGGCGACGGAGAAAGAAGAAGCTATCAAGGTAATTCGCGCTGCGGTAGAGGGTGGTGTCACCTTTTTCGATACGGCCGAGGCCTATGGTCCTCTGGTGAATGAGGAACTGGTCGGCGAGGCTCTGGCACCGTTTCGTGGTCAGGTTGTTATCGCGACCAAGTTTGGCTTCAAGGCCAATCCAGCCGACGACGGCAAGTGGAATGCCCTCGACAGCCGCCCCGAGCACATCAAAGAGGTGGCCGAGGCATCGCTCAAGCGTTTGAAAGTCGATGCTCTGGATCTCTTCTATCAGCATCGCGTTGACCTGGAAGTTCCAATCGAAGACGTTGCCGGCGCGGTAAAGGAACTTATCCGGGAAGGCAAGGTCAAGCACTTTGGCATGTCCGAGGCGGGTGCGAAGACGATCCGCCGCGCCCATGCAGTTCAACCCGTCGTCGCACTCCAGAGCGAGTATTCCCTGTGGTGGCGAGAACCGGAGAAGGAAATTCTGCCAACGCTGGAGGAACTTGGGATTGGCTTTGTTCCGTTCAGCCCACTGGGCAGAGGTTTCCTTACCGGCGCGATTAATGAGAGCACAACTTTCCCAGGCAACGACATTCGGAACAGCGTTCCACGTTTCAATGCCGAAGCGCGCAAGGCGAACCAGCAGGTGGTTGACACTCTAGGCAAGATCGCGGAGTCGAAGAAAGCGACGCGGGCACAGATTGCCCTGGCATGGTTGCTCGCTCAGAAGCCGTGGATTGTGCCGATCCCAGGCACGACCAAGCTTCATCGTCTGGAAGAGAACCTCGGAGCGACGGATGTGGAACTCTCTGCAGAGAATCTCAAGGAGATCGAGAGCGCTTTTTCCGGCATTGAGGTCCAGGGGGAGCGATATCCAGAAGCGCTGCAAAGACTGGTCGGTCGATAAGCCTTGGCGTAAAAAGGGGTGTCCTCATGAGGACACCCTTTCTTTATACGGAGGATGGTTTGGCAGCGAAGGCCTTCGAAGAGGGGTTGGCCTTTCTGCCGTTGACATTTTGGGGTCCGGAGAATAATGGGAAGGGTTGTCTGGACGGTTTAGCATGTCCACCATGGCGAAAGATGAGCCAATCCCGGCCGACGATCAGAGCCTATTTTTTCGCCAAATTGTCGACTCGTCCACTGAGCTGCTGCATACAGCGCGGCCGGACGGCTACCTCGATTTCTTTAATCAGACATGGCTCGACTTCACCGGTGTGCCGCTGGAGAAATTGTTGGGATGGGGCTGGACCTGTCGTATTCATCCCGACGATGTCGAAGCCTTCGTGCAAAAGATGCGAGAGTCATTTGCCAAGGGAAGGCCCTTTCAGGAAGCATCACGAGTGCGAAGAGCCGATGGTGTCTATCGGTGGATGCTGCACCGAAAAGTGCCGAGATTCGATGGAGATGGAAATCTTATCAAATGGCATGGTTCGAGTATCGACATCGATGACCGGAAGAGAGCAGAGGAACAACTCCGGAAGAGCGAGAGAGAGCTTCGGACCCTCATTGATGTAATGCCCGCATATGTGGGGACCTCTTTGCCCGACGGAACGGTCGATTTTCTGAGCCAGAGTTGGTTGGACTACTTCGGCCAGACCAGAGAAGAGGCGATGGGATGGGGCTGGGCGGGTGTGATCCATCCCGACGACGTCGATCGAGTGTTGGCAAACTGGCAGGCGGGATTGGCCTCAGGAGAACCTGTTGAGCAGGAGCTACGTTGCCGTCGCGCCGACGGAGTCTACCACTGGTTCTTGCACCGTAGTCTCCCTCTCCGTGATGACGAAGGGAAGATCGTTGAAAGGTACGGGATTCTCTTCGACGTCAATTCATTGAAGGAGACTGAACACGCTCTTCAGATACGAGAGCATGAACTCGTTGACATTATCGAAACCATTCCCGCAATGCTCTGGTCAGCGTCGCCGACTGGGGAACCAACCCATCTGTCTCAAAGATTCCTTGAATATATTGGGGTTCCCTTCGAAGAAACCGTTGATCGCGGGTGGGAGGGACTCATTCATCCTGATGATCGAGAGGAGACCGCGAAGGCATTCTCCCGGGCAATCGAAACTGGAGAATCATTCAGCGCAATACTCCGCTTGCGACGGGCAGATGGAGAATACAGATGGCAAAAAGCGAGAGGGGAACCTTTGTGTGATCCCCACGGGAAGATCATTCAGTGGTATGGCCTCTCGATTGACATCGATGAGGGGAAACGAGCAGAAGACCATCTTCGCGACACGCGGATCAAACTCGCAAAGGCTTCGCGCTTGGCGACCGTCGCTGAACTTGCGGGCTCGATCGCTCACGAACTGAACCAGCCACTCATGTCGATACTCGCAAACGCACAGGCGGCGAAGAGGTGGTTGAATTCCGCTCAGTCGAATTTGACGGAGGTGAATTCGTCGATTGAACGGACTATACGAGATGCCCGTGCGGCTGACGAGAGAATGCAACATATTCGAGCACTCTTCAAGCAGGAGTCCTTCGTCAAGAAAGATGTCAACATTCCAGACATAATTCGTGAAGTTGTCCGAGTTGTTCAGGAGGACCCCAAAAAGCGCGACGTACCCATCGAGTGCCACTTCGACGAGTCTCTCCCCGCGGTTCCTGTCGACCAGATTCAGGTTCAGCAAGTCTTCATTAATCTAATCGTGAATGCCATCGAGGCCTTGGAGGGACAACAAATGGCCCCGCTGGTCACACTCCGAGCGGCTGTTACAGATTCAGACAGGATGCTAATCCAAGTGATCGATAACGGGCCGGGAGTCCATGATCCGGAACGAATCTTTGACGCCTTTATGACGACAAAAGAGAAAGGCATGGGTATAGGTTTGGCAGTGTCACGCTCCATTGTTGACGCCCATGGGGGGAGGCTTTGGGCGGAGAGTAACAAAGCTGGCGGTGCAATCTTCAACGTAACTTTGCCGCTCTCTCATACGGGTCCGACGATGGCTCAAACCAAGAATATGCGTGAACCGGATCCGTCAGCATTGTGAAGCATAGCGTTACTAGCTCACGGCAATTCGTTTGATGCCGAATGAGGATAGGTACTGAAATGCGTCGGCAAGTGTTTAGAAATCTAGTCCACCTGGACGTGCAAAAGCCAGCGGTTTGCGGCTGAGGAGTGGGGCGGCAAGATTATCGACCGGCTGGCTCGGGATCTGCAGACTGAGTTCCCGGGAGTCGAAGGGTTCAGCCCTCGGAACCTTCGCTACATGCGTTCTCCGGCCGAGGCTTGGCCTGACGAGGAGATTTTGCAACAGCTCGTTGCAAAATTGCCTTGGAGCCACAATGTTCGAGTCTTGGACCGTATCAAGGACCGTCCCACGCGAGAGTGGTACCTTCGCGCCGCCCTCGAATACGGCTGGAGTCGGGATGTACTGGTCCTGCAGATCAAGAGCGGTTTGCATGAGAGGGAGGGCCAGGCCCTGACCAACTTCCCGCGTGCATTGCCTCCCCCTGACTCGGACATGGCGGAGCAGATCCTCAAGGACCCCTACAATTTTGACTTTCTCACCGTGACCGCGGCGGCCAGGGAGCGGGAGATCGAACGGGGGCTATTGACTCATCTGCGCGACCTCCTCCTGGAACTGGGCCGCGGCTTCTCCTTCGTCGGAAGTCAGGTGCCGGTGACCGTGGACGAGCAGACCTTCTACATCGATCTGCTCTTCTACCATGTCCGCCTGCACCGCTATTTCGTCTTCGAACTATTATGTGGTCGGCCACATAAGGCAGAGCGTTTTTAGCGTAGCGGCGCGGCGCAGAGGAGCATTGGGAACGGTTGGATTCTGACTGGCGCGCCGGTCCGCTAAAAACGGATTGGGCTAAACCGCTCCACGATGCTCGCCCTATGGGTATTGCATGGTTGGCAGAACCCTGAGCGAAGGGGAAGATGCCCGTTGAAGGTGGTTGTTTTGCACTTAATTACTGTTGATCTGGCACGTTCTGCGGGTGGAAATCCTGTTAGCTTGCGGGATCGACTGGGGAACGGGCCATCAAATGCTGCGAGAGACAAGGACCCCCTGTAGCGTTGGCGGAACCAGCCTCGTTGCGGACGGAATCTGGCGAGTGTGCTGACGCTGTTCATGAGGTGTCCGTGATTGCCGGCGTTCTTAGGGGCTTTAGCAGTTCCACGACGACCATGTGGCCACGGCGACAAATCGGACATATGCGCAATGAAGTCCCGGTGAGTTCTTCGTGCCGGTCATGGTAATCCAAATCCGCAGATTGCTTCAGGGGCACTTGCGGGAGCGCCATGCCAAGT
>NZ_JQKI01000231.1 GCF_000745965.1 Edaphobacter aggregans DSM 19364 | reverse complement strand
TTATTCCACGGCACTCCATCATAGTCCAGAAAAGTGAATAGCCTTGAGCCATACTTACCCATTCGTTCTTGGTACTTCGTTGCAATGGGCGACGAATATCTGGTCATCTCAACTGACTTTAGGAACCGATCTGCATCATTCCTGTGTTTGCGGAAATGTCGTCTCTTCAGACCATACTTATCAACCGTTTCGACGATTTTCCGCAGTAAATGAGCGAATCTCTGCGCTAATTGCTTAAATTCGTTGTCAAAGCTGTTGGCGAGCAAATCTTCGTTCATATCGCGTATAAGGTGTATTAGGCACTTCTGTTGGGGGCACTTTAGGGAGTCGTACCCGGTGAAGAAGTCAGAGATGAGAACGCCCTTGAATTCCTCAAGACGTGGTCCCAGGAATTGAGCCTTTCGTGAGTCCCGATACTCAAAGTAAACTGCATCCACGCTTGCAAATACCCAAACATACCCACTACACCCTCTCAATTTCACTTCAGTTTCGTCGATATGAAGGAGCGAGCCCTTCAATAGGTGAACAAAGATCTTTTCGTAGATAGGTTGAAGCGTTTCACGCAGCGATGACTTGAATCTGAAAAGTGTCGGCTGTGGAATGTCAAGATCAAAAATGTCTTTCAGTGCTCGTCGGACCCTAAGCATGTTCTGCCCACAGACCAAGTTATAGTATATGCACCAAGTTACAAGTCCGTGTCCATATTTTGGCGCTCTTCCGCCGGGAACACCCTCAGGAATAAATAAAGTGCCACATCTTGCGCATTTGTACTTCCAGGAAAGATACTCTGTTACCCACTTTTTTGCGCCGCCTCGGAAAAACTTCAGATCGATCAGCGTTCTCTTGACTGGACGCAACTGAGAGACTTTCCTGCTCCCACACGAAGTGCACTTCTTGGCATCGACTTGGAGAACTTTATTCGCCTTCAGGTGCGATCGTCTCGGCGAGTCTTTCTTGAGAAGCCGCTTGAGGGATGTGCCGATTCGGACGAAGATCTTTTGACGCTGGTAATCAAAGTATGCGGCTCGATTTACGACATCAAGCTCGGGCACGGCAAACTCGATTTTTCGAAACTTGTGAGATCCTGAACGGGGCTGCCTCAGGTCCGCTGTGTTGACTACTGACCTTTGCTCATGGCTGGCTGTGATTGGCACGTCCGAAGAGATAATGCTGCCGATAAATTCAAAAACGTGTTTCAACTCACGGCAATCGTCTTCATTGTATTGACGCAACTGAGCTTTAATATCAGGAGCTTTCGCTCTGCTCCAATCCTTCCGCCAAACTATGGTTTGCAGTCCAGTGACGTTTTCGTGGGTCCGCTTAAACCCAAGGTATTGCCCAATATCCTTAAGGCCATTCGAATAGGCCGGGAAGTAGACGTGAGGACGAATGATCGACAGTACGTTTGTTGCGCGCTCGAGAATGGCATCGACCTTCGGATGGAAGGACTCTGGCAGCCTTGCCTTCATCCGCTTCAATGCGACTGTTTCATATTCTCCGAAATGCAAGATTCGACAATCACCCAGCCTGCAGACGGCATCAACAAACTGGAGAAATATGTCCTGCTCTTGTGATTCGTCGTCGGCCCAAAACGAATGGAAGCTCTCTTTTCCGCCGGTAACAATCAGCGCGCCAATAAGGTAATAAGACTCGTCGTCGGGAAGTCCTTCGATATCCAGATACACTTGCGTCTCTGTCTTAGGAATTTGAGGAGTCCCGTGGATATAAACAGTGTTCTCCCGAATGGCGAGCGCCCTCAAGGCAAAATAGTGCGGCGTTGCAGGATTCTTTGATCTCTTGGATGGCCTACGCGTCTTGAAGGTGTAGGAAAGTTGGTTGACAGTGAATATCCCCTTGTTACGTTGACTGTTGCGTTCAGTCTCAGTAATTCCCGAGAGTAGGCTGATATCGTCTTTCCCAATCGCCTTCTCCCTGCACCGATTTTGAAACTCGCACTCGGGGCAATGACGATTGAGAATCAGCTCCGGAGGTGATGTGTTAGAGATGAGGACTGCGATCTCCTCAGTTAATTTCCTTGCTTCGCTCGCCAAGGCAGCGGTGTTGACTTGAGCGTGACGTAGCTATTTCCGTGGATTATCTTGCCCGTGCGGACCTCGCAACCGAGCATTTCGCACAATGCAAGCGCATCGAACGCTAACAACAGTTTGTCGTGCTTGTGCACTTTGTTTCTGGGGATCAATCGAATCGGGATAAGTTGCACCGATTTCTCTTCGCCCTCGGACACCAATCGCTCTATAGCGTGAACGGTCGATTCGAGATTCTGCTGCGTGCGCACAAGAGTCCCTACTGCTAGGCGCCATTGTGGCGAGCGCATCTCCTTTGAGTCCATTGGCACGGTAACGACTTCGATCTGTCCAACGCCCTCCACAAGATGTTTGATGCCCTCATCTAAATAAGAAATCTCTTGGTTGTTAACCCAATTCGCGTAACCGTTTTCGCTTCGTGCGTCACCAAGCGACCGTAGAAAACACTTGGTCGGGCACTTGAGATATGCCCCGAATAGCTCGGAAGAAATGCGCACGTTGTCCCGCTGCATGCTTCCTATTTCTGGCATTTTGTTCGAAATCTCCTTTCCGGCTCTGACTAGCCCGAATTGTACCGCCGTTGGTGGGCGTAACGAGCGGAAGCTCTATCTTCGGTCAGGATGGCGTGATTCGTGCCTTCCTGAAGTCTACTGCGCAATATAGGACCGCGAGTGTGATTGTGCACCGCACCTTGCTAATCCCCTGGCGGATAGAACCCGAAGCTCGAACGCCATCGAACAACCATCGGTCACCGCCGAACCTGGTCCGAGGTTGTTCGAGTTTCGTCCAGTGCCACCGGTTTATGACAGCCGTCCTAAGCCATCAGGCTTAGGGATGGTGTCTATCTCCAGAACGAGCGCAGCGAGAAGGCAATGCGGGGCGTCGTGCTGAATTCATGCAAGCAGGATCAGGCAGCGCAGACGGCGATACGGGCGGAACGGGACCGGGGCTTAGCTTTCACTATGATCTCAACGTCCTGCCCGAGGGCGACCAAAAAACGCATTAGCCGCTCCACAGAGAAGCCTTCCAGCTTGTAATGCAGCAGGGCGGAGACCTTGGGCTGATTGATTCTTCTCGGATAAGGACGCCATCGTCTACGCCTTGAGCGCTCGCTACGCGGAGGAGATGGCCTCGCTATGGCCGCAGCAAATGCTGGATCTGGACGCGTTTGTCGATACCATCTCATGGCGGCACCGAAACAATACAAACGCGACGACGAAACCCGCTTCCGCCTGCGGGAAGGCTTCGCAGCTTTAATCCGTGACAGGAATCCCCAGCTTAATCCGTGACAGGAATCCCCAGCTGTCGCCAACGGACGCACAATTCGTGACCATCGTTACGGATCATCATGGGCCTTGCCCAGGAATACGGGCGACTGAAGCAAAACGAAAGGCACAGGCTTGTTGGGGAGTTTAGCTCTGCTCTCAAGGCCTATCTGAGGGAACGGGTTGGTAGGCACCTTGACAGCCCAAAAAATCGAAAATACCGAGCGGATCGTAGCTCGACTGGCGGCATTTAGCTTACGGAGCTTTTTGCTGCGCAGTCTGCAACCACAACTCAGCAACCCTTTTAGAGGGCAACCACCCCGCAGACATCATATCCACAGGTTCCGGAGAACCGGCTTTTTCAATGACCGCATGGCATACATTCCAACTCCGAGGAACGCTCTCGGTAGATGGACATCGCGCTATATAAGCCGCCCAGGAATCTTTTGCGTCAACCGTACGAAGTGGTTGATTTGGCTTCGGGTCTCTGCGCGCCAGCACTTCATCAAGCCATACCAGAACCATGGGTTTCGTCACTTTCACAGCGAGGTGACCGGCATCATTCTGCACCAAAAATGTCCAAGGCGCACCTTTCCGTTGGTAACGCAGGAAATAGTCGTAGGGAGCCTGGGTGGTGGCAACCTTGTCGGCACTTCCGGCAAAAATTAGTTCGGGAACCTTAAGCCCTTCCGCGGAAAGATTCACCCGATCAAGAGCCATCGGCTGATAATGCGCTGGATGAATGAGAACTGCCGCGATCACACGGGTCGGAGCATATTCCTCGAAGTGAGCGAATAGGGCTCCAGTGCCAGATAAACCAAGCAAGACAAGACCTGAAGATGACAGTTCCCGATGATGGCTCTGTTTTGCGAACTGATCGATCGCCGTAAAGAGCGCTCTTCCGACACCGTGAGTAGGATCCATGTCCATCTCCCCTGGTCCGCCAGGAGCATTGATGCTGTTGCACTGATGGGCCAATAGAAGAGCCAGACGATGTCGTTTCGCAAGTGATGTTACATCAGCGTCGGAATAGAAGGACGTGATCTGCGGACCTCTGTCATAGATGACCCATATTCCATTAATCGCTTTGTTCCCGGTCACCAGAGTCAGGTCGTAGTGGCAGTCTCGTGCCAAATCCTCTCCAGGCTCCGGCGCGACTGTTGTCTGGAAGGACTGGGCAAGCAGATTTGTTCCAAAGCTCAGAAGAATAGCGATTGATGATTCGTCGCATAGCTTTTTATTCACACCCTCATGCTTCTCTGGATGGATATGAAACCTCTAAATGATCGTTATGTACAGTCAGGCGCTTTGGGGATCTTGCAGCCAACTCGGAGAATTTAAACATCGACATCAGGAATGTTAATGATTCGTGCCTCGTTACACTTTGGGCACTTGTTCATGTGCCTCTAGAGAACGCTTCGGCATATTGCCCCGTTGCATCGTCAGGGATCTCCGGAAGCATGCGTTCTAGGGTTGGATCATGAGCTGCCCATCGATGTAGCAAAATTAGCCCCGTATCGCACGCTGGCGGATCGAAGTCCTGACCGGGAACCGGCGTCAGCCATCGCGCATTAAACTCGCTGGGTCTCGTTCAACATATTCTACTGCGCGAGATGGTGACACTCATCAACTGCCGCAACCTCAACCATCCAGCCGTGTACCTGGAACAATGCTCCATCATCGCAGCGTACGGTGAAGGTTGAATCAAGATCGCATGTCCCAGTGATCGGGTCGAAGTCTTCACCGCCGATCACTTTCCCCTACGTCAAACCCGCCGCCAGTGGAAATTACTCGCATCACTTCCCTCCCCTCGGCCTGTTTGTGGTTCTCTTCGACTTCCGTGCTTTGGCTGCAACCTTGAGCTTCACCGGTTCCGGTCTAACGATCCGGTCAATGGTGGATTTCGACACACTAAACATCGTTCCGAGTTCCTGCTTCGAATACTGATTGCCATCCCACAGTGAGCGAATCTTGTTCATCTGGTCCTTTGCCAGTTTCGGTTTGCGTCCCCCCAGCCGCCCGCGAGCTTTAGCGGCAGCTAGTACTGTGGCCGCATGTATAGGTAACCAATGTAGGCGCTTGTTGGTTTCTGGTGCTGGCTGTATATCTGGGGAGTGAGCAGAGGCATACGACTTCAGATTGAACTCAAGCAGCGAGATCGACAGCAGATCGATCAGTTGTTAGGAGGCGGGTTGCAGTCGGTACGCACGACATTGCGCGCCTTGGCCTTGCGTCAATTGGATCAGGGACAGTCCACGCCTGCGGT
>NZ_JQKI01000230.1 GCF_000745965.1 Edaphobacter aggregans DSM 19364 | reverse complement strand
ACTTGCTCGAGAAGCGCGTCATCGCTCCATGGTGCATCGGCCACTATGTGATGCAGTGACTGGTGCATCTGGCGTACGTTGCCGGGAGCAAGCCGCGCAGCCATCGGCTCCACGCTCTTGCGCTCGATCGGAAGCATCAGGCCCTTGGTGTAGTTTTCGATGGGAACAACTCGGTCCGCATGTCCGGCTACCCGGGTCAAACCATCCAGATAGGCTTGCAGACGATCAGGCTGGCGCGAGAAATTCGTCCGATGGCGGCTCATCGACCTCAACGTAAGGCATCACTGATGCCAGCGCCAGAGAAATCGAAATAAAGGTATCTAATTTATAACACAGTAGTATTAGAACCCTTGTCTACCGACTTCACCACGCTTTTGACCATGTGCGCCACATCTTGGGCGAGCATGGTTTGCGATGCACCAACAGTTAGAACGACCGCGGCAACAGCCAACAGTCCTACGCGCCACTTGAATAGGATTGACATCGAAATACTCCTTCCGGGGATCTGTGGCCTTGCTAGTGTGTTTGCCCTGCGTGCTATCTCATAATGCGCCAAAGGCGCTGGGAACCTGTCAATTTGTGGCAGGTCGAATCCAGTTTCTTGATTCGGTTAGGGGATGAACTATATTCCACATGGCCGCCGGAAAGATAGTGTCGCCGCCAGCAAAACCGCTGCGGCGCTTATCCCCTATCTCCGATGGGCAAGGAGCCAGAGATTACTGTTACGGGGGTATCGACGGCGAAACGAATGTGTGCCCTTTCAGTGCCTCACGGATAGCTGGAACCAGATCAGTTGCCACATGTTTCTTAGTGACGTAGCCTGTCGCGCCAGCAGAAAATGCTGCGGCTACAAAATCCTGGTCTTCATGAACTGTCAAGAACACGACCCTAGTTCGAAGATCGAGTGATCGCAGCTCAGATACTGCTTGCAGTCCGTCAAGAATGGGCATTGATATATCGATCACCAATACATCTGGATTGAGACGCTTCACTTCCGTTACGGCATCCCGTCCATTTTTTACGGCACTCACGATGTCAAAATATTCGCTTAGTACCGCATGTAGGTGCGCAAGAATCGTTTCATGATCGTCTGCGAGCAACACTCGAACATCGCCCATAAGGCCCACGCAATCACCAGCCGGTAAAGTCTTCGAAATTCTCGCCCTCCGCATGACACTCTGGATACTGTCACAATAGGTAGCCGACAAATTCAGGGGCATGATCGTGATGCCAGGCGGGCGCGCGTCGCTGGCTAGGGTGGGGAGATTATTGAGTGCTTGATTGCATATCGAACAAGTTCTGAGTTAGTCGTGATTCTCAGCTCTTCCATGAGCTTGTATTTGTGAAATCGTACGGTTCTGGTCGAAATATGCAAAATGTAAGCAATCTCCTTCATGGACTGCCCTTCTGCCAGCATTTGCAGGACCTCCCGTTGTCGGTCACTCAGATGCCTAGGACGACTTAAAGACCTTGGATCTCGGATATAGCTCTGCTCAATCGCTCGTCTGATTTGCGGCGTTACGTATGAAAGCCCTTCCATCGCGTTACGGACGGCCTGCATGAGTTCGTCTCTCCCCGAGCTCTTCAGCAGATAACCCGAGGCACCGATCCGAAGCGCTTCGCTCGCGACGTCTGAATCGGGATTCATCGTAAGAAAGATGAGTTTTACTCTTGGCATCCGTTTCTTCAGTTCTCGCCCTGCGTCCAACCCATTCAACAATGGCATCCCCAAATCGACCAGCACTAAATCTGGCTTCAGATCCGAAGCTACGTTCAATAGCGCGCGGCCGTCTCCAACGGAGCCAATCACTTCATAATCAGGTTCAAGAAGCTCCTGCAGACCGGCACAGAACATGGTGTGATCGTCGGCGAGGAGAATGCGTACCCTTTTCATACGACACCCGTCACAGCCTCGGCCCGCTCCCTTCGCGCCGCGGCTGAAGACTGGTTTGCGATAACCACTGGCACGGCCACGACGATTCTGGTTCCCATTCCCGGTTTCGATTCCACGGAGAATCTTCCGTGTACTAGATGGACCCGTTCCTGCATGCTCACGAGTCCCAGGCCGCGATTCCTCTTCGCTTCTTCCACGTCAAAGCCTGCACCGGAATCTCTCACAACAAGCTCAATTTCGCCTGCGATTCCCTTAATGGCGACTGCGAATTGGCTTGTCCCGCTGTACTTCACCGCGTTATGCAGTCCTTCCTGAGTGACTCGAAAAAGGCAGAGTGAAACATCTTTGGGCAAACGCGGCGGGACTCTATCCTCTTCAAAATCGATGACTACTCCATGCTGTCTGGCAAATTCTTTGCAGAAACCCTTGATAGCGGCCACAATGCCCAGGTAATCGAGTTTCGATGAGTGCAGTTGGTGCGACAGGGATTGAACGTCGTCTGCGATCTCGGAACAATATCGCCGAATTTCCTGCATCCGCTGCTGCGTAGCTACGGGGGATCCATCGGCAGTGCGATTGGCCTGCTCAAGCTCCATAGAAAGCACTGCAAGCCTTTGGCAAATGTCGTCATGTAAATCCCTTGCGATTCGGCTGCGCTCATTCTCCTGTGCCTCGATCAACTGCCCGCTCACTTTTTCGAGCGCTTCATGAGCTAGCTTCTGGTCCGTGATATCAATGGCGGAACCGATGAAGCCTGCAAGCGATTCGTCACCATTCATTCTCGGGGACGCAACATCGAACATCCACCGGTAGACTCCATCTCCGCGACGCAGGCGGTACTCCATTGAAAAGGGCTCGCGGACTTTCAAAGCCTCTGAAAGTGCTTCAAGCACCCTCTCCAGATCGTCCGGATGGAGATATGCGGTCCACGTGTCGCCATACCCGGCCTGCGGATCTGGCCCGGTAAACGCGAGCCGCCTGTCATTCAGATAGGTGATCTTGCCCCGCTGGTCGCACATCCAGATCAGAGACGGTGTCGAATCGGCCAGAACGCGAAAGCGCTTCTCGCTCTCACGAAGAACAGATTCGGCTTTCCGATTGCGCGCTCGCTGCCATAACAATCCAATAATCAACAGTGACTGACCGACAATCAGCACAATGGCAGCGACAATGTACTTCCGATCGCGCTCCCAAGCTGTGGGCTCGCGGTATAAAACTATACTGCCTTGCGGCAGCGCTGCCTCAGGAATCCGGAGCTGTCGCCAGTCTACCAGGGCATGGTTTGTTACGGTCCCGTGCACAACGGGAATGTTGCCGGGCGGCTCCCCATAGAGTAATCGTGCCGCTAGTTTCGCCGTCAGTGCGTTTTCCTCCCCGTCATCTTGAGCAACCCCGCCGATGCCCCAGTGATTCAAGCAGAGCGCCGGGAAGATGCAATAAATAGGGAGACGTTGCCCAATCGCCGCAACAATGTCAGAGACACCCATCGCTGGATGCCTTGAATCTTGTAGCGCAAGCTGAAACAAAACCACAGTCCGAGGGCGTAGGCCGGCGACCTTCTCAAGAAGCTGTTGGTCAGCGGGCCCGACAATGTCGATCTCTCTCACCTCGTCTTGATGACGAAGGAGCTCGGAATGGACAGCAGCCAGCCAATACCATTCAAACCCCGATTTGTTAGTGACGACAGCGACCGCATTTGTATTCGAATGGAGACGAAGAGCAAGATTTATCGTGCCTTGGATATCTACAGGAACCGTCGCGCCGGTTACACCGGGCCACATCTTCTGCGCATTGATTCTGCCGCTGTGAACACCTTTGAAGAGGATTGGCGCACCAGGAAATATTCGATCGCGGTATTGCACGACGAATCGAAGTGCCGGATAGGACTCTACAATCACCGGATCCAGCCTTTCGCCGCGATACGCAAGGCGTAGAGTTTCTGCCAGGCTCACTCGATATGCTTCATCCTCGAATCGCTGAGCTTCCATATACTCTACGTAAAAGTTGAGATCCAATCGAATCTGGGCTCGCAACGCGGTTTTCAAATTAGCCGGATCAAAAATGCTGCGATCTGAAAAGCTGTATAAGATCAGGATGTTCTTCGTTTTTAGTGGTTCCGCTCCGAAAGCGTGGGGGGAAAGAGCTATTGCCGCAATGGCGAGAAGTGTGAACCATAGTCGGGGGAGGCTCCGGCGATAAAACCAACCGGAACGGGAATGCTTCTCCGCGAGTCGGATGTGCTTCATCATAATTTCAGTGGTTGCACCCAGCATCTGCGCTTCGTTGCACACAATGGCTATGGCCCGGGTGGCGCGCATCGTCAGCATTGCTCGCACGCTGTTAGTCGCGCCCATGACAGCCTGAAGTATGACATCCATCCGCACGCGACTACCCGTACGAAATCATTCAGAATTGAAGGGTATTATAGCCCGTCGACAATACCTGTGCGCCCAGACCAAGTGGAAGCTGCATTGATCCAGGGTGGGTGACGTCATCGCCTAGACCGAATTTCGGGAGAGTAGCCACACTGAAGACCTCGGCGGAAAACAAATTTACGTCAATCCACTGACTGCCAACTATGAGAGCCTGCAGCGGCGTGAATCAGACTCTGCAGAAAGCCGGCAAACCACTCATTCGAATCAAGAACGCCGACAAGAATCTGCGGCATGATGATCTGTTGATGGATGATTCCAGGCGTTGAAGAGCTCGGAGCGAACTGCAGGCGCATGGAGTCGGTGAAGTGCCAAGTACTTCCGCATGGCGAGGTCCCAGTTCTGGTATCCGGGTGAGCGAAGCTGCGAGATGTAGCGCTGCGCGTTGCCGAAGTCGAAGGGGTTTGGAGGAGTCCGGGAAGGCGCCGACGTTGAACCACCGATTAATGGTCGGATTGGGAACGTGATATCCAGCCACGACGTTGGGACGACGGTTGCCGCCTAACTGACCTAGGTGTTGTTTGCGGTCACGATCGAGAGCGGGAGCCCTCTTTGAAGATGGAGATTCCGGAGACCTGTCATCCGCCGACGACGCGTTGACCGTGCCGCTGGCGACGGAGCCGAGCTTCTTGCCGCGGCCCAAGGGGCAGTTCGTAGATGTAGCTGACAACAAGGGAGTGGCGGATGCCGTTGGAATGGACTGTGGCTCCTTTCCTTCGACAGCTAATAGCCTCGCTCGTTCCACAGTCAAAATCGTTTCAGCGCGCTTTCTACGTGGCGGGAACAATACGGGAACATTGTGAAGCGGGCGATTTCAATTGTTTAGCTGATTGAGCTTGATCGCCTCTACAAAGCGTCTTCTTGAGTGCGCCCAACATGCGGCATGCACCATCTTCGGTCCGCCGACACGGCCGTAAGCCGCATAAGCGTCGGTCTGTAAAATGCCTGCGAAGTCTTCCAGGAAACGCATGGGCCCTTCGCGTCCGCGCCCCATGCGGAACTCGAAGATTGCTGCGCCGCCCGGAGTTCCGTATTGCCACAGATAGCCGGGGTGGTTCCTCGACCGGCCATCGCGTGTCTGCACATCCACCGGCGTCTCATCGGCCTGGATGTAGTTACCCCTGACTAACTCGCGGCCCATGACCGCGACCAGAGGCATCAGTAAATCCCCGACGCGCATCACCCAGCCATCGATGGTTTCTCCATTCCACAGCACCATAATGTGAGGTGTGCCTAACGATTCTAAATCGGGGTTCTTAA
>NZ_JQKI01000229.1 GCF_000745965.1 Edaphobacter aggregans DSM 19364 | reverse complement strand
GCATGGAGACTGCTTGGCCTGATTCCTGGGATCGGCCCGATTCGGGCGGCCCTGTTGATCGCGCTGATCCAGACCCCGCACCGGTTCCGCACCAAACGACAACTGTGGACTTATAGTGGTCTGGGGTTAGAAACACATGACAGTGCACAATACCGCGTGGTCGAAGGACAACTACGCTCTAAGAAATCGGTAACGCTTCGTGGCCTGAATCAGAACCACAATCACGACCTCAAAGATATTTTCAAGGGTGCAGCCACCAGAGTCAGCAGCAGCAATGGGCCGCTCCACGATTTCTATGAGCATTTGCTTGCTCAGGGGAGGAAACCCACGATGGCGCGCCTGACCCTGGCGAGGAAGATTGCCGCGATCACATTGATCGTCTGGAAGAAGGAGGTACATTTCGACGCCAGCTATTTGAAATCACAAGCAGCGTGAGCGCCTCTGGCTGAGATTCCGTTTCCCTCCCTGGGAGATCATTCCTAGCGGTGGCCCGTCAGGTTCTCGAGACGCTCGATTTCGGGGAGAAGTATCCATACGGAAGTTAGGCCCGTGCTTCATGCACGCGAGTCTCGTGGATTACCCTATGCCTCCTCGGACAATCGAATAAAGCCATAGGCCACGAGTCTCCAATAGGACCATGCGTTGCCACTCATGCAGTGGACAACCGTCAGGCTTGTTGTTTCAGAAAGCGATAGGCGTCGTTACCAGAACGAAATAAAACTCACAGGGGGAGAGGAGGCGTATCTCCGTTTCGGACGCGGAGACGAAATAAGGTTACTCGGCCTGGAGGAAGACCGCACGCTCAAACAGTGGGGCTGAATGCCGAGACAAGAACGGGGCGGTATTGAGCCGATGGGGAAGATTTTTCTCTTGACATTCCTCTTTATAGGACTCCCATACCGAGACAATCAGGACAGGCGCGGCATCCTCACATGCGGCGCTCCAGAGGTACCGAATCAGGCAAAGAATCTCTCTACCGCAGAGGTGCACTTTCTGGTATCTCTCAACCACCCAGCCACGGCGACCGGCTTTTTTGAAGGATGGATGCTGCCTCATTTCATAAACCTGCATCTCTGTAATGAGGAGATGCACATGCGGAGACCATTTGCCCGCACGCTAGCGTCTAAAAAGTTTCGCCGAAAGGACCAGGCTGAGGGATGTGCATGCTGACGTATTTCATCAACCGCGCAGGAAAAGGACTGAGTGCGAAAGAAAAGCAAAGCTGGAAAAAGCAAAAGAACTGCTTTCGGAACGGGCATGCAAGGCCCGGATAGCAAAACAAAACAGGCAGCATGAAAGTCAATCGCAAGAAGAAGTCTCTTCGGCTAAATTGCGCCCTTGTATTAACAACTCGACCTTCGCACGTCATTCATTCGCAGCAGATATGGTGATTGCCTAATCTCTCTTCCCGACAACCTACATTCCTAATTTCTATGAGGTGATCTATGGCTTCTTCCCGCATTAGGCTGGCAAAAAGCGAACGCAGAGCGCCAGCTGGAGCAAGACAACTGGGCCGCACAGCAGCACAACAAATCATCAGTGTTTCCGTCATCCTGAAACGCAAGCAGCCGCTCCGTTTGGACGAATTGAAAGGCCGCAGGCTATCGCACGAAGAATTTAATGCGCAATACGCTGCCGATCCCGTCGACTTTGAACGCGTGCGCAGTTTCGCACAAGCTCATAGTCTCTCTGTGGATGAGTCGGCGTCGAGCATTGCGCGCCGAACCGTCGTGCTTAAGGGTACTGTTAAGGCTTTGGAAGAGGCCTTCGGCGTAGAACTCGAAGACTACGAAGACATGACGCATAAGAAGCGCTTCTATTGCTTTCAAGGCGCAATTACCCTGCCCGAAGAAGATGCTGGAGCTATCGAAACTGTTCTGGGTTTGGATTCGAGGCCCATTGCCAAGCCGCACTTTCGCCGCCTCAACGCTAACTCGCAAGCCACTGCTCAAGCCTTCACGGCCGTGCAGGTGGCTCAGCTCTACAACTTCCCTGCCAATCTCGACGGCAGCGGCCAGACCATTGCTCTGCTTGAATTAGGCGGTGGATATAAAAGCCGCGATCTCGACACCTACTTTCAGGGACTGGGCTTGAAAACACCCGATGTTGTCTCCGTTTCCGTTGATGGCGGCGAGAATTCGCCCGGCGATCCTAGCGGAGCAGATGGCGAAGTCGAGCTTGATATTCAGGTCGCGGGAGCGATTGCTCGGGAAGCCAAGATTGCCGTCTACTTTGCGCCCAACAGCGACCAGGGTTTTATTGATGCCATTACCACCGCAGTCCACGATACGACCAACAAACCATCCGTACTTTCGATTAGTTGGGGAGGCCCGGAATCCAGCTGGTCGCAAGCTTCCGCCTCTGCGCTGGACGATGCCTGCCAGTCGGCAGCAGCGCTGGGCGTAACGATAATCGTGGCGTGCGGTGATAGCGGCTCCAGCGACGGCACGAACGGAACCGTCGTCGATTTTCCTGCATCCAGTCCGCATGTGCTCGCCTGTGGGGGAACACAACTGATCGCCAATGGGACGAAGATCTCGCAGGAAGTCGTGTGGGACGATAAACAGCAAGGAGGCGGCGCAACCGGCGGCGGATTCAGCACAGCCTTCTCCATGCCTTCCTGGCAGAATGCTTTGCCTTCGAACCGCTCTGGACGCGGCGTTCCTGATGTAGCGGGAAATGCTGCTCCCGAAAGCGGCTACGGCATCATCGTCGATGGCCAGCAGGAAGTCGTCGGTGGAACCAGCGCGGTCGCTCCGCTGTGGGCTGCATTGATTGCACTGGTCAACCAACAGCTCGCACAACAGAATCAGCAATCGGCCGGATTCATCAATCCGACGCTCTATCAAAATGCAAGCGCTTTCCGCGATATCACCCAAGGCAACAACGGCGCGTATTCGGCAAGCAAAGGCTGGGATGCTTGTACTGGATTTGGTTCGCCAAATGGCGCATCTATTCTGACCGCTTTGAGTTCGTCAAATAATGGCCAGGATAACTGAGGAAGTATTTAACGAGCGGGCGCTCCGGCGCTCGCTTCTCTCACTGCGATCTTATGCAGCCTTCCTCCAGGAACTGGTTCATTTCCAGTAACAACCGATCACGTCCATATTCCAGCCGGTCAGAACGTCGTTGGAGGTATTGACAGCCTATCTAGCGCTTGCTAGACTTTGGCTATGATGAACGTGAAGGACGAGCTCAAGCGCCTTGCCACGGAGCAGACTCAGCGCGGTGGGGTTCGCTCGGTCACCCTGCGTGACCTGGGTCGCGCGGTCGGGATCAAGTCTCCCTCGGTCCTCTATCACTTCAAGAACAAGGACACGCTCGTCTTCGAGATCACCCAAGACTACGTGCGGCGAGTTCAGCAGACGCTGAGCGAGATCGAGCGCCGCGACACCAGCGCCAAGAAGCGATTGCTGGCAGCGGTCGACATGTTCCTCGAAGTCCAGGTCAAGCATGAGCTCTGTCTGTGCACGATGCTTGCCGCAGAAGCGCACGAGGTCGACGAGCGCACCCAGAACTTGCTGCGTGAGTTCTTTACCGATCTCGAGGCCTGGATTGCGAGGGTCCTGCGCACTGACGAAGGGAACACCCTCACCCCCGGACAGGCCAGCGCCAGGTCCCAACTCATCCTCACCGCGCTCGAGGGCGCGATGCTCCTCGACAAGGCGGGCGGGGAGCCCAAGCGGCTCCCCGCCCTCAGATCGACCCTGGGAAGGCTGGTCGGATAGGTCCAGCCCCCTTTTTTTTGTGTTGCTGTGTCTAGCTATCGGTAGGTAGAAAGGAGTTGAGGGTATGACGGACAAGGAACGCGCCCTGATCGTCGGCGGCTCGAGCGGCGTGGGGAAAGCCACGGCCCGCAGGCTGGTGCAACGCGGCTTGGAGGTGATCCTGCTCGGCAAGAACCCGGAGAAGCTGAATCAGGCCCAAGAGGAGTTGGGCCCACTGGGGACCGTGCGGACAGTCTCACTCGACCTCTACGACGAGGCAGAAGTCGATCGCTTCATCGCGGAACTGGCCGATGAGCAGCGCTCGATTCGGCACCTGGTCAACGCCGCTGGCTACTTCCGACCGACCAGCTTCCTGGAGCACACCAAGTCGGACTACGCCGCCTACCTCGACTTGAACCGGGCCTTCTTCTTCATTACTCAGGCCGTGGCCCGAAACATGGTGTCCCACGGTGGAGGATCGATCGTGAACGTGGGCTCTATGTGGGCCAAGCAGGCCGTCAAGGCTACCCCGTCTTCTGCCTACTCAATGCAGAAGGCTGGCTTGCACGCCCTCACGCAGCATCTGGCGATGGAACTCGCCGACCACGGAATCCGGGTCAACGCTGTCTCGATCGGGATGGTGGAGACCCGCATCTACGAGAAGATCATGACCCCTGAAGAGATGGAGCACACCTACCGCAGGTTCGACGCCTTCCACCCCATCGGCCGAGTGGGCAAGGCAGACGAGGTCGCGCGCGTGGTCGATTTCCTGCTCTCCGACGAGGCCGACTGGGTCACGGGTGCCGTCTGGGACGTCGACGGTGGCGTGATGGCTGGCCGCAATCAGTTCACCCCTTCTTCTAACATCCAAACACTAGCTGTCGCTAGGTAGAAAGTGCAGTTGTCATGAAGCCCTCTGGCAGTACGCAATTCCTCCCCTCCCCGCAGGTCCCCTTCGAGCCAGTGATCGAGGGGGTCGGGGTGGCCAGCGTGATTGGTGACCGCAAGAGCGGTCCGCACGGTACGTTCGTCCGGCTCGCCCCAGGCGTGCGGCTCCCACTCCACCACTATGACCAGCCCTTGGCTGGTGTGATGGTGGCAGGGAATGTCGCCCACCCGGTGCCGGGTAATCCGGACTCCCAGCAGACACTAGGCCCGGGAAGCTTGTTCTCCTTCGCGGCCAACGAGCCGCACGAGACGAACAACGTGGGTGACGGCTTCGCGCTGTTCTTCATTTTCCAGGAGCACCCCTGGGTGCTCGCCATGGACGTCTAGTAGCGCATGCGGGCTCGGATGACCGTTACCGTGCGGGATTGACCGACTTTCTTTCGGTCCTCGACGCGCAACGCGACCCGGATCTCCCCACGCGTCTCTGGCCGGGGCAGCCCTGCTAGGGTCCTATCGTTAATCGGGATCAGGATCACGTGTCATCGCTGCGCGCATAGCGGACAATCGTCATTCAGGAGCCGACGTCCATCAGGAGCGGTCACATCAGGATGTTGTTCACGGGCTGAATCGGCGCGGGAATCTCCCGCTCTCCCAGCATTTCCCGCAAATCGATTTCGATGACGCGGCTTAGTGAGGTGATCGGTACATCATTCGGGCTTCCCTCGAAGGGATTCTCGGAGGCGTCGCCGATCTTATCCATGGTGTGAAACACCCAGCAAACCACGACGCTGGCGGGAATCGTCATCCAGGTGAAAAGCCGCGCCAATCTTCTCGAACTCCTGCAAAAGACCGTAAGGCACCATCAGGATGAAAAGCCAGACGAAGAGCAAGTTCAGAGTCGCGAACTGCCGCGGGTAGGGGAAATTCTTGATGCGCTCGCACTTGCC
>NZ_JQKI01000228.1 GCF_000745965.1 Edaphobacter aggregans DSM 19364 | reverse complement strand
TGTCATCCTTTCAGAGCCCGCGCACATCTTGATTTTCCCCTCCCAGTACAATCAGCTCTGAACTGAGCGGAGGGTAGGGCCATGCTGGGAAGCAACCTGAGCGCCGACTCAGTGGCCTCGACCGATACAGGGGGATGCTACGCATCCCCCTGTCGCTAACTGACCGATGAAACTCCCCTATCGGGAGAGGCACCAAAGCGCCAAATCCTGGGGGTGTGGGGGCAAAGCCCCCGCAAGCATGGGTCGCCGACCAAGACTGCCTTCTTAAGCAGGACGCCCTCTCATAATGCGTGCATTGAAGAGGGTGCTCTTGCCAGCGTTGGTGTAACCCACTAGGGCAACCACTGGAACCGGGACTGCCTCGCGGCGCTGGCGTTGTTGATGGCGAATGCGCCGAACGGCGTCGAGCTGGGTCTTGATGTGGTCGAGGCGCAGGTTGATCTTGCGGCGATCGGTCTCAAGCTGGGTCTCGCCTGGGCCGCGGGTTCCGATACCGCCACCAAGTTGCGACATAGCCCGGCCGCGTCCGGCGAGACGGGGCAGCTGGTACTCAAGCTGCGCGAGTTCTACCTGGAGCTGGCCTTCGCTGGTCTTAGCGTGGCGAGCGAACATGTCGAGGATGAGCTGTGAACGGTCGATGACATGGCAGGGTAGCCGGGCCTCGATGTTGCGAAGCTGCGAGGGGGTGAGGTCGTGATCGAAGAGGACAAGCGACGCATTGGTCGAAGCTACGACTTCAACAATTTCGTCGAGTTTGCCTTGGCCGACGAGGCTGGAGGGATCGGGCTTCTGGCGGCGCTGGACAAGGGTGGCGGCGATGGTCGCACCGGCTGATCGGGCAAGTTCCTCGAACTCTGCACGGCTGGCATCAAAGTCCAGTGTGGAGGCTGCATGGTCCGGGAGATCTTCTTCTCCAGCGATGACGGCCGCTGCGGTGCGAGCAAGTCGAGCGGCTGCGGTAAGCTGCTTTCGTTTGCGGAGTTCTCCGGTGAACTCGACCACTACAATTATGGCAAGTTCCTGCTGCGTTTGCGAGGTACGGAGTTCGCGGGCAAGGAGTGCCGCATCCTGGGCCTCACTTGCTTCGACGAGGCTTCGACGGACTGTCTTTCCGCGATTCCGACGTAATTCCGCTTGATCCGACGTGGTCTCAAGCGAGGACTTCTTACTGGTCAAATTTATCTCAATTCAGGGCTGGGCTTCCGACCGACTCTCCTGATGATACTGAATGATGAGCCCCGGTAGGGCTCATCGCTACCGTGTCTTCCTACTACTCGAGCCCTCAATCATTTCCATGAACTGCACGACAAGCCTCTTTGGGAGTGTAGAGGATGCAATGAATTCTTCTGGATTGTTCGCACTCGCCCAACCTCTATCTCCGTTCAAGCATTCAGCCACGCATTGGTAAGGAGTTCGTTCAGTGTTTTGAGATCAACGATGAGCCTGTCGTAGACGATGTCTAGAGCCAGTCCCCAACCACCAGCGCACTGCTTTTCCGTAATGCCAAATGTTTTCAGTGCCGCCAGATATTCTTCTCGTTTGTCTTTGCTGAGATTATGCGCTCCGCTGACACGAAGGACCTGCAGAGCGAATATTGAATCCAGTTCCCCAGGGATCGGCGTAGTGGTCGTCCAATTAGAGATGATTGTGGCTGAATCCTCCACCAGATTGAATCCGGAATCCACTGCTATGCGGGCAAGTTGGGTTATACAGGACAGGAGTTTCAAGCTTTTGAAATCTTTTAAGAACTCTTTCTCAAGGCTGAGGCCAATAGCCATCTTGCGCAACGGTGCTGTCTGCAGGTCATCGATGACAGCAAATATATTCTTGCACCGCTCCAGGAAGGCCGGCTTGGTCATGGGAACTTTCTCAAAACTCCGTTTGTGGGAAGTGAGACGCCAGGTTCCGAGCGGTCGCCTGGATTGTTTCCGGGTTGCCGGCAAACCGCTCACAATACGGCGGAACCGGGTCAAGGAATCCTAAATGCAGAGCAGTGTTCATCAGCGGTCTACAACGGTGTCAGCGATCGCTGGACGCGCGGCCCCGATGCGCGTCTGGGGATCGCTCACAGCGGCGTCGAATCAGTCCGTCCTCGTCAGAAATGGCAGTTCCCCGGGTCCGAAACGTCAATCCGACGCGGTTGACCTGCCGGAATGACCTGAACGGCGATGCTCGTCGCTACGACGTTGCCTTCGTTCCGGACGATGTGCGCATGGTCACCATCGGGATCGACAAATCCCATCCCTCATCGCACATCACATCAGTTAATGTTTGAGCAGGTCTCCGGTGCTGGGGCATCAATTCGGCGGTTCGCCTTTAGCGGATCATGCGGAACGAGTTGGACGGCAACGGTTGCTGCCGGTTCGGTTGAACTTTCGTTGCGTATGATATGTTCTTCGCCCTCGCCGGGATCTACAAACGTGTCCCCTACCTGGTAAACGTGCGGCTTGCAGTCCGCGTGGTACTCCGTTATGGTTCCGGCTGTGACAATGATCAGGCTATGACCAGGGTGCGTGTGCCAGCCAGTGCTCGCGACAATGCCCATCGTGACAGGCGGCCAGATATTGCTCTGTATATACAGGTCGGATGCCCCCTTCGTCCTCTGCAGCGATAACCAGAGCTTGCCCTCGAACCCGGAGGGAAGTGATTTCTTTGTAGCGTGATTGAAGACTTCAATTTCTTGGAACGTGCCAGAACAACCCGGACAAAGCGGCATGCTCTTATACCCTCCAACGGCATTTGTAGCCCAGGCCATCCCCGCAAAATGGTGGGCCATCACCAGGACCGCGGCACAGAACAACACCAACAACATCTGTCTTCGTCTCATGTCGATCTCCTTTTCTTTCTGGCGTCGCCGAATGGAGACGCACGCGGCCACAATCGGACACGTGGGGTGGTACTTTCAAGCGGTAAGGCGCAGAAGTGCAGCCATTCCTTGATTTGCCATCGAATGCAGTCTTTTGCCGTGCCTTTGCAGGCAGGGGAGGCTACAATTTGGGTCGTCACAAACGCGGACCAACCAGGAGAGCGTGATGGGCGAACCATCCCTTGGTATTCCGCCATCCGGGAGACCGCTTGAAGACCGGCTGGATTCGTGGAAGGAGATCGCGGCATACCTCAACCGCGACGTGACGACGGTCCAGCGCTGGGAGAAGCGGGAGGGGATGCCCGTTTACCGGCACCTGCATGACAGGATGGGTTCGGTCTACGCGTTTCGGGTGGATCTGGACGCATGGATGAACAGCCGGAATCTTCGAGTAGGGCAGGAGAATGGGAACACCATATCGTCCAACCCTCCTGCACCGCCACCGCGCTCAGCACAGGCCTTTCTAACCAGATGGACATTCGTTTTGCCGCTGGCAGGGGTGGGAGCCGCGCTGGCGATTGGCGCAAGCCTCTGGTTTCAGAGGACCGAGTACTTCTGGCGAAACCCGATCGCTGACGCGCGATTTCAGACCGTCACGGACTTCGATGGAGTGGAGCAGGCCGCTGCGGTGTCACGCGACGGTCATTTCGTGGCGTTTCTGTCGAACCGGGACGGACAAATGGACGTCTGGGTCACGCAGGTCGGTTCGGGACAGTTCCACAACCTGACCCGCGGGAGCGCGCCGGAACTCGTCAATCCATCGGTCCGCACCCTGGGGTTCTCGCCCGATGGCTCTTTCGTCACGTTTTGGGGTCGCAAGAAAGACGGCTCGAGCGGCGACATCAGCATCTGGGCTGTGCCGACGCTGGGCGGGCAGCCGAGGCCATACCTTGAAGGCGTGGCCGAATTCGACTGGTCGCCCGACGGCTCCCGGCTCGTGTATCACACACCCGGACCCGGAGACCCGCTTTTCGTGTCAGACGGCAGCGTGCGATCAGAGAATCGGCCCATCTTTACTGCGCCTGCCGGGCTCCACAGTCACTTTCCGTTGTGGGCGCCCGACACGGCATTTATTTACTTCGTCCAGGGCGGGCTTCCAGACAAACTGGACATCTGGCGCATCAGGCCAGCCGGCGGAACTCCTGAACGGATCACGTCGCACGGTAGCCGCGTAACTCATCCGGTCTTATTGGATTGGCGCACGCTGATGTACCTCGCCAGTGATCCCGATGGTTCGGGACCGTGGCTTTATAGCATGGACGTCGAGCGCCGCATTCCCCACCGGCTGACCTCTGGCCTTGACCGATACACGTCGCTGGCGGCCAGCGCTGACGGTCGCTGTCTTGTTGTGACGCGCGCAACTCCTAATAGAACTCTCTGGCATCTTTGGATCGCTGATTCACCTCAAAAGGTATCGGAGGCTGCTCGGATCCCGCTGACGACCACCACGGGGTTCTTCCCACGACTTGGCCCAAATTATCTTCTGTATGTTTCTGCGACAGGCACGAGCGAGAGTATCTGGAAGCTCGCCAACGGGACCAGCACAGAGTTGTGGCGCGGCGAGGGAGCGCGAGTCTTTGGTGGCCCGGCAATCTCCCCCGATGGACGGTATATCGCATTCTCGGCCCGGCAACACCGGCAAACGCACTTGTACGTAATGCAGGCCGACGGCACGAAGGCGCGGATCGTGGCTGATTCGCTCAATCTACAGGGCGCTCCAGCATGGGCGCCCGACGGTCAATCGATCACCTCGGCGGCCGACGATCACGGCGTCCCACACCTCTTCCGCGTGCCGATCGACAGTCGCTCCCCCACTCCTTTTGTTCAGGAGTACTCGGTCGATCCTGCGTGGGCGCCCGATGGCCGCTTCGTTGTCTACTCGGGACCGGACATCGGCACCACATTTTCTGTGAAAGCCCTCACGGCCGAAGCTGCACCGCACCCCCTGCCGGCCCTGACCCTGACTCGGGGAGCTCGACACCTGGCCTTCCTGCCTGGAGGACGGGCACTCGTGCTCCTGCGAGGAGAGATTCAGCATAAGAATCTCTGGCTCATCGACCTGGAGACGGGTGCCGAGCGGCAGTTGACCAACCTCACTTCCGACTTCGATATTCGCGACTTCGACATCTCGCCAGACGGTCGTGAAGTTGTCCTCGAACGAGTGCAGGAGCGCTCGGATGTGGTGCTGCTGGATCTCCCCCGACCGTAATTCGGCTAGGACCCCAGCGGTCGCCGCGCTCTGAATATCGGGCCGCTCGAGTCTTTAGGGCCGAGGCACAGGTCTCGATCTGCCCGATGGCATCTATGCTCCCTCCTCATTGCCAAACAGCGTACCTTCGTGCCCGTGAAATGCCCCTCTAAACCTGTCGCTGCCCCAAGGCAACATGGCCGTTTAGTTTACTAGCCTGCATCATTCACGAAGGCTGAGCGAGCGGTTGTTGTGAGCGCGAGCTCGTGACGAAGGCTCGTTTGGCTGGGTGCTGTTGGTTGGATTGCGGTGAGGGGGAGCCTTGCCTAAGCGTTTGCTGGGGGTGGCGCCGTTTTTCGTGCGCAGTTCTCCTGATCCGCAAGTTGCGTGAGGGTGGGAAGTGAGGTTTTCTGGTCAGCCGAGGCGCGCTATCCCGGCGAGGCTCCGAATGCCAGGGCCACTTGCCGGAAGGCGGGAAGAAACGGGAACGACGCGGGCAGATGCAGCACCATGCGGCGCACCGAGACCACCACGCGAGCGCCCAGCTTCAGTAACCGTTCG
>NZ_JQKI01000227.1 GCF_000745965.1 Edaphobacter aggregans DSM 19364 | reverse complement strand
GAACTCCAGCAGCCGTTCGGCGAAAGGCAACAAATACATGCGCCGGGTGCTCAACCAGGCCGCTCATGCTGCCGCCCGGAGCAAAGGCACCCACTTTCAGGCAGTGTTCCGGCGTCTGCTGCCGCGTCTGGGTTATCAGTCCGCTGTCTGGGCTATCGCACACCGCCTATGCCGCTTGGTCTGGAAGATTCTTCATGAGGGAATCCGCTACATCGAACAGGGCATCGAATCCGAACCAAAGCTCCTTATCCATCGTGCCAAATACCTCGCGAAACAACTTCGTAAATTTGGCTACAACGTCCAGATCAACCCTGCCAACAGAGCTCCGGCATAGAACTCCCGGACCTACCCCTGGAGGAGGTGATTTTCGACGGTGATTTTCGACGGAGTTGCCGACCATCTGGGAGTTGAGCGGCTTAACGAATTCCAATGCGTTTGTCGTCACTCATTCGTTAGTGGTCGATATAGCAGCTTCGCCAGGAATGCATTCATTTCGCGCAGCACATCCACCTCGTTCGACAAGAAGATGTAGTGACTTGCATTAGGCAATTGGACTACATGTAGCGCTGTCGGCTATTCCTGGCGGAAGTTCTCTACCATCTTGATAACGCTCTGGGGATCGTTCTGAGCGTAGAAGAGGGTGCGCCCGTCTCGCGACGCGCTTAAGCTGGGCTGCCAATCGATAGGTTTTTTTTCAAGTGACAGGACTGGCGTAATCCTGCGGGTAGCGAAGCTATAGAACTCGATCGTAGGTCGTGGTTCGGCATCGACGTCCAGCAGGTAAAGTCCGTTCTCCGTCACGGCCCAGTGTCCCCAGTAGCTTACTTGCGGCTTGCCGGTCACCACAGGCGACTCGCTGCCTCCGCTTGCGGGCATGCTCCATATGCCAGGTTCGTCAAACTTGCTGTAGTAGATGGTTTGCCCGTCGTAGGACTCGAGAGGATCAAAGCCGCCATGCTCGGTCAGCCGTCTCTCGGACCCGTTCTCAACAGAATGCTTCCAGATCTGCCTGGTTCCAGTACGGTCCGACGCGAAGTAGATGGACTTGCCGTCGCGGGACCAACTCGGCACGTAGTTGTCGGAGTCACCATGCGTGATCGCATGAAGGTTCCTGCCCTCTGCATCAACGACGTAGATATGGGAGTAGCTATGAACGTGATTCTCTACATGGGTGTCGAAGGCGATCCATCGTCCATCGGGCGACCAGCGCGGAGTGCCCGAGCGGCCAATGGTCGTCAGTTGCACCGGATGATTGCCCTCAGAGCTGTTGAGCCAAATCTGGTTTGTGCCGGAACGTGCTGATTGCAGCGCAAGACGCGTCCCGTCCGGGGAGGGTTCGGCAGCGTCCTCCAGGAACTGTGAATAGATGAGCTTCCTGGTACGAAGTACTGGGCCGCCTGCGTTCGAAAGATCCGCCCGCCAGATTGCACTGGGAGTATACATAGCCACCTGGCTCTCCGCATAGACAAGCCTCCGCCCGTCCTGAGAGATCGAACCCACGCCCGGGTAAACCATCTCAGGTTCCACCGGGCCGCCTGCTACCGGCACCCTCCAGGGGTGCACCATGTTTCCTCGCAACGAGTAGAGGACGATGTATTTGCCGTCGGGTGTCCACATCGGGTTCCAGGAGTAAGTACCGGTTGAAACAAGGCGCCTCGGTGGGCCACCGGTAAGCGGCACGGCATAGAGCTCGCTATAGCCTGAGTCGGTCCAACGAGAAAATGCAACGGTTCGTCCGTCCGGGGAGAGCGCATCCTCGGCGTCAAAGTCTCCGGGAGATCCCGCGGCCAGACAGCGCTTCTCGCCGGTTGCGAAAGAGAAGAGCACAAGGCTGCGCGGACCACCCGGGGTGCACTGGTCGAGCATCACCATAGCTTTGCTGTCGGGAGTCCAGGTAGGCCGGCCCGCGACAGAGTCCCGGCAGGGCGAGTTCGTCAGTCGACGCTCGGGGCCGCCGAGTGCGGGGACGGTGTAGACTCCATCGCGGTCGCTATTGCAGCGGGTAAAGGCGATCTCCCGCCCATCCGGCGACCACTGGGGCGGGCCGGGAACACCGTCGCCCCGCTTGTGGTGTGTGATTTGTAGCGGCGTGTCGCCTCCTACCAACTGCACATAGATGTCGTAGTGTGTGCGCTCCACACCATCCCAAACGAACGCGATCTGACGCCCATCCGGTGAAAACGATGGAGATTGCGCGTCTCCGGGCGCACTCGTGAGAATCGAAGTACGCAGATTCGAGGACATCATGTTCGGTTCGCCTGAAGATGGCTGAGGCTGAAGGGCGGATCGAAGAGACGCAGATCGAATAAGCGCGGCGATTCCAATCGCAGACACGACTAACAGGATCAGAATGGCTACCTTCCTGGAGAACAGCCTTCGACGGTCTTGCTTCTCGTCAGGTGTAATAGTGCGGACTTCAACGCTCCCATTGCTCTGTTCCCGCGTGTTGGATACAGCCATCTCGGATATCGCAGTCAATCGAGACGAAGCGCCGTCATTCTGCGCATCCCCCGGTTGGGAGACGGGCGCGACAAAGCGATAACCCTTCTTCGGGATGGTTTCGATGGGCGCGACAAAGCGATAACCCTTCTTCGGGATGGTTTCGATGTAGAGAGGCTTGTCGGCCGAGTCGCCCAAGGCCTCGCGGAGCTTCATGACAGCAGAATTCAGGCTGTGGTCGAAATCGACGAAGGTGTCGGATGGCCAGAGATGCTGGCGCAATTGCTCGCGCGTGACCATCTGCCCCGCGTGCTCGAGCAGCAGGAGCAAAATGCGCGCCGGCTGTTCGCGCAGCTTGACGACCGTGCCATTGCGGCGCAGTTCTCCACTCAAGGCGTCCAGTTCGAAGACGCCGAAGCGCCAGGTCCGTGGCGTGTCGACCGGCATGCCCATTAGCGCGCTCCTCTGGGCTAAAAAACTTTACACCTTTCTAAATCGGCAGGCCAGCAGAACACTCGAACCAGCAATTTATTCGAAGGTTAAAGTCCTTTTGTTTCAAGGGCGGAGAGCGCAATGAGCAGATGATGACGGAATGATCTCCAGAGCATTGAGCGGATGGCCGCAGCGGCGCACATTGCGAATATCCCAAGCGGTAGTTGGAGCAGGACGAAGCCGCAGGATCATCGAGGAGGTTCGCCATGTTCCGTTCTATGACGATGTTGCATTCTGGTCATCGAAGGAACCCGTGTGTCCGCTTCCGGACGCAAGCCCTCACTCTCTGCATCGTTCTGTCCGTTTGCGAACACGTTTGCCCGCAGCGGTTCTCAACTACGACACAGAAGGACATCGCGCAAGAACGCCACATGATCGACCTGGCAGAACGCGAGCATCTCCCCGACGTAAAGATCGGCTATCTCTGGGCCCGGCTCGCCTCAGACTATGCGGCGCAAGCCGACTTCGGGCGCGCGGAAGACGCTTATTTCCGCTCGCTTCGTCTGCTCAGGAATGCACCCGAAGCGCAGAAAAACTATGCGACCTTGCTCGACAACCTAGGCGTTCTTTACCTCGCGTACAATCGCAGGGCCGAAGCCGAGCAATATCTGACGAGAGGTTTTGCCGCACGCAGAAAGCAAGACGATATCGCTGCGCTCGGAGTCAGTCAGTTACATCTCGCCGAACTCGCTCTCGACGGCCGCAAGTTCAAACGGGCTGAGAACATCGCAGCCGAGGCACAGGCAAACCTGACTGCAGCGGGCGACTCAGGCAGAGTCGGTCTCATCGGCACGCTAGTCACTCTAGCGTACGCGCGTTGCGAGCAACACAAATGCGCTGAAGGGCTGCGCGATGCCGAACATGCCATGGACCTCGCACGCCTCGTCTATCCAGCGGATTCTTTGCCCGCCGGTAAGGTGCTGATGGCGATCGGGTACGCCAGGTGGAAGACAGGCGATAGCGAGGAGGCCGAGCGAATGATGCTTCAGGGGGTGCACATCATCACAACCCAGAACGCTCCCGGAGCACCGCATTCACGCGATGCGTTGCTCGAGTATCGAGACTTCCTGAAGGCGATGCATCGTAGTCTCGACGTAAAGCGAATCGACGATCAGCTGGCTCAGGCGACGCCGCAACCATGCGCAAACTGCACGGTAAGCGCTAACAGCCTGTCCAATGCGCTGCGGTGATGAGTGATTTGGTGGCATACAGGCTCATCCCGCCTCCGACTCTCCACTGGCATTCAGAGAGGGACGGGATATCCGGAAGCGACCGCGATAAGGTGACGGTCACCCCCGAGTAACGGGCATCCATGTAAGTTGAGTAGGGCCTTCGGCCCGCGAAATTCTATGAAAATCGCTTAGGTTCCGAGTCATAATCCAGAACGGCTGGGAGTGGCGAGATCGAAAAGACAGTGGAGATGCTAAAGCCGAATGTAAGTTTGATCCGGAGCGTGCGTGATCGAGCGAATGAATGGTGCGTTGTCTCTCCCCTGTGGGAGCGGCGATAGCCCGAGACCCAGGTTAATGTAAGCCCGGCACGTTCTCCATTCCCGCCAGGAGGAAGCTTATGCCTTATAGGATGGCGGGAATCGATGTTCATAAAAAGAGGCTGGCCGTGGTTGTGGCTGACGTCGAAGTCGATGACGAATATCAATTTGAGCGACGCTGGTACGGCAGCAATCCTGAGCAGTTGCGGGTGCTGTCGGAATGGCTCATCGAGCGGCAGGTCGAGGAAGTGGTAATGGAATCGACCGCGCAGTACTGGAAGCCTGTTTGGGGAGCAGTGGAGCGATATTGGAAGCCGATGTGTCAGAGTCGGGAGGGTGCGGGCCGGATGTCGGGAACACTGCATCTGGCGCAAGCCTTGTCCAATCGCGGGCGGCGCGGGCGCAAGACAGATTTTCGAGACGGCGAACGTTTGGTGAAGCGGCTCGTATCGCAGGAGCTGGTCTTGAGCTTCGTGCCCGATGCCGAACAACGCCTGTGGCGAACACTCACCCGCACAAGGTATCAACGGACGCGTGACAAGGTTCGTCTGCAGAACCAACTGGAGGCACTGCTGGAAGAAGCCCATATCAAGTTGTCCAGTTTGGTTTCAGATCTGTTGGGCGCCAGTGCACGTCGTATGCTCAAGGCGCTAGCGGACGGAGAAACCGATCCCGCGGCTCTGGCCGCCTTGGCCGATCAGCGCTTGCGCGCCACGCCGGCACAGCTGCATGACGCGCTGGGTGCCTGCACGGAGCTCAACCCGGTCTATCGCCGGCTGGTAAAGTTGACGATCGAAGGCTTGCAATTCGTCGAGCAGCAGATCAGTCAATTGGAGCGGGAGATCGCGAGTCTGCTCCAGCGGCACCAGGATGCAGTCGAGAGGCTGGCGGTAGTCCCCGGGCTGGGAGTGGATTCGGCGCAACAGATTATCGCCGAAGTGGGTGCAAAAGCAGCGACCTTCCCCTCAGCCGAAAAGCTCTCCTCGTGGGTAGGGGCATGCCCGGGAAAGGAAGAGAGCGCGGGCGTGAACCGCAGCCGGCACTCGCCAAAGGGTAACCGCCAGATGCGCCGCATTCTCAATCAAGCTGCGAATGCTGCTGTCAAACGCAAGGGGAGCATCTTCGAGATCGTGTACCGTCGTCTAGTGCCGCGCCTGGGACATAACAAAACCATCGGCGTAGTTGCGCATCGTCTCTGTCACTTGATCTGGATAATTTTGCATAACGGCGTTCGTTATGAAGAACGCGGCCCTGCAGTGTCGAAACAGTCCCAACAACGCCATACGGCAAGAATGATCCGGAAACTCAGAATGCTTGGCTACCGAGTCGAACCTATATAGGAGGTCCGGCCTGACGAACGCGATTTTCGACCCAGT
>NZ_JQKI01000226.1 GCF_000745965.1 Edaphobacter aggregans DSM 19364 | reverse complement strand
CCGCGCAACGCCCCGGGATAAAAACCACGAGGTGACATACGGATGCTTCTTTCTAAGCTGCCTGTTCAAAAACAAGATCATCTACCGAAGTTCCTCAGCCTCAGTCCTCGTCGGCCGAATCCAGTCCACCCTAAGAGTGGCCTTCAGATGGGGTAAGCCTCTTGTTCCCGCCTGATACTGTCGATCACATGCGGATAGGGTTCGAACCAGCAGGACAAACGGAAGGATCGCAAAATCGATGGATCACCATCCCAAGCCACAAACAGCTTACTGCGATTGTATCTGTGAATTGTTGTGGGCGGAGTTTTGCCGAAAACTAGCTTTTCCCCGGTCACTCGCCAACTCACCGGGCCTCACCACTATTAAGCTGACAAGCCCCATAAAACAATAAAGTGAATCCACGCCGCATGGACCCTGCGGCACCCTCCACCGAACGTGAGTGAACGAGTTTCTTATGATGGGGACGTATGTTCATAGAGCTGATGCCGCTTCTTGGGGAGCGGACGGTGATGTTGACAGTCGCTCGTATCGACCAGAATAGAATCCGCATTAACGTGATCCCAACAAGAAACAGGGAGGATGAAAACGCCGCATTGTGCGCGCCAATCAGCTTCAGCGGCACACCAGACCCGATTCCAGGACTGTTGAGGGGCACCGGGCAGCGATCCAGGAGGCAGTGGAGACTCTCCGTTACAACCGGACGATGAAAGAACTTGCTGTCAAGCGAGAGGAACGGCGAGGACTGCTGTCGAAGTTCTTTGCACCTTTTGGTGTCTTCACCTCGAAGTCACGTCGATATTAGGCCCGGTTGACGTGCTCCACCGGCTCTGACTTGTCCAAATGCAACGCAATCTGAACCGCCGGCATCCGACCATCAGAGGGGTTAATATGAACACCCCACTGCAACTCCTCAAAGACAAGCGCTCGTCCGCCGTGATAGACGTCCGAAGTATCGAGATCCAACTTGCCTGTCTCAATGAATCAGCCGAACCCACTAGGACCAAAACCGACCTGCGCTCCGTCGCGGGGATGTTCTACGAGTACATTGCCACGCTCGACGAATCCATCCACAACATTGAGGATGTCATGCGCGTCTCAAAGCCCATGTTGCTGCTATCCCAACCACTCGCTGGATTGGTCTGACGCCAGATTCGAGACGCGCGCCCCTCGCAATGGTTCTAGATGAAGATATTGTTCGGCAATGCGACGATGATTGCCGAGAGCCTCATGATGGGAACTCCCAAGGCCGCGATCTCCGCCCTCGAAGGCCTCCGCAGCGACCAGCACAAAGCTGGAAGGCTACAATCGACCGGATCAAGGAGATGCTGGAGGAATAGACTGAACTCGAGGTCAACGAAGCCATGTCTGTCACAGTTCACTTCAAAGACACTTCCACCAACAAAATCACCTCACTGGAATATCAAATAGGCGCGGTAATTCCTAAATCGGGCGACCATATTGTGAGCCCGTTCAACGCCGACAGGACTGCACTCGTATCTGCGGTAACCGGCGACGGCAAAAGAAGTCCCTTCTCGGTTCTTTGCGCCGAATAGCCCGTGTGCGGAGCGACCCCTATAGCGAATACGACCGCTTTCAGGATTTTCAGGAATTGGGGACGTTAGTATGAGAGTGATATTCTCATACACTTAGCTATCGCGACGCTGACCCGGGGCGCCCAGTGCTCTAATTTGTGATAATGTCGCTGTCCGAATGCTCAGATCTTTGGTGAGGCCAACTGTCATGAGCAAACTCCGCTGCGAATCGGCGCTCTGCGGGTATTATGCAGATCGCGTGAAAAGGCTGATGAGCCTGAGCGGGCTTTCGCCATCCAGATAAGGATCCAGCCATGGAGAAGACAATAGAATTGACGCACGAGGACCGCGCCCGTCTTGCACGCCTATATGAGGAAGCCGCCGGGAGGTTATATGAGGCTGCGCTATTGATTTCAAGGAATGTTGGTCTAAAGGGAGAACTAATCGGCTTTCAGTTCGACCACTCCAGAAAGGTGCGCACGCAGACCGAGCCTGAAGCGGCAGCTCAGGGAACTCCAGCCGTAGCGGCATTGGTGCGCTATGTCACAGTCGGTCACAGAGTTTACGTAATTGCAGACAGCGGATGCGGCTATTATGACTTCGACGCGGGAGTTTGTGCGTCCGCACCGTGCTTCTGACCGTCGCTCCGAATCGTCACACCAGAGTGTCATTTCTTTCGGACGACATCCAGAAACTGGGCGATCCCGGAATTGGACGCACTCCTGCCCCTCCCTGAGCCGTACCGGATTTCCCGATCAACTGCGTTGATGATCAAGCACGCTCAAACGTCACGTCGACGTATCATCGCGATTGGTACCACGGTTGCACGAGCCCTGGAATACACGGCTGCAATGTTTGATGGCGTCGTGCCACCCGGCGAGCGGTTGGCGACGCAAAGACTTGACGCGTCAAGCAAGTTGCGTATTGTCGATGCAATTCTCTCCGGCACTCACGAGCGGGGCACCAGTCATCACGAGCTGCTGCGCGCTTTCGTCGATGATGAAACACTTGGCCGTATCGACCATGAACTGAACGCCCGCGACTATCGCACACACGAGTTTGGTGATTCAGTTTTCCTCGAAAGAGCCGCCAACAAGACGCGCCGGACCCGCTGGGCAATGTGGATCCGCTGGCGAAGGCGCTCGGGCTCGATCCATGCGAAATCTAGTCTCAGCCACCACCGCGCCCGGCGTATACCGGTGTCGCTCATCTGTTGGTGCGGGTTGTAAATCCCTAGACCGTAGACAAAGCTAACCCGGCGGCGAAAGAACTCCTTGGCGTCTTGAAAGCGGCAGGGGCAGAAGGTTGCTATATCTACGCGTTCGATGCGAATCGGCCGCAAACAGCCTATGCACGGTTCTTCAACCCTACAGTCGGACTCTGGGAAGATGCGGCCACCGGAACGGCAGCGGGGCCGCTGGCAGCGTATCTCGCCAGCGAAGGTCTGGTTGCGAACAACGAGTTGGCGATCGAACCACAAAGATGGGACGCCGGAGCATCCTGCGAATTCGAGTCAATCTCGAACCGGAATTATCCGGCACTGGGATCGTTGTCCTGCGTGGCGTACTCCGGCTCTGAACGGCTGTGCGGCCATTGCGGGAGACGCCGATTCAGGCTATACGAGGATCTCAATTAGCATATCTCCGCCGACTCACTCACCGAGCCAGAAAATCGAGTTCTGGGCGGTTGACGGGTCCGCTTTGCGGCAAGTTCGGGATCGAAGTTGCCGCAAACCCCGTTAATGAGATGGTCCGCCGCTTGATCTCCCCGTTGAAGTGAGTGATCGTGTTGGCAGGTTCAAGGAGGATCATCGATATGCAGATTCGTTCAGTTGGCATTGATCTCGGCAAGACGACCTTTCACCTCGTAGCCCTCAGCGCAGCTGGGAAGGTACTGTTGCGGAAGAAGTTCACCCAGAAGCAGCTGATCACGTTTACCGCCAACCTGCAGACTTCCTTGATCGGGATGGAGGCATGTTCGGGTGCCCACTTCCTTGGCCGTGCCCTGAGAGAACAGGGCCATGATGTGAAGCTGATTCCAGCTCAGTTCGTAAAGCCTTTCGTGAAGTCGAACAAGAACGACTTCCTCGATGCGGAAGCAATCGCCGAAGCTGTCGATCGGCAGAACATGCGCTTCGTTCCGATCAAGACCGACGACCAGCTCGACCTGCAAGCTCTCCATCGCGTGCGGGATCGTTTGATCGCACGCCGAACATCTGTGATCAACCAGTTGCGGTTCATTCTTGCTCGAGCGAGGCATGACATTCTCGAAGACACCAGCCAAGCTGAAGCTGGCGATGCCAGAGATCCTGGAGAACGCAGACGCGAACCTCACACTACGCATGCGCAACCTTGTCAGCCTACTTTGGAGCGAGTGGAAGGATCTCGAACAGCAGATCATTGCTATGAACGCGGAGGTTGAACAGATTGCTTCTTCCGATCCAGCCTGCCAGCGGCTCAGGCAGATCCCTGGCGTTGGCCCGCTGGTCGCAACTGCGATCGTAGCCGCGATCGGTAACGGCGCAGCCTTCCATAAGGGGCGTGAGTTTTCTTCCTGGCTTGGGCTGGTGCCACGACAGCACTCGATCGGTGGCAAGGCCCGACTCTTCGGCATCAGCAAGCGCGGCAACAACTACCTGCGCAAGATCCTCGTGCATGGTGCCCGATCCGCTGTACTGCGCGTGAAGCGAGAACGGTCTCCGTTCGGCCCATGGCTCGATGCGCTTGAGCAACGAGCGCCCATCAACGTGGTCATCACAGCGGCAGCCAACAAGCTTGCCCGTATCGCGTGGGCCGTTCTTTCGAGCGGGCAGGATTATCGAGCGGTTCCGGATGCAATCAATGGCTAAGCAAGCTTAACCACGACCCACATCAAATTTCTCCAACCAAGGTCTGCACTGGATAGCTAAGACGAACGAACAGTTCCCAACGGCATGCTCGCAACCTGCTCCCGCAAATGGTCTTCCATGACCGTCCCGTTTATCAGGAAGAGCACGCAGCGCAACTCATCATGGCCAGGAGACTCCACTCTCCACACAAAGGCCGAATACATTTGCGCAGATCTGTCGATCCACTCTTCGCTTTTCCCTTGCAGTCAGACGGCGGACCATACATTGCGGGAACTTCGCTGTTCTCCAAAGCCTTGCCTTAGGGGACGTTGGCTGACCGACACATCGCTACATAGGTTCGGAGTCTGGAGCATCCAGGGAATGTTGAAACTTCTCGACGAACTGTGCCACATGCAGGCCGTCGACTAGTGCGTGGTGTACGTGGATCGATAGTGGCATGGTGCAGCGTCCGTCCGCCTCAGTAATTTTCCCGAAGGTGATGCGGGGCGCGGAATCTTCGCGGGAGAAGTTGCGCGCATGCGAGATGGATGTGAAGTCGAACCAGGGAAGAACTGAATAACGGATCAGGTTGGCCTCCGGATAGCCCTCAATGTCATCTTTCTGCCGCACCCGATCAAGTTCGATGGACGCCTCGCGAACGAACTCGTCGATTCGTGGCCGGAACTGATAATGTCCCAGGCCAATGGTGCCGTTCGCGCGTCCGACAGCGCTGCCGGCATTGATCTGTTCGTAGCGCCAGACGGTGCCGTCGACAATGCGTGTCCGGAAGTTCTCAACTTGGTGCGCAGCGACGAGTGAGCGATGCAGAGTGACAAAAAGACTGAGAGGCAATGCTGCTTGGCGTAATGGTAGGTCGCCGTGCAGTCAACGCGGAGGCAGACGCCGTGATAGGGCTCGGTAAAATTCTTGAAGAAGTGAAAGCTCGCGCGGCGCTCCCACGTCTCCAGGTTGATCTTCTGTCTGCCGCCAACCACACTTTCTTGCATGCTCGTATGTTAAATCGAAGAGGTTTTCTCGGTCGTTGCTGAGGAGAACGGCGTTTGTCGTTACAGATTCCTAACTGACCCCGGACACCCAATTCCTTTTTTTAGCCGCCTGTTCTGTTGTGGGCAGATTAGAAGTCTGCGGGATTGTGTTTGCCGCGGTTTTGCTGGGTGGCTGATGTCTTAATCAGTACAGGGGCGAGCGCAAAAGCTAAATGGGACTCGTCCCAGGAAGCGGAGAAGCTCCTGCGGATGAATCCCATTCATGGACTGCAGCAAGACAAAGTCTTGCGGTTAAACCTGGGCGGTACCACCGTCGACGAAGAGCTCGATGCCGTTGACGAAGCTGGAATCGCTGGAGGCGAGGAAGAGAGCGACCGTCGCGATCTCCTCCGGGCGTCCCATCTCGCCGCGGGGTATCTGGGATTTGAAGAACTCCTTCGCGTCGGGTCCGAGGGGATCGAGGATCGGGGTGTCGATGGTGCCGGGACTGAGGATGTTCACGCGGATTCC
>NZ_JQKI01000225.1 GCF_000745965.1 Edaphobacter aggregans DSM 19364 | reverse complement strand
TTCTGGGCGCGGCACTGTCACGCGCCGCCGGCGAGCCGTACGTGGAGTACGTGCCCAAGCATATCTTCGCGCCACTGGGAATGACGCATTCGGCGATGGAGTGGAACGCGCAGATGGCGACGCACCTTGCGAAGGGGTATCAGGTGATGGGGCCCGGCAAAGTGGACTCCGATACGCCAGAACGGGAGAACAAGAACGGGCGAGGCTACAAGGTACCGAACGGGGCCATCTACACGACGGTGAGTGAGCTGGCGCGGTTTGCGTCGTTCGAGATGGGCCAGGGGCCGGATGCGGCGTTGAAGAAGGCCAGTCTGGATCGATTTGAGAGGCAGACAATTGTCCCGGCCGATACTGGGCTCACCTCCGGCTATGGCATCGGCTTCCAAGTGGACCGGCGCGATGGCTACGTCGCCTTCGGGCACGGTGGAGCGGTTGCGGGCTACACGTCGGCGCTGCGGATGAACCGCGCCAAAGGGATCGGAGTGATCGTGTTCTCCAATGGCACGGCGAACCCGGACGGCATCGCGAACCAGGCGCTCGACATCCTGTCGAAGTGACTCCTCAGGTCGGCTAGCTGTAGGCGGTTGAACAGTTTGGACAGTTCGGCGCGGGTGGCGGCGTGCTTGGGATCGTCGGCGAGGTTGGTGAGTTCCATCGGGTCGCCGTGGACCTGGAAACAGCCCTTCCTCCGAAGAAGCTGTGACAGCCTAGAAGGACAAGAGGCAACCAAAAGGGCTCCCCAAGCGGGGAGTCCTTTCGAGTATGGGCACGACAATCAGGCGACCGCATTGGTCTCCGCTGGTATGACGAAGATGCCTGAGGCATGGCTACCGCGTGAATCTGAAACGAACTTCCTGCGAAACTTTACGGGAAGTTCGGGCCGACTAGATTGGTAGACGCAAGAGCGTTTGATCGGCATAGGGGCGGCAGTTGCCTGCCGACCCCTGCCACACCACCGTGCGTACGGGTCCGTACACGGCGGTTCGAGAAGTTACGCTAGCAGTTCTCGAATAACGAAGGAAGACCGAGCGACCGGAAGTATGCGTTGGAAAGCCCGACAGAAAGGGCTTTGGCGCGGGCCAGGTACCAGGGGCCACGACCACTGCCAGCAGTGTTGGCTGCCAGTTGCGGGCGTACCCCGAGTTGCAACAATGCCGCAGACCTTGGCTTCGTCCCTTGCATCGGAATTCGGGAGGGGGTTCGACGTCTCGAATCTCAGATATATGAGGCTGTTTTACAAGGCCTTTCCAATTCGTGACGCATTGCGTCATGAATTGAGTTGGACTCACTATCGCACGCTCCTCCGGGTAGAGGGCGAGCCGGCCCGGTTATGGTACATGAAAGAAGCTGCAAGCCAAGGCTGGACGACACGCTCCTTGGAGAGGCAGATCAACACCCTCTATTATGAACGCCTGCTCGCGAGCTCCGATCGAAGCGCGGTAGAGGAAGAGGCAAACGGCGGTATTGCTCCTCTGCAAACCGCGCGTTATTTCGTGCGCGATCCGGTGATGCTGGAATTTCTCGGTCTTCCTGGAATGGGGAGACTGCTCGAAGCGGATCTTGAAAGGGCGCTCCTGGACAATCTGCAGTCCTTCCTTTTGGAGCTCGGCCGGGGTTTCGCATTCGTCGGGAGACAGTTTCGAATCAGCACAGAGTCAAAAGATTTCTACATCGACCTAGTCTTCTACAACTACCTATTGAAGTGCTTCGTGTTATTTGATCTCAAGTCAGGCGAGCTGACGCATCAAGATATTGGGCAGATGGATATGTACGTCCGCATGATGGACGATCTAAAACGAGCTTCAGACGACAATCCCACGGTGGGAATTATTCTTTGCGCTGATAAAGATGCCTCAGTTGTGCGTTACTCCGTCCTTCACGAGAACGAACAGATTTTCGCCAGTAGATATAAGCTCGTCCTACCTTCCGAAGACGAGCTTCGAGCTGAGCTCGACCGTGAACGAGACACGCTCGCAAAGCGGATCGGACCTGAAGAATCGCAATGATCTAACGCGCGTAAGGCGAGCGAGACTGCAAATTCATGAATCGACGGATATGGGGTAGTAGCCACATCCAACCGAAAACCTCCGTTAAGGATCTTGATCTGACCCTCATTCAGTGAAAACCAGGCTCGATGCCTTGCTTCTTCCAGATAGACCAACATAATGGCTGGCGGGATTACTTCTGGATCGCCGAAAACCGGAAGTTTCGTGGAACTGCGCTGAAATGTCCGTATGGCCGACTAACCGGCCAGACTCAATAGCATGGAGTAGGCCGTCAATGAATGCCGGAGTAGTGGAGAGACGGACTTCACCTGTTGTTGAGTTGGGGACCGGGGACTCGGGCAGATAGATAAACGGCCGGTCGCCATAGCGACCGGTCCAGAAGTTTACTTGGTAGGCGACTTAAGAGCTACTTCTACTTTGGCTTGAGAAGCGCTCTTCGCCGCAAGTATGGTCTGTCGTTCGCTGCGACTTTGTACACACCTGCGGTATTCGGTCGTGCCTGGGATCCATACCTGCGACAGGTAATGGCTGCTTCCATAGCGGTGAAAGATCAAACGCCCCTGCGACTGAATGGTATTTGTCGACTCTGGAAACATCATCAGGAACTGACTCTTTCCCGTGCTGATATTACGCAAGAGCAGGAAGCCGCTGGAATTCAACAAAACGAGATAGGGGCCTGCAGCCAGGCGCTGGTTATTTACTGAGAACTCGAAGGGAACATCTGCAATGACGCCCTTCGGAGCTTGGGCTGCGGCCACGAGTGATAGTGGACCTGCGAGAAGTGGGATGGATAGAAGGAAACTAGCCAGGGTTGAAAGGCGCGACATGGTGGAACCTCCTTGAGGCGCCAGCACTGACTGACGCTGTATGCACAAAATCTGCCCGCATGCCTTGATGGGCTCAATGCACAGGAGATAATTCCAAAGTCAAATTTCTATTGTTATGTAAATCGCTGGCTCATTGGAGCTTATATCTACAGATGAGAAATAGATGTGCATTTAGTTGGAGGTTGGAGGAGTGCTAAACTACTGCACAGGCCCAAGGATTCGTATGCCCAAGGATTCGTATTATGGGCACTTCAACGAATACGGCGGGGACGATCTGGCGTTTCGGGCCATTCGAGTTCGATGCGCAAACCTCAGAACTGCGTCGTTCTGGCGTCCTGATTAAATTGCGTGAACAATCCTCACGTATTCTTCTCTACCTGCTGGAGCATGCGGGACAAGCGGTAACACGCGAAGAGTTGCGGCAGTATCTTTGGCCATCGGATACTTTTGTTGACTTCGACCATAGCCTGAACACTGCTGTCATGAAGTTGCGGGACGTCCTGGGTGATTCGGCTGACAAACCGCTATATATCGAGACACTTCCTAAAAAGGGATACCGCTTCGTCGCGCCCGTATCGTTTGTGCAAACCACCTCGGCCCCTCGCGAACAGCCGGACAATAAAAGAGGCAAGCCAGCCCTGGTGGCAGCGGGGCTGGCAGCCGTCCTCCTTGTCACCGTGTTCGCAATTCACCGCGCGACGCGGCCGCCCTCGGGTAAGAATCAAAGCCATGCGATAATCGCGGTCGCTCCACTGCAGAATCTCAGCGGAGATCCTGGGCAGGATTACTTCGTCAACGGACTCACCGATGAAATCCTGACCCAACTCGGACAGCTCAATCCAGAACGACTAGGCGTGGTGAGATACATTTCGTCCGCGACGATGCGGCAGGGCATGTTCGCGATCACCGATTTCGGCCAAGGATCCGACTTGCAGTACTTGCTCGAGGGCAGTGTGCGGCACTACGCCGACCAGACACGAATCTCGATGCGCTTGGTGCGAATGGCTGACGGGAGGACGCTCTGGACCGATTCCTTCGATCGCCAGGTTGGCGATGTCCTGTCAGTCCAATCGGAGATAGCGCAACGTATCGGCCGGGAGCTGCAAATTCAGGTACTTGGCCGCGCCAATCGTAAATCCGCCAAACCAGAGGTTGTGGAAGCATACCTTCGTGGCCGATTTGAGATGAGCCGCTCCTATGAGTTGCACCCCCCCAGTCCTCCCGATGCGGCCCGAACATTTTTCGAGCGCGCCACGATGCTGGATCCTTCGTATGCCCCGGCACACGCCGGTCTGGCGGAATTCTATTGTCATCGTGCGGTGCAGGGGGGTGACGAAGAGGCCTGGCGGATGGCTGAGCAGCATGCAACCCAAGCATTGTCGCTGGACGACGAAGCTGCGGAAACCCACGCCGCCATGGCTCAGATCAAGCTGGCGCACGATTGGGACTGGCGCGCAGCCCGCGAACATGCTCTGCGGGCCTTGCAGTTGAATCCCAGTTCGCCCGAGGCCCATGCCGCATACGCGTTTTATCTCAGGAGGGCGGTGGGCAACACAGGAGAGGCATTGAACCATCGCAAGCAGGCGCTCGCCCTGGACCCCTCTCGCGTGGACTTGAGAACGCAACTCACAAATAGTACGCCATCGCGCGAGATTACAAGGGCGCTGCGACCTCGGCGCGCCAGTTGCTTCCGTATGACCCCTATCATGCCCACGACGCTCTTTGCTACGTTTTGGGGTCCCTGAAGCTCTACAGTGAATCTGTTGCCGAATGCAGCCAGATGCTCGCTCTGGACGGGCACAGTGACTGGGTGCCTGCATACCTGCGTGAGTACCGTCAAAAGGGGTATGAGGCGGCGATGTCATTCATGGCGAGGAAGTACGTGGGCGAGATCCTGAAGAGTCCCCAACCGGACTTATGGGTATTGGCAAACGCATACGTGCTCGCGGGCATGCGGGAAGAAGCGCTGGACACCTTGTTCCAGGGACTGAAAACACGTCACCTCGGACTGTTGCAGGTCCGCGTCGACCCCGATTTCGATTCCATTCGTAACGAGCCACGCTATGCTGAACTAATTCGCCAGATCGGATTCCCGACCGAATAGGCAGGCCGCTTATGTGTCGGCTGGTAAACGTCCCGTAGGCGACCATACAGACAGAACCCATCAAGCCGATTGAGTCATTTCGCGTAGGGTGAGTACTCCCCGGTTCCGTCTGGGAAATGAATCTCCCACACCTCACATCATCGTTGCCAATTTCGAGAGATCACTTGCAGCGTTGAAGGCCGCAAACGTTTCTAATTCGGGTGCATCCGCCTCCGGGTAAGCTTCGGTGCAACTGCTTTCAGCAATGACTCAAGGCTCCGAGCATGTAAGGCATTCTAACCATTCCAGCGCAGGGCGATATGGGCGGTTAACGCTAGATCCCTATCGGGACTGCCCGGCAGATGGGGTGGGCAGGAACGCGGTTCCCTTGGGGGCAGTTTCGATAGGGCGGTTTGAAGTGAGCCGTTGGCGTTTGCGACGGACGCGGTGATCTACCTATGGGATTTCAATGGGTGGCAGATGGCCGGAGAGCTGTTACAAGGCCGGAGAGCGAGAGTTAGGAAAGCATGGACTCCGGTGACATGGCGAAATGCAGACGTGTTCTGCATTTCTGGAGCTGCGTTGTGACAGTCGTTTTCGCAGTTCGAGCGCACTTCGACGTTGCGTTCTGGCGCACGAGGTAGGAAGGGATGGATAGCGGACTGGCGAGGGTTGAGGCGCTCAGGAGCTGTCATCGCCGCACCTCCTTGGCTCGGACGGGGTGAGGCTTGCACGGAAGTGAAGTTGAGCGCAGGTGAGCCGTTCGACGACCAGCATGATTGCTGAGCAGGCGGGGCAGCGCAGGCTGGGTGGCTCCGGCGGATCGACGGCAGCGGCCATGCCGAGCAGTGCGCGGCAACGTTCCAGCTCAGCACTCCGTTTGCGGTTGGCGAAGAGTCCGAAGTGCCGGATGCGAACCAGACCGCCGGGCAGGACGTGAAGCAGGAATCGGCGCAGGAACTCATGGGCGGAAACGGTCATGACCTTTTGCTTGCCGCCGTGAGCATAGTCTCGCCAGCGGAAGGAGACGCGATCGTTCTCGAAGGCCACGAGACGATGGTTGGTGTCGTTTTTCCTTTACTAGTAGAAAAGCGCCCTTTTGCCGACGATTATTACCCTTAACTCGTAGAAATCCTGATCCGTAACTAGTAGAAAAAGGGCTCAAACTAGTAGAACCCACGCGTCGATCAGGTCGGCTCTCTAGCGGGCGGCACGGGCCTTGAAGACCTTGCGGTCGACTAGTTTCTCCATCGCATCGGTTCGCTTAGCAGCTGTCTCCCAGCCGAC
>NZ_JQKI01000224.1 GCF_000745965.1 Edaphobacter aggregans DSM 19364 | reverse complement strand
CCTACGGCTTCCTGGTGCAGGAGCGGTGCCTATTTCCCCCCTCCGGCAACTCCCCGTCGCTCCAAGTTGCCCAAATCCGCTTTCCCTTACCCGGCTTGCCAGCAACATTCACGCCCCGAGGCGCTACCGGTAAGAACCGAACGGCATAATCCACACTCCATCGCCACCCTGCGCCGTCTGATCGCTACCCACCTCGCTCGATCATTGCCCAGGTGTCCTTGTTGCCTTCGCGTATATTTATAACACAGTAGTACTAGTCCGCATCGACGCGCCCGGACCAGATGGAAAGCCTGCATCTGGTCAGCAGCCAAGAGGCATGCTGGTCTACACGCGAGACGGACACATGTCCGTGCAACTGATGTATCCAACCTCGGCAGATACGCTGTCGAACGAGTACGTCCTAAAGGGATATGAAGCGTCGTTTGGCAGCTACGACGTAGATGAGACCGCACACACAGTGACACACCACGTGCAGGGTTCGATTACACGCGACCTGCTCCTAGGCAAAGATCTCCCACGCAAGTTCGAGTTCACTCCTGATGGGCGCCTCATCATCCGGTCAACTCGGCCTGACGAGCATTGGTTTGTCACGTGGGCGCACTACTAAAGGAAATCGGAATGCAAAGCGGAGCACAGAAAACATGGATGTCTTGCGGCACGCTGCTTCTCGTTCACCCACGGTAAGGATTCGTGTTGGATTGTCACACTGGGCTCGACTTGCTTTAGAATGAGGCACTGTAGCCATAAACCCTCATTCACATGTCTGGAATCCGGGATACGGCGTATCCGCAGATGAAGAGTGCTCCGTCCGCCAAGGAGTTGGCCGATGTATACACGCCGAACTTCGTGGAGTTGGTGTGGGCGGAGAAGCGGACCAGAGAATCAGCGCCGCGCGTCGGTCTTCTGGCATTGCTCAAGACCTTTCAGCGTCTCGGGTACTTCGTATCGCTGCCGGAAATCCCTCGTCCCATACTCGAACATGTGGCACAGTGCGCGGGCTACGGTTCAATTCCCGAAGATTTGTTCCGTTACGGTGCCAGTTCGGCCCGTCGCCGGCACATGCTCCTGATTCGCGATTACGCCGGGGTCAAGGCCTGGGGCGACGAGGCTCAGCAGGCGATGGAGCGCGCGAGCCAGGATGCCGCGCGGACGCTGGAAGATCTCCCCGATATCATTAATGTGGCGCTGGAGCAGTTGGTCCGGCAACGGTTCGAGCTTCCGGCGTTCTCCGCTCTCCATCGTGCCGCGCAGCACGCCCGGGCCGTGGCCAATCGAGAGTATCAATCGCTGGTTTGCGATCGGCTCGATGCGGCGGCGCGAGAACGGCTGACTATCATGCTGACCCGAGTCGAAGACGAGACCAAGAGTCCGTGGCACCGGCTGAAGGGGGAACCAAAGCAGCCAACGACTCAGAATAACCGCGAGTTTCTCGACCATCTGGCCTGGTTGAAGGAACAGGCAATCGGCGCGGGCATCTTTCGAGAGATTCCAGATGTGAAGCTGAAGCAGTTTGCGGCTGAGGCCCGTTCGCTTGACGTTACATCGATGAACGATTTGACGGAAACAAAGCGTCTTACCCTCGCTGCGACACTTGTATTTGCTCAGATGGGCCGGGCATTGGACGACGTCGGGGACATGTATGTACGGCTCGTGCAGCGGCTGCACAATCAAGCTCGCACCGCTCTGCTGGAGTATCAAGCCGAGCATGTGGAACGGACGGACAGTCTCGTAGCGACGCTTCATGGCGTGACCCTGGCCTACTGGACCGAGGGTTCGGTGGAGCAGCGGTTATCGGCCATTGGCGAGCTCATCGAACCCGACTCCGATCGCATCCTTGAGCAGTGCGAGGCCCATCAGGCGACTGCTGGAAGAAATTATCTCCCCTTTCTCACCCGGTTCTACTCCCATCAGCGAGCGGCCCTCTACAGTTTCCTGGAGAGCGTGGAACTACTCTCAACATCGCCCGACAAGAGCATGACGGACGCTATTGCATATTTGATTGCGCACAGGAAAAGCCGTCAGGACCGACTACCTATTAGGGAGGAGGGGGCCGGCGAGGAAGCCGCTCCGTCTCTCGATCTCTCCTTCGTGGGCGAGCCGTGGTGGCCCTTTGTGGTGCCGGACACGAAGGCCCAGGGAGAACCAACGCATATCTCCCGGCGCTGGTTCGAGCTGTGCGCGATCACGGAGGTGATGCGTGAATTGAAGTCCGGGGACCTTTGCATCCCCGGCAGCGACCGCTACAGCGATTTCAGAGAGCAGTTCGTGAGCGAAGAGGAGTGCCTTCAGAACCTGGCATCGTATGGGGAGCGCTCTGGCGTGCCCACTGAGCCGAAGGCCTTTGTCGCCGCCTTGCAAGGCAAGCTGGAAGAAGCGGCGCGCAAAGCAGATCAAGCATTTCCAGAGAACGAATATCTGCGCATCGAAAAAGGAGAGGCGATCCTGAAGCGTCTCCGGCGCAGCCCAGACCCCGCCGGTCTTCGATCGTTTGAACGGCTCTTGAAAGATCGAATGATTCCGGTCGGCATTCTCGACGTCCTCGCGGACACCGAAGAGTGGCTGAACTGGACAAGGCACTTCGGTCCGATCTCAGGCCATGACAGCAAACTCGCCAATCCCGCCGAGCGGTATCTTGTGACCACCTTCTGCTATGGATTCGACTTCGGTCCGACACAAACGTCGCGATCGATACGTGGCCTCGACCGGAGGCAAGTGGCCTTTGTTGACCAGCGACACGTCACCGAAGACAAGCTGAATGAGGCCATCAACGACGGTCATCAACGGGTACAACCAGTTCTCCTTGCCGAAGATCTGGGGGTTGGGCAAACATGCTTCGGCCGACGGAACCAAATGGGATCTTCACGCCCAGAACCTCATGTCCGAATATCATCTGCGGTACGGCGGTTATGGAGGGATCGGCTACTATCTGGTTTCCGACATGTATATCGCGCTTTTCTCCCGGTTCACTACCTGCGGCTCATGGGAGGGGCACAACATTTTGGACTATCTCGTCGAGAATGATTCGGACGTGCGGCCAGATACGATCCACGCCGACACGCAAGGCCAGAGCGCGGCGATCTTCGGGCTCGCGCACCTGCTCGGCATCCAGCTTCAGCCCCGGATTCGCAACTGGAAAGGACTTAACTTCTATCGCTCCAAGCCCGCACTGCAATACGAACACATCGATCTCCTGTTCTCGAAGACGATCGATTGGAACCTCATCGAGACCATGCTGCCGGAGATGCTGCGGGTCGCGGTATCCATCGGAGCCGGCAGGATCAAGCCCTCGACCATTCTCCGGCGCCTGGCAACCTACTCGCGCAAGAGCAAACTCTATTTCGCCTTCCGGGAGTTGGGTCATGCGGTCCGTACAAGCTTTCTACTCGAATATCTCTCTGATGTGGAGTTGCGGCGGCTGATCCAGTCCGCAACAAATAAGAGCGAACGCTTCAATCAGTTCGTTCAGTGGGTCGCCTTCGGAGGCGGCGCACTGGCCGCCGAAGGCATACGCGATGAGCAGCGCAAGTTCATCAAGTACAACCATCTCGTAGCTAACTTGTTGATCTTTCACAACGTCGTGACCATGAGCAAAGCACTGGAACAGCTCGCCGCAGAAGGACATGCGCTCGATACAGAACTCATCGCGTCTTCCAGTCCATACCAGACCGAACATCTCAATCGCTTCGGGCGCTACGCTCTAAATCGAGACCGGGTTCCAGAACCCCTCGACAGCGTTCGAGAGTTCAGAATGCCACCTCACGGTGAAAGGATAACCCGCACAGCCCAGGTCGCAGTGTGACAATCCAACACGAATCCTTACCGTAGGTGAGCAAGGAAGGTCTCGCCGAGAAAGCTCCGTTGGCCGTCGTCCAACTCGTGACAATAAAAGTAGTTCTCTACGGCGCACTCTTTGGGGATCTGCCGCCGAACCGCGTGGTTAGCGGAATGAACCCACAAGAATGGTGCGCCCTTCTTTTCGTTAGGCGTCGGGTCGCAAAAGGCTTCCAGGTAAGCCCGTTGAATGTAATGCTGCGACTTGGGTTGCCTGGGCACACCACCAGCTTTCAGAGTTCTATCCCCTGTTCTTCGCAGAAGAAAGAGACAAAGCTCGGCACGTTAATCCGTAACTTGCGCAGCAAATCTTCAATAGGGATGCTTAGATTGTGAGCCTGCTCGGTCAGTTTCTGAGCCACGATTCCCGGCTCCAAGTCGTACAAGTGCAGAAGAAAAGTAGATGGACCTTGGCGCTCAATGCCCCACCGCTCAAGTGAACTTTCAGGAAAATGTTTAGCGTTGTACGTCACGATAAGCTTTGTTCCCGAGCTCACTGCGGCCGCAATGACGTGTCGATCCCTTTCGTCATTGGTCATAGCCGGAATCAAGGATGTATATCCTTCGACCCAAGCCTCGGGAAAATGCGCGCGAAGCGCATTCTCCCGACGCTGGACCTGTTCCGGTGTCTTGTTCCATTTCCCCAAAAGGTTCCGTGAAACTTCAGCAATGATGTCGTCGGACCATTTAGGCAAGTACAGCCGAGGGGACTCCGCCATGCGCAAGAGCGTGTCTGCCAAAGGCATCGGCAGAAGAATACATGCATCCAGGATGACGGGGTAATCGGCTTTCACTCGTCACTGCCCCCCTCAGGAATTTCGGTTCCTTCGTAGGAACCGTCCTGATATGCTTCGCGGGCGAGCTCATCCAGCGCAGTTCTGCGCGCTTTATCTCGCTGTTTTTGAAAAGCCATGACGTCTTTCAACATCACACGGCGGTGTTGTCCCACTTTTTGATACGGAATTGCTCCCGACTCCAGAAGCTTGATAAGGTGGGGTCGCGAAAAACCAAGTAAGTTCGCGGCCAATTGAGTAGTGAGCTGTTGCTTTTGCGGGACCAGTGACACCGCACGACCCGCAGCCATGTAGCGAACGACGTCTTTAAGAATGTTGTAGACACTCTCGGGCAGGTCTACTCTCTCGTTTTGAGGACCAACGAGAGCTGGTGTGCCGAGTTTAAGCATCCGACCAAGCTCTCGAATCTGTTCCTCTTCTGACGGTGGCATTACTACTGTTTCGCCAATCATCGCGCCCTCCATCTTCTTCACTCTCCAATTATAGTCGAAATAAACGAAATAAACGAAATAAACGCAACTATATTTCTTCCTGCTTAGTAAGAGCCGTCAGGCGGGTCGCTCACTATGAGAGCCTACAGTCCGAGGTTATCGTTCACCGCGATCTCAATGTCTTGCTCCGACCCCAGATACCGCTCAGTGGTCTGGATTGAGCTGTGCCCCAATAAAAACTTGATCTGCTCCAGATCCCCGCCGTTCTTCCGGCACAGCTTGGCGCAGGTGCGGCGCAGGTCGTGGGCGCCGAAGTGTTCGATGCCGATCTGCTTCGATGACTGGTCAACTACTGACCAGACCGCCCAGTCGCTTAGCGTGTCACGATTCACCTTCCCGCTCTTCGAGACCGAGCGCAGCAGCCGGCCATCTTCGATGCCGGCCGCGGTCATCCAGGCATTGATGCCATGCTTCACCCAGATGGGGATGGCAACGGTGCGGATACGCCGGCCTTTGCCCTCGAGGTCGGCCAGCACCCATCTGCCTTCCCTTCGCTGGATGGTCGCGACGTCGAGCTCGGCCAATTCGTTCCGCCTGAGGGCGCAGCCTACCAGCAACGCCAGGATGACATAGTCCCGCTTCCCTTTCAGAGTGGAGCGATCGGGAACGGTCAGCAGCTCCTTGGCCTGCTGTCGTTTTTCCTTTACTAGTAGAATGCTTTTATTCATTTCAAAGCACTTGCATGTTCCCGTAACTGGTAGAAATATGCCGTAATTGATAGAAATATTCCTTTACTTGTAGAACAATCGGACATGCAATTTGCAGGGCCGCAAAGTCGCTATGCTGGATGCCAAAGCAGCTTCCGATCTTGGCTGGAAGGCAGCCGCTAAGCGAGCCGATGCGATGGAGAAACTGGTCGACCGCAAGGTCTTCAAGGCCCGTGCCGCCCCTGGAGAGCCGTCCTGATCGACGCGCGGGTCTACTAGTTTGAGCCCTTTTTCTACTTGTTACGGATCAGGATTTCTACTAGTTAAGGGTAATAATCGTCAGCAAAAGGGCGCTTTTCTACTAGTAAAGGAAAAACGACATCAATCTTTCTGGGATGGCTCAAAGTTCAGTGGCACACTCTGAGCCGGTGGTTTTCGAACGTTGAAATCGATGTATGTCTGTTCATGCCCTTCGGGGTGCTGCTCTCGCCAC
>NZ_JQKI01000223.1 GCF_000745965.1 Edaphobacter aggregans DSM 19364 | reverse complement strand
ACCGTCTCCTTGTGAATATCGAGACCAGCGCAATGCGGATGCAGAAGTTCCATCGCTCCTCCTCTGCGCCGCTGGCGTGGAGCCCCGATTGAAGAAATCTAGAAAGCGTGCTCCGGGGCGGTAAACCGCCCGTGGCGACAATCCGGGGTGCTCAAGGGGTTCCGGGTCCGACTGTTACACGGGCTGATGCGCACCAATCTCATACCGACCTCTATGCCCACGACGCGAAAACACTCTACACCAACTCCCTTGCACGTTTCATCTATCGCGGGTCGGAAACACCGGTGGGGGACTGTTACGGAACTCAGAGGCCCTGGGAACAAGGAAGGCGCTCCCCTTTGTGGAGCGCCTTTTGTCTTTGGGATGGAGTTGTCGGCTTAGGCGAGTGCCTGAATGAGCCTCGAAGCTCCGAGCAGGTTGATCATTCGCTTGAGGTTGTAGGCCATGGTTGCGATGCCGATTTCGATGCGGGCACCGTTGAGTCCGCGCAGCAGCAGGCGGGGATGGCCGAAGATGTGGTATTTGATCGTTCCGAAGGGATGTTCGACCGTGGAGCGTCGCAGCCGCATCAGCGCGGGAGTTGCGCGTGCGTGCATGCGGTTGAGCGCGTCATCGTGCAGGTGGCGGGTGATCATGCGGCGTGAAGCCAGGGTGCACTGGGACTTGTGTGGACGGCTTTCACAGTCTGCGGCCTGAGCCTGGTAGTAGATCGCGCGGTCCTTGCGCGATAGCTGGACCCTCTTCAGCATCTTGCCTTCGATACACACGAAGCTGTCCGTCTCCGCCTGATAGGTGAAGGCGCTGCGGTCCAGCAGGCCATTTGCGTTGACCGAGCGTGCCGCAGGCACATGCGGGATCAACCCGGCTCGCTCACAGTGGGCAGCCTGCTCGCCGTTGGAGTGCCGGTATCGGCAACGATGTTCAGAGTCTCGGCGCCGAGCGCCTTCTTCGCGGCTTCGGCCATCAGTTCCAGCGAGCGGTTGTCCGCTGCATCCAGTGTGACCTCATGGGTCACGATCAGTGCATGTTCCGCATCCACCGCAGTTTGCACGTTGTACGCGGGAGCGATAGAGCCGGTGACCTTCATGAAGCCGGCGACTCCGGATGCTGCTTGAGCTATCTGGATAGCATGGAGAGCGCCGACCGTTCTCCAGCGCCTTGCGCTCGCGCACGCTATCGGCACTGGCGACTGCGCGGAACTTCGTGCCGTCGACAGCGATCCACTCGCCCCGAATCAAGCCGCAGCCAGGAGCAACAGGCCACGATCGATCCGTCAGCGGTGCAGGCAGCGCTGGAGAAGCTTCTTGCCAACTGCGCCAACTCCGCGCCTGCCATGCGCCGGAACTCGGCAATGGACTTGTGGTCTGGATACAGTCGACCCAGCAGCTACATCAGCTCCACGTTGCGGCGGCACTCCGCTTCTAACCTCCGAGACGAACGGATCGTGTGCAGATACCCATACAAGTAAAACTTCAGCAAATCGCGCGGATCGTAACCCGGTCGGCCGCAATCGCCGTCCCAGAGGTGATGGGCTACACCAAGATCGCCGGCACACCGGTGATCACCGGTCTCTACACCATGCTTATCCCCACGGCGCTGTTCGCCTTGTTCGGCTCCTCACGGCACCTGGTAGTAGGCGCGGATTCAGCGACGGCGGCCATCCTGGCCGGCGGTCTGGTGGGGATCGCATCGACCGGCTCGGGTGAATACGTGGCGTTGGCCGGCGTGCTTGCGCTGATGGCGCGGGCTTCTTGATTCTGGCGCGTCTCATGCGCCTGGGATTCCTGGCCGACTTCCTTTCGCGCACCGTGTTGATCGGGTTCTTGACCGGGGTTGGCATTCAGGTCGCTGGGGCAGATCACCGGCATGCTGGGCGTGAAGGGGGGCGGCCACGGCACGCTGGGGAAGGTCTGGAACGACCTTCTACAACTCGGACAGGTCAACCGTTACGAGCTGACGATCGCGCTCAGCGTGCTGGTGGTGATCGTCGGCCTCAAAATGGTTTCGAAGAAAATTCCGGGAGCCCTGATCGCGGCGATCGGCGCCCAGGTCGTAAGTTGGGCGTTCGGACTCGGAAAGCATGTGCATGTGGTCGGAGCTGTTCCGAGTGGTCTGCCACCCCTGGGTATGCCAAGGCTTCACTGGGGTTGGCAGGTCATGGCGACATTGATTCCGACGGCCTTCGCGATGTTTGTGGTGATCCTGGCACAGAGCGCTGCAACCTCTCGCGCCTTTGCCACGCGCTACGACGAGAGGTTCAGCGAGAACTCCGATCTGGTCGGTCTGGCCCTGGCCAATATTGGCGCCGGCCTGTCCGGCACCTTCGTCGTCAACGGTAGTCCAACGAAAACGCAAATCGTCGACAGCGCCGGCGGCCGTAGCCAGCTGTCGCTCCTGGTGATGGTGGCGATGGTAGCGCTGATCCTGCTCTTCCTAACCAAGGCGCTGGCGTACCTGCCAGAGGCCGCTTTGTCGGCCATCGTATTTCTGATCGGAGTCGGCCTGATCGATCTCGCTGGGATGCGGAGGGTTTTCGAACAACGGCGGTTGGAGTTCTGGTTGGCACTGGTCACCGCATTGACGGTCGTGTTCGTTGGCGTCGAACAGGGGATCCTGCTCGCCATCGCGTTGTCGCTCGTCGATCGCACGAGGCACGGGTATCGACCGAAGAACGCGGTGCTCGTGCCCGACGAATCGGGCAGCTGGCAGCCGAAGCCAGTGGCCACCGCCGCTCAGGCCGCGCCCGGTCTGATCATCTACCGATTCACGCACAGCTTGTATTATGCGAATTCCCAGCAGTTCTCGGATGAGGTCTCGTTGCTCGCGAGCAGCACGGAGCCACCCCTGCGGAACCCAGTCTAACGTGCTTCTCCCGAAATGCGTTATGGCGCGCCGCCTCAAGACAGACGTCGTAACCTATAGGGGTTCCCTCCGTATCCCAAAGGGAATTAGCTGCGTAGAAATAGATGTAGAGATAGATATGCATAATCCGCGCTACATGGAAGCCCCAGGTCCCTTCGACGCACGCTATCTGGCGTTCCTTGAAACCATTGCTCAGTTGCGACCGCGCCTGCACCGGTATTGTTCGCGTATGACCGGATCGGTAATGGACGGCGAGGATGTTGTTCAAGATGCGTTATTCGAGGCTTATCGCAAGCTGGACCAGTACGACGACAGCCGTCCTCTTGCTCCGTGGCTGTTCCGGATTGCACACAATCGATGCATCGACTTCCTGCGGAAGCGTGGCGTTCGGGTTGAGGCCGAAACTACTGCTATGAATCCAGATTCCGTAATACCTGCCAATCCTCCTGCCCTTGATGTCAGTCGAGCGGTTGAACAGCTAGTGATGAGTCTGCCTCCCAAGGAACGCGCATGCGTGCTGCTCAAGGATGTGTTTGATTACACGCTCGAAGAAGTCGCAGAACTCGTTAGCTCCACCGTGGGCGGCGTCAAGGCCGCGCTCAACCGGGGCCGGTCGAAATTGGCGGCCTTGCCCGAGCCGGAGAAATCACACCGCGACGTAAGCCCAGAGTTGTCACGGCTTTTGCATCTCTACGTCGACCGGTTCAATAGGCGTGATTGGGACGGACTGCGCGAACTCATTAGTGCGGATGCTCAACTGCGCGTTGTAGATCGCTTTGCCGGTCCTATCGACGAAGCGCCATATTTCAAGAACTATGAACGGCAGAGAGTGCCGTGGCGGCTGGCTGTGGCAAAAGTGGACGGCGAGCTGGCAATCGTCGTTCTTCGCCAACACAGGGACGAGTGGAGACCTGATTCTGTCGCTCGACTCGAAGTGATCGATCAGCACATCGTGCGCATCGTGGACTACGGGCATTGCGCCTGGGTTCTTTCAGCGGCGACCTCGGTGGTCATGGCCGACCCTTCCTAAGCATTTTGCCGGGCGACGTATCCTGGACCACTCCAGAGCCGTAATACGGAATGAGAGTGCAATTCTAGGAGGAAAAAATGCACACAAAAGACGCTATTAAGTTCGCACTGGCCGTTTCGAATGGAGCAGTGCTAAGTGTAATCGACGAGATGAGTAGCGCTGCAACGACGTTTCCGACACCGAATGGCGGGTGCCACCCGCTCTGGGTCCTCGGTCACCTAACGCTGGTAGAGGGCTCGATCCCCGCGATACTTTTCGGAGAGAAGAATCCCGCGGCAGAATGGCAACAGCACTTTGGTGAGAACTCGGAACCTGTTGCCGATGCCAGCGCATATCCACCCTTCGCTGAGGTTCGAGAGAAGTATGTGGGATTGCGCGAGCGGAACGTGAAACTTCTGGAGTCGCTGAGCGACGCGAACCTTGACAAGCCGACGAAAGCGCCGCCCAAAGGACGCGAGCAGGAGTTCGCCACCTATGGGCAGACCTTGCTCGTGCTGGCCATGCACCAGACCATGCATCGCGGCCATGTGACCGACGCGCGACGTGCGGCTGGGCGTACGCTGGCGACATCGGCCAGCAACTAAGGCTCTGCTAATTCTAGGGCGCTTATGAGCTTGGGCCGTGGCTCAAGCTCATCCCTCGTCCTTTTGAATCACCCTTCATGACAATTTTGTTCGAGTATGTCCACGTCATCAAGACGTAATACTGAAACCGACAGTCAGTTCGACAAGGAGATAAATCTGAAATGACAAGACTCACCATAATGGTTTTTGTGCTTGCGACCTTGGGCGCGGACGCGCTGCTGGCGCAGAGTCCCAAGTATCCCCCGCTCAGCGAGTATATGATGGCTCGAAGCGACGAAATTGCGTTGGCGAAGAGCGCGGCTCCGGACAACATTTCCGGCCACGCCACGATAAAGGTGCTGACGGCGTCAGGCTTCCAAGCCGTTCACGATGGCGACAACGGTTTTGTGTGCATGGTCATGCGTGGGTGGTCCGCCCCAACGTACACCCCTGCGCAGTTTCGTGGTCTCGCGTATGACGCAAAGGTCCGTGCGCCTATCTGTTTCAACCTGGAAGCGTCGAGGACCGTGCTGCCGTATTACGAGTTGCGTAGCAAACTTGGGATGGAGGGCAAGACACCGGATCAGATAGCCGAACGGGTTCAAGCCGCTTATGCCAAAGGCGAACTGCCAAAGCGGGATAGCGTTAGTTTTGCTTACATGTGGTCGGCGGATCAGAATCTCGCTTCGGGAGTCGGCCATTGGCATCCTCACATGATGGTCTTCGCTCCGTATTATGACAATTCCATGCTAGGCAACAACGAGTTCGGCAGTCCGCTTCCACAGTTGACCGATGACGCAGGAACGCCGTTCGCGGTGGTTGTCATCCCGGTTGACGACAAACTGGCCACAAAGGCACGGCCATAACCGAGGAAACGACGCGATGTTCGTTGGTGATCACCTGGCTTTGTAGCAAAATGACTTAGGGATTCCATCCGCCCAGCCTTTTATGAGGTCGGCTTGCGAAATGCAATGCATTCTCAATTATCGGATGACGGGCATCCACCCGTACGGTTCGCGTGCGAACCACAGGGGATAAGGGGTTCATCATTATCAAGGGAGAGAGTGTCGGCGCAACCCGGTCCGAGTATGAGTATGAAATCCCGCTTGCCGACGCGAACGAGATGCTTGATCGGCTTTGCGAGCGGCCGCTGATTGAAAAGACACGGTATCGCGTCTCGCACGAATACGATGGCAGGCGCCAAGTCCATGGGTACCGTACCCGCTCGGCTTCTCTGCCTTGCTAGGCTTGCTCCTGGAACGAGGATTTAGTGAAATCGCCAAACTTGGAACCCGCGCCTCCCGATTCGGCGGCGAGCTGTATTCAGCTTTAGCACAATGGCAACACGAATAGCGCCACTGGAACACCTGGTTCGCGTTAACGCCATGCTCGCGAGCCAGGCGTGCAATCGATGCGACAAGTTTTGTTTGGCCTTCTCAGGGGCGCCGACCTCAGGCAGTGCCATGCTGACTTCTAGCATCCGAACGAGCTGCAAGCCGGCGTTCACCAGCAAGGTACATCACCGCGGAGTCAATTTGATCGACCAACTTCGCCATGCGCTGGTAGTCGAGCGTGTCGGGTGTATCGCCCGTCGCATGATAATTCGGGTTGCGGTAGAACGCCGTGTCGGTGAGCATCACAGCGGGATAGCCAAAAGCCCAGTAATTGCGATGATCAGAGTAGTCGATACCTGGGATTGAGCGGGGCGCGTTGGCCGAGACGATCGGCAGATCGCCGCCGGCCAACATCGCTCGTTTGA
>NZ_JQKI01000222.1 GCF_000745965.1 Edaphobacter aggregans DSM 19364 | reverse complement strand
GGAGATCTCCCGGTTCTCGTGCATGTTGTTTTGTCAGCGTGCCCGGGTTCTCCGACTACGCAGGACCGGACAGCCACTCGCGTATAACGTGGCTGCCGTATTGCCTTCCCCCTACACACCATGGAGTCAGCATCCTGATCAACCGACTTTTCGAAGCTCAATAGCCGGGCCCACTGGTCCCTCTGTCTACGCTTCAACCGACACCTCGCGATGCCGCCTGCAAGACTCGAGGCCAGGATGGATTCGCTACTTCCTTTCCTGTAGGGGACTTTCACCCCCTACAACATGCCGGTTTATCCCGGCGCTCGGTGTGTGGTCGGCAACCCGCACCTTACTCCCCTGCGCCTGACTCCGACCACATCCTGATCGAACCTCGGCTGCGCCAACGCCCGCCTTGGGCGTGGAAGAGCTTTGCACTTGGTGCAGCATAACACTGCTGGAGTGGCAGAATTGATTGCGTTCAGCACCCGAATATTTGCATCGATTCTCACGTCGGATAGCTCGCACATCCACCGCTCGGGCATGCCAGAAAGCTCTGGGCCAGCTTATGGGATCAATTGGCCATTATTCGGGTTGTTTTTCACAAAGCTCGATATTGGCGAGAAGAGCATCAGTGCCTACCGTCGCGAAGTCGCGGCACTCAATCGTGAGTTCGCCGCGGCAGCAACCGTATCGAAGTAAACCCGCAGTACGAAGTACCCCCGGTGGCCGGCGTTGCCATCGCAGTTCGCGACCATACACTTCCTCTGCGAGGCTCGTTAAAAGAAACCGGGATGGCAGGCATCGCCCGCCATCCCGAGGGAGTGTATGTCAGAACGAGAATCGCGCTCCGAGCTGCATGAAGCGTCCACCACCACCGTTGACCGTGCTGGTGATCTGGCCCGCCCCAGCCTGGTTGAAGGACCTGGCCGGCTGGTTGAAGCTCGCATGGTTGAACACGTTGTTCGCGTCCACCCGAACCTGCAGCGCCATCTGCTCCCAGATATGGAAGCTCTTGGCCAGCGACATGTTGAATAGCTTAAAGCTCGGACCATAGAGGCTGTTTCTCCTCATGGTGCCGAAGGTCCCGGCTGCGGGCACGGCAAACGCTGCAGGATCATACCACTGCTTAATCGAGCGGTTCTTGGGATTCGGGTTACCGACCATATTGGGATACCACTGACCGGCCTGAGAGTAGGAGTTGTTTGCACCGCCAACCACCACTGTGTACGGCACGCCGCTCTGCAGAACCCACGTGCCCGAGGCACGCCAGCCGCCGATGACAGCATCGACAAGCGAGTTGTTGTTCAGGAACATGGCGCCCTTGCCTAACGGCAGGTGATACACGACGATTCCTTTGAAGGCATTGCGGATGTCGAAGTTCGACGGCCCATAGTTCGCGGCAGGATCGTGGGCCCGCTGATAGGTCTGCGTGCCGGCGCGCTGCCCCCAGCCCGACGAATCGATATCGTCGAGGAAGTGCGACCACACGTAGTTCGCATCAAGGCTCAGCCCATGCGTCAGACGCTTCTGCACGGTGAGTTGCAGCGAGTTGTAGTTCGAGATGGCATTGTTCGTACTGCCGCCGATCCCCTGGTACTGCGGAAACGGCCGGTATCCCTTGGCTACGTCGTCGACCGCCAGCCTGTTCTCCGGAATCTGGTTGATATCCACTGGGAACGCAAGATTGAACCCGTGGCTGGCAACGTAGGCAACCGCGAACGACATGTCGTTACCGACCTGCTTTTCAACTGCCAGATTCCACTGGTAAATCTTCGCCACCGGCGTATGGTACTGGTTGTAGCCCACGCCTTGACCGTTGAACGCAGTAGGAGATGTGCTCGCGGAAACATAGGGCAGATTCGATCCGCTACCCGAGAGCAGGACCACGGGCGTGAGCCCATTTGTGTTGTCTGTTTTACTGCCGCTCGATCCAAATGCATCTCCCTGACCGCTGCCGTAGGTATCAAGGCTCCAGCCATAGGCATAGATGCCCCATCCGCCGCGAATCACAGTATCGGGATGCACCTGGTAGGAGAATCCCAGTCGGGGAAGGAACGTGTCCCATACGGTTGCCTGCAGGGAACTACGTCCATTGTTGTTGGGGAACCACATCGCACCGAGATTCCCGGAAACTGCGTTGGGAATTGTCGGATCGAAGGTACGCTGGTTCTTCTTCGCGTCCGACCAGCCCTGCGTAATCTGGTACCGCAGTCCGAGATTCAGGGTCAGGTTCGGCCTGATCTTGAAGTCATCCTGAATAAATATCTGCGGGCTCTTCTGCCGCGCCGCATACTCAGGTTTCACGCTGGCTGACCAGGTCTGCGTCTGTCCCAGCAGGAAGTCTGCATACGCAAGTCCGGGAATGGCAGCCTTGCCTCCCGAAGCCGCGCTCGCAGTATAGGTGCCGTTATAGCCTACCGTAGCGCCATTGATGTTGCCCCACGCCGTCGAGTTGTCTTCATAGATAAGGTACTCGCCGCCAAAGTGCAAAATATGCTTTCCGCGGATCATCGTCACTACGTCAGAAGGATCGAAGATATGTTCCTTGTACGTAGCGTTCACTCCGGGTCCGAGCGATTGAATGTTGGTGACATTGACTGTAGGAAACGTATCGGCCTTTGAGAACTGCAGCCCAATCTTAGCTGGATAGCCCTGGTCCAGCGACGCTGCGGCAAAGAAGTTCAGCTGTTTGGTATATCCCATGCGGACTTCATTGATCGTGCGCGAGCTGATATTCCACACGTCGCTGATCTGCGCGTTTGTGCTGTCGACATCGCCGGTATAGCAGTTGATGGGGCAAATGTCCTGTCCTGGATAGAAAGCCGGGTTGTCGCGCTGCGTTACCGACGCCGTGATCCGATTCGTCTTGTTCAGGTCGTAGTCAAAGCGACCGAAGAACTTCTGGAACGGATTTGGCGACAGCACCTGGTAGTAGTAATTGCTGGTGAGCGGACTTCCGGCAACGTTGGGCAGCGGATAGGTTTGCTGAATCGCTTTGGCAACCGAGTCAAAGCGCGAGGGATTGATCTGGTTACCGGCGAAGGCATCGCGAATGATGATCGTCTTGCCGCTGGAATCCTTGCCAGTTCGGGTCGTCGCCGGATCCCCAATGGAACCTGCTGCAAATTCACTGAAGTCGCCGTTACGCATCTTCACCGTCGGCACATTCGCAAACCCGAAGGCGGAACCGTTGTTGATGATCTTGTCGTAGTTGAAGTAGAAGAACATCTTGTTCCGCATAATCGGTCCACCGACCGATCCGCCGAAGTTGTTGTAGCGGAGGAACGGAACCGTCTTGGCAAAGTAGCTTCGTGCGTTCAGCGCATCGTTCTGCCAGTACTCGTACAGCGATCCGTGGAAGGTGTTGGTACCACCCTTGCTGATCTGGTTGTAGATCAGGCCACCAATGCCGTACTGAGCAGAGAACGACGAGGTGCTCACCTGCAACTCCTGCACCGTCTCGAAGACCGAGACGTCGGCGTTGGCGCTGTGCGACAGGGTTGAGGTCGCGCCATCGGCGAGAACCGCGTTATACGGCAGGTTGCCATTGGCCGCGACCGACTGGCCAGGCGTCGCGCCCTGCGAGGCCGACGCCGTGCCTGCCGTTCCAGGCAGCAGGATCGTGAAATTCTCCCAGTTCTGCCCCACGTTCGGCAGCTCGGCCATCTTCTTGGCTTCGAGCGTCGTCGACTGCTCACCCGACTCCGTCTGCAGCAGGGGAACGTCGGTGTTGACGACAATCTGCTCGGTCACGGCGCCCACCTTCAGCTCCGCGTTCACCGTCGTAAAGCCGACATCAGCCGTGATCGACGACCGGACAAACTTCGAGAATCCCTGCTTCTCGAAGGTGACAGAGTACGTCCCCACCACAATCGACGAGGTGTCGTACAAGCCGTCCTTGTTGGTCGTGAAATTCTTCGAGACACCCGTGGCGACGTTCAGTACCGTTATCGTCACATCGGGCAGAAGCGCCCCCGACGAATCCGTTACCGTTCCTCGAATATCAGCAGAGTTCGTGCTCTGCGCTAAAGCTGCTCCTGCACACCCAACCCACAATACTGCGCCGAGTATCGATCGAATCCTTCTCGTATTCATGATGTTGCCTCCAGAAATCTTGCAATCAACGACGTACACAACCCGCAATTCCTCGACAAGCAGGAAACCTTTTCGAACGAGACAAACGTTTGTCTTAGAGAGTAAATTTTTGCGCTGCCAATTAGGCAACAACCATGCACGCTTGTCAACTATTTAAATGCGTAGAAATCCCGCCCAACCCTCTGGCGGATTCAGCCCACCCGCAATCCACAGCCCCGAACTGACAAACGCAGGACGCGGTCCGAACGATCATCCCCTTTGCGTTGAAATTTCTGCCGGAAGAATTGGCGCGAGGCCATCAAGCCCTGGAGCGATTTCGTCGCGAGGCGAAGGCTGCGTCCGCGCTGAATCACCCTAACATCTGTACGATTTACGCCATCGGCGAGGAAAACGGCAACCCCTTCATTGCCATGGAGTATCTGGAAGGGGTGACGCTGAAATATGCTATCGCAGGCCGTCCGATGGAGTTGGAGCAACTACTCGGCATTGCGATAGATATTGCCGATGCTCTGGACGCAGCGCACACAAAAGGAATCGTCCATCGTGACATCAAACCGCCCAATATTTTTGTCACGAAGCGCGGGCACGCCAAGGTATTTGATTTTGGTTTAGCCCAGCTCGTCACGCCGCCGATTGGCGAAGCGGCACTGACGACGATGGCGGACATAGGATTGACGGCTCCGGGCGCCGTGGTGGGCACTGTGGTCCACATGTCGCCCGAGCAAGTGCGCGGCAAGCATCTCGACGCGAGGACGGATCTCTTTTCATTCGGCACTGTCCTGTATGAAATGGCAACCGGCACGTTGCCTTTCCGCGGCGACACTGTGGGAATTATCACAGACGCGATTCTTAATCGCGCGCCTGTGCCTCCAGTGCGATTGAATCCCGATGTTCCCCCCGAGCTTGAGCAAATGATCCAGAAGGCGGTCGAGAAAGATGCTCGGCTGCGGTACCAGTCTGCTGCCGAGATGCATGCGGATTTGAAGCGGATACAACGTTATACGGAAAGCGGGCATTTGGCGCAGCCATCCTCCGAAGTTGGCGTTTGGCAGGATGCAAGCGTGCGGGCCGCGACGCCTGCGCTACGTGCCACACGGGCAGAGCAAGCGGCTGATGTGGGGCTAGAGCCCGGCGCCACAGTGCGTGCGCCCGGGCGTGAAGATTGTCGCGGCGGCCGTGGGTGTCGTTGTAATCGCCGGCCTGGGAATCGCCGGATGGCTCTACTATCCGCGCAAAACGCAGGCGCTGAGCGACAAAGATACGATCGTTCTCGCAGACTTTACGAACACCACCGGGGACACGGTCTTTGACGGCACGCTGCGGCAGGGACTGGCTGTCCAACTGGAACAATCACCATTCCTGTCGATCATCTCTGACCAACAAATTCAACAGACCCTAAAAATGATGGGCCAGCCGCGGGACGCTCGACTCACCCCGGAGATCGCCCGCGACGTGTGCCAGCGCTCAGGAAGTAAGGCTTACCTGAGCGGTTCGATTGCGAGCCTGGGGAGCCAGTATGTCCTGGGCCTCAAAGCAGTGAACTGCGTCACTGGCGAGACGCTCGCCGAGGAACAGGAGCGAGCCTCAGGCAAAGAGCAGGTGCTTTCGGCGATGGACAAGGCGGCTCCGAAGTTACGTACCAGGCTCGGCGAATCGCTGAATACGATTCAGAAGTTCGATACTCCGCTTGCGCAGGCCACCACACCTTCTCTTGAGGCGCTTCAGGCGTTAAGCCTGGCAAGGACAGTCGCGTCGATGGAAGGCGCCGCGGCTGCTACCGTCCCTTTGTTCCAGCGCGCGATCCAGCTCGATCCGAACTTCGCCATGGCCTATCTAGGGCTGGGGGCGAGCTATGTAAATCATGGAGAACGAACTCTGGCTCCGTCGTTCGAGATTGAGTGAAGGTTCTGCTGTCCAAGTTATGTCAAGGATAATGGCAGTTGCTCAAAGGCTGGCGGGGGCGGAGGCTGAAAGGGTTGGTCGATCCACAGCCAGAGATCACGGTGGACAAAGAGCTGTTGCCGCAGGAGCGCCAGTAAGTTGGAGAGTACCCAGTTGAACTTGGCTTTGAGCTGCAGGAAGCGCAACAGGAGCATGGCAATCAAAGCGGTCCAGACCTGAGTCTTGACGGCATTGGGGCTGGTGCCGACAAAGGTCTTGATCTTGCATAACTGCTTGAGCGACTTAAAAAACAACTCCACT
>NZ_JQKI01000221.1 GCF_000745965.1 Edaphobacter aggregans DSM 19364 | reverse complement strand
GCTCCATCAACCGAGAGCGGGGAGAATGGAGCGCTGCGATCTCGGATTACAAGCAAGCAGTCACGATTTCAGAAAACACCGACAACTATCGCGGGGTAACGGACGCAGGAGGTTTGCTTGCTCAAGCCTACGAGCACACCGGCGACCTTCCCGCGGCTTTGGGCGCGATCGATACCGCCATTGCAGCGAATACCCACATTGCCGACGAGCTTTATCTAGTTCCACGCAATCTCGCGATCAAGGCTGAGATCACCGAGAAGATGGGACACGCCCAGGAAGCAGACGGTCTTTATCGCAAGAGTATCGCTCTGGTCGAAGCATTACAGACGCTAGAGAAAGTGCGTGGCCGTATCGAAACAGAGGCCCTTGAACGACGAACAGACCATTGGGCTTCTTCCAATCGGATGCGATCTTCGCTAGGAATTTGTTAGGTGCATGCCAGCGGAAGCCGTGAGGTTCAGCTCCTCGCGTATCTGCTCACGAATCATCTTTGCGACGCGCGTCGCTGTCGGAAGCTGCATCTTGTTCTCGGTCACGTTCAGATAGGCTTCATCGAGAGACAGCGGTTCGATCAGATCGGTATGCCGCTGAAAGATTTCACGCACAGCGGCCGAAGCAGCTTTGTAGCGCACGAAATCAGGCGGAATGAAGATTGCTTCCGGGCACAGTCGCTCGGCACGCACCGCGGGCACGACATCGAGCGGTTCCTCGCTAAACACCAGTCTCTTGGACGGGGCCGTGACTCAGCGATGGGCTGACAGGAGCACATGCAGGATGGCCTAACCCCGCCGGCTGAAGCTGACCCCGCCCACGCGTTCTTTATGGAAACAACAGATAGAATCTTCCAAAGTCATCGACGCCTCATCGACAGTGGGAGGCGGGGCAGCTTAGCCGCATTCGTTTTCGGCATGAGGCGGAGCAGTACAATTAGTTTAGGGCTGGCGGAGCATCATGAAATACAAGGTCTTGCTTCAAAAGTGTAGCCGCGTCTGTTCCTGCGCTGCCGGGCTGTTGGTCTCAAGTCGCGACCGAAGAATAGGTACTTGAGTTAGCTAACAGATTAGGGAAGGATTGGCGAGATGGCTAATCAATGGCTATTCAAAAGCGAAACTTACGATAACTGCAATTGCGCTGTGAATTGTGGTTGCCAGTTCAACTTACCAAGCACCCATGGCTATTGTCAGTCGGCCTTCGTCGGTAACATCGTTGAAGGCCATTTCAAGGATACGCCGCTCGCGGGGCTGAATTGGGCGGCGCTGTACAAGTGGCCTGGCGAAATCAAGGAGGGAAACGGCAAACGCCAGATCGTTATCGACGGACGTGCGGATGAAGCTCAACGGGTCGCACTTGAAACAATAATCTCAGGTGGGGCGTGCGAACCACTGAGTAATTTATTCTCCGTATTCGCGTCCACATGTTCGGAATTTTGCGAGACATTGTTCCTGCCGATCCGTCTTGAAGCGAACTTGGAACTCAGAACCGCAAAGGTTGATATACCGGGCATCATGAGGAGCACCGGCAGACCGATAATCAACGAGTTTAACGGCCAACCGTTCCACATTGCGCTGGCACGTCCTAGTGGCAGTTTCGAGTTTACCTACGCAGAAATCGGATTAGGTACGACCTGGGTGACGGGTGATATGGAGATGGCGTTCGAAGATTCGTGGGCCCACTTTTGTGTTCACCACTTCAATCAGGATGGGCTTGTCCACGAAAGATCAAGGCTCACAGCATGGCTTGGCGCGTGACCTCCGAAGGGACCGGTTTCGACGTGGCGGAGACAACACATACCCCGAATTCGGGGAACATGATCTGGTGAAAAGAGGATGACGGTGTCCGTTGACGCCAGGCTTGAGGCAGTGGTCACGCGCGATCGCCTGATCGTCGTTACCGCGCTTACCGCGGTTATCGCTCTGTCGTGGGCATATCTGGTGACCGGCGCCGGCATGGGCATGTCGGCGTTCGAGATGACCCGCATGTCGCAGCTCGGGATGGCAGGGGGCATGTCCGAAGGGGGCATGGCCTGCATGGCGATGATGACGCCCGTGGTCTGGACGCTCGGCTATGCAGTTCTGATGTTCTTCATGTGGTGGGTCATGATGGTGGCGATGATGCTGCCCAGCGCGGCGCCGATGATCCTTTTATTCGCGACGGTCAATCGCAAGCAGCGCGAAACCGGCCATCCCCATGTCGCGACGAGCATATTCGCCGTCGGCTATCTCGCCGCTTGGGCCGGCTTCAGCCTGATCGCGGTGATCCTGCAGTGGGGGTTCGCGCAGACCGGCATCCTTTCACCGATGCTCGTCGGGACCAACGTGATCTTTGGCGGCGTCCTGCTGCTCGCCGCGGGCATCTACCAACTCACCCCGATTAAGCATGCCTGTCTTCGCCACTGCCGATCGCCGCTTGCATTCCTTAGCACCCATTGGCGGCGGGGCGCCCGTGGCGCGCTACGCATGGGCCTTGTGCACGGAGCTTTCTGCGTCGGCTGCTGCTGGTGCCTGATGGGACTCCTATTTTTCGGCGGGGTGATGAACCTCTACTGGATCGCGGGCCTCGCCCTGTTCGTTCTGTTCGAAAAGACGGTCCCCGCCGGCCACTGGATCGGCTACGCGACGGGTGTCGCTTTGCTCGTCTGGGGTGCCGGTATTCTGGCGCTCGCGTTCTGAGAAGGGAATGAAGGCTCTACCTACTTGCAGTCCCGACAGGACGATCGCCAGACCTAGGATCGCTTGCTCAGGAACTCGTTTACTCGTGCAATCGACCAGCAGAAAAATCTCTGCTTTGCTCGCCATATCGCATACTGGCGTCACTTGTCACAACTGGACGCGTCGCAGGTCATTTTAATTTCGACATCCCCAGTTTTCTCGACCACGCCTTGGCGGCCTGTCGCGCGAAAACCGGCGCGTTCGTAGCACTGTCTGGCACAACCGTTGCTCTCGACGACGTTGAGACGGACCTGCGTCGCGCCGACTTCAGCGGCCCAGGTCTTCACCGACGACACCAACGCATGCGCTGCGCCTCTGCCCCGGAGATCCGGGTGCACCCACATAGCCATCAAATGAACTACCGAGAAGTCATGTGGATCACGGCTGCCGGCCACGAGCCCACGCGGTTCGCCACCTGCTTCAAGAAGGAACGTCACACCGGGAGCCAGCCACCGCCGCCAATCCTCCGTCGTCCTGGCCAACTCCCGCTCATAGGTCGAACTAAAGGCCCTCGGCGAATCGGTGAGCGCCTGAAGCCGCAATGCCCTCAACACCGGTTCGTCCCCGATCACTGCACGCCTGACCTCAAAACGCATATCGCTCTCGGTTATACAGACTTTCTGGCCAGGTTTGTACGCATTAATATGCGCGGTGGTTGCCCCTTGCAGGCCTGTTGCGGCGTTCACTGTCATGTAGTGGTTCCAGGTGTTATCGCCGTGATTCGTCGTGTTGCCGCCAGTTTGTATAAAAATGTTGGAATTTCCAACCCTTCGCTTCGCAGACTGCTCACGGAATGCGACACTCGTTCGGTGCTGCCTCGCTCCATAGAAAGGGATCTGGATCAGGTTCTGTTCAACACTGCCGCTCTTGCCTCGGCCCCGGCAAGATGCGGTTCACAGAGCGCTCACATTCGAGGAACTTTTGGATGTCCTTGATCAGACCCACGGTTTGTGACGTGGTATCAGTGTGTGTGTCTTCAGGTCCGGGTCGAGCCATCCACTCACATACAGCGTGTCTCCGGCCCATACTGCCGCCGAAATTGGAAGGTCGGAATTCGAGGGGTTTTGACTAGCCGGCAGCGGAATTCGTTTTGTTTTCTGCGCCGAAGCTGTCAGGGGACCTATCAGCGCGAGTGCCAAAAGGGGAAGATGCTTGATCGTCATGCGGTTACGCTAGCCTTAGAACAGCCACTTCACAAGTTGATTGTTCTCAATGCATTGTTGAGTAGGATTTATGCTTTCCTGCCGCGGCCGGCAGATAGGTTGATGACGCCATTTGCGCGCACTTCTGGAGGATCTTCCCTCTACGCCAGAGAGTAGGGCTACTCGTCTTCGGTCGAAGTCGCTTCCGCATCGCATACATCTTCCAGGTTCCAGTAGCAAGTCTTCCAATACACCTCACCAATGCCGCAGCAAGCGTTGACCGGCTCCCCGCCGTAGCTGGTGTAACCTCAACGCAGGATGCTTCTACGTAATCTCGATCTCGACACCCTGCGGACTCTCGTCACCACGCATGATGTTGGTGGTTTCGCGCAGGCGGCAGACCGTCTTGGACGCACACCATCTGCCATCAGCCTGCAGATGAAGCGTCTTCAAGAGGAGCTGGGAACACCGCTGTTTCGCAAGCACGGCCGGGCGCTCAAGTTGACAGAGGCCGGACAGACAGCGCTCGGATACGCTCGCCGTATGCTTGCGCTCAATGATGATTTCCTGCAAACCATGCAGGGAGTGACATTGGCCGGCTCCGTTCGGATCGGCGCTCCGCAGGATTTCGCGTCTGTGCTGCCTGACGCACTGCGGCAGTTCACGGCGCTCTATCCGCGAACGCAGGTAGAGCTGCGTATCGAGGGCAACGGAGCGCTTATCGAAGCCCTGGATAAAGGGCAGCTTGACATCACACTGACAGTCGGTTTTGCAGACCGGAAGGACGCGCTGCTCTTGGGCGAACTCCCCGTGCTCTGGATTGCCAGCCGAACCTTCCGCATGCAGGATGCTTCACTGCCGCTTGCTGTCTTAGGCCCTCAATGTGCCTTCCGCAAGGCTGCGATGGAACAACTCGAAACCGCTGGCATTCCGTACCGTATCGCCGCCACCAGCCCGAGCCTGGACGGTCTATGGGCAGCGCTTCAAGGGGGACTAGGCATCACCGCACGTACCGCGATGCAATTGCCGTCGCCTCTCATGGCGAATAAGTCGCTGCATCGCCTCCCCGTTCTCCCCAGTTTTCCCGTTGCGCTGCACCGTGGCCAAAACGTTACCGCTACACCTGCGGTTGACGCTCTGCATTCTTTGCTTGGCATGGCGACACAAGGCGTTCTTGCCGGACTTACCTATCCGCAACACTCGCGCATCCTGCGAAAAGCATAAGCGCCGCTCACTTCACCGGTAAAAACAATCAAATTGTGCAGCGTCCATGGGATTGGTACGGTGCACTCATGACTGCTCGCATTCTTTCGCTCATCGCTACCGTGGCTTTGGCTGTCCCCTCTATGCATGCTCAAGTGGGTACCACGAATCCGTTTGTCGGTAATTGGAAACTTATCGCTGCGGATAAGCTCCTCCCAGACGGCACTCGCGTCCCCGACTATGGAGCTGAGCCACACGGTATGGCCATCTTTACTGCCGACGGCCATTTCATGATTGACGTATTTCGGGATGTGCGCACAAAATTCGTCAGCAAAGACCGGGAAAAGGGCACCTTCGAGGAGTACAAAGAAGCGCAAGTGAGCTCGAGTTGCATCTTCGGCACCTATTCCGTCGACACCGCCGCCGGCAAGGTCACCATCCATATCGACCGCGGCACCTATCCGAACAACGACGACACGACACAGGTCCGCGACTACGAACTCAAGGGCGACACTTTAAGCTGGCGCGTCATCCCTCGTCCCGACGGCTCCATCCCCATTACCGTGGTGCGCCGCATCGCTCAGTAGAAGAGGGTTGGCCGTGATTCGTTAACAATCCGCCACATCTCGGTCTAAGCTGCTGATTCGAAAGTAAAATTGATCGTTGGATCAAGTGGTGTAACACGCCGTTTGAGATCGAGCAGATAGTCTCCGAGCCGGTTGATATGCTCCCGCCGGTAAGGCGACAGTACCCTGAGCACATCGGCATCAACCGGATGCCCATTTTCCTGCAGTTCCCTGGGTCACTTTTTGCATATAAAGTACAACCTCTCTGACGCGAATGAAGGGCGATTGCGGTCTGTATCGATGACCTTGACTTTGCGAAATTTTACTTTTAACGCGTTAACAATATCGTCCTTCGGAAATGACGCTTCCTGAATATTCTCTTCATGCAGCAAGTATCGACTGCCCTTGGTATTTTCAAACACCCTGATGTTCCAATTTGAAGCATGGTTAGGCGCGTCACCAACTTTTATGATCACAAGATTATTCCCGAACGGGTGCACCCAGGCAGGTCCGGCAATATGCTGATCCAATTTCTTCTGCGTATTGACATCTAAGATGAAAACGCCTCCATCCGACATGGTTCTCTGGTTACGCGCTGGAGGCTGCTTTGACACCCATGGAACCCGAGACCGGTGCGGACCAGGTCAGCGCACGGTGTGCGGCGATGAGGG
>NZ_JQKI01000220.1 GCF_000745965.1 Edaphobacter aggregans DSM 19364 | reverse complement strand
CATCCCCTTTGAACGGTTCGCTGACGACGCTCTCTGCCATTGCGTAAGTGAGGCGCAGGCGAAGGACCTCAGAGATGCGCTTGAAAAGCGCTTTGCTGAATGCGGACTGCAACTTCATCCTGAAAAGACGAAGATCGTCTACTGCAAGGATGATGACCGGCGCGGGAACTCTCAGAACGAGTCATTCGACTTCCTCGGCTATAGCTTTCGGGCCAGGAGATCGAAGAATCGTTGGGGGAAGTTCTTCGTCAATTTCAGTCCGGGGGTAAGCAATGCTGCGACGAAGGCAATTCGAGAGGAGATTCGCAGGTGGCAGTTGCGCTGTCGTGTCGACCGGTGGATAGACGACTTGGCACGTATGTTCAGCCCCATCATCCGGGGGTGGATTACGTACTATGGTCGCTACTACAAATCGGCACTTTATCCGGCATTGCGCTATCTGGACCAATGCTTAGCGCATTGGGCGATGGCGAAATACAAGCGTCTGAAACGACATCGGCGAAGAGCAGAGCAATGGGTTTGCAAGACTGCTTCGAGAGACCCGCGGCTATTTGCTCATTGGTCTTTGGTGCATCAGGCGTCGACTGGACGATAAGAGCCGGATGAGCGGAGACGTTCAAGTCCGGATTCTGTGAGCGCCTGGGGGTGCAATTCCCCCGGGCGACTCGACTCGTGATCTGCTGCCGTCCGGGAAATGCTGGCGTTGATGGCTCGGCTTGGGTTGGAGGTCAATACCGCCAAGACTCGACAATTGCCGCCGAGCCTCGGCACCCCAAAGGGTCACTGTTTCGGCTGCGCTGCCCCAAAAGGGGCACTGTTTTGGCTGCGCTGCCCCAAAAGGTCAATGTGAACCCGATGAATTACTACGAGAGCCGGCACCCGGTTCGGATTGCATGCGATGGAGTCCGAACCGGCGCTGGTGTACCGAGTTTAGTGGAGTAAGTGCAGATACTCAGGTGCTGTGCCGCTCGCTAGAACGTTGCGGCTCGGTTGCACGCGCAACAAAAGTGATGAGATCTGTCTATCTCAACTGGTAGTTTGTCCAGTTCTCTGCTCGTGGCATTGCGATTGCATACATGCAGGCCAGAAAAGGTGAGGAGAGCTGTATGGTGCACTTTTACGCATGGCGCTTTGAGAAGGAACCAGCGGGTCCAGGGCCCCAGCCGCAAGGTCGTTACCATCGCAAGTTTGAGGTGACGCGACATGCGGCCTTCTCGTTCTAGCGTAGCGATCCTTGCACTGCTCAGCTGGTTTGGCGCGGCGAGTTTAACGCACGTCGCTTCTGCGGCACAGTCGCAAGCCGTAGTGTCTTCCCCAAAACCAGCAGTGAATCCGGCGGACTACGTCGGAGCAGAGGCCTGCGCCACGTGCCATCAGGACGAGGTGAAGGGCTTCAACAGGAATCCGCATGCCAAGCTGGCACTCGAGCACGGCGGCAAGGGTGTGACATGCGAAAGCTGCCACGGACCCGGTAAGGCCCATATGGAAAGCGGCGGGGACGCGACCAAGATCTTTCAATTCACAAAGGCAACGCCCAAGCAGGTCGATGACAAGTGCCTGAGTTGCCACGCTAGTGCGCACCCCAATTTCATGCGGACCGCTCACGGCGAAGCGAAGATAGGCTGCACGAGCTGCCACAGCGCCCACAAGTTTGAAACTCCGACGGGAATGCTTAAAGCGAAGGAGCCGAATCTCTGCTATCAGTGCCATACAGACGTCAAGTCTTCTTTCATGCAGCCTTTCCACCACAAGGTCGATGAAGGATTAATGAAGTGCAGTGACTGCCACGACGCGCACGGCACCTTCCAGCCCAAAATGCTTCATACGAGTGCGACTCAGGACGCGATTTGCACGAAGTGCCACGTCGACACTCTCGGTCCGTTCGTATACCAGCACCCTCCCGTCCAGACTGAAGGCTGCGTATCGTGCCATTTCCCGCACGGATCGGCGAATCCCCGCCTGCTCACTCGCAACAACGTAAACAGCCTCTGCCTGCAGTGCCACTCACCTTCGATGACTTTCACGGCTCCGGCACCGCCGTCTTTTCATAACCAGGCAAACCAGTATCAGAACTGCACTATATGCCATGTGCAGATTCACGGTTCCAATGTCAACAAAGATTTCTTCAAGTAAGGATGACTGGCATGATGAGCGCAACCTTTTCGATACCGCGCCGATTGACTCTCCAGAGCATTGCTCGGGAGCTCTCACTCATCGTGTTCACGGCAGGAATTGTGGCCGGTTCTCCCGCTATCGGGCAGGATACGACGCCACCACCCTCGCCCGAAGACAACATTCGTTTCGGATACCTTGTTCATCAGTCGATCGATTTCGGCGGGCACATCGTAAATCAGTCCGGCAGTGGCGCGATGTACAACACATTGGTCAACATCCAGTCGGGGCCGCGCATCCTCAACAGCACCATAGAGATGGTCGCGGTGAACCCGGCTCACGGGTTTCTGTTCGATCGCCTCTCGTCCAGCAGTTTCGGGTACGGAGGAGATCCTTATGATGCCACAGTTATGAACCTCTCCAAGGGTCGTATTTACGATTTCCATGGAAGCTTCCGCCGCGATCGCCAGTACTTTGATTACGACCTGCTGGCCAATCCGCTGATCCCGCCTGAGTCTCAACCCTTCGTTCCCCGACTCAACTCGCCGCACCTCTATAACACTGTGCGCCGCATGACAGATGTAAATCTCACTGTGGCGCCGCTCTCTGTCGTTCGCGCACGTTTTGGCTACTTTCAGAACATTAACCAGGGACCAACCTACACTTCGTACCACATTGGCAACGGCCTCGATGGCCTCATGCTTCAAAACTGGCGCGTCTCTACGGATGTCTGGAACGCCGGCATCGACTGGAAGCCGCTGGAAGGCACAACCATCAGCTTCGACGAGTTCATCACGCATTACAAGGGAAACACGAACTTGGAGCTTTCGGGGCTCAATTACAACCTCTCCAGCGGCACGCCAGTCTCTCTCGGAGTCGATGTATCGTCCGTCTGGAATGCACCATGCGCCGCACCCTTCAATCCGAATGGAAGTGTCAAGCCGACCTGCAACAGCTATCTTGCCTACACCCGTTCCGCGCCCACACGCACCCTGCTTCCAAGTGAGCAGTTTCGATTTCAGAGCACATCCCTCCGGAACATCAGCATGAATGGACGCGTCATGTACATGGGCACAACCAGTCATCTGGATAACTACCATGAGAATTTCAACGGTCTCATCAACGGAACTCGAGAGCAGGTGATCACGGCATCGGGCAGCGCCCGACGCATCAATGTCAACGCGGACTATGGCATCACCTGGCAGGTTACTCCCAAACTCGCTTTTAGCGACGTCTTCGACTTCTGGTATTTCCGTCAACCCGCGTCCTTCAGCTATACCCAGACGAACTACGCCGGGACTTCATTGCTTAATCCGCCGGGTGCCGCCACGACGACCACCACAACTGGACCACTGCCTGGCTACACAGCCGTCAACCAGAAGACAAAGGTCAATACATTTCTTGCTATCTGGGACCTTTCCCGGCAGGCTCGAGTCACGGCGGGTTACCGCTATAGCAGCCGCATCATCACCGACGCTGGCGGTGACTTTGTCCCCATCCACGCGGACACGGCTCTGTTCGGACTCGCCCTCACCCCAATGCCCGAGTTGCGGATCAACTTCAACGCCGATGTCACGTCCGCCGACAACGCCTTTACCCGCATCAGCCCGCGCAAGCTGCAGCACTACCGGATGCGGACCGCATATACTCCTCGTCCATGGCTAAAACTTAACGGAGCCATCAACATCCTCACAAGCAGCGACAACGTCCAGACGGTTGAACATTTCGCCCACAGCCAGGATTTTTCCTTCGGGGCGTCGATCCATCCCAGCGAAAAGTGGGGCATCGATCTGAACTACGCGTACGACAGCATCTACTCTCGCACGAACATGTGCTACAACTCTTCGGCGCCTGTAGATGGCGGCCAACCGAGCCCGCCGGTTTGCCAGCAAAGCGGCCTGCCCTACCAATCCAACGGACGCTACGACCAGCCTACTAATTCCGCCTCCATCGGATTCGTGTTCAATCCGGTAAAGAGGCTTCACGCAACCGGCGGCTACCGCATCTCCTCCGTCGACGGCACGGCCCCACCCATCAATATTCGCCAGGTTCCGGGTTCGCTGCAGTCGCAATATCAAACCCCCTATGGCGGAGTCGCATTCGATCTCGCTCCCAACTGGACTTGGAAAGGAGACTACAACTACTACAGCTACGGCGAAGGAGCGCCGGCCGGACCTACGCTTCCACGCGCTTTCCACGCCAATATCGTCACTCTCTCAGTTCGTTATGCTTTCTAGCCGTCAACTGAAAACAATAATCGCCCGGCTAGACCAGGAAAGCCGTGCAAAGGAGCATTGCCCATGCAGATGAGAATCACGATTTATGGAACTCTTGGCATCCTCTTACTTTCGGGGGGCGTGACGAGCCTCGCGCAGTCGGGGGCCGACACTTACAAGGCAAAGTGCGCGATGTGTCACGCCGCAGATGGGTCGGGAAACACGCCCGCGGGTAAAGCGATGAAAGCCAATCCGTTTAATTCACCTGATGTGGTCAAGATGTCCGACGCCGAACTCATTGCCGTCGTTACGGACGGCAAGGCTAAGATGCCCGGTTATAAAGGGAAGTTGACAGACGCCCAGATCAAGGATGTAGTCGCCTATATACGAACTCTGCAGAAAAAGTAAACGCGAGGCCTGAACGATGAATGGCTCAGGGAGTTTCAAGGAACGCCGGCTCCAGCCGCTGTTTTTTCTGGGGAACAACCCGATAAGCCTGACCGGTGCAGGACTCACCAGCGCGTCGGCGCTCACTCTGATCGGCTTTTGGGTTATCGATTTGATTGGTCACGGCGGCTCCCCAAATCCCTACGTGGGCATCATCGTCGATCTCTGCCTTCCGGCGCTATTCATTCTCGGACTGCTCCTCATTCCAATCGGCGTCTGGTTTCGACGACGGCAACTGAGGGCGGCAGGGCAGCTGCCGCCTACTTATCCCAAGATCGAGCTCAGCAACCCCGTTTTCCGCCGCGCTATTGACTTTGTTCTTGTGGCTACCTTCATCAACTTTGTCATTGTCGGCACTGCCAGTTACCGCGGGGTGGCCTATATGGACACTCCGTCATTCTGCGGACAATCCTGTCACGTGATGGCCCCTGAATGGGCCGCTTATCCTGCTTACCACCACTCCAACGTGGCCTGCACGGAGTGCCACGTCGCCAGTGGTTTCGGCGGATATGTGCACGCAAAGATGAATGGAACAAGGCAGCTGTTTATGGTTATGTTAAACACCTACCCGAAACCAATCTTTCCGGAAGACAGACTTCCCCCGGCGGATAAGACCTGCGTCAAGTGCCATAACCCGCAGACTTATATTGGCGACAAGCTACTCTTCAAAACGTCTTACGGCGACGACGAAAAGAACTCCGCCACGCACTCGATTGTGCTCATGCATGTGGGGGGCCGCAACGGCCTGGGCACCGTAAGTGGCATTCATGGCGCTCACCTGGGCAGAGTGGAGTACATCGCCACCGATTCGACTCACCAGACGATTCCGTGGGTCGCCGCGGTCAAAAGCGACGGATCCAGAACAGAGTACGTTTCCTCAGATGCGAAGTCTCCCGTGACCGGCACCAAACGTCTCATGGACTGCACGGACTGTCACAACCGCGCCGCTCATTCGCTTGATACGCCAGAGAACGCTCTCAATAAAGCGATAGCACAGGGCGCCCCAAACTCCTCTTTGCCGTTCGTTCACAAAGAGGGACTGGCTCTCATCAAAGCGTCCTACCACTCCCAGGAAGATGCAGCTGCGAAGATCACCGCCGGTTTGGAGGACTTCTATCGCTCACATTACCCTGATGTTCTGAGCCAGCGGCATGCCGACGTTGAACAGGCGGCCAAGGCTCTGGTCTCGATCTACAGTGCTAACGTCTCCCCTTCCATGAAGGTCGCCTGGGGTACGCACCCGAATGATCTTGGGCACAATGATTATCCCGGATGCTTCCGCTGCCATGACGGTAGTCACAACACGAAGGGCGGCGCGAGCATCACAAATGATTGCACGATTTGCCACAATCTGATTGCCGTAGATGAGGCAAACCCTAAGCAGCTATCCGATCTTGGCCTGCAATAGCCATAGGCGATCACGTCACGACTTGCAGCTTTCGACTGGTGAATTCTCTTCCTTTGAAAATGTGAGCATCCCAAGATAGGGGGATCGTGACGAAGAGGAACAGCGCACATTTAGAGCCCAGCATGGATCAGCGGTAGATCTCCCCAGAAACTCCAATTTCGGGGAGAGTC
>NZ_JQKI01000219.1 GCF_000745965.1 Edaphobacter aggregans DSM 19364 | reverse complement strand
ATTGACGCAGCACATTACCTTGGAAGGCGAAAACGCCTCGTCATACAAGGACGACGTCCAGCGAACGTTCGATCTTACTCTTGCGCCGGGAATGAGCAGAATTGCAATCGCCATCGACCGGGCTTATGCGCGCGATCCGCTTCATTACAAGCAAAACTGAGGCTGGTCGGCCAGCCGGGCAGATAGGTGGCTGGTCTTTCGGGTCGGTTCATGCCAAATCGCCAACGCACTCAGCGAGGGCGTCCCTAGACGGCTGTGCTGGACGAGGTCCTGATCTTTCGCAGTTTAAAGTCGCCCATCCAGCGCAAACGATTCAATTCACAAAAGATAATTCGCCACCAGTGTCAATGTTGGGTCTACCCCAAGGAGCTGCTGGCCGTCCCCGACCGCTCGACGCTCAAGGGCAAACGCGACTACGTGATCCTGGCGCTGTTGGTCGGCTGCGCCCTCAGGCGGAACGAGCTGGCCGAGCTCGAGGTCGAGACCATCCAGCAACGAGAAGGGAGATGGGTGCTGGCCGACCTCGAAGGCAAGGGCCGGCGCATCCGCACCGTCGCCATCCCCATCTGGGTCAAGCACGGCATCAACGCCTGGATGACCGCGGCCGGCATCGAAGACGGCCGGCTGCTGCGCTCGGTTTCCAAAAGCGGGAAGATCAATCGCGACACGCTGAGCGACTGGGCGGTCTGGTCGGTAGTTGAACAGTCATCGAAGCAAATCGGGATCGAGCACTTCGGCGCCCACGACCTCCGCCGCACCTGCGCGAAACTGTGTAGGAAGAATGGCGGGGATCTGGAGCAGATTAAATTCCTCCTCGGCCATTCCTCGATCCAGACCACTGAACGCTATCTGGGGTCGGAGCAGGATATCGAGATCGCAGTGAACGATAACCTGGGCCTTTAGGCATTGAAAGAATGCTGCGCAGTAAGTCCAAGAACGCAAAAAAGGCCGCGAGCTAGATAAGGCAAGTTCAGGTTTGGTAATTCTGATTTTTATCGTTGCGACCCACGTGTGAATGACAGGTACCGCCACGAAGTACTTTTTGACTTGACACTCATCCCCTTCCCATCTAACATCACCGAACATTCCCGGGCTCAATTCCAGCAAACCGCTATATGTCTACGATCTGTAGACACATCTACTTCGTTTCTCCCGATGCAGTCGGGCAGCGACCTTGTTAGCCACCTAGAGATTCAAATGGCGTATTGATTTAGATTGCGAGCCCATGATGAAATTAGCCTTGCTAACAGGAGCATCTCTCCTGTTTATTACCTTCCCTCTATATTCTCAACAAACTGTGGAGATCGATTGGTTGGCTAAGAAGGCAACTTCCCAGCCGTCCCAGATTCAGTCGACTACCAAAGAACGTGCAGCCTTTGCTGGAGACAGCTAAGACTAAGCGATAGTGCTCGTCCTGAGAAGAACTCAGTGAAGCAGGAGAAATATGAAAACAGTAATGTTCTTGTGCCTTTCCCTTGTCGTCGGCATGTGCCGCGCACAGGACTTGAACCGGATGGATCAGGTGATCCAAGCCTACGTAGGCCATCAGCACTTCATGGGTTCCGTTCTCGTCGCACGGGGGAACGACGCCATGCTGAGCAAAGGTTACGGATTCGCCAACGTCGAATTGAAAATACCGAATTCGCCCGAGACGAAGTTCCGGCTGGGGTCGATCACAAAACAGTTCACAGCCGCGAGCATCGTGTTACTCGAACAGCAGGGGAAACTGAAAACCGAGGATTCGGTCAAAAAGTATCTGCCCGATGCGCCCGCCACGTGGGATAAGATCACGATTTTCCACTTACTCACGCACACGTCGGGGATCCCGGAATTTATGGAAGGCTACACAGCGGATCTCGAGGCAACGAAAACCATGCCGGCGACGCCGGAACAACTGGTCGCCCGGTTTCGAGACAAGCCGCTCAACTTTGCACCGGGAGAGAAGTTTAGCTACAGCAATTCCGGATACGTGTTGCTCGGGTACCTGATTGAAAAGATCAGTGGCCACTCGTATGCGCAGTTCGTGCAGGAGAACCTCTTCACGCCGCTAGGGATGAAGGACTCGGGTTACGACGATTCCAACTCTGCCATCATTGTGCGTCGCGCCTCGGGTTATGTGCCCCGCAGTGACGGGCCGATGAACGCGGGCTTCGTGTCGAGTGCGTTCTCTGCAGGGGCTCTTTATTCCACGACGGAAGACCTGTTGCGCTGGGAACAGGGTCTTTTCGGAGGGAAGGTGCTTTCCGAAGCGTCTCTGCGGAAGATGACGACTCCGTATAAGGGCGATTACGCTTTCGGGCTCTTCGTTTCCACGCTAAACGGGCGAAAGGCGATCTGGCATGACGGCTACATGCAGGGCTTCAGCGCGTCGCTGGTCTATTACCCGGAGGACAAATTGACCGTCGCGGTTCTGGGAAATTTGAAGTGGGCCAGCACCCCCAATGAGATTGCGAGCAAGCTGGGAGCTCTGGCTCACGGCGAAAAAGTGGAACTGCCAGCATCGGGGGAACGAAAAGAAATCACGCTTTCACGAGATGTGCTTTCCCGTTACACGGGAACGTACGACTTTGAGCCAGGCGCAAACCTGCTGATCAAGCTGGAGGGGGATCAGCTATCGGCGAAGCTGGGCGGTCAGCCATGGACTCCGATTTATCCGGAATCCGAAACCATGTTTTTTCTAAAGATTGCCGATGCGCAATTGGAGTTTCGAAAAGATACGAAGGGAGCCGTTACGGGCATAGTCATGCATCAGGGCGGACGTCATCACGATGCGCCTCGGAAGAGCAGTACGATTGAGTTGCCGCCGGTACCGGGAACGCAAATGTAACGCCGGGCAGGACTGTAGGGTGAGGAATTGTTTGTCGTAGCTTTTGTGGAATTATTTGTCGTAGGGCGCCGAGTCTCAGGCTTGGCCGATGACAAGGCTGTCTCTAGCTGCCTCGACGATTTCGACCGAGATAACCTGGGCGTCGTTGACGCCCAGGACGCGTTCAACCTGGGTGAGCAGCCGTGTGAGAAGTCGCAAGTTGCCTCCGGTCATACGAACCAGGCGCGCTACGACTTCGGGGGTGAGGCCGCTGTCAGGTAGGGTGTTGCTTTGCTAATTATGTGGCGCACTTCTGTGCTAATTATTTGGCACACGTGGCTGGATCTGGGTCGCCTCTCATCAGGCTTGCCCGATGACTAGATTCTCTCGAGCCGTTTCGACGACATCCACCGACAGGGTCTCAAGACCGTTGATCGCTAGCACGCGCTCCATCTGAGTCAGCAGGCGGACGAGCAGACGGAAGTTGCCGCGTGTGAGTCGAATGACGGCGGCGATGACCTCTGGTGCGGGAGATGGAGCGGGCAGGTGTATGCCGACCGGTGCCCATCGTTGCTCCAACAGGGCCTGGATGTCTGCATCACTCAGCGCTCTGAACTCGTGGACGAAGCCAATTCTGGAGAAAAACTGCGGGTACCGGGCGACACGTTTTTCGATTCCGGGCATGCCGATGAGCACCATGCCGAGACCGCTTTGATCGAAGATGGAACGCAGCTGCTCCAGACTGTTCATCGCCAGTCGATCTGCTTCATCGACGACTATCAAGGAAGTTGGTCCGGAGGGGCTTCTGGACAGGAGCCGTAAGCCACACGGGTGCTCTCACGCAACTTCAGAGGCCACCGAGAACGCGATCCTAGCGCTTCGGAGCAAGCACCCGAGTTGGGGAGCACGGAAGCTAAAGGCACGCTTGGAGAAGGTTCAACCTCGTGTGAACTGGCCGGCAGCAAGCACCTTCGGCAACATCCTGCACAGGGCCCGGCCTAACTAATCCCAAGCAGAAGAAGCGCAGGACGACTCCTTGCTTGGAGCCATTCTCTGAGGTCAACGCACCAAATCAGCTTTGGTGCATGGATTTCAAGGGCTACTTCAGCACAGGTGATGGCACCAGGTGTGATCCTTTTACCATCACCGACGCACACAGCCGTTACCTCATCCGATGCCAGACAGTATCACGCATGGACCTGAGCCAGGTCGGTGCTGTCTGCGAAGCAGCGATGCGCGAGTACGACATGCCGGCTCGGATCCGCACGGACAACGGGGCTCCGTTTGCTGGGACCGGCTTGCTCGGCCTGTCCAAGCTTTCTCTTAGCTGGACGAAGATGGGCATCTGTCTCTTGTGCAGCGGGGCAATCAACGCTACGCCAAATAACAATGCTGAAAACAACAACCCTGAAGGGAAAGCGCGACTAGGTCATGATGGCGCTTCTGGTCGGCTGACGCACGTCGTTTAAATGAAAATCATGTGCCCGGATATCACCCCCAGTGATCTTGACTCCGAGATGCGGTGGTACAGGGTTAGGAGACGGGCCCCTGTAACCACCGCCGGGTGAGTAATTCCGCGGTCAAAGGAGCTACAGGGACTACGGCCGTCGATCCAGCTGGTCCACCGACCTCGTGTTTCGTTCCGGACGCTGCCCCCCTCTGTGAGCGCTCCTGGCGGATCTGTTCGGCAGGAATGAAGACCGGTGCAGCAGACACACTGCCACTCAGGGCAACCGCAACTGGAGCTCGGTTGCGTTTGCTCCGATTCCGCTGCGTTGGTGCTTTGCCAACTGTCGGCACGCTGATCGCCGAGCTTACTCTCTGCACGACCGGCTCTTGATGCGTCCCCTCCAGTTGTTCTTGAGAGAACAGTTGGTTCAGTATGAGAGGCGGCGCTAAGACGGGGTCGGGTGTCTTATTGCGCCGAATAACAGGGGGCTTGCTGGCCACCGGTTCTATGCTCGTTGAGTTCGCTTTTTTCTTGCTCTGCCTCGGGCTGATTTGCAGCGATGCCGTTGCAGGCTTCTCGCTCCCTGCCTTCGGGCGTGTCTTCTTTCGGGCCGCAGGTTGAATTGCTCGTTTCGGAGCGCTCGTTGGCAGGCCGTCGAGTGGGAGCAAAATTTGCTTCGCTTTGGTAAGGCGGTCCAGATAAACGTCAATCAAATTGAGAATATGAACGTACTGCATGCATTCCTAGTCTACTGCGCTTCCGCTCCGTCACGCGGCAGACGCCAGCACGACATTAGGTGCGCGACGCCGCTACTTCACGACTCCGTGACTGGTTTCGCGCGGCGTATTGCGCGAGGGCGTCGCAGCGGTTGTTGCGGGCGTCGGTGGCGTGGCCCTTCACCCACTTCCACTGGATGGTGTGCTGGGCGGCGAGGCGGTCGAGTTCCTGCCACAGCTCCTGGTTCTTCACTGGCTTCTTCTCGGCGGTAACCCAGCCCTTCTTTTTCCAGCCCACGATCCACTTGGTCAGGCCGTCTTTGACGTACACGGAGTCGGTAACGAGGTGCACGGTGCGGGGGCAGGTGAGGGCGCGCAGCGCCTGGATTACCGCCTCCAGTTCCATGCGGTTGTTGGTGGTGTTCGGATGGCTGCCGAAGAGTTCGCTCTTGCGTTCGCCGCACTCGAGCAGGCAGGCCCAGCCGCCTGGGCCCGGATTGCCGAGGCAAGAGCCGTCGGTGTAGATGGTGACCTGATCTGGTTGCATCGCTTAGCCGAAGTTAGCATTCGGCGCTGTGGATTTTACAGGCGCAGAGTGTCGCGTTTGGGGAATGAGAGCGGTCATTGGAATCAACTCCCTGGATTTGAGTGCCGCGTGACATCGGCCGAGCCCCAGCCCGTTTATCGATCCCGAACCAAAGCACGCGTGAAATCGTTAGACCTCTGCCGCGAGAAGGTTCCTACTCGTCCGAATGATTTTGCGGGAAAAGAGGTCAAGGGGAAAAACCGAAGGGGTTTGTCCCCTTGCGCCCGCTTCAGGCGCCGCGTTGCGGCGTTCCCCTGAAACGGGCGGCACTTGGTTATGCGTCCAGCATGAGGAGGACGGTGCGAACGCATGTACCTGCGCCGATGAAAGTATCTGGAGGCAATTCTTCCCAGAGACCGCCGCGCGCTTCAACGATGGGCCTTTAGCGTGTCGTTCTGCCTCGGGCCGTTGGCACAGATGGCGACGAGTCGGCCTCCGGGCTTCAACATGTTCAAGGCGTGCATAATGTGCTTGATATCGTCTGCGTTCGCAAACGGCGGATTCATAACAATGCGGTCGAAGGTTCCTAGATCGCCGTTGCACTCCAAGAAATCGGCCTGCCGAGTGTCATCGACACAATCAACCGTGCGGAGCCGGTGAGCCATATTGCAATTCAGCTCAACCGCTGTGATCGCGTAGCCGTGAGCATTGCGGCGAATCGCATCAATGATTCGGCCTGTTCCTGCGGAGGGTTCTAAAACCTGTTGCCCTGGGCGAATGTCCGCAAGCGCGACCATACGGTCTGCCAACTCGGGCGGAGTGGGGAAGAGTTGCGGAACGGCTACGATCACGACGCCCTGAGCGGCGGTCTTCTTCATTTCGTGCAGTTCATCGTGCGAGG
>NZ_JQKI01000218.1 GCF_000745965.1 Edaphobacter aggregans DSM 19364 | reverse complement strand
AATCCAACCAACAGCACCCAGCCAAACGAGCCTTCGTCACGAGCTCGCGCTCACAACAACCGCTCGCTCAGCCTTCGTGAATGATGCAGGCTAGTTTCTCTGGATGGAACTGCACTTGTATCTGCCTGGTCTCACCACCGAAGACAGTGACGCTTGCCACGCCTGGAACTGCCAAGAGACGGGGCCGGAGAGTCCAATCTGCAGCCGTTCTCAGTTGCATGAGCGACTGCCTGTTAGACGTCAGGCCCAGGATCAGTACGTTGCTTGTCGACGACGTGAGCGGCGTCATGATGGGAGCTTTGACGCCCGATGGCAACTGTCCTGCCAGCGTCGAAAGGCGCTCCGCTACAAACTGGCGTTCAAGATAAACGTCGTTCCCGGTCTGGAAGACCACATTGATGACGGACAGCCCTTGAATGGAACTGGAGCGGAGAGAATCAATGCCAGTCACACCGTTGATGGCGTTTTCAATCGGCTGGGTCACCAACAGTTCCACCTGTTCAGGCGATAGGCCCGGCGCTTCCGTCTGGATCGAAACGCGAGGAGGCGCAAACTCTGGGAAGACTACATATTTCGCCTGTGTCAGCGTATAGAGGCCATATCCCAGAGAGGCCAGAGCCAGAGAGATAATGACTCCGCGAAATCGAAGTGAAAAGCGAACAATGGCATTCAACATGAAGTCAGTCCTGGTCTGCTTGAATCTGGGATCGGAATTCTTCCGAGAGAAGTGCCTGTGCGCCTACGGTGACTACACGCGCGTCGGCATCGATCCCTTCTGTCACAAACCATCCATTAGCAACGGGCTTCGAGGTTGCTATGTCTTTGCGAGTGAACTTGCCCGGTGATTCTTCGACATAGCACCACGCCTTGCCCTGCCACCAGACAACCGCGCTGCCGGGAACGAGCCATCCGTCTCGCTCTGGGCCGGAGGGTAGAAAAACAGCAAGATTGATTCCAGGGATGAGGCCCGGATGCGCTGCGACGCCATACAGCAAGCTTGGTGCTTGCAGACGCGGGTCAAGTTGAGGAAGCACCGAGATCAGGTGCGCGGAACTGTGCGTGCCATCCGCATATTTCACCGTTACTTGCTGTGGCGCGGTCAAGCTGCCTGAATCCGTACTGGTTACTTGTAAGAGAAACGTCCGCTGCGCAAGCAATGCGTCCAGTTGCGGTGAACCTTGCTCCAGCCAGTTTGCTATGACTGGACCCCAATGAAGCCGAGTGGAGCTTTTGAGAATGGTCAGAGATTGTTCTGCATTCCTAACCAGTGCGGCATCACTTTCGGAAGCCGCGCGCGCCACTTCGACAGCTTTGTCCGAAGCGTTCTTCCCATCCTGATTCAGTTGCCGCAGGCGCTCGTATTCAGCCTGTGATGCGCTTGCCGCTGCTCGTGCTTTCGCAAGATCGGTCAAGGCAGTGTTGTAGCTGGTCTTAAGATCGAGAAGCGGCTGGAGTTGCAGAACAACGCCGGTCGCTTGTACGTCCACACTTTGCCGGCTGTGTATAGGGGCAGCCGTGACGATGCCATTGGTCTTTTGCGCTGCGTCATCGAAGGCGAGAACCGTTTCGCCATTTTGAGACGCAACACGCGATGGTGCCTGCATGGGAGCTTCGGCTTGAGCCTCCGCCGACTGCTCCTTCTGTCTGGCCAGAAACCCCCAGATCAGTCCGCCGGCGAGAGCAATGACGGCGGCAATAACGACGATGATGCGCAGAGTGGATTTCATCCTGTAGACCCTTTCGGCTAGCGTGGCGCGTTCTTGGGAAGCGCGGGTGTGATTGCCGGATCAAGTGGCCGCTGCAACGCGTCTTCCAGTAACCCGATCGACAGTTGTGCCTGACGTAGAGCATCCAGTCGGGCACGTTCCGCAGCGGCGGTTTGCACCTCGGCAGCAATCGCAGTGAATTGCTCGGTTTCTCCTGACTTCAGCAGGCGTTCTGCCGTTCGTTGCTGCTCTTCAAGCTGAGCGACCGAGCGCGATGCCTCCTGCAAGGTCGCGTATGCGGCTGCGTACTGGGCGAGAGCTTTGTCGCTTTCCGCAATCACCGTACTTTGCACTGAGAGAAACTGCGCTCCGGCAATCTTGCGCTGGGCCTCCGCTTCGGCGATGGGGCCTTCGTTATGGTTGCGCAAAGGCAGGACACTCGACAGGTTGAGAGCAATGGAGTGAATGCCTTGTTCATAGATGTATCCCGGACCTAGATTGATGTCCGGATATTGCCGTGCAACTTCCAACTGAAGGTTGGATTGTGAGGATTCATATCGCTCAAGGGCGCGCCGTACGTCGAGCCGATTCAATACCGCCGCTTCACGAACACTCTGAGAGGAAAGCGCGCTTGGATCCGGCGGCGCATCGATCCCTGACCACTTCAGCGACCTTCCCGCTAGGGCAGAGTCGGGAATTCCGATGGCCGCCGCAAGTACCGCGTGGGTTGTATTTACCTGGCCCTCAGCTACGCGAAGCGCTTGACGGAGGTTCGTCAAGTCGATACGCGCTGTGGTCACCTCTGGTAGAGGTATCTCGCCGGCATGAAAGCGCCGTTCGATCATGTCTGCATACTGAGTTTGCAGGGATACCTGTCTCTGCAACTGGGCAGCTGCGTCCACCGCGAACAGGTAGTCCACAAGTGCTGACCGGACCCGGCTGCGCACAGCCCACCCGGTTTCGGCTAATTGGAGGCGGCTTGCCTGGCTCAAATGCGTAGCATTCGCAATTCGATAGCCACGCTTGCCCGCAGTCTCGATCGGCAGATCGAAGTTGAATCCCATGATGAACGGTGCCGTCGGATCGGACTCGTACCCCGGTCCAATACCTGCAATTGGGTTCGGTTTCATCGCAGCAGTTCGAATCCCCGCCTCTGCTGAGGCCACGTTCGCGCGGGCAATATCGAGATCTGGATTGAAATAGAACGCCGCGAGCGTGAGCGAATTCAGGTCCCAGGCTTCGAGCGGCCACGAGGCTGGCTGGAAATTGGCGCTCTGGTTCATCCACGAGCGCAGTTCGAGATCGTCCAGACTGCGGCTGTAAAGGCTTTGGGCCAGAGCCGGGGGCGAAATTGGCGCTGCATGGTACTTATACCTGGCGCAACCAACACAAAATCCAGCGGACAGCAGCAAAAGCGCTGCGATATGTTTCATGGAAACTCCTGAGAGCCAAAGTTCGAGGAAACGCGGGCAGACACACTGCCGCAGATGAACTGGAGTCAGTACAGGAGAAAAGGCTAGATTCGAAGGGAAATCGCGCTTAAAGGCGAGGAGAACAAAAGCCGTTCGACTTCAAAGGTCTGGAATCGACGCCATATTGCAGGTGCCAATTCCGACATGCCTTGTGATAGCGATTCCCAGAATAAGAGGCACAAGGCAAACAGGCGGATAGCCAGCACGGTGCCGAGACACAGGGCTAGCATGACGCTGCACGTCATGACTAAGAATTCTGGGTCAATGGGGAACGGCTTTGGATCATGTATGTCGAAGGTTTCGTACACCAGCGCACCCATCCAAATTGTGATGATGGCGATGGCAACAAAAGCGACGATAAGCCTTCGAGACATATCGCAATTCTACATCGGTACATTTCGGAACTGCGCTCACCGCCTTTGCTTGCCTCTGGTGAAGGCGAACCGGGCAGGAAGTCGGCAAATTGGAAGTCGCATCAACGATGGGCTGGGTCCGAGCATAGAGTTTCGTAACATTGGGTATGGCAACGATTCGGTACAAAATGGGCCATTTGAATGTTTTGAGCCGCTAGGCACCCTCAAGGAGGCGGCGAACTGAGGTTCTGCCGATGCCCAGCCGTCTGGCAATCTCCGATTTGGTGAGTTTTTCCTTGCGATAGAGGCGTTTGATTTCGGCAGTTTGCATCGCCGCCGACTTTGGCCTGCCGAAGGTTGTGCCTTTGGCGTGGGTCTGGGCGATGCCGGCCTTCACACGCTCTCGCAGGATCTCCCGTTCGAACTCGGCGAAGACGGCGAGCATCCGGCGAGCGCACGACCCGTCGGCGTGGTCATGTAAATAGCTATACGTCTATGGGGTCAGCTTAGAAACAGGGAGAGCTGTTCCTTCCTTCAGCGCTTCAGCGGCTTTCCTGAAAACGTTCGGGTCTATCAACTTTTCCCGGTCGATCACGTGTCCTAAGTCCCTCACCATCGGGACCCCTATCCCAGTCAACACTCCTAGCTGGCCGTTTGCTTTTCTGTTGTCATGTCGGCTCTATTGCACCTTGGTGTGCATCGCGGCAAGGCTCATCTTGCAGCTCTAGTGCTCACTGCGTTCCGCGCTTCGCTTCGATGCCCGACACGGCTCACTACCGTTCGGCCTTGCCACTCGCACAACCAAGGCGCGAAGCCTTATAGCATGACAACAGAGGCGCACGACCATCTGAACTCGGAGTTCTCGACAGCACCACGATCCAGCAATAGTGGGTCATCGGCGCGGCTCGCGCTCAACGCGAGAACGGCCCCAACCGGAGAAGGGTTGGAGCCGTCAGATGGAGGTAGAGAAAGTGAAGCTGTCTTTCAACTGCCGCATCCAGATATCACCAAAATGGATGTTCGTCCTACTGTCTGGAATCGCCACAATTGTTCGTTTGTGGCTGCATTTCAAACGGTAGCCTCTACAACCCCTGCGATAGTCACGAGCTATCGCAGGGCTTTATTATACGCTTTTCCCCGCTCTCGCTGCCCCCTAAAGCACGATCCAGACCGTCCGCGTCATCGGGCGCAAGGGTACCCGGCATCGCCTTTGAAGCGAACGACAAGAAAGGCGTGCGGTGGCGCAGCCGAGTTTCGATCAGGATGTGGTCGGAGTCAGGCGCAGGGGAGTAAGGTGCGGTTTGCCGACCATCCAACCAGAACGAGGAACTTTGTGGTCTCCGTTGCGTACCCTGAGCATGCGCCTGCTAATCCTTCTCGGAGTTGCTTCCCTCTTCACATGTCCTACCGTTGCTCAACCGAACAGCGGGCTGACAGGCAATTCTCAAGTGCAGCTGCGATCCGATAACAAGCAGTCGGCGGCAAAGCCCGCTTGGCCACCACAGCTCGAGATGCGCGTGCCATTCGAGCCCACAGCATTCCCAAGCGGACCACATATTTATGTCATGTACGAGTTGCACCTGACGAACTTCGGGACATCTCCTGTTTCCCTCAATCGAATTGACGTGCTCGACGCAGATGCGGGAGCCGCCGCCCAACCGATTGCGACCTTCGAGGTACCGCAACTCGAAACCATGCTGCAGCCTTTGGGAGGCAAGACACTCTCTGACCCCACAGGAAGGCTTCTAATCAACGATGGCCAGAGTTCCATCGCTTTTATGTCGATCGTGTTGGCCCGCGGCTCACATGTTCCAGACAGACTGTTTCATCGTGTGAGAACGGCCGACTCAGTGGCGGGAGGCGCAGTCATCGCCACACACTACACTGAGTTGCGTGTGCTCGGCCCTCCGTTAGAAGGAGCAAACTGGCTCGCAGCCGATGGCCCGAGTAATGATCAGGAGAATCATCATAGGCGTGGAGTGGTCATTGTTGATGGCCGGGCCGTGGACTCACGACGCTACGCGATCGACTGGAAGCAGATCAGGGATGGTGCATCATTTTCTGGCGACTCGCGGGACGTGCGCTCCTATTATTCCTTTGGGAAAGCAGTGCTCGCCGTTGCCGACGGCCGTGTTATTACGGCAAGAGATGGCCTCCCCAATAACATCCCCGGACACGGCGAATCGTTCCACCCTGCTGTGCCGATTTCGTTGGAAACAGTTGCGGGAAACACAATCACGCTTGATCTGGGTGGCGTTCAGTTTGCCTATTACATGCATCTGCAGCCGGGAAGTTTGCGGGTGAAGGAAGGGGACCGCGTGCGACGCGGCCAAGTGGTGGCGCTCCTCGGCGCTTCCGGCGATGCACGCGAGCCGCACCTGCATTTCGAAGTCACGAATTCGTCGAAGCTGCTGGCTGGCGAAGGCGTGCCCTATCTCATTGACCGGTACCGATGCAAGAGCGCGAATGGCGGGTCGATGGAACTTCGCATACACGAGTTGCCGCTAGATAATAGTGTCGTCGCATTCGGGGAAGACCGCGGTAAATGAAGATGAAGCGCATGCCCTGACGACAGCGCGATTCGGGTCGTGTGACGGGCATCCATGTAAGTTTTTGTCAACAGAAAAGCACAGGATTTTCTGGGCGCGCTCAGGAGAGCGCGCTATCGGTTTGATCAGAATCTGCCGTTACGCAACAGTGCCTCTCGGCTGGTGGTTCCTGCTCTCTGCAGAACCGGACATCCATTTGCTGTCTGAGACTCCAAAGAGTCCGCACAGAAGATTGAGTTTATGTTCTCTGCCAGTCCCGAAACAAACCGAAGGGAGCCTCGGGAGTTGCCTCCGTCGCTCAGCCCGTCACCTGCGGGACCTGGCAGCCTGCGCACCGGATGATCCTGATATT
>NZ_JQKI01000217.1 GCF_000745965.1 Edaphobacter aggregans DSM 19364 | reverse complement strand
CGCCGGGGACGCCGCATGCTCTTCACCACCTGCGAGATGCTGGTGCAGGATCTGCTGATCGCCAAGCGCGACCTCAAGCTGAGCCGCCTGATCAAGCGGTACTCGCGCTATGAAGGGATGGTGATCGACGACCTCGGCTACATACGCCAGACCCGGGAAGAGATGGAAGTCGTCTTCACGCTGCTGGCCGAGCGCTACGAACGAGGCAGCGTCTTGTTGACGAGCAACCTGCCGTTCTCCAAGTGGGAGGGGATCTTCAAGGACCCGATGACGACGGCGGCCGCCATCGATCGACTGGTGCACCACAGCGTGATCGTCGAGCTCAACGTCTCCAGCTATCGCCTGGAACAGGCCCGCCACAACGTGCAGACAGGCGACCAACCCATCCCCGAGCACCCTTCGGGTGAACCGGCTTCCGGCTCCGGGCTTCGCCCTCCGCCTCCAGCCGGTTCACCCGAACTCCACAAAGATGTCGTCAGCAGTTGATGGCGGTAGATGTCGTTCGTAGGGAGAAATAACTGTCGTCAAAGGGAAAGAGTAGTTGACGCTGAACATTAAATAAAGCTTTTATCATATTGTAAATAATAATCATAATCTCATTATGCTTTATGATCAGACGGAAAACGAAAGAAGAACTTCGCTGCCCGTCCCCCACTGTTTCCCCGATGCTTGCGACAGCAAAGGGCTCGCCGCTCGCCATGCCAATCGCATACGGCTGCTTGATGCCCGAAACCTGTTTCAACTCGTTAGAAGGCATCCATAGGAAACAAGGTATTTACGATTTTGAAAGGCGTCGCGAAATGCTGGCTTGCTTAAAACGTCTTCCGGTCGGGCGTTGAGCGTCGAGTCGGTTGTCTTTGGAGTCTCGGACCACGCCGGAGTTAGGCCTCAGAGCATCAGCTACATCTGCCGCTTCCCCTCGTCGTTCTTGAGGATCACTGACTGGATTGAGTGCGGAGTTACGTTGAATGTCGGGAGGAAGTTGGGGGCCTTCCGGACCTGAAAATATTCGGCGAGCGTCTGCTTGTCCCAGGATCTCCCGTATCGACCACCACATTCATTGCCCTCCTATCCCCGCGGACGGAGTGCGTCGGCGCAGCCGCGCTGCCACGCCACGCTCTGATTCTCGTCGAACACTTTACCATCGAGGCTAGCCTGAAAACCTATCTCTCCGATTGGCGAGATCCCGGATTATGGCCTCAAGGTATGGATCTTACGGCAGGTCATCAAGTTCTGGCAATTAGTTCGAGTGATCCATTGTGTTACCACCCGCCTTCTAGGTCGTCTGGTATGGCGCTAGGCCAGCGAATAGCTCATCCAGGTCGACCCAGATTGGCGTCCCTGGAACCTCAAGAGTACGTGCCGAGGTCCATACATTCTTCTCGCACCACTCGCCACTTCGAGTCTTGGGGTCGATGATCCAGACGGTGTGGACTCCCATATCAAAGTAGTCGGTCGCGCGCGCCCTAGTGTCACTGTAGCTATCATCTGGCGATAGAATCTCGACCACAAGAACTGGGGGTTCAACCAACACTTCAGGCTGAGGCTTGGGTAGTACTAAAGCGACATCCGGGATCCGCACCCGCGTCGGAGAGACCTGTACTCTCTGTTCGGTGAGAGCCATCACAGACCAGTGGCTCTCGTTCGTACCAAACCAGATAGTCAAAAGCGCCTGAAGGCGTGAGTGCTCGTATTTGCCCACGTTTCTCTCCACCAGCTCGCCATCGACATACTCTCGATCTGGCCGGTAATTCGTGCGCATATACTCCGCCATCGAAATCTGAACTGACGTCGCCATCGGGCACCTCTTGGGTTAGAGACAGTCTAGCATCGTTGTTTGTCAACTCGGGTTTTAACCTAAGGACTCAGTCACGAAAGTTGCACGTCAACGGTTAGATGAGATATCACCCGTATCTGCTGCAATATCGTCGTTTATTTATTTGAAAAAAGATGAGGTATTGTTCCTGGCTCCTCATCCTCCAGGATAACCGCAAGCAAAGGTGTCAATGCTTGGATGAGGAGCTGGGTTTGCTCCACTCCCCTTATTTTGGCCGCCTTCTTAAGTCTTTTCTTGAAACCGACCGGTGAACGGAATGATGTCGTGACCAAGACGGGGTTCCGCGGCTTCGTCGGTGATGCCTCGTCAGCTGCGATCGAGTCCAGGACCAGGGTCGTAAATTGCTCCACGAGTTGCCGTCTATTCTCCGCCATTGCTGCACTATACACGGCGGCCTGATAAAAGTACAATCCATACAGCTCTGCTGTACAGCTCCCCATTCGAACCATCCCAGTCCGCAGAACGCCCGGCTTCCTTTGAGACAACGCTCCAGCTGTACAGCGTGTATGTACAATTTGTGCGCGACGGAAGATGAGAGATCTCCCCTAAACTTCTCATTTATAAGCGTTTGAATTGTACTTCCTCTGTCAAATCGGCGATAGCGTTAGCGCGGGCCATTTCCTGGCAGCCGAACACCACTAAACAGACCAATATTTCCTAGTGGTCGTACCAGTTCAGTAAGTGGATGTATATTTATGCGATGAAAATGTATATTCATCAACTTGTGGAATTCCTGTGCGGCCCTGTGAATTGGAATCAGATCGCGGAGGCCGGTTATTCACAGTTCCGGATTTAACACGAAGTTTTACGTGGTATGTCGTTGATTATAAGCCGTTTACTTTGACCGCAGTTCCGCGTAGAAAACCGCAGTTCCGCGTATCAGTTTGCACAGGTCTTGGGGCAATTCCCTGCCCCGACCGCAGTTCCCGGTAGAACCTAAACCGCAGATCCGCGTATAGATCGCCGCAGTTCCGCGTAGGATTCCCGCAGATCCGCGTAGACCGACCGCAGTTCCGCGTAGCCTATATAGAAGCAAGATGTATTTACAGGATGTTTTTTCAGTATGGGCTTTATTTATGTACAGCAGTAAGAAGCACTGCGTGCCGATCGACCAGGGAGGGTCTAGGACTCTGAACCCAAAGCGGCTCTCTTCCCGAGTTTGGGATATCCCTCGAAGAAGCTGGTTCCGACCGGGAGCGGGTAGATCGTCAGGCCGGCGCTCGAGACGTCGAAGCGGATCTGGTTGATGGGATCCGGCAGGGTTTTCAGGATGGTCTTCGCTTTACGGAACTGTTGCGTCCACCTGTCCGGGTTCGAGTCCGAATTGTCGAACTGCTCCTGCAGGTAACGCCAAGGGATGAAGCTCTGTGTCGCGCCAGCGAAGGCCCGCCAGTACAGGAAGACAACATAGTCCATTAACCGGTGGGATTTTTGGGTAGCGATCAGCAGCTCGATCGGGATCGGGACCGGCTGCTTCTGGAGCTCGATGAAAAAGCGAAGTCCGAAACTGACCTCCTGTTTCGCCGAGAGCATCTCGGCAATGGAGACCGAGGGCTTCCACTTCCCTTCCGCATCGAACTCGGCTGTGATCCTGGCGTTGTCAATCATCGGACACTTCCAGTGCTCGATGATCTTCTCGTTCGGATCGATGTACTCTACCGTAATTCCGAGATAGGCTATCCTGGTGAACCTCTCCTGGACCGCTTTGTAGTTATACCCGGAATCCGGATTTAGACCGAAGAGGCGCATGTACTCGTTGGCATGGTCCCAGCGTAAAAGAGGGCTTTGCTGGAGAACGGCCTTGTTCGTCAGAAAGTAGGCCATGGTCCGGTCCGCGCGGAACGGAAGAGGCACATCCGGATTGGTCCGATTGAAGGTGACCCTGACCGAGCTGCCATCGGCGAGCCTGGATTTCCTGATTACATATTGCTCGTCGGTCTTGTTGATGGGGAGTCCACAGTATATGAGCAGCTGGGCTGTGAATAGCTTGTCGCCGCTCAGACCAGCCTTCCAGATGCCCATTAGCTTTTCGACTTGGTTCTTGGCTGCCTTTTCCCGTTCAAGACGATAGTCGGAGTAGCCCGGTAGCAGCTCCTGCGTGTTTTTCGGTGGCTTCCGCATCAATCCGTCAACGTTACAACATTTTGAAACAGAAGAGGACGAGGAGGCGATCAGCATGATCGTCCAGCCGCGTCCTCTTCTGTTCGTTTACATTACATATCCTCTGGGTAATCGATCCCGAGGAAGTTACAAACCGCTTTAGTAATGATCGCCTCTCGAGTGATGGTGATTCCCTCGAGATTCTTGGTCAGGACCTCTTTGGTTAACGCCTTGTCCACGTCGGGGTGGATTCGGAGACTGATCTGCTTCTTCGTCTTCCTCTCCCCAAAGTTTGCATAGAAGGATTCTTTGTGCTGATCGACGACCACTGGAGTCGGTTCCAGCGCCTCGGCCACTTCCCTGCTCTGCCGGGATACCCTCGTCTGATGACTCTTCGGAGCAGCCGGCGGAGTCGCTATAACCTCGCGGACCGGAACTGGAGCTGGTATAGCAGCTGGATCGGCCTCGATCTTCTCCGCTGGCTCCGGAGCCGGAGGCACCAGAGTCGGAGACATCAGCTCAGTACGAATGATCGGCTCATCATCGTCTGCCAGGTCGGTTAAGCTGAAGCGCTTACTTGATGGTCGGCCGGCTTGAGGCATTCGAGGATCTCCTTGATAAGTTTTCGATACTGTGTGGAAGAGGGCGACTTCGGCGAGTACTCTCGAACCGAGAGGCCGGTCATGCCAGCTTCGGCGACTGCTGCCGTGTCCGTGATCGCGGTTTTGAGAATGAAGGCGCGCTGACCAGGAATTGGTTTGGTCGCCTTGACCAGACTGACGGAGCCATCCTTATCCAACCTGCGGCTAGAGTGCTTGGCATTGTGAAAGAGAATGAAGCGAAGATTCTCGTTCTCCTTCATGATGGAGGCGACGAAATGAATCATGTGCTTCGTGGCTTCTAGATCGAGACCCGTGGCACGTACTGGAGTGATAACTGCATCGGATGCCTGCACGGCCGCCATCGTTATATCTACAATGTTTCCTGGACAGTCGATCAAAATGATATCCAGATCGTTGCGAGTCTTGAGTTCTGCCAGGTCTTCCTTTAGGAGGCCTGTAGGGATGGTTTGCACACTGAAACTATTTAGTCCCTGCTTGAGACGGTGCCTGTACCATTGCGTGAAGGACGCCTGCGGGTCCATGTCGATGACATGAATGCGGTATCCCACGCTGGATAGCTCTACAGCTACCTGCTGTGCTGTAGTGGTTTTACCCGCGCCACCCTTCTGGTTTGCAATGCTGATAATAATAGCCATAGAAGTGATGCTATCAGCGATCGAACCCATACATAAGTAACCAATGCGGTACTCCCGTGCTGGTAGCTTGGTAGCAGCGTAGGTAGATAGGTAGCTTGGTAGATAGGTAGCAGCCTACCGAGCTGCGCAGTGTGCTGACCTCGAAGGTAGCTTGCGAGCTCAAATGGTTGAACGCTGCCATGCCTTTAGATTCGCCCCAATCTCAAGATATCAAAGACAAAGAAATGGCGCCGGATCTTTCCGCCTTGCGGCTAACTCGCAATACGAACGCGCAGAAAGACCGTTTCAGTATTTCTCTCGGGGGTGATGGTTTAGCGGTTTCGCTAGCTGCATCATTCGGACCCAGTCGTCCACAGCTAGGGAAGATGGAACGCGTCGTGGAACTCTGCATGGGTGATTACTGATATAGAAGACCGTAGGGTATCCAAGGGTTTGACGGACTGCAAATGAAAAACAGTGAAGAATTGGAAAATCCCGCCACTAATCTTTAGTGAAGGAATATTCATTGAATCTGATGAAATACTGTGACTTAACCGGGGCTGTTCCGAGCGGGGAATGATCGTGGCCCTCACCTTGACCTTATTTAGGTCATTCTCTGGGGGGGGGATGAGGTGGTGGTCGGTTCGATGGCACCCCCGACTCTTTTTCGTCCCGTAATTGCGCAATCGCGCACTAATCCCCAACCGTCTATTTCCGCTCTTATGTGTGCGGAAATGCTGCTTCCTGTATCAGATACCGGAGAGCATTCAGATTCGAGGAGACCATCTGTTGCACGGCGACTTGTCGCATCAATGAGAGGCTCTTACACACAAAGATGTGTACATCTTCGATAAGATGCTTCCATGTCGCGAGCCAGTTGGGGCAAAAGGATTCTTGCTGTTTTCGGTGGCATCTTCGTTGTCCTTGGAAGCACTTACTTTTACCTGATTTCGCCGCACCACAGCTCCGCTCCACCTGAGTCCGCAGAAGGCTTGCTCGACAGGGCCGATACCTTAGCATGGGGAAATCGCTGGGCAGATGCACAGCCTTTGTACGCGAGAGCTCAGCATCTGTTCGACGCTCAAAAGGAACGCTCCAAAGCGCTGTATGCCGAAGTGAGCCAGGTCCCACCTGACGAATCGGGAAGTGTTCCGGCCAAAATCTTCCAACTCACCCAAGACCTGGGAAGGCCTGCAGCTCAAGAGGCCGAAACGAGGCTCCGTATTCTCACAATCCGGGGAATGCTAGAGACGAATTACGACGCGGCACAGGCACGGTCTACATGGGAGGAAGTAAAGGCCCTTGCATTGAAGCAACG
>NZ_JQKI01000216.1 GCF_000745965.1 Edaphobacter aggregans DSM 19364 | reverse complement strand
TCAGACTGTGGGCCCGTCCCAGTTGGCAGAACAGCATGGCGATGAACTGACCCCAGCAGGTAAAGCCTCGGGCGTGCCTCTCGGCTCGATGCTTGCCAACCGCAGCCTCGAAATCGGAGCGCGAAAACAGTTGCAGGAGTTGGCTGAAAATACTGCATACTCGATTCATGGTGGATGCCTTTCTCATGCGTCAAGTGGTCTTCTCAGGACCCACTTCACTCTACAGGAGGCTCCACCTGCCTCACCCTTGAGCCTTGTTCTCAAAGGCTAATTTGGACGACAGTGAGCTCGCATATACTCCGTGAATGGAAGCGATCAAGATTGTTGCCTTGTGCATCGTAGCCGGAGCCATCTACGGCGTCCTGCACGATCAGGTGACGGCCCGCGTTTGTCTTGAATATTTCACGGTGTTCCATCCGGCCATATTCCATACCCAATCACCCACTCTTCTCGCTCTCGGCTGGGGCGTTCTCGCAACATGGTGGGTAAGTCTATTTCTCGGGATAATGCTTGCTATCGCGGCCCGTGCGGGCTCACGCGCCAAACTTACCGCCTCTCATATCTTCCGGCCATTGCTCAAGCTCCTCGCCATAATGGTAATCTTCGCTTTGGCTGCGGGCATCATCGGTTATTTCCTGCAAGGCCTCGGCATGGAATACTACGCCACGGCCATCCCAAAACAGATACGTCACACCTTCTATGCCGACCTCTGGGCTCACGAAATGTCGTATCTGACTGGGCTGATCGGCGGGATCATTCTCTGCATCATCGTCTGGCGTAGCCGAAGGACCCAGAGCTGATAGCAAGCCTTGGTCATGTCCCTACCGTGAGGAGTCCCAAGTTGCCGAAAATGTGACTTTTCAGGCACTACGTGCAGCCGAGTGCCTATGCAGCCACCCGCCATCAGCCCAATTTGATCTCGGGCGTCTGAAGTGTTGCCATGTCAATCAGCCCCTTCGGGTCTAACTGGACGTGGAGGATCGCCTCGCCCACCGCAAACCAAAACCAACGAGGGATAGGTCGCTTCAGTACGGAGCTCGTACCGCCGCCTCCTCTTCTTATGTGCTCTCCCATCCTACGAAGCAGTTCAGTCTCGGAATCGCCCAACGCAACGCCATTTGGCAATTGCCCCGAATATCCTGCAAAGCCCTCGTGACCTTCACGGTGCAAATGAAAAGCGGCAACGTATAACACCTTCGGATCGGTAATCTTTTCTGAAGGCACTACCCAAGGAGCCTCCTCGAATACAACATCGACCCCTTCAGGCTTGAACTCCAGTGATCCGTAATACTCATCACGATGGATGTTGGATATTTCGTGTCCAAAGAAGTTTCTTACTACCGGATCATTCTCAGAACGGCCCAACAGAGACACGAGCTGGTCAAAACTAAAATGGGTGCTCATATGTCATCGGCATCCTGTTGCTGTGCTCCAGGCGCGGGACTCGCAGACGTGGATGCGGACTTGGACAAGGACATCACGACCTCGAAGCCATTCTACCCAGAAATGTTTTCTATATCGCCGCACTCCTCAAAAACGGGGATTTTGAGAAAGTTCCCAGCAAGTTACCGAAATCGCGACTTTTCAGGCGCAACGAAGATCACGTCCGATAAGCCGACCTTCTATGAGCAGGTCACTGCCGTCAAGCTTTTGTTTTTTCTTCATAGGGCTTTTGTCTTTGTTGTTGGTTTGGTTGCAACGCATGTTGCTCTCCACCGTGTTTCTATACGCACTCTGTGTGAGCTGTCTTGATGCAAGCTCGGTGCCAACGGGAATTTGGCCTAAGAGAGGGATTCGCAGTAGACTGCGTCCACCGCCAGTTGGTCTTGTGAGCCGTTTTCTCTGCCCCGACAAACTAGAAACCGGCTGAAATCCCCGCGAATCTCCGCTTCTTAGACACACTCTGTCTGCAGAGAAACGCGCCGTCGACTTATTGTCTAGGCAATTTGGCGTTCTTCTCCAAAAACCGGCCGTTCGCCGCGACCCTCTTACCGCCGCCGAAAGTTCACCGTAACAATCGTCGCCACATCCTCAGGCTGTCCATTCAGCAGATAAGGTTGATACCGCCACTGCCGCACCGCATTCGACGCCGCTCTCCGCAGCAGTCGATGTCCTCGCAGCACATGCGTCGCCACCACCTTCCCGTCCCGCGACACCACCGCCAGCATAATCACCGGTCCCTTCATGTGGATCAGTCTCGCCAGCTTCGGATACGCAGGCTCTGGAGCCGAGATCAGATTCGCCGCCATAACGCCCGACGAAACCGAAACCGCGTAGACTCCCATCCGTTTCGACGGCAAGCTCCCCATCGAAGGCGATATGGGCATCGGCCCCCCAATCGTCCCACTCGCCGCAGCCGGAGGCATCGGCTCACCCGCTGCCGGTTTCGCTCTGACAACAGGGCCACTCGCGTCCGGCCGGACCGCCATCGCATCCACGGCAGAACCCGCCCCAGCACCACTCACAGCAGCAGCAGTCCCCGCTACGCCGCCGCGATCAGTCTGTCCCGCCGGAATCCTGGCCCCCGAGTCCGAAGACCCTCCCGCCGCTCCTTCAGCAGGCCTCACCGTAGAGACCGTCGGCTCTCCAACTGGTCCCGCCGCAGGCCGCGCCCAGGGATGCATAATCACCACGGCCGCCACCGCCAGCCCTGCAACCGCGGACATCGCAAACCCTCCCGACCGCACGCGCGAACTTCTGCGCTTCGCATCGTCACTCACTGCCGGTCTCAACGCGGGCGCCGCAGCCCGTTGCACCACGCTCGTCTCAGCGTCGGAGTCTCCCTCTGACATAACCTCCGGTCCCGGACTCTCAGACGCCAACTCCCCGTCCTCAGCGCCCATCGACATTGACCACGCCCGCGAATAAAACTCCGTCGCAGCATGCGGATGAAACCCGCCAATAGCCTCGCCGGCCCCAGCCGCTAGGTCGACCACCCCAGCGACAGCCGCCACCCCCGCCACATCCACTGGCCCCGCATCTCTCGCGACATCCCCCGCCGCAACATCGTCCAAAGCCTCAGCCCGTCGACCTCGCATCGCCTTACCCAGAAACCCCAGCAACTCCCGTACCGGCTCCCGCACCGCCTCGCCAGCCTCGGCAATCCTCGCGCCGCCCATTGCCACCGTCATCAGTTCCAGCAGCTCCGTAATCGCAATCGTCCCTTGTTCGCGGTACACCACCGACCGCGTCAGCGAAGCCAGCTCCTCACGAAACGTCCCTGGCTCCCTCAGCGCCTGTGCAAACGCCGCCAGGTCCTCCGGTGCCCCGAACCGCATCTCCCGGCTTGCAAAAAACTCACGCAGCTCAGCGACATATAGCGCAAAACGCCCGCCGTCGGCCATCCTGGTGACCCCGCCACCCGGGTTCACTTTCGCCGCCTGAGTTTCCATGCAAACTAAGATGCGTACCCCGCGCGACAGATAATCCGGTTACCGCGAAAATTCGTAAAAATTGAACCGGCGCCGCCGTTCTGGAATTCAAATCTTCAGCAATTCAAATACGATAGAGACTTCCCCAATCAACCTGCTCATGTGCGTCAGCAACCTAGACTTTCAGCGGAACCACGTTGAATCGACACAGCCGCTTGGTTGGCCTCTGACGAGGGAGAATGAGCTTATGTAGCAGTGCTCAGATGAATTGCCAATTCCTTCCCGGTGCTCTCATTGAGACGGACCCGAAGTGGGTAGGAGTTTACTCCCGGAGCCGAGAGGCGAACATAGAACCAGAAAGCCCCCGGCTCACGGACACCTCTTTCTGGATGATTACAGTATTTTGAGCATGTCCAATGGCAACCGCGAAACGGGGATTTCGGCAAGTTCGACGCTTCCAGGCTGGATATCCCGAAGTTGAACAGTTTGGTTGTGATGGTTGTTTCCGGAATCTGATGTCCGCGCACCGCCATACCGCACGAGTAATTTGAGTGGAACGCCCCCGTTCATCCTACGGTCTACTGCGGAGGCATACGATCCACGGATCTTCGGAGAACTGCTGATCCGGTGGTATCATAAATACGATGATGTATTTCACCACCTCGGCACTCTGTCGCATGTGTTGTTCGAACACAGCGTGGGCAGGGGCTTGTTCAGGTGAATGCCGGTTCAGTTAGCCGGACTCCTTAGAGTTTTTTGAAGAACAGCCGTAATGGCCCATGAGGAATTCTCTCGTGGGCCATTTGTTTTTTGAGGAAGAGGTAGCGAGGTGCTTGATCAAAGACATTTTGTGATGCGGAAGGTGTCTACAGGCTCGCAACGAAAGGCTTGGTACTCTCCTTCGACAGGCGATCTCTACTGCGGTATATGCCTGCGTGGGCGCGTTCATTCTGCGATCGGCTCCGAATGCACCGTATGCAACAGCCAAGTGGTCCGGGAGTTCGCGGTTCTACCAGGAGGCTCCAGACGACCTGCCAGCGCGACCATTCGCGCTGAACGCAGGAAACGAGAGGAACAACGAGCGGCCGCGACGGAGCGGATAGGCAACTTACTTGTGATGCGTGCGGGGTAAATTTGGGATGCCGTGCCGAGCGCGGCCGAGAGGCGAATCGGTAACTGTTGCTAAGTCGACGGCAGAAGCTGATCCGCGAGGCTGGGGCGGAGCTTACACCCGCCCCGTCTCAATTGGGAGACGGGAGTTATCTGCAAATTCTGCTGTGCACTGCTCTTTGCGAGAGAGCCAGAAAGGCCAGTCCTGTATCCCGAGACATTTACTAAGCTGCCATCGGCATCTTGGACATCATGGTGCAGGAATCGGCGCAACGCCTGCACATCTCGGCGCAACGCATCATCATCTCGTTGCCGTTGGCCATCTTTTCGCACATCGTGGCGCAGCTCATGCAGATCTCGGCGCACATGCCGCAAACTTTTGGACACACCGGACTCATGCGCATCATGCACTTCATGGCCATATCGCACATGTCCGAGCAATCCTGCATCATGCACATCATCTCGGCAGACATGCTCATGCCGCTCTTCATGCACATCATCATTGTTTCGCTGCACATCGCCATACAGCTACAACAATCGTCCATACAGCGCTGCATTTCCTGCGTACGCTCCATAGTCATCATGGTGTTCTCTCCAGTTTGGATTTCCGCGTTGTTCGCGGATGCGAACAGGGTAAACCCATTCAAGCGCTCATGTCTTCAGGATTACTGACCAGCTATAGATGATTCAGGAGATACGCTGAAACCAATAATGTTGCCTTGCCTCTTAACTGCACTCTCATTTTGCACTGTGGCATCACGACAAGCATGAGAATCCGCGGCAGGCAATTCAACCTGTACTTCTTTGGCGCTCTGCCAATTCTGTCGATCGGAACTGGAATATACCTCGCCACTCATCATCCACAAAGCATGACATCGGCCTTGGCCATTCTCCTGACAAGCATCGCTGCCACCTCCGCTTTGGGCGGAACTTATAGCGTAGCGGCTTTTCGCTTGACTTCAGATGGCAGCACCCGCTTCAGAAGCTCGGTCAACTTCAAGCAGTTTGCCCGTCTTAACGTCATAAACGTATCCGTAGATCGGAATTGAAGGTGGAACGAGCGGGTGCTGCCGTATCCGAAACACATCGTCAATCACAACCTGCTTCTGGTCTGGTATCGTGAGCCAATCGATAAACTCGCCAGCGCGAGATCCCGGTCCTTTGCCCACATCCTTGAAGCCCTCGGACGTTAGCTCAGCAGCCTCAAGGCTACTGCCTAACAATCCTCGAATCGTATCGTTCGTGAAGAACTCCATGCCGCAATTTGTGTGGTGAATGACGAAGAACTCACGGGTACCAAGCAACTTGTAGCTGATCACAAGGGAGCGAATCGCATCATCGCTGGCGCGGCCCCCAGCGTTCCGGATCACATGCGCATCCCCTTCGCTCAATCCGGCGAACTTGGCTGGATCGAGGCGCGCATCCATGCACGTGAGAATAGCGAAGCGGCGGGCTGGAGGGACCGCCAAATCGCCCTTGCTCCCGAAGGAATCAACATAACGAGCGTTTGCTTTCAGGACATCATCGAGAATTGCACTCATAGGGAACCTCTTCTTGTGGATTGGGGTTATATGTTTGCGCCAGCGCTAAACTGAATAGGACCTATGGCTCCCCCAGCAAAGGTGCAGAATTTCGATCCATGAGCCGGGTAGGGCAAATTCACGGTCCCATAGGGATTGCTCTGAATCCCGCAATCTGGCCTGCTTTATGAGTTTTTGCCGGAAGGAACTAGCGGCCGTCCGTAGACGCCATGCCACTCAATTCAGCAGGGCATGCCTCTGAAGAGTCGCAACAACAGCGATCAGACTTGATCAACATGACAACGAGCACAGAACCTAGGTCCTCTGAGGTCAATCCCTTGCTACCTGGCTATTTTTGCCCAACGCCTCGAAAAGGTAAAATTGGCGGGGTCAGCCGCGCTGGGTGGTGTCGGCCATCCTCGTTTCACTGTCTCGGCTGGCCGTCCCGACGGTCCGCTTGTACCCTGGTCGCCA
>NZ_JQKI01000215.1 GCF_000745965.1 Edaphobacter aggregans DSM 19364 | reverse complement strand
CATGCTGCTGCATCTGCCCGCATCGTTCCCGTTTCTTCCCGCCTTCCGGCAAGTGGCCCTGGCACTCGGAGCCTCGTCGGGATAGCCCGCCTCGACGAAACAGAAAACCCCCACTTCCACCCTCACGCAACTTGCGGATCAGGAGAACTGCGCACGAAAAACGGCGCCACCCCCAGCAAACGCTTAGGCAAGGCTCCCCCTCACCGCAATCCAACCAACAGCACCCAGCCAAACGAGCCTTCGTCACGAGCTCGCGCTCACAACAACCGCTCGCTCAGCCTTCGTGAATGATGCAGGCTAGCAGTCCATCCGTATCACTGGTAATGGCTCCATAGGAGTAGGCGTAGCCTACTTCATTGAATAGCGAGCTCTTGATCTGCGCGCTTACACGTCCCATTACCTGCTGTCCAGGGGAATTGGTGCTTGTGTTAGATACGCCCGGAATCGAACTCTGTGGTCCGAATAATCCGTAGGGCTCTTTCGTTGGGATCCCATCGTGGATGTAACGTCCCATGATTGCCCAGCGAGGGTTGAATGTATGGTCGACACGAATCAACGACTCCTGATAGTTGAATACACCGGATGAGCTGCTCACAAGCGTCCCTGTTGCGTCAGGCGCCGGCACCTTGCTAAACACATCCTTGATGTATGCAGCGGCAATTGGGTTGATGCTGCTGATCTTCGTCCCCTTCGCGGTACAGTTTCCAGCACTGTCGATCGCAGTGCATACAGGAACGGCGAAATTACCCGAAAGCTCCGCATTGCTGGGCAGTATGGCAGTCTGCGTGACCGGGGTCGTCACACGACGCAGTTCCTCCGAGAAGAAGAAGAAGGTCTTGCCTTTGTAGATTGGACCGCCAATCGTGCCGCCAAAATCGTTATAGCGAAGTATGGCTTTTTTTCCACCAGTATGTTTCGTATAGGAGTTGACCGCATTCAGTGCGTCATTACGGAAGAACTCGTACGCGCTGCCATGAAACTGCGAAGTGCCCGACCGGGTGACCACATTAATTTGCCCCGATGCGGACCGGCCAAACTCGGCACCGTAGTTGCTGCGCTCAATCTTGAACTCCGAAATTGCATCGACGCTTGGATACACCAGAAGAGTGATATTCGATCCATGGTCCACATTGTCCGCGCCGTCAATCGTCCAGTTATTCTGGCTTTGGCGATTGCCGTTAACCGAAAAACTGACGATATTCACCTGACCGCTCGGATTTGTCGTGCCCACGTAAATTTGGTCGGCAGCATTGCTCGTCACGCCCGGCTGCAATGTGATCAACTGCTCGTAATTTCGATTATTAAGTGGAAGTTCGCGAATCTGCTTGCCCGTGATGAGACCCTCAACTGCCGAGTTTGAAAGATTCACCTGCGACGCTTCAGCCTGCACGGTGACAATCTCGTCTGCTTTCCCGACCATCAACGTGGCACTGACCTGCAAACTGTCGTTAACGTTCAGCGTAACGCCGCTCTTCACCAACTTCTTGAAACCTGCAGCCTCCACCGAGATCAAGTAATTGCCCACGGGAAGCTGTGGTGCAACATACTCGCCTGCAGCGCTGGACTGTACGGTTCGTACAACCTGATTGCGGTCGACATTCGTAATGGTTACCGTGGCGTTCGGCACAGCCGCACCACTCGGGTCCGTAACAGCGCCCCTAATCTGGCCGGTCAGCTGTTGCGCATGCATGTAACCTACGCTGAGCAAGAGTACGTAAAGCACTCCAACAAAGATTCTCTTCGACATTTTCTTCCTCTCGTAATGAAACTTTGTTCTTTGCACTCGTACCCGATTACTTTGGCCTCGAAACAGGAACAACCTCACCGAGAATCGTTATCACGCCTACGGACGCATGGATCGACTCGAGATAGCGTGCGTCCGCGCGCTATCTCGAAAGCCAGACAATCGTTAGAAAGCTGCAAAAACTCGGTACTTCAATCGTTTGAATATTTGATTGACCGTATACTATTCGCGACCCTAAATGGATGTCAACCCAAAATGTCACACATTATTGATGACTGCAGTAGACACGGGAAGTTAGCGAAAACTAAGCCAGTTGGGAATATCACTTAAACATGAAAAAGACCAAGTCATCGCGCCCGATGAAAACAGTCACCCTCGCGGATGTGGCTCGTGAGTGCAACGTGTCGGTCTCGTCAGTCTCCCTGGTCCTCAATGAAAAGCCCCTCGCGCGCCTTCTCTCCGAAAAGACGCGCTCAGCGATCCGTGTGGCCGCCCACAAACTCGGTTACACCCCAAACCGCAACGCCCAGGCACTTCGAAGCCAACGCAGCAATACGATTGGTGTTGTCGTGTTCGATATCGCGGATCCCTTTTGCACCCTGATTCTTAAGGGAATTCAAGCTGCACTTGAACCTGTCGGCATGCTTCCGATTATCATGGACGCAACCAATCAAGGTAAGCAGTTTGAACAATATATTGCTCTCATGCTCGAACGCCGCGTCGAGGGCCTAATCGTTGTTGCAAACTGGCTCCTGTCCGATAAGGACATCACCAGTAACTTAGAAGCTTTCGGGGTTCCGGTAGTCATTGTCGGCCGAGAGGTAGAATCAGCAACTGTCTCTAGTGTTCTTGTTGACAATGAGGCAGGTGGATACCTCGCCCTGCAGCACCTCCACCAAATGGGACATCAGAAAATCGCTGTGATCTGCGGCCCGAAAGGTCTTCAGGACAGCTACCGACGCCTGCGGGGGATTGAGCGTTACGCTCGATCGATTCGCTTTACTCTGGATAGAAGCCTCATCGTAGAGATACCAGATGCCGCAGATCCACTTGCGGGTTTTGATGGAGGTTATGAGGCCACCATTGAATTACTCTCGTCGAAAAAGAAATTCTCTGCGGTACTCGCCTTTGACGATCTCACTGCTCTGGGGGTCATCCGCGCCCTGCATGAAATCGGTCTCCGGGTTCCGGACGAAGTTTCAGTCATAGGCTTCGATGACATACCTGCCGCCTCGCTTACCACCCCGAGCCTTTCGACCATCCGCCAAGACATGAGTGGCATGGGCGTTACCGCCGCGCAGCACATCATCGAGCTGATTCAGCCAAACGGTTCTGCAAACTCGAGTGCTTCCATACGTTTAACAAAGCCGGTCGTCGTCGCCCGCGAATCTACCTCGGCCATAACTCGAGATTCCCGGAGGTTGAGCAAGAGTTAGAATTGCCGAACTCGAACGACAACTCGCGAGTGCACCACCGCTGACTCGGTCGCTGCGGGAGCCGACCAGGTGCTTCCGCCGTCGGTCAGTAACTCACGAACACATGCTCGTGGTTGACGCCGTCGCGCCCGTCGACCCAAGTGCGAAGAATTTCGTCGGTCGCCCCACTGCCGGTGGGCGCCCCGTTGGATATGTCAACGCTCGGAGCCGACGAGAGGTCATCGCGAGCCCCAGCCACCCCGTCCATGACTCAACGGAAGCTGGTGCCCTGGGACATGCGCTTCCCGCTCTGTGTCGGGTGCATGTGCGACTGAACGATGTTCTCCTTCGTCTGTGCCCTTCCCTCCGCAGCCTCATCCGAGCCACTCATGAACACTCCCCGATTTTCCGGCCGTGCCGGTTATACGAAGAGCCGATGCTGTGCGGGAGCGCCTAGGCTGCCCACGAGTGGTTCCGAGCTTTCACTGCTAATCCTTGTCAGCATGCTGCCCTCTTCGACCACGGAGAATTCGCCAGTTGCTTATACCCAGTTCCTTCACCGGCGACACAGCCTTCATCTACATGCAACAGATTCGGCATTCTCATGCATCCCGCGACAGTCCGCTACCGGGGCGGGGAGAAATTTTCGCGGCTAACGGTTCGCTTGTGCTGCGGCCTGCTGACTTGCTCGCCTCCCTGACGGACCCGACGCTGCTCGCGCTTTGCCGGCTGAGACTTTTACTCCGGAGCTTTCGGTCAGAGAAATTACTTTCCCTGCCGTCCGGTATGACTACAGTAGCAACTGGGCAAGTTCTACTGGCAGGTCCTACCCCTGCTGGATTAGCAGCCAGTTTCGCTGCACTGCATGTTGTTTCTCAGCGTGCGCGGGTTCTTAGACTACGCAGGACCGGCAGTCCACTCGCGATTAACGTGGGGACGTGTTGCCTTCTTCCCATCGGAACGGAGTCGGCATCCTGATCCATCGGCTTTTCGAAGCTCAATAGCCCCGCCCACTGGTACCTCTGGTCTACGCTTCAAGAAACACCTCGCGATGTTCCCTGCAAGACTCGAGGCCAGGATGGAGTCGCTGTTCTCCTTTCCCGTAGGGCTCTTTCATCCCCTACAACATGCCGGTTTAGCCCGGCGCTCTCCGAGTTGCCGACATCCATGTAAGTCATCTGTCAAGGGGAGGCACGGGTGTCCCGGGCACGCTCTTGAGAGCGTGCAAATCAACTGTTTCAGGATGTTCTAAGCGCACAGTATGCCTCTCGGCATCGGTCTCTGCACTCGGCAGAACCAGACATCCATTTGCTGTCTCAGACCCCGAAGAGCCGTCACAGAAGATTGAGTTTGTGTTCTCTGCCAGTCCCGAAACAATTCGTAGAGAGCCTCCGGAGTGTGATCTCCTTCGCTCAGTCGGCAACCTGCAGGACCTGGCAGTCTGCGCTTTGTTCATCCCGTTTTATTCGGAGGCAGTTTTATGCAGCCCCAGCCTGGCGTTCTTCCGCAGGCACGAAGTCTCGCTCTTGCCGATCCACGGCCAGCAGATATGCGACCATCTTCCGCGCTACAGGTAGTGTCGCCCGATTGCGATTTCCTCTCTGCTTCTCCTTGTCATAGATCATCGCCAGTTCGTGACTCTGTCTCGGCGCCAGCTTCGCAGCTTCTACCAACGCACGCTGGATATGCTTGTTACGCTGTTTTGACAACGGCATGCGCATCATCTTGTCCGCCGAGCTTCGTTCGTCGCCGCAGAGTCCGCAATAGCTGATCGCGTTCTTGATGGTGCGGAAACGCGAGACATCGCCGATCTCCAGTGCCCATGTCAGTGCCGTGATCGGGCCTACGCCAGGAACCGTTCTGAGCCTCTTGATCCGCTCAGCCAGCATGGGTCGCGCTGAAGAGAACTGACCAGAGCGTACTCGGTCTTCTGGCAGCGCTCGATCGTCTCCTGGCTGAGCTTCAACAGCGGCCGTATGCCTGGATGCACCTCCTCGGAGAGCAGTTCACGGAAATAACTCACCTTGTGCAGCTGTTACTTGTTGTACTCCACACCTGTCTCCATCAGCGTCCGGAGACACGGTTCTTCATCGGCACCATCTGCCGCACCAGCAGAATGCCGGTAGCGCAACGTGCGCCTTCGATCCCGTATCTCTGCGGGCATCATGTGGCACACCGGCAGAAAATCATAGCGCAGACAGTCAGCAATCTTGTTGGCATCAATCTGGTCGTTCTTCTTCTTGGCCGCTGCTATCGCACGCAGCATCAACGGGTGAGCCACCTTGATCTGCGCAGCATGCGGAAGCAGATGATCGTAGATCCATCCGCTGAAGATCGTCGCCTCCATGCCAGCGCTCCATGGCTGGGGCAGAGTCTTCATCCAGCAGTCCAACTCGCGTCGGGTCGACCCGACCTTGCCTTCCTGCTGGATCTGGCCACTCACGTCCTTCACGCAGTAGCTGATCGTCTTCTTGTGTACGTCCAGTCCGATGTAATACATATCTCTTCGAGGAGCCTCCGTGGTCGTTCTCTGAATCAGTGTCGCCGCTGAGTTCAGCCTATGCAACACCACGCGCTCCTCTATGACTTAACATTCAAACAAACTGGGAGTAAAGTGACGAGATCGGCGTTTCCGAGGACCTGTCCTGTAGTTGGCAGGAAATCCACGGCGATCGAGCAGTTTGGGAACTCTCCGGAGCATAGCAACGAAGACTCCACCACGCTTTCAGTGTTTCGAGATAACGTACCCTGTATCAAGGGGCTCTACCAAACGCGTTCGTACGTTTCCCAAGAGCAGAATCGAGGTTGCACATTCCCGTAAAGCGAATTGCAGCGAAAATGCTGGCGACTCCATCTGGCATCCTGGCGAACCCGATGGTGACCATCGATGGGGAGCACATTCTGGAAATCAGCACACGGTGTGCACAACAGATTGCACATATCGACTATGACTTTCCGGATGGGACAATCACAGCTGGCTTCTTTGACATTCATTTCCACGGTATTGCTGGCCAAGATGTGATGAATGCTTCTCCCGAAGGCTTTCGAGATATTGCTCATTCTCTGGCCCGTGCAGGTGTGAGTAGATTTCTTCCGACCACGGTCACGGCTTCACTTGAGACCACAATGTCCGCACTGGAGAGGATGGCGGATTACATCGATGCGGATCCACTCGCAGGAACATCACAAGCGGCTGGCATCCACATAGAGGGCCCCTTCCTTTCGCATGCCAAGCGTGGCATGCATTCCGCGGAGCATCTGCTACTGCCTTCGCCGGAGCTTCTGAACCGGCTTTGGGAGGCTGCACGCGGCAACATTCGTCTGATGACGATTGCACCTGAGTTGCCCGGGGCTCTTGAGACAATCAAACATGCAACGGCTCTGGGTATCCGTTCCTCGATGGGACATTCGATGGCTACGCAGGCGGAGGCGAT
>NZ_JQKI01000214.1 GCF_000745965.1 Edaphobacter aggregans DSM 19364 | reverse complement strand
AATCTACTTTATAACACAGTAGTACTAGGACCGGTTGCCGGGATGGAAGCTCCTTAGCGATGTTCATATGAAACCTCCGGCTAAATACATTATGCCACAATACATTGTGGCAGATGCCACCAGATAAGTTTTGCACTTATCTCTATTACAATCAGGTCTCGCGCACGATCATCTTGGATTTTGTCATCGCGATACATCACTGCGGAAACCAACAGCCACCAAAACAGCCACACCAAACGATTTTGGCCTCTCGGATTTCGAGAGGCCAATTCAATTTAAGCTATTTATTTTGTTGGTGCCGGGAGGGGGCGAAACCCCCCACGACCTTGCGAGGCTGCCGTCTACGGAGCCTCGGAAAGACTCAGTGTTTTGTTGGTGGAGCGCAAGGGTCCTGACGGTCAGGCTGGCACATCTTCTCGAATCCAAAATTACCTCGGCTTCCCCAATGGCATCTCAGGAGACGACCTCAGTCAACGCGCGTTCCGGCAGGCGGTTAAGTTTGGGGCCGAAGTGGTTCTTACCCGAGAGGTGCAAGAGATCACTCCGCAACCCGATGGCGCATATACGATTGAACTCGATGGTGACGATAAGGTGGACAAAGACCGTCATCCTGGCGACCGGAGTTGATTGGCGCAGGCTCGAGGCGGACGGCTTCGATCGCTTCATCGGACGTGGAGTCTTATATGGGGCTGCACGTGCAGAGGCACCAACTGTGGCAGGTCAGCGTGCGTCTTTATTATCGGCGTTTCTGGTACTTTGGGAAGCGCTCCGCGACGGATATCGATGTGAAGGAAACGATCGAGCGTGAGTGATGGGTCAGCTCAAATTCGAATTCTGGCGGTTGACGACCACGCCCTCGTAAGGCAGGGCATAGCCGTACTCGTCGGCACCCAGCCGGATATGACTCTGGTCGCCGAAGCCTCGAACGGCCGGGAAGCGATCCAACAGTTCCGTACGCATCGTCCAGACGTAACGCTAATGGATTTGCAAATGCCGGAGATGAACGGCTTCGATGCGATCGTCGCGATCCGGGGAGAATTTCCCGATGCGAAAATCATTGTACTGACGACCTACAAAGGCGACATTCGGATTCTTCGCGCACTCAAGGCAGGAGCACAAGGGTACCTGCTAAAGAATACATTTCACAAGGAACTCGTGGAAACGATCCGAGCCGTTCATGCCGGAAGAAAGGCGCTTTCTCTCGAAGCCTCGTACGAAATCGCTGAGCATGCGACGGATGACGCCCTGACGCCGGCAGAGATCAGCGTGCTGCGCTTGATCGCCGCTGGGAATGCCAACAAGCAGATCGCGAATCAGCTCAAGATCACGGAGGAAACCGTAAAGAGTCGAGTCAAGTGCATTCTTTCAAAATTGGGTGCCGATGATCGAACGCAAGCCGCAATGATTGGGCTGAAACGAGGAATCATCGACCTCTAGGTCTCCTTCGGCTGATTCCTCGCCGCCAACAGAACTCTAAAGAGTGACCGAAAATGACTCTCTTTAGGGTTTCGCTCCGTCTCTGCAAAGCAGGAAACTAGTGGAGTGTAGAAGGGTGGGTTTTGCGGCGTCTATATTCCACATTCGCTGGCGGGTGGCCTGGAATAGGTTTGCTTCTCATGCGTCTCGTTCTCGGCGCTTCACTGCTTCTGCGTGCGAACTCGACGCTGTGGAGCGATCCTCTAATCAACACGACGCTAACCTCTTTATTCCTCTCGGCGTTCGGACTGCTTCTCATTCCCGGCCTGTGGACGCCCATCGTTGGAGCTTTGGTTGCGTTGCTCGAAAGCTGGCAGATCATGACGATAGGCGGGGACCGATGGGTCACGGTTTTGCTCGGAACCATTGGCTGCGCTCTCGCCATGTTAGGACCGGGTCTATGGTCAGTCGATGCTCGCCTGTTTGGGTGGAAGCGCGTGGAACCTTCACGGCGCAAAATCAGCGCCAACTCCTGAAGGACTCCTTTATCAATCACCGAAAGTTCTGGCTTGACGGAGGCTATTATTTTCCCTCCCTAGAGGTCGCGATTTGCCTCGTCGTGGGGCTGTTTGCAAACGGGATTCGTTAGACAATTCACACATCGCTGACGAGGTCGAAGTCGCTATGTTTCATTTAGATTACCTCTCTTGCTTTCTCACCATATTGGCGACTGTCCTGCTCGGTCGGAAATCGTGGACGGGACTTCTGATATCAATTGTCAACAGCATGATCGTTTGCGTAATCGGCTTTCGCACGTCTCAGTTTGGCTTTATTCCAGCAAACCTGATTTGCATCTGTGTATACGCATTCAGCATCCGGTCTTGGGTCAAGAAGACTCACACGCACCAGATCCGCCAGCGATGGGGGTTGGGACCACGGAGACGACGATGGTCGACGCTCCCTACACTCCGATCGCTTGGAGCGAGGGTTTTTTGTAAATCAGAAGAAGGTTTCACATCATTGCGGCTACAAGTGAGGAACTATGAATCGTAATCCCATACCGTCCAGGCGGACACCCATGACTTCCTTTCAGGTTGGGCATGGATTAGCTTGCCTAACTATCCTGCTCTCATTAAGCGCAGCATCGATAGGCCAGAATCAGAGCGAAGCGCCGAGTCCGGTCCCAGGGTCGGCCATCCATGTCACGCAAGTCCTGGGGTTTGAAGGTGCGAAGCATAACGCCACCGGAGAGTTGAAAATCCAGGATGGCGTCATGCAATTTCAGCATGATGGAAGTACAGCCGCACAGGTGAGCATAAGCTCCATTCAAGACATCTTTGTCGAGGAAGGAGACAAGCAGGTAGGTGGCACGGCTATGACGCTGGGCAAGACTGCAGCTCCATATGGTGGAGGGCGGGTGGTGAGTCTCTTCGCACATAAGAAATACGACTTCCTCACAGTTGAATATCTTGATAACAGCGGTGGTTTTCACGGTGCCATATTCCAATTGGAAAAAGGCCAAGGAGAACCTTTCAAGAAGGCTCTGGTAGCCAACGGCGCGCACATGACGCCGCCTGTAGAGCGACCCCCCACCCAAAGCACTCTCGAGGTTAAGAATGAAAACAAATAAAAAAACTTCCCTTGCCGCAACTAAGACCACGCTGGGCCTGTCCGGCTTCCACCGGCAAAACAAGCACTGCGGACCACTTGCGGCTGTGATCCTGCTGCTCGGTGCGTTGCAGCTTCAGGTATTCGTCCCAACAGTGCTTGCGGAATCCTCCGCAGATGGAAATAGCGGAGGCGCCCGGCCATGGAGCGTGCAGGTAGATAGAGTCGACCCCGGAGACGTCGGCCTTGATCCATCCTTCGGAGCCGCCATCTACGAGAATCTCCTCGAAGAGCTAACCAAAACGGAGCAGTTCAAACCGGTGTTCCGTAGCGGGGATCGTAACGCGAACGATGTTCCCGGCCTGCTCATTCTGAAGACAACGGTCCAAAAATATACGCCGGGTAGCGAGACTCGACGGGCTGTCACTACCGTGAGTGGTGCGACCAAGTTGAACGTTCGCGTTCAGTTGGTCACACGAGAGGGCCAGGTAGTCCAGGAGCATGTTGTCGATGGCAATGTCCGGTTCATCGGTGGCAACCTCCGAGCAACCCACAACTTGGCACACAATGTGGCAGCTACTTTGAAAAAGTCACCCCTACCGGAACACGCCACCGTGCTCCCCGAAAAAGAGAACGGAAATATGTCTAAGTAACCATTGCGTACACCAGGAGCAGTAAACACGAACGCTGAAGAGGTGACGTCATCATAAAGCTCAAGCTCAACTCCGGATTGGTCATTGCACTGTGCCTGGGGGCCTCCCTTGCGTGGGCCGATTCTTTGGAACTGAAGAACGGCAGCCTGATCAAAGGCAAGTTCATGGGCGGCACGGAGAGCGAGATCAGCTTCCAGGTCGGCTCCTCGGTGCAGAAGTACAACCTCGCTGACATTGTTTCGCTCAAGTTTGATTCCGAAAGGGCAGCAGGTGACCTGCCCAAGGCGTCGACGAGTTCGCTTCCTAACGAACCACAGCCGGCAGAACATGCCGGCATAAAGACGCCGGCGTATGTCACCATCCCCGCAGGAACGCATATCACTGTGCGCACCATCGATGCCCTCGATTCCACACAGAACCATGTGGGTGATCGCTTCCAGGCTTCTCTCGAAGAACCGCTGCGGGTGAACGGTAACGAGATAGTCACCAGGGATGCCGCTGTCTATGGCCGGCTGGCGGAGTCGAAGGAGTCCGGAACGTTCACCGGCAGATCGCAGCTACGGCTGGAACTAACGGCGTTTGTGGTCAATGGGCAGACGGTGCCGATCGTGGCGGGAGACTATGAATTGACCGGCAAGTCGCGCGGGGCGAGCACTGCGAAGAGAACGGTCGGCGGAGCGGCGGTGGGATCGATCATCGGCGCCCTCGCCGGCGGCGGCAAAGGAGCAGCGATCGGCGCGGGTGTCGGGGCGGGCACGGGCGCAGGGTCCGAAATAATCACCAAGGGAGACCAGGTGAAGGTGCCGTCCGAGACCCTGATCGAGTTCACCCTGCAGCAGGATGTATCGATACCGACCCGCCGGTACTAGTTCTTGGCAGGGCCACGGTGAAGATTCGCCTGCTCAGCCACAGGATCATCGAGTCCGCACTTTCGACGGACGACCAGACGAACGCGGCCCAGCTCGCGGAGCTTAAGAGAGCCGGTTGCAAAAGGATCTACGAGGAGAAGATCAGTGGCCGGAATGTCGATCGGCCAGAGCTGACCCGATGCCTTGACCGGCTGGATGAGGGTGACACCCTCATCGTGTGGCGTCTCGATCGCCTGGGAAGATCGTTAGCCGATTTGTTGGAGATTGTGAATACTCTTCAGCGGCGCAAGGTCGCTTTCGTCTCGCTGAAGGAGAAGTTCGATACGAGCCATGCCGCAGGACGCTTGATCTTTCACGTCTTCGCATCGCTGGCGGAGTTTGAGAGGGAACTGATTCGGGAGCGGACTATGGCGGGGTTGGCCGCCGCTAAAGCTCGCGGTCGGCTGGGTGGACGCAAGCCAAAGCTTGCAAAGGACCAGATGAGTAAGATTCGCTCACTGTGGGATGGCAATCAGTATTCGAAGCAGGAGCTTGGAACGATGTTTAGTGTGTCGAAGTCCACGATTGACCGGATCGTTAGGCCGGGACCGGTAAAGCTGAAGGTTGCAGCAAAAGCACGGAAGCTAAAAAGAACCACAATCAGGCCGAGGGGAGGGAAGTGATGCGAGTAATTTGCGCTGGCGGCGGGTTCGATGTTGAGGGAGAAGTGATCGGCGGTGAGGACTTCGACCCGATCAGTGGTACATGCGATCTTGATTCTACTTTCACGGTCCGGTGTGATGATGGAGCGTTATTCCAGGTACACGGCTGGATGTTGAGGTTGCGGCAGTCGAAACGCGGCGCGTTATGGTCATGTGAGCGATGAAGAAAAAGCCTATTCAACGTGCGATTTGCTGTCCCTGCGGGTGCGAGAAGATTCTCGCATTGGGACTCCGCGGGACTTGCTACACGCTCAAGAGGCAGGACGAAGAATACTTCGGCGGTCATCGTGAGACCGTTCTTGCGCGAGATGGCCATCTATGTAGAATTCCGGGTTGTACGAGCCTCAAACGCGGCAAGCGGTCATTGGCGGTGCATCATCGCGTACCGGGAAACAATAACCCGGATCTGATGATTACGCTCTGCTTGGGGCATCGTTGCACAAATCCCTTAACCTGGAATCTCCTTTTTCAGGACTGATTCACCCGAGTTCCTGCTCTTATGAGCGGATTTGCTCGGCCAAGGTTGCGTCTGCAATCGAAAAGTCCAGTGATTCCGTGCCATTCTCGAGTCGCACACACAATCGAGTTCGTTACTCGTCGATCTCTTCGATACTACTCCTTCCTTCCTTAGTCCTCAGAATCGTGGATGACGTTCGCATTTCGCCTTCACCCGCTCCGTAACCTTGAGTTTGTAGTTGAACTGAAACATAATCTCCTCCTCGAAAAAGAGCGGGAGCCGGTTAGCTGACTCCCGCTGCGGGTTAGGCTGCAACTTGCTTTTTAGCCGTCTTCTTCTTCGCTGCGGTGTTCTGATCGGCCTTGATCGGTGTGAGTGTCTTCGCTTTCTTGCTGGCCGTCTTCTTGGGTTGTGGGGGAGCAAAAGCGGCTTCGGCTTCGGTTAGAAAGTCAATTTCGCTTTCGCGCGGAATGGGCGTGTGTCCAGTAAAGACAAGCCGGAGAGCAAACCCGGTGAGCTTGTGATCTGGTAGTCGGTCGATGGTGGATAGCAGGTACATTTCCGGTCTCGGTCATCGGGTCTGATCGAAAGCGGAATGGAACATCATTCGGAGTGCTCAAATTTCTGTCGAATGGCCCAACATCATTTTCAATAGTTCTGAGAGTGGGCTACTGGAATCCAACGGCCGGAACGCGGAGATCTGCGGTTCGTCGGTGGCAGTCATGGCCAGGTTCTATTCAGTTAGGAAAATGCATCTTCTGGAGAAAGGCCTGGACACGTGGATCCGAGTGGAGAGATGTCAGAAAGACATTGGAACGAAGGTCAACCAGGCGCGGCGAATGCTGCTCGTAGGCTTTTTCAAGCGCTTCGATTGCCTTTTCCTTTTCTCCTAGCCGGTTATACATTTTCGCAAGGGCTACAGGGGGTAAAGGGCCCTTG
>NZ_JQKI01000213.1 GCF_000745965.1 Edaphobacter aggregans DSM 19364 | reverse complement strand
TGCGTAACCACGGATTCTGATCAGACGAAAGCGCGCTCTCCCGAGCGCGCCCAGAAGATTTCGTGCTTTTCTCTTGACAAAGACTTACATGGATGCCAGTCACTCGCCCGGAGCACGGATTCCAGGTTCGGGGCATCGATCCTATCATGCTTTTTTTCGTGCTCATGGATCGACCATTCGCGGTGGATGTTTCATGATCTCAGCAGGCGTTCGTTCGGGTCAATCCAGCGTTGCGTGCGTCGACGGCTACCGTCAGTCATCGAGCAGGAAGGAGTCGGGCCGGCTATAGCCTGGCTCACTCGGGCGATGCATGGTTACGACCTGCATGCGGGTGCGAAAGCAACGCCTACTCTTTAGCCAGGATTTGACGCCATTCGGCGGCTTTGTCAGGCTTGTTCCACGCGGCGTAAAACTTGACGACGAGTTCACCGACTTTTTCATTTTCTGCCGACTAAGATCGGAGACAGCCGCAGCATTCTGTTTGATGCCCTCGTATCCACCGACCAGGAGCGGTTCGGCTTCCACGTATTTGTGGTTCCCGGCAAGGCTGGCGCCCAGCAGGGTTTCAGTCAAGTAGCGGCGGTAGTCGGATGGCATCGTTTGCTTCTGGATGTCGAGACAGCCGCGCAGCATGGCTTCGGCTTCCGTGTATCGCGCCTGGTCGATGCGCAATTCGCCGAAGTGCGCGATGGCGTCGAGCGTGTCAGGATTCTTGGGGCCGAGCACGCGCTGGCGCACCTCGATGACTCGGGTGAAGAGAGGGTCGGCCTCGGCGTATTTGCCTTCTTCCTCGAAGAGTGACGCAAGGATATTCTGCGATTGGAGCGTGTCGCTGTGTTCGGCGCCGAGAACGCGCGTGCGAATTTCGAGGACGAGGCGGCCGAGCGTTTCGGCTCCCGCCAAGTCGCGCTGGCCATGTTTCATGACCTTGTCGGCGGCGGCCCTGCTCGGAATGGAGGCCGCTCTCTGGGCGCTTGCGTAGCGATTACTCAAAGCTTTGCCTGATTTTCGGGTAGCAATGCTTTACTCGCTGAACGCGATTACAAGCTATGGCCACGCGGAACTGTGGCTGGAAGACCGATGGCACCTCATGGGCGCAATGGAGGCCCTGAACGGCTGCCTCTTATTCGGGCTGAGCACCGCCTTCCTGTTCGCCATGATCCAAAAGCTTTCATCATTGGATAGCAAGTGAGAATACGGACCTCCGGCAACAAGTATCAAGTGATGCTCATGCAGCACATACGGACCAAGCACAGCTCATTTCTTCGGGTGGGAGCGGTAAGCGGACGATGCCGCAGGCTATAGTTTCACGGTCTCACTGACGCAAATGACAGTTGCGCACTCAATATCCGTGCTTCTACGCTCCTCTATTCGCGAGCCGAGAGTTAAAAGCGATTTTCCATGGTCTGGGGGATATTTCCTACTACCCGCCCCGCGTTGGGGAGGGTACCCAACTGTACGTGAAGGAGGGATGTATGGACTCAAGAATAACCATCAAAAACTTAATGCTGGGGGTGCTTGCTGCCTCCTCCTTCGTTATGGCTTGCTGCGTAAGCCCAGCCACTGCGCAAACAAAGTTGCAAAGTGTTCCACCGGCTGCAGGGCAAAAACCAAACATCATCATGATCATTTCCGATGACTTTGGATTCGGCGACTCCGGTCCTTACGGTGGCGGCATTGGCCGCGGCATGCCGACTCCTAACATTGATCGCCTGTCGGCTGAAGGCATGACCTTCTTCTCCTTCTATGCCCAGGCGAGTTGCACACCTGGTAGAGCTGCCCTACAAACCGGACGTATTCCCAATCGTAGTGGCATGACGACAGTAGCATTTCAAGGTCAGGGTGGCGGACTCCCGGCAGCGGAGTGGACGGTTGCCTCGGTTTTGAAGCAGGCTGATTATCAGACTTTCTTCACAGGAAAATGGCATTTGGGTGAGTCGGACTACGCGCTGCCCAACGCGCACGGCTACGACGTGATGAAGTATGCGTTGCTGTATCACCTGAACGCTTACACCTATGCCGATCCGAAGTGGTTTCCATCCATGAGTCCGGCAGAGCGCGCGATGTTCGCGAAAGTCACTACGGGTGCGCTTTCCGGAAATGCAGGAGAGAAACCTCGTACGGAATGGCATGTGAACGGCGAATACGATAACACCCCGGAAAAAGGTTGGGTCGGAATCCCGTTCCTTGACGACTATATCGAGAAGGCTGCGATTGACTATCTCGATGGGGCGGCAAAGTCGAACAAGCCGTTCTTCATGAGTGTCAATTTCATGAAGGTACACCAGCCGAACATTCCGTCCCCCGACTACATCGGCAAGTCGATGTCGAAGACCAAGTATGCCGATTCGATTGTTGAGGCCGACGCGCACATCGGTCATTTGATGGACAAGATCCGCCAACTAGGGATCGACAAGAATACGATCGTAATCTGGACCACGGACAACGGTGCGTGGCAGGATGTCTATCCCGACGCGGGCTATACACCATTCCGTGGCACCAAGGGTACAGTCCGCGAAGGCGGCAACCGTGTTCCCGCGATTGCCTGGTGGCCCGGAAAAATCAAGGCTGGCACGCGAAATTACGACATCGTTGGCGGTCTCGATCTGATGGCCACCTTTGCATCGCTCGCCGGGGTTAAACTGCCCGAAAAAGACCTCGCGGGCCAGCCCTGCATTTTCGATAGCTATGACATCACTCCCGTACTGTTCGGAACGGGCCCGGATCCTCGGAGCACCTGGTATTACTTCACGGAAATCGACCTTACGCCAGGTGCAGTCCGGGTGGGTAATTTCAAAGCCGTCTTCGATCAGCGTGGAGATGGTGGCCAGGCTACGGGCGGGATGTCGGTCGACTCCAACCTCGGATGGAAAGGTCCGAACAAATTATTTGCCATCGTCCCCGCGGTCTACGACCTGTGGCAGGATCCGCAGGAACGTTACGACATCTTCATGAACAACTATACGGAGAGCACCTGGACGATGCCGGTCTTTGGAGACGCCGTCAAGACAATCATGCAGTCGTACGTCAAGTACCCACCACGCAAGTTGCAATCAGAGAACATTCCATACATCACTTTGCCTCAGTACCAGTTGTTGAAAGGGATGCAGGAAGAACTCAACAAGGTGGGCTTCCGATTCACCATACCGTCTGAATAAACCTGGTCGAAGTGAGGCGTGGGGGCGCGTTGTTTCTCGGTCAAATAACACGTCCCCCGCTTCAGAAATACGGTTTTCCAGGCCGCCTGAGATTTGGACGCTCAGAGATCGGAGTTCTCTTTGGGAAAACGGATCGTACGTCAATGCATATTATTCGCAAGTTTCATGAGCACCGCGATCTTGTCAGATGCGCAAGCTCATCTCGCGAACCGCGAGATGAATTTTGCTTCTCTCGAAGCGAACCCAACAGAGTCGAAGACTGCCAGCGCGGTCGCACAAGGTAGCGCGAGTACAGAGAATCCAGAGCAAGCGCAGACGCCGAGCCCCGCGGGAACTCCGGCGGCGAATCAACCCTCAGCGGACGAGGAAGCAAAGGCCGAAGAGCTGCGAAAAGCGGCACAGAACCCCGTAGCCAGCCTTATCAGCGTTCCCGTGCAGGACAACATCAATCCAGGCTTTGAACCCGGATACCGCACACAGAATGTGCTGAATATCCAGCCGGTGATACCCGTAAAGCTCAACGAAGACTGGAACATGATCATTCGCTGGATCACGCCGATCATCTATCAGCCGATCACCCCGCCGTCTCCGGGCGCTCCCGAACTCGGCGCCTCCGGCCTCGGCGACATGCAGCCCACTTTTTTGTTCTCCCCGAGAAAACCGCACAAGATAACCTGGGGCGCGGGCCCTATCTTTCAACTGCCGACTGCGACCAGCCGCTATCTGGGACAAGGTAAGTTCGGCATCGGGCCCAACCTCGTCGTTCTGGCGATGCCCCGCCATTTCGTGATGGGCGTCCTCGTCAACAACATCTGGTCGGTCGCGGGCAGCGGTGGCCGTACCGATGTCAATCAGATGCTCCTGCAATACTTCGTCAACTACAACATGAAAAAGGTTGGTACCTGAACACGTCACCAATCGTTACCGCCAACTGGAACTCCACTGCGGCCAGCGGAAGTGTGTGGACGATACCGTTCGGTGGGGGCGTGGGAAGAATCATGAAGCTGGGAATGCAGCCGGTGAGCATGAGTGTTGAGATGTATGGCAATGCCGTTCATGTTCCCAAGCATCACCGTGGGGAGTTCGCGGAACCTTCACTCTGTTGTTTCCAAAAGAGCACAAGTGATGACACAAGGTAGGCTGGAGGCTAGCAGTCACCTTTTCGGATACGAGCGCTGCAGTGTTCCGGCAACAACCTCGTCTCTAAACATTCACACTCAAAGCTGACTGCTTGGTACTGGCTGTCCTTCCGCTCGTGTGGCGGGACGTGCGAGTCCGCGTAACGCCAACGCCGCAAATATGTAGGCTCCGGCCAGAGCGCCGAAACCCTTCCAGGTGTGCGTCCACTGCACATCACCGCCGAACAGTTTCGAAAGGTGTCCGTAGGAGAGGTAAACGTGCACGATGGCGATCACCACCGCCGTGAAAGGGTGGAGTACAATAGCGGGCAGAGGAAGCACCATTCGTAGTTGCTTCACGTCTTGGGGCGTCATCTGAACAACTCCACAGTTTCAAATGGCTTTGCGGATGAGGGCCGGAAGCGATTGACCGTGAATTTCGTAGGTTGGCCGGGGATTACATTGACATGGAGGTAGTTGTAATCTTCCTTGGGAGACGCGCCCTTCCAATACTGGTCGAGGGGGTAATCGGCTGGCACTTTGAGATGTGTCCTTCCGGGAAGAATCGGATCCTGTTCTGCGCCACCGCCACCAAGGACGAAATATTTCACTCCGTCCACCTCGTAAAGTTCCGTGGTGTGCACATGACCGTTAAAGACGACGATATTCATGTCCTTCGCGTATGCTGCGATGACCTTGTGGGGATTCTGCTCCTGAGGAATAGCGCCCATGCCAGAGCGGCAGAAGGTCGGCGCGTGAAACGAGATGAAGACCTTCTTGATCCCCTTGCTCTTGGCGTCATCCATCCAGGTCTGCAGCTGCTTCATCTGTGCCTCGTAAGCAGGCCGGGTAGCGCCCCAACCAGAGGGATCGCGGTAATCGTACTTGCCAGTCCACAGGAAGATAAAACGAACGCCGCTGTAATCGAAGGTGTAGATCAGGTGATCGTTCGAAACGCCTAGCTTCTTGAGATAGGGGAAGGATGCCAGCAGGCCTTGCACATCCGAATCGTCCCAAACCTCGTGATTCCCTACTGCGGGAAAGACTCGCCCGTCCAGACCGGCGTCCTGCAACTTTTTGTCCGGGGACGGCAATTGTTTTAACACGTCTTCATTAACCAGCTTCCAGTACGGATTCTCCGATGGTTTGTCAGCCTGCTTCCCCCACCACACCAGGTCGCCAGTGCTGACGATAAAATCTGCATTTCCGCTCTTAACGTCCTTCACCACTTCGCGGGCAACCCAGTCGCCGCCGTGCAGCCGAAACATGGTGCGGCTCACACCGGGAAGCAGCTTCACATCCTCGACTGATGCCTCCGTGACCCAGCCTTTGTCGAACTTTAGCGTGGTCACTTCACTGGCAGTATTGAACGGCATGACCATCTCCACCAGTTCTTTGGTCATCGGGTCGTAGATCAGTTTGACATCCTTTGCCACCACCTCGGGCGCCACCTTCGCCGGAAGCACCAGCTCAAACATGTCAACCATGAGCTGGCGAGCCTGGGCTTCCTCATCTTGTTTGTAAGGGAGATACATCATCGATCGAGAATCGCCGTACACATCAAAGGCGAAGGCAGATTCTTTAGCTTCCGTGGGCTTTGTCTGATTGCATCCCGCGAGCATCATGATGCTCAGGACAACCGCTAAGTCCATAGACCTGAAATTCCTAACCTCGCATTTCACAGATACACCTCCCAGCTTGCGCATGAGCATTACACGCTTGGCTGGAGTGATATACAACTGTCACTGGCGTCAGGTATTTCGGATGGTCGCTAACTCGGAAGTCGTCCGGCGCAAGTTCAGTTATTGCTAAATCGATATCCCACAGCAGTTGCCATGTGTCCAATGAAAACCCGGCGTTGTGAGCGCCGGGTCCGGTAAGGTGCCTTATCGTGCAACAGACTGGCGCCAGGCAATCAGACGACGCCGCGCCGCCGCAACTACCCGACGATATGGGTGCCGAACATTACAAGGGTCGAAGGTTCGAGAGTGATGCCGGTTGGTGTGTCTTCGGGGATCGCCGGGTACCCCACATCTCGGTTCTGAGATGTCGGTGCATTCGAGCGAAGCTCGAACCGCACCATCGTTCTGGGGTTTCGTTCCGACTGAGAACATCCTTGGACATCCCCTCTTCGTCTACTGGTCCTTCGATACCCTGCCGAAAACGGGGTTACTGAGATGGTCCGCCGCTTGATCTTCCACGTGGGTGTGGGTGATCTTGTTGGCAGGTTACTTCAGGAGGATCATCGATATGCCGATTCGTTCGGTTGGCATCGATCTCGGCAAGACGACGTTTCACCTCGTAGCGCTTGGCGATAACGGCAAAGTGCTTCTCAAGAAGAAGTTCACTCAGAAGCAGCTCATC
>NZ_JQKI01000212.1 GCF_000745965.1 Edaphobacter aggregans DSM 19364 | reverse complement strand
CGCAGGAACTCGATGGCGGAGTCCTGCTCGAACTGGAAGCGCTGGCGGATCGAACTGGAGGTGTCCAGCATGATTCCGACGCGGAGGGGAAGATTGGTCTGCTGCGTAAAGGTGAGGACTGCGACCGGGGGGTGGCCGTCGTCGAGCAGACCGAAGTTCTCGCGTTTGAGGCCGGTGATGAAGCGACCTTTTTTGTCGGTGACGGTGAAGATGAGGTTTACTTCGTTAGCCTGAACTTTGATGGTGGTGATGGGCCAGCCGGGGGACGGTGTCGCGGAGTCAGGGATTTGAGCGGGAGGTGGGGTAGGCACGGACTGCGGAGCGGCGCGGGATTGTGGCTGGATGGTTCGCTGCGACGCTGGGGACAGAGCTTGCATGGTGGGCGAGGTTTGCTGAGCGACGATATTCGTTTCCGGAGCACATGAGGCATGGGCGCTGGCGGGCATGGTACTGAGAAGGAGAGTGATGACAGCGGTAAAGGCTGCGAGGTTCGGTTGTGCAGGCCGGTTGCGAGAGGAGGCTGTCACGCGGTTGATTCTACCGAATCGATGGGTAGAATTGACGTTCTCCCGACAACGCTATTGGTTCAAGTGGAGTTTTCTCGTGCTGGCCCACCAAATCAGTATTCTTCACTCAGGTCGTTTCCCGGATTCGGTCTTCGGCCGCAACGCCCGATCGCTCGATCAGGCGTTGGCTATTCTGTCCGCTTCCAGGTTATTCGATCCAGATAACTCAGCAAGGGCTTTACCTACCTTGTCGAAGTTGCAGTGGCCAGTCTGAGTTATAGGTACCAAGGAATGTTGATTACCATGATGCGCTGATTCCCGCGTACAAGAAGAAGCAGCTTCAGCAGTTGAGCCCGCTGGTTGTGGAGCGGAGTCTCCCACCAGTGTTTGACGACAAGCTCGGGAACGAGGACAGCGATCTGACGATCTGGATGCTCGCTCTCGACCTTCAGGATGTACTCGACGAGTGGCGCTATGACGAAGCGGTAGGGTGAAGAGAGAAGAATGAGTTCGGGGACGGTCTTGCCCGACGAGCGCAAGGGCGCAGCAACATCTTGTCGCCACATCTGTCGCACCTCGTCGCAGCACTCCTCAGCGTCAACGTGGACGGCTTGAACCTGATCGCTGATCTTCAAAGCGAAGCGCAGGCCCTTTTCGGTAATGCGAGACCAGCGATCGAGGGGACGATGACCAGAGGTTCGACGAGGTTTTCGACTCGCATAGGGCAGTCGACAGCGATCTGGCGTGCGACACGATCGTAAAGCAATGCCGACGAGAAACACCATGAGCAGAACAATGATGATGGTGAGCGTCCGCTTGGCGTTCTTCTGCGTAGGCTCGCGGAAGGCGTTGACTCCGTTCGAGACAGCCTCGACTCCGGTCATGGCGGTGCATCCGCTGGCGAAGACCTTGGCCAGAAGCCAGAGGGAGAGCATCGACGCGCTGACGGGAAGGTGTGGAGGCTCGAAGAGCGGGACAGGATGACCACCGGCGGCGAAAGCGCGCACCGCTCCCACAAGGATCACAAGCAGCAGCGTGCCGACGAACAGGTAGGTTGGGATGAGGAAGACGGTACCGGTGTCCTTAACTCCGCGGACGTTGATAAGAGTGAGGATGAGCAGGATGGCGAGGCAGAGCGCGAGCGTGTGGGGCCGGAGCACCGGAAGGGCTGAGACCAACGCCCCAACCCCTGCGGAAATACCGACGGCTGCGTTGAGGATGTAGTCGATCATCAGCGCCGCAGCGGCTAGCAGGCCGGCGTTCGCGCCAAGGTTCTCAGACGCGACCGTGTAGCTGCCGCCACCGTGGGGGTAGGCGTCGATGGTCTGCAGGTAAGAGATGAAGACGATGACGAGCAGGCCGAGGATGGCGAAGCTGATGGGTACGATGTGCTGAATGCCCGCCAGGCCAAGTGGAATGAGAAGTGTTAGAGCAGCCTCAGGGCCATAGGCGGCTGAGCTGAGAGCATCAAGGCCGAAGACGGGAATGCCGACGATGGGACCGATGTGTTCAGCGCGTTCTTCAGAGGTTGCGAGCGGCTTACCGACGACAAGGTCGAAGAACGACATGCGTGCTCTTTCGGTCGGCTAGGAGGGTTGGGCGAACATGGAATAAAGGTTAATTCAAGAACGCATAAACAAATCGTAAAGATATAGAAATTCCGTTTCGTGCTGAGACACTGGTGTTCGGATGCGGTGTTTCCAGGAAGTACCTTGAATAGGGCGCCATATGGAGTTGGGCCTGTTGGAGAATGCGTGAGGAGATTCGCGGTAGTTGGAATTATCGGTATTTCGGTCATAGCAGTGTGTTGCGCCAAGGCGCAGCAGGTTCCGAACGCGCCAGCGGCGGCGAATAGCACACGGAACTTCTTTGGACGGTGGATAGAGTTTTATCGTGAGGATTGGAAGGGCACTGCAGCGGTTGGGCCGGCAGCGGCGCGACGAGGGCTGCCTTCGCCGTTGAGTTCACCGCCGTTCCCCAACTCGGACTGGTCGTACGGTGGATCGCCGACAATTGGAGAGGCAGATGGGAATGTGTATCCTCTGCAGACCGCGATCAATGGAGCAACGGGGCGGACAAAGGTCTATGGGTGGATCGAACCGACGGCGAACGTAACGACATCGCGCGACAGGAACTACCCGGAGACGAACGATATCTATTCGAATCGCGTAGAGCTGGGACAGGCGGTGGTGTATGTCGAGCGGCTGCCGGATTCGGTGCAGCGGGACCATGTCGACTGGGGATTTCATCTGACGGGGTTCTTTGGGACAGACTACCGGTCGACGACGAACAAGGGGTACTTCAGTAGCCAGTTGCTGGATCACGACAGGCAGTATGGGTTCGACCCGGTGTTGGAGTACGCGGACGTGTACTTTCCCCATGTGGCAAAGGGCATGAATGTGCGGGTGGGGAGGTTTATCTCCATCCCGGGGATTGAAGCGCAGTTGACGCCGAACAACTACATCTTCAGCCACTCGCTACTGTATGCCGTGGATCCGTTTACCGACACGGGCGTGCTGGCGACGATCCAGTCGAATGATCGGTGGGTGGTGCAGGTCGGGGTTTCGGGTAGTCATGATGTGGCGCTATGGACCGAGGATGCCAAGCCATCGTTCATTGGGTGTGTGAGCTATACGACGGAGAGCGTGAATGACAACTTCTACCTGTGCGCAAATGGAATCAATGACGGCAAGTATGCGTTCAACAATCTGCAGATGTATGACGGCACCTGGTATCACAAGTTCGGGAGCACTTGGCATATGGCAACAGAGATGTATGCGATGTACCAGAGGGATGTGCCAAGTGTGAACGGGTCGATCGCGCCGGAAAAAGGAACAAACGGCGCGAATTGCAGGGCAGGCCTGCAGACATGTCTGGCGCCGGAGTGGGCGATGGTGAACTACATCAACAAACAGCTTTCGCCGCACGACTTCGTGTCGTTTCGTAGTGATTTCTTGAATGACAAGAAGGGCCAGCGGACGGGGTATGCGACGAAGTACAGCGAGGCCACGCTGATGCTGAGCCACTGGGTTGGGTCTACGGTACAGATAAGGCCGGAGATACGGTTCGATCATGCCTGGGATCGCAGGGCCTATGACAAGGGGACGCGGACGAATCAGTTTACGTTCGCATCGGATATGATCTTTCACTTCTAAGGTATGCGCCATTCTTGCACGACGATCTTGACCCATGAATGTTGTGAAGTTGTGCGCCTCGACTCTCGACATGTGAAAAACTGAATCTGCGTGTGTGGATGATACCCGTCATCGGTTGCTTTGCCTGATCACCGCAGCTAGTTTCCTGGTCGATCAGCATCGCACCATCACCCCGCCGCATGGCGTGGAAATGTATCCTCGACAGCGACACACTGGGAATCTTCAGTATCCTCACGTCGAAGTGGCTGGTTTTTGGTTCAGGGACGACCCACATTTCGAAGAGCAGCGTCCTGAAGCGGATGGACTGTCCTGTCGTGTATGTCGGAGACCCCTATCAACAGATCTATGAATGGCGGGGAGCGGTGAACGCGATGGCCCAGGTATCGACACCTCACCATGTTCTCCTTTCCCAGTCGTACCGGTTCGGCCCCGCAATTGCCACCGCTGCAACTGCAATTCTTCGCTCACTCGGAGCGAAGCATCCGGTGCGAGGATTGGAAGCGATCCAGTCCCATCTCGCTGTGGTCCATCCTCAGGTCATTCTGTCCCGCACCAACGCCGGCGTCATCGGAATGTTCTGAAGTGCCTCTCCTGCAGGATGCCTTGTCATGTTCTTGGCGGAGCCAGTGGTCTGGAGATGTTGTTGACCGATGTCCGTCGCGTCAAACAGGGACAAGCGGGACAATCGCCTGAATTACTGGGCTTCGCTACTTGGAAGGACGTTATGTCATTCAGCACCCGCACCGAGGGGGAATACCTCCGTGGTCTGGTCAACCTCGTCCAGGAGTACGGGGAAGAAACGATGCTCAGGGCGATCGCGGGTTGTGTTCCCAACGAGGGGGATGCCCGGATCATCTGCTCAACGACACATAAAGCGAAAGGCAGAGAGTGGGGGTACGTCGAAATCGATCCCGATTTCCTCTCCGCGCGTCCACCATCGACACGTTCCGATCACCAGGAATCCGTCGCGGCGGAGCTGCGACTCCTCTATGTTGCCGTGACGCGCGCAAAGTATGCAGTCGACCTACCGCAGAGCCTACTCAGGCGTTTCGGACTGAACCGAACGACGAGTGAGGTCGTCGGCCGCTCCATCTATGGCCGAGGCCATCGTCGACAACGGTCCCACCTCGGAAGATCCACGCCTGTCCGGTGTAGTGTCTCCTTATCATTCGCCTGTTAAGGGAGAGTCGCGAGACATGGCATCGCTGCGGCGGATCTTCGGCTGAACGTGCCGCTACTCACCTGCTGGGGAAGGCTGAGGGCGGCAGTTCTAGTCGAAGGTCGGACAGAATAGCGCAATAGAGTAGATAATTAGGGAATTTCAACACCGTACTCTTTGATATGCGCCGCTTTGAGCTTTTCGAGATCCACGATCATCGTTGGTGCCCCGCTATTTTGCGGAATCTATTCACTGATGCGCTCCAGGCCATCTGGATGATGTTCGACTCCTATCGGCCAATCGTTCCGCTGCTTCGTCAGGCATTAGAAGAATCTGGAACAAATCACGTGATCGACCTTTGCTCCGGTGCAGGCGGACCTTGGTTGCAATTGGCGCGCAATTTCGAGGAGGAACAGGCTTACAAGATAACCGTCCTGCTAACCGATCTTCACCCCAATACCGAAGGGTTTGAGCGGGCCAGTTCTGAATGTAAGTATGTGAACTTTTACGCACAGCCTGTCTCGGCGCTAGAGGTGCCTGCGCACTTCAGCGGATTCCGAACCATATTTTCCTCGTTTCATCATTTTTCACCCAACGATGCGCGAAGAATACTCTGTGATGCAGCAACGCATCGCCAGGGAATTGCTATCTTTGAGGGCGCAAAGAGAGATATGAGAGTCATGCTCGCGATCTGCTTTCTTCCCATGGTCGCTCTGCTTATTACGCCAGCGATTCGGCCTTTCCGCTGGCCACGAATTATCTGGACCTATGTCATACCACTTGTTCCGTTTATGCTCTGGTTTGACGGCCTCATGTCATGCCTACGTGCTTACTCGAAGGATGAGCTATTCCAGATGTCAAAGCGGTTACGAGTGAAGGACTATCACTGGCAAGCGGGAACGAAGAGGAATGGCTTTGTACCGATTACTTATTTGATTGGCTATCCAAAGAGAACTGAGTAACGTTTCCGTAGTTGCCGATAAATGAGATGAGAAGGATCTTCAAAACATTTTACGACGGGGAAGGAAACTCCGGGTTTGGTGGCTTCGGCTACTTTGATACGGCCGATCGTCAGTATTACCTGTTCACTCCGCCCGAAGTGGTCGATTGCGCCATTTCGGCCATCCGTGTAGAACCCGATGCGGTCTGGATTAGTATTCTTCATGCTGGCGAATGGGGCGACTCGCCAACACCGCAAGACGCACGCTGTACGCAAATATGACTTGCCGGACGACGTGAATGGATTCGTCGCATCTGGGAACCGCTTACTGGCGTACACGAGGTCGGGTATTGCGATAATCGAAGACGATCAGACGACTCGATATTTCGTTGACCGCACCACCGACGGCCGCCTGCGACTTGCACAAGCGACTCATTGAAATCGAATCCATCGAATCCGCGGACTCGTCTTCCCACCTCAGCTCCCAAACGGAATTCCCATGGTCTTCAAAGTTCAATTGTGGGTGTATTACCGGCTAACCGGAAGTAATACCGAAATGCCTGAAAGTCAGCTTATCGGCAACTTCAGTTTTGAACTTTCTCAAATGTATGGTCCGCCGTTCCTCGCTGGCTAGTTCTTAAGAACCTAGCCTAGCCGTAGTTGCTCTACGGAGCTTGCCAATCAGTTCCGGGCATAATCCTCTTCATGAACTCGTCGAAGAGGGGCACCGTGAAGGCCGTATCGCCGTGATTTGGACTCCAGATCATACCTTTGATTATCAAACTCGCCCGAAGGGGTCCTAAGGAGTTTGTGGGCTTCTTGAGGATTATGGCGATATCACCTGAGCGATGAGGTCCAGGACCGAGCTCCGCCATAGCACGCAGATAGTGCTTTTCCTTA
>NZ_JQKI01000211.1 GCF_000745965.1 Edaphobacter aggregans DSM 19364 | reverse complement strand
GGTATGCCATCTGCTCACCATTTTGAGGAGCTGTATGGAGTCACGGAAGAACGAGCTCTTAACTTCTGGGCCTCACATCTCCACGAAGAGATAGGAAGTAAGCGGTGGTCCCAGATTTGCGACTCTACAGGCGTCTATCTTGCAAGCGTGCTTGGTCACTTTTGCCTGCAGTCAGTAGATCGGATGGAAATCCTTTCTCCTGATTACAGCCCGAGCGATCTGGATTTCCGGCAGTTCGCAGATCTGACCCAGATCGCTGAACTCATGATGAGGCAGCTGACTCGCGCGAAGAACCCTCTCTGGATGGAGTCAGCCGGCGCGCACATCCTTCTCTACGCCGGATTCTTTCAAAGCCAAAACAAGGACCGGCACAACATTGAGTTTTATTCAATCATGGGCAGAGAATGCTATCTCATGGCGGCAGTGGGAAAGAGAGCAAGGGTGATGAAACTGATGGCGACGGGCTTTGATCAATACCTCTTCCTTTTGGCCAACCTCCATCGACATCTGCGGGAAAACAGATATCTGATAAGGACGGAGAGCTAAATTTATTGCTAAATGCGTATGACCCTGCTCCCCAATTTGGTCTCCGGTCGAACCACCGAGGCTTCCTGGTGGATGTCTCACTAAGCTACAGCCCGACGATGCGTGGTAATGAGTTCTACCGCTCGCTACGTCTCGCCCACAGTATAGGTAGCTCCCGCAAAGTCTCGTTATCGGCAACTTCCCAAAACCGTTTTAAGGGAACAATGCCTCATCGTTTTTGCATGAGTTCCGAGCGGCAGGACTGACACCTCAGGCAGTCTTCGCGGACGCAGCCTTCGCTGGACCAGCCTTCTTCGCCTTCGCCCAACGCTTTTTCTGTGCAGCTGCGATACGTGCCTTGGCCTCAGCACTGAGAGGCTTCCTTGTCCGCTTGACAATAGGCGAAGCGGCTTTCGCAGGACGGCCTACTTTTCTGGATGTGGAGGCACTGGTCAGGAGCGCCTTTGCCTGTTGAAGAGCGGCAATCTGAGCATCTATTTGGCTGAGGATTGTTGTTAGATCCATGTGGAAAAGACTAACAGGCTCGTGTCTAAGCTCAAACGGATTCGCGCGAGAATGCAAGTTCCTCGAAAGTCGGCATTTCGGCAACTTCGAGCTATTCGCTGCCCAGCGTATCCTCCATCGAAGAATTCCTGCCAAGATTAGACTTGAGGGCTTAGCGTGCAAAGAGCGCCTCGGAGGCTGCACGCAGCCAGACGGCGACCGCCTTCGCTCCTGGATCGGGACAGCCGACCACCCGATCTCCAAGATAACTCGACCGCCCCAGACGGGGTCTCATTCGGGCCGTCGCTTCGGCGCCGCGTTCCGCCGCTTCAACCGCGGCCATGATCGCCTCGCGCGACGCCTTCCCGCCGACCCCCTTCTTCAAAGCCTTCACGAATGGATCGAGCGCATCCAGCATGGTACGATCGCCAGGCTTCGCGCCACCCAATTCACTGATGGCGCGGCAGCCTTGACCGAGCGCTTCGGCCCACTGCGCCAATCCCGTTGCGCCCGATTTCTCCAGGACGCTGCCGCAACGCAGAAAAAGCACCCCGTAGAGCGGCCCTGATGATCCACCCAACTCGCGCCGTAGGGTATGACCGATCGCTCTAAACGTAGCGGGAACATCCTCCAAAGGATACGAACCTACCGCACCTTGCACGGCCTTGGCCGCGCGCTCCATGCTGGTGCCCAGGTCGCCGTCGCCTGTAACGCGGTCCATCTCGGTAAGCTCACCTTCTGCGCCTAGCAGCGCCTTGCACGCGGCCTCGATGGCCTGCTTTGTTTTTCTGCCTGACTCCGATTGCGCTCCCCCACCAGTCGGCGAGCTCACTATCGTGCTGACCTCCCCTGCGATCTGCGCTTGTGGTTGGCCCGGGCGTTGTTTCAGCGCGTTGGGCCATGCGGGAGCCGTAGTCACGGCATCAAGCCAGCGCAGCCACTCATCGTTGACACCGAGAATGGTGATTGAGATCCCCGCCATATCAAGTGAGGAGAGAAATGTTCCGGCATACATCCGCTCCACCGTAAATCCCTTGCTTTCGAGAAAACGCATCGCATGGCGGGCCACAATCGCTAGCTCCATCTCCGTACTTGCGCCAAGATTGTTCACCATCACTGCCACGCGCTTCTCGTCGCCGAACCTTCCGTACTTCAGAACTTCGGCCAGCAACGTCTCGGTCAGCTCGTCCGCAGTCTGCAGTCGCATCCGCTTCACGCCGGGTTCCCCGTGAATACCGAGGCCAAGCTCCATCTCATGCTCGCCGAGCTCAAAGCTGGGTCTTCCGACTGCAGGCGAAGTTCCGGCAGAAAACGAAACGCCCATGGTCGCCAGGGACTCGACTGCAGCTCTTCCCATTACTGCTATATCGGCCAGGCTCTTGCCTTCAGCCGCGGCAGCCCCCACCAGTTTGTGAATGAAAATAGTGCCGGCGAGACCGCGCGCACCGGTAGCCTGCCCCGTTCCTTTCAGGGCAACGTCATCATCCACGATCACCATTTCGACCGAAATACCTTCAGCACGCGCCATCTCCGCCGCCAGACCAAAGTTCAGCCGGTCGCCGGTATAGTTCTTTACCACTAGAAGCGCACCGGGCTCTTTCGAAACCGCCTTGATCGCGGCGAAGACCGAGTCACTGCTTGGCGAAGTGAAGACTTCTCCGACCACAGCAGCGCTCAGCATACCAACACCAATGTAGCCCGCGTGCGCTGGTTCATGCCCGCTGCCTCCGCCGGCGATTACCGCGACCTGTTGGACATGGGCTTGCTCCGCATCTGCACGGACCATCACTTTGTGTCCCAACAAACGAGCCGAGCTTGGGTGAAGCACGGCCAGCCCTTGCATCATTTCTTCCACGACATCTTCGGGACGGTTAATGAACTTTTTCATGACAAAGCCACTGTACAGCGTCGAGTCGCAGGCCTATTTCCCAAGTGGTCATTTCGCCGGAAAGCAAGGCAAAGCCTGTACAGGTCTAAACCGGAGGGCTTCTGTGTCGAACTCTCCAATCTCTACATCACGAAAGAAAACCTTGTAGAAGTCTTCCGCAACAAGTTCAAAGCCGAGATCTTCAAAGCGTAAGACTTGGCTGACGAACACTCTGCCCTTGTGCCAACTGATGTCTCCGCTGTTATTCACTCTGCGAATTACAAACCCTGTAGGGTAGACATAGCCGATCAAGGCACGCGGCAGCATCATGGAACTAGGCTGATAGATACTGCCAGGCGTCTTATTGTTCAGGCCTTCGTGCGGACGCTCGTGATTGTATAACTGGGGTACAAGACACCCATAAAACCTACGCCCGAGAAGTGACCTACCGCTGGCATCCCTGGTGTGGCCAGACGGTCTGGGTTCAAGGCGAAGCGCGCCGTGGCGGAAGCGTTGTTCCTCGTTGCGTGCGAGACGAACTGAGCAGGTCGGCACCGTTGGAGATCCCGTGGGCTCCGCCAACTGGTCCACACTCACGGAGTGATGGCCGCAAACATCCGCAAAGCTCTCGGGAAGAAATAGTAGTGTGTTTGTTGTAAACTTCCGGCATCCGGAAGGCCTCAAATGAAAAGCGACGCTATTAGCGTTCTTCGTTCTCCCCGGGAAGGGAGCTACGTCATCGTCGACAGCTCTGGTACTCCCTGGACTCTTCCTTGTTGGTCTGACGCAGTGCAGATATTGCTCGCTATCACGATAGAAACCGACTCCGAAATTGAGGATATCAAAGCTGACATCGACGCCGGCGGGATGAAGCGATTGCGGTACCGGGAGCCGATGGATTAGCCGTTCAAAACCTCCAATCCCAATCAGTAGGCTCCTAAACCACAACCTCTTGTGCCCCAAAATCCATCCACAACTAGTCCGCAGCAGTTTCGTCTTTTCTTTGCCTATGCTGTCTAGGTCATGGGCGGAGAACGCGGATCGACGGCAAGGATGCGATTGAGCGGGCAGATCTGCTGCAGCTGCAAAGTGTCTCTTTCGCCTCCGCACCCAGGCTGCGAGCGATATTGCACACGTTGCCGGCCTCCGACGCGCCGCGTCTACCTGTACTTCATGCTGCGCGACAGCTGGCACATCCAATTCCTCGAGGCCGACCTCAAGTCACCGCTGCCGCGCAGGCTCACCTTCCGCGACGCCGCGAAGATCCGCGAGCTCTTCGACCGCTTCGCTGCAGAGCGCAAACTCGAAGACCGCCAGGCGCTCGAATACGCGCTCGAAAATGGCCGCGGCTCCATCTGGCTCAACCTCACCGAGGAGCAGTACGCCAAGTTGAAAAAGTGAATCTAAGTCACGGTGAGGGTTGAGATGAAGCCAGACAAGCAGAAGATCGCCGAGGCCTTCTACGCCACCAAGGTCGATGACTTCGTGCTGCCGCCGTGGGACTACAATGTCGCGCCCACCAGCATGCAGCCCATCATCCGCGCCAGCCGCGACACCCGCGAGCGCGAGTTGGTCTCCATGCGCTGGGGCCTCGTCCCTTTCTCTTTCTTCACGAAAGACCTCTCTAGCTCAAAGTGATGGGGTTTGCCCATACGAAACGGCTACATTATGGCGCCGCATTCGGGGGCCCTGATTTCGTGAAACGAATGAACTAAATGAATTGGTGAATAAAGGCAAGGGCTTCCGGCGTGTCAATGCGAAATGAGTAAGTTACTCCTGCGCAATTGCCATTGGTCAAGAACGAATTCACTGCAAGAACGATGTTGGTTCCTCCGAGAAGATTGGGTCCACCAGAGTCGCCAAAACACGTGCCACCCTTCCCTTGTGCTGGATTCGCTGTGAGCTTGATAAATTCATCGTGAATCACGTCATTGCTCTGGATTAAGAGGCTCGGCGCAAAGAACCGGGTGAAAACGGCGCCTGGCTGTGGCGGTCCGCCACCTCTTATGAAATTCTGCACGCCGTAACCGACGATCGTGATCTCCGTCTTCATTGCGAGCGTGTCCACTAGCCCTTGCATCGGCAACTGCCCATATGTACTGACGACGCTCGTCGGGACGGGAGATTCCATCACAACAATGGCGACATCGTGGGTGTCGAAACCTGGGAGGCCACCTTCGCAGCCAATGCAGAAGTTTGGATCCGGGTGAAAGGTTCCGAAGAACGAAAGCCGCTCTGTATTGAAGAAGCCGTTTGGGTCAAAGGTGATTTGTACGCGATCACCCGGGTCAAAACAATGAGCGGCAGTCAGGAAGATGGTTGGCGAGAGCAGGGTGCCTGAGCAGGCGAACTGACCATTGTCAGCAAGGCCAACGTACGGATGTTCTGTCCCATCTGGCTGGCCATTAGTAATTCCGAACGCATTTACTGCGAAGGAAGGAACCAAAACGGTTGCGAGCAACAGGGCGAAGATCATCCGTCTTACGCCCTTGAACGAATTGAGCATTTTGTCAGTGCTGTTGCGGTCACGGTGAATGCATATACCGACGCTCGCTGTCATGGGGAGTGCTCCTTTTGGTGAACTGGTCTTAACTGCGCGCCGGTATCTTCACGTTTCGCGCACGGCTTTGTCAAAGGAATTTTTAGACAATACCGGCTTCACGTTCGTCATTTGAGCCAGGACTGTTACGAACTGCTGCAAAAGGCCAGGACCATGATCGAGACGCAAACGGTACAGAGTGTCGCCGATCCTATGGCTATAGACGAGGGCGGCAGGAAAATCTTCCTACTCACCGATGCCGGTCTGACCGTAGTGGACATGGGTCAGGCGCCGCTTTCAGTGGGACACCTGGGTTCGGCTCAGCCTGTTTCAGGGGGGACTATCCAGCTGCGCGGCAGCGGCTTCGACAGCACCACCACGGTCAGTGTGGACTCCACCCCCGTAATACAACTCTGGTGGACGAGAATACGCTTACCGTATCGCTGCCGGCGCTGAACAGCGGGGCGCACGACCTGATTCTCAGCAGAGATGATGGAAGCACGCTTACGGTCAAGGGGCTGATCACAATCCCATAACCCCTCCAACGTCGCAATGACAAAGATTGGCACTATCTGTGCCAATCCTCTTTTCTTTGTCTGAGGCTAACGACAAAGCGGGAAGCGATGGCGACTCGTTGAACAGTGGGTCGCCGTGATGCATCTCCTTCGGCGGCTACACGCCGGGCATTACATTGCATTGGCAAGGCCGCTTGAGAAGGACGTCCCTCCCTCTACAAATGCAAAGTTGGGTTGTTTGGTAACGATAAAGTCGGGTTTTCGGAAACTTCGGGGGCGTTTGGCTTCCCGAAGGGGTCGAAGTCGCCGACAACACCGTTCGAGGGAACTCGATGACGTCACTTCGCATGACCGGCGAGGTGATCTTGGGCCATCCTGATAAGGGAGTGCGGAATGGACATGGCTGTAACCCTTCAGGCGTTACAGCCATTGTTCGGAACGAAGCTTAAGCGGCCTGAATGTTCGAAGCCTGCTTGCCCTTCGGCCCCTGGGTCACTTCGAAGGTCACTTTCTGCCCTTCCTGAAGTGACTTGAAACCGCTTGACGCGATTGCGGAGTAGTGGGCGAAAAGGTCTTCGCCGCCGTCGTCCGGGGTGATAAAGCCAAAACCTTTTGCGTCGTTAAACCACTTTACTGTTCCAGATGCCACGTGACACTCTCCTGCCTGCGGTTTACCGCCAGCACATTCCATTCTACGTTTGTTGCGCCCCTGCTCAATGAC
>NZ_JQKI01000210.1 GCF_000745965.1 Edaphobacter aggregans DSM 19364 | reverse complement strand
CCCAGGATCGGGGTCACCGCACACCCTACAAGCATATCTATCGCGCTCTAAGACCTGCTCTCGCAGGCCCCCGAAATACTCGGCATCCTGCCGTTTCAGCGTGTAGCAGGTCGCGCAGAGGCCCAGGGCGAGGATCTTCTCGTTCCCGCAGGGACAGCAAATTGCGGTCTGGATCCCCTTCTTCAAAGCCCTACTCCTTCGTTTTCAGCTTGGAGTCGTTTTCGCGGATGAACGCCTCGATCTCCGGCGCACTCGCCAGGATGCGGAGCCACTGTTCTTTGTAGAGCGTGACCGGAAACCGGCCCATGCCGTACAGAGATACCCCGCCTTTCTCGCTCACCTTCAGAGTGAGGCCACCCTTATCTTTGCTCTTGAGCTGGGCATTCTCAGCCCGTAGGCGCTCCAACTCGGCTTGCATCTCCGATTCGCTCATCGATTCCCTCCTCCGATTCCCTGCATACGATTCATTTTCCAAGCTTGCCAGCGCGGCGCTTTTTGACCGGAACATACCGATATAGCGTATCCCGGCTGATGCCGAACTCACGAGCAAGCGCAGCCTTCGAGTCACCATCAGCGACTCGCCGGCGCAACTCGGCCGCGCGAGTCGCTGACAACGATGGCTTTCTGCCGGTGTACTTCCCTTCCCTTTTTGCAATCGCAATTCCCTCTCGCTGGCGCTCGCGGATTAGCTCTCTCTCGAACTGAGCAAACGCTCCCATGACACTCAGCAACAGATTCGACATGGGCGAATCCTCGCCGGTGAAGGTCAAGTTTTCCTTCACAAAGACGATATGCACACCCCGCTCCGTCAGACCCAGCACTATTCTCCGCAAGTCATCAAGGTTGCGGGCCAGCCGGTCCATCGAGTGACAAAACACTGTGTCGCCTTCGCGGACGAAGCTCTGCATGGCCTCCAGTTGGGGACGCTTTGCATCCTTGCCGGAGGCTTTGTCAGTAAATCTTTTGTCCAGGGCCAGCCCTTCGAGCTGGCGGACCTCGTTTTGATCCAGGGAGCTGACGCGCAGGTAGCCGACCTGTTGGCCTTTGGACCGCTTGCGCGTTCGAGCCGGCCGAGGTGTCCGAATAGACTCTTTGACCTTCGTCATTACCTGTACAATAACTCAGAAATAAACTCTATTGCGACATTATTTCGCCCCGTGTCGGACGTAGGGTTGGGCTATACCCCAAAGACACACGAGTCTATGACGGAAGAAGAACACATTCTTGAAGGTGGCAATGTCGCTGCGCGAGTGACAAGGGTTGGTGCGACTGTGAGCAATTCGGTCACCGTGAAACCTTGTGCGCAATGTAGATCGATGGGTCTTCATCGCGCCCCCTGTTCATCAATCCCAAAAGTTGTGGATTTGCTGGATAGCCTTCATGGTGAAGGCAGCTGAGAAGCGCCCGCACACCGGGCGTAGCAATGGATCAATGGTCAACTGCTCAAATCACGGCGGCTTTCCGCCTGAGCGTTGCTGAGTGTATACCTCAGAAGTACAAGGACTGAGACGAAGATCATGGCCGATTTTTCCATTGTCGAGAAGCAGAGCATCGAAAAGGTTCTTCGGATGGGTGACGGCTATGTGCTTAATTTCAGTGACCGCACATTTGGCGAGTTTGTCCTTGATGCGGTCGGGATCGATCCCTACGCGCACGGGATGGACGCCAACGGTGGATCGAAGGCGAAACGCCTGCGCCACATCTTTAACACCCAGCCTAACTACATAGCCGGCAAGCTGCTCGCGGCTCTCTTCGAATTGGAAAGCACACTTGAGGAAAACAGCTATCGACCAGTAGACGAAGCAACTCGGCAACGCGCTCGCGCCGTCGCAGACCGACTCCGCCAAGGGGCACAAATTGAGGACGCTGCTGCTCTCACACCAAACACCAACGAGCAGGACTTTGAAGTGCTCGCGAAGGAACTCCGAGCAGCGATCGACAGCGATAGACCGGAAGTCGCTCTGGACAGACTGCATACCTTCGCAGTCAAATTCATCCGAGCAATTTATAGCCGTCATTTCAAGCGAACACCAGATCAGAAAACGACGGCAAACTCACTCTTGGGTGAGTATGCCAATGATCTGCGCGACAGAAACGTACTCGATTCCAAAATGGCCTCAGAAATTCTGAAGTCATCAGCTCGCATTTTGGACGAATTTAATCATGTACGCAACAACCAAACACTTGCTCACGACAACGATGCTTTGCTCAGCCGTAGCGAGGCCCGTTTCATCTTCGCTAGCGTTTCCGCTTCCATCAGATTCCTAGGAGACCTGGAGGAGAAGCAATTGAGAAGCAAACCATGATCTTTCACTAGTTGGCTGCTTCCGCCCAAGGACCTGATACTCTTCGCGAGAGCTAGGCAACGAAGGGTTCAGTATGTCACGCGCAATCCTCAAAAGACGTGTGTCGATCCTAGTGCCACTGTCTTCGCGAGAGAAACAATCCTCTTCGAGAGCCTCTGAGTAAGAGCAAGAGTGATTAGGCGCCAAATAGAGGGAAGGATGTTTCCTCCCTGCCTCCAGCCGGCGATGAGCTGCCGTCTTCCGACACCCTCCTCTGCGGTCCGTTCCTTCCCGCAACGCCCTCCCCAAATGCAAATATTCATGCGCTCCGCGCAAAGCAAAGTAACCAAGCCTTCGTGAGGAACTCCGTCCCTGGCGCGCGACAAGGAGTGTCCCCAGTCTTCCGCGCTGCGCTTGTGCAGACCCGCCTTCGGCCGCCCTTTCCGTTCCACTACCGCTCCTCTCCAAGGGTGGGAGATACCCCTGTCCTTGCACTTGCCTCCCCTGCTTGGCGTGGGCCAGGGCCAAGGCGTGTTTGTTAGCAAACACAGCAAGGCCATTCAAAAACGGAGGATTCACCCAATGAGCACCATCGCCACCACGAACGAAACCAGCAACGTTACTTCCCTTCCCTCGACCTCGAAAGCGCAGACGGCCAAAGAATCAAGCCCTGAAGCGACTTGCATGTCAGAACGGACGGAACACGTTCTGCGGACATCCATTCAGTTGCTTAGGCGTAAGCGAGCATGGCTGACTGACCGTTCCTCGGTAGGATCGCTAAGTATATTGTGGACTTTGTCAGCTTCAGATTGGATTTGCGACTCCGCGACTCTACTCTCAAGAATGATTGCTGCATCGTGAGGGATAAAGCGTCGCACTTGGGAAAAAGCTAGCTCCGCCGCTCTGGAGATTATGTCGTGCTGATTGGAGGTATCAACTTCACTCACGTGAAGTTGCACAATGCGGTCGCCAAACGCTCTCAGCAACTGATATGCCCCGACCATAGATGAGTCGACTTGTCGAGCGTGGCCTAGGTCGAGACACATCCTTGCGCCAGGCAGCAAGTCGAAAAACCGAACGAGCTCTGCGGCCGATCGGCCCATTCCTTTCCGCTTGTCCATATTCTCAATCGCCAATCGCGGTGCTAAAGATCGCCAAGATGACACGTCGTGAATGGCGTCAGGATGCAGAACAATTGGCCAATTCTGTGGGAGCCGCTGAAGAAGTCTAATGAGGAGCGGCTCTTCTTGTTCGGTGAAGGAGCTGGGCGCATGAAAAGATATATAGCTATATTGCGTCAAACTCAGGGTAGGCAAAGCGTCAATCAGCGGCTCCATTTCGCCGATACGAAGGGCCGATAGCTCGACTGCATTGAAGTTATAGGCAGACAGGAGTGTGAGCGCGTGACTGAAATCTCCTAACGCAATTGCACCGGTCGAATATCCAAGTGTGCTCATTAGAAAACTCCGTATCTGATCGTAAGCTGACCGATCGGGTTATCTGCAGTTAAAAAAATCTCCTGAACCGCTTCGGCAAACCTATGGGAAATTGCGCGTGCTTCCTTATAGATTGGATCGACCTCGAACTGCTCGGGAGTGAGATCCTCGAGATGTTTCCGTTGGGCGGAGTCACCGAGTACGGCTAAGAAGGAGTCGTAGGCGCTAAATAGTGCTTCGATTGCCTGCGGCTTATCTACAAATCTCGACAACGTCTCAGCCGTAAGGTCCAATGGCGTTTTGTCTAAGAAGTTACCGATAAAGGCAGCAACCGCCACCGCGTTGTCGCACTGAAAGAATGCGAGGCGCTCGGCCTCATCTGGAAAATCGAGCTGGCACCGGAAGCACGCTAGCAGGCCGGAAATGTACAGCAACTTACGAGACAATCGCAATTTGATATTACGCAGAGCGAAGCCCTCATGAGAGCGGTCATGCTGCTTATCTGCGAAATCGACCGCCATCGTGCGCCAATATCTGGCGAAGTCGTTGAGAAGAAAGTGCGGAATCTTAGTTTTGGTGGAATTTCTCCATAGACCAAGATCTTCCTCTAAATATCTCTTGAGGATATTGTTTCGGACCCTATTGAAGACAATGGGGTCTCCGATAGCCTGAGCCTCCAATAGGAGCAGTGAACGCCGAGTTGTGTTGCCATTCGTATCGTCTTCGCCGCCTATGAAGTGAATTAGATTGTGGCTCGAAGCTATGTTTCCAAATGTCCCGGTTCGTCCCGGCGGCTTGGACTGTAATGAATCAAGCGCTACGCCTATCTGTCGCGCTACCTCCGCGTGTTCAGGAATCGTAATTCCATCGATCAGGAGCGTCCAATCGATGTCACTTGAGTCTGTGAACTCACCTCGCGCAAGAGAGCCGAACACTACCAAGCTTGTGTCAGGAACGACTAGCGATCGACACGCCTCTAATAACCGAATCAGCTCCTTTGCTGCTTTCTCTCGTCCAACAGCCAAGAATCGCCAATCAACACCCAATTCAGCCGCAAGCTCTTCTGTCGTGTTCGCTTTCATCGAGCTCCCCATTCCATCTCAATTACAACCGTATCAGCGGGGACGCGAGCGTCCAAAAGGATACGGTGGAAATCGCCGACTTAGACGTAGCCTGCTGCACTTGTTGATGCGTGACATTCTGTGATCTTCCAGACCGTGGCCGTGGACCGTGGGGCGAAGGGATCACAGTTGAAGTCATGAAAAAGATCGTCTGGCTAAAGCCGAAGGCGGTCGCCCACATCGAATTTCTCGAATGGACGTCAGCCAGCCGTCTGCGTCACACGAAGTTCGTTACGATGCGTTACGACAAAGATCCAAGGATGGGCGTCCGCGAAACATAATCTTTGCTCCGCAAGCTATTGAAATAAAAGAGAATAATAGCAAGCCGACCAAATACGACACTTGGCGGTATAATGGACGACATAATGGTAAACGAGCTGACAGGCATCGTTGATGAACTTGGCGGGGAGTCTTCCTTTGGTCGAACTGTTCGCACCAACGAGGAGATGAGTACGGCAATCCGTGCCGGTTTTCCCCATTCCGCTGTAGAGCGCTTCCTCGAATCATCAGGACTGTCCATGCAGGAGATCGCATCCAGTCTCGACCTCAGCATCCGCAGCTTGCAACGCCGCAAGCACGAAGGTCGCTTGGCTCGATATGAGTCGGATCGACTGTATAGGCTAGCTCGGATCGTAGTGTTGGCTGAGTATTTTCTAGGCGATCACGAGAGGGCAATTCAATGGCTTAGGCGTCCCAATCATGTTCTTGGCGGGGTGGCACCGCTGGCAGTCATCGACACCGAACTAGGGGCTCGCGAGGTCGAGAACGTACTCGGCAGGATAGGGTACGGTGGTGTGAGTTGACACTCGTCTATCGACTGCTACGACAACCTTTTGCTGATATGCCATTCGATGGGGAAGGAAGCTACCGCTATGGCGGACGGTGGTCTCATCCTGGAACACGAATGGTCTATACAGCGGAACATCTCTCACTGGCCATGCTCGAGTATTTGGCTCACCTCGACCCAGACAGGCTACCAACGGACCTTGTGCTCGCCCAGGCTGAGATACCCGATGACATAAGTCGCGTTCAGTTCAGGGCGGAAGACCTCCCATTGGACTGGCGCACCTATCCGGCACCCACTACGCTCAAGGATCTTGGGAGCGAGTTCGTCAAAGAGTCGAAGGCCGCTGTCATGATTGTCCCTTCAGTTCTTGCGACAGTCGAAAACAACTGGCTGATCAATCCAGTTCACCCAGACTTTCAGCGGATCAAGATAGTCCGTACAGAACCATTCCAGTACGACACAAGGCTAGTCCGCGTCTAACACCGCGTTCCATCCAAGGAGCACCGGCTATGGTAGACTCTTCCCAGTTTGATTAGCCTCCGGTACGGGGGCGAACGGGTTTCCTCTGCGGAGGATTCCCGCGTACCACCCCTATAACCCGATCATCACCCTATATACCGAAATTTCATCTATAAACTGACCGAGCGGCCACCCAAAGGGGTGGCCATTATTATTTGCGCGGTCCACAACTACCGCTATGTCGGAAGGAGGCCCTTTGTCTCGTACCGTATTCTTGATTGCCGGGCCTTCTGGCTCCGGCAAGACCACTCTGACGCAAGCCCTTGTTCAGCGCATGCCCTTGCTCACCAAGGGCATCACCGTGACCACCAGAGTACCGCGACGCGGCGAACTCTCTGGCAAGGACTACCACTTCGTGACGCCGACTGATTTTGGCATTCTAATTTGGCTCACTCTGGCGGTTTAAGTTGGCCCACCCTGGGCAGAGCGGACTCTACCCTGTTTCTCAGCGGCGCTGAGGGACGGAGGGCGAGTTGGACTGGAGAGCCAAGGTGGAGTTATACGAGCAGATTCGCCGGGAGTATGAGTTTGGAGTCGGGTCGATCATCGGTGTGGCGCGGAAG
>NZ_JQKI01000209.1 GCF_000745965.1 Edaphobacter aggregans DSM 19364 | reverse complement strand
TCGAGAATACACGCTGCGCCAGCAACTCGCGCAACGAATGTTCGATCTTCCCAGCTTGCCGCTTGTCTTCCAGGCACCCGGCCAAGCCGCCGATCAAGCCGTAGCCTCGCTCGGCCGCCTTCAACAGGATGGCGCCGCCATCGGAACTGCCCTGCCGCTGATCGAACTGCGCCACGACCGGCTTGGAAAAAATCTCAGGGAATAACAAACACTCTGTCGTGCTATTGTCTGACACGCATAGGCCTCTTTGGCTTATTTAAACACTGTCTTGACAACATGTCCGGAGCTTTCGCTTCTTCAACCTTCAAGAATTATTCGGGCTAGAGCCTCTAGAAACTAGGCTTTGCTCTTCTTCCTCAGAGAGACGCCGAGCAAGACCAACCCCAGAACGATGGCCCACGGATGAAACACCGGATGTACATGAGACTTCCAGAACTCACTCCCACCGCATGGGCCGCTAGCAATCTGTAACTGTCAATGTGGTTTTGCCTGACGGATACGGTCTACCCCAACAAAGCACTTAGGTTGCCTGGGCTAAGCGGAATGATTCAGGTACGAGCGCAACTCATCGGGGTGGTAGCAGTGAGCCTGAGCTGTCTCGCGAGAGATGCGACGTGTGAGAACGAGTTCTGCTAGAGACTGGTCCATTGTCATCATGCCTTCCCCACGTCCGGTTGAAATCTGTGAACGTAAAAGATGATCTTGGCCCGTCCTGATCTGATTGCGAATCGCCAACGTGGCGACCATGATCTCTACAGCGGGATACAACCCCACATGATCGAGAGCTGGAACGAGTTGTTGCGCGACTACGGCGAGCAAGGCAAGGGACAACTGCTGACGTATCTGTGACTGGCTCGATGGCGGAAAACTGTCTACCAGACGAGACATTGTCTGGGCGGCATCGTTTGTGTGAAGAGATGAGAGAACCAAGTGCCCTGTCTCGGCAGCAGTGAGCGCCGCCGCCATTGTCTCAGGATCGCGCATCTCTCCTATAAGGATTACATCAGGATTCTGGCGGAGAACTGCTCGAACGGCGAGAGCAAAGCTTGGCGTGTCGTGTCCCACTTCGATCTGTTCGACGATTGACTTGCGATTAGTGTGCTGATACTCAACCGGATCTTCAATCGTGATGATGTGGTCTCTTCTGCGCGCATTGATTAGGTCTACAAAGGCCGCCATCGTGGATGTCTTGCCGCATCCAGTAGGACCGGTCAGTAGAACCAGGCCTTGTCGTTTTTCCATGAGGCGTTCCAGCACTGGAGGAAGATGAAGAGATTCGATCGTTGGAACTTGTGAAGGCAGCAGCCGTATGCTGGCAGCGAGCGTTCCTCTTTGATAGTGAAGATTAATGCGAAATCTTCCAATCGGTCTGTGGGCGAAGCAAAAGTCCAAGGACCTACTACTTTCAAACTCCTTTGCCTGATCGCTCGTTAGCAAAGGGAGCAGCATTTTGCGCAGGTCGTCCGAAGATAAAACTCGAGCCGTACCCGAGGTCAACGATCCGTTAACCCTGAATGTGACCGCCGACCCTGCTACCAACAGGATGTCAGAGGCATGCTGCTCGCTTGCAGATATCAGGAGCGCATCGAGAGATGTATTTCTCTCTCCTTTGGTTACTGATGTTGAGCTATTTAGCTCATAAACGAGCTGCGACAAGTCACTTTCGTATGCAGACATCAGATCTCCATATTGAGAACAGGCGACAACTGGTCAAGTTCTACTCGCATCGCAAAGCCACCGCTGGGCTTATCTCAGTTGCGGAACGAGCGGGGATGAGGGTCGCACCCAGGCCAACGAGCACCAGCACCAATGCTGTGAATGCAAATGTAATGGGGTCATGAGAGCCGATTCCATAAAGCAGGCTTGCTAGGGCACGTGTCAGGGCAAAAGCAACAATTAAACCAATTGCAACGCCAACCGCGATCAACTTGAAACTCTGTCCCATAACCAATCCTAGAATGGTGGACTTGTTTGCTCCCAGCGCAAGTCGCACCCCGATTTCCTGTGTCCGCTGTGCTACCAAGAACGAGATCACACCATAGAGACCTATCAGAGATAGTGTGACTCCAATTGCTGCGAAGAACCCTACGAGCACAGCTTGAAAGCGGGGCTGGTCAGCCAGCTTACTGACTGCCTGCCTTACCGTTGAGATCGTGACCGGCACAGTCGGATCGAGAGCTGCTACCTGTGTACGGATGAGACGACTCGTTTGGTCGGCAGGAAGGGAGCTTTTGACAACGAATACAGACGTGCCCCCGCCGCTCCAAGGGCGGTAATACTCTGGAATCTCTTCTGAGGTGAGACCACTATTCTTTACATCGGCAGCAACTCCCGTTACCGTGCTCCATGACTGAGAAAAAAGGAGACGATCAAATCGTAGTCGTTGTCCCAGCGGATCTTTGTTTGGAAAGAGAAGCTTTGCAAGACGCTCACTGATGATGATCGGGTGCTCGCTTGAGTTCTGATCTTGATCGTGGAAGGTTCTTCCTTGAAGTATCGGAATATCGAACGCCCGGAAGTAATCGGGCGAAACTCGCCGGGACCCCACTATGCCGCCAGTCCCGGGAGCAGAGAGCGGGCGTCCGTCAACGGCAATCTCATCAAATCGTCCCCTGAAGACACCGGCTCCCGGCGGAATCGAATCGCTTATAGAAACGAGCGAAACGCCGGGTAAAAACCGCAGGCGAGTCATTAGCCGTTGACAAAAGTCCACCTTGCTTGCGGATGAAGCGTACGAATGCTCTCCTAGATTGATATTGGCTGTGAGGGAGTTGTCTACCGTCATGCCGAGATGTTGGGTCTCGAGGTTGCGAAAGCTTCGAAACAGCAACGTGGCTCCGGCAAGAAGAACCATACTCGCGGCAATTTGAGTGATCACGAGCCACTTCCGAGTAGTGGCATGAGAAGCATTCAGCGACGAGCGGCCATTCAGCGATCCATTTGCTGGTTTCTGCACCGCTGGAAAGATCGAAAAAAATAAGCCGCACAGTATGGATAGAACGATAGTGAAGCTGATTATGCGTAAATCAAGATGAATTTGGCTGAGGTAAGGAATTGTAACGGGTGCGAGTGCAACAAAGATGTGCAGCAGGCCTGCGGCCAGAGCGCATCCCGCGATTGCCCCCATTCCGGATAAGAGAAGAGACTCGGTAATGGCCTGACGAATCAACCGTGTTCGGCTTGCCCCTAAAGCAGAACGGACGGCCAGCTCGCGTTGACGCGCTGCGCCGCGAGCCATCAGAAGGCTAGCCACATTAGTGCATGCAATGAGCAATACTGTAAGAACCGCACCAAAGAGTACCCAAGCGATCTTCCTAACCCCTTGCATTTGTCCGTCTCGAAGAGAACGGAGCTTGAGGTGAAAATCGTACCGAATAGTCGGTGGAAGTTGAGCTTGCGTTTTCCGAAAGAGAGGCTGCAAGTCTACATTTGCCTGTTCAAGAGATACACCAGGGTTGAGCCTCCCGAAGACACGTCGTGCTGACCCAAATCCCCCGTTAGAGGTTCGGTCCGAAGCCTCATCCACAGTTATCGGAAACAAGACTTCAACCGGTTGCAGTCGAGGCATTTCGAAATTTTGTGGGAGAACTCCGATCACTTGGACACGGCTTTGGTCAATATCGATTGGTTTGCTCAATATGCCAGGGTCCAAGCCATAGTGATTTAGCCAAAAGGCATAGGAGATAATCGCTACGCGCGGCCCCCCAGGGCGGGTCTCTTCCGGAAGAAAGTTCCTCCCTATTGAAGGTTTTACGCCCAGCGTTGAAAGAAAGTTACCTTCGATAGATTCGCAATCCAATTGCTCAGGACTCCCCTCAGTAAGGTCGCATTTGTGTGTCGCTGCCTCTTCTGAAGTCATAGACTGAAAAGCTTTTTGGCCATCCCGCCAATCGTAATAGAACCCACTGGTCATGAACTCTTGGGTTTCCAGGGCTTGCACTAGCCCCACTGAGGCAAGCTGGTCAGAATGCGCATAGGGCAGGGGGCGAAAAAGAACCCGGTCAACCACACTGAAGACAGCTGTCGTCGCACCAATCCCTAGCATTAGGGTGAGAACCATTACGCTGGTAAAGAGCGGATTTCGACCGAATCCACGCAAGCTGTAGCGGATGTCCTGCATAGCGGTATCGAACAAATAAGCAGGCCTCTGCTCATACGTTTGTTCTCTAATCGCCTCTGTTCCGCCGAATGCAATGACAGCTTGTCGCCGCGATTCCTGCTGTGTCATCCCTGCGGCACGATATGCCGCGGTTTGCTGCTCCAAGTGGAACTGCAGCTCTTCGTCTATTTCATGACGTGGCTTTGATCTCACTAAGTAACGAAGGCGGGTAAGCAACTCGTAAAACATTGAAGCTCCTCTACTTGAGTACCAGCCCTATCGCTACGGAGATGCGGCCCCAATCTTGCAGTTCAGTTTTTAATTGCTTTTTTCCTGTTTGCGTCAACGAGTAAAACTTAGCTTTTCGATTGTTCTCAGAGGTTCCCCAATCGGATTGAATCCAGCCTTTGTATTCCAAGCGGTGAAGCGCCGGATAGAGTGAACCCTGGCCGATTTGCAGTGCTTCCTTGGAAACCTGATGGATGCGTTGAGCTATTCCCCATCCATGCATAGGCTCAAGATCTAGGGTTCTCAGAATTAGCAGGTCGAGCGTTCCTTGAAGCAGATCAGTAGATGGCGGCACATTTCCCTCGATACCCAACAAGAGCATGAATCAGGCGCCTGTCGAATGTCAAGGGGTACTAAGCTCTCCTGGGCTATTTTTGCCCAACGCCTCGAAAAGGTAAAATTGGCGGGGTCAGCCGCGCTGGGTGGTGTCGGCCATCCTCGTTTCACTGTCTCGGCTGGCCGTCCCGACGGTCCGCTTGTACCCTGGTCGCCAAACAAAGACGCCACCCTCACGGATGGCGTCCTGTCGTTCTGATTGAGCTCTGAACTCTGTGCTCTGTATTTACGCGCGGTCCTTTTTGCGACCGGCGTCAAAATCGACGGTTTACGAGTCTCTCGAAATCGCCCCATGAGCCATGTCACAAACAAATAGACTGTGGAAGGCCACCGTCGACCCACTTAGCTGATTGACTCGCGGGCATCTGTCGAAGAAAGACCGGCCACTCGGCCACTTACCGAAGATGAATGTTTTCCTGTTCACTTAACCTCCCACCTGGAACCATGCGAATGTAGGACCGTCCAAAGCTTGCGGAGAAACTCAGGGGTATGAGAAGCGGCTATCTTCGTTTCGCCCACGATTGCAAAGCATCGTCTACACAAAGTGAGCATATCTTGTTCATCCTCGGCATCAGGATTGACAAGGTGAACTGCGACGGTTACCTCTCTCTCGTCTCGATCGCACCCACGACATCGGTACCGATCTCTTCTGAGCACGCGTCGCCGGAGATTCGACGTTTCTCGCTGGCTCGCCCAGTCCGTCGGCTGAACATCGCCGGATCCCGGAAGGGAAATTATGGATATGGGAGTAAAGGTCAAAAATGACATACGAAACCTGCGTTGAGAAGACCGAAAACCAAATGCGAATTCCATGAGTATCCTATTTCAGTTGGTGGTTATAACCGGATAGAGACCGAGATCAGCTTTATTTGCCGAGACGCGCCATCCGCATTGGCTGTCGACCGCCGAAGGTGTAGGTCAAACCGAAGACAGGCTGATTGGTCACAGTAAACAGCCTTGTGACCGGAACGGAATTTAGGGTAGGCGCGAAATCGGGACTCTTATAGAAGAGTCCACGATATTCGGCCCTGATACCGAAATGATCTGTGAGGCGGTAGTTCATTCCTACGCCGAAGACCATCGTCGGCCGGACCTGCCTGTTGTACGCGTCTGAGTGTGTGAAAGGTACGAAGAACAAACCACCGCCGCCGAATTGAGCGAACGTTGTGAAGTGCCGACTCCGTGGACCTTGCGCCACTATAGCAACTGTTGTCTCAACAACATTGGTCCCAATCGATCCGCGCGTGAAACTCGAGCTCGATGCAGTTGAGGGAGGCGCCGATGGAATATAGGCGGTTCCATAGGAATAGTTTTCCGTGAAACGCGTATAGCCGACGTTTACGTTGTAGCCCAACCATCGCGTGAACTGCTGGTGGAAGGTTCCCAGTACCCCTGCGGACGGCGAGGCACTTTGAGACTTCTGCGTCGTAAACAGACCGTTGCTGTCTTGAAGTGAGGTTATTGGAGTACGCGCCTGGGTCAGTTGTCCGAAGATTCCGACGGAAACACCCATGCCAGAGATCGCATCCCTCCTTTGTGTTTGTTGAGGGGCCTGTGCGGCCGCTTTATCCGCGTTTGCCTGGATCAGGAGGAACAGGGGAAATGCGGCATACAGAAATGAGCCAAGGCGGAATTGCAAAGTGAATAGACTCCTTTGAGACGTTCATTCATAAAGAGGAGTCCGGCAGCTCAATCTACCCTGGAGAGGCCCACGTTTTTCCAAGCTGGACCCTCGCACAGGAAATGACAGCCTAACCCGAATAATTCTTGAAGGTTGAAGAAGCGAAAGCTCCGGACATGCTGTCAAGACAGTGTTTAAATAAGCCAAAGAGGCCTATGCGTGTCAGACAATAGCACGACAGAGTGTTTGTTGTTCGCTGAGATTTTTCCCAAGCCGGTCGTGGCGCAGTTCGATCAGCGGCAGGGCAGTTCCGATGGCGGCGCCATCCTGTTGAAGGCGGCCGAGCGAGGCTACGGCTTGATCGGCGGCTTGGCCGGGT
>NZ_JQKI01000208.1 GCF_000745965.1 Edaphobacter aggregans DSM 19364 | reverse complement strand
GGTCGGTGTAAACGACGCTTTCAGTTCTGCCGCGCTCGGTTCGGCCGGCAGGATCGGGTAGGCCGTCTCATGGATATTGGTCATGCAGGTTGTCGTCACCTGAACGCATGCTAGAGTTGCCGCGTGCGCTGAACCTCGTCGTCATGCAGGGTGACCCAAGGTTGTCGCGTACTACCGTCAACGTGGCGACAAGCGTTTAGTTTCTCATTCTAAATCATCGACTTGCCCCGAGATGTGGCGGATTTTTTACGAATCACGGCCGACCCTCTTGAAGGTACATTGCGGTATCGCGAGGTAGAGGACGAGGTCGGGGGCACTACCTTCAAGCACCGGATCGCCGAGATCCACGCCATCAGCATGAAGCGGCTTTCGAAAATAGAGGCCGCCGATGATCCTTCCGACGGGGCCGACGACGAGTAAACGCCGGCTTTTAGGTGGATGAGACAGAGAAAGTCTCATCCACCATTTGTTGTCAAGATAGAGGCTGGCTGTGAGATCGAGGAGACTCAGATCGTCTCGATGTCAGAGTTGCTGGGTTTGCCCCATTGCATCAACCAAGAATCGTTCAAGGCGACATGAGCGTTTCCCATTACTAATCCTGGGAGCTGAACTCAACAGCATTCAATGAGTTCTACCGTTGTTGCCAGCTGAGATTTGCGATAACCCGTTAGCCCACATCATCTTTCAGGCATCATTAGCAATTAGGTGTATATCAATATTTAGGTATGGGTTGTCACCTCCTACCTAACCCCTTACTAATCCATTGCTCGCTCCTCTGCGTCGGTAATTTCTGCCAATGTCAACAAGGGCTGACTTCGTCATTGCGACGGAGAGGGCCTTGACTTCGGATCGCCATGGTCGTAAGTGTCTTCTCAACGCAAACGACGAATTTTGGGAGAGACCGTGGCAAGGTGCACTTATTTTTTGTGTTATCGAGGCGCAGTCACAAGTGTTCCGGAAACGAATGCGAGTGTGGCCGCAGCGGAAAGCGTGGAGCTGTAGGCGTCGTCTGAGGCGAGTGTGGCCTGCAAGAGTTGGGTCTGGGCGGCAACGGCGGCTGTAATGGTTCCTACATCATGCTTGTAGGCATCGAGAGCAGCGTCGTAGGAGATCTGCGAGGCGTCCTGCAGGGTGCGGGCAGCTTCATCGGCGGCGAGACTGGTCTCCAGCGCGTTTTGTGCGCCTACGATCTCGCGAATCGCCACGATTCGTGTCTGGTCCAGTGTTGCCGCGGCCTTGGCAGAGTTATTCTTTGCTTCGCTGATCGCGTTCGCTCTAGCGTGGCCGTCGAAGATCGGGACTGATAGTCCAAGAAGAACGGTCGAGTTCCAGTGATTGCCGGTGATGTTCAACGTCGGCAATTGCTGCTCGCCGATCGCGGGAATTGCTGTGAGTCCGAGTTGTCCGCTTACGTAGGCCCCTGTGCCAGCGAGGAAGATCTTTGGGCGGTAGGCGGTCTCTGCCGCCTTGACTGCGGCCTGGCTTGCCTGCTCTGCCGCATAGGCGGCGAGAACGTCCGCGCGACGAGAGAGCGCGTCGGTGACGACCTGCTCGACTGCAGGGCGCGTGTCGTCGGTGAATGTGTGCCGCTCCAGCGGAGCAATTTTGATCTTTTCAAGAGCAGAAAAACCCATGGCTCCGAGGAGAGAGACATAGGCATTCCGCTCTGCACCTTCGGCCTGGATTCTGGCGAGCTGGGCCTGGGCAGTCACCTGGCGGGTCTGGGTCGACTCCAGTACCGTCCCGATTCCACCGCGATACCGTTCTTCGGCGGCCTTCTGAATCTCCTGGGCATTCTGGAGCGCTTTTGCCGCGGTGACCGTGTGCCGGGAGGCGGCGAGATAGAGATAGTATGCGACGCATACGTCGTGAATGATCTTCTGATGGACTCCGGTAAAGAGGATGTTGGAGGCGAGCGAGACCTTCTGGGCAGCGTCCACGGCATTCCTGCGTGCGCCGAAGTCGAATAAGAGCCACGCGAGTGTGACTGAGGAGACAGAACCGGTAACAGACTCCGACCCTTGCGTGTTGACTCCAAAAGCGCTGCTACTGCCGGACGACGCTTGATGGCCGCCGATGACATTTGCGGACATGCGCGGGAGGTAGGTGCTTCTGGCGATGCCGGCGGTCAGAGCTGCGTTGCGCGCGGTCTCCCATGCGATTCGCGTTTCCGGATGTTCGCGTTCCGCGAGATCGATCAGCTCGGGGAGGGTGTATGGGTGCTCGGCGTCGAGATCGACGTGGGGTTTAGGCAGAACGGCGGCGGAGGGATTCGGTGTGAGAGCGTAGCTCTGTCCGACGGCGGGCGGCGCTTCCTGCGGAGATTGGGTGGGGAGCCTTTGTTCGGAAGACACCAGAGCCGAGGGGGCGATGGGCAAATATGTACTTTGCGCCTCCGCGGCGATGGCGTATAGCGCAAGTAGCACTGAGGCTGTTTTCAGGTGGATGTTATGCATGTTCCTCCGACTGGTCGATTCTCGACCATGCAAGCTGGAACGAATGCGACCTGACGTCTAACAATTCCGATAAAGCGGCGTTATCGGCTGCAGGTTCTTCCCCAGGGTCTTTCAGCTCAGAACGTGCGAAGAGGGCTATGTCCAGTCGCTGCGCGGCTCGCACCGCGTTCCTGCGCGCGCGCCGCCATGCCGTTGTGGGGCGAATGGAGGGAGGTTCATAACCAGCCAACTGAATATCGGTTTCGATCTTGTGGAGGAGGGCCTGCGCCTCTGCGGCGACGCGGCGACGCTGCCATGGATTGGAAAGTTGATCGATCTCTTGCAGTTGCTTCTGTGCTGTCTTCAGCCCTTCATCGATGTGCGGGGCGATGCTCGCCGGCCAGAGACGTGTCGAGATGAGATACGAGACCAGGATTCCCAGAAAGATTCCGATGACGCGATCGCGGGCGACGACCATGTTGAAGGCTGGGGATGATCCCTGAATAACGCAAAGAAAGTAGGCGAAGGCAAACTGCAATCCCGCGTAGGAGATGCGTGGGCTTCCGGCAGCTATCCATGCGCCGATGAAAGCTCCTGCGAAGACAACCACCATCAAGTGTCCGATGTCCGTTGTCCTGGGAATGATGCCGATCATGACGCCGAGTCCAGCAACGGTTCCTACTATGCAGCCGAGGATTCGCAGCTGCAGCTTCTCTACGCTTTCTGCGACGGTTCCGAGCGACACGATGAAGCAGGTGATCAGGGCAGTGTGGATACCGGGCCAGTTCAGGACGGAGTAGATGAGGTAGCAGGTCATCGCTGCCAGGGTTGTCTTGAACGCATACTGCACGTGCTCTGGATTGGAGAAAGCATTGGGAAGGAAAAATCCTGACTTGGCTTTTTTCTCCTTCGAGGAGGGTCGGCGTTCTCCGAACTGGCTCAGGCCAGCGTTGAAGAACATAATGGAAGAACAAACGAGATCGGCGGAGCCGCCTTCTACTGGAATCGGTTCGACGAGGGCCGGATAGCCGCCCTTCTCGAAGATCGCGGCCATCTGGAGGAGGGTTGACTGCATTGCCGATCTTGTCTCCGACGATGGAAGCGCGTCAGGTTCGGTGACCATGAGCTGGACGGCGGAGAGGATTGTAACTACGCCGTCGGATGAGGCCTTGAGGGCGTCGAGATCTTCTGGACGGCTGCTGTGTTCGATGGAGGAGAGCTTGAGTTCCTTCTGGGTTTCTTCGTCTCCTTCGGCGAGGAGCTGCTTCAATTCGCGGATCGATTCCTCGTCGGTTTGCAGAGCCTTTGCTGCTGTACAAAGCCTTGCTGCGAGGTCTTTTTGCGCGAGGCTGCGAGGGGCGGCTCCGAACAAGAGATTGATGACAATGGAGACTGCTGCAGGGATAGCGACGAATAGCAAGGTGTAGAGGAAGGCTCTCGTAACCAGTTCGCCAAGGGGAACAGAGCCTAGTAGATCCAAGGCGTATGCAATGATTAGCGTGAGAGTTGACCCGATCGGCTTGAGCCTGCTCGCAGATACCAAGAACAGGAGGGTGAATGAGATTGCCGCCATGGCTCCTACCCGCAGAGGAATGCTTGCGAGGACGGGCGATGCGATTACGAGCAGGAATCCGACGATGACGGTGATGATGATCGTGAACGCGATCGAGAGAACGATACTCTCTACACGGTCTGGTTTGTTGAGAAAGAAGACTACATAAGTGGTCAGAGCGATCTCGGGCGTTTTGTAGATCTCGGCAACCAAAGCGACGAGGGCACAGATAAGGGCGAGCCTCAGCGCGAACGAAAGCCGTTCCGGAGAGTAACGCGTAAGAAGGGTCCAGGCGTTATTTTGAGGCAATGCATCATCTACAGGCGGTGCCATGATCGACCTCCGCGATGGCGCTAGCGCCAATGCGTACGAGCTGCTCGGGCGGCTCCTGCAGATGAATTCGTACGGGGAATCGCTGCGCTACCCGCACCCAGTTGAGGGATGGCTCGACATAGGGAACCGACCTTGGAACGTTGATGCGGTCCTCCGACAAGACTCCGAATCCGATGCTATCGACGATACCTTTCATCGGAGTATGGCGATCGATCATCGAGTAAACCGTCACGCAATCGCCCTGCTTCACCCGCTTGAGATCGATCTCGCGAAAATTGGCCGATACGAACCACTCCTCGGTATTGATGAGCGTGAAGAGCGACTGCGATGGTATGACCATCTCTCCTGTCGAAACAGAGAGACCAACAATGCGTCCTTCATGTGGAGCGCGCACCTCCGTATCTTCCAAGGCTCTGCGCGCATTCGTGAGCGCCGCCGCGGCGGCTCGTACGGCCGCTTCCGCGGCTGCGACATCATCGACCAGATGGTGAGCAGCAGTCTCCTGCTCTTTGGCTTCGGTGAGAGAACTTGTGGCGTTCTGCGTCGCTACCTCCGCCTGGTCGAGCTGCTGCTTCGGGACGTAGCCCTTCGCAGTGAGGGGCTTCAGGCGCTCCTCGGTGCGCATCGATAGCTCAAGGTTGGTTTGCGCCCTGCGGGTCTGTTCGCTTGCGATCTCGGCGTTCGAACGTTGCGCTGAGACGAGTCGTCGCTTGGATTCCAGCGTTGCGCGGGAGAGAGCGAGCTGCGCTTCTGCAGCGGCGACGTTGGTCTGGTAGGGCACCGGATCGATTCGTAAGAGAAGATCGCCCCGATGAATCAGTTCATTCTCATGGATGGGTAGTTCGATAATCCGGCCACCAACCGCAGAGGCAACGTGAATGACCTCCGCATCGATGCTGGCATCGTCCGTCGAAAGCTTTGTACGGGAGGCTACCTTTACAGCAAGCCCAACAGCAGCGCCTATGATTAACAGAGCAATGAGAATGCCCAGCGGTTTGCGTTTATTGATACCCCGAGCTTCCATCGTTAGTGCACCGTCCAGGAGAGCCATACAGCCAGCGCGACCAAGACGCCGATAGCCGAGCACACTGCAAGCTGGAAAGGGATAATCGTGGTCAGATGGGTCGATGCCATAAGACCTCGTGCGATGACAGTTGTTATCACTCCGACGACAGCGCAGGCCAGCCACGCCGGAAAATACGCGCCGGCGATGGCCATCGAAGGAGCTCCGCTGCAACCGCTAAGCAGGGCTGTTTGAGCGAGCAACAGCAGCAGCCGAGCAGGGGAGGTGAGGACGGGCGTAACGGAAATCTGCCTGGAGATTGATTTTTCGCACCTCCAGCTCTTCTCAAGAGTCAGAATCTGCTCAGTCTTAGCGCTCATTCACTTTCCCAATTTTGGCCAAATGTCCGCGGGATCTCTATTACTGCTTCGATAAGAACGGAAAAATCCATGAAAATCGAATTGCGCGACCAAGAGAATACGAAGATCGATGCAGTGTCGATAGAGTGCATCCTAACATAACAATTTGCTCGCTTTAGACTAATAGAAGTGATGGCGCTACGCTGCTGCTGGGCCCAGCTTGAAGCACCGTTCTGGTCCTCCAGATCAAGAGTGGTCTGCACGAGAGGGAAGTGAAGGCGCTTACTAACTCTGAGAGTTAATTGCGTATACACCCCGCTATTTCCTTTTCGTTGGAAATCATCCTAAACTCTATCTACGTGAAGGAATCTTCCAAGGAGCGACGATGCCACGACCCATCTCATGGCTCACTCGACTACACGAAATCCGACGAGCCGTCGCCTTGTCCGTCCGTTCCCACTATGAGCGTAAGGACATCGAGTCGCTCTTCCACGTACAGCCCCGCACCGCGCAACTCTTACTGGAGATGCTGCCAACCACAGCCATCGGCCGGTCGCGGCTCGTGGAACGGCAAGTACTTGCTGACTTCCTCGATCGCATCCATAAGGCGGATGATCCTTCTGCGGAACTGGATCTCATCCGTGCCCAGGGCGGGGGAGTCTCACGCAAGAAGTTCCGCACCCTTGTTCGCCGTGATGTTGAACCACTACAGGTCGATTCCCTGCCCGCAAATATCGAATTCATTCCCGGACAGATGAGTGTGAGCTTTCGCACGATCGAGGATCTCGCCCAGTCAATGTATAGCCTCGCTCGCGCGATCGAGACGGACGGCGACGAGTTGGCAAGAAGATACGAGGTTCAAGAGATCGCAGATGACGGCAGCCCTAATCGATCCGAGTTCGAGGCTATGCTGCAGGAGCTTTTCAATCTGGAGGCCACTCGCAGCAGGGGTGCTACTCCCCTGCCGCATCCAACAGCTTCGTAATGGCATCGTGATAGGTCAGTTTGTATCGATCAGCGTAGCCGAGCCTCCGCTTTAGAACCTACAGTTCTGGTAGGGTGCGGCGATTATTTTTCTCTTCGCGGCGTGTCGCCGATACCGCAAGTTGCATT
>NZ_JQKI01000207.1 GCF_000745965.1 Edaphobacter aggregans DSM 19364 | reverse complement strand
AATATCGTTGCCACGGGGCGCGACATCTGACCGAGAACGCGTTGCAGAATATCGCCGCCTCGTGTGCCCGTCTTAACCGGTTCGATGGTGTCCTGAGGAAACAACTGCCTCAGCGTGGACTCGAAGTCGAGTTCTAGGACCTCGCCCTGCAATTGCTGAGAGCCCTGTGTTGCTTTACGCTGAGCTTCCTGCAACTTGAGCTGCATATCGGAGATTGTCTTGTCCTTTTCAGCGATCTTTAATCTTGCCGCATCATCGGCGTCCTTAAATGCCTGTTCGTGGATCGCTTTGCGTTGCTCATCAACTTTTCGAGCTATTTCAAGTTCTAGGCTTTGGGCTCTCTGTTCGATGGCCTCCCTCTCCTGTCTGAGCTGGAGTTCCGCCCGTTGAGCTGTGTTTAGCCTTTCTTGTAAATTCTTGGCCTTCGCGCGCTCGGCCTCCATCTGTGGGGACAGCTCTTTAAGAATGTTCTCGCGCTCTGTGGCTGCGATTTTTTTCCGTTCGACGGCGAGCGCTTGGTTTACCTGTGTGTGGACTGAAGCTTCTTTTTCGATCAGCTCCAGTTCCTTCGCCGCCAGAGTAGCGGTGAGGGTGGTTGCGAGCGTTGCTTTGGCATCGGCCTCTTTCTGTAAATCGGAGAGCGCTTGCTCGGTCTCGGCAAACTTCAACCTAGCCGCTTCTTCAGTTTCCTTACGGGCCTGTTCGTGGATCGCTTTGCGCTGCTCGTCAACTTTTCGAGCAACTTCGAGTTCAAGATTCTTGGATCTTTCGTCGACGGTTTCTTTTTCCTGCCTGAGCTGGAATTCCGCCCGTTGAGCTGTGTTTAGCCTTTCTTGTAAATTCTTGGCCTTCGCACGCTCGGCCTCCATCTCTGGGGACAGCTCTTTAAGAATGTTTTCGCGCTCTGTGGCTGCGATTTTTTTCCGTTCGACGGCGAGCGCTTGGTTTACCTGTGTGTGGACTGAAGCTTCTTTTTCGATCAGCTCCAGTTCCTTCGCCGCCAGAGCATCCTCAAGGGCCGTTGCCCTGAGCACTTTAGCATCGGCTTCCTCCTGCACCTTTTTGATGGTATTTTTTGCCTCTAAGCGAATACGGGAAATCACCGGACCGGCAAGGGTCTCGTCGAGATGAATGGTATCTCCGCACTTGGGACAGCTAATGTTAAAGTCTTGAGGCATGATTTTATCTCCGAGCTTCGTACGATCGAGTATTCCATACGTTCTTATCAGCAGGGGCTGGAACTCGGCACCGGGCCCGCGAAGGGCAGCCCGTATCTTGAGGATCGTGAACAAGCGGTTGCTGACAATATTAAGGATTTGGTGCGACTTCACCCCGATCAGCCAACTTTAGTCCTCTTCGGCTTCGACCACGTTTCGAAGTCTGAGAGAAGGGATGGCGGACCAATCAGAGATCAACCCTTCCGGCCTGTGGCGGGTCGCCTGGAGCAGTCCGGCGTCCGAATCTTTTGCCTTGTCACATTCCCCCCTCGCAGGCATCTCCTTCTGGAGAGGGTACAAGGACCGAACTTCCTTGGCAGCCAGTTGGCACTCTTCAGCGCCTTGTCCAAAGTGTCTCCAGAACTCAGATGGCCGTCATTCCAGATTGTCTATTCAGTTTGTTTAGCTATCGCAAATCGCCAATGCGCTCGCTAGACAATCCAAGACCGGCAGCTAACATACCAGTTATCCGGGTTCCGGCCGTGTAACGGGCTACCCTTCCATAATCCGTAAGGTAAGGTTTGCCGACCATCCAGAACCGTGAGGATGACGCTTGTACGGAGGCCGTTAAGCGGCGACTTGTATTAGCCTGATTTGGTGTCCATCACGTACTCGTACATCACGGTAGTTCATGAATATCGGGAAGCCATAGATGTACGCCTCCTCGGCGATCTGCTGCCTCCCTTTGGCCTTGCGCGTTCTGCGTGACATTCGACGAGGCCAATCAAGACAAAACAAGAGTATCGACGCGGCTGCGATCCATGCTTCTCCTTTTATAAGGTCCTCCAGAGCAAGTTCGGCCTAATTGGAGTCACCCGGCCCATGGACGACCACGAACGCACACATTAGCGTTCTCCGGGGATCGCTACTGTTTGTAGACCAACCGAGGCCCACTTACCTGCTTCGCCTTGAGGTCTACATCCACCTCAACGCGGTCGGCGATCTTGATGAAGGGAATGCCGCTGGTCATCCCGTAGTCCTTGCGGTCAAAGGCCATGACCCCCTTGATGTCGCCCGAACCTGTCCCCTTGCCGGAAACCGTCAGCGTCAGGGTTTCTGGTTTAGAGACGCCGCGTATCGTAAAGGTGCCCGGCACGTCAAAGGTGACTGGACCGGTCTGTACGATCTTCGTTGACTGGAACGTGATCAACGGATCATTTTCGGCGTCAAAAAAGTCTTGGCTCTTCAGCTTCTTGTCCTTCATGCCGCTTCCGGTATTCACGCTGGCGGCCTGAATCTTGACGTCCAAGACGCCCGTTGTGACATCGGGAGATGTAAACGTAAGCGTGGCGTCCCATTTTTCGAAATTACCGCTTATGGGGACCGAGGCCTTCACATTGAACTTAATCGTACTTTGTACCGGTGTAACCTCGAAAACAGGAGCTTGTGCCCGGCATAAACGAGGAAGTACGGCAGTCGCTAGGAGACAGAGGACAGCTAATCGCATGCGAAATTTTGGCAATCTGGGACCTCAGTGTCAAGTGACAAAGCTGCCAGGCCGCTCAACTCGCGGCCTGTTTCGCGATCACACCAGCTCGGTCAACTCATTTCACAAAGAATCGCACCGCCAGCGCCACATAAAATGTCCGGTTTCAGGTAGGTTCGCCCACCTCGACACAAATTCAGCGACGAAGTTACTTGAAACCCCGTTTCCATGCACTACGACGGCAATTCAGGACCGTCGTTCGGCGGCATTGTTTTCCGAATAGCGACGATCCAGAAGTTATCGCGTGGCGGCTCGAACCGAAATGCCGAGTACGGCCCACCTATGCGAACAGCGCGTTTGCAGTTCCAATCTCTGGCAGGCTCTGATCGCCTTCAGATACTTGTTGCTGATTTTCAGGAGCTCAGGACTGCCAGAGGAACTAGAATAGCGGTAGGGATCAACGATGGGAATTCAGAGACGCATATGGATAGGGATGGTGTTCCTGGGTGCGGCCCTCAGCCTTTATTGCCAACCGATGGATCAGGCATGCATAGCATGCGCATAGTTTCTCTCCTCGCGAGTGCCACGGAAATCGTCTGTGCCTTAGGCGCTGGCGAAATGCTGGTAGGGCGGTCGCATGAGTGCGATAACCCGGACTGGGTGCGACGGCTCCCTGCCTGCAGCGAACCCGCCTTTGACGTGTCTGTTTCGAGTAGAGAAATCGATACAGAGGTTCGGCGCCGGCTCCGGTCAGGCGAACCGCTGTATCACGTCCACGGAGAATTGATTCGAGAGTTGCGTCCCGATCTGCTGATCGCGCAAGCACACTGCGAAGTGTGCGCTGTGACTCCCGGCGATGTGCAGCGAAGTGGTGCTTGTTCACTCACAGCGCAGCAAATGGCGTTGTCCGCCGCGTCTTTGGAAGAAATCTTTCAAAGTATTCGACGGATCTCGCAAGCGCTGGATCTCGAGGAGCAAGGCGAGGTCCTTGTCCGCCGCGAACGACAGCGCCTTGACACGGTCAGGAAGGAGGCTGCGCGTTTCGCACCGCCAACCGTGGTCATGCTTGAGTGGACGGATCCCGTATTCGCAATGGGAAACTGGGGTCCGGAGCTGGTGGAAATCGCGAACGGCAAGCTTCTACTTGGACGAAAAGGAGAATACTCAGCCGCCATTCCTGGCGAGCAGCTTCGGGTTGCTGATCCGGAATACCTGATTGTCGCGCCCTGCGGATACAACTTGGAGCGGAGCCTGCGTGAACTAGCCATATTGGAACAATATCCATGGTGGCGGGAGCTTCAGGCAGTACGCAAAGGCAACGTCGCATTTGCGGACGGTAATCTATTCTTCAACCGTTCCGGAATGACGATCTCTCAAACGGCAGAGATCATCGCCGAAATCCTCCATGGTGTCTCATTCGGCGGAACTGCGGGAGTGCATTGGCGACGGATCGAAGCGCAGGCGGCGAGCGACGCGCCGCAGATTCTCGTGAGCCGGACTTGAGGAAGGTTCTCTTATCGTGGAGCAGCGGTAAAGACAGCGCCTGGACGCTGCATCTCCTTCGGCAACAGCCGGACATCCAGGTGGCCGCACTGTTCACAACTTTTAACTCCGCAGCGGACCGCGTGGCGATGCATGCAGTCCGGCGTGCGTTAGTGGAAGCGCAGGCCGAGCGAACTGGGCTCCCGCTCTGGGCGGTGGAACTGCCATGGCCGTGTTCTAACCTGGAATACGAAGAGCGGATGCGCGCTGTGTGCCAACGGGCAACGATGGAGGGAATCACCGCTATCGCATTCGGAGACCTGTTTCTTCACGACATTCGAGACTACCGGGTGCGGCAACTACAGGGGAGCGGGCTCGAACCGCTTTTTCCGGTCTGGCAAATTCCCACGGAACAATTGGGCCGGGAGATGATCGCGGCGGGCGTGAAAGCAAAGATTACCTGCGTCGACCCCTCGAGACTCGCGAGATCCTTTGCCGGTCGTGATTACGACCTGCGCTTGCTGGAGGCTCTGCCCCCCGAAATCGACCCGTGCGGCGAAAATGGGGAATTTCACACGTTCGTTTGTGACGCGCCGGTGTTCTCACGCCCGATCGCAGTACGCGTGGGGGAGGTGGTCGAGCGCGATGGATTTGTGTTTGCCGACGTGCTTCCAGAATGACTGGTTGTACCCTCGACTCATCGCGTTTCCTCCCGGATGACGGTATCGATTAGGGAAGGTTTGCCGACCAGTCAGGTAGCCGGAAGGCGGCGACAAACGCCTTTATTGGAGTGTCGCTAAAAAGTCGCGTATGTCGCGGATATCGTTCTCGTAGTCGGAGATCTTGGCGGCATAGGCGCTTCAGTGTACCGGGCAAGTTCATATCATTCCTCTTAGGGTAGGTTCGTTAGGGCGCGGTGCACGTCGCCGCACTCCAGAGACGCGGCTTCAAGTCTCCCCGCAAGTAGAGAGGGTGCATGGGTGTACCGTCGCCGCAGAGTTTTAGGGTGTACAGGGGCCGCTTACCGCCGTCAGAAAGCAGGCGCGCGACGGCTGGTCCTCGAGACTGAAGCGACCGATGCGGCTTTCCATAGGCGAAGACAACCAACGACGCGCGGCTTGCCATCTCCAGCAAGTGGGCGTCATTGTCAGGCCCCACGGGGTCCGACACAGTCATTAGCCGGGATTGATCAGTCGCCCGATACGAGAACGTGTTGCCGACCAGGAGTGTACCGTAGCCCCAGTTCTCGCCGTATCGCCTACATTTGGCAACAGTGGGGTCGTCGTATGAGGGGTCAGCGGTGCTGGGATTCATCATTATGAACATTACGGAGGGCAGGGAAGTATCCCATTCCCGAATCAAGACGTATCTGTATTCGTGATTTTGCCCGCCGAAGACGGCTGAGCTACGAACCCAGATAGGAACTGGCAGCATTCTCTTGCCGCCGACATCGTGCTTAGCCTTGCTCAATCCTTGAGCCTCCTGTTCTTCGGCGCGACCCGCTTGCCCTCGATGATTGTTCCTCCATCTTCCCGAATGGAAACGTCCTCGCGAGGAAAAATGATCCGTCCACCCTCGAAGACTATGGTGATATCCGTTGGGTAGCTCATCTTTTCAGCCTCTTTGTATCCCTCGATCCGCTGCACACGCGGCAACTCGACTTCAGAGCCGGTGACCGGGTCCTGCACCCATGCCCGATACATTGGGCCGACAGCGAAGGGCGTTGGCCAGCCAGTCACACCAGTGCCGAGGTACTCGACGATCAAACGCATAGCGGTGACACCTTCCTATGGATAGTAAGACACGTGCTGGTACAACACGAGATCCTAAAGCCGTTGAGTCAGGTGTGATTGTTTTTGAGCGGTATCTTTGCCTGTCGGCGTAGGTGCATAAACCGGCGAAGGTCTTCGATATCGTTTGTGATGGTGTAGGGAGGTAAGCTTTCCATGAACATCTTCCCGTAACCGTGGTGCTGGATACGAGGGTCAAGCATAGCCAGGATGCCGCGGTCGGTCGTCGAACGGATGAGTCGTCCGAATCCCTGTTTGAGTGCGATGGCCGCTTTTGGCACCTGATAGTCGAAGAATCCGCTACCCCCGCCTGCATCGATCGCTTTCACGCGAGCCTGGAGGACTGGATCACTTGGCACAGAGAATGGCAGCCGGTCGATGATGACGCAGCTCAGTTGCTCCCCTTGCACGTCGATCGGCAATACGACTTGCTGCAATCCCAGCGCTGGCTGGGAGGATGAAGAGAGTCATCGTATTTGGAAGTAGCCGCTTCAGTGTGAGGGCGCCAGCAGCGGTAACGATAAGCGCGATGTCACCCTCAACCTCCAATACAGAGTGCGGTACGCCGTAGCTTTCGTTGAACGCATGGTCAGACTCAAAGAGCTCACCATCGCGCTCCATCCGGGCGAATTCGGTCGGCTGAGTTTGGCAACTTGGCTTGGCCCACTTCGGCGGTTTGTTTTGGCCCACCCTCTGGGACGTTGAGGTTGAGGGTGTTCGGTTCTGCTGGAGCGTAGCCCGGAGGGCGGAGCGGAAGCAGAACCGAGCACCCAGGCTTAGTCCTTCGTCTTCTTCCGCAGGGTTCTACGGAAGCGGTACGACTCCGAACCGGTCTCGACGATGTGTGCCTGGTCGGTGAGCCGGTCGAGCACGGCCTTACAGAGCCGGGCGTTGGTGAAGACCTGGGGCCACTCGG
>NZ_JQKI01000206.1 GCF_000745965.1 Edaphobacter aggregans DSM 19364 | reverse complement strand
GTGGTTGCTGGCCGTCTGTTCGCCAGACACTGCAAAAAGAGCAATGCTTCGGGCATCCGCGAATGGTCTGTACTGATGCCCACATATATTTGTCGCGCGGCATCAGATCCCATCGTGCAGCCAGGAACTGGCTGCCTTCAATTCGCCCACCCTCGTAAATTCTGGATGGCTTGCCTGCAAGACAATCGGTTACAACCTTGCTCCACGCAAGATCGCCGTCACCTTTCACCACAGCGTGAGCATTGCCGCGATCCAGTGCTTCTTCGGGAAACAGCGTAGCGTGAATGCCACCGTAGATCACCCATGCACCGCGTCCTCGCGCTATCCGGCCGACCTCATACCCACGCAGAGCATTACCTGTATGTACGCTGATGCCGACTATATCTCCCGACATGATGCTTTCCGGCATAATCTGCTCCAGCGACTCATCGACAAGGATGGGATCTCCCGCCGATTCGGGTGTTGCTGCCGCAAGAACAAACAGCCATCTTGGCGTAATGACGGCCGTGCCAAATGAATTGTCGCTCGGATTTACGAGATGAACACTCATCGAATCCAACCTTTCCGCGTGCGAGTACGGTGGCTTCAGAGAGCGTCTTCACAATAGGTGAATCATTGGCCCAAACTACGTTTGGCGTGATTTCCGATTACGAATCTACCTGCCCTACTACCGTAGTGATCATACAGGGCCGGTCCCTACGACGAATGAAAATGTTAGTCATAATCAAAGGACAAAAGAGGCTGACTCCCGGGAGGTTTATTGATTTCCTGCAGTACAGTCAAGTGAATCGCGAAAAGAATCGAGCATCCCTATTCATTGAATGGAACGCCGAACGCCAGCAGAGCAGTTTTCGGTGGGCGATGTTTCGCGCCGATCAGATTCGGCCGCTTGCCCATTGCTTTCCAAATACGAAGTGCAACAGCATTCATATAGAGCAGCCGCACCTGCTCTCGCACTTCGCCTCGCTGAGCGTAGATACTGATCGTGGTCAAAAGCTGCGTTTGTCCGGAATCGATCAAATATGGTCCCATGCTGACGGCAGGAGCATTCTGGATGTCCTGCACGTCTTCCGCGCTTTGCGCGACGACCTCATAGTTCAGCGTTTTCCGGGAATTCTCTCCGTCTAGGCTGAACAACAGATCGTTCGAGGTATGGCTGAATGGGTATTGTGGGTTGTCCATCATGCCCTCCGCTCACTCAATCGCCGTGAAACTTGTCTGTTTTATCATTGTGTGTACGTCTCCAAGTGTCATGCCCCATCCACACGCTTCTCTTTGCAAACCAGTAGTATCGTCGCCAACAATTGACGCAACGAAACGGATATAAAGCGAATAGAGCTAATGGGCCGTCGATAGACTTTGATTCTGCAGTTTCGAACACAATTGAGGTACAGAGAGGACATTGTCTGCGGAACAACAGCAGCCGGGGGAGTCGATTTGGCCAGTTCAAACGGGATGAGTTCGTACTGTTTGTTCCTCGAAAGCTGCCACTGATTAGTTATGAACGCGCTACATCCGAAGGAGAATGCGTCGGTGCTGGCCGAACGCTGAGGCAGACAGACTGAAGACACCGCGCCCGAGGCGCGTGGAGGAGAACTAAATGGGAGGTGGGTATAAGCCACCTCCCATTTCTGCCACTGGCTCCTGAATTACGCGGCCTTACCCGACGCTATGGCTTCCAGAGTTTTCTGGCCGCCAACATTAACTTTGATCTGCGTGGGCTTGGCTTCTGCCTTCTTGGCGAGGTTGATCTTCAGCACGCCTTTGTCACAGCGGGCGCTCACTTGCCCCGGATCCACGGTGCTGGGAAGCGTGAACGAGCGGGTAAAGCTTCCGTATTGCCGCTCGACGCGACGGAAGTTCTCCTCTTTCTCTTCCTTCTCGATCTTGCGCTCGCCATGGACGGTGAGAGTGTTGTTCTGAACGGAAACATCAATGTCTTTTTCGTCGATGCCCGGGACTTCAATCTTCAGAATAATGTTGTGCTCGTCTTCGTAGATGTCCACCGGCGGCGCGAGGGCGGTGGTTGTCAACGCCTCCGCCGGGCCTTCGGGGCTGTACGGCTCACGGAAAAGACGGTTCATGCGATTCATGCGGTCTTGCATGGCGGATAATTCACGGAGAGATTCCCAACCGGTCAATAGTGTCATGACGCAGTCCTCCTTAGCAGTAATCTAAGAGGAAAAAGCAGTAATCTAAGAGGGAAAACTTCAGATGGGCTGACTTAGTTCAGTGAACCTGAACGAGTAAGAAGACATACTTTGCTCAACAGTAACGCTAAGCTTGTGAAGCAACGGTTGTCAAGATGCGCTAGTGTCCTGTTGGCGCTCCAATCTGAATGATGGACCAGTGTCGAATCAGTGCTCGTGCAGCGTCTCGATCCGGCAATGGACCACGCACGATGAAATGATTGTCGCCATGAACGCGTATGCCTACCATGTGATTTCCTGCGGCTCATTTGATGCCGAGACGCGCGGATCGGGGATAGGATAACCGATCGCAAAATGGTATACGACCTGTCCTTGGTTGGGGACCAGGTTGAGATGACGGTGCACCTCGTCATCGTAGAAGGCACCGATGCCGGTCGCACCCAGCCCAAGTGCCTCAGCGGCGAGATACAGGCGGTGGCCAATAGCGCCTGCTTCAAAATGCGCATAGCGATAACCACGGTCGCCATAGGTGCCAGCAGCACGATCGAGATCGCCGATCATCGAAAAGGTCACGCAGGCGTTACCGGCCAGGTCCTGCCCGAGGCTCAGACCAGCGGCCGCTACGCTCTGGTCGCCACTCTTCACCTGTTCCAACTCGGCACGCTCCGGCCAGAACCTGTAGACGCCGGGTTGTAACCCATCGACGCGGTGAGCATACATATACAGCTGAATGAAACGCGTGCCGGCAAAGTCAGCCGACAATGGCTGGGCTGTGACGGCGAGGATGGCCGAGAGCTCCGCCAATGACGTCGATTGCTTTCCACCCAGGAAGTCGAGCGCCGAGCGCCGCATGCGGGCAACCTCGCCAAAGCTGCGAGTCGATGAATCCGGAGAAGGCAGCGTGATCTCGCCGGAGCCAGTTAGGGCCGACTCTGCGAAGGAGGTGCCACTGCTCCCGCAGCTGCTTCGTTTCGTGGTGAAGTGGATGCTGTCAATCAGTGGGTGAGCAATCGTCTCCTTCGAAAGCTGGGTCGCCTGCCCGCCGAACCAGACTGTTTTACCGGCGTCTGCTTCGCGCACTGGAATGGACTTACCGTGCAGGCTGACAATCAGCATTGGCCACTCATCCACGTTCAGGCGACACAACTCGGCCACTTCATCGTCCGGGAAATGTCCGGCTGCGAAGCTGTCGCAACCGATAGCGCGGGCGGAGAGTGCAAGCGCTTGCCAAGCGTGTCCTATGTCGTGCAAGCAATATCGATATGCCCGTTCATCGTACTTCCACGCCTCGCGCCACACAATACTGGTCAAAGCGAACACAATTGGCGCAGAGCCGCTGGCTAGCGTCATTTGAAAATCACCGCGCCCGCGCTGCTCCGCCATGTGCCTGGATGGATCGTAATGATACAACCCATCTGGCCACCCCTTCAGCCCCCGTGTGAGGAAGTGGAATTCCGTCGGGTGCAGATTCCCGGAGGATGGATTCACTCTTAGCGCGTACTTACATCCGGTAGACGGGACTCGCTTGGACGCGCTAATCGCGGCGGAATAGAAGAGTAGTTGCGAGAGGAGAGTCGGTCCGTCACCCACAGGCGTGGTGCCCAAGGTACCCAGAAGCACGTCAAGTGCTGGTATTTCAGGGGCGGGCGGATCTGCTGGCAGATCGAGCACCGGCACGCCCTCGTAATGACGAAACGGATCAGGCATGTTAGCCCAATCGAGAACGTGCCGCGCTCTCCTCAGCGATTCAACGCTATGCTTCGTTGCTTCGTGATATTCGCGCCAGGTCATTGCCTCTAGGATGCGCTCCAATGATTCTGATGCTGGCAGTTAGCTGCTTTGCGGAAGAAGTTTTCCCAGAAGCAGCTAATTGGACCGACACGCCGAGCACTCGGAAGCCGCTACACAGCACCAATCAAAACGCCGGACCGTCTGCCCTCTTGGCGCATGATCGCTGGTGCTTTTCAAGGTCTGTCTCTGCCTTGAGTGTCCGCTCTTCTTTCTGCCGAGCGCGGTTGCGTATACCAGCTTCATTGAGTCCAAGCAAGATATTGGGCGGGTCTGATCTTACTGCCGCCGCAGCTGCCTGTTCCAACTGGATACAAATCCTGCACGGCATCGCCTTTACCTCATTTGAAGCGTACACCTTTTACTCCCTGAGTGGGGTTTGACCGGTTAACGCCCGCGTCGTGCGGTGCCTTGAGTCACATGTTTGTCCGCACAGACGGCCGTATAGGCGTAGGCTGGAAACAGTCGAACTCCTCGCCTCCAGCCTCAAAACCTTGCTCCAGACGAGCGTCCGTCAAGTACGCAACAGCTCGAAAGGAGCAATTCCATGAGCTTTTCCCGAACTAGTGACGTCTCCAAGCATCTCGCGCGAAAGCAGAGGCCCCAGCCAACGTTAGTGGCGAAGCCACCGATAATCACGGACTCGACAGACGAGTACCTGGAAGCGGTGGCGGAACGCGCACCGGCAGCCGTGCGCAAGAACCCAAATAGTCTGAAGCCGGGCAGCTGACTATGAATATTTCCGTCTCCACAACCTTACTTCAGGACCAGTTCGTCTCAAGGTCTCGAATCAGCTGGCGTTGCATGTGATCGTAAACGGTCACATTGCATCAGCCAATTACACGGTTGTTGCGCAGAACCGCGATGAAGTGATGGTTCCTGAAAATTCTCCGAGCGTCAGCATGTGGCCCTACCGGTTGAATTCCGCGCAGCCGCGAAGACTGAACCACATCAGCATCTACACGGCTAGAGGCACGTCGAGAGATCAGTCGCGGCTTCTCTACATGAATGCGGACGCGCTGAGTGTGTGGCGCGAGATGGGCATGCGTGTCACGATCATCGGCGAATCGCATCGGCCGCCGCGCAGTGCGATGCTTTCCTTCGGCATGCCGTTTTCAGAGTGACGAGCGCGGCGCGCCTCCCGGCGGTCCGGATGCGCATCGCTCCCTTCCCTGACTTCCGTGCAGTCGAAACACTTTATTCGCCGCATCCGATCGGAGGCAGCATGCGTTCGGCCCAGATCCACGTCGCGATCGCCCAAGGAAATAACCGTTTCCGGATCTGTCCACTGACTTCAAAGAGTGTCCACATCATGCATAAACCCGGAGTTCGTACGGAGGATTCCGTCAACCATGTGCTTGGAATGCTGCGTCGTTGCAGCCGCGCCTGCAGTCAGAGCCGCTTAAATCCAATGACGAGGTCAATATGCGACGCAAGATAGTCGCGTTTGTTCTGGCAGGAGGCAGAGGCAATCGTTTATTGCCCCTCACCCGAGAGCGCTCCAAGCCGGCCGTGTCTTTCGGGGGGAAGTACCGCATGGTCGATTTCGTCCTCAGCAATCTCATCAACTCTGGCATCCTTTCCATTTACGTCATGGTTCAGTACAGGAGCCAATCACTTTTGAAACACCTGCGAGACGGCTGGCAATTCGGTAGTCTGCTTAGAGATCATTTCGTCATTCCCGCCCCGGCTCAGGCCCGCGCAGGTGAGGAGGCGTGGTATCGAGGAACGGCTGACGCGGTATTCCAGAATCTCGACCTGATCGATAACCCCGATGAGTGCACGGTGGCGATTTTTGGGGCCGACCATATCTACCGAATGAATATCGAACATATGGTCGAGTTCCACGAGCGGATGAATGCTGACGTAACCGTAGCCGCAATTCCGGTCTCATCTCATCTCTCGACCGAGTTCGGCGTCATAGAGGCTGGTCAAGACGGTGCCATACAAGGTTTCCACGAGAAGGACAGCAATGCACCTACGATTCCAGGCAGATCAGACCAAATCTACGCGTCTATGGGGAATTATCTGTTCTCTGGACGGGTTCTATTGAAGGAGTTGAAGGCCGACGCTCTTCGGAAGGAGAGCAAGCATGATTTCGGGTACGACATCTTGCCATCGATGTTGGGAAGAGCAGCGATGTACGCCTATGACTACCAAACCAACATAATTCCCGGAGAATCAGGCGAAGCGCCGATGTATTGGCGAGACCTCGGAACGCTAGAAGCGTATTACGAGGCCCAGATGGATCTCTGTGGGTTGCTTCCGTCACTGAATCTATACAATAGCCGCTGGCCGATTCATACGGCAAGCTATCCTGATCCTAGTGCCAAGTTCAGCTTCGACGAGCATGGGGATGTGGGCTACGCGAGCGGCTCAATCATCTCTGGAGGGTGCATCTTCTCAGGCGGCACGGCCCGGGGCTCTGTCGTCGGACGAGGCGTCAAGATACAGGGATGCAGTCTCATCGAAGATTCGGTGGTCCTCGACAATTGCGTCCTTGGGTCAGGCTGCAAGATTCGTAAAGTCATTCTCGACGAAGGCGTCAGGATACGTGACGGCGAGCACATCGGCTATAACCCGGAACATGATCGAAATCGGTATCACGTCACCGACAGTGGAATCGTTGTGGTCAGCACGCAAGCCGTCTCGCCGTGAGCGTGTGGTGAGCTGAGCGAGTGGCGCACAATCAACTTCACTAACTGATGGATGAAAGCTACTGGATGACGGGCATCCATGTAAGTTTTTGTCAACAGAAAAGCACAGGATTTTCTGGGCGCGCTCAGGAGAGCGCGCTATCGATTTGATCAGAATCTGCCGTTACGCAACAGTGCCTCTCGGCTGGTGGTTCCTGCTCTCTGCAGAACCGGACATCCATTTGCTGTCTGAGACTCCAAAGAGTCCGCACAGAAGATTGAGTTTATGTTCTCTGCCAGTCCCGAAACAAACCGAAGGGAGCCTCGGGAGTTGCCTCCGTCGCTCAGCCCGTCACCTGCGGGACCTGGCAGCCTGCGCACCGGATGATCCTGATATTTTTCCTTCCTG
>NZ_JQKI01000205.1 GCF_000745965.1 Edaphobacter aggregans DSM 19364 | reverse complement strand
GGACCACTTCCCCCAAGGTCAAGTGTCATCCTTTCAGAGCCCGCGCACATCTTGATTTTCCCCTCCCAGTACAATCAGCTCTGAACTGAGCGGAGGGTAGGGCCATGCTGGGAAGCAACCTGAGCGCCGACTCAGTGGCCTCGACCGATACAGGGGGATGCTACGCATCCCCCTGTCGCTAACTGACCGATGAAACTCCCCTATCGGGAGAGGCACCAAAGCGCCAAATCCTGGGGGTGTGGGGGCAAAGCCCCCGCAAGCATGGGTCGCCGACCAAGACTGCCTTCTTAAGCAGGACGCCCTCTCATAATGCGTGCATTGGCCTGATATCACCAGCCAAGATTTTGCATCACGGATAATCAGTAAACAGAAGCCAACTCTACAGGATCGATAATTTAGTACCGGCAAACACTATGGACGCAACTACAGCGATTCGTTTTAGGGCCGGGCGAGTCTTTCCTGCTTTCGCCGCGATCCTCATTCCTGCCAGCGTGCTGTCAAAGAAATCGGCGAGACTCTCAATGTCTGTATGAGCATCGAGTTCGCCTTCCAGTTGAGCTCGTCTCAACGTGTCCATGAGTGTGTGGCGCTGTACCTTGGCCGCACTGCGGGTAATTTGCGTCACCTCTTCATCTCGCATCCCGAACTCACAGACGGCATTGATTCCCATGCAACCATCTGTACTGGAAAGATCTTTGCGCTCTGCGAAGTGGATTAGTGCTCTCCGGACAGCAGCAAGGGGTGACCCTGGGGTCTGGAGTTCCACATTGATGTCGCGAACGCTCTCCGCGACATAGACTTCGAGAGCCTTGAGAAAGAGGGCACGTTTGTCCCCGAAAGTGTCATACATGCTTTGTCTCCCAACATCCATCGCGTGCATCAGGTCGTCCGTTGATGTGGCGGCAAAGCCCTTTTGAGAGAAAACGGATATGGCACGATGAAGAGCTTTCTCTTGATCAAATTCCTTTGGTCGGGCCATATCCTTCTCTCCTCGCTTTCAATTATGCGATGTATCCGCCGTCGATTGTGAGGCTGGACCCTGTGATGAACCCGGCCTCATCGGAGGCGAGATACGAGACAAAACCTGCAATTTCTGACACATCTGCCATTCGCCCAAGCGGAACCAGGGTCTTCACCGCCTCGGCATATGGCGCACTCATGTCAGTCGCTGTCGGACCAGGCTGGACATTGTTGACGGTAATTGCCCGAGGTGCGAGATCGATGGCAGCTCCTCGTACCAATCCGGTGAGGGCAGCTTTGGTCATGCTGTAAACGCTTGCCCCAGGAAAAGCTGTGCGGACGGCAGTGTTACTGCCGATCAGGATGATCCGTCCTCCGTCCTTCATTTGCTCCGAGGCCGCTTGTATGCCGACAAATGCCGCTCGCACATTAATGTCCAGCATGCGATCGAGGTCTTCGAGGCTGTAGCTGCCGATGGTTCCCTGAATCAGGATTCCGGCATTGTTGACGAAAATATCCAGTTCGCCCAACTCTTTTACAACTTGATCCACGGCTGCACGAATGTCATCGGCAGAGGCGCTATCCGCTTTAATCGGGAGTGCCTTGCCTCCCGCAGCTTCGATTTCGCTTGCGAGCCGCTTCGCTTTTTCTTCCGAGTTGGAATAGGTAAATGCGACTACTGCGCGGTCTGATGCAAACCGCCTCACGATTCCTTCGCCAATTCCTCGCGAGCCACCTGCCACGAGAGCGACCTTGCCTGTAAATGATCGACCGTACTTTTCCGTCATGTCCGTCCTCCGTTTTGAGTGCAACCTGACATTTTGGATTATATTATCCATAAAAAGATTCAGATTTTCTCTGATCAGTCTGCTCGACTCCATATGTTCCAGGATTAGTAACGATACACTCGCATCCGGCAAGGAAAGATTCTCGGTTGATGCATAATTCGCCAAATCACTCACCGACAATGGGACGCGAGCCACATGGACGTGTATCGCCTTGTCGTACAAGTGGATTTGCGCCGACAGAGTCACTGAGAGCGGACCAAAAGCGGACAAAACATACCGATCAAAAATCTACTTCCAAGAAAGTAAAAGGGTTATTTGTCAGTTCCTCTAGGTCTGCAAAACCCCTATACGTGGGTTCGAATCCCACCCGCGCCTCCAAGTTATTTAATAGCAATGGCTTAGGTTCAACATCGAGGCTCAGAACCTTGGCTGTTCTGGCTTTGAGGCGGACCAAAGGCGGACCGCCAAATCCAATCATTTCAATTCGGACCGTGCTGTTACCGTTTGAGTCAGACCTCTCCGTTGTAGACCTTTCCCCACACGCGACCTGTCATGGTCAATGGAGTCAGAAATCGGAATTTGAAAAACGTCTTCTCATAAGGCGGCGCAGCTGCAATCGAACGAGATGGCCGGTCAGTTTTCCGGACAGCCGGTTATTCGGCCACTTGCCGAAGACATAGATCGATTCGAATAGCTCGATGGGTGACTCGGGCTATTCGCTATTCGAGGGTTGGAGCAGTGACTATCCCTAAGCTTCCGCGCTTGGGCAGCTCTCGTTGCGCTCCTCCCTTTCCATTCCTGCTGCACGAGAAGGATTGAAGGGCAAATTACTCATTGGGGTGAACCACTGATTCCCTGCCACACAAAGAAAGCATCCGGCCTCTTGCCGGACGGCTTTCGAAGGAGTCATGGATGGGGGTTGGATGGAAGGGCTTTTGTTCTGGAAGGGGCCCTACGCTTAGGTGCAGATGTCTCTCGGTCCACAGCGCGCATCGTCTGAAGACTGGAGGCGAGCGTCTTCGAAGACAGTGAGACGAGCATGGCCGTCACCGCATCTGAGGTAAGCTTTGCAAAAAAATCGTCCATGTGGGTACTGACGATGCAACGGTGAGGAATATCCTTGCGAGCTGACCACAGAGGTCCACCTTGCATGACGCTCCTATATATTTCGGCCAGCGTGATCTCAGATGCGGGTCTAGCCAGGCGAACTCCGCCGCTTCTGCCTGCCACGCCGGTGACAAGCCCATCTTTTGCTAATTGCGCCAATAGCTTTCTGACCAAGCTGGCCACCGATCCCACCCCGGCAGCAAGTTGTGAGGATGTGAGCATAGGCACGCCCTCCTCGTGCGCGAGGGCCAAACTCAACATGATCTGAAGCGCAGTGGGAAACCGAACGTCCGTCATAAACAGTATCCATTATAGTTGCAGTTTCCGCGTTTATATGTTCTTATGAAAAATACAATTTAGCGCTTGGCGCAGGAATAGGAGCAGGAGATGGGAACACTGGCAGGGAAAGTGGCACTTGTGACCGGGGGTAGCAGCGGGATCGGGCTGGCGTCGGCGGAAGAACTGATTCGAGAAGGCGCTTTTGTCTACATCACAGGGAGGAAGAAAGCTGAACTGGATGCTGCAGCCAATCGGCTCGGGGAGCGGTGCGTGAGCATCCAGGCCGACATATCCAAGATGGAAGACATCGATAGGATCTATAAGAAGATCGCGGGTGATGGGAAAACGCTGGACGTGCTCTTTGCCAATGCTGGCGGTGGCTCGTTTGCACCGCTTGGAAGTGTCACTGAAGAGCAATATGACGCGACATTCACAACCAATGTGAAAGGCACACTGTTTACAGTCCAGAAGTCTCTCCCCCACCTCAATGACGGCAGTTCCATCATCCTGAACGCTTCCATCGCTTCCGTGAAAGGCATACCTGGCTTGAGCGTCTATAGCGCTGCCAAGGCTGCGTTGAGATCGTTTGCGCGTGTTTGGATGATGGACCTCCGGGAGCGCAGAATCCGCGTAAATGTCATCAGCCCCGGCCCCATCGACACACCGGGATTTCGTGCCGCAGCAGGCTCCACACCGGAGGATCTGCAGCGATTCGTCGAGACTCAGGCCAGCGGCGTACCGTCAGGCCGAATTGGAGAGGCCTGGGAGATTGCCCGTACTATTGTCTTTTTGGCTGGCAAGGATTCAGCATTTATCAACGGGATAGAACTGTTTGTCGATGGCGGCGTGACCCAGAACTAGACGAGCTACAGTGAAGGCCGGCGGCGCAGTTAAATGTCGTCGCCGGCTAAGTGTTCACGCACTGCTGGGGTGACTCTCCAAGTATTTGATCTTATGCTCGTAGCGGGCTTTGCGATCCGGCCGGCATAGATCTATGTTCTTCCAGTTGCGGATCCGCGGCATTAGTCTAGCTCGATGCCAAGCATAGCGTCAGATCCTCTGTGCTGCGCTTCGAAGAGAAGAGTTATTTTTCATCTGATTGTCTTTCGAACCGGCCATACCGCAGAGCAAGCGTTGGCAGCACCAGCAGGTTGAGTGCAGTCGACGTCATCAATCCTCCAAGAATGACGATGGCCAGCGGGCCTTCAATCTCCTGACCTGGTGAGCTGCTTCCGATCGCGAGTGGCAGCAGTCCGAGTGCGGTCACTAACGCCGTCATAAGAATGGGGGCAAGCCGCTCCGATGCCCCACGGACCGCCGTTGGATATCCCCATTCCATGCCTTCTACTCCGACCAGGTGTTCGTAGTGCGAGATCAGCATGATGGAGTTGCGGAGCGTGATTCCGAAGAGCGTAACAAAGCCAACCATTGCGCCGAGGGAGAGCATGCCGCCTCCCGCAAATACCGCAAGAACGCCGCCGACCAGAGCAAATGGAAGATTGACGAGAACGAGGAGAAGATTGCGCCGGTTCGTAAGTACGATGGACAGCAGCAGCACGATACCCAGTCCAGCTAACCCGGAATGAACCAGGAGATCACGGCGTGACTGGGCCTGAGCTTCGGCTGTGCCGCCGAATTGAACGTAGTTGCCGGGGGCAAGCTGGACCTTGGCAGCAATCTGCTTCTGAGCCTTCTGGACGAAAGCATCGACATTTCCGCCGGCTACGTTGAGGGTGATGGTCTGAACCCGGCGCGCCCCGTCATGGAGAATCACATACCGCCCGGATGTTTCATAGACATTCGCGAGTTGTCCGAGGGGAATGTAAACACCTTCCGGATTCTTGACAGGCAAAGCAGAGATGGAATCCACGCGAGTCCGGGCATCCGGCGGCAAAATCACCGTTACCGGAAAGACACGATTCCCCTCGTAGACGTCCGCAACCTTTTCACCTTCGTAAGCGGTATGAACATCGTTGAGAACGCTGACCGGATCGAAGCCCCAATGCAACAGTTCCGGCGTGCGCAGCGCCACCGCGACCTGCGGTGTCCCAGGTGGAGACTGCATCTGTACCTCCGTCGCCCCGGGTACGCTCACGAGTACACGTGCTACTTGTTGCGCTTCGCGGTCTAACTGATCGAGATCGGGACCATAGATGTTCACAACAACTGAGGCGGTATAGCCCGACAGGGTTTCCTGAATGCGTTCCGTCAGAAAAGTCATCATAGAAGAAGAGAGTCCCGAAAACTGTGCCAGGGTCTTGCGGATCTCTGCCTGTGCGTCCACTTCCTCTTCTCCACCCATCGGCTTGAGGTCGATCTCCACTTCGCTGTAGTGCGGTCCCCATGTATCGTCGGACAGTTCCGCGCGCCCGACTCGTTGCGCGACCGTCCTAACAGACGGCAACTTCAACAGCGCAGCGGAAACCTCTCGGCCTATTCGTAGCGACTCATCGAGTGAAGTACCCGGCACTGTCTGCATGTGCAGGATGTAATGGCCCTCGTGCAACTCGGGAAGAAAGCTCTTGCTGAAGAAGGGCAAAGCGGCAATGCCGCAAACCGTGGCGACAGCCACGCCTCCGATGACCAGGCCGGGGACACGCTCTATCCGCTCAAGCAGGAAAACATAGCGCGCCTTCAGCCAATGGACAAAGGGAGGCTCATCCCTGCGAGGTGGACGATTGCCAAAGATCAGCATGGACAATGCCGGTGTTACCGTAAGCGCGACCAAGAGCGATGCCAGGATCGAGAGAATATAGGCAACACCGAGAGGGGCAAACAATCTTCCCGCGATGCCTGAGAGAGTCAGAATAGGCGTAAAGATGAGCGCCACGGCAAAGGTAGCGTAGACCACAGCGCTCCTGACCTCGATGGAGGCGTCGAGCACAACCTGGAATGCTGACCGTGGTCTTTCCAGAGCAGCGTTCTCGCGCAATCTGCGGAGGATGTTTTCAACGTCGATCACGGCGTCGTCCACGACTTCACCGATCGCGATGGCGAGACCACCGAGTGTCATCGTGTTGAGGGTGAACCCCATCCAATCCATGACAGCCACAGCGGCGAGCAGTGAGAGTGGAATAGCGGCACAGGATATGGCTGCGGTACGAATGTCGAAGAGGAACAAGAAGAGAACGACGATGACGAGCACGGAGCCGAGCAGGAGAGAGTTTCGGATGTTGTGAGTGGCGGTCGTAATGAAGTTTGCCGGCCTGAAGAGATCGGGCCGCATCTCGATTCCTTCTTTGTGAAGTACAGGCTCGACTTCCTGTAGGGCTCTCTCTACCTGGTTGGTCACGTCCAGTGTGTTCGTTCCATACTGCGCGGAAACAACCAGGACTACGCCTGTCGTTCCCTCGACCGAAGCTGCGCCAAACGGCGGCGCAGCACCCTCTCGAACGTCAGCTACTTGTCCAAGAGTGACGTTGGCGCCACTCTGTCGTACCAGCACTGTAGAGGCAATCTGTTCCGGGGTCAGGGATTGTCCTTCTGATTGCAGGATGAGCCGTTGATTGCGGTTTTCGATGAAGCCAGCGCCTTGTATGCCCGTGGCCTTCTGTGCGGCGGCGATCACCTCGTTGAGCGAAAGATTGAACTGCACTAGCCCGAATAATTCTTGAAGGTTGAAGAAGCGAAAGCTCCGGACATGTTGTCAAGACAGTGTTTAAATAAGCCAAAGAGGCCTATGCGTGTCAGACAATAGCACGACAGAGTGTTTGTTGTTCGCTGAGATTTTTTCCAAGCCGGTCGTGGTGCAGTTCGATCAGCGGCAGGGCAGTTCCGATGGCGGCGCCATCCTGTTGAAGGCGGCCGAGCGAGGCTACGGCTTGATCGGCGGCTTGGCCGGGTGCCTGGAAGACAAGCGGCAAGCTGGGAAGATCGAACATTCGTTGCGCGAGTTGCTGGCGCAGCGTGTATTCTCGATTG
>NZ_JQKI01000204.1 GCF_000745965.1 Edaphobacter aggregans DSM 19364 | reverse complement strand
GACTGATGCATTTGACGTACGTTGCCGGGAGCCAGACGTGCTGCCATCGGCTCCACGCTCTTGCGCTCAATCGGCAGCATGAGCCCCTTGATGTAGTTCTCGATGGGAATCATGCGATCGGCATGTCCCGCAGATTCTGTCAGGCCGTCCAGATAAATCTGGAGCCGTTCCCCTTGACGCGAGAGATCCAGTTGGCGAATGCTCATTCCTTCAACGTACTGCCCAACAGTTTACGGTGCTTGAATAATAAAATCGAGGAATCTACTTTATAACACAGTAGTACTAGGTAGACAGAGGATAATATTCGCTCGTGATCAGCTAGGTCTTCTCCATGTCGCGTGACGGTAGAATTGACGCAGCTCCGACCGACATTTCAACGACTCTTTAATTCAATCGAGATACGACCCACGGCAGCGGGAGAAGAAAGCTCTGTACTTCGTGTGGCTGAATGACAAACAGGCCATTGGGCTTCTTCGCATCGGATGCGATCTTCGCCAAAAATTTGCTGGGTACCACGCCAGCGGAAGCCGTGAGGTTCAGCTCCTCGCGTATCTGATCACGGATCTTCTTCGCGACGCGGGGCCGCCGTGGGAGCGTTCCCAACGCTCCGGCGATAGGAGTCCAGAGACCAACCAGCACGAAGACCCAGCTGACCGCTGCTGCTCCCGTGAATATAAGCGGGTCGGACGGAGACGCTCCTTCCTTTCCCCACAGATGAAAGCAGGGTGTCAAAGAAAAGCTAGCTAGTAGCTGTGGCAACCGAGTGAATTCACAGATGGCCATCCCGGCTTCTCGCAGCACCTTGCCGGATCAATTACACGTAAGCGGTGTCCTCATACATTCGCAAGGTAGTTTGCTCCGAGGACCAGCAACTCTCCGGTTTGCACGAGACGTCCAGAGCTGAAGATCGCGCACGCTTTCCTGTGAGCGTCCGATGTTATGTCAGGTGCTCTTAACTTCGTGGTTACTAGCTTTATGTAATTGGCGCACTTGCGTCCGTTGACTACTATCACGAGAAGCCCGAAGACGATGCGAAGGGGTTTCCATTCGACACCGTCAGCTTTCTCACAGCATGCAATTCAAATGCTGTGAGTCCTCGTCGGCTGGTCGTCTCTAGTTTCAATCAGTTGCAAGTGGCCCTTGCCTTGCAATACGGAGTCGTGAGGCATCGAGAAATGATGACACTGGACTGGCAAGTATTGATCGTCGCATTCGTGGCCATATCGCTGCAGATCATGACATCGATCAATGTGATGTTCGGCAGATCTGCGGTCGAGAAGTGCAATATTTGGCGCGAGACGGACCATTCGCCCCGCTAGAGGTGTTCGGCCGCTCGACGCTTTTAGTGACGCTCAATGAGGAGTCGCAAAGAACGTTGACTCGCAAAAGGTAGCGTCGTACACCGCGAAAGGAAGAAATGTGCTGAAGACGTCCACAAGACTCAAGCCCCATACCCTCCGCTGCTCTTCGGGGCTATCCCCAGGCAGTGATTCAGCCGGATGCCCGGGCGCGATTGCCTTTCGATGCGACGGATCGTTTCTTGACCTGGCGTGATATTCAGGGTCCCTGGAAGCTGACGCTTCTTCCTGTGTACGACCTGCACACGGGCTTCCCCATTCGGTCGAAAACGAATTCCGTGAATATGTCGGTCCACGGGATAGCAGGCATTATCCGCGATCTTCGTCATTAAATCTTCAGGTGTTGCGGGCGGTCTCGGTGCACATGGGTAAGAAGGACGTCCATATGCGGGCCGGTTTCAGCGTATTCAACGTCTTCAATCAGTTCAACCCACGCGACGTGCAGAACGTGCAAGAGAGCAGTCTCTTCGGCGATTTCTTCAACGATGCGTGGCGAGAGTATCGCGGCAAGCTGGTGTTCCAGTTCTAACTATGAAAAATCAATTCATCATCTTCGGCACTTTCCTACTGTTGTTCACGGCCATCGCTGTCGGCATGTCCGAAAGCGATGCTCTTCCCAGCGCGGATGTTCTGGTGGCAAGAATGTTGGCGCACAACACGCAGCGGCAGAGGCAGCTCGCGGGATACCGCGGAATGCGGCGATACGTTCTCGAAAACGATCGTATGAACAAGCATGCTGAGATGGTTGTACGCGTGAAAGGCGACGCGGACGAAACGAAGCACTTTGAAGTTGTCAGCGAGGAGGGCTGGAAAGCGGCCCAAAAGCATGTTTTGCAAAGGATGCTCGCAACGGAGTCTGAAGCATCCTCGCCGGAGATGCGCCTGAAGGCTCGCTTGGGTCCGGAAAATTACGAATTCCATATGGCGAAAACCGCATTGTTGGGCAATCGCATGGCCTACGTCATCGATGTTGTCCCCAGGCGACACGACGGGCGGCTGTTCGAGGGCCAAATCTGGATTGATGCTCAGGATTACGCGCTGGCGAGGGTTGAGGGTAAGCCCGCGAAGAATCCATCTTTCTGGACAACCAGCGTGCACTTCGTTCATGCATACCAGAAAAGCGGCCCATTCTGGTTCCCGGCTTCGACCGAGAGTGTCACCGATGTGCGTATTTTCGGCGCAACGAGCCTCACCATCCACTATTTCGACTACACACCGAATCTACCGCAAACGAGCGAAACAGCGAGTGCGGCGTCGGTAGGAGGTATTACGCAATGAGAAATATCAGAATCCTACATCCTTCACCGAGAGGGGGCGCGCATCGAGTCAATCATTGCCTCATTCTGGCCGCGGGGAACGGCAGCCGGCTCATCAAGGCGTCCGGAGGATCTCCCAAGCCTCTCGTCCAGCTACACGGCAAGTCCTTGCTGGAGCATGTAATCCTGGGCGCCCATGAAGCGGGAATCGACAGGTTTGTGATTGTGGTCGGCTACGGCGCGGATGCGATGCGCCAGTGGCTTGCTGACCTGCCGCTTGGCGGGGTTTCGGTAAATGTGGTGGAGAACGCTGAGTACCATAAGGACAATGGCGTTTCGGTTTTGAAGGCCCGGGACCAGATTCGCGATCCATTTCTGCTGCTCATGGCCGATCATATCTTCGAGCCGAGAACAGCCAGGGCACTCCTTGAAGAACCGCTCGCGCCGAGCGAAGTGATTCTCGCCGTTGATCCGAAACTCGATCGCATTTTTGATCTTGACGACGCGACGAAAGTTAGACGCGACGGCGATCATATCGTAGATATCGGCAAGCAGATCGCCGACTACGACGCCTACGATACAGGCATGTTCTTATGCAGCCCTGCTCTCTTCGACATTCTCGAATCGGCAAAAAGGGGCGGAAATTGTTCCTTGTCAGACGGCATGCGCATTCTGGGAAGAGAAGGCAGGCTACGCGCCTTCGATATCGAGGATGCCGCGTGGCAGGATGTCGACACACCGGAGGCGTTAGCCTACACTGAGAGTATCTTCGACCAACAGTTCTGCCGAACTCCTTCCGCAGAGAGTTACACCAATGTCTAAGTCGACGACGGTGAGGCAAATGGCTTTTCGCGCCGCCGCCGCTGTTTCCGGCATTGCGCTTCTGGCCTGCTTGATCTGGCGAGTCGGACCGGGCAGTCTTCTGGAGAACATCTCCACCTTAGGGTGGGGACTTGTCCTGATCGTAGCTTTGGGTGGAGTTGCGCATCTTGTGAAAACCTGGGCCTGGCGACTAACTTTCACAGGCTCCAAAGGCGGGGTTTCATTTACACGCATGCTCCAGCTTCGACTGGCGTCGGAAGCAGCGGGCCAGGCCGGAGCCCTGGGTCTGATGTTCGGAGAAGGGCTGCGAGTCTCTGCCCTCGGCTCTAAGATTCCTATCGACAGCCGTATATCGTCCGTGACTCTCGATCGTGCAATGTTCATCGCCTCCGGCGCGATAGTGAGCTTAGTGGGGACTGTGGCCGCACTTCTCGTAATCTCGCTCCCCCATGGGCTGCGCTTGTACGCAGTCCTGTTCGCCGTGATATTGTTCGGCCTGCTCTTTGTCGTTGCACTGGCAATGCTGAATCGCTGGCCCTTTGTGTCGCGATCCGCGCGGGTATTTTGCCGATTGACCTTTCTGCGCCACCGACTGGAAAAAAAACTGCCGCTGATCTATTCGGTCGAAAAGAAGCTCTTCGATTTCCATCGCTACACGCCTGGCCTGTTCTGGGCCAGCCTCGCTCTCAATTTGGCATGCCATGGCATGGCAGTGTTGGAGGTGTATCTGGCTCTATGGCTGATGGGAGTCAAAATCGGGTTCTTCGGCGCTCTTGCATTTGAGGCTCTCACCAAGCTCGTGAATGCCGTCGGGGTATTCACTCCGGCGAACGTGGGCTCTTATGAGGGCGGAAACATGCTCATCGCAAAGATGCTCGGCCTTACCGGCGCTGTAGGGCTGTCGGTAGCAGTCGCCAGACGGCTGCGGGCAATCTTCTGGGCCGCTGTTGGAGGCCTCTGCCTGTTCCATTTATCCAAATCCAAAGCCCATGGCGACTCCGGTGAGAGTATCTCCAAAGGCGTGGCGAAAACGCCGCAATCCAGGGTCGACGGGCAGGAAGCCAACCCCGGGTTCACGACCATCATCTTTGCCAACGCCTTTCGTGGAGCAGGTGAAGCCGGATCACCGCTCACGCGGGTCGGCGAACTTCCTATCCTGCTTCGAAACATCCTCTCAGTACAAAAGGCTGTTGGAAGTCGAATCATAGTGTGCGTGGATCCCTCCACGAGATCACATGTGCAGTCCGAACTGATGGGCACAGGGCGTCTCCCCTACTCTGTAGGGTGGCTCAAAGCGCGTTCGGATACGCCGCTGCCTCAACTGTTGAGACAGATTGCATCCGAATCCGGCGACGATCACATGATGTTAGTAGAGGGAAACAGGGTTTATTATCCGGCGTTGTTCCGGCAGGTGAGGGAATGGAGTAAGAACAGTGGCGTGTCGACGATGACTGACAACGACCAGCCTATTGGCATTTATGCGCTCTCTGCCGATATCGCGCTGGATGCTGCGGAGCACTGCCCGCCGGAAATCTGCAGCCTTGACCAACTCCATGCCTGGCTGATTTCAACTCACTCGGCCGAGTGCAAACCGGTAGATGAGAGTTTGTGGCAGCGAGTGCTGACTCCGGAAGATCGCACCGCCGTGGGAGCGAAGTTGGACCGCTGGCTGGTGAAGCCCACAGACGGGTCTTCGCGCGAATGAATCGCAGAATTTCGGTGCCGATCAGCCGCCAACTCATAAAGTTTCCGATCACACCGAATATGGTCAGCATATTTACTCTTGGAGTTGGCATCGCCTCTGGCGCATTCTTCGCGTGCGGTGGTTACTGGAACGTGCTGGCAGGAGCGGTGCTGTCAGTCTGGGCGAGCATTCTCGATGGCTGCGATGGAGAGGTCGCCCGGTTGAAACTTCTGGAATCGGATTTCGGTTGCTGGCTGGAGACAGTCTGCGACTATCTCTATTACTTGATGATCTTCGCCGGGATGGCGATAGGGCTTATAAGGAGTTCGGACGAGAAGATGTATCTTATTTGGGGAATCCTGCTTCTCTTTGGAGCTGTTATGAGCTTCCTGGTTACTGGACTTGGTAGACATCGTTTCGCTGCGGGACGTCCCGAACAATATCTCGGAATCTGGCAGGCGAAAGCGGAACGCAGGCAATCGAATCCAATCTTGTACTTCGGTCGATATACCGAGTTCATCATCCGGCGCTGTTTCATGCCGTATGCTCTCTTGTTCTTTGCTGTTTTTAATCTGACGAAGGTTGTCTTCTTTTCGGCGGCGATTGGCGCGAATCTGGTTTGGTTGATCTCCCTTTACTCGTACTGCGCCTTTGCATTTACCAAAAGGTCTCCGATTAGTGAATCTACTGTTCCTGCCGAGACTTCTGCCTGAAAATGTGGCGCTTGTAGTTTTATTGATTTCGAACCAGTCAGCATTTCAGGTCATCACATGCCTGCGATTTTGATTACGCCAGGATATGAGTTCCAACGAAGAGATCGAAATCGGCACTTTGCGCCCAGAGGCCGAATGGTCGAGCCTGGAAGGCCAATCCAGGTAGTCGACTGGAACATTGATCGTGGGCTTAAGCTGGCAGGCGTCATAGACTTCCTGGACAGTACAAATGCAGATCTGATTCTTCTGCAGGAGGTGGATCTCAATGCAAATCGAACCAATAAGCTAAACGTTGCACGAGAGATATCGCTGAAGCTGCATCTGAACTATATCTTTGGGCGCGAATTCCAGGAGCTGACCCAGGCTCACGGAATTCGCCGGCCTTTCACGGGAAGGCCACACTCTCTATGCTGCAGCTGAGTGGCCGGCAAGGAGGATGTTCTGCTGCAATACCTGACCAAGTCCGGATTAGCCGAGGCCTATGGACCGATTGTCTGCCTAATTGGTGGCCACAAGCCTCAATTCAATAATCTCGCGTCGAGACAGACGGTTCCCGCACGCTTTGACAAGAACAGTTAAGGGCGGTTTCTTCAATGCTGGTTGAATCTTTGTTATCCAATCGTCACAGCTAGGGTGGATGTACTCGGTGTACGCATTTTTCTCCGAATGGACCAGGCCAGCGTCCACGTTTTCAAGGCTATTCGATTCTTTCCCGATGCATTTGATTTGATCGATCCTGACATGCGCCGCTGCAACAAGCCTACGGTCCGCTTGTCACAGGGGTCTCCGTTCGTGTCGGCGCATTTCGATTCCGGATGAAATTCGTACCCTCAGCAGTAGGAAGTTCCCGGAAAACGTTAGAGTTCTATCGTGACTGGGGTAGACCCAACATTGACACTGGTGGCGAATTCAGACGGCATGAAATTGGAGAGCTGCGAAGTGGGAACAGCGCGTGTGGGCAAGCGGCGTCCCGTTTGCCCAGGATGCGATTCGCAAGAGGTTGATTGCGACGGCTGTGATGACATGTTGTAAGCGGGCTTTGGCAAGACCCCGATAGCGTGTGCGGCGCAGTCCGCTGCGCCGGATAGCCTGCGCGTGGGTGCTTTCGATGCCGGCCCGAGGTGCGTAGGACTTACGAAGTTCCTCCGTCGTTTGTCGCATTCGCATCGTCTGGAGCGCTTCATGAAGATCGCGGGTCTGGAGGCCGATGATACGTGGCT
>NZ_JQKI01000203.1 GCF_000745965.1 Edaphobacter aggregans DSM 19364 | reverse complement strand
CTCGTACTTGACCTGAACCGAATCGGCGGGATCGAAAAACTCGCTTTGCTGAAACAACTCGTCCGTGACGGCGTCGGCTCTCGGATTCAGCGCGCCTTCCTGACGAAGCAATTGCCGTTTTCGAGAAGAATGAGGCATGGCAATGTGTAACTATAATTATGTTCTCACCCAGAACGCTGTCAAGCTCTTCTTGCCCGCATCGCTTTGAGAGAAACCGAATAGTAACCGATTTAACAGGAATTGATCCCTGCCAATCCCTACCTTCTGGAAGAGAGCAGAACATCTTTTCCTTTACACTGTACACATAATTACCTTTACACATGTCGGCCATCCTTTTTGTCCAAACATCGAATCTGCTCGACCAGCTCGTAAAGGTCCTCCGCCCGGAACAGAGATCGACCAGAAGCAACCATCACGAATGGGTCAGGGCTGACGAAGTCCGTCCAGGCGGCCGGTAGAGCGACTAGGCGCGCGCTCTCGTCGTAGAAAAAGACTCGATCCTCGCCCCATGTGCGGCGATGCACGACCAGTTCAAACTCTCGTCCTAGCCATGGATGAAAAGGATGAGTAACTCGGAAACGTCTTACTGCACTCCCCGATGGCGGTGCAGTTGACAACGCGTGCGAACGGGCAAGTCGAGCGCATGAACCGCACCATCAAAGAGGCACGGTACAGCGCTACCACTACGACACCCACGACCAGCTGCGTATCCACCTCAGCGACTTCGTCGCTGCCTACAACTTCGCCAAACGACTCAAGACACTCCATGGCCTCACGGCCTACGAATTCATCTGCAAATGCTGGCAAACAGAACCGGATCGATTTACTCTCGATCCCATCCATCAAATGCCGGGACTAAACACCTAGTCAGCTTATGGGAAGTGATCCGGATCCCTCTCGGATGACAGGCAAACAGGACAGAACTGCTCGGCGGACGTCGGACCATGGTTTGGTGGCACGGAGGCCACAGACCATGAAGCAGACGCCGCGCTCCCGAGTCAATCGCAAGAAAGCCAAGACCGTCTTGCGCCTTCCCGATCTTGAACATGCCAAGACCGCAGTCCTGAACAGCCTGATCAGTGCCGACGCCCAGCGCGGGTATCGTCATGCCATCGACGAGTTCGTTGACTGGTATTGCTCTGAGCCCCGTCTGGCATTCAATCGGATCGTGGTCTTACGGTACAGGAGCTATCTGGAATCCAGGCAACTGGCTCCGGGAACTGTCAACCTCCGCTTGGGCGCTGTGCGGCGGCTCGCCTACGAAGCTGCCGATTGCGGTCTGCTCAGTTCGGATCTTGCGGCTGGCATTCGCCGCGTCAAAGGTGTGAAGAAACTGGGGGTTCGCCTTGGAAACTGGTTGACTGTCGAGCAGGCTCACTCTCTTTGGCAAGCGCCAGGTAACCAGGGTCTCAAAGGGAAGCGGGACCGAGCACTTCTTGCGTTGCTTCTGGCGTGTGGGCTGAGGCGGCACGAAGCGGTTGGCCTGAGGATTGATGATCTACAGCAACGCGAAGAACACTGGGCGATTGTCGATTTGTTGGGTAAGGCAGGACACGTCCGAACGGTTCCGATCCCCGACTGGGTGAAAGAGCAGTTGGACGAGTGGCTGAGGGGCGGCTGGAATTGCCCGGGGCAGGATCTTTCGCAGGGTCACCAGGATGGGGCGGACATGGGGAGACTGCATGACGGAAAAGTCGATCTGGCACATTGTGAAGGATTGCGCGAAAGGGATCGGTATGCCTAAACTGGCCCCTCATGACCTGCGGCGGACGTGCGCTCGTCTGTGCCATGCTGCAGGAGGCGAACTAGAGCAGATCCAGTTCCTGCTGGGGCATGTCTCGGTTCAAACGACCGAGCGATACCTTGGGTGCAAGCAGCGGATTCGGTCCGCGGTCAATGATCGCATCGGAATCGAACCAAATCGCTGAGTCGCCAGGAGGTTCTGGAAGAGTAGCCGACCAACCGCCCAGAACCCGAGTAGCGGGCACCAGTCCGGACCCGTCTGAAAGCTCCTTTGGCAAGGCCGGGGTGGGATGAAGGGTCCGGTTGCAGAAACGTGCGTGGTGATTACAAGACCCTGTAGCGTTTGCCGTTATTTATCCACCGTTGTCAGTATCACGAGCTCGTTCGTGGCCGTTAGCTGGAGGTAACCCTTGACCGTGGTGATCAGGGTGTCATCGGTTGCCTCCTGGTCCTGGAGGGCAGATATGCAGAAGGGCTACCTTGCGGTAGCCCCTTTGTTTGAGGAGTTGAGGTACAACCGACGAACTACGCCTTGCGCAGGTCGTAGCGGTCCAGGTTCATGACCTTGTTCCATGCGCCTACGAAGTCGTTCACGAAGATCTCCTTCGAGTCGGCCGATGCGTAGACTTCCGCGATAGCCCGGAGCTGAGAGTTGGAACCGAAGATCAGGTCCACACGAGTGGCGGTCCACTTAATCTCACCTGTCGCGCGATCCAACCCTTCAAGCAAGCCTTCCGAAGTAGAAGATGCCTTCCATTCGGTCGCCATGTCGAGCAGATTGACGAAGAAGTCATTCGTCAGGGTCCCGGGCTTGTCGGTGAAGACGCCGTCCTTCGAGCCACGGTAGTTGGCGCCGAGGACGCGCAGGCCACCGACAAGGACGGTCATTTCGGGGGCCGTCAAGGTCAGCAACTGGGCGCGGTCGACGAGCAGATCCTCGGCGCGCGTGGTGTGGCCGAGACGGAGGTAGTTGCGGAAGCCGTCGGCGGTCTGTTCGAGCGGGGCGAAGGAGGCAATATCGGTCTGTTCCTGCGAAGCGTCCGTGCGGCCGGGCGCGAAGGGGGCCTTGACGTCGTATCCGGCCTTCTTCGCAGCCGCTTCAACCGCAGCGCAACCACCCAGAACGATCAGGTCGGCGAGCGAGATCTTCTTTGCTGTTTTTCCGTCTGCCGCGGCGCTTGCGTTGAAGTCCTTCTGAATTCCTTCGAGCGTGCTGAGAACCTTCGCGAGCACGAGGGGCTGGTTCACTTCCCAGTTCTTCTGCGGCTCGAGACGAATGCGTGCACCGTTCGCTCCACCACGCTTATCAGAGCCGCGGAAGGACGCCGCAGCTGCCCAGGCAGTCGAGACGAGCTGCGGGATTGAGAGACCGGAGGCGAGGATTTTGTCCTTGAGTGCGGCGATGTCCGCTTCGCCGATGAGTTCGTGATCGACTGCGGGGACGGGGTCCTGCCAGATCAACTGCTCCTTAGGAACCAGGGGTCCGAGGTAGCGGGCGATGGTGCCCATGTCGCGGTGCGTGAGCTTGAACCATGCGCGAGCGAAGGCGTCGGCGAACTGGGCTGGATTTGCCTGGAAGCGCTTGCCGATATCGGCGTAGATGGGATCGAAGCGCAGGGCGAGGTCCGAGGTGAACATCATCGGCTGGTGCTTCTTGCCTGCGATGTGGGCGTCCGGGATGTTGGCCTCGACGCCCCTGGCGTACCACTGCCAGCCGCCCCCGGGGCCTTTGCCGAGTTCCCACTCGTAGTTGTAGAGGTTGTCGAGGTATTCGTTGTCCCACTTGATGGGCTGTGTGGTCCACGCGCCCTCCAGGCCCGAGGAGATGGTGTCTTCGGCGTTGCCCTTGCCGGCGGAGTTCTTCCAGCCAAATCCCTGCTGCTCGATGGGTGCGCCTTCGGGCTCGGGTCCGACGTACTTGCTCGGATTGTGGGCGCCATGGCCCTTGCCGAAGGTGTGACCGCCGGCAATGAGCGCGAAGGTCTCCTCGTCATTCATCGCCATGCGGCCGAAGGTCTCGCGGATGTCGCGTGCCGATGCGATGGGATCGGGCTTGCCATCGGGGCCTTCCGGGTTTACGTAGATGAGACCCATCTGCACGGCGGCGAGAGGATTGTCGAGATCACGCTCACCCTGGTAACGATCGCTGCCGAGCCATGTGTGCTCCGAGCCCCAGAAAATGTCTTCCTGCGGAACCCAGACGTCAGCGCGACCGCCGCCGAAGCCGAAGGTCTTGAGGCCCATCGAGTCGAGCGCGACGTTGCCGGCAAGGATCATGAGATCAGCCCAGGAGATCTTCTTGCCGTACTTCTGCTTGATGGGCCATAGCAGGCGCCGGGCCTTGTCGAGGCTGACATTGTCCGGCCAGCTGTTGAGCGGCGCAAAACGCTGCGTGCCCATGCCTGCGCCGCCGCGGCCATCATAGGTGCGGTACGTGCCGGCGCTGTGCCATGCCATGCGGATGAAGAACGGGCCGTAGTGGCCGTAGTCCGCGGGCCACCAGCTCTGCGAGTCGGTCATCAGGGCGTGGAGGTCCTTGATGACGGCGTCGAGGTCGAGGGTATTGAACTCTGCCGCGTAGTCGAAGTCCTGGCCCATGGGATCTGCCAGCTTAGTGTTTTGGTGCAGGACGGCAAGGTCGAGGCGGTCCGGCCACCAATGCTCGTTGCGCGTGATCTTGCGCGAGTTGTGCGTGACGGCGCCATGCATGGGCGAGGCCGTCTCCGTATTGGTGGATCGATTGCCGGCGTGCGGCACTGGACATTTCATTTCAATCGACATCTTCGCTCCTTCGTTCTTATTGCCATGGAAACCTGTCCCACGATTGGGCCGCGCGGGCCAGAGTTTAGCGAGTTATGGTTGTCACCGACGGGAGGGTCGGCGCCGGTCGTCAATGTTTGCTTTTGTAGTCTTCGCCCAGCGTGGAACTTCTTCCGTTCGGTTAGTGAGTGGATGGTGTTAGCTGCGTTTTGTTTTCTGGCACGCGGCACAGATTCCGATGACGTCGATAGCGTAGCGTTCCACCTGAAAGCCTCCAGGCAACCGTTGCAGTGCCGGGAGGACGCCGAGATCCTTTTCTTCGATGTCGGTGATGGACTTGCAATGCGAGCAGACCATGTGGTGATGGCGGTGGCTGTTCAGCTCGACTCGGAGAGAGCCGTGGTGCATGCTGACTTCTTTTAGCACGCCTCTCTCGACGAAGAGATGAATGTTTTTGTAAACCGTCGCGAGGGAGATTGCGGGTATACGCTTCTTGACCCGCGCGTAGACCTCTTCCGGGCTGGGATGGCCAGGCATCGTCTGCATGACCTCATAGAGAACCTGGCGCTGGTGGGTCGCGGTGAGCCCATGATCCGCACAAAGTTCACGGAAGGAGCGGGTCTCGACGCTGGGAGAGGTCTGCATCAAAAACTAGTAAATGATAATTATTCTTGTTCGTCAAGCGGTAACGGAGCGTATCGACGCTGCTCCAAGGCGATCCGGTCTGAGCACATCAGTACCTTGAAGTCGGCCAGGCTCCAGTAATGCTAAGCGGTCTATCGTGGAATGCTGGAGCGTTTCCCGGTCGTGAAGTTTAGTGTCCAAGCGGTCAACCAAAGGGTCACTCATTCCTTCGCCGGACTCTTTCGGAGAGTCAGCATCGTCTCATTCGGTAAGGTAAAGATATCCAGAAGCCAGTTCCCATCTTCATCCTGATGGAAATACGGCTTCCCCGTCCCACTCCTTCATGTAGAAAGCATGGTCAGAGCCTGCGACGAGTGTTGAACCAGCTTTGCCTGAAGGTGTGAGTTTCAAGTGGCCGTTCTGCCGTTCTTCAGTTCAACGAACACCGAGACGGCATCGACCTTGGCGGCGGTTCGGTAAGTTCCAATGTACCGACTCAGGATGGCGGCGTCGATCTGATGCGATCCCCCGAGAGATCGGACGGCAGCGTCTTGTTCTGTTGCCAGGTGCATGAGATCCGTATCTAGAGCGACCGTCCCGGGAGAGAACCCATGGTTCAGCTTCTTCTAGAGAACAACTATGCCTGTCTTCGTCTCTGGAAAATATTCAGTCTCAGAGTCAAATCCCGATACTCGGCCATTATGACTGATATCTAACTTCCCGTCCTGCCTCGAAACTCTAAGAGAAAAAGCGTGTACTTCACTTTTATATCGGACATGCCACGAGGTCGATCCCTTTCCTTAAGGCGGTAAAATCGGGTTCAATGCTTGAGCATAGCGACCAGTCTCTCTCGTCTGAAGAATACAGTGCCCTTCTGGTTGACGTAACCCCAGTGGCTGGAACAAGCGCGTAAGCAGGCGGGCAGGTCTGTCAAAGCGCTGATGACAACAACGTATTGGCGGATCGAGGAGAGGATTTTTGAGCAGGAGCAGCGTGGAGGAGAGCGGGTGGGCTACGGAGAGCGCATTGTGGAACAGCTCGCCCGGAATCTGTCGGCAAGATTTGGCCGCGGGTTTTCTCGTGCCAACGTGTTTCAAATGCGCCAGTTTTTACCTTTCCTACCGAGCTAGAGTCCAGACATCGTCTGGACTCTAGGCACGGCGGGAATTGTCCAGACGCTGTCTGGACAATTCGAAGTTTCATTTCCTCTCTCCTGGTCCCACTATGTACGCCTCCTCACGGTAACTGATGATGCCGCCCGCGACTACTATGAACACGAAGCGCTACGCGGCGGCTGGTCAGTCCGGGATCTGGAACCGCCAGATCGCAACAAAGGCATATCAACGGCTGCGTGGAAAGCCCGGCACCTCTTATGTCGCTTCATCCTTGCCGGGCGGCCTCAATCCTGACGACCACATTCGGGATCCGTTCGTCCTGGAGTTCTTGAACCTGAAGGATGAATACTCGGAATCTGATTTGGAGCAGGCTCTCATCCATGAGCTGGAGCGCTTTCTCCTTGAGCTCGGAAATGACTTCGCATTCGTAGCCCGGCAGAAGCGTCTCCGCATCGGAACAGAATGGTATCGGGTCGATCTGGTTGTTCTTCCACCGGCGGCTTCGATCCTTGTTGATCGTTGAACTTAAGGTGGGAAAATTTACGCACGCTTGACCTGCCCCCGGAAATCTCTACCAGTTTGAACTGGAGTTCTCTCGTAAATTGAACGAGGGAGCTGAGATGAAGAAGAGCCGGTATACGGAAGAGCAGATCATTGGGATATTGAAGCAGCATGAGGCTGGAGTGAAGACGGCGGATCCGTGCCGTGAGCACGGGATCAGCGGGGCGACGTTCTACGGCTGGAAGCTGAAGTTCGGGGGCATGGAGGTGAGCGAGGCGCAGCGGCTGAAGGCGATGGAGGATGAGAACCGTCGTCTGAAGCTGCTGGTGGCGGAGTTGAGCCTGCACGGCGAGGCGCTGAAGGC
>NZ_JQKI01000202.1:4463-7636 GCF_000745965.1 Edaphobacter aggregans DSM 19364 | reverse complement strand
ATTGACGCAGCACATTACCTTGGAAGGCGAAAACGCCTCGTCATACAAGGACGACGTCCAGCGAACGTTCGATCTTACTCTTGCGCCGGGAATGAGCAGAATTGCAATCGCCATCGACCGGGCTTATGCGCGCGATCCGCTTCATTACAAGCAAAACTGAGGCTGGTCGGCCAGCCGGGCAGATAGGTGGCTGGTCTTTCGGGTCGGTTCATGCCAAATCGCCAACGCACTCAGCGAGGGCGTCCCTAGACGGCTGTGCTGGACGAGGTCCTGATCTTTCGCAGTTTAAAGTCGCCCATCCAGCGCAAACGATTCAATTCACAAAAGATAATTCGCCACCAGTGTCAACATTGCTGTCACCAGGGGCAATCTGTCATCCGGTCATCTGCTCGTAGCCGAGAAGGAGTTGGGCTCCGATCGATTGGGGACCGAATCGCGGCGGATCGAGGGGCAGCCGGGAGTGGAAGTCGAGCCGAAAGCTGCCGTAGGGATTGATGTGGCTGTGAATCATGGGCGTGACGCCTCGCCGGTCGTCGGTGTTGAGGCGACCGCTCCAGGCAGGTTCAGCCAGCACCTGCTGGATCATAAGAGTGTTGATGTAAACGAGCGAGAGTTGGATCAGATGGAGACAGAGCATCCCGATCTCCTGATCGTCGATGCGGTTGGATGCCATCTCTCCGCCCTTGCCGAAGTAGATGAAGTCGTTGACGTTGTTCCAGTTTTCGATGACGTTCAGGCCTTCGTGGATCTCCCGGCGCAACTCCAGTGATTGCAGGTAGCGACAGAGGAAGATGGTCTTGGTGGCCTTCCCCATCTCGGCGAGCGCTTTGTAAACGGGATGTTGCACATTGGAACGGCGGAAGCGGCGCAGGATATCGTCGGTGTCGGCGGTGCCCAGCCTCAGCGCAGTCGCATACTTGACCATCTGGTCGTACTGTTGCGGGATCAGTTCCCAGTTGATCGTCCGCGACAAGACCGGCGCAAGACCGGGGTACGCGGTCGAATCATCCGTCCGGTAGAGCCGTTGCGTGGCGATGGCCTTGAGCCGGGGCAGCAGCTCGAAGCCCAGCAGCCTGCAGAAGGCGAAGGCCACTTCGCTCTGGCCGTGGCTGTCGGTGTATTGCCTTTGTACCTCCATGTCCGTGCAGTGACGCAGGACGCCTTCGATCATGGCGGCGACCTCGGAGGAGGAACACCGTTTCAGTTGTGAGTAAATGCAGGCGGATTTGCGGTCGACGTGCCAGTAAATCATGACGCCACGACCGCCATAGCGGGCGTGCCACTCGGTCATCAGGTTCTGGTCCCAGGCGCCGAACTTCTTCGAGTCCGAGGCGCAGGCCGTCGTTCCGTGGCCCCAAATCTCGGGAGATCGGGCACGCAGCGTGGCATTGACTACCTCGCGTATGGCGGCGCGGAGCTGGTCCTTGTTGATATAGCGGCGGCGGATGTAGAGCAGGTCTTTATAGTTGGTCCGCTGTTGTCCTGCGCTCATGCGCTTGATGCCTGCGTTTGATCCCAGCCCGTAGAGAGTCAGCAGCAGGCGTTCCTGGAGGACTTCCCGGTCCAGGTTCTCCCACACTGTGGCGCTTCGAAATACGTCGGTGAACCGGATGCGGAGATCGGTTTCTTTGAAGACATCGAGCAGGCTCGTCATGGGCCACCGCTCGACCATTCTGGCCTTGAGTGCGCCAAGATTCGCAGGTTCGCTCTGAACGGGAAGAGGAGAAAGTCTGATTCGACCACGGTTCTTCTCCTCGATCTTGACGTATTCATTGGCAGCCAAACCATCATGAAAGCCGGTGAGCGCCTCCTGCATCTCACGTTTGATGCCTGCGATGAAGGCCTCTGCCGTGGAGGGAAGCTTCAAGGCCGCGTAGTAGGTCGAGCGCTCCTGATCGAAGTCGCCGGGAAGATCTTCATCCGGGTTTCGATAGCGGTTTGCTCCCTCGATCCAAATCTCCTTCGAGCGGAGGCGCTCCCGCAGCGCCAGCAGAACGCACACCTCATAGGCGATGCGGTTGACGCGCTCTTGGCCCTCCTCATCCCGCTCCAGTACGGTTTCGAGCCAAGGACCGCGCACGATTCCCTTGATAGGCACCACTTCACTAAGGGGATAGACATGCAATCGACTACCGGCGAACCGCTTGACGATGGCAAGCGCATCGAGAACCGGACGGTGTATTTCACCACACCCTGTCATTTCTAAAGAGCGCCAACACGGAGTATTAGCGCCGGATAGAAATGTCACACCTTTGCCCGATAGAAATGTCCGATTACCAGTAGCGAGAAGTGACCGCGACAAAAGAATCGCAGAGGAACGTCGCCCCTCAAGGTTGATGCTGGAGAAGCATCTCAACGCTGCGCCGAGGTGGATTGGAGCCCATCGTCATCTCGGTCGTCTCGGCCCACTCTCCTTTGTCGGTCAGGTGCATTGCATTGACGATCTGAGCCGGACCGGAGGCGTAGCTCCAGGAAAAGCCATTCACCGGAACCGTGAGTTCTGTATCGAGATAGTGGCCGTCGTTGTAAGCGCGGAAATAGTAAGAGCTCGCTGCGTCGTCAAAGGTGACGGTGGCGAGTGCGCTGAACACCGCCTTTCCCTCTGCGTCCCGGCTGGTGCCTTCAATCAGAAGAACAAGGCCATCGAGCTTGTACTGCACCTCTTCAGTCTGGATGACGTGAATTGGTTGCGGACCGTGGAAGATGGTCGCGGGGCCTGACCATCGACCCACAAGAAAGGCCAGCTTCTTCATGGCCTCTCGCTGTTTCGCAGTATCCGCGGACGATGGGCCCCGTTGTCCTGCAGGCGCAAGGGTGCAGCAAAGAAGCAAGGCAGCAAAAAATGGGATTCGCATGTGCAAGCAAATGTATCACTGCGAGGGTATGGCAGACGAGTGTTAGAGCGGCGCGATCTCCGCGCGCGGCCCACCACTGCTGCCAGCCAGCCGCCGTGTCCCCTCTGCTCCGGTCCCATGATCGTGGTGGAACGCATCACGGCTCAAGATCTGCGCTACGCTCTGATCCCCATCAGGCAACCGGCGTATGCGCTCGACAGCTCCTGAACCAGCACTGAGAACCGCTGCCCGATGACCTGCTGCAACTCCATCCCGACCCTTCCGCGCATGCGTGGTCCCGCACGTAACACTCTGCTGCGCCTTCTGAACCAGCTTCGA
>NZ_JQKI01000202.1:0-4453 GCF_000745965.1 Edaphobacter aggregans DSM 19364 | reverse complement strand
AGCGACAAAGGGCAACTTACGTGCTGCTGGAATAAGCTATGACGCCCTAACGGTTCCACCAGGCAAACATCAGAAGCAGGATGCCATCTGTTGCAGCCTTGAGCATTGCTTCGGTGAAGTCGTCGACGTATTCACGCCGTACGTCAGGACAGAAGACGGCACTTTCCAATTCGGCGACATCTTTGCTGCCAAACGGACATCGCAGTTCTTCGGTCAATTACCGCGCGGCTAGAAGCTGGCTGCATCGAGCGAAAAACGCGCTTGCATTTATCGACGGAACGATGACTCCGTAACCTGATTCGCGAAGTGCCTGAAAAGTCTCGTTTTCGGAAAGTACGCTTATCTGAACCTGGCGATCACTGCGACGACGCAGAGCGCCACGAGGAGGAGGATGGACGCTGCCTTAGGCCATTCCTGCGCCTCGGTTCCTCGTCTCCGTTCACGTCTGGCGATAAATTGAATCACGACGAGCAGAGTCATAATCGGAATGAAGAACGCCATAGGATGCTGAATGTGGAAGCCTTCCGTCATAGTCAAAATCTCCGATCAGACTTGATCAGCAGCCCTGCTTTCTCATGCTGCTGTCCGAACGAGAATGATACCTCCTGCAAGTCCGCTTTTCGGAAACTTCGGAGTGATGAGCAGGCGAAGTCGGTCAAACATCTAGCGGCAATGGTTGTATAGCAGGATGGCCCTTCAGCTGGTTTGTGAGCAAGCTGCCATCCGGAAAGATACTGCAATTAGCGAGGTTTGTGGAAGTGCGTCTAAGGGATTGGCAGCTCTATTCGAAGGTCGGACAGAATAGCGCAATAGAATAGATAATCAGGGGACTTCGACACCGTACTCTTTGATATGCGCCGCTTTGAGCTTTTCGAGATCCACGATCATCGTTGGTGCCCCGCTATTTTGCGGAATCTATTTACTGATGCGCTCCAGGCCATCTGGATAAAGTTCGACTCCTATCGGCCAATCGTTCCGCTGCTTCGTCAGGCATTAGAACAATCTGGAACAAATCACGTGATCGACCTTTGCTCCGGTGCAGGCGGACCTTGGTTGCAATTGACGCGCAATTTCGAGGAGGAACAGGCTTACAAGATAAGCGTCCTGCTAACCGATCTTCACCCCAATACCGAAGGGTTTGAGCGGGCCAGTTCTGAATGTAAATATGTAAGCTTTTACGCACAGCCTGTCTCGGCGCTAGAGGTGCCAGCGCACCTCAGCGGATTCCGAACCATATTTTCCTCGTTTCATCATTTTTCACCCAACGAGGCGCGAAGAGTGCTCTGTGATGCAGCAACGCATCGCCAGGGAATTGCTATCTTTGAGGGCGCAAAGAGAGATATGAGAGTCATGCTCGCGATTTGCTTTCTTCCCATGGTCGCCCTGCTTATCACGCCAGCGATTCGACCATTCCGCTGGCCACGAATTATCTGGACCTATGTCATACCGCTTGTTCCGTTTATGCTGTGGTTTGACGGCCTCATGTCATGCCTACGTGCTTACTCGAAGGATGAGCTATTCCAGATGTCAAAGCGGTTACAAGTGAAGGACTATCACTGGCAAGCGGGAACGAAGCGGAATGGCTTTGTACCGATTACTTATTTGATTGGCTACCCAAAGAGAACTGAGTAGCGTTTCCGTAGTTGCCGGTAACCCCGTTTGAACCAACACTGAGAAGTGCTGCCCGATGACCTGCTGCAACTCCATCCCGACCCTTCCGCGCATGCGTGGTCCCGCACGTAACACTCTGCTGCGCCTTCTGAACCAGCTTCGACCCGCAGTCATGCCCGCACCCCTCACGCCCAGCTTTGCGCTCCCAACCTCAGGCCCATCGAAACGCCACGGCGCCTGCCCCAAAACGTCCACACCTCGACACCACAACCGATCCCGCCTGATTGAAATCCCATAGCAACCCACCGCATCCACCACCCCAGCGGCTCACTTCAAACGGTTCTATCGTAACTGCCCCACAGAGCCGCGCCCCTCCCACTCCCGTCGCACGGCAGTCACGATAGAACACTAACGTTTTGCGGGAACTTCAACGTGACGTTAGGTAACGCAAGGCCTCAACGAGTGCATTGCCCTGTTCTCGACAGTTGAGAGCCCAGCCTCCGGCCACATTCCTGGACACTGGCCGACTTCTCAATACCGACTCGCTCAGCTCCGGCCGAGTTGCATTGGATCGTAGACGATCACTCTTTCGTCCGGATGATTAGCTTGCCGGGATTGCCAGCAATCGAGCCACTATAAGCATGGTCTGCTTCTTCCATGGGCAGCTCAGCTTTGACAAAAGCTTTCAATTCCCCGGAATCGAAAAGCTTGCCTAGTGCGGCTAGTTGTTCTCCATCTTGTTCGACGATGAAAAAAGCACTCTTTACTCGTGGATCGGTACTCGATTCTGCGTCCGCAGCAATCGTGACCAACCTGCCACCAGGCTTGAGAAGATCCCAGGATCTATCCAAGGTTTCTCCACCCACGGTGTCGAAGATTACATCGACTAAGCCTGCCTCTTCAAAACGGCGCTCGCGATAATCGATGACCTCATTAGCTCCAAGCTGCTTTACAAAATCGATGTTCGCCTTGGACGACGTGGCAATCACATACGCTCCTTGCGATTTTGCAAGTTGAACCGCGAAAAGTCCCACCGCCCCCGCCCCTCCGTGTATAAGAACTCGTTCGCCTTTCTGTAATTTTGCTTGGAGATGCAGTCCCTGCCATGCCGTCAGCAAGCCAATCGGGGCAGAGGCCGCTTCGACGCGGGAAAGAGAAGATGGCTTCAGAGAAAGATTCGATGGTTTTGTTATGCAGAACTCAGCCGTAGCACCTTCTGCGAACCAATCATTCAAGCCGAAAACAACATCTCCTAGGCTGTAGCTAGTTGCTCCCGCACCTAACCCCGCAACTGTGCCTGAGAATTCATGTCCGGGAATTGCTTTGGATCGGGCTGTACCGTCCGCATAGTGGCTGGTGGTATACCAAAGCTTCTCTGTAGGGGTCACTCCAGCGGCGGAGACATGAATCAAGATTTCGCCCGCTTGCGGCTCAGGAACCGGACGTCTTACCGGCTGCAGGTTCAGTTCGTCTGTAAACTCCATTGCATTCATCTCTGCCATTGCTTCGCTCCATGGAACTCGCTGTATTAGTCGTCGGAATCGGGGAAGGGAGATGCAGCTATCACGTCGATCGCATTAGGAGCTTTATAACCAGGGATGAGACGCTCACAGATGCTGGAGTTCACGGTGCCGTACGTCGTACCGGGCTTGTGCGCAAAGCCGGCAAAGTACTCCTGGATGAAGTCTGCCTTGAAGTGTTTTCGAGGATATTCGGCCACGATTTTCTCGCGCAACTCCGAAGGAAACTGATCGAAGCTCTTTCCAAGCACATCGAGACCGACTCCCGAATAGAGTAGAGCTACTTCGGGACGCATGTACTGAGTGACGCCAGGAGTGGTGTGCAGAGCAATGGCTGCCCATGCAATTTCTACCTGTTCTTCAGGGACCTTATGTGCAGTGAGGAACTGACGGGCCGCGTTTGCGCCATCGACTTCGAAGCGTTCGTCTGGGCTCGAGAATTTCTTAAGGATACCGAAATCGTGAAATGCGGCCGCGACGTACAGAAGTTCAGGATCGAAGCGAAGCTTTCGTTGACGGCCCTGCTCGGCCGCGAACAAGTAGACGCGCATCGAGTGATTAAAGAGCAGATCCGTGGAATGCTCACGCAGGAGATCAGTGGCTTCTTTCGCAAGCAAGGAATCGGGAATGATGAGAGCGGAGGATAGATTTGACATCTGGTCGTCGTTGCTCCTTCGACATGAAGGATAGTGTCTTTGTAGGGCATGCGCCATGACAGGAATACAGCAATTTCGGACATGGAACGAGAGCGACCATATCCTGGGAACGGCAACAAAGGCGCAGTGAAAAGACAGGGCTTTCCTCTAACTCTTAACGAAACCTCGACGATTCAGTCGCGTTCCAGTCCTGATAAACGCTCTAGGAACCTGCGATCCCAGCCCAGGGGGGCCCTCGATTTACGCGAAATCACCGAGTCACTCATTTAGCCGTGATCGGCAAGCGGAAATCGGATTCCGCCAGGGAAGTTCTTCGGCTGAGATCAGCAATCCGTCTGCTTTCATGATCTCGCTGCGCTCCCTCTGAAAAGAGAAATATCCCCTCTGGACACCCCTAAAGAGAAAAGAAAAGCCTAGACAAGCGAGAGAGAATCTCTGCGGTCCTGTTCGAGACTAGAAAGAAACAGAATCTCGATCAGGCTGCCGAGGGCGTGATTTGGACGTTGAATCCCAAGTTCTTCAAGCGGTGGATGAGGTGAAGGGCTTGCTTGTCTTTGGCGCGATGGTTGAAGTGGTTAGCGCCGAGATCCTGGTAGAGGGTTCCAGACTTGAGCATATGGTAAGCGGCAGTCAGCAAGGAGGAGGCTACGGCTCCGATAGCTTTTT
>NZ_JQKI01000201.1 GCF_000745965.1 Edaphobacter aggregans DSM 19364 | reverse complement strand
CTTCTCAGCGCATACCAGGAAGCACTCATGTCCATCGAGCAGTTGCGTGAGCGTATGCCTGCACTGCGCCAGCGCGAACAGTCGGTCCGTGCTGAGTTACAGGCAATCACTGACCAGGCCGACGATAGAGCAACCTTCCTACGCCTCGCGGAGGCCCTCACGGCGTTCCTCGCCCGCCTGCACGATGCTGCTGATACGCTGAGTATCGATGAGCGCCAGCGAATCGTACGGCTTGTTGTGAAAGACGTCTTGATAGGAGAAGACACCATCACCATTCGCCATAGCATCCCAGTCCTGCAGAGCCCCCCGCGAGGCGGTTGCATACCGCCAAGCCAGACAGGTGGCCCAAATTACCTTTTGTGTAAGGGGAGTGATTGCATCATGACTTACAAACCGATGGCTCAGTTGAATCTAATTTGCAAAATCTTACAAGGGAGAAATGCATGACGGAATCGGAGATGGAGATGAAATCTCTTACAGTCGGAACTTTGAAGATCGAGATTCATCCCAACAGCAAGGCTGCCGGACAGGCGGCGGCACGAGCAACTGCGCAAGCGTTGCAACAGTTAGACGCTTTACGAGAGACTATCGGCGTCATCTTTGCAACGGGAGCCTCACAGCTTAATACCCTTCACGCTCTCAACGCAATCGAGGGTCTGCCTTGGCATAAAGTTCGCGGCTTTCATATGGACGAATATATCGGCATACCGGCCGATCATCCGTCTTCTTTCCGCCGGTATCTTCGAGAGAACCTGCCGCAACAGATGCAAATGAAGGAATTCTCTGCGATCGATGGGACAGCCCCGAATCCTCAGCAGGAATGCCGGGACTATGCAGAGAAAGTTCGCTCGGCTGACCCGCAACTCTGTCTGTTCGGAGTCGGAGAAAACGGACACTTGGCCTTCAACGATCCAGCCGAAGCTGACTTCAACGATCCTTTGGATATGAAGATCGTGCATCTTGATACCATATGCCGTCAACAGCAGGCGGCCGAGGGTTGGTTCAATACCTATCAGGAAGTCCCGGAGCGTGCTATCACTCTCACTATTCCCACACTGTTTCGCGTGCCCAAACTGATCGCGATTGTGCCGGGAAGCCGCAAAGCTGACATTATCCGGAGAACCCTAGAAGAGCCAATTTCAACGACGTGCCCGGCTACCATCCTACGCACCCATCCGGACGCAACCCTCTACCTGGACATAGAATCCGCCGCCCACCTAGCTAGATGAAGCATTCCTCTCCAAGTGATAAAGGTAAACCAGGTGCGCGTTGGAATCGTGGGAGCTATTGCTGTACGCGGGCCCTAGTCTGCAAGAACATTGGATATGAGAAACGGTCTGCCAACCCGATCGCTAAAGTGGGTGTAATCTGCGGCTCGAACGCACGCGGCAGTTGATGGACAAGCAAGCTCCTGACGCCCTTGTTACTGGATACCGGCAGCTTGTGCCGGCTCTGAATCTGCCTGACCCAAATGACGGGCATGTTCTCGCGGCCGCGGTACGCGGCGGTGCGAGCATGATTGTCACCAATAATATAAAGGACTTTCCTGCCGAGGCCCTAGTACTGTGACCGCTTGAATGAGTAGTTCAGTTTCAGGCGTGCCAGCTTCCTTGTGAACTTCCACTTGATGGTGATCTTGTGGCGGTTTGCACTGCGATTCCAGGCTTTGGCTTGGCGGCGGAGGGTGACGATATCCCCGATCCTGCGTTTTCCGAGGCATTGGCGGCTAAAGAGGCCAATCTGGGTGTTTTTGACTAAAACCGCGAAAAGTCAATTTTGCCGCAGTGCGGTCAGTCAGTTCGGCTGTTTGGGATCTGCACCTTCCCATTCAATTGCCACCAATTGGCTGACCATCTGGTCGAGATCGACGACCTCGCCGTCGTCTCGGAAGATGTACTTTCCATAGAAGTTCACATGTTTCCAGCTGACCGGACTGATCTGCTTGATGCGGTCGGCCAGCTCAATATTCTTCTCGCGCTCCGCTGTCACGCTGCACTTAAATCCCGGACAAGCTCTTCTTTATTTTCAAGGATTTTCCGGTATTTAGCTGCAACGTTACTGCACGTAAATACCGGAATTTTGTACTTAAATCCCGGACGAACTTTGAGCTGAAGTTTGTCCGCGATTTCCGGGATTTAAGTACAAAACCTGGAAAACGCCCACCGAGCTCACAGCCAATTCGATCACTGCCCTACCCTATGCCACCCTATGCCATTCTTATGTTTCCACCGTCCCATTCACACCGGAATCAGCACCTTCTTCCTCATTTCGTCTGGTGCCCAGTCCGGGATTCAAGTGCATGATGCGTTTCCTAAATCCGGGATTTACCTGCAGTAATTCATCGTCCTTTAAACAAGTCCGGGATTTTAGTGCAGCGCGACAGCAGATTCTGTCCAGTCGCCGAGGGAGTGGGTCGTGACGGCACACCCGTTGGGCAAGCATGTACCGCAGACAGCGGACAAACCAAAGGAACGGGGGCCAACCATCATGTTCAACAAAGTCATCCTCATCGGCCGCCTCGGACAGAACGCAGAAGCCAAAACCACTCAGAACAACAAAGAGTACGTCGTCCTCAACATCGCAACCCAGGAAAGCTGGAAGAACGACAAGGGCGACTACGAGAATCGCACCGAATGGCATCGCGTCTATGCCTGGAGGAATCTCTCGAAGTTCGCCAAGACGCTCCAGAAGGGGCAGCTCGTCACCCTGGAAGGCATTCTCCGATATCGCGAAGTAGAGGATGAGGTCAAAGGGACCACCTTCAAGCACCGGATCGCCGAGATCCACGCCATCAGCATGAAGCGGCTCTCGAAGATCGAGACAGCAGACGATCCCTCGGACGGAGCCGACGACGAATAATCGTCGGCTTTAGGTGGATGAGATTGCGATGATCTCATCCACCGTTGTTTTCAGACACTGATCCAGATACTGTCCCCGGCACAGCGAGCGCTGTTGCGGCCCTGCTGTCTCCGGATTTGAACATCGCTGGACAGCAAAAGCAGAATTTCTGTCGCCCCCCAAAAAGGATAGAGAGCATCCAAAAGGCGACTTCGCCTCCCGGCGCACTACATAAATTTCCGTTTCGTGAGGTGTCCCCAATAACGACATCGGCCATCTCCGCTGACGACCGGCGCGACTACCCACTCAACGAGTTCTTGACGCGATAAGCTTCGCCTGGGCAATCAACTCCGCCTCATTCACTAATTTGAGAGATCCTGCTTTGCAATTAGCCAAGTAGACGATCAGGTTGTCATCGCCACCAGCAACCACGCTCGGGAACACCAAACCCTGGACACCGGCCATTTGAAGATGCGCGGCAAGTTCCATGCTGGGCACAAGCTCGTTGGCCGAAAGACACTTCTTGCGTACAGCAGACACGGGGACGGTGGTGAGATCCAAGACCCGTTCCAAATTGACGGAAACCGCATAGACAACTCGAGGGTACTTGGCGACCGTGATTTGTGCTGCACCGCCGAGTCTAGCCTTTCGCGCCGTTACCTCCTTGCTGGCTCCACTATCCGTCGCTGAAAGGTAGACGGCTTTCGTGCCCGCCGAAGCAAATCGGCCCCCGTTGGCCTGCGTACCTGCCCCGCTGAGAACGTCCTCCGGGTCCATATGTCGATATTCGACGCTACGGAAGTACAAGCCAGCGAGTGGAACCGCGCTGTCGGCCCAGGTGGTAATCGCTACAACCTCGTTATGGTCATTTTTGCCCAACGCCTCGAAAAGGTAAAATTGGCGATTTTCACACGGGTGGCCCGTCCCCCTCTGCTTCGGTCATGGAGCGGTGCCAAAAGTCTTGGTTCTGGTAGCGGGCTGCCAGGGCTTCGATGTCGACCGGTGTCGAGCTGGTCGTGAAGTCGAAGTTTCCGATGAGGTTGATGTTGCGCCAGGCGACGGGCGAGATGCCCTTGAGGATCTTGATGGCTTCTAGATCGGCGGCTGCGACCTTCTGTTCGTAGACGCGCGACAGGAGCAGGGTGTTGTAGAAGATGATGGTGTTGGCGATCAGCCGGGAGCACTCGTTCCATATCTGCTGCTCCGCTTCGGTTTTCACCCGGAATTTGCCTGAGTTGACGTAGGAGATGGCACGGCGCATCCGGTGGTAGGACTCGCCTCGGTTGAGGGCTGTCTGAACGCTCTGCCTCAGAGTGGGATCGTCGATGAAGTCGAGTATGTAGATGGTTCGCCGGATGTTGTCCAACTCCCAAAGCGCTTTCTTGGTTTGGTTCTGGCGGGCGTAGGAGCTCAGCTTACGCACGACCGTAGCCTGGGTCACGTCCTTTTGCGCAAGCGACGCCATGATGCGCTGGATGTTCGGCCATTCCTCGACGATCAAGGCGTCGCGGGTCTTGCGCACTGGCTTGATGAGGCGGCCGGCATGGTGGGCGGAGTGGCGGAAATCGACCAGGCTGGCGATCCTCTTGTGGAGATCGCGGTAGCGCGGCGCGAACTGGTATCCGTCAAAGAACAGCAGCCAGAAGTTGACCTGGTTGGTGCCGTGGGTGTCGGTGGAGTGCCGTTCCGGCTGGATGTCTGTCGTGTTGTTGTGCAGAATGTCGAAGACGAAGTGGGACTCGTGCTCGTGGGTACCGATGATGCGGGCGTTGCAGGGCACGTGGTTGGCGACGAGGGTATACGCGCTCACACCCTTCTTCAAACCGAAGTATTTGCTGCCATGCCTGGCATTGATGGTGGGAACCTGCGTTTCGATGCGCTGGCCGTCGCTGCTGGAGTGCTTGATCCCGTCGATGTCGTACTGGTCGAACATCGCGAGTTCCGCGGTAGCGTTCGAGACGGCATCATTGGCGGTATGCAGCGTCTCGGCCCGCAAGAAATTTCGTGCCGTCGTCATCAGCGCCGAGTGGCCGAGGCCCGACACTTCCGCCATCTTCCAAAGGCCCATGTTGGTTCCCATGGCGACGACGCAGGCGAGCACATGGCGCGGATCGGCCTCCTGCTTCACGTAACGACCCAGAACATGCGTGAAGGCGCTGAGAAACCCAGTCTTTTCTGCGACGAACCGCAAGAGGTCAGCGATGCCGATGCCGGGCAACGGTCCGTAGAACGGGCTGTTGATGGGTTCTTCCTCTGATGGATAGATCAGCGTCCAGCGGCGCTTGTCACCGGTGCCGGCGATCTTGATGTGCTTGTTGTCGCCATTCTCGATCCGCCAGTTGACGCGCTCGAACTTGTCTGCGAGTTCTGTATGGAAGGCGGCCAGCGTCTCTTCGATCGGTGCCAGCAGAACCGGCGCACCGATCTCACGCAGAACCGCGTCCTTGTCCTTCCAACGTTCGGGGCGGATTAGATCGTCTTCGAAGCTGCGGAACTCGTTGCTGTCCCGAACGTATACGTTGCCAGCTTCAAGAGCTCTCCGCAGCAGGCGATAGATGAGGAACTCGTAGCGGTCGACATCGAGCCTCCTGTCCTTGCGTTTTTCGGCTTCGGTGTACATGTAACGCTGCACGCCCTTGGCTATGATGCCTGCCGGGAAGTTGGAGGGGTTCATCTGACGAGGCGAGCTGCCGTGGCGCAAGATCTCCTGCAGGAAGGCGACCGCTTCGAGCAGCGGCACATCCTCGACCAGGCCGGCGAAGTCCAGACTCGCGAACAGATGACGCAGATTGAGCTTGAACTTCGAGTGTAGCGTGCCGTAGAACGACCACTCGAACGCCGTCTTATCGAACTCGATCTTGCACATATACTCCGAGACCTGTGCGAAGCGTTCGGCATCGAGCATGGAGAACGCCTGCTGCCTGACCTTCGAAAAGGGCGTCCAATCCGCGATGGCCGGATCGAGGAACAGATTCAGCACCTGCCCCGCAGCCTGGAGATTCCCGGTCGCCTCTGCCATGGACTCCGCGGCCGCGATCTCGGCCGCGATCTTGGCTTGCTGCTCGTAATCGTCGACCAGATGGATGAAGGCCTCGATCAGGTTGTCGTTGATCTGGCGGAAGCGATGCGAGGCAAAACACAGCAGATACAAGCGGACCGTCGGGACGGCCATCCGCTGCAGCTTGTAGACGGTGTAGAACTGGACCAGTGAGCAGTAGTACTTCACGCTTTCGTTCGATAGGCCAGCAGACGCCAGAAAGGTTTGACCGAACGCGAACAACGGCTGGAAGAACTTGCCGCGCTCGACCTCCTGACGCAACTCGCCATAACTGAAGTCCTTGGGCTCGTGTTTGAGCAGGCTGATCCGGTACATTCCCTCGTCGGCCTCAAGAAGAGCCTCTAGTTGCCGCTCGACCTCCGGGGTCAGCGCGCGACCGAGTAGGCGGGTGATGCGCAAACGTTCTCCGGAGACAGTCCGCCCAACCATGTCCTGCAGGTAGGTGTAGCCCGGTGCGACGAGGCGTCGTTGAGCCAGGTACTGCAAGGCTTCGCGCAGAATGAAGACCGGCTGCGCCGACAGCATCGCCACACGCTGCGCCTTCCCTTCAAGTTCCTTCTTTGCACCGGCATCACAGGATCGGTAGTCGAACAGCTTGAGAATGGCTCTCTGTTGCTCCAGGCGAGTGGGTTTCGAGAGCGGTTGATTTCAGATAGATGCCGCGCGGAGAAGTGGCGACGAAGGATGTGCTCCAGATCGTCTACGACCGCCTGGAGGCCATAGACGAAAAACTGCCGTTTGGCTTTGAAGTATCCAAGCTGAAGAACGAGGTGAACCGCCACCGAAAGTGTCACCACGTCATCGACCAGCTTCAGCTCCGCTGTGCTCAGATCGAAGTAAAGGCGGCGATCGGCTTCGGTAAAGCGGGGCAGGCGATAAAGTTCGTCGACTTCTTGAGCGGTCAGGATCGACAGCCGGGCGTCACGGGCCATGCGCGAAGACTTTCAGGGAAGGCAAGAAGCTCGGAAGAAAGGCGTTAATTGATAGGTGCGTTTACAAGAAGGCCCATCGGCGACCCCAGACATTCAGTGCAAGGGGCAGCCGAGACAGTGAAACGAGGATGGCCGACACCACCCAGCGCGACTGACCCCGCCAATTTTACCTTTTCGAGGCGTTGGGCAAAAATGACCAACTTGGCCTGGGACATTTCGAAGGCCGGAACTGGCGCGGGTTTCATCATCATGCAACTCTATCGATCGCTGCCTATAGCTTCCTGGTTCTGGAGCGGTGCCTTTTTCCCCCCCTCAAGCAACTCGTGGCCAATCAAAGCAGCCCACATCCAGATTCACATACCCCGCGTGCGATCCGACTACACGCCCAGAGGCGCTGCCCGTCCGCACAGAACGGCATAATCCTCAATCCATTACCACCCTGCGCCGACAGATCGCAACCCACCTTGCACGCTCTCTGCCCAGATGTCCCTGTTGTCTGCATCTACGTTTATAACACAGTAGTATTAGAGGTTCGATGGAAAGGGTACTCGCTTCCCTACCGGGTCTTCAGC
>NZ_JQKI01000200.1 GCF_000745965.1 Edaphobacter aggregans DSM 19364 | reverse complement strand
ATACACGCTGCGCCAGCAACTCGCGCAACGAATGTTCGATCTTCCCAGCTTGCCGCTTGTCTTCCAGGCACCCGGCCAAGCCGCCGATCAAGCCGTAGCCTCGCTCGGCCGCCTTCAACAGGATGGCGCCGCCATCGGAACTGCCCTGCCGCTGATCGAACTGCGCCACGACCGGCTTGGAAAAAATCTCAGGGAATAACAAACACTCTGTCGTGCTATTGTCTGACACGCATAGGCCTCTTTGGCTTATTTAAACACTGTCTTGACAACATGTCCGGAGCTTTCGCTTCTTCAACCTTCAAGAATTATTCGGGTTAGACGGGTTCTTCCTTCGTTCTGCCGAAGGGACTGGAGGCTTGAGTTCACCCATCGGTGCCCCGGGTGGTTGCGGCGTAGATGACGCATGACGAGGTCACCACCTGTCGGCACATAACGCTTGATAACCAATGCACCCAATCGTTCGTAGAAGCGTTCAGACTCAAAGGGCTTCGGCCACCAGAAGTCGAAGAGGTTAAATCGCAGCATCTGTCCCAGTCGTCTCCGCCAATCCCTGGTAGGTGTAGGTCATCAGACGTGGTCCAGGAAGGTAGCAGGTCTTGAGCTCAGTTATCCGAAAGCCCGCGGCCACAATGAGATCGTCAATTTTGCGATTAAGGTGGCAGCCGCCTCCGATAGGCTTCCAAAGCGGCGTGATCCGCTCCTGCCAGGCAGCCACTCCAGGATCGGGAGCCCGGCCATGCTCCAGAAAGATGAGGCGCCCGTTTGCTTTTAGAACGCGCTTTATCTCTTGCAGCGCCTTCGGAGCGTTTGGAATGGAACACAATGTCCACGTCATAACAACGGTGTCGAAACTCGCATCGGAGAGTGGCAGTTGTTCATCTGCAGATTGGGACAGAAACTCGACCTCAATCGGCTCAGCCATAGCCCTCTTGCGCGCCATTCGCTGAAGTTCAAGAGAGGGGTCCACACCATACACCCGGTGAACATCTGACGAATAGAACGGCAAGTTCAGGCCCGAGCCAATGCCTATTTCCAGCACCTCGCCGCGAGCGAGGGGAATCCAGGCGGCACGCAGGCGAGTCGTTTCCTCGTTCCTCATCGCAAGATCAATGACGCGAGGTAATACATACTTTGCATAAAAACCCACGGCATCATCTCCGTCCGGTTTCGACAGCAAACGATCTCATGACAAATTGTCAGACGCCGCTACTAAGCCGGTCTATCGCCAATTCCGTGTGAAAACCCAATGAGTTTGTACGTCCATACCGACCAACGGATCTTCATTGATGAAGTCATTATCAATGATAAGATTTTTTCGAGCTGCCAAGCGTGTGATTCCCTGACGGTAGCATGCAGCCCGCCGGGCCGCGGTGAAAAGGACTTTTGGTCGAACCCCGGGGCCGAAATGAACGAAGCACCTGCCAAACTCACTGCAGATATGAAGCGTGTTGTCGCGGAACAGCGCCTAGCCTTTGTGGCGACTGTTTGCCCTGATGGGACGCCCAATCTTTCACCAAAGGGCACCATCGCAAGTTTGGGACGACGGTCACCTCGTCTTCGCCGATATTCGCTCTCCTGAAACGATCTCTAGGTCCCAACAGACTTCTACTATTCGCACATGCCCCAAAGACAATAACCCTGAAATGGGAGAGTAGGTTGACAACCATCGCGACGCTTCTTGAGTTCGCAGGTTAAAGGCGGGCGGCTGAACTCGGAACGATGTCAAGCGGCTTTGCCCTTTGCCTCACATCCGTCTCACGCATCCTGAATGCGACCTGCAGACCCGAAAGAAACGTCAGGATCGCGATGGCTTCGATTGCCACCCGCATCCCGAGCAAATCGGCGATAACCCCAGAGATGAGCGCCCCCAGAGCGTAGCCCAGATCACGCCAGAAACGATATGCTCCCATCGCTGTGGCGCGCCACTCGGGATGCGCCACGTCGCTGATGGCCGCCAGCAGCGTGGGATAGACCATCGCCGTCCCAATCCCCTGCAACAATGCACCGATGACCCACGATGTGTAGACGGGGACCTGGACCGTGAGCCAGATTCCACCGGCCTGCACGATCATCCCGCCAGCGATAAGCCACTTGCGTCCCCAACGGTCGCTCAACGGACCGGTGAGTAGCTGCAGAATGCCCCAGGCGGCCGGATACACCGCTTTTATGGTGCCAATCGCCCCAACGCCCAATCCGAAGCTGGCAAAAAACAGTGGGTAAATACCCCACGACATGCCGTCGTTGAGGTTGTTCACCAGTCCCGCCTGGCTGCAGGAGAACAAGTTTCGATCCCTCCACGATGCAAGTGCGAAAATGTCGCGCATCGATTGGGACTTATTAGCTCTCATTTCCGCCGCTGTACCGGTAGTAACTGGATTGTGGTGAAGCTTCGCCTCCAGTATTGCGTAAGGCCGCGTCTCTTTCGTGAATAAAAATGAGAGCAGCAAACCGGCAAACACTACGCCGATGCCCAGGTAAAACGGCTGCGGGCGAAGCGCATAAACAGACGCAATGTAGCCTGTAATCCAGGCGGTGAAACCCACCGCAATGTAGCCGGCAAACTCGTTCAGCCCCAACGCTAGTCCACGCCGCTTGGGGCCGGCTAAATCTACCTTCATGATCACAGTCATGGACCAGCATAGGGCCTGATTGATCCCGAGAAGGACGTTAGCCACATTGAACCAGTACCAGTGATGAGCGAAGATGATGATGAAGGGAACGGGAAGACCGATGAGCCAGCCTGCTACAAGCACTTTCTTGCGCCCAATCGTTTCCGAGACCCGCGCCGCAAACAGATTGCATATGGCCTTGGTCACGCCGAAGCTGACGATGAACGAAACAATTGCGGTCTTCGATACCAGGCCGAACTCTCTCTCGCCGATCAGCGGCACGACCGTGCGCTCCAGGCCGACCATCATGCCCACAAATACATTGATCAGCACGAGGAGGGAAAACTGGCCTAGGTTCTCGCGAAGTCCTAGACGAATGCGGCCAGTATTCGCGTCCATAGCAAACACCTAGTTACGGCCAGGTTCAAGACCGAGGTTAATCGCGCGAATCCTGGCAGCCTCGGGCGGCGGTGAAGGTATGTTCTGCAGCATGTGCCTTACGAATTCCTCTTCGTCCTCGATCTGAAGCGCCCGGTTGAAGCGGCGCTCAAAGCCAATCGTTGAGGTTGGTTTGCCGCTCAATGAGCGGCCGCACACTGATCCGGAAAATGCTCCCGGCAGTACTTCGACGTAGTCGGGAAGTGTCTTGAGCTTCTGTACACTCCTGAAAAGAGACCGCGCGCCTTGTTCGGCGCTGGAGGCCAGCTCCGTCCGGCCAACGTCACCGACCATCAGCGTGTGCCCGCTCAGCAGGAACCACGGCTCGGGCCCACGGGTCTTATCCGTGACTACCAGAACTATATGTTCGGGGGTATGCCCTGGTGTGTGCAGCACACGGATTTGCACATTGCCCACTTCCAGTTCATCGTGATCGGAAACGGCGTGAAACTGAAATTGCGCGCCCGCACTGGCGTGCAACACGTAATCCGCCCCGGTGACTTCCGCCAGCTTCCGTCCGCGTGAAACATGATCGGCATGAACATGGGTATCGATCACGTAGCGGATCTTCATCCCTGTCTCCTGCGAGATTCGAACGTACGGTTCAATGTCTTCGACCGGGTCGCACACGGCGGCCATGCCTTTTCCCCCGCAGCCGAAAACATAAGAAGCCGCCACGACTGGTTGGCTTTGCAGGATTTGACGCAGAATCATCGACAACACCTCCAATCAATGGTGGCGCATGGAGCGGCTGCGGACTTGCTCTTCACCAGTGGCAACCGGCAAACCATGGGCGAGCCAATCCTGGACGCTGTCTTCCAAGCGCGTAGCGCGAAAGCCGTGCGAGCGCAGTAACTCAACGGCTTCCTTCGCTAGCACACAGAACGGCCCGCGGCAGTAAGCGACGATTTCCTTATTGCGCGGCAACTCTGACAACCGCTGCTTTAGCTGCTCCAGTGGCATGGGCATGGCGTTCGCGATGTGAGCCGTTAGGAACTCGGTGGCGGGACGGACGTCGATGACTATGGCTTTCCTCTGCTGCACCCGCTGCAAGAGCGTGTCTCGATCAACCGTATCCAAGGCACCGTTTTCGCTGAAGAAGCGTCGTCGGATCTGCTCAATTTCGGCCAGCCGATTTTCGGCGAGGAGACGGAAGGAGCGAAAGAAGTCGCCGACCAAGATATCTGCCATGCGATATACGACATAGCGGCCGTTCTTGCTCGCCTCGACCAACCGCGCTGCCTGCAATAGTTGCAGGTGCTGAGAAGTGTTGGCCACCGACATTCTGGTTTCGGCAGCTAATGCCTCCACCGTCCGCTCGGCCTGGCACAGCAGGTCGAGCAACTCCAGTCTCTTGGGACTGGCAAGCGCCTTCCCAATACGCCCCAGTTGGCTGTAGGCGGCATCCTTGAATTCCTGCTTGGTTAGCTGTCCCATATATTCAATCAAACAATTGAATGAAATAGTATTAGTGGATGGCGTTGCGGTTGTCAACCGACATACGAGCGCACGGCTCGAAACGGTTGGCATTGCTCCTGGATACGGGCAACCCGCACCTTACCCGTCGTTGGCCGTTCGGCGTGTAACGGAAGGGTTGCCGACGATACGGGAGGGGCCAAATACTGATAATCCGAAAATGAGACTCCGTCCCATTCCAAAACAAGGAGCTGCGCGATAGGCCCGATATCGTGACTTCCTGCACTGGCACTCGTTCTCAACCACAACCTAAGGTTTCTTTGAGTTCTTAAGGAGGAACTATGGAAAGGAATCGGTTGAAGTTGTGGAGTGCACTTTTGAGTGTTTACTTTGGGACAGCTTGTGTGTGCTTTGGGGCAGTTTGTTATTCCCAATCGGCAGCACCGCATCTGGGTCGTTCCAACATGCCTGCTGCGCTCAACGGCACAGCAGGTTCTGTTACCGGGTACGTAAGAGACATTGCCTGCCCGCTTCGAAACCATAGCAAAGAATCGGCGCATCCTTCGGATGACAGCTGCGTCAAGGCATGTGCCAGGGCCGGGGCGCCTTTGGGCATCATTACCTCGGACGGGATGATCTACAACGTCATCTCGCACACTATGCCTGAGACGGATGAGCGTTCGCTCCTGCTCCCCTATGCCGCAAAGACCGTGAAGGCTACGGGCCGGGTGTTCGAGTACAACGGAGCGCGCGCCATCGCTATCGATAAGATCGAAGTCGTCTCCCAATAGCATTCAAACAGAGCGCATGAGTCGCTATTCCGGCTTATGCGCTTTTTCATGACTTCCGGCACATACGCTTTGCCTGCGAAACTGCGATAATTCCGGCCATGCAGAGGGCAGTATCATCCGCCGCCCGATACCACGTCGCCCTTCGCGCGACGGGCTTGTTTATGTGGGTGTTCCTTTCGCTGCCTGTCTTCAGCAGCTCCACCCGGAAAGGAGAGGCTCTTTCCGGTTCTCAGTGGATTGCCTGGTTGGCGCTCTTCTTTCTATTTGCCCCGGCATTCTGGATCAGCTCCAGTCCAAAGCCTCGTGAACAGTGGGTGAGGATCTCTGCTCTCGCCGTGCAGACAGGGTGCGTGCTGGGAATGACGGCGATTTATCAGGGGTACCTCATCGGGTGCCTGCTGGTCATCATCTCCTGGCAGGTGGCGCTGATTTGTCCGGTGAGCACGGCGATTCTCTGGGCTGTAGCCGCTTCCGGACTCTGGATCTTCTATCAGGAGCCGCACTACCACCTGGGCTGGCGCTGGAGCGCGACCGGAGCGTTTCTTGGATTCCAGGCCTTCGCCATTGTTACGGCAGCCATTGCCAGAAGCGAGGCCGCTGGACGAGAGGAGCAGGCCCGGGTGAATGCGGAGCTGGTCTCCACCCGTGAACTGTTGCGCGAGAGCAGCAAGGCGGGCGAGCGCATTCGCATCGCGAGAGAGTTCCACGATGTCGTTGGACATAACCTGACCGCGCTGTGCCTGCATCTGGAAGCTGCCGCACACCACCCTCCCGATCAAGCGCAGGCGATTCAGCAAAAAGCGCTCTCCGTTGCCAGACATTTGCTTGAAGACGTGCGGGAGGTTGTCACGGGACTCTATGAGAGGGATTGCATCGATTTGCGCAGCGCCTTTGAGATGCTGCAGCAGAACGTGCCGAGAATCGCGTTGCACTTAGAGCTTCCGGACGATTTAGCGATTACCGACTCCGCACGAGCGCATGCGACGTTGCGCTGCGTCCAGGAGATAACAACAAACACTCTGAAGCATTCCGATGCAAAGAATCTTTGGGTACGCATCTACGCGCAGGATGGAGCCATTGAGATTGAAGCGCATGACGATGGCTCGAAAGCCCGACAAACCGAGCCTGGACTAGGGATCGCCGGGATGCGGAATCGTCTGGAGCAGCTCGGTGGTGGCCTGGCAATTGATACTGGCCAACAGAGCGGGTTTCATCTGAAGGCATGGCTCCCTCTCAGCGATGGCATGGAGTTGCGGTGATCCGGGTGCTGATTGTCGAAGACCAGACACTGGTGTGCGAGGGTCTCGAGATGCTGCTGAGCGTGGTGGAAGACATCCGCGTTGCAGGACGGGCTGCAGACGGAGTCGAAGCTCTGCGTTCTATGCAGGAAGAGGCGCCCAATCTGGTTCTGCTGGATGTTCGCATGCCGAAGATGAACGGCATCGAAGTCCTTCGCGAGATGAAAGCGCAAGCACTCATGATCCCGGTCATTCTGCTGACCACGTTTGATGATGATGCGGCGCTGCTCGAAGGAATCCGGCTCGGCGCAAAGGGTTATCTGCTGAAGGATGTCTCCCTGGCAAAGCTCACAGAAGCGATCCGGCTCGTAGCGGCAGGGCGGAGCATGATCAGCCCCGTCGTCACGGAACGGCTGCTTCATGGATTACAAGACGCTCCTCTGCCGCCCGACAGTGGATATGAGAGCGAGGCCCTGACGGGCCGCGAAGCTGAAATCATTCGCCTGATGACTGGCGGGTACAGCAATCGCGAAATCGCTGGCGCTCTTTATCTCTCTGAGGGGACGGTCAAAAACCACGTCTCCAATATCCTCTCCAAACTGGGTGTCCGGGATCGCACCCGGGCGGTCCTCAAGGCAATCGAAAAAGGAATTGTCTAAAAATCTCGCGAATTGTGCCGAGACTAAAGCACGCTCCGTGCCCCTGCTGGAACCTGGACATGGACATCGGCATCGGTGATGCGTCCATTCCAGTGGATGAGCCGGTATTGAATGAGCGACACGGAGCGGGTGCGCGTCTGCTGAACTTAAGTCGGCATAGACGAAGTTACCTGAGAGGCCGTCCGCAATATTCCGGATTGCTCCCGAATGACGGGCATCCATGTAAGTCTTTGTCAAGAGAAAAGCACGAAATCTTCTGGGCGCGCTCGGGAGAGCGCGCTTTCGTCTGATCAGAATCCGTGGTTACGCA
>NZ_JQKI01000199.1 GCF_000745965.1 Edaphobacter aggregans DSM 19364 | reverse complement strand
CACCATGTATACGGCACTCGCTCACACCTTGCAGAGCGCAGTTCTGCCCACTCACGGGGCTCCCCAACTCCGTTGGTTCAATTTTTGCCCCTGCCTTGGCCTCGATCAGCCAGCCCGCGCCATTGAAAATCCATAGGTAGATCACCGCGTCCGCCGCAAACGCCAGCGGCTCAGTTCAAACGATCCTATCGAAACTGCCCCGACCGAAAGAACCACGCTCAACCCTGCCTCGCCTACCGGGGCAGCCCCGATAGGAACCTAACGTTTGAACCTAACGTTTCCAGGGAACGACCGTTGAAATCTTGCAGGATTACTACCGAGAAGCCGACATATCAGGATCAATCAGCGTTCTCGCGCCGTAACGCTGTCGTTCAGAAGTAGTGCTTTCAACCTTTGCCGCGATCTGGGTGAGAAATGCAAGGACGGCCGCGTTGAACCTTGCTGGCTGCTGCCACGGAGCGAAGTGGCTGACTTCTTCCAGAAGCAGAAAAGAGGCACCTGGAATGGTGCGAGCCAAATGCTCCGCGTGCTCCTTTGTGATGAACTCATCCTTCTCACTTTGCGCGATCATAATGGGCACTTTGATTGTCGCAAGATCCTCCGTGGAGTAATTCGGCTGTGTTCGCTGCATTAGGCCGACATCTTCCACAAAACGTTCGAATTGTCCTGGGGTTGCCGAGAGCTCTTCATAATCAGCTTTGTGCCGAGCGAAGCAACGGTTCAGTACGGGCGTAGGCCTGAACGGCTTCACGCCGCTCGGGTCCATGTTGCAGGCGAAGAAGAATACGCCCGAAACACGAGCAGGGTGCGTTGCGCCAAGAACCATCGCGGTGCAGGCGCCATCGCTCCAGCCAATCAGAGCGGCTTTTTCAAGATTTAAAAGATTCATTACGGCTAGCACATCCGATGCCATGAGCTCGTAGGAATAGGGCTGGTGGTCTCGTGTGCTGCGACCATGTCCACGGCTGTCGATCAAAACAACACGGTAGCCACCTTCGATCAGAGCGGGGACCTGATGTCCCCAGTTTCCGCTATGGCCCAGGCCACCGTGCAGCAGGATCAAAGGCGCACCATCGCCATAAACGCTGTACCAGATGCGCGATCCTTTGTTCTCGACGAAACCGGAAGCGTCCGCGACAGGAAGAACCGGAACACCGGTCGCCTCAAAGCTCAGGAGTTCGTTATCGCGGAATTCCATCATAGGTAACTATAAACGCCCATGTCGACTGGAGGGGTTCTGTGATGACGCGCCAAATTGCCTGTGCGTGAAGTGCCCCTGAAGTCGCGTTTCCGGCAAGTTCGAGACTGATCGGGTGCCCTGGTGGTCGAGGTTGCCGCAAACCACGTTTTTCATACACTACGACGCCTTCTTGGGATCTTCGTTTGGCTGGTTACTTCCTGTTTGCCGACCACTCACTCACTGAGCCCGGATGGGCCTGTCTGTACGATTGGCCCTTGAAGCCTTGAATGCCGCTCCCACAAAACACCGGGGCGAGTAGGTGTCGTCAGTTACGCTGGCGTATACGGGTTATCGATGACGAAGAGCCAGGTTCCGTCTTGCTGTTTACGAACCACCTCAGTGCTGAGCCCCCGAGTCGCGAGTTCGGCTCCCATTCCCGCTGGAGGCTCGATCACCCAGCTCCCGTGCAGCACCGCCAAACCTTGCTGCGATACGACAACAGCACGCGTTTCAAGGGTCATCAGACCACGCCCCGGAAGAAGGTTCCGGAGCGCCTTCCTTATGCTCTCTCGGCCTATCACATCCTGGCCGTCAACTACTAGAACCGCATTGGGCTCATACAGAGCGACCAAGGCTTCAACATCGCCGAGGTTGAAGGCATGCTGGAAGAGACTATGTATTTCCGCAGGACTGTAGGCCGGCATTCGGTACTTCCTTGTCGTGTACGATTCTGGAACATCCTAACAAGACACGCTCTAGAACACACAGGCCTAGCCGCCGCACTCGAACCTGGCCGCTTCGCAGATACCTTCAGTCGCACCACGGTGCGATAAATACGACTGTCGAAGCTGAGCTTTGCGGACATTTGTCCCGGCGGGGTTGGCCCTTAATGATGGCGGTCAGGTAATTAGCCTCGACAGGCAATTCAATCTTTTGCTTGAGTCCGAATACGCCTCTGTTCGAAATGAGGTACAGCCGCTTTTGACAGATGCGAGGAGGCACATTTTGGCCAAGAATTCGATGCAGCAAGGACTGTTCAACAAATAATCCAGTTTGGTACGGAAAAACGGGCTTCAGTCCACGAGGCGGGGCATGAGCTTCTGCACCGGAGTGCTTACAAGGGCATAGTGGAAGCGATGGGAAAGCAGGCGCGCGAAGTCGAAGCGGAGGAGAGTGCCCAATGAACACCACAAACGGCCCATTCGAGCCTCTCGAATGGGCCGTTTGTCAGCTTATGCGTCCAGCGACGCACAGGAAATTCATTATTTCTGACAAACTATTTCACTATTTCTGACAAAGATTTCACTTATTTTGACAACCTACAGCCGCCGGAGCGCGATGATATTCCGGTCGAGCCAGAGATGGAGGACGATAACCTTCACCAGCTCGCCGATTACAGCGAAGGATTCCAAGCGGGAATGGATGGAAAGCAGTTCGACGACTCGAAGAGCAAAGCGTGGCATCGCGGCTGGGCAGAAGCGCAGGAATAACTGGCTGGGGTGAATCTCATTACGGCGCCGAGGAAATCGCTCAGTTTACCTGGCCTGCGCCGGCCACAATGTCAGGTGGTTGTCCGGGGAACGGCCGTCTCGGCTCCTGTACGGGCTGCTGGGGAACGACCACCGGAGAGTGGGAAATTGACAGTTTCTCGCTTCTTTTGGGCCTTCCCTTGTCTTTTAGCTTGTCCGCGAGCGCATTCCAGCAATCGGCACAGATGTCATATTCGGTCTGCTCGATTTCTCGTTGGCTGCACTCCCGGACTTCACCGCAAAGATCGCATTTGTAAACGATCATAGATGGCAAGCTCCCTTTCGGAGAGTATACCGCTTGTGAAGCGGCCGCCCCGATGATGCATCGGACGCAATACCACAAAAGCTATACCAACACACGATCTGGCTCGAAGGTGGGCAGGATCTAAAGGACAATAGCACCACCGCCGCTATGAGGGATTGGCGGACCGTGAGATCGGGTTTCAGGCAGCAGGACTCAATGGGAAAGAGCTGGATACGACACAGAGCAAGGCTTGGCAGCGCGGATGGGACGACGCCCAGGAATAATCAGGCGACTACTACCAATGGGTGAGACGCTTCTGGCTTCGACCGATGATAGCCTGTTGGACTATGCAAATGCTTGTGCTGCTGGTGCTCCTTACGACTTCGGCTTGTGGCAGAAGGGGTTAGTACGATGGCTGATAAGCCCAAGCTGATGATCAGCTATTGTCACGCGAATAAGGCAGAAGCACAAAAGATTCGGACTTTGCTCGACGTTTCATTTCAGATCCTCATGGATCAGGATTACTTTGAACTCTCGAAATCAACCAAGCCTGAAATGAAACGGATGGTTGGTGATGCTGATGTTGTCCTTGTGCTTCTCTCTCAAGCATCCGTTGTAAGCAAAGCAGTCCGTTACGAAGTTACCTGCGCCCTCGCTCGCGAATCCACTGAGCAGAGAAAAATCCTTTTTGCCGGTATGATCGACCCCTGTACTCCGATGCCGGAGTGGGATAGCACTCGGCTCTATGCGAATCTGTGCTCCAACTTTGATAAAGAGTTCTCGAAGCTGAAGCGCAGTCTTCAGGTCGCTTCAGCAAAGGCGCTGCCCAAGGCTACAGCAATCCTAGATTCGCGAGCCTTAGGCCAACTTGCAAAGGCTTCTGTAGAACGCACTGGGTTCAAGGTTCACGGCGAGGTTGAACTCATTGCCCGCAACAAAGAGCTTCCGGACAATCCTCTCAGCACAAGGATTCCTAATATTGACGGATTGAGGCGCTTCAGTGTCTTTATCGCGACGCTGGGCACGTGGACGTGCTTTTTTTATATGCCTAACCAACCTATGGTTGGAAGGCTGGAACGGACATTTGCCATTGAGAGATGGACAATTCGAACTCTACTCGCCGCTCGACTGGGTGGATATTTGGCGCATCGCAAGGTTCCTTTTTGTGCAGAGCGAGAGTCTTATTAAGACATTCCGCAGGTTTCCGAGGCAGATTGACGTGATTATTTCGCCGTTCCACGTTTCGACTTCTTACGTCAAAGGATGCGATGTCAGAACACTATCGTGGGAGCGGACCAAGGGCTCGTTGTTTTACACGTTAGATGATCGGCCTGCAGGGTACAACACTCTCCCGCTCTTCATTGCCTCTGCGATCAAGAATCAGGAGATGCTGTCGGAAGCGCTACGCGCCTTGCAGTCCGCACTTCGAATCGAACTCAAATCACATGGTGGAGTAGCCGAAAAATGGAGCTTTCGTGAGAATTCGAAATATAGGCCGAGGCTCCGTTCAAGGGTGCCAGTCAAGCGCACCAAAGCGATCGCATAAGATGAACTGACTTCGCCTTAGCGTACGTAGCATTACGTTTCTTGAGGTGTCCCTTGGTACGTATGAATCGTATGTTTGCTGTACTAGTCGAGCGTTTTGGTTTGCTGGTTATTGCAGTAGCTGCGGCGGTATTACTGCACTCCTACGGAGGGCTTAATTTTCAGGCGGCTTTGCTACTTGGGGGTGCGTTCGCGCTCATCGCTATGTGGCTTTATATCTTGAAGCAAATTGCCGCGTTCAAGCCATACCGCCTCATCGTCGGCGTCAACTATGAAACGCTGTGGGAAGACCTGAAACTTGCCCCCGCCGACGGCCCGACGTTCGAGAACTTTACCTTTACCGCCATAAGCGCCGCTGTCTTCGCACGCTCTGACGATCAAGACTACAGCACGACGCTAAATCTTTATAAACAGATCCCTTGTGGCGCGGGAACGTGGACGCCCGGTGTTGGTGAAATCATGACCGGACCGACCTTTTTCTTTCGACCGATGCGCGACGGCTATCAGTTTGGCCTGCGTGTTCAGCCCGAATGGTGGAAGCTGCACAGCCGCCAACTCGACGCGGCTGTGCGCGATCTTCCGCTTACGTACAGCAACACCGTAATTCTTGGGCTTCTACCCTACGGCTACATGCCTGAGCACATCCGTCGCTGGAACCAAACCGTATCGCTCTGGTACGGCTTCGACCGGAAGCAGCGCGGCTGGAAGACGCAGTTGCAGCGCCGAGGCTGGACATTCGAAGATGACTATCCGAACCACATCAATCATCGTTATCTCGCCATCGTCTACAGCGATCTATAAGGGGTCACCACACCCGCCGCGTGCGACTGAGGACCACAGCTAGTCCTCAATCGCACTCCCTGATGTACTTTCAGGCATGCCCAGGGCCTCGGTTGTTCGCTTACATTTCTGATTCAATGTTGGAAATCTTCTGTTCGAGGTCATCGACACGGCTGTCTATATCACCTAGTTTGTCACCCGCGTCATCCATCCTGGATTCGACGTGATCAGTATCACTCTTAAGACTGGCGTACCGCTTATTGTCGTACTCGGTGAGCAGTGCCACGCCAAGCAGGATGACAATAGGCACACGCTTTGCGATGTTCTTAAGTTCTTTCTCCTCGGGTTTGTCTGTACTGGCAAGAATACTCACAAAGAGATAGCTCATGACCCAGGATTGGAGACCTGTAAAGTCGAAGAGATAGAAGAGGGTGGCACAGAGAGCCACCACCATTACCAAGAACTTCCAGTTGTTCTTGATTGTCATCCGCAGCCTGCCGTCGGCAGAGAATACTGACATCGAACCTACTTTCGGGTGAGACAGCAATATAGAAATACCAGAAATACCATCCTCTTGGGATAGCTATGATACCTTAGATGTATCTCGCAAGTTATTGATTCTACGTCTGATAATGTGCATTATGTACAGTGGAGCTGTACGCGCAAAGTAGAAATGTCCGGTTTCTGCAAAGTTGAAATGTCCAAACTACCCTTCCGAGAGATATCGGAGGCGGAGATTGGATCTTTTCAGCATGAGTGGACAGGAACTGCAACGGATCGAAGTCTTATCTGAGGTTCTGGCAAGGCGACGCACCGAGATCTCGGCCGAAGCCGTTCTGGGGCTGAGCACTAGACAGACGCGCCGGCTGCTGGCAGCGTACCGCGATGGCGGTGGCGGCGCGATGATCCACAAGGCCCGCGGCCGCACCTCGAACAACCAACTGATCGCCGGGATCCGCGAGTACGTGATCGAACTTGTGCGGTTGCGCTACAAGGACTTTGGTCCGAGCTTGGCGGCGGAAATGCTTCTCACGAAGGATGGCGTCAAGGTGTCGCGCGAGACTCTGCGCAAGTGGATGGTCGAGGATGGGCTATGGCTGTCGCGTAAGCAACGCCGTAGCTTCCACCAGCCCCGTCTGCGGCGCGAGAGCTACGGCGAGCTGATCCAGATCGATGGGAGCGATCATCGCTGGTTCGAAGAGCGTGGTGCAGCGTGTTCGTTGCTGGTGTTTATCGATGATGCCACCGGCAAGCTGATGCAGTTGCGCTTCGTGCCGAGCGAGAGCACGTCGTCCTACTTCGACTGTCTGCGCGGCTATCTCGACGCTCACGGGTGTCCTGTTGCTTTCTACTCGGACAAGCACACCGTGTTCCGCATCAACCGGGACGCTAAGGGTGGAGCAGGCATGACGCAGTTCGGCCGTGCATTAGCCGAGCTGAACATCGAGATCATCTGTGCGAACTCCAGTCAGGCCAAGGGCCGCGTGGAGCGAGCCAACCGTACACTTCAGGACCGTTTGGTGAAGGAGCTGCGACTCGATAACGTCTGCGACATACAGGCTGGCAACGACTTTCTGCCGGAGTTTCTGAACCGCTTCAACGAGAAGTTTTCTGTTCAAGCGGCGAAGCCGGAAGATCTGCATCGCCGATTGAACCTGAGTGCTGACCGACTGAGCGATATTCTGTGCCATCGCGAACAGCGTCATGTCGGTCAGCAGTTGACTCTCGCCTACGACCGCAAGCAGCTCATCCTCGAGCGCAGTCCTGCGTCTGAAGAACTAAGCGGCCAGTACGTGGATCTTTATGACTTCGCGGATGGAAGACTGGAGGTACGTTGGAAGGGACAGGTGCTTCCCTACCGGGTGTTCGACAAGGACCAGCGAGTCAGCCACACCGCTATCGTTGAGAACAAGCGGCTCGGACATGCACTCGCGCTCATCAAGGCCCAGCAGGATATAAAGTATGTCCCAAAGCACTGCCGTCCAAATTAGCAGGGATGGAATTGGACAAAGGCTGAAGACATAGGGGTAGAGGGAGAGCGCGAGCGCCTGTTGGAGTTCAGGTAGGGCGCCGGAAACCGGGGGGCGGAAGGGCTCTGGGATTGAGGCTGCTGTCTAAGTTATTTGAGGTGGGTAGACTTATTTCTCCGTCGTTCGAGATTGAGTGAAGGTTCTGCTGTCCAAGTTATGTCAAGGATAATGGCAGTTGCTCAAAGGCTGGCGGGGGCGGAGGCTGAAAGGGTTGGTCGATCCACAGCCAGAG
>NZ_JQKI01000198.1 GCF_000745965.1 Edaphobacter aggregans DSM 19364 | reverse complement strand
GAAGGACCAGAGAGGAGAGTTCGTGTGGCAAGGTGAAGACGATGTGGAAGTAAGGCACGGGCAACAGCTCAGCCGAACGCGCGGCCAGCCACTTGGCGCGCGCGTTGCCTTGGCACTTTGGGCAGTTGCGATCACGGCATGAGTTGTATGAGATGGCCTGATGGCCGCAGTTGACGCACTGATCAAGATGACCGCCCAGTGCCGCGGTGCGGCACCGGAGGATGGCATCGAGCACCTTGCGGTGCAACCATGCAAGATGCGACTTGTGCTTCTCCCAGAATCTGTTGCCCACTGCGCGGACGATGTCGGCCACCTCGAGGGTGGGCCGGCTCATCGCTTCATCTTCCTCTCCTGGACCGCGTTACCTCGCTGGGACTGGACACCTCTATCGCTTCCAGCGGGCTGGGAAGTGCCTGCAGATGCCGGCGGGACAAATGATAGGCGCAAAGCTTATCTAGCGGCATCTGCCACAATGTATTGTGGCATAATGTATTTAGCGAGGTTTCATATGAACATAGTCGCTAAGGAGCTTCCCTCCCAGCAACCGGTTCTGGAGTCGGACAGCACAGCGGAAAATCGCATCCTTGATTCCATTTTCGGAAAGCGCCCAACGGAGTTCCAACTGGCCGTGATGGTGGAACAAGGACTCCCCATCAGCAGTGTCGAAGTTTTGCGCAATGAAGGCCTCACTTTCAGTGAAGTTCATCGCGTGGTTTTACCTGCCCGGACACTCAAACATAGGAAAGATAAGCAACAATCTCTTTCGCTCGAAGAGGCCGACCGAACCCTGCGCGTTGCCAAAATTATCACACTGGCCGACCACGTGTTTGGCAATCACGACAAAGCGTTGCGGTGGCTCCGACGTGGCAATCAGCGATTGGAAGGCCGTTCCCCTTTGGAGATGTTGCGCAGTGAAGTCGGCGGAGACCTAGTGCGCCAGATGCTCTATCAGATCGATGAGGGAATGTTCGTTTGATCCTATACCGTGTCAGTAACTACGCAGACCTGACTGGACGAGGAGGCGAGTTCGCAGATGGCCGATGGCATACACGTCAGCAAGGTCGACGCGTCGTGTACCTTGCAGATCACCCGGCACTCTGCCTATTGGAAACAATCGTCCACGTCGAGCGCGATGATGAGATGCCGGACACTTATCAGCTCCTCTCGGTTGAGATTCCAGATCGTCTCATCGAGCCAATCGATTCAAATTTGCTCCCTCTCGTTTGGCAGGAAAACATCGCTATTACGCAGCACATCGGTAATACCTGGTTGTCGGCATCGAAGAAAGCCGGGTTGCTTGTTCCGTCTGTAATAGTGCCCGTCGCAAAGAACTGTATTCTCAATCCTCTGGTCCCTGAGGTAGCCAACGTCAAGCCCCAGGTTGTGGGGCGCTTTCCTTTCGATAAGCGCCTTCTCTCGCGCTAGTCAGCCGATTGGGACTAAACCGAAGACTGTTCCGCGATCCCCTTTAGTGGAGAACGCCTATGGTAGACTTTCCAAAGTTTGATTAGCCCCGGTTACGGGGCGAGTCGAACGGGCTTCCTCTACGGAGGATGCCCGCGTACCACCCCTATAACCCGATCATCACCCTATATACCGAAATTTTCATCTATAAACTGACCGAGCGGCCACCCAAAGGGGTGGCCATTATATTTGCGCGGTCCACAGCTGACGATAAGTCGGAAGGAGGACTCTCTTGTCTCGAACTGTATTCCTGATAATTGGTCCTTCGGGATCAGGTAAGACGTCTTTGACCCAATCCCTCGTTGAGCGCGTTCCGCAACTGACAAAGGGCATTACCGCCACAACCCGGGTTCCCCGCCCAGGTGAAGTCTCAGGCAAGGACTACCACTTCGTGACGCATCTTCAATTTCTCCAAATGCAGCGGGAGGGTGCGTTCCTTGAAACGGATTTTGCCTCTATAACGAGAGTTATGGTGTACCCCGCTCAGCACTCGATGTTGAAGGCGACGTCGCTCTCATCGTTACCGTGGCAGGCGCACTCTCATTGAAGCGCATCCTTCCGAACACGATGACTCTCCCTGTCCTTCCCGCCAGCGCCGGGGCTGCGGCAGGTCGGGTCGCTGACCGCAACAGCCCGAATCAGAAGGAGCGGATCGAAAGTTACGCTGCTGAGGTATCCGCAGCTCGTTACTTCGATAGAGTGTTTCTCAATCTTGATTTTGAGCAGACCGTTCAGGAGATGGAGACAGTCGTTCTTTCACGACGCCGATCCATGCTCCCGTGGTGCTTCGTGCCGGCCTTCCACTGCAACTAGCCCTCCCCGAATCGAGCAACTTGCACTAACGTACAGCCGCCGAGATGCATGTGTTCTCGGTGGCGTTCTCGCCGACGTCTAAAACGTCCAATATCCAGATGGGTGCCTCACACTATGACAGCTCTTAAAGTTGATTTGCCCGACTGCGAATCTGCCTCGACCTCCGAGGTTCGCGCCGACACTAAAGTGACTCCTTCGCGTGCTCCGAGCGAATCCGCCGAAGGAGACTATCAAGGTAATGAAAGAGATGTTCCCCTGGTTGTTTGCCAATCCTTCCGAGGTGATGGAACCCCACAGCCAAACTCCACACCAGCCGCTTCCGACACGAAGGAGTGAATAGGAGCCCCATGAGGAACATTCTCCGAATTACCCACTTCATCAGCTTCCGCGGGAAACTTTTGCCCGCCACAGCTGAGAACTACGCCGCAGATGTTGCGCCGTACTCTGCAGTAGCCACAGAGAAGATTGCGCTGGCTTTTCTGAGCACCAACACCCATGACCGAAATGCCTATGCTTTGCAGGCAGGAATGTACGCCCGTCGTGCGGCGCGTAGCGCGTTTCGCGCAGTGGAGCTTGGCTTCCGGTTTCCGGAGCTGACAGCATAGAGGTTTCGGGATGCGGAGGAATTCTAAAGGAGCTTCTCCGCGCCCCGCTTCCCTTCCACTCTCCGTGGCGCGTTACGGTCGAACGTTTCCTCTGTCATCTCTGGAAACGCAACTCTGATTGCATCGCGCGGCGTTTGCAAGACACGCCACGCCCATTACTGAAAATCCTGAGAGCCACAGCCACGGTCGCACCTGCGGCCAAGAAAGCCCGATCAGTACGCCGAACGCAGGAAGGCACCAGAGCCAGAATGCGCTTCGGCCGCAAACAAGATCTCCGGATCTGCAGGCGGCGTTCGTCCTCTCTGCCATCTATTGCTTCGTTGTTTCTTCAGGAGCCGACGGAAAACCAGAATCCGTCGTGGCCTTCACAAGAGCCTGAACATTGGTTTTGGCATCATCGAAGGTGACTACGGCACGTTTTCTCTCAAAACTGACATCGACCCTCGAGACACCTTGGACTTTGTTCAAAGCCTTCTTGATGGTAATGGGACACGTCGGGCAGGTCATGCCTGGAACGTCGAGTGTCACGGTACGTGTGGCAGCCCAGACTGGGGCCGTAAGCAGGAGGACAGCGGATAGCGTGGTGAACATGCGTTTGAATGTCTTCATGGCAACTGATTCCTCGACAACAAAAAATTAGTAGAAAAACCTGGCTACGTACGGAATCGTAAATGCGACCAGTACAAGCAACACCGTTATCCCAAACATCAGTCGGTAGAGGCGGCGCGTTTTGGGCAGTGCGCAAACTTCGCCGGGTTTGCACGCATGGGCCGGCCAAAAGATGCGACGTCCAGCAAAGATCAACGCGACTACCGCAACAAGCAAAAAATAGGGCCGATAAGGCTCCAACCGAGTTAGGTTTCCAATCCACGCGCCACTGATGCCAAGAGATACCAGTATCAATGGGCCGAGGCAACAGCTCGAAGCGAGTATGGCCGAAAGCCCTCCTGCAAGAAGAGGTCCGGAGCCGGAGCTCTTTCCAGGGCCATCCGACGACATGTGTCTGGTGCCACAACAGTCCTGACTCTCGAATCCTGCTTGTCTTGATCCTCGGACTGTATCGGAGCTATTTTCAGTTGCCTCATGGATCGCATTCACGATCATCTGGCGAGATGGCAATCCGCCTCGTTTTCCATCATTGAAGTATGTACGGCAGCCAAAGCCATAACTCTTCTGTGTTCTTGCTTCGGGCTCCACATCTAACCCATTGATACGTACCGTGGGAGAGCCGAGGAATTCAACGGCCTGCGCTTGTTCCCCTGTAGTCACAGGGATTCGCTCTACTTCTGCCTCTATGCCTTCAATGCGCAGTGTCTCGGAAACCAGATCAACTGCGGGGAGATAATGTGGGCAGCCGTCGAAATAGAGAACCTGCACTTTCACGCCTTCACCTCGTCTTTTGGTGTGCGATCGCTTCCAACACTGGGCACGAGTCGTCAGAGCTACCACAACGAGCCAGAGCCTTTACGCACGAAGCATGTGCGTTTTTCAGCTCCCGCTCCAACGTTCGAAGCTGTTCCAACTTCGCTCGCACGTCAACGAGCTTCTGCTCGATCAGATCTCGTACATGGGTGCAGGCTTCGACCTCTTCATTTTGAATCAGCAGAAGTTCGCGTATCTCCTGGAGAGAGAAACCTAGCGCTTGTGCTCTGCGAATAAACTTCAGCTTCTGGATATCCTGCTCGTGATAAATCCGATATCGACCCTCGCTACGGGCCGGCTTTGGCAGCAAGCCACTCCGTTCATAGAAGCGGATCGCATCGATAGTCATCCCGGTCTGGCTTGCGACTTTTCCGATCTGCACACCACCCATGACTTGATTCCCCTTGCTGGCTTAGATCAAGAATAAAGTCTGGAGCATAGTCCAGAGTCAAGCAATCCTCCGAGAAGGAATTTTTGTCGCCGGTCCGGCCACCACCAGCACATCCCTCTGGCGCGACAAAGATATGCTTTATTTCCGGCAAAAATATGGAGGAGTCCGCGCTCAGACCCGCATATCATATCGACCACATAGGGCTTCGACCCACGTTCATCGATCTCCACTAGCCGTTCTACCCCCCCCCGGGGTGCATAGGAGTGTCGAGAACCGTCGTGCATCTGCTTAGGCCAACCCTTTTCCTATCGCCAGCGTTGAATGGACGAACATGTCTTCAACTCTGGGATTGAAGATCAACCCTAGCCAGTTCCTCTGACTAACTCAGCTTAGGTTTATTTCCTCGATGCACAAAAATCAGAGCCCACAACTCCTTGCGGCCGAACACGCGGCCAATCTCCCTGAACCCGAAGAACGGTAATAGCACGACAAAACAAATCACACCCACCGACAAGAGGCCCTTTAGACTTCCTCCCAATATCGGCGGAAAACTCTCCACGATCGTATGCCCATGCCACACTCCCACCAGGATGCTCTCTACAATGTGAAAGCAAATGAGCACTACTGTGAAGATGAAGCACTTGTGCAGTATTGGATAGATCTGTGGCCTATCCTTGAACCGCGTTCCCAGGTTAAAGTGCTCACCGAGGAGCAGTACTTTTGCAAAAATGAACGCGTTGATAATCGCAAAGGCGTGCTCCGGATAGTCCAGGTGTTGCTCGGCCAGGATGATGCTCTTGTGAATCGACAGTAATCCAAACACTACCCAGAGATAGAGGAAGATCACGAGAAAGCGCTTGAGTTCGTCGGAAACTCTCTCTTTCAAATGGCGCCGCTGAGGAAGTGGAACGCTTTCTCCCATGGGATCTCCTCTGATACTGTTGCGGAGACTTCGTGAGATAACCCAAAGCACCGGCAGAGAACGCCGCATTGAAGAAGTCAGTGTCTTCATGAATGGTAAGGAATACTACCCTCACCCGACATTGACTTGCCTTAAGGAACGATGCGACTGAAGTCCATCCATGACCAGCAGCAAAATATCCGTCACCAACAGGTCGGGATCGTAGAAAGATACCGCTCAGCCGCATGCCCGTTTCGTATCTCGGTGCCTCTTGCGAGGCGCTCTTTACCTGGCGAGCCTCATTTCGTCTTCAGTTCTGCTTTCCAGTTCGTAACAAGCGTTAACGGGATACTGGCGGTCGGGAAATTCACGGTCGAGATCAGAAAGCGCTTTCCATCCGGTGTAACGTCAAAGCCGAGAAAGGATGCGTAGGGGGACGACAAGGGAAAAAGCGTCCGTGGGGCTCCGAGTGAGAGTTTCCCGCCCTTTTCCTCCACGTTTACGGCGATGATGCTGTTTTGGGGGGAAGAGAAATAGAAGAGCTCTTTGCTGTCCCCTCGCCAGTGCGGCAGGCCACCGGGTTGCGTGGATACCTGATACTGGTGAGTCGCATCAGGGAAATTGGCAAGGTAGACGTCACCGCGTGTTGTATTGTGACCAGACCCGTAAGCGATCCACTTGCAGTCGGGAGAGAAGACGGGGCTGAAATTCGAAAATTGGGTTTGGATCAAAGCGAAAGGCTTGCGGTCTCCGGTGAGGGGAAGGATCCAGACCGAGGCTGGCGAATCCTTTGTGGAGCGCGTATAAGCCAGGTACCGCCCATCACGACAGATCGATCCTGGGACCTCATTTACGCCTTCGGATTTGAGAACGGTCTCAATTCCCCCGCTGCCATCGCTCCTGTTGCGATAGATATGAGACGGATCTCCGCCGAACCCTGACGTAAATAGCACGAACTGCCCATCGGGCTGCCATACAGGGCGGCCTTCGTCTTCTAAAGATGACGTCAACCGAGTCTTTGTGCGCCGGCTTACGTCGTAGCTCCACAGGTCTCGATTGAGACCGTTCGGGTTGTAGATACCCTCTGCGACTCGGGTTCCATCCGGTGACAGAGCGATATCCCTGATGGGTCCGGTATCAAGCGTATCGCCCCGTCTTCCGTCACGGTCATACCAGCTCAGCGCAAAGGGGCCCTCGGAAGGGGCCGGATAGTAGACCAGATTCCCTGCCGGAGACACACTGAAGAGCGCCGTGTTGTTCGTAACATTGACCGCAACATGGTCCGGCATAGCAACGGGTTCGCCCGAGGCGACGAGCTTTCGTTCGTCGAAGGGCTGCGTTACGATCGCTCCATCGCGCACGTAAACAATGGTCCCCCCATTCTCGTAGGCGGTTCCCACAAAAGTTTTGACCACCAGGTGGCGCTCTTTCGTGTCCAACGAGCCTGCATAGAGTCCCTGCATGTCTGGCTGCTCTTCATCACTCACGAAAAAGATGAAGTGCCTTCCGTCGGGCAGAAATGTGGGCCAGCGATGGCTCGTTTCTTTGAGGTTTGTGATCCGTTCCGTCACCTTCCTGGGCGTCCCACCGCTCGCTGGTACCTGATAGAGCTCGGAAGAGGTCCCCGGCGTATATAGAATGATTCCACTCGAACCCCACGTCCCTCCCCTGGGGAATCCTGTCACATCAGCAAGGACCTGGACGAGATCTCCGTCAATATCGATCCGCTTCAGCTTGCCTGGGATGAAGAAACCTATCGAGCGGCTGTCAGGGGACCAGAACGGAAACGCGCCTTCTTCTGTTCCGGGAAGTATTCTTCCTTGTCCCAGGTCATTCAGGCCGCGCAACCCAGCGCCAACTTTCCCTGGGTGTCCATCACAGGCACCACAAGCTGCCTTCCGTCTGGAGACAGGGCCGGCAGAAATCGATTCCAAGCGAAGGCACCGAACTGGTTGTCCGCAGGTGGAGGAATCATCGCGCGCACGTTCGTTGCAGATGGCGCTGTTCAGCGTCAACTACTCTTTCCCTTTGACGACAGTTATTTCTCCCTACGAACGACATCTACCGCCATCAACTGCTGACGACATCTTTGTGGAG
>NZ_JQKI01000197.1 GCF_000745965.1 Edaphobacter aggregans DSM 19364 | reverse complement strand
TGCTGGGCAGAATGCGGATGGCATCACCTGACCCGTTATAGATGAGAATGGTGCCCGGCTCGCAGCGCAAATTTACATACGGAGAGTTGATGACAATGGTGGTACTAAGGTTGTAAGTGCCGACAGGGATGGTGACTGTTCCTTGCGCCCACGTCTGCGCATTCTGCGTCACCGTTGGGAGCGAAGCAATTTGGTTGTTGATATACGTTCCGATATCGGGGACCTGCGCCTGCGTGCTCGCCGTCCAGATTGAAAATGCAAAGATCAAGATCGCTTTCTTCATCGTAAGCCTCGCTTTGTACCAGATCGCCTATGTGGATATGGCCGAACTGCGAAGGCTCCTCTGATGACTTGTCAAACTTGCCGACCACCTGTACATTTTCGTGTTGAAGTTGATCAAGGTGAATTTACGGTCAATACTCTCCATTTACAGTAAAGTCCTTTTCGAAATGAGGGTGTTACAGCCTTCGACGATGCCGTATGTGCTGAGAGCCAGTATTGGCACTCGTTTTCCTGCGCGATCGCCAGAGCGAGGATTTCGCGTTGACGAGCGGAGAGGCGACCACGCGAAAGCGCCTTGGTCAGTGACAGGTATCCATCAAGAGCGACGGGCGATTGCGACCGATCGGTCGCTGCTGTCATCGGATGAGATATGCGCGCGGGTACTCCGCCGAACATTCCGCAAATGAGAAGGGACATGAGACATCAACAGACACTTATGAAAAATACGCTTGCAATCCCAAAGACGTTTCTTGGCGTCGGCTATACGAAAAACCGGGCCGGACTTCCACTGGAGGCGGTGCGTGTGCCTGTCCCACTGCCGGGGGCCGATCAGGTTCTAATCCGTGTCGCCGCCCCGTCGCTCAACCCGCTGGAATATAAACTCGCCGACCTTAACTTCTTTGCGCGGACACCCCCCGTTGTCCTCGGCCTCCACCTGTCCGGCATCGTCGTGGCCATAGGCAGCGCCGTGCGCGGCATAGCCGTTGGCGACAGCGTGGTGGCGATGGCTGATTTAAGTGGCGACGGCGGCTGGGTCGCCGGGGGTGGGCGAAGGCGGCTATGCGCTCGCGAGGGAGTTCCTTACCGTGCCCAAGCCGGAATCCCTGAGCTTCCTCGATGGGGCAGCTCTGCCGATGTGCTTCCTTTCAGCCTTCGCGGGCCTCAGCGGCACTGTCCAAGCCGGTGACACGGTCTACGTCCCGGGCGGCGGCGGGGTCGGGCATCTCGCCGTGCAGATGGCGGCGCTGGCGCGCATCACGTATTTGACTACAAGCGCGACGATGTCGCTGCCGAAATTGCGCGGCTGACCGGCGGCCGGGGCGTCGACCTCGTCTTCGATGCCACTTACAACGAGGCGGGCTTCGTTGAAACGGCGAAGACAGTACGCCCGGGCGGTAGCTGGGTCGTGCTTGGTGTCGGCCCCGGAAAGACGACCCGCCTGGTCGAAACCGAAAGTCCGGTCGACTCCATCTTGGCGGAGCGCGGTGCCAAGCATATCAATATCAACATACTGCGCTACTTCTCTGATCCCGCTATCCTGGACGACAAGGGAAAGCCTTCCTCCAGCGCGGCATGACTCTGGCAATGGAGTGTGCGGTGCAAGGGCTGGTGGTGCCGCATATCGGCAGAACGATCGACAGCACCATCGAGGCCATTAATGCCGGGCTACAGTCGCTCAGGTCGGGTCGTAGCGCGCTGGGCAAAGTGGCGGTGATTGTAGATCGAAATATCGAGGAGGCGAGTTGACGAAGGACCTCTTCGTCCATTGGATCGGCGACCTTTCGCTCTGGAGGATCACCAATCCATACAGCTTTGCTTAACCATATCCTGCGGTGAGCCGATCCGCATCGAGGAATTACTGGCATAGCCCGTATGAGCCCAGCTACGTTCCGTAGACCACGATCACGGAAGGTGCGCTGTACGAGTCGCCGGTGCTGCGCCGTTTCGCGCGCGTCGATCTGGGCCGCATGGCGGCGCCGGAACGAGACGGGCCAGCCCTTCCTTTCTTGAGCACGTGAAGATGACCGGCATGTTCGCTTTCTTGATCCCCGGAGCTTCCGCACAAGAGTCCCGAATAAAACTCCAAGCCGAGAGGGAAATCCTTCGAAGAAGGGGGGTAGTCGATCCATTTTATACTATCAGATATCCTAACGAGACTTTGCGTGACCGTATCGTCTTATCTCCAGAAGATTTCCTGCGCAGTGCAGAAGCGCTGCCCGGATTGGAGAAGAGTATGTCCCGTATCGCTCGCGTTATCGCACCAAATATCGACGACCACGTTGACGCCACGCTTTCTCAGGTTTCTTCGGCTGGGCCTTCCAAATCAGCTAAAAGTAGCCTAACCAGATTGGCCGCATGGATAAACGATCATAATGTCCCTTTCCGTGTAACCAGCATTGGCATGATTGTTATGCTTCTTTGGGCCGGGTCCTATAAGATGACCGCTCCCGGCGCCGAAGGTATCATTCCCCTGGTTTCCAACAGCCCGCTGATCTGGTGGCACTTCAAATTGTTTGGTCCCTATATCGGCTCAGACCTCATCGGAATCACTGAGATCGCCGTAGCCCTATTCTTTGTCGCAGGCTATTTCAGGCCTAAAGCCGGTGTTATAGGTGGCCTCATTACCACAGTGATGTTCTTTATCACCAGCACTATGGTCATCATTACACCCGGCGCGACCATTTCCGTTCATGACATAAGGTATATGAGTTTTTTGGGCCTGTTTCTCTACAAGGATGTCATCTCGCTCGGGGTATCGTTCTACCTGATCAGCTGTTTCGGCAACAAGGCTATCCTCCTGGAAAACAGAGGCGAGTGAATGAAGGGGAGGACAAAGTGGCACATTCCAACCCAGTGTGCTTGCAGTGTCCTTCTATCTACTGAGACGGGACGTCGTTCGATATTCACAAAAAGCGAACTGCGCTCTCTTCGGGGTTCCCTTTGAGACTTCGGATTCTTCAACAGCTCGTGCTCCTGGTCTTGCCCCTGACTCTGAGCATGCACGCGCAGGACTCGCAGCCCTACACTCTCCGCACCCAGTCCAACGTAGTTCTCGTCCCCGCCACAGTCCAGACCAAACACGGCGAGATGATCTACGCGCTCAAACCGGAGCAGTTCGTCGTCGAGGACAACGGCGTTCCGCAAACCATCCACCTCGACGAGGACACTGATTCGCTCGGCCTCACGATGGTCGTGCTCGTGCAATGCAGCCGCTCGGCTGTGATGGAGTCGGCGCACATCGCCGGACTCGCCACCATGATCGATTCGATCGTCGGCGGAGCACCACACCAGATCGCCGTCGTCTCTTACAGTGAAAACCCTTCGCTGCTCGGCAACTTCTCAAGCGACACCGCCGAGACAGCGGAGACCCTCGCGCAGCTCACTCCATGCGATGGCTCTGCCGCAGCCACCCTTGACGCCGTCGCCTACGCGACCAAACTTCTGGAAGCCCGCGACGACCACAATCGCCACGTCATCCTGTTGGTCAGCGAGACACGCGATCACGGCAGCAAGAACAAGGCCGTGGAGGTGATCGCCGCGCTGGGCCGCACCAACACCGTCGTCGACTCGGTGGCCTTCTCACCGGGCAAGACCGAAATCCTAAATGATCTCCACTACGGCGGAGGCTCCGGTCCCATTGGCCTGCTCGTGATGGCCGTCAACGCTCTTAAGAAGAACGTATCGCATGAACTGGCCGCACTCTCCGGAGGCGAGTACATCAACTTCACCACACGCAACGGCTTCGATGCAGGTATGCTTCAACTCACAAATCACATTCACAACTACTATCTGTTAAGCTTCCAGCCGAAATCCGGTCCGGACGGCAATCCCTTGCCCGGAATGCACTCCATCCGCGTCAGTGTCCCTGACTATCCAAGCGCGCGTCTCCGTTTCCGCGAGAGCTACTTCAGCGGTGCGCTCGATACAGTGCCGCCCGAAGCACAGTAGCCAAGAAAGGCAAAGAGACCAGCTAAGGAAACTGGCCTTCAACAATCCCACCGAAGGTTTTCCGTCAACGCCGCAAGTGCTAGGCTAGGGGGCCATAGCCCATGCCAACTGCAACCATCATCGGCTCAGGTCCCGACGCTCTTTCAGCGGCGATCGTTCTCGCTGCCGCTGGTTTTGCAACCACTGTCTTTTTCCCGTTACCTACCGGCTTACCGCATCGAAGGACGATAATCGGGTGCATGTCAAGCGTTATAGGAGGATGAATGGCAGACGCTAAGACCATTATTGAGCAGGCGTACTCCGCGTTCAACAAGCGGGACATCGACGGTGCTTTAGCGCTAATGACGCAAGACGTGAGTTGGCCCAAGGCCTCGGAGGGCGGTAAGGTTGTCGGAAAAGAAGAGATCCGCGCCTATTGGACTCGGCAATGGGGTGAGTTCGATCCCCATGTTGAACCGCTCGCAATAACCGAGGAAGACGGAGGCAAGACCCGCGTCAAGGTGCACCAACTCGTCAAGAGCCTTCAAGGGGATGTTCTTTCGGACAGCGAGGTTCTCCACGTATTCACTGTGAACAGCGGTCTTATCGCAGCCATGGACCTCGGGGATGAGGCCGATCCAACCGCTGGTCCGTCTGCCGCATTCGCACATCGTTCCTAACTGGCTATCCACCGTGGAGCGTGCGATTAGACCCGCCTCGAGAATTCTTAACGATGGCAGCCGAATCCATGATGAATCTCACCGCCACACCATTTCGATTCTTCTTGCTTGGCGCCACGGGCCGCACGGGCTTGCTTTTCCTAGCGCAGGCACTCTCTCGTGGTCATTTTGTGACCATCTTCGTTCGCGACGTATCGAAACTCCCTGTGGCTTTGGCCTCACATCCGCGTCTGCGTACCTTGACCGGCGAACTGCATGAGGCGGACAAGATGGCGCGAGCAATGGGCGAGGCGAATCCAGATGTGGCGTTCTTTATGCTGGCGTCGGAGACTGCGCCTTACACGGCAGTTTCCACAGGCACGTACAGCGTGTTGCAGGCCATCGCTGCGGTCAAACCAAATCCCATGCCGTTCATAAGTATCGCCGCCTGGGGACTCGGTCCAACTGGGGACTATATCACCGGCTTCTTTGCGCGCACTTTTGTAGGTATCGCAAAGACATTGTTGTGGTCAAAACCTCACGCTGATTTTGAGAAGCAGTTGGCCGAGATAGAAGAAGCGCCACCGGACGCTTGCTCAACGATAAGCTCTCCTGGGCTGGGTTGATAGAGCACACTGGTCACGTCTCCCGACCGGCGGCAAAGCCGCCGTGTGCGGAGCCAGATCAGATGTTTGGCGACATACTGCGTAAGCTGGTCGAGAAACAGGGTATCACTTGCCAAGGGCGTATGCCACGAAATCGCGAAGGGCAAAACCTACGCCTTTATTTCGGATCGTAGGCGTCCAGTTGGGATCGGCGCTGAGGAGGGAGTCGTTGTCGCCGAACATCATGCCGAGAAAGACTTCAGCAACGATGCGTCCGCCCACAGGTCCGAGCTGGGGAGTAGAGATCTGCTTGCTCTCCGTCACCGGGATCTTGAGGTTTGTTTTGTGATGAGCCGCTTCGGCGAGTATGTAGGTCCAGAGCGGGCACTTGCCTTTGAAGGCGGCTAGTTCCGGGAGGCTTGCAATGCTGCCTTTTACATCGCCGTCTCCTGGCGAATCCACGGCTTTCCCGATCACGATGTCGGCGTCGTCGAGAGGTGTGGCATACATGGCGCGCGCGACATCCTGGCCGGTGGGCAGACCAAGCTCGAAGGCTCGAATAAGGTTGCGCTGCGGGAGAGACGGTGGTGGGTCCGATGCGACGCTGGCGGGCAACACAGAAAGCGGTGTGACGAGCGACGTATCGATGCGGTAGGCGAATTGAAGACGCTTCCTGGTGGTGGCGTCGGCCGGATTGTCGGTGCCGTAGGAGCGAATATCGTCTTCGATGTCGATAAATCGGCCCCAGTCGATGCCGCGGTTCGCCGCCATTTGCTGAAAGCCCGTGAGTCCGTTAGGAATACCGGCAGGGATGTCAGGGATCGTGTTCGGTGGAATTGGAAAGATGGGAAGCAGCGTCGCATCGTCGTCGTTAAGACGGTAGCCGGGCCGGATCATGGAGTGGCCTAGGCGGTAGGCTGCGACGGAGAACTCGACGGGCATAAAGGGCTCGTTTTTCCAGTGGAAGAATTTGAGCTTCGCCTTGTCGTACTTGCCACCTGTCTTGAGCGCGTCAAGCACGGGGGCGGAGACGATCTTCGGGAGGAAGTCATGGATGACAACCCACTGGTAATGCCAGCGAACGATTTTCTGCAACGCAGGGAAGTCGAGGGTCTTGTTGTCATCCACAACACGGTTGTGGAAGCGCAGCATCAACCCCTGCAACTGGGAGACAATACTGTTCTCGTCGTTGCGGGGATCGCCGATGAGTGCGCGCCTCGGGTTGGCGTTGTTACGTGGGAGATCGGGCGCGCCGTTGGCGAGCGCGTCGCCGAGGAGGAACTTGGGGCCGCCGTTGGCGTACATGTACGGCTGATCGCCGGGGCCGCGACCGTAGACGTTATCAAGGTCCAGTGCAGGCGTCCGAAAGTCGGTGACCGCGTCCGGATCGCTGTGCTGGATGAGCGTGGTCATAGGATCGAAGGTGATGTCGTGATCGATGAACTGACCGAAGTAGGTATAAAGAGCAGGGATGCCGCTCTCTTCAGCATCATTGCCGTCTTTCGGAGGATCGAAGGACGAAGTCATGGCAGCGCCGAGGGTCATCAATGCGGCGCGGCTGTCGGCGTCCGTTTTTCCATAGGTGGCGGAGGGCAGGGAGCGAAACATCCGTCCGAAGCGGCCCTCGAAGACAGCCGACTTCGGTGTGGACATCAAACCGCGAAGTGGTTTGCCGTGATGCGCAAACGCAGCGAAGACCGCGCGCATACTCTCGGGATAACGTGAGGCAGGCATTGCAGCCTGATCTCTTGCTTGATTGCTGGTCATCGATTTGTCTCTCCTATACTTAACGTGAGGAAACAGGGGTTCTATGAAGTCAGCTAGATATAAGTTACAGTGAATTCGCGAACCTCTATAAAAAATCCGTCGTTAGTCCTTTTTAGAGGACCGTGTGAGGGCTGGCGTTACTTTCACGAACGTCAATGAGTCCTATCAGAGGGGATGTCAAGAAACAATTCTCCCCCTCCCTCTCCGAGAGGAGAGGGGATGTTGTGGCTTGCATCCAGCCAATCTCAGTTCTGGAGAGGCCGTGGGCTCGCCGCGTGTTCCGGACAGACCAAGCAGTTGGCGGTTTGTACTCGACGGTTTCATGACGCCGTGGTCATTCGACGCCTTCGGTTCTGGAAGCTACGCAAGCAAACGCGTTGGCTTTAGGTGGGCCAACCATGGTCCTATCTGAGCAACGGCCACCCCTTCGGGGTGGTTGTATGAACCTGAAACTCTCAGCGAGACCGCGATAACCGTGGAACGCACTGGGCTCAGTTAGAATCTGCGACACAACCTGGCTCGGCAGCTAAGGCCGTATTGTCCCTGGAGCGTTCCTGCCCGAGATCTGAGCATGGCTCCGGTATTGGCGATTGTGTAGATGGTGGCAGCGTTTTTCCTGAAAAGGATAAAAGGCCCGACCCCGATGGAGAGATTGTGTAAGTCTTCGCCGACCGGGCCGAGCCACGTTGAATTCAACATGGGAGGATGAGCATGAAACC
>NZ_JQKI01000196.1 GCF_000745965.1 Edaphobacter aggregans DSM 19364 | reverse complement strand
ATCGCAAAATCGATGGATCACCATCCCAAGCCACAAACAGCTTACTGCGATTGTATCTGTGAATTGTTGCGGGCGGAGTTTTGTCGAAAACTAGCTTCTCCCCGGTCGCTCGCCAACTCACCGGGCCTCACCGCCGTCGCTCCCCCATTTCATGTTGAAATTCCGCTGAATTACTGAGGACAATGCCGAGAAGTCCGATCTACGTTTCGAGCACTAGACTCAAGCAACTGAACGACAGCATCCGCGCTCATTTCCCAGCCGAGCCGCAATGACATTGTGGGCCCAATTTTTTCGGCTGCACCACGGCCCTCAAGCTTTAGTGGTAGGCCGACACGACGTACCGTCTGGCTTCCGCATGCATCTCAGGGTCAGAGCTCGAACGCGCAAGAGTTATAGCTGGTGTAGAGGCCTGAGTAGAGCTGAAGTACACGGAAAAAGCAGGTGATAAGACTGCTGTTGGGGTGAAGAATCTTGGCAAGGCGACTGCCAAAGCGGTGCATTGATTACGTCGAGGTATAACTGCGTCTACCCGCTCGGTTAGCAGAGGTCCGTCCGCTAGTGGGATCGTGGCAACATCACTGGTTTCTAGCCGAGCATCCTTAGCATGCGGATAAGCTCAGGAGCGGGCGTGGCATAAAGCACAACGGGGAGCATAGGTAGCGCTGCCGATATTGCCAAGGTAAGGAGGGTTGGCTTATCGATTGGCACAACGTGCATTTGTCTCACAACTGTGAAACTGGTTCCGAAGTCGGCTATTGAAGACGCGTCGGGATTTCCCAGGAGCGTCTCGCCCGCAGAATGCCCGTTTCGAATCCACTTCAGATCAAACAACTGATTATGGATCGCGACCTGAGCACCATATTCGAGCAGTGCTTTCCTTTTGACCTTAAGTAAGACAGGGGGTGACGACTAGAAGCGGTACGACCAGAAATACAGTCGCCAGGATTCCATAAATGATCATTGGAAATTTCAGAGAGGAAAGTGCCTGCCCTTGATAGGCGACGGCGTTACCGACCTCAGCAGCAATGACAGCTCCTCCGGCGAAGACGATTGGCTGAACGCTTTTTGCCCTTCGGATAGGAATCCGAGACCAGCAGCCAGGTCAGCGTGCGTGGCGACGAGAAACAAGTTGATCCTCGAAACGCTCCAGAGCAGTGAGGTCCAAAGAAACATTCTCCAGACCCACCTCAACAAAAGAAATCGGAAGACTGGGGTACAAACGAGATTGAACCACCAGCCAGCCGGACTCAATGCGCCTGACGGAAGACTGTGCCAATTGGAGATGCCAGTCATTAGCAATTCGGTTTTGACGAAAAAGATAGAAGGTAATAGTGAGGCAACGGCCAACAATGCTTCGGGCAGAACACGATCCCGCCAGCGGGTTGTTCTTTTCAACACAGCTTCAACGGACGGCCGTGTCTCTCCGCTTATCCGTTCAGACTTCAGAAATTCGAGAACAAGCGTCCGCCATCTTCGATCGATTCGTGATTCGGCTACGATAAGGATTGGGACAGCAACCAAAAGACGCACATTTACAGCGAAGTCGCGAAGAAACGGAATGTCGATCTCTCGTCTCCATGCCATGCCCTGCATGAGTGACAGGATCAGGAGAGGAAGCCACGTAATCAAGACGGCGGCTAAGGCTCTCCGGAGAACCCGGCGCCGTTCGCTTCCAGCATGGCCCAGGCGAACTAAGAGCCGATGCAGCGAGGCAACGCGTGCCTTCGAGGCGATGATGACGATGAAGAAGATCGACATCGCCGCCATCGAGGCGAGGTTGACGTGAACGCGCCGAAACGTCCTTATTCGTCTGGATCACGCGCCACTCGTCCCATGAATCTGGGCCATCATCAGCCTGCGGTCGAGGAGGGCCGCGGCGATGGCCGAGAAGCACTCGGGAAAGGGGGAACGGCGCCTTCCCAAAGCAGTCTTGCGGTTTGCCTGACCTGGACCAGGCGAAGTCGGCGGTTCTGAACAGCCTTAGCTCGGTCGACGCTCAACGGGGGTACCGCCATGCGATCGAGGAATTCATTGAATTGTACCTCCGATCGACGCCAAAATCACTGGCAGCAGCGCGCCATGGAGACCGATGGGCAAATGGCGGTGCGGCCGGGACCATACATAGAGTATGTTCCAGAGGCCGAAGGCATTGGGTACGAGCGCCATCGGGAAAATGATGACGCGTTCCAGGGGGATGGGAACCTGCAAGACCGGCCGCGTCACGATAAATACAGTGAGCGCGACCAGCAAAGCCAGGCTGGGCACGACCGTACCGGCCATGTAGGCGCGAAGATAAGGGTGAGTGTTCATGATGTCCTCCGATTACAGGTGATAGAGAAACACCGGAATGGCTCCCGGGAAAAATACGAGGAGCGCAGTCACTGCCGCGAGCAGAGCCCAGTCAAACCATGGAACCTTGGCGGGACTCGCTTCGAGGCGCTTCAGCATCGCGGGCCAGAGGTCGTGTCGCAGGTCCGAGCCAACTCGGCCGGTGATCGTTTGGATCGTCTCCGTAAGGAGTTGCTTGATGCGTTGCTGGTCTTGTTCATTCACGGTTCGACTCGTTGTCGCTTCAATTCTTTTCGCAGAAGGCGAAGGGCTCGGAAGACGCGCAGGTTAACAGCTGCCGTGGAAATGCCCAGCGCTTCGGCGATTTCCTTGTATGGCTGATCTTCGATCAGCGCCAGCGTGGCCGCGACTTGCAGTTTCGGCGGAAGCCGACGGAACGCATGCGCCATTTTCCGGCGAAGCTCCTCGGAGATGCCGGGGTCTGGCAACGGCAAAGAAAACGTTTAGGTCCGAGTCCATCGAGCGCGGGCATTGTTACGCAAGAGTTTTTACGCGCCTGCTGGAATGGAACGGAAAGAAGCATTCAGCTTCAGCCTCAGCAACCAGTAACTATTTTATTGTCGTTCAACCCGCGACCTCTGCCTGGCGTGCATCGGAGGTAAGGTAGCGATATTTATGGGCATTGAGTCGGCATAGTGGAAGGTGATCCGCCCACGGCTCACACATCGTTTTCTGATAGTCCGCAGGGTGTCAAAACCAGAAGTAATTCTCGACTGGTGCTAGCCAAGCGCTCAGCGAAGAGAGCGCGAGGTTATTCGGGTAGCTCTGCGAACAAATATTCAGACCCGAACGATTTGCGCCGGCGAGGCCTGCCCAACGAATTGAATGTCGCCGAACCGAACTGGGCTTAGTTAGAAGGCGTGCAGAACCAGTCCGCATACTAAAGAGGGAAGGGAACTGGCGGTAGATTGCGGTAGAGTCATACTGCAATCGCAGTAGTCGACGGATGCAAAACACAAGGCTCTCGGGTGCAGACATCAGTTTGGCCAAATTACGCTCAACTACGCTAAATAACTGTTCGGCAAGGACTTAATGGCAAGCCAGATTGCGCTAAATTTCCCTTACTTATGTGCATGCTCGTCTCTTTGAGATTTCCACAAGTACATCTGAAGAGTCCCTTACCTCGCAGCAATGGACTAATCAGAGTAAGTCGATTACTTCTTGATGGCGAAGAAATTTTTCATCTCCTGCCGTGACGGCATAGATTTACGGTCTTCTCCCGAAACCGAAGTAGCATCCGGGCCGAGCCGAGTTGAGCAAAATACCGCCACATGGACACGTCATCGCAAAAATAGGTTCCATAGCTGTCCAGGTCATCACCGTCGTCGAGCCAAAGTGTCACTAAGGAGATTACTTAACCCGGTTTTCCGTTCCACTGCACCTCCTCGGGAGTGGTTCTGAAACGGCCTCTATCAACAATTTCACCGTCTTCGTTGAGTGTGCAGTAATGGCTCCAGACATCCCAAAGTCGAGACCGATCGTCATCCCGATCCTGGTCTGCTTGCGTGGGACTTCTGCGATGAAGTTGCGTTGTCTTCTTCATGGGATCAGTCTCTCCCTTCAGAGGCCTGCTCATCCCATTTCCCGTTACTCATTCAGATGGAACACACACACAGTCGGCATGATCGAACAACTGGTCGTGAAATCGAGAAGCGGTGACGATCTGAGTCAGAATGTGTACCGGATTCCTGCTGTCACAGCGCGAGGCGTGAGGAAGTGCGTTCCAGAGAAGGTCGAGAGATAGTTGTAGAGCGCGCTGGTGTTGTTGAGGTTTACCACGTCGACGCGAACGCCGAGGCTCTGGTTCTCGTGGGAGATGAGGTTGTCCTCGCCGATCGCGAGATCGACGGTGTTGCGAACAGCGACGCGAGCCGGGTTTCTGTCGGCATCGTAGGTTCCGGGAGCCGGGATGCGGATACGAGTTGCACGGATCGGGCCGGCGCAGGAGCGGAGTGGCGCCGATACGGTTGCGAAGGTGTTTCCGCAATGCAGACCCATCTGCTGCTGCTCGTCTCCTGTGAGCTGGAGCGCGGTTGCTGTATCCGGGGTAGCAACGGAGACCAGGCCACCGTCATACCGGTACGAGGCGTCGAACCATGGCCCGCGCTTTCCGAACTGATAACGCAGGTTGAGGTTCATCGACAGACCCTGGTCATGATCCGGCCGGACGACATCGCTGTAAGGCGCGCTGAAGCTGACGCCGCCAGTCTGAGGTCCGAACAGACGAGAGCGCGTTTGGCTTACCGTGAAGAAGCCGCCGAAGCCGTGAGATGGCAGGAGGGTAACCCGCACGAGGCCGCCATCGATCTTTGACTTTCGAAACTGCGTGGGGAATGTGAGCGGACTGTTCAGCAATACATCAAAGTCGTACGCCCCGTAGGTGAACTTCCAGAGATACTCGGCGCTAAAAGAGATGCGTTTCAGGGCGGTCGTGAAGCCGATGTTGAACTGGTTGCGGTTCGCTGTGCTCAAAACATGCGAACCAGCCGCTCCCAAGGAAGATGAAGGCGACCCGGGACCGTCCGAACTGGCGATGATCAGGTTCTCGTTATAAGGCGTCAGGAACACCCGGGAGTAGTCCCCACGCAGCGTAGTGCGCAATCGCGACAGGCTGTAGGTGAGCCCGACTCGTGGTTGAAGACCGTGCGTTCCTATCAGGCCGTTGTACTTGTCATAGCGCAGGCCCAGCTTGAATTGAAGATCTCTATAGCGGATGAAGTCCTGCGCAAACAACGCCAACTGTTTTATGTCCGTTTTGCCCTGGAAGGAATAGATGCTCCCTCCTCGCGTCAGATCGAGAGATAGAAGGCCGGGCAGGTAGGCTGCATTGGGAGTGGGTCCGACGGTGGAACACTGCGAGGGATCTCGAACGGATGTGTTGGCCGAAGGAGCACCATACGGGTCGAGGCAAGGGCTGTTGTAGGTCGGGGAGGTAAGACCGGTCGCAAACTGCTCGGCCAGGAACGTGTGCTTGAACTCTCCCCCTAGGGTCACGTTGTGGCGTCTGTGAACGTAGGTGAACTCCGGCCGTATTCCTGTATTCGTCAGACGGCGAGCCTGTTCAAGATAGGCTGGTGTATCGGAAAAGATGTTGTCTGAAGGGCGGTAGCGAATCTTGTCCTGCCGCAGCCAGACGTTGTTACGACCGAACGCACGCGAATTGAAGGTGTGGATCAACTGCGGAGCGATGTTGAAACTGATAATGGTCTGTCGCTGATTCTGACCAAGTGCCTGCTGGTCGAAGGTGTTCGGTGTCTGGAACCACGAGTGACTGAGGCTGGCATTGAGCTGCAGATTCGTCTTATCCGTGAGGCGATAGTCCAGCCGCTGAAATATGTTTTCAGCGTTGCCATTTGCGTGAAGATTAACTGTTTCTGGTGTGTCGAGAAAACGCGCACTGTTTATCGCGTCCGCCGCGCTGAAGGAGCCGAAGCGCTCGGTGCCGAATCCAAGGTTGGCGCTGACGTTCGAAGTGGCAAAGGTTCCGCGGCTGAGATTGATATTTCCAGAAGGCCTGCGCTGATCCAGTCCGGATCGCGTCTGCGCCACAATGACCATGCTGGTCTTGTCGCCCACATCCGCACCCGGCGCGCCCTCCCGGACTTCGACCGATTGCAGGGTGTTGAGAGAGAGCTGCGTGGAGAATGTGCGGCTCTGCTGATCGGTGATGGGTTGGCCATCGACAGAGACGGACGCTTCGGCGTGATCGCCAAGAGGATGAAAGGAGCCGTTTGAATCGGCCGAGACGCCGGGCGTGGTCATCGTAATGAGCGAGCTGAAGGGCGCACTCACGCTCTGGGACGGAATGTGGTCGATCTCATCAGGTGTGATGAGGACATGTGCGGGTGCAGTCGTTTCCTCGACGTAATCGGTTGCGAAGACCGTGACTTCGGAGCTTGTTGTGGCCGTGAGAGGAACAATGAGGTGGATCTCGGAGCCCTGGTATGGGATTGCCTTCTGGGCGGAAGCAAATCCAGGGGATTCCACCCGCAGACGGTAGTTGCCGGTACTAAGCCGCAGGAACACGAACTCCCCCTCCGGACCGGAGACCTGCCTTCTTTCCGCACCGCTCCTGACGAACGTCAGTACTAGTTTCGCGCCCGGTACAGCCGCGCCGCTGGCATCGGTAACAACGCCCGAAAGGCCCGCTGACATGCCGTTCTGTGCGGCGGATGAAGCACAGAGCAGGGCCGCGATGAAGAGTAAAGCGAGAGAAGCGACGATGAATTTGCGGACGCGCATTGTTTAGGTATACCTAATATTTAATTAGTGTAACCTATATTGCGGCGGGAGGAATGTTTCGCTTGAAAAAGACAAAGCGCACGCACTGGGATAGGAATACGGAATCGGTAGACGATTACCTCAAGGCCATCTACTCGCTGGGTGGGGATGAGCGGAGATGGGTAGGTGGATCAGAAGTGGCTAATCGTCTACGGGTTGCGCCTGCCTCGGTGACGAACATGCTGCAGAAGCTCTCCGGAGAACCCAAGTCCCTCGTAGATTACAAGCGAGGTTCGGGCGTGCGCCTCTCAAGTGCGGGTCGAAGACGAGCGCTCGAGATTGTCCGTCATCACCGGCTCATCGAAACCTTCCTCTTCGAGGTGCTGAATTACCCAATAGAAGAACTACACGGCGAAGCGGAACGATTAGAGCACTATATCTCCGAGTCATTCGAAGAGCGGGTCGCGGCCAAGCTGGGCAACCCAACAACGGATCCGCACGGCCATTGCATCCCTGCGATGGACGGAACCATGCCACCATCTCATGGCGTGACCTGCAGGTGCGGTCTCTAAATTAGTATCGGTGGGTTCGCGTTAGAGAAACCGCAGAAGCGTTAGTCGACGGCGCAGATTGGTCACGACATGTGTGCGTCCAGCGAAGGCTGGCATGAACAGTGGGTGAAAGTCCCACCGGGGTAAAAGTCCAAGCCCCGTAGCTTGAATAGCAGGAAGGAAGGCAACTGAAAATCCTGAAGCCTATTGACAAAGCCATCTAAAAGGATGGTGAGCGAGTCACCGGGCCGTAACGCAAGTGAACCCATATGGCCTCGAAAGTACTGCAACCCGAAGGCCGAGCCCTCACTTATCGGGCGAAGGCAGCATGGAGCGTCGCAAGGACTGATGCGGCGAAACACTTCGGCGGGGTTGGTAGGGACAGCACGGTGACAAGGTCATGCTAAGCAACTGGAGAGACCCTCCTTGCCCCCCCCGAGAAAGCGGCGGAGCAGGGAAGCCGTATAACCGGTGACCCCGGGAAGTCGGTGGACGGCAGAGGGATTCGGCCGGGTCTGTAGTAGCGAGGAAGCGGAGTAATGTCCGCGGAGCGAAGAGGCCCTGCTGTTTGTAATGGCTCTAACAAAACGGGAGGCAAGGGTGAGATGACAAAAGCGCCCA
>NZ_JQKI01000195.1 GCF_000745965.1 Edaphobacter aggregans DSM 19364 | reverse complement strand
AGAACGAAGCCGCTGGCGCGGCGGACGCTGCCGCGTGGGTGTCCCCGAGCATTGATGCCGATGTAGGGTGTGGGTCACGAGGAGGTTCCCGTGACCCATCTACGCAAAATCATGCTGGAAGAACTCCAGCGCCGTAATTACTCCGCGTCTACCACACGCTATTACATTCGCCATGTAGAAGCTTTTGCCCGGCACTTCCAGTGCTCCCCCGACCGCCTGGGCCCGCAGCATATTCGGGAGTATCAAGCTCACCTCTTTACAAGGCAGAAGTTGTCACCCGGAGCGGTAACGAACCATCTGTGTGCATTGCGGTTTTTCTACATCCAGACGCTTAAGAAGCCGTGGAGCATTGCCGATACTCCGTATCCCAAGAAGACCCATCGTTTACCGGGGATTCTCAGCCAAGAAGAAGTGGCGCAGCTCATCGACGCCGCGCACACTCCTTTTCATCGCACTCTGCTCATGACCCTCTATGCCACTGGCGTTCGCAACGCCGAGCTGACTCGCCTGAAGATCAGCGACATCGACAGCCGGCGGATGGTGATTCACATTCAAGGCGGCAAGGGACGTCAGGATCGGGATGTGATGCTCAGTCCTAAACTTCTCGAGGAACTTCGCTCGCACTGGCTGCGCTTGCGGAGAAAATCCAGCATTTGGCTCTTCCCCGGCAACCGTTGGCACAGCGGGGATCTGCCCATCGATACCAAAACTCCGCGTCATGCCTGTCAGCAAGCTGCCCAGCGGGCTGGCATCAAGAACAAGGTTTATCCCCACGTGCTTCGTCACTGCTTCGCAACCCATTTGCTGGAAGCGGGCGCCGATCTCTACACCATTCAGATCCTGCTAGGCCATCACGATCTAAAAGAGACCGCCATCTACCTGCACCTTTCGCAACGCCACCTCCATGCCACCGCCAGTCCCCTGGACTCGCTCAAGTTGAATGCATGCTCACCGCAGGAGGAAATCGATGAGTCGGCCACTGTTTGAGGTGGCCGATTTGATCCGCAGCGCAGGTACTGCATTCGTCGAGCGCAATCGCAAGTGGATTCGATGGCAGCACATTAAAGTGCTACTGGCCATCGCCCGCTGTCGCACATCCGCACTCGGCGGACATATCGATGCATGCACCCGCTGCGGCCATCGCGCCACCATCTCCTACAACAGTTGTCGCAATCGCCACTGCCCGAAGTGTCAGACGGCGGCCCGCGAACTCTGGATCGAGGCGCGGCGCCGCGAACTTCTCCCCATCCCCTACGTCCATGTGGTCTTCACCCTGCCCTCGCAACTAGCTATGCTAGCCCTGCAGAACAAGAAGATCATCTACGACCTACTGCTCCGCGCCAGCGCAGAGACTCTTCTCGAAGTAGCTCGCGATCCCCGGCTTCTCGGTGCAGAGATCGGTTTCTTCAGCGTGCTACACACCTGGAATCAGAAGCTCGGCATCCATCCCCACGCCCACTGCGTCGTTCCCGCCGGAGGGCTTTCGCTCGATCACACCCACTGGATTCCATCCCGGCCCCGTTACTTTCTCCCTGTCGAGGTGCTCCGAGAGGTATTCCGCGGCAAGTTTGTTGACGGTCTTGAACATGCCTTCCGGCAGCATCAACTCCACTTCTCCGGCGATCTGTCTCTGCTCGTTCAGCCGAAGATATTCGCTTCCTGGGTACGCACACTATTTCGCAAGCACTGGGTGGTCTATTCGAAACCACCCTTCGGAGGCCCCGAACATGTGCTGCAGTACCTGGGACGCTACACCCATCGCGTGGCCATTTCCAACCATCGCCTTATCGGGTTCGAGAACGGCCAGGTCATCTTTCGGTGGCGGGATTCGGCACACCACAACAAACAAAAACGCATGACCTTATCCCTCGATGAGTTCCTGCGCCGCTTCCTTCTGCATGTGCTCCCAAAAGGCTTCGTCCGTATCCGCAACTTCGGGTTCCTCGCCAACCGTCGGCGCTCCATTCTGTTGCCCCTATGCTTGCAGGTACTGGGCGCGCTTCAACAATCGGAGATACAACCAACATCGGCTCCGAAGCAATCCCGCCCACTCCGCTACTGCCCCAAGTGCGGCGGCCCTATGGTGGTCGTCGAAAGAATCTCCACGATCCAGATGCAACCACGTTCTCCACCACTGCTCCTCACCGCCGCCGCATGAAGTCATCGAGCCCATCTCGGAAACTCCGCGTGCTTCACCACGCTCAGCCCACGTGTGCTCCTCCATCTAATCCATCGCTTCTTTTCACGACCTTCTATGCGCCAGTAGCTACCACTTTCCGGCCCTCACCGACTCTCCTACCTCTGCTCCTCCAATCTCCTCCTCAATTCGCGAATCCAAACGTGTCCCGCTTCGCCCACACTGCATTCAAAACCCATAATTCCTGCAGCCTCACCGCATCCGCCGCGCCAGCGGCTTCCTTCTGACGGCTTTATCGAACGCGCACCAAAACCCTGCGCTCTCAACTTGGCCCCGCATGGCGCGCCTCCGATAAAGCACTAACGTCACTCGCCCGCAACCCGACCGCTGCCAGCAGCAGCCCAAGTACACCGAAGAACGTCGTCAGCGTCGCGATCATATTCTCCTGTTGGAAATCCCCGCGCAAGACCTTGGTGTGAGGGTCAACACCATAGAGCACGAGAATTGGATCGACTTCGGCCAGAGCCTTGCGCACGCGCTCTTCGACGCCCGGCGGATTTCCCGGCTCCCAGAGCACGATGTTGTACAGGACCCTAATACGGCTCTCAAATGCGCTCCCCTGTCAGAGATCCAATTCGATCTCTGACAGGGAGTCGAAAAGCAGATCAGAACGTTTCCCTCGGAAGGCCGATCAATGCTGCGAGAGCGCCAAACACAGTCGCTAACTGAACATCTCCTCTAAACTCCTCCGAAACAATCAATTGACTGAATTCTTAGCTATGTGTTCTCCGTCACAGCGTCGTCAAAATGAAAGCGCTACGCTTCATCGTGGGAACGGAAGCTGCCTCGGGACTTGGCTTGATGCTCATCTATATAAGGGCGTTGTTCGTAACGATCGCTCCGGCGATTGTCCGACCGGTCGACAAGGTGGTGGTTACAGATAGGAGTTCACAAACATGAAGCATGATGCCGGAAAGATCATCATCATTGGCGGCGGTATCGCCGGACTCTGCGCCGCAGTCTACGCGCAAAGGTGCGGCTATCAGGCCGAAGTCCTCGAGATGCACGACTCTGCGGGAGGGCTGGCGACGAGTTGGCGCCGGGGCGACTACACGTTTGAGACCTGTTTGCATTGGTTGCTCGGTTCCAATCCCGACGGGGAGATGCACTCGCGATGGCTGGAGGTCTTCGACATCGACAAGTTGAAGTTCATCCATCCCGAAGAGTTCGTCCGCCTCGAGACCGAACACGGCGAGTGCCTGAGCATCTATCGCAACGTCGACCGCTTGGAGGCGGAGATGTTGAATCGTGCGCCAGAAGATGCAGAAGAGGTCCGTCATCTCACGTCGGCGATACGCAGCCTCTCTAAGTTCAGGATGCCTGACCCGACCGAGGGCTGGACCAGCAACTGGCTGACCTACCTGCACGACGTACCCTACCTTCCGTTGCTGCGAGAGCTGTCCAGTGTGAGCGCCAGGGAATATGGCAAGAAGTTCAAAGACCCGCTGCTGAGAAGCTTCTTCGGGGAGGGCGACATGGGCCAACTGTCCGCCGTCGCTCTCTTCTTTTCACTCGCGTGGATGAATGGGCACGACGCCGGCTATCCCATCGGCGGCTCGCAGGCTGTCATTCAAGGCATCATCCGGAAGCTCGACAGCCTCGGAGGGAGGCTGCGTCTCGGAGCCAAAGTCGAACGCATCCTGGTGGAGGACGATACCGCCGTCGGGGTGCAGCTGGTTGGCGGCGAAAGCATCGCAGCGGACTGGGTGATCTCCGCTGCCGATGGCCATGCCACCATCTACGATCTTCTCGACGGCAAGTACAGGGACAAAGCCATCGGGAAGATCTATGACGAGTTCGAACCCCTTCCCTCCTATCTGCAGGTGTCGCTCGGAGTGGCACGGGATCTGTCTCAACAACCCGGGTTTGCCACTCGACTCCTCGACACGCCCCTTCAGGTGGATCTGGAGACACAGCTTCGACAGGTCTCGTTCCGCTTCTTTCACTACGACCCAACCTTCGCGCCGGTTGGCAAGACGGCAGTGACCTGCTTTCTGCCAACCCGCAACTTTGAGTTCTGGGTCCAGCTCCAGCAAAACGATCCGGAGAAATATCAAGCGGAAAAACAACGCATCGCTGAGGCCGTCATCGCCATCCTCGAAAGGATGGTGCACGAGGTGCGCCCGGCAATCGAAGTGATCGACGTCTCAACGCCCGCCACCGTCATCCGCTACACAGGAAACTGGAAGGGAAGTATGGAAGGCTGGCTCCTGACACCCGCCAGCGGATTCCGGCAACTGCCCAATACTTTGCCCGGTTTGCGGCACTTCATGATGGCCGGCCAATGGGTCATGCCCGGAGGCGGGCTGCCGTCAGGACTGATGACAGCACGGTCCGCGATTCAAGCGATATGCAAGCAAGATCGGGTACCCTTCGCGGAACGACCATCGGTGATGAGATGACAAAGAAGGGTTCGTTCATGGTTGTGTCGCTCGGTCTTGGCGGCATGGCGTTGCTCGCGGAGTTCGCCGCTGTGGCCGCACGCCGCTCCTTCCTTGGACGCATAGAGTCCTTGCAACTGTCGTTGGAACAGACGCCCAAGGCGTTGGCCATCCGCACGGACCTACCCCCCGAAGTCGTCGCTCTGGCCCGTAGGCTCGGCGTTTCCGACGGTGGGGGCGGTCGGCTCGTCCGCCTGACCCAGAGTGGTGAAATGTGGCTGAAGCCCGGCTCGAAGCCATTGGCTTTCAAAGCTGAGCAAACTATTGCAGTCGCCGAGGTTGGCTTTCTGTGGCGCGCGTGGCTCATGATGGCCGGAGTGTCAATGCAGGTCATTGACTATACGGTCGGCTGCAAGGCTGGACTTGAGGGCCGCCTGCTCGGCGCGCTGCCCATGATGCAGATGACCGACACCGACACCATCTTCCGCAGCGAAGCTATGCGCTATCTCGCCGAGTTGATGTGGAATCCCGATGCCCTGCTATTGAATCGATGGCTAGACTGGCGGGTCATCAATTTACGCACGCTGGCGGTTGCGACCGGCGATGGTGCACGCCGGTGCGAGGTTCGTTTAATCCTGGACGATGCCGGTGACCTCATCGGGATAGAGGCTGACGATCGACCGCGCCAGGACGGCCGCGTGGTGACAGCCTGTCCATGGTTCGGCCGAGGCGGCGACTACCGAACAATCGGTGGCCGACGCATCCCAACCAGGGCGGAGGTCGGTTGGCTACTCGACGGTGTCGAATTCATATATTGGCGCGGCCGAGTCGAGTCCTGGTCGGTGAGCTGATGGCTACTCTAACGGCCTACGTTAACGGCCACCTTTCCCCCGCGAAGCCGCAGACAAGGCCCTCGTCAACTCGCTCGCCACCTTCAACTCCGCAGGCTCGGAGGCGTATCCCAGGTCCGAAACTCGGTCAAATCCGCGAACGACCTTCCGTTTTCGGGATATTTAAGCCGTTGGTGTACAGATTGTTTCCCGATTGCCCGTGATACGACAGTTAGGCCTTCTCATGACGTTCGCCGGACTGCGCGCCCACGGCGGGCGCTGGGGATAGCCAACGCGATCGAGATCTGAACGAGCGCACACTCTCAGGATCAACCACTCCGGGTAGCGGGCTGCAGTAACCTACCAGCAATTGACTCGCCCGATGGATGTCTCTAGAGTAGGTCTGCGTCACGGATCGGGGCTGAGTACTGCAACGCTCGTCGTTGTACGGAGCCTTCACATCCCTGTGCAGGAGACGCGTCGATGAGCGTTGAGAAGCCGACGGCCGCCTCAGCCGACGTGGATCAGAAGCAGTGGTATCGAGTGGGCGGTATCGCCGCACTCGTCCTAGGTATCGCGTACATTATCATCTTTCCCTTGTACGCCCACATAGGAGTTCCACCGATCGGTGGCGAGGCTTGGTTCAAGTACCTTCCGGGTAAGACGACCGTCTGGTGGGCGATTCTTGGTCTCTCCGTCTTTACGGACTTTCTCTTCGTGCCAGTTGCATTTGCCCTTTACCTGGCGTTGAAAGAGGCGAACAAAAACGCGATGCTGCTCGCGATGGCTTTCGTAGGGCTGTTTGTCGTCTTAGATTTGGCAGTCACCTGGTCGCATTACGCATCAATGCTCATTCTCTACAGTAACTACTCTCGAAGCACGGATGACGTCCAGCGGGCGGGTTACGTCGCGGCCGCTGACTATGCGTCTGCTGTACTGGCGTCTCCTCTGGAAATCGTGTATGCAATAGTGACGCTCTCGTTCGGAATCCTCGTGATCGGTTTCGTAATGATGAGGGGAGTCTTCAACAAGACCACGGCCTATTTGGGCTTGGCCACCGGCATTCTTGGAATCGTGTCGGTAGCGGGCCTCAGTCTAACCATAATCATGAATGCCCTCTTTGCCACGGCCTGGATCTTGTTTGTGGGCTACAGACTCCACCGACTCGCTAAGGAGTGATCTAGCGTTCAAGCCACGCTGTTAACGGGTCGTCGGCAAACAGGAAGTAATACGGTCGTAGCGGTTTACTTCCGGTTAGTCGGCAAACCGCACCTTACTCTCCAGCGCATGACTCCGACCACGTCCTGATCGAACCGCGGTTGCGGCGCCGCCCGCCTTCGGCGTGGATGATATTTTGCACACCTATCTGTGATCGCCGAAGGTGGCAGCATTCCGTTACACCGGATGGCAGCATAACGCTGGGTACCAGAATTGATTGCATTCAGCAAGAAGCTTCAGAACGACAGAGGTAGGCTCAACTATTCGATTTGTAAGGGATAGGTGTAAGGGGCATCTTCGCCCTGGAGTTGAGTCGACAAAACGTACTTGCCTGGTTTCGCACTTCTCAGATCGAGAGACACAGTGACCACGGTCCGCGGATCGGCACCCACTGCGGTCCCTGTTGCGCACGCCACGCGATTGAGGCCGTTCGTGTCGGACGCAACCATGATGGAGTAAGCACCGGGTTGGCTCAGGCGAGGCAGGGCAAGTTCCAACCTGAGCAGCGCGGCGGGAAGACGAAGTGGAGGGTTGCTCGACGGCTGGTCACCACGGTAGGTTCCGTATTGCGAAAGGTCCAGGGTACGATGAAGCTCGGCCGACTGAACCTGTATGACCGCCGGATGTTTATGGTTCCAAACATTGGCAACGACAAACCCAACCATCAAACATGCCAATCCCATCGCCGCGACAGCGGCGTACCGAAACCTCACAGAGGCTCCGGCAGGACGAGTTGCGCGGAACTGAAGAAGGCGACCCAAACAGTAGTTGCACGATGTGACGTGGTCTGCACGCCGATCGGAAAGAGAGACGTCCGTGGGACGTTTCGCATAAGATTTCAGAAAGGCATCGTCCACGCAATCCGGAGTCTTATCTCCACTCGGCTGCCTGTGGGTATAGGATTCGACCTGTCTGAGGAACCATTCTTCAGAGTTCAAAGTTTTCTTGATCACTCACTGTCGTCCAAATTAGCCTTTGAGAACAAGGCTCAAGGGTGAGGCAGGTGGAGCCTCCTGTAGAGTGAAGTGGGTCCTGAGAAGACCACTTGACGCATGAGAAAGGCATCCACCATGAATCGAGTATGCAGTATTTTCAGCCAACTCCTGCAACTGTTTTCGCGCTCCGATTTCGAGGCTGCGGTTGGCAAGCATCGAGCCGAGAGGCACGCCCGAGGCTTTACCTGCTGGGGTCAGTTCATCGCCATGCTGTTCTGCCAACT
>NZ_JQKI01000194.1 GCF_000745965.1 Edaphobacter aggregans DSM 19364 | reverse complement strand
CATTGCCGTTCAGATATGAGTTGGCTCTGTCCTGATGAGCACCTTCAGGACGTCGTCACGCTGTTCCTTGAACAGGGTGTAAGCGTCGAGGATTCGGTCCAATGAGAAGGAGTGGGTGAGCAATAGTGTCAGATCAATCCGGCGATTGAGAATGTCGATATCGTTTTCCAGCGCGTCGTTCAGCTGACGATGTCCGATGGAGAATTTACTCCGTGACGTGAAGCGTCAGACGCATGGAGCCGTGTCCGGGGCCACAAAACACGGAACATTGTCCTTTAAAGTCTCCAGTCTTGGTAGGTGTGAAGGCAAGTTCATTGTTCTTACCTTTTTCAATTCTGATATCCAAATTGAGGTCCTTGAACTTGAGTCCATGAGTGACATCGCTAGTAGTCAGCTTAAATACCACTGGCTCATCTTTCTTCACTGTGATGTCGTTCGGCTCATATGTGAATCTCTTGGCCACGATGTTGATCGTGCGTGGCGTTTCCTGAGCCGAGGAGAAGCCCAAGAAGGTCAAGCAACCTATGACTACAAGGCCAACGAATGCTGTTTTTTGTAACGAATCCTAGTTTCATGAATTTACCTCTTTCTTTATCGGCTTCAAATATTAAAGTGCTGGCGCTGCGCTGCCATTGTCTGAATCTGGCTATTTTTGCCCAACCCCTCGAAAAGGTCTAATTGGCAATAGGGCCCTAGGCATCCGCCAAGTGCACGGGCGTTACGCCATAGCCATAAACGACACACCAAGTGCACGGGCGTCACAGCAAGTGCACCGGAGCCGGTGACTCTAACGAGCCAACTGTTCATGAAACCAGGGGGGTAACCCCCAATATTTAGCGTGGATATCGGTCCCGTGGGTATTTTTATGCACAAGAGGTCATCCCCCCTAGATTTTGTATCGTCCGACCAATTCCATGGATATGGCGTAACGCCCCTGCCGGTGTCGATGCACTTCCTGGTACGCCCTCAACCACGCCCTGAGCCCGACCCCATCTTTTCAACTTGACAAGTTTTCAGAATGAAAAGATAATCGTCCTCATGCACGTGGTGACCCTGAAGCACTTGAACGTAGCTGCCACGAAGTACCCGGATGCGGCCAAAGAGATAGCTGCCTGGCACCTCATCGTGAAGGAGTCCCGGTGGACAGACTTCATCGACGTGCAGAAGACGTTTCCCGACGCGGATGCAGTGGACGGCTACGTTGTCTTCAACATCCGGCACAACCGCTACCGCTTGGTCACCGTCATCCACTACGCTCGCGACCGGCAGGGCGTGCAGACTATGGGACACGTGTACATCAGGTCCTTTCTGACGCATAAGCAGTACGACAGCAAGGCCAACTGGGATAAGGAGTTTGGAAAATGACAACCGCAACCCTAGCCAACCCCGTTGAGGCGATCAAGCGCGGAGCACCCCACGTCATCCATTCGGACGCAGAGCTCTCCGTATACACGAAGGCTCTGTTCCACCTCACATCCAAGGCCAAGACCACACGCTCCGAGGACGAGGCCATCGAACTGCTCACCCTCCTCGTCGAGAAGTACGAGACCGAGCACTACCCCGTACCTGCAGCCGACCCTGTCACCGTCCTCCGCTCCCTCTTGAACAGCCATGGCCTCCGCCAGAAGGATCTAGCAGATATCTTCGGCGGTGAAGGCAACGTCTCCCAGGTGTTCGCTGGGAGGCGGGACCTCAACAAGGATCACATCGCCAAACTAGCCGCGTGGTTCAACGTCTCCCCGGCGGTCTTCTTCGGCTGATCGTCGTCGTCATCATCATCATCATCAAGAAGCCCTCGACACCCCGTCGAGGGCCATTGCCTGGTATCTTCGCTCAAGCCGATCGAGAACATCTTCAACGGGCACACCCGGTTTTCTTTCCTCGATCGCCTGCTGCCACACCTGGCGCAGCTCCTCGACTCCTTGTTGCCGCAAGTTTCGTTTTTGCGTCCAGTCTCTGAGAGCGTCCCGGACAACTTCGCTGCTTGATGCATACTCTCCGATGTCGACAGCCTGACGCAGGAGGGCCACCATCTCCGGAGGAAGTGCAATGCTAATCTTCTCGACGGATGCCATAAGATGGGTCTCCTCTGGTAGGAATTCTTCCTACCAGTTTAGCGTAGCTCAAGGATGGCCGCCAACTAGGGCCAGTCTCAGAATACGGACAACATAGCACGGTAAGCCGCAGCAAGTATTGGAAACACATTGCTTATTGGGCTGCTCTGTAGCTTTGATCGCCTAATGGCGCTATGTTTCAGAGGTAATTTGGCGTACTGATCGAGGCTGTGGGCACTGGTCCTCCCCACTCAACGGGCGAGCTACCACTACGGTTTAGGTTAAGTCTCTGATTTTCTAGTGAATGCCTAGGCGCTCACAACCTACCCTAATATCCGGCCCTTTTAGAGCCACGACTACGCCAAAATATCTCTGAAAGACTACGCCAGATAATTCTGAAAGTGACACCCTAGTCAGCATAACGACAAGCAGCAAAAAAGCGACCATGCGGCAGGATGTCAGCCGCATGGTCGCAATGGTGAAGCAGGGAGGCGACTACCGGTCCACTACTGAGCCGGCTCCTGCGAGGTAGGTTGCGCTGAGTGTCTCAGCGTATCGGAGAGAGCTTGCGCCGGCATCACCGTCGGGTTCTCATTCGCAACCGAGACCGCCAGCACACGAACCTTGTCGTTGTTGGGCAAGGTCAGGGTCTTGGCGTTCGCAGGGACGTCCATCGCATAAGCAAACAGGTAGGAGTACCGGTAGGGCTCGTTCAGCCCATCGGCGGTGTGATAGTGCGAGGCATACCAGGCCACATCGGCCGGCTTCACATAGCCCTCGCGTAGCCCGGCGTAGTCGTCCGGATAACGAGGAGAAGGCACAGCCGTCTCACGCGCCTTGAAGTCACCCGGCCATGCCGGGTGATGGGCCGAGATCGCCCAATCACGATGATCCTCGGTCTTCCAGATGCGCGTATCCCACTGGCCGATAAACCCGCTCCAGTCCTGGACATTGACCTTCGTCGTCCTGCTGCCCACGCGGAACTCCACCTCCTGGTCGCCGCCCTCTGACGCAGCCAGAAGATAGACGCGATTGAATTTACCCTCAGGCAACTGGATCGTCTGCTCCTTGGCGACCACCGCGTTCGGCGTTCCCGTAGCCGCAGGCTCCAGCTTGAAGTTGACGCCGCGGAACGAGAGCTGTGCCGGCAACATCTCCGCAGGGAACGCATCGCCCTTGCCGTCCATGCCGCCGCCACCCGTCTTGGTGTCGTCATTGCTCGCCGTCGCCAGGTCATACTTCAGGTTGACGCTCTGCGAAGTGACCGGAGCGACGGTCGCCTTGGCCGCGCCCAACTTCAGCGCAAACGTCCTCGGCTGGTAGCCCACAAACGATGCCACCAGCGCGCCATCCGCCAGCTTCGCCTCGCCAACCGGCTGCTCCTGCCCATTTACCTCGCGCGCCGCACTAACGGGCGCAGCAAACGAGACGCGCACATCCTGTGCAGGCTTGCCGTCCAACTCGACCAACCGCACAATCGTCTCGTCGCCCGCCTCGGCCTTCTTCAGTGCCAGTATGCGCACTCGCGAGTTGCTCACATGAACTAGCGAGAAGCTTTTGCCCAGAGTGCCTGCGTGCTTGACCGTCGAGAACGCCCGCAACGGATCATTCAGGCGATACCCCTGCCAATCCGTCTGCGCCTCACGCCATCCCGCAGCATGGCCAATGAGCCCGAACGAGAACTCGTGGTGTCCCCAGTCCTGGTTCGCCTCGTCGGAGTACGGTCCCGGCCCTCCGTTGCTCGAAGGCTGCAGACCCGGCGTGCGCAGCAGGGTTAGACGAATCATGTTGTCAGCAGGCTTATCGGAGGCATTCTTGGCCTCGGTCAGGATCGTCGCGCCAAAGCCGCCGCTCTTATCAGTGAGATCGATCCAACGATGCGAGAAGGTCTCGAACTGACGATCTGTCGCATTCGGCCGTTCGATCGTCCCCACCTCTTCGTTGTAGGTCGCATTCGGGTTCGAGGCCGTCAACGGAAACGCCACCTTCAGATTGACCGCCTTGCTGCGCCAGTCGATCTCGTTCGCGAACTCCACGCGATTGCCCGCATCGCCCGCAGCCAGGCTGATCGTCTGCAGAAACTTTGATCCCATCGCCTCGCGCGACACCTCGATCGACACTCGCACCGGCCCGTTCTCCTTGATGCGAGTCTTCGCCGGCCCGCCAACATAGCTCACTGGCGCCGCCTGCTCCTGGTCAAAGTCCATGTTCCACGCCGGCCACTGCTTCGGCGTGTCGTTTGAGAAGGCCATGCGAATCGGGGCCGACAGCAACTCCTTTTTCAAATTCTTGTCGAACACACTCGACACATCCCCATCCGCGTTCACCTGCACCTTGTAACGCGCGTTCTCAAGCGTGTTCGCCGTCACCTTCAGCACCGAGCTGGTCGCCGGAACCGAAGCCGCAACCACGTCGTATACGGCAAAGCCGACTGACGGAGCCTTGGCCACAAACAGCACCTTGCCATCTTCCATCTGCGCCGGCATATCCTCGCCGTTCGGACCCTTCACCCACACTGCCTGCGGAGCCGCACCCGTAAACGGTACCTTCGCCTCCACCAGGTCCTCACGGTCGATGTTAAGCGAGTTGAAGACAATCAGCGGCGTCCCGCTCACCTGCGTATTCATCCCCGAGGCAACCGCCTCGGTGGCGCTAGTCAGCACCCCCGCAAACTGGTTGGCCACGATGATGTCGTCGTTCCACGCGAACTCATACGCGCGCGGCGTCGCCGTCCCCGCAGCCGTATCGTGGAAGTGCCCGCCCAGCGCAAGCGTCCACGCATCGTTCATGCGCTTCTGTGGATAAGCCCGGCCCCCCATCCATGCCGCCGCAACCGAAGCCTCCTCCGCCGCCTCCGCAAGCAATTCGTTCTTAATCACCCAGCGCTTGTGGTAAGCCTGCGAGGTCAACGAACCCGCCGAGTGATTGATCAACTCAAGATCACCCTTGTACGACGGCATCTTCGCCGTCATCTCGGGCTTGATGTCGTTGAACAACTGGTCGGCCTGGGTCTCGATCACATGCACCGGACCTTCGCCCACGCGCACGCTCTCCGTCGGCGTCGGCGCCGGCTTTAGGAAATTCGGCCGCGGAGGTGGGGGCAGTACCGTCTCGCCCTTGGTCGCGATCGCCTCCAGCATCTTCACCGAAAACTCCTGCGTCGCTCCGCCGATATCCCCGGTGCCCACATAGTGGTAATCGGCAAAGATCCCAGTAACCTTGCCGTCCAGATCGATACGCTTCACCCAGTTCGGCTCATTGTTCCGCACCCGGTTCCGCGTAAGCAGGTTCTTCTGCTGCAAGGTCAACGTCGCCATCTCCTCCGGTGACACCACAGGCATTGGGAGCGGCGGATTCTCCTTGCTCAAATCGGTATAGACATTGCTGTTGTAGCTGCTCGGATTCAGCGCCGCAATCACCTTGCTCCCATCCGGCCCAACCCAAATCCCCACGTTGAACGGGATCCCCTCAGGAGTCTGCTCGGGCGACCCAGGTCCGCCAATCTTCGGCGCCGGCTGCCACTCCGCATTCAGCTTCTGCGTCGAAAATCCCTTCACCCCCGCATGTGCCAGGATCGCCGGCAGCGAAGCAGGGAAGCCAAAGCAGTCCGGAATCATGTACTCATTGCTCGCCTTGCCGAAGTCCTTACGGTAGTAGTCATTGCCGTACAGAACCTGCCGGAAGATTGCCTCCGCACTCGGCAGATTGACGTCACCCTCTTCCACAGAAGACCCAGCCGGGAACCACCGCCCCGCCGCAACATACTTCGTCATCCGCGCATAATCGTCGGGGAAGTATTCCTTCATCAACCGATAGCGATTCGACCCCGTCCAGTTGAAGACATAGTGCGGATACTTGTCGATGTAGTCGAAGTTCACCTTCAGCGTTTTCAACAAATACTCGCTGATCGTCTGCGGCATCTCCCAACGCCACTGCGTATCCAGGTGCGCATAAGGAACCACATACAGCGTCGGCACCTTGGTAATATCCGGAGCCTTGTTGATCGGCCCCTGTTGCGCGACAAGAGGAAGGATCAATGCCAGCGGGGCCAGACAGAAACCCTTGATGCGGAGTCGATAGCGCTGCTTCAAGGGATGACGATGTGCGGAACACTTCAGATGCATGGGCGAAATGCCTCCAACCCCAGCCGGGGCTCGTAAGACTACACAGAACAGCATGCGAGAGATGAGCATCCACACTCAAACTCCGCAAAACCTAAGTGCGAGCGATCAACGTGGAACAGAGGAACTGCGGGGCATGCACTCCGCTCAAGGCCCACTGCGATCGCGACAGTCCCATAACCAGGTCAAGGATTACGTCATCCATAATATCGTCATAACGAACGACCGGCGAGTCAACACATGGGAACAGGTAGTGTGCTTTATTGTGCCCACGACATCTACCCCATAGACCTCTGCCACCCAAACCGCGTCGGAGGATGAACACCAAAACTCCTACCCCCCAGGCGGCGATTCCAGGCTTTGAGTGCAGCGTGACATCCAGGAAGCGGTACTATTGGAAACCCGGTTGCGAAGCTGCGAGGCCTATCTTGAACGCGTGATAATTTGATCTGATGAGTCAAAGTCTGCGAGTTGAAAGGCCAGCTGAATTCACAACGCGAGCCAATGACCGGCTCGCATGGGAGACGAAACTGCCTTTACTAGATGCATGTCCCCGGCAAAGTCACAACGGATGACTTGGGTGGAACTGTTGCAACACTCCGGAAAGAGACTCTCCTAATGTCGGGCTGAAGGAACACCGAGTTCCGGACGGTAGTGAGAAAATGTCCGTTGAAAGCCTGCTCCGTCTCGATACCCATATGTCGCAGCCACGCCGTGTCTGCGACCGGCGAGAGATGATAAGTCTGCCGGCATTCTTGAAACTGATCCTCTGACTTTCGCTGAAAGCCCATACGATGTATGGCTCCGTTTCCTTTGCTTAGTCCGCTGTGGATGGGGAACACACGATTGAACACCTCATAAGACAGATTCTTCTATCCCCTGAATGGTGGGAACAACCGCTCTGGTCAATGTGGGTGCGGTAGGCCGAACTTAGTAAACATCTCCTTTGTCAGCGAACTCGCACATGAATGGCTGTCATTTTATTCCCTGGCGAGTGAAAGGTTGATGGGAGATAGCCTCTACTTGCTGAACCGTCATATCGAGTGTGTGTTCATTTAGGTCTCAAGCGAGTAATTGATGTGGCTGCTCCCCGCATCTCTGGTTGTTGTCTCATCGTTGCCCGTACCCGAGTAATCCATTTGCGGAAGCGGGTTTCGACATTTTGTTTTTGCTTTGAATTAAGCAGTGGCGCTCGTGTAGAGTTAGCTGCCTTGCCTGTGCCGATCGAGTGCTCTCAACGATAGAAAAGATGGCAGGCACATATGGTCCAGCTTCTGCACTGCCTACGTGTACCCAGTTGCGGCATCCGATAGCGATCGGACGCATGGAGTTCTCGGCGAGGTTATTGTCGAGCACCATCAACTACAGCTGATCCCAAGGATGAGAGTGGCTGGTTCACTATAACCCATCCTTTCCATCCGTTGCGCGGGACGCGCTATGAGCTCCTTGAGCGCCGTAAAAACTGGAGCGCGGATCGGGTGTTCTATTTCGACGGTAATGGAACACAGCGCTCTTTTGCGACCAATTTGACCGACGTGCTGCCTCCAGATGCCTTCCTGGAAGCGTCGGCCGGCCGCGCGCCGTTTCGCCTGGCCGATCTGCTGGAGCTTCGAGAACGGCTAGATCGTCATTCGGCCAAGAAGGCAGGGATTGATCATGTGTAAAGGTAAA
>NZ_JQKI01000193.1 GCF_000745965.1 Edaphobacter aggregans DSM 19364 | reverse complement strand
GCCTGGCTCAGGCCCAGGTGCTTCAGCTTACCCTCCGAGGCTGCCAGTCCCTGCGTGATTTCACTCAGACTGTGGGCCCGTCCCAGTTGGCAGAACAGCATGGCGATGAACTGACCCCAGCAGGTAAAGCCTCGGGCGTGCCTCTCGGCTCGATGCTTGCCAACCGCAGCCTCGAAATCGGAGCGCGAAAACAGTTGCAGGAGTTGGCTGAAAATACTGCATACTCGATTCATGGTGGATGCCTTTCTCATGCGTCAAGTGGTCTTCTCAGGACCCACTTCACTCTACAGGAGGCTCCACCTGCCTCACCCTTGAGCCTTGTTCTCAAAGGCTAATTTGGACGACAGTGGTCCCAAAGGTAAAGACCAACAGTGAGAAGATCAATTATCGAAAACGCGAACGAAAATCTGAAGCGGTGGAAATGACGGCCTGATGGAAAGCGTGGAACGATGAAACTGTCCCACTCTTCCCACAGTCCTTGGAAATCACCAAGTGCGGTGATTTCGCACATTCCCACCGCACGACGACTACGGACATTTCAACTTTGCAGAGATACGGACATTTGAACTTTGCAGCAACAGGAGCTGTAGGCGCAAAGCGATAATGTCGTAGCTCTGCAAAGCCAAAGTGTCGCTGCCCCATCCTGAGTTCAGGGTTCGGAGGCGACAGATTGGGCTGGTTGCGGATGAGTAAACGAGATATTCAGCGGATTGAAGTGCTTGCAGAGGTTGTTGCAGGTCGGCTTACATCAGATTCAGCATCACTGCTCCTGGATTTGAGTGTTCGTCAAGTTCAACGCTTGCTGAACCGTTACAAAGATGGTGGCGGAGCTGCGCTCATCCATCGTGCGCGTGGTAAGCGATCGAACTATCAGCTCAACCCTGGATTGCAGACGTATGTCGTAGGAATTGGTCCGACAAAATCTCCGAGTAGCGGAATTAGCTGAGCGGCGAAGCACGAAGGGCGCTAAATCCGGCCTAATTGACTCCAGCTGTCCCTTTCCAATCGATAATGTCTGACAGGCGCCAGGGGTTCTGATTGAGGTCTAACTGTAGCTGGCCTTCTTTATCAAGGATGAGTTGTGCTGCCGGATAGAGGGCTCCAGTGCTCTTGCTCTTGTCTTGATCGTTGATTTCAAGTACGCCGGCGGTCAAATTGAAGGACTGCGATTGCGTATCGAAGAACGCTTCACCAAAGCGGAGCAGACGGTTCGTAACGAAGACGATTCTCCGGCCAGTCGGTGTCGGCGTCATCTTGATGTAGGCGCAGTCGTAGCCCAGCGTACCTGTGATCTCGATGTGTCCTACCGACTTCATCTTCTGCAGCGCTTTTACTAATCCTTGATTCTGACCTTTCTCAAAGGCTTGCAACAACGTCACTCTGTCCGCGGGAGTCGAAAACTCATAGATATTCAAGGTCACTCCGATGTTCTGGCCCATTTGCGTTCCCGTGCCGAATGCGTGAGCATCGATCGTTTCATACTTATCCTTTGCAAAACCGGAAAGGGCCCCGATCGTCAGTAGGCCTGTAAGCATCAGGGTTTTGATCGCGATCTTGGAAAAATCTCGACTAGTTTGCATACTCTCTCTCCTGGACGACTGACCTCTTCTGGTCTCCGTGGCGAAAAGGATAGGCCGCGCTCGCCGAGGACGTAACTGTCACTTGCGACAGTGGAGGGGTATTTTAGAGGCCGTTGGCGTATTGAATCTGCGATGTGCGAGGACTGCAGAATTTGGTCACTGTCGCAAGTGACAGTTTCAAATGTTCCATAGCAAGTGAACAATCACGGCATTGGTGCTCATGGACAGCGAAGGGGTTCCGGTGACCAAAACTCGAGTGGTGCTCGCTGACGATCATCAATCGATGATCGCGAAGGTTCGAGAAACACTTGGCGAGGAGTTTGAAATTATTGGTACAGCAGAAAATGGCGATCGAGCTATCGATCTTGTTCTGTGAGCGCTATGCGAACCGCATCTTGTGGAGCTCTGCTTTGAACATGATTCTTGTGTCATGGGGCGTTACAGAGAAGAAGATGTGTTGCGGTGGCGAGGTCTTGTATCGGAGCAAGTAGCCAGCGGTAAGAGCGTAGCAGCGTTCTGTGGTGAACGCGGTTTGCGCGATTGGCAATTTTACGAATGGAAGAAACGTTTGCGTAAGGCCGAAGCAGCATCATTTGTGGCTGTGGAGGTAACAGTTCCAGCAGCGCCTGTGTCGTCAGCGGCAGTATCGGTGCAGATGGTGGGGATCGAGCTACGACATCGCCGCGGCTGGAGCTTGATCGTAGAGCCTGGATTTGAGGCGGGTCACCTGCGCCGGTTGCTGTCTGTTCTGGAGATGGAGTCATGATCGGTCTTCCGAGCCTGCGGGCGTTGGATGGCGCGCCGGGGCCGCGGATCTGGCTGGCGTCAGAGGCGACCGACATGCGGTGCGGCTTCGATCGCCTGGCGCAGCGGGTGCAGGCGGTGATCGGCGAAGATCCGCTGAGCGGCCATCTGTTCATCTTCCGATCGCGTGGCGGCAATCGCTTGAAGATCCTGACGTGGGACCGCGATGGTTATGTTTTGTGGTACAAGCGGCTTGAGTCCGGAGTGTTCAAGCTTCCTCGTGTTGCGCCTGGTGCTGGCTCGGTTGAGCTGCGCGCAAGCGAGTAGGCGATGCTGCTGGATGGCATCGACATGGCGAAGCTGAAGCGTGTGCCGCGTTATGAACGACCACCGAAGAGTCGATTGAAGGACAGCGAAAACGCCGTAGCGTGAGGTAACTTATCCACTTGCACTTACGTCTACTTACTAAGTGGCGAAGGTCGACTCTAACTTGTTCGAGCTTCCGAAGGACAGCGAATCGCTGCGAGCGCTTGTGCATGCATTGCTGTTGGAACGGGAAGAGCAGAAGCGTCATGCCGACGAGCAGCAACGGCGCGCCGAAGAGCAGCGCAAGCAGACCGAGCAGTTGCAGGTTGAGCTTGTTCGCGTGAAGCTGGAGTTGGAGCGATATAAGAAGTGGTACTATGGCCAGCGCGCGGATCGTCTGCGCACTCCGGGCGAGCTGGCGCAGCTGCTGCTGCACTTCGCCGAAGAGCTGGACCGCAAGCCGATCCACGCTGACGATGTTCCGCCGCATGCAGAGCCGATTGAAGAGCTGAGGCGGGTAAAGCGGCGCAAGGGCCGGCGCCATCTTGCTCGCTTCGAGAACCTTCCCGTCACTACGCATGTTTACGAGTTGAGCAAGGCGGAACGCGCCTGCCCATGCTGCGGCCTGGAGCGCAGGGAAATCGGCGCCGATGAAAGCTGGCAGGTCGAGTATCTTCCCGGCCACTTCGAGCGCATCCATCATGTGCGCAAGAAATATGCCTGTGCAGGCTGCGAGAGCAGCGGCGAGAACCCGAGTATCCAAGCGGCGAAGAAGCCGGAGACGGCGATCGACAAGGGCCTGGCCGGCCCGGGCTTGCTGGCCTACATCGTCACCAGCAAATACTCTGACTATCTTCCGCTGTATCGGCTGGAAGACATCTTTGAGAGGCAAGGCTTCGAGATCTCGCGGGCCACGCAATCAGTATGGTGCGGCGATGTGGCTGATCTGGTCGAACCGTTGTATGCGCTGATGGCCGAGCGTGTGCGCGCCTCGCATGTGGTGGCCACCGACGATACCATCCTGCCCATGCTGAGTAAGGGCAAAACAGCGAATGCGCGCATGTGGGTCTACGTTGGCGATGCATCGCAACCTTACAACATCTTCGACTTCACGCTGGATCGCGGTCGCGATGGACCGAAGCGTTTCCTGAAGGATTACAACCAGGTGCTCGTGGCCGATGCCTATGGCGGCTACAACGGCGTGGTCACCGGCAACCAGATCACGCGTGCCGGCTGCTGGGCACACATGAAGAGAAAGTTCATCGATGCGGAGAAGGCCGCGCCGGAGATCGCGCGCGAGGCTGTCGAACGCGTGCGTGCCTTGTATGCTGTTGAGCGTCACGCCAAAGATGCGACTGCGGAAGAACGTCTTCGGATGCGCCAACAGCAATCGGCACCGCTGCTGGCAGAGCTGCGCGAGCGACTGCTTGTCTGGAAAGAACAGTTGCTGCCCAAGCATCCCATGGCGGAGGCGATCAACTATGCTCTGGGACAATGGAGCGAGTTGAATGTCTTCTGTTCCGATGGCGCAGTTCCGATCGACAACAATGTCAGCGAACGCGAAATGAAGCGCGTCGTTCTGAACCGAAATTATGTCCAGTTTCGGATTATGCGCAGTGCGGCGGCGAGCAGAGAGAGGTCGGGCCTTTTCAAGGGGCAGAGTAGGATCGGTAGCACTGATGAACTAAGCATAATAGTTGTGATCTTCTGGGGCGGAAATTTATCGCACAGGAGATCATCATGGACAAAACGGTCGTTACGCATCCACAGTTGCTTAGCTGGCTCCGAGAGAGCATCTTAGATCCGCATGTTGCAACGTTTCTTGCCTACCTTCGTGATCGCAGATATGCCAGGCAGACCCAACACAGCTACATCTGCGCCATGGCTCATTTTGCGCGTTGGCTGAGTCTAGAGAAGACGCGTCTGCCGCATCTCAACGAGCAGGTTGTCAGGCGGTTTCTTTCCGTTCATTTGTCTCACTGTAGTTGCCCTTATCCGGTACTCCGAACCAAGCATGAGATCCACGCCGCATTGCGTCATTTGCTTGCGATGCTACGTGCCAGTGGCGTAATTCCGCGGCGCCAGAACTCCGATCCCATCTCTCTCGAACTCGCCCGTTTTGATAGCTACATGTTCGATGTGCGCGGTCTTGCAATCAGCACGCGCCACCAGCGAGTACTTATCGTACGCAAGTTTCTTCTGGCACAACGGCAAGGCAAGCACTTCGCGCTTGGACGGATCAGCGTCAACGGCGTCCGCACTTTTGTGCTTTCTGGATATGGGAAGCACAGCGCTGGGACTATTGGTGTTGTTGGCGGCGCCTTGCGTTGTTACTTGCGTTTCCGTGCCATGGAGGGCGACAGCATTGAACATCTTCGAGAAGCTGTTCCAAGTGCGGCTCACTGGCGCCTGGCTGGAGTGCCGGAAGTGCTCAGCGACCAGGAAGTTCACGCCTTGCTGAACTCCTTTCGTAAGCTCGAACACTCACCCAAACGCGCCTATGCGATGGTTCGATGCCTCACCGACCTTGGCCTGCGCGCATCCGAGGTCGCGCAATTGCGGCTGGATGACATTGATTGGAAAAAAGGAACCATCCGGCTCCCGATGGGCAAGTTGCGTCGCGGCAACGTTCTTCCACTGCCCGAGAAGGTCGGCCAGGCGATCGTGGATTACCTGCGCACCGAGCGCCCACGAACAACCAACAGGGCTGTCTTTGTTCGGCATGTCGCTCCTTACGATGTGCCGATCGGCCCCGGCGTAGTTCGGCGTGCGGTTCGGGAAGCTTACCAGCGCTGCGGTTCGGCACATTCGCGTGTACACATTCTCCGTCACAGCATGGCGTCGATGCTGCTCAGACAGGGCGCGCCGCTGAAGGAAATCGCGGACCTGCTGCGCCATCGCAGTCTCGATACCTCGATGATCTACACGAAGGTTGACTTGCGCAGGCTGGAAGCGGTCGCTCTGCCCTGGCCGGGGAGGCAGCTATGACCGCATTCCCCTCCATGCAGTCTCTCGTGCAGACATATTTGGAAGAGCGGCGCAGTGCGGGATTCGCGCTGGAAATTCCAGGCAAGCTCTTGATGGGATTTGCGCGCTTTTCGGATCAGCGGGGTCATCGCGGGCCCATCACTGAACAACTCATCCTGGATTGGGTTCAGGGCTGCGCAAGACGGGCAACCCCATTCACCTGGGCGCGCCGGCTGCAGACGATCCGGCCCTTCGCAAGATTCTGCTTGCGGATTGACCGGGCAACCTACATTCCCGAACAGACTATCTTTGGCCGGGCGAAAAGGCGCCTCACACCTCATATCTATACCGATCGGGAGATTACCGATCTGCTCCGTGCAGCCGGTCAACTCAAGCCAGAGGGAACTCTTCGTCCGGCGACCTACAAGACTCTGTTTGGCCTCATTGCCGCCACCGGACTGCGGCTTTCCGAGGCATTGAAGCTGCGTTTCGTAGACCTGGATTTCGCGCGCAGCGTTCTGACCGTTCGCCAGACGAAATTCGCAAAATCCAGGCTTGTCCCCTTGCACCCGAGCGTTACAGCGGCATTGTCCCGCTATGCCGTAGTCCGGAAGAGAGCGATTCCAGCAGAACCGAAGTCGTTCTTCTTTGTCGGCTCATCGGGAACTGCACTGCCCAAATCGACTGTGCATCACGCGTTCCAGCAGTTGCGAAAGGGGCTGGGATGGAAGGCTCGCGGCTCTCACCCCTTTCCTCGCATTCATGACCTGCGCCACACCTTCATTTGCAGGCGCGTACAGCTATGGCACGAGCAAGGTGCGGATATCGATCATGCGATGCTTGCTCTTGCCACCTATGTGGGCCACGCCAAGGTGTCCGACACGTACTGGTACTTGACCGGTGTCCCGGACCTCATGGCGGTCGCCGGCCGCAACTTTGAGGGATTCGTTGAGTCCCGCAGGAGGCGGCCTAGTGAATAAGCCTGTACCTGCTCAGTCCTTCGCCGTTCTCCTCCAACGCTTCTTCACAGAACATTTGCAACAGCACAGAGCCGTAAGCCCGCGGACCATTGTCGCTTATCGAGACACGTTCCGCCTGCTGCTTGCCTTTGCCGAAAAGGCGCTTGGAAGAGAACCACAGCATTTCCTGCTCACCGATTTGAACGCGAAGTTCATCCTCGCCTTCCTGGATTATCTGGAAACCGAACGCAAAAACTCGCCGCGCAGCCGCAACGCACGTCTGGCGGCGGTGCGCTCTTTCCTGAAGTACGCGGCTCATCACGATCTCTCGGCGTTGGACTGTATTCAACATGCCTTGGCTGTGCCCATGAAACGATTCGACCGCCCTTTGCCGGAATTTCTCTCGCGGGAAGAGATCCAGGCCATTCTCGATGCCCCTGATACCCACACCTGGTGCGGTCAACGGGACCGGGCGCTCCTCACCACCCTCTACAACACTGGCGCTCGCGTCTCGGAAGTGCTTCGCCTTACGGCCAGGGACCTGATCCTTGAAGGAACGCCCGCAGTTCACATTCATGGAAAGGGACGAAAGCAGCGCAGCGTTCCTCTCTGGCGATCGACGGCTTCTCTACTTCGATCCTGGAAGCGGCGCTTAAACACTTCTGGCGCCCACGATTGCCTCTTTCCCAACCGTCGGGGAACCGGCATGACAAGATCCAACGTGGCGCAACGGCTTTCACTCGCAGTTGCTCGGGCGGCGCGTGATCATCCCCGCCTGAAGACGCGCACCTTGTCTCCACATTCGATCCGGCACGCGACAGCCTTGCACCTGCTGCAGTCTGGCGTCGATATCACGGTCATCGCTCTCTGGCTTGGCCATGAAAACCTCTCAACTACCCACATGTATATCGAAGCGGACCTCTCGATGAAGGAACGGGCACTTCAGAGACTGCAGCCCGTTGGTGCCAAAAGCACGCGCTACAGGCCTCCCGATCAACTCATGCAATTCCTTGCCACCCTCTGAATTATGCGCAGCGGGAAAACAGCCGCAAACTCGATTCCAAAGCCGTTTTTCCGCTGCCTACACCCGCACTGCGCATAATTCGAAACTGGACATAATGCAGAGCGTTTTTAGCGTAGCGGCGCGGCGCAGAGGAGCTTTGGGAACAGGTGGATTCTGAATGGCGCGCCGGTCCGCTAAAAACGGATTGGGCTAAACCGCTCCACGATGCTCGCCCTATGGGTATTGAATGGTTGGCAGAACCTTGAGCGAAGGGGAAGATGCCGGTTGAAGGTGGTTGTTTTGCACTTAGCTACTGTTGATCTGGAACGTTCTGCGGGTGGAAATCCTGTTAGCCTGCGGGATCGACTGGAGAACGGGCCATCAAATACTGCGAGAGACAAGGATCCCCTGTAGCGTTGGCGGAACCAGCCTCGTTGCGGGCGGAATCTGGCGAGTGTGCTGACGCTGCTCATGAGGTGTCCGTGATTGTCGGAGTTCTTAGGGGCTT
>NZ_JQKI01000192.1 GCF_000745965.1 Edaphobacter aggregans DSM 19364 | reverse complement strand
AGATAGGAGACGATATTCGTGACGGTTGCATATGCCATCGTTTTGAATAGCTTTGTCGGTCCCAGCCACGCGGCGACGGACCGTGGCTGGCCTGCGCCCAGTTCGCGCACAATTGCGTCGCCGGACACCACCGGTACATCGACCAATAGTCCGAGCGCTATGATCAGTGAAGCGATCGAGACCTGTTGCAGGTCGATCCCGAGCGTGTTGATGACCCCAAACGTAATCGCGAGCGTAATCGGCATCGACGCCGCAATCAGAATGGCCGTCCGCCAGCTCCAGAAGCCAATCAAAGCCACGACTACCACCAGCACCAGCGCCTCGATCAGGCTGTGGCTGAAGAGCTCAATGCTGTCGTGTACCTGCAGGGGCTGGTCCGAGGTCCTGGCCAGGACCAGATCGGCCGGCAATGTTTTTCTGACGCTCTCCAGATTGGCGTCCACCTGTTTTCCGAAAGAACTGATCTGTTCTCCCTTTTTCATCTGGATCGAGAGCGTAATCGCGCGTGTCGTGCTCCATCTACCGTTTTCGTCGCGGCGCGTGTACCGGTTCAGGAACGAAGGGGGATTCTCATATCCCCTGTCGATGTCTACGAGATCCCGCAGGTAAAGCGGCGTTCCGTTCGGTGACGTGCCTATCATCATGTTCCGCAGATCGTCGATGCTCTTGAACTCGCCTGTGGTGTTGACGGTGACCGTCCGTCCGTGTGCATTGAGCGTTTGGCCGCTGTCCGGTAGGTTCCGGGCCGCGAGGATGCTCGAAAGATTTGCCGGCCTTAGCTTGTATTGCGCCAGGCGCTCCTGCGAGAAATTCAGAAATACGTTCTCGTCCAGTACCCCGGAACGTTCTGCCTTTGCCACGATCGGCAGCGTTTTGAGGCTTCGTTGAAGGGTATCGGTAAAGTCGTCCAGGTCGCGATAAGTGTATTTGTCACCGGCCACGGCCTGAAGCGCTGCGGTGGTGTTTGCCGGTTCGTCGATGATCGCAGGTTTCCATGCATCGGGATGAAGTTCGTCGGTTTGCAGGTTCTGATTTGCGAACTTCCTCAAGGCCGACTGCAGATCAGGAGTGCTGAGGTTCGTCGCCAGGTCCACCCCTGTGAACCCCGCTCCCGAAAACGCTCGCACATCGGAACAGAGATGCTGATCTGCCATGTCCTGGGCCACCCAGGACAGCTTCTGTTCTACTTCGGCACTGTCGATGGATTTCGGAAAAACGACCACGATCGAACGCCGGGGCTGAGTTTGCGAAGCCAGACCACTCCGAACCTGCCGGATCTGTGCCTCAACCTGCTTGCTCACCCAGGCAACCTGGGCTGGATCGGCCGGCGGACTTGCTACTGTGAGCATCAATGCAGATGTATCCCCGAAGTCCTTGATGTACAAAATCGGACCGGCACCCTGCGGAAGATCGTGGATGGCGTCCAGCCTGATCTTGACGTCGTCCAGTTCCTTGTCCCTGTCGTACTTTCCCTTTTCTGCCAGCTCGAATTGAACCATCGCCGAACCAGTTCTGGAGGCGCTCTTGATCTCCGTCACCCACTGATTCAAAGCAAGAGCCTGCTCGATCTTCCTGGTCACCAGTTGCTCTACCTGTTCGGCCGATGTTCCCTGCCATGGCACGATAATCATCGCTTGGCGTACAGGAATGTCCGGGTCTTTCCGTTGCGGCATCTTCAATAGTCCGTAGAATCCCCAGAGGAGCGCAACCGCGAGCGAGACCCAGGCGATGTGTCGCTGTTCGAGGAAGAAGCGGGCTAGATTCTGTTTCTTGTCCGTGGACTGCTCATTCTGTGCGTGTGTCATTGCTGCGTCTCCTAGTTGACCATCCGGATCAGGCTTCCGTTGCTTAGCTGGTTAGTACGGTTGACGACGATTCGTTCGCCGGGCGTAAGGCCTTCGTCGATGACGACCGACTTGCCGAAGGTTTCACCAATCCTCACACTCTTCAATTGCGCAAACTGTTTTCCATCGCGCTCCGTTACAGTGAAGACCGAATAGTTATTCGAACCTGATTCCGCGGTCATCAAGGCGGTCAGTGGTACTACAGGCACAGTTTGCGTATTCGCTTGCTTTATACGGACGCGTGCGATCATGCCCACCTTGAGCGAGCGATCCCGGTTCGGGAGAGTAACCTCGATGTTGAAAACCCGTGACTCACGGTTGGCGGAGGCGGAGATTCCCGTAATTTGCCCTGTGAAGCTCCGCCCCTGCAAGGCATCAAGTTGCACAGGCACCGGTGCTCCTAGCTTGAGGTGTGCCAGCATGCTGTCGGGAACTCCGAAGTTCACCTTCACGACGCGCGTATCGTCGAGCGTGAATGCCCTTGTCCCTGCAGCAACCAGGCTGCCCGGTTCCACACTCTTTTCGACGATGACTCCAGGCATGGGAGCGTTCAGGCTTGTATCGCCAAGATTGATCCGCGCGTAGACAGCCTGCGCCGATGCAGCGCTCAACTGCCCGCGGCGCGCCTCGATCTGACGCACGGCGGCTTCCACAGTGGCGGTCGCTGAGGTGTGCTGATTCACCGCCGCATCGTAATCCGGGCGAGTCATTGCTTTGGCGGCATAGAGCGCTTGTGCACGCTCAAAATCAAGATCCGCCTTTGCCTGGTCGGCCTTTGCTCGGTTGAGTTCCGCTTGCGAAGCATCAAGCGTACCCTGCGCTGAGCGCTGCTGGCCGACCGCGGAGTTGAGCGAGGCTTCATAATCGGAGCTGCGCAGTCGGGCCAGTGTGGCGCCGGCAGGTATTTCGTCGCCTACCTGCACATCACGCATCCGACCATCGACGCCCTTCACTCGATACAGAGCGGCGATATAACCGGGTTCCTTGAAGGCCAGTTGAACCTCAGTGTCCGGACGGATCTCGCCGGAGTAAGTCCAACTGGGCTGGACTTGCTGCGTAGCCACGATCTCCGCCACAACGGGAACCGGCTCTGGACCCGCCTTCTGCTTTTTTGTCCCGCAGCCGGCGAGAGCGGAAAGCACAGCTAAACTCAAAATTCCGAAATATACACGCATTACTCTTCTCCAATCGCCTTTTTCAAATCGGCTCTTGCCTTCCAGAACGCAGTGAGAGCCTGTTGCTGCTGGCTGTCGGCGGATGCCAGATTCGACTGTGCTTGATACAAATCTCTGCTTAATGCCGCTTCGCGCTTCACCTTCTCCTGCATCTCTTTGAGCTTCTGCCGGGCCGCTCTTTCGCTTGCATCGCTGAGGGTCAGTTGTCGGCGGGTGTTCTCCAATTGCCGGCGCGCATTTCTCACCTCCAGAAGAACGGCTCGTTCCGTAGTGCCGACGCCAACCTTGGCCTGCTCTTCCTTGGTTCGCTTTTCGTTGTATTCATGGTGCTTGCGTCCCCAGTCCCACGGTTCCCATCGAAGCGATATACCCACTGTCCCGACGTTGCTTGGAAAAACATTCTCGAAATTCGCTGTTGTGTAGTAACTGAAGGCCAGACTCACGTCGGGGATATATTCCGCCTTCTTCGCCCGCGCGTCGTAATTGGCTTGCTGCACCTGAAGCTTCGCCTTCTTCACATCTGGCCGGTTTTGAAGAGCGCGGGCTTCCATGGCTTCGAGTGTGGCGAGATCGGTATCTGCGTCGCCGATCACCGCAACCCGGAACTGCGTGTGTACGTCCCGGCCCATCAGATCGTTCAGTTTTTCGCTCGCCGACGCGACCCTGTCGCTCGCATCGCTGATGGCGTTCTGCATCTTCAGAAGCTGCGCATCGGCGTTCAGCAAATCCGATTCGAGAATCGTCTCTTTACCGCGGTTCACTAATGCCAGACGATGCGATTCCCGGTAATAAGGGAGTGACGCCTGAAGGCTATCCAAAGCGCTTTGTGCCTCGACAACCGCGTAGTAAGCACGTCGAACCTGGTCGACCACCTCCAGACGCGTTTTCACCTGGTCCTGGCGCGTACCTTCCAGGCCCAGCGCAAGAGCCTTCAATTGCAAATGCAGCTGGTACTGCGTCGAAAGCGGCTGGGCGACTAATACGTTCACGATCCCTACGGGTTTTCGCGGGATCTCAACCTTCTGATTCGTCGCCGGAATCGGCCCGGTCGCGCTGTATACCCCAAACGAGCCTGCCGGGTAAGTAACCGATGCCTTCGTAACCAGTTGGGCGCCCAGCGCAGTGACCTGCGTATTCGCAAATCGTCTCGTTCGGTTCGCAGCCAGATCATCGGCGGTCCGGCGTGTCTCGAGGCTGGCGGTCTTCAGACTGCTGTTGTTCGCAACAGCTTGTTCAACCGCCTGTTCGAGAGTCAATTCAGGGAGGTGTGACTGTTGTCCCGCCGCCTGTTCAACCGTGGGCGGGGGGGATAGAGGTGCGAGATTCTGGCCTCGCGCCAGCAAAGTCAGCGTCCCCAGGGTGAAGGCCAAACAGGTTGTTCGAGTGCGTCGTTTCATGAGGCAATGGTGCCTCGAACGCGGAAGCGGGGGGAGTAATGCCTCGTAAGCCTTACGTAAGCCCTACGTAAGCTAACGGCACTGCTTGCGACACCTGTCAGTGCGACAAGCTCATCCTTTTCAGTAACTTCGCAAACCTGCGGTCAGAGCGTAGAGGATAAAAAAACGGCTCGACCGCCAGCAGATTCACAAAGTTTGTCTTGTGGTTGACTGCTTCGTCCAGGCATTGGAATGCGAGATCGAAGTCTCCCATCCCGATTGCAGCGAAGCCTTCTGCCAACGGAGTGACGTATTGTCGGGCTGCGAGTTGGTGAAGCCTTTCGATACATTCCCCGGTTCGCGAGAGGCTGCCTTCCTTGGCATGGGCTGCGGCAAGCAGCCCGATATTCAATGGTGAAACAGACGGCGAGAGACACTGTATGACCGCATCGTAATTTTGCTGCTGGAAGTGCAGGAGTCCTTCATACAATCCCGCTTCAGGATAGTCGCGATCCAGTTCAAAAGACTGCCGGAGATGCTCTGCGGCTGATGGATAGTTTCCTTTTACGTAATGAAGATAAGCCATACGCGCGCAGTCGCTGGCAGAAAGCGGGTCCAGTTCAGTCGAGCGACGAAGTCCTGTCTCTGCCGCCTTGAAGTCCCCCTGGCACAACAAAGCCATGGCACGAAACATGTGAGCCCGCGCGTGACTGGGTTGTAGTCTTAGAGCCCGGTCGTAGATCCCGTCCGCTTCATCCCAACGATACTCAAACCAGGCACGAAGGCCGCCGAGCACCGTGCACGTCTCTCCGGATTCCGGAGCGAGCGCATAGCCGCGCTCCGCGTTTGCCTTCACTTGGGAATAAACCTCACGGCCCGACACATCCCCGAAAAGGGCAAGAAGACCGTTCGCTGCAGCCATGTCACTGTAAGCGAGAGCGTAGTCGGGATAAACCTCAACCAGCTTTCGTAGCTGCCCCAGTGCAGCTTGCAGTGCTTCAGGCGACTGCTGATGAATCAGGAAGCGAGCTTGTAAGTACGCCGTATACGCGTCAAGGTTAGGAGCGGAAGACTGAACTGCCCCCCGCACTCCCGGCATATGGAGTCGGAGTAAGCCCGGAACAGAATGTGCGATCTCTTCCTGAATTGCAAACACATCTTTGAGTTCACGGCGGAAAGTCTCGGACCATACATGATGTCCAGATTCGGTCTCAATCATCTGGGCAGTGATCCTCAGCTGTTCGCCGGCTTTCCTGACGCTTCCTTCGATGACGAGATCGGCGCCAAGGCGCTGACCCACTTCCCGGATATCGATGCTGGCGCCTTTGAAGTGGAAGGCCGATGTTCGCGCAATCACGCTCAATCCTGATAGATCCGTAAGCGAGCTCGTGATCTCTTCACTGATCCCATCGCAAAGTAATCCTGCTCCGGCTCCGGACTCATGTTCACGAACGGCAACACGGCAATGCATGTACGGCCGGGGCCAGTAGCTCCAATTTCTTCGCGATGCTTTGCCGGTTGAGTGTCAAGCCATCGGAAGACCGGGACATAACTGCCCGGCCGTAATCCAATCAGAACCGGATCAGCGGCCGCTCCCTGTCCTTCCTCGTAATAGGCCTTCAATTTCGCTCTGAGGCGGCGAGCCTCGACCCGAACAATTGCGTCGATGTTGGGATCGTACTCAGAGCTGCGGTCGAACAGCTCCATTGCAATCGAGAACTCCTTGAGGCCGTCAATATCTGCTTCGATTGTCCGGTTCACGATGTGGGTCAGAAATCGGCAGAGCCGAGCAGACGAAACAAACCCGGAGCTATTCACTATACGCGCCAATTGGTCGCGAACCGCTGTCGCCGGCACAGGGTCGGCGGCAGAGTTGGCGAGAGATTTTTCGGAGGATGAGGGCAGAATTGGCATTTGGTTTACCCCCACATCATTATGCTCCCAAATCTTCACGGTGTTACGGCGAGCTTACGGCAGCTTACGGCCAGTCGGAGGCCACCCGGCATAAGGTGGAATCCAGCAGCGTTGGAGAATCGATGCAGACCCTCAAACGAGCAGGAACAGTAATTTTCGTGTCCACCAGGAGCCCCGAAGCCACGGTCGCGCAGGACATCGAAGCGCACGGACTTGAGATGCAATGGGCACCCAGCATCAGGGCGGCAGTTGATTTGCTCAACTCGACGCGCGAGAAGACGGTGATTGTCACGCAACTCGCCCTGGTTGATGGTAATTGGAGAGACCTCGTCGAACGGATGAGGGGTATTGATATCTCTGTGCCGATTGTACTCGCGACTTCTTCCAGTACGGCGGAACTCTGGTGGGACGCGCTCGAATGCGGCATCGACGACATTCTGCCCGGGTATCTCATTGCTTCTGGCTTGTGTCAGCTTTTGGAAACGCAAGGCGCATCATGAAAAAGATCGGGGCCGCGACTGTGAGATCGAACCTCTGATGCTAACAAGCAGAGAGTTGGCCTGCATTACCGACAACCAGATACAGGCAAGAATTTTAAGTACCAGGCTTTGAAAGAAGCGGACGCGCAAGCAGAACTGGCACGAACGCAGGGATAGCAAACAGTTAGCAATTTTGTGCAGGAGAATAAGTCGGATGAACGAAAGTAATCGTTCGGCAAAGCATTACGACATGGTGGTGATCGGCTCGGGCGCTGCCGGACATCACGGGGCAATTCAGGCCGCCAAACTCGGCAAGAAGGTTGCGGTGGTCGAACGCTCTATAGCTCTTGGCGGGGCCAGTATCAACACCGGCACGATTCCGAGCAAGACACTTCGGGAGGCTGTCCTGCGTTCTACCCGATCGGGGTCCACGGATCGCCGGATCTCGGCCTCAATCCTGGCACTGAGAATCGAGGAAATCGCGTCCCACGAAGTTCGGGTGTTTGAGAGTCAGTTTCGCCGCAATGATATCGATGTATTGATTGGCACTGCTTCCTTTTCAGGACCCCACACGATTCGGGTTGCGAGTCAGGAAGGAGAGTATTTCTGCCACGCGGACCACGTATTGATCGCTACTGGCTCGCGGCCGGCTCATAACGACGCGATTCCCGTGGACGATGTCTCCATTATCGATACAGACGCGATTCGCCGGTTTACGAACGGAGCACCATGTGTTGACCATCGTCGGGGGTGGCGTGATCGGTATTGAGTATGCCTGTATTGCCGCCGCTCTGGATGTTTCGGTGACTGTGATCGAACGCCGCCCTCGCATACTCGATTTCGTCGACCAGCAGATTGCTGAAGCGCTGAGTTATCACATGCGCAGCCAGGGCGTCATTTTTCGTCTGGGTGAGGAGGTCGAGGAGGTTACGAAATCTTCTGAGGGCAAAGTCGGCGCGAAGCTGAAGAGCGGAAAGCAAATCTGGTCGGATGCTCTGCTTTACGCTGTAGGGAAGCAGGCCAACACAGATTTTTTGAATCTTGCGGCCTGTGGCCTCGCTGCCGATGCGCGCGGCCGGATTCAGGTGAATACCAACTTCCAGACTTCGCAACCGCACATCTACGCCGCGGGCGACGTAATCGGGTTCCCGAGTCTATCGTCCGTTGCGATGGAGCAGGGTCGCGTGGCCGTATGCCGTGCTTTCGGTATACCAGTTGTGTCGGTACCCGAATTGTTTCCCTAGTACTGTGGCCGCATGTATAGGTAACCAATGTAGGCGCTTGTTGGGTTCTGGTGCTGGCTGTAGATCTGGGGAGTGAGCAGAGGCATACGACTTCAGATTGAACTCAAGCAGCGAGATCGACAGCAGATCGATCAGTTGTTAGGAGGCGGGTTGCAGTCGGTACGCACGACATTGCGCGCCTTGGCCTTGCGTCAATTGGATCAGGGACAGTCCACGCCTGCGGTGGGAGCCAACCTGGGGCTTTCCGCCAAGGCGGTATGGCAGATCGGCAAGCGGTATCTTGATGGCGGGCTGGAGCGGGCGT
>NZ_JQKI01000191.1 GCF_000745965.1 Edaphobacter aggregans DSM 19364 | reverse complement strand
CTTCGGGACCAGCATGGAAACATTGTTAAATGGTACGGAACCCTCACGGACATTGAGGATCGCAAGCGTGCAGAACAAGAGCGCGAGAAATTGCGAGAACTCGAGGCCGATCTGGCACATATCAATCGGGTGAGCACGTTGGGAGAACTGGCCGCGTCGCTGGCACACGAAATCAAGCAGCCCATCGCTGCCACCGTGGCGAATGCTGATACCTGCCTGCAATGGCTTAAGCGCGACCGACCCGATCTTGACGAGATACGCGAGGCAGCAACGAGCATCGTGTCGGAAGGAAAACGCGCAGCCGAAATCATCGACCGTATAAGGTCCCTCTACAGCAAGTCTCCTCCACTACGTGAGTTGGTCGACGTGAACGGGATCATTCACGAAATGCTCACGCTGCTGAAAGGTGAGGCGACGGGATACTCGATTGCCATGCGCATGGAGCTTGCCGCTCAACTGCCCAAAACCATGGTAGACCGTGTGCAGCTGCAGCAGGTGTTCATGAACCTCATGCTTAATGGGATTGAGGCCATGAAGGACTCGGGCGGAGAGCTTACGGTGAGGTCGCAGCTCCATGATTCTCAACTGCTGTTCTCGGTCAGTGACACAGGCGTGGGACTGCCAACGGACAAGGGCGATCAGATCTTTTCTGCTTTCTTTACCACCAAGACGCAGGGTAGCGGGATGGGTTTAGCCGTCTGCCGTTCCATTGTAGAGTCGCATGGCGGCCGGTTGTGGGCGACCGCTAACGATGGACGAGGTGCAACCTTTCATTTCACCTTGCCGACCGAGGTAATGGAGCCAAGACCCTGGTTACCTAGAGGCTGTTAATAACTTTAATTCCCATCTCTAGGAAGGCGGTGATTGTGTTGTTGTCATCGCGCAGGATAGTTTGGATGGGGAATAAGGGTCAGGTTGGTTATCCGAGCGATGTGAGCGATGAGGAGTGGGCGTTTGTGGCGCCCTACCTGGCGTTGTGCCGGGAGGACGCTGCGCAGCGGTCGCACCGATTGCGTGCGGTGTTCAACGCTCTGCGCTGGCTGGTGAAGACGGGGGCGCACTGGCGGATGATGCCGAACGATCTTCCGCCGTGGCCGGTGGTGTATCAGCAGCGCTTCATTGAAATGCGGCGGCGCTTATCGTGCAGTTGTTACACCGGTGACTGAACCCTTCCTTCAACCCACGCTCCGCATTTGTTCTTATCCGCGCAGCTTCCAGATGGGCTCCTGTCGCATCGAGCACATGCGAATAAGCTATTTCCGCCGTGAGGTACTTCGGGTTCTGGCTATCCAGAGTGCGGCCAAGGATCGCACGGCCTTGGCTCATCTCGGCAAGCGCGGTTGTCAACTCACCCACATCGGCGTGTGCTCTTCCCAGAAGCATGTAGCCCCATCCGACAAACGGATGCTCTTCGCCGTGGCGTTTTAGCAGCAGATCAAGGGATTGCTTATATCGCGATACACTCATCTCCCGGTGGCCATCGAGCTGGGCCAGCCACCCCTGCATCGAGGCGATGGCCGCAAGATCATCGCTATCGAGATCGTTCGCTAACTGTGCCTCTGTGACGGCCCGCTCCAGGTATCTCCTGCCCTCGGTGGTCTTTTGCCGGCTAAAGGCAATCCCTGCGAGATTGCGTGAGGCCCGCGTCATGCCAGCGTGATCGCTGATCTTCTCGTACAGACTGAATGCCTTTTGTCTCAGCCTGACTGCAAGTTCCAGTTGCCCGGCCTCTAGATATAGCCCCCCGAAATCGTCCAACGCCATGGCATAGTCCTCGATATTGTTCGACAAGCCTTCGAGTGTTCGAATTGATCTCTCATAGGCATGTTGAGAGTCGAGATAGTCGCCTTGATCTTCATAAGCAAGCCCCAGAACATTCCAGGCTTTGCCAACTGCCTGAGTGTCCAGAGACTTTTCATCGAGCAGTGCATGGAGCTCAACAATGGCCTGGGCGGGTTTGCCCTCACGTTCCAGCGCGTATGCATGAGCAAGTCTTTGGTCCGGCGTTGTTTGCGCCAGCAGTGGGCACGCGATGAACAGCGAGAGAAACGTAGTGGCAACTTTATCTTTCAGGATCAACGAAAGGGAGTTACGCATGGTTGCACCTGTTCCGTGAATTCGGTTCGCCAGCCTACCGGCTTTGTTTTTCCAGCCGCGTGATGGCATGGTCCATCCTGTCCAGCCAGCGTTGCTGCAGCCTGTCTGCGGACTGGCGCTGCTGCTCGTTCAGGACGGTGGTATAAACGCGCGATATAAAACGCTCTTTCTCTATGAGCAACTTGGCAAATGTATTGCCTTCCGCGGCCGCAGTCGCTTGCAGCTTATCCTCATCGAACTTTCCGCCGGTGGTCGCATCGGCCAATTGATGCGCTCCGCTGATCATGTCTTTGAGCAGTGCTGTTACCGTGGGGCGCTCTTCCATCCATATCGACCTGACCTGAGAGACCTGGGCGTCACTCAGCTTGAGTTCACGAGCTACGTAACCCAATGGCCCCCCACGATGCCATCCGTTACCGCACCAGCCGTGTCCTCTTCTGAAGTCCGCCCGCGCAACAGCTACGGCAAGGGCAACTACAGCCAATCCAACTACTGTCCAAAGTGCTTTGCGTCCCATCAGTGCACCTCGTAATGCGTCTTGAGTACAACACCACGAAGAAGTGCGTGCGATAAAGATTGGTCAGGGAATGTAAAGGTAGGTAAAGATTGCGCACGGTACGGCTCCCGCGGCTACTATCTGGAGAAGCACAGAACGACCGACTGACATGAACCGCCTGCTGATTATCGACGACGATACCGAGCTCTGTGCACTGCTCGCCGAACGCCTCGGTGAGGACGGATTCGTTCTCCACGCGGCTCACGATGGGGAGCGCGGATTGGAGCTAGCAAGCTCCGGCGAGTACTCACTTGTGATCCTGGACGTGATGCTGCCACGCATGGGTGGCATGGAGCTTCTCAAAGAACTGCGCTCACGGTCCTCGATTCCTGTGTTGATGCTGACAGCCCGTGGAGATGATATCGACCGCATCGTCGGCCTGGAGATTGGAGCCGACGACTATCTGCCGAAGCCGTTCAACCCGCGAGAGCTGGTCGCCCGCATCAAGGCGATCTTGCGCCGGCTGGATGAGCGGCGTGCAGGGCCTAACCGATTCACGTCGGGAGACATCACGATCGACATTGCCGTTAGAGAGGCCTGGGTCGACAGCGCCCCGCTGCACCTCACGACCTAGTAGACCTTTTCGTAGAGCCATTGCGGACTCTGTGTCATGTTGGTGATGACGAAGCGTGGGTTGTCTTTGGGCTCTTTGCCTTCGCCGTAAACTACCTCGGCCTTGAGGAGGACGCGGCGCTCCCGCTTCCAACTCGCGGCCGCGTAGTTGACTTCGTCGTAGACATGTTCGGTCTGGCCAGTAATTCCCGACAGTGCGCGAGGCTTCCGCCATCGCGGTGCAGACGGAGAGCGGATCGGTCGGGCAGCTGATCACGCAGGACCAGGTGAAGCATTCTTGGCCCTTATCAAATCTTGCTTCTGTCTAGTCTCCTGAGTCATTGATTTCTTGCATAAAAAGAAGGTGCGTGAGCGGCAAGAGTGGCGGTGACCAGGTCAGGTATCAGGCAAGCCAGTGGTCGGACCTCATTGAAGGTGCACACCGGGCTCCCGTGCGGTAAGATTTCGTCCAAGCACTCTGCAGGGTGCCTCTCACCTCGCGCATCCGGCAGTCTATTGTGGAGTCACATGCAACTGCAACTGTTGGTCCCAGTTCTCTTGCAGCGATCGCTGCTGCTGATTTTCTGCATTGCGCTGAACAGTTGCCAGTCGCATAAAGCCAATTCCGGACCTTCGATCGAGTTCACCCATATTCCGCCGGCGGCGCAAGGTGGACGAGAAAGAGTCGACACGATCTCTGGACGGGTAAGAAACGCTCGACCAAAGCAGCAGATTGTTATTTATGCGCACAGCGGGCAATCGTGGGTGCAGCCCTGGCCTGATCATCCCTTCATTCCCATCAAAGCAGACTCAACGTGGAGCACGGAAACTCATCTCGGATTTGAGTATGCTGCGTTTTTGGTGGAGCCGGATTATCATCCGCTGCCCAGATGGATGTAGCTCCGACCCAAGGCCGTTCCGTTGCTCTCGTGACAATTGTGAAGGGCGTTGGAACGCCGCAGTTTAACCCGACCGGATCGCTCAAATCCAGCGGCTATGATTGGGGTGTTCGCATGATTGAGAGTGACAAGGGAGGCACGAGCAACTTCTACAATCCTGAAAATGCATGGACCGACGCGAGCGGCGCGCTCCACGTGCAGATCAAGAAGAAATCGGGCAGGTGGTCGTGTGCAGAAATATTCCTAAATCGCAGTCTCGGGTACGACACGGCGCACTCGTGCGAACTTAACGCTTAATCCTTCGTGACGGAGATCGATGATGTCGCGCCCGCACATAGTCGCACATACCGCAACATTGTCAGTGCTGTTGGCGTCCTTTGTGCTGACCGGATGTCACTCTTCATCAAAAAATTCAGCTCCGACAGTTGCTTTCAGCAAGGTCCCTGCCGCATATCAGGAGAATCCCTACAAGACAGACATAATCGAAGATCGTGACTACAAGACAGACATAATCGAAGGTCGTGCCACAGGGGCTCGACCCGGGCAGCGAATCGTGTTGTACGCAAAGACAGATGGACGATGGGGCGTGTGCCGGCAATCAGGGCAGCCGTTTACGAATATCGAAGTTGACGGCCGGTGGAAAGCTTCAGTCTACTTGGGAATAGAATATGCCGCTCTGTTGGTTGATCCAACCTACAATCCGCCTGAACAAACTGAATCGTTACCGATCGTCGGCAACGGCGTGGTGGCGCTGGCAGTCGTTAACGGGGAAGGCCCAGCGCCGGTACTCCCGTCGCCGAAGATACTGAACTTTAGCGGTTACGAGTGGACGACGAGCACCGGGCCAATTTTTCACGCTGGGTCAAGAAACTTCTTCGATCCTGCGAACGTTTGGACGGATGAAAGAGGTGCACTGCATCTTCGCATTTCGGGAAGCCCGGGAAAGTGGGCTGCGGCGGAGGTGAAGCTCACGCGCAGCCTGGGATACGGAACATACAGGTTCCAGGTGCGCGATGTCTCTCATCTCGAACCTTCTGCTCTTCTAACGCTAATCACCTGGGACGGCGCTGGCACGGAGAGGAACCGGCGCGAGTTGGACGTTGAGCTTGGTCGTTGGGGATACCTTGATAATGACAACGTACATTATGTTGTCCAGCCTTACTACGTTCCAGCTAACTTTGTTACCTTTCGGGCGCCGCCGGGTGCCTACACACACTCCTTCCGCTGGGAACCAGGGCAAGTAACGTTTTCGACCGAAGCGGGATCGGGTAATACAGGCGGCGGCCGTGTCATTAACCGGCATGTGTTTACCTCCGGTGTGCCTTTACCGGGGGGAGAATCGGTACGCATCGCTTTGTATCTATTTTATCTAGGCCAAATACCCCTGAGAAACGAAACCGAGGTCATAATCGACAAATTCGAGTACCTCCCGTGAATTGCTGGTTGAAGCAAACTCGATGGATTCTTATTGGAATCGTGCTAGCGGGCCTTGTCACCGATGCACGTGCACTCGATCCCAACCGTCTGCCTTCGCAGTACGTCCGCGAACAATGGACGACCGAAACCAGATTTCCCGGAGGCGCTGTCAACGGCATCGCGCAAACCGCAGATGGATACCTCTGGATTGGAACCGACAGAGGCCTGATACGGTTCGACGGCTTTAATTTCAGGCCTGTCTCTTTTACTTCCATCGCCACCGCTTCGAACGTTCCCATCTTGCAACTGCTTACGGATGCTGGCGGAAAACTGTGGATCCGTCCACAGGGCGCCGTTCTCGTACGCCACAAAGATGGCAAGTTTGAGAGCGTCAGATACGGTCCAGACGCAATCACCGCTCTGTCAAAAGATAACCACGGCGGAGTACTGGTTTCGGACCTCGAGCAGGGCACATTGCGTTTCATGGAAGACCACGTTCAGAAATTGGGACCCACTTCACCGCCAGTAATCTCTCTAGCAGAAACAGCCGATGGCAAGGTTTGGCTGGGGACACTCGGCGATGGCCTCTTTTTTCTTACGGGCGGGCGAGCTACCCGGGTGAACGCAGGATTGCCTGACCGAAAGATCAATTCTCTGCTGCCGATCGGTGAAGAGTTGTGGGTCGGCACCGACACAGGCTTGTATCACGGGAACGGCACAGGCTTTCGTCGGCTCGAATTGCCGTCGCTCCTCGGTAATATCCAGGTTTTGAGCATCCTGCGCGATCGTGACTCGAATATGTGGGTGGGTACGACGCGCGGGCTACTGCGCATCAACGGGAAAGGCATTTCGTTCTCCGAAGAAAATGAGCTTCGCGGAGACGGCGGAATTAACGCTCTGTTCGAGGACCGCGAAGGAAATCTCTGGATCGGAGGTGCGCGAGGGCTAGGCCGCATTCGGGACAGTGCGTTCGTAACCTATTCATCTATTAGCGATCGTCGTTTCGGACACAATGGCCCTGTATATGTCGACCCGGAGGGCCGCACCTGGCTCGCTCCCACTCAAGGTGGGCTGTATGTTCTCCAGAACGGCCGCGTTCAACCCGTTACATCGATACCACCAAATGAGGTCGTCTATTCCATCAGTGGACGGGCAGATGTGGTGTGGGCCGGACGTCAACGCGGGGGACTGACCCGTCTACGATTTCGCAACGGTGCGATAGCGAGCCAGAGTTATACAGAGGCAAACGGACTGGTCCAAAACAGTGCCTATGCTGTTTATGAGAGCCGAGATGGCTCTGTGTGGGCCGGCACACTAAACGGCGGCGTCAGCAAATTCAAAGATGGGCACTTCACCACTTACACGACGACCAACGGCCTCGCTTCGAATACCGTCTCGTCCATCCTTGAAACCCGCGATGGTGCAATGTGGTTTGCGACACCTACCGGGCTGAGTTCTTTTTCAAACGGCCAATGGAGAACCTATACAACGGTAGAGGGTTTGCCTTCCCCAGAGGTGAACTGCCTTTTCGAGGATTCATCCGGAACTCTCTGGAGTGGAACGTCTGCTGGTCTTGCCTCTTTTGCCTCTAGTCATTTTCAAGTTCCTAATGAGTCGCCCGACGTTTTGCGCGAACAAATCCTCGGGATGGCGGACGACAAGAGCGGAAGGTTTTGGATTGCGACCTCACATCATGTTTTGCGCATTCCGCGCGACAAACTGCTAAGCGGTGTTGTGAAAGCAGTCGACGTTCGCGAGTATGACCAGGCCGATGGTCTCGAGAGCACTGGAGGAGTGAAGCGGAGCCGATCGGTGGTCTCGGATTCGGCGGGCAGGATCTGGTTTTCACTTAGCAGCGGCTTGTCGGTTGTTAATCCATCCCTGATCAATGACAATTCAGTTCCCGCGCTGCCTCACATCGAGGCGATCACCGCCGATAACAACACCGCAAATCTCGCCGCCTTCGTTCAAATTCCTCCATCTCCCAGACGAATCACATTTGAGTACACGGGGCTGAGCCTCGCCGCGCCCGGGCGGATTCGCTTTCGATATTTTCTCGAAGGTTTCGACAGGAGTTGGAGCCAGCCGGTTGCAGCGCGAGAAGCCGTTTACACGAACCTTGGGCCCGGCTCCTATCGATTCCGGCTAGTCGCCAGCAACAGCGAGGGGCTGTGGAACGGGCCAGAAACTGCGATCGCTTTGAACGTCGCCCCGGCCTACTATCAAACTTACTGGTTCCGATTGTCGTGCATCGCCGTCTTTATTGCGATACTTTGGGCACTTTATCGGTGGCGCGTTCATCGACTCAAGAGTCAGGAAAAGCGTCTGCGGGACGTTGTGGAAACAATTCCGGCGATGACTTTCACCGCGTTGTCTAACGGCTTCTGCACATTTGTAAATAAGCGCTGGACTGAATACACCGGGCTTTCTGTCGAGGAGACTTCAGGCGCAGGTGTGCAGTGTGCGATCCATCCCGAGGATCTTGTGCGCAACTCCGAGAAGTGGCGCATCTCTGTTGCAACCGGACAGGTTTTCGAAGACGAGGCGCGGTTCCGTCGCGCCGCTGACGGGGAATATCGCTGGTTTCTGGTGCGTGGTGTACCACTTCGGGACCAGCATGGAAACATTGTTAAATGGTACGGAACCCTCACGGACATTGAGGATCGCAAGCGTGCAGAACAAGAGCGCGAGAAAT
>NZ_JQKI01000190.1 GCF_000745965.1 Edaphobacter aggregans DSM 19364 | reverse complement strand
TAGGACAGACCGAACACCGGTCCACTTTGCGCCTGGGTATCGCCGTGAATCGTATCGGGCTTGATCTCGGCACCATTGCGGATCAGCCCATCCAGGATATAGACGGCTTCGTGAACGCCGCACGGAATGAAGTGGCTGAACAGTGCAATGTACATGTCGGACACATGATAGTAGCCGATGCCTCCGTATCCGCCGTAGCGGATCCTTCCCGCAGTTCCCGGGCCCAATAAAACGTTAAATATGCGCTTCTAATCGGAGCTTGTGATGAGCAGCATTTTTTCAACGTCTTGGTTAGTGATTATCTTTCTTCTTCTCAATCCATCGACATATATTCAACAGGCTTTGCGGAAGGAGCAAACATGTTCATAACTCGTATACGCGATGACCCACTGAGGCTCTCACGTACACTCACGACGCATACTGAAGCCAGCTCTTAGCTCGCATCGCACTCGCATGGCTATATTTCAGCCATACGTCCGATACGCCATATCGGCCAATTTATGCGAGGAATGGGTTGGCGTGATTCGGGTCCAACGAACATCACTTATACGAATCCCAGATTTGCCGATGGAAAAGCCCCAATGTTAGGAAATATTGAACTGAGTTGGGATGCCTGTACACCGAACCAGCTGGCCAGTGTTGCCGCGTATTGCACACTGCCTGTTGATGGAATCCATCGGCCGTTCATACCAGAATCGTCGGTACCACCGAGTGCGAGAGTGGGATAAGTCCCATAGAGTTTTGCTCCACGAACAGCACCTCCGAGCACGATGTGATTGCTACCCCAACCGTGATCGCTGCCGGTGTTGGAGTTTGGCTGGAGCGCGCGTGAAAAGTCAGACATCGTGAAGGTTGTGACCTGTTTGGCGATTCCCAACTCCTGCGTGGCCTGATAGAAAGCCGACATCGCTGTGGAAAGCTGGCCAAGTAAAAGTCCCTGCTGTGAGATCTGGTCGGAGTGCGTGTCAAAGTTGCCAATACTGGCAAAGAATATCTGTCTATTGACACCAAAACTGCTTCGTACCTGCATTAGCTGAGCAATCTGCTGTAGCTGAGTCGCAAGCGGGTTGTTAGCGGGGAAGACTGTAGCTAAGGGCGAAACGGAAGAAACGGCTTGTGCCAAAATACTGGCGTAGCGGTAGGCGTTTTGAGTAATGGTATTGTCGGCCTGCACAAGGCTTATTCCGCTATCAAAGCTGAGGAAGCTTTGAGCGATTGCCTGCCGAACCGGACACTCGTCGGGACCCTCGCCGCATGAGACGTTTCCGATGTTACCAGGGCTGACCGCTAGCGGAGTACTCGATCGACCGTCACAGAAAAGCGTGTCTCCTGCCATCGAGGTGATCATGGGAATAGAAGCGGATGAGTTGAATGTTCCGCCGAGAAGATCACTCATGCGTCCCGCCCAACCTGTGGGTGTAGAAGCGCTCTGTGAAGCATTTTGCCACTGCAACTGCTGATCGGTATGGCTAAAGAGATTGGAAGGCAGGTTTCGCAGTGCTGCCACGTCATCGCGAGTAGTTGGTTGAATCAGCGTACCGACGTTTGCGACTAGAGCTGCGGCACCACTATCAATGAGCTGACGAACCTCTGGCAGGTTGCCGTGGAGGCTGAAGTTAGGCATTGAAGCAAGCTGTAGAAGCTGGTTTTGAGGCAGCGCCAATGGACCACGAAGGCTGGCATAGTTACTGTAGCCATTCGGATCGAACGGAACGAGCATGTTGTTTCCGTCGTTGCCCCCGAAGAGGAAGATGCAGACGAGCGCCTTGTAATCGGTAGAGGGAGATTCGGTCTGAGCAAAGGCGTTGAGCGCACCAAAAGGACGGAGTCCAACAAGGCTTCCGGCCGCAGCGAGCGAGGTGGAACGAATGAAACTACGCCGATTTGTGCTCATGGTAGTAACTCCTGTGGGCTCGTGAGCGACATATCTTCAATCGCCGAATTCTAGTTTTAGTTAGTGCTCGATCTTATAAAAACTTGAGCTGATAACGAGCCACGTAGCAATGCGGACTCGCTGGCCGATATCTGCGGTCTGTGCAACGTGGTCCGCGATAGTCGATTGCATCGTGGAAGGCATTTGATCGTGCATGAAAAGGAGATTAAGTGCTTCCACCAAGTTGGCACTATCGGTTGCGGCATCTCCGGTCGCGGATGCAATCTTGCCGAGAGAGCTTGACTGGCTCATATCGATGGAGAACGATGTCAGGTGATTGCGTACGATGCTGTCGGCGAGGTTGAGCCGAAGAGTGACGGCCGCAGTGTTCTCCTGCGCAAACTCGGGCGCGTTGATCGTAGTGTTGGGAATGACATAGCTTGGCGGGAAGAAGTTGAAGACACTCGGCGCGGCGTAAGGCACTTGTCCAAGCGGCGAGGTGTAACTGCTGGCCGCATCGTAACGGCCTTGAGGATCAACGTTCGTGAATTCAAGTGCGCGCAGGATACCGGCAAAGTAGAGGATAGGTTCACGCAGATGGCCACCATCTGCCGCGGGATTTGTATCGGCAGCGCGTGCTTCAGGATCGGTAAAGATTGCGCTAACCACGGCCTTCATGTCGCCACGTACGCCCGATCCGTTATTGGCGAATACGGAAGCAACACGGCCAACATAGGCTGCCGAGGGATTGCCTGTAACGAGATGCTGGATGAGTTGGCGGCAGAAAAATGGGCCGACGTTAGGGTGATTGAAGAGAGAATCGACAACACCGTCGAGATCTTGGTTGGCGGTTTGGCCAGCCGGAAGAGTGGTGCCACTCAACAGGCTCTTAGGGGACATATCATGTGAGACTTCGATAGGCTGCATTGGCTGATCGAAGTTTGGTATTCCGTTCGGAAAGCTGGTCGGGACACCTCCCGTGGCACTGGCGTATGTCCAGCCAGTGAGAGCGCGTGCATAGGCCTGAACCTGTGCCTCGGTATAAACCCGCTGTGGGTTTCCTTGAGCATCTAGCTGGAGGCTGCCGTCAGGGTTGAGGAGAAACAGACCGGTGGTGAAGAGCTGCATAAACTCGCGGGCAAAGTTCTCGTTTGCGATCTCATTGGGTGGGGGTGCTCCACTATTGAGCATGTTGAGGTAGGTCCCCATCGCATTGGAGACGGCGACATCTCTGATTAGTTGGCGAAAATTACCAAAGGCGTCGTCGGCGAGCATGTTTTGGTAGGAAGGTATTGCGCGGGCATTCACCATGTTGGTGGAGACCACAAAAATCTCACTGAGCGCAAAGCCTACGCGCTGGCGGAGTTGGTCGTTAGCAGTAAGCGCATTTTGCCAGAAATAACTCTGCACACAACGATAGGTAGCATCGGGGCACATAGGGACAGGCGGATTGGGAATGGCAGGCATCCGCGTTGTAGGGATATCGAACTGCTCGTTGAGATAAGCCGTGATGCCGACTTGCTGCACGTGTTGTATGGCTGAAAGTGTGGGGCCAAAGGTAGTTTGGTCTAGTAAGCGAGCCGCTGCGACCGGAGGGAGAGGGTCATTCAAAATTGCAGCTTGCGCTATCTGAGTGCCGCCACCGCAACTAACCACGAAGAGCACTAGGGCTGCTATTAAATTCCAACGAAAACGATGCGATGAGCTTTCTTGGCCAATTGCCAAGCGGGACGTCTGCATGCAGTCCTTTCTATGCGCTATCCGGTCTGAGGTCTATAGGACCTTGGAATTAGGACTTTTAGAGCATCTTTCTAAGGTATTTAGTCCCATTTGATGGGTCGGATTGAGAGAAAATCGCTCGGGTTCTTTTTGCCAGCATTGACAGATGAATTCGTAAATCGTGAGGCAACCGCGAGTCTTGAGTCGTTTGGCGAAGTTAAACCTTTGCCGGCTAATACCAATTGCAGGGCAAGTCGAGCGACGAACGCCACTCTCGGTCAAACTGATCCGGTTCAGACACTACTGACACGCTAAACTGTCCTCATGTGTGGCCGCTACGTCAGATGCTCCGATTAGCAACGCACCGCGGATGCGAAAAAGAAGATCAGCAAAGGCCAGCAACTTGATGTGTGGATGACCGAAGTAAACGCCGTCAAGGCTTATTACAAAGCTTGAGCATCATTTGCTTGGTACTGCCTTATCTTCTCGGCGCATCACCATAATTGCCGCCGAAGCACTTGGCCGCAGGTCGTGACCGAAGCCGAGCAGCGCGATATTGCAACTGGGCCCAATACGGTAGAGAGTTCGGAGCGAAGGGCTATGGCATTTCACACAGCTGATGACGATGTCTATGTCTTTATAGGGGATCCTGCAACCCAGCCACTTTGGCATTGGGACAAGTGGCTGCTGCTGATGCCGGACCACGACGCACTATTTCAGGTTGCACGCGGGCCAGCGTCGACTCGATCAACACAATTCCTGCCCAATCGCGGCGGAACGGTGAAGTTTGGCAAGATTGGATGGAAAGAACCGGGCCAACAGAAATGGACGCATGGTTCCCCACGCACTCTGGAATCGTCTCCAAGCTGGAGTTTTCTCGATACCGAGTTGTGGGCGCCAGCCTGGACGCAGTGTGAGAGAGACAAATCTGCTCCGGACATCTTTATGGCCATTGCGAGCCAGAGTCCTTTCGGAGCCGCTCCCGCATTTGAGCCTGTTATCGTGCTTGCGGTCGTCAGTCAACATGCCAGTGGCAGATCCGCCAAGGGACGTAACCCACAACGGTTCCCGGCGCGATGACCAAGAATATTGCGGAGCCTACAATGGCGAGTATTCGCCTCATCGGAGGGAATTCTACAACGCCGTTAGTCGATCATCGACAAACAGGAACTAATCCGGCCGGCCATGGCCGAATAAGGGGGTAGATCAAGATCCTTAACGGAGGTTTTCGGTTGGATGTGGCCACTACCCCCTTACCGAATGATAATGCATGGAATTCTCAGCGAGGGAAGATTAAGTATTTCCGAGTTGAGGCTTCAGCACCCGCTAACCGCATCCTACTGCTTAACCGCGACTTGAGAAGGAATCGAGGCGACAGCAAGGATCTTTCTACGGAAGGGCCGTTCAAAACAGAAAACACTCACCATACTCACCACGACAAGTACACCCAGATAGATACACCAGACCCGCCATGTATCAATCACCCTCAGGCGTGAAAAATAACTCCACAGCGGCCAGTGAAGAAGATAGATGCTGTAGCTCGACTCCCCAAGCAGAACCAGATGCCTGTGCGACAGCAACTCAGCAAGCCAGCCATGAACGTTCGTCAGGCCCAGCAAAAGCAAACCCCAGACAGGCAGCAGCAATCCGTTGTTCATCACCACGTACGGGATATGAGTCGCGAAGTCAACCGAAGCGCCATACAGAGCACATGCGACGACAAGAAAGATAAAGGCTAATCGGTTCAACTGAACTGGCGTCAGTCTCTCCGCTAGAGTCTTCTGCAGAGAATACAAACAAATACCCGCAAGAAACTCGAAGATTCTAAAGATCGGAATCACACCGAGGATCGACCCTACCTCAGTCAAACCCGGCGTGACCAACTCTGTTGGATCGCTTGCGACAACAACCAGCGGAGCAAGCAACGAGCATCCCCAGAAGACGCTGAATAGTCCTAGAGCGTTAATTCCTTTTCGCCCCCATATCCGGGAAGCGACAAACGGAAACATCAGATAGAAGAACGCCTCCGAAGAGAGCGACCAGGATGGTAACGCGATATTACGGAAGCGATGGCCCATAAACTGCATCAGCGCACACTCGGACAGGAAGACTCCAACCGTCTTCACAAACGCTGCATCCACACCGATCAGCGAAATCTTCCGTAAAAAATAATTCGGTGCATCCAGCAGGAGAGCTAACAACAACAACGGATAGGCCCTCGCAAACCGAGACGTCCAGAAGGCTCGCCGATTGAACGGCCTTCCTGAATCGAGATAAACATACGACAGGATGTAGCCTGACAGTACGAAGAAGAAGCCGACCGCCGTATAACCTGTCATGGAAAATCGTCCCAGCCACGTCGATGCATGAGCACGATGCATCCAGAACACGCTATGCAGAAGCACCACATGTATCGCAAGAAAAAAGCGTATCGACGTTAGCGGAAGAATCGGGGAGAAAGTACCTGACCGCATGGGTTCATAGCCTCAAGTCGCAAATATTTCTCAAGGCAATGAGAGACAACCCAACTTTCAGGGCAAAAAGGAACCCTGCTCACTTCAGAACAACGGTCCACACTTGATTTTGATCAGGTCCCTTGTCGCGCTCGAACCTCTTATGAAAAACACCGAGTAAAGCTAAATTATTCCCGAAGACAGGCAGCCCACTCTTCCGACCTTTCTTCAACTCAAACGCCCACCTTTGCGAAGCGAAAAAGGGACATTCGCGCTTTGCCAGCAACATCTCGTACTGAAGTAAGACTACTCCTCCTGCCGCAAGGAGACCATGGGAAGAAATTCCTGAGAGGCGCGTTATCAAATAAAAACTTCATAATGCTCAGGGCCATGAGGACTACTCCATAGACAAGTCTGCCAACAAACGCCACTCAATTATCCCGTCCGCAGCAAGAAATTCGGGTGCTCCTCCGAGAGGTATCGGATCTTCAATCTTCCCGGCTTTAGGATCAATGTCAGGCTTAACGCTTGCTTGCTGCCTTGACTGACTCGGTCCTGCGCGGAGGATACGGCATGGTTTATGACACGATCTCCGGCCGCAGCCAATATGCACAGAACAACATCGAGGGCGCGGTCTGGCCTTATACCAAGGGCATTACCAATCAGACGACCAATGTCCAGGTCAACAACATCTGGCCTGGCGCGCCGTCAAATCCTCTCGTCCCGATCACGTCTCTGGCCGGCAACTCCCCGAACCCGGTCGTGGCGTCCTCTCCCTGGCTGGCGGCGAGCTTTGTCAATGCGCCGAACTATAATGACGCACGTTCGCAGCAGTACAATCTGCAGCTTCAGCAGCAGCTCACTACGTCCACGATCTTCTCTGTCGGCTATGCCGGATCGAAGACCGATCGACTCAACTTCACGGGGCGCGTGAACGCATCGCCGGTGGCGTCGACCGATACGACTCCCGCCTTGGCCATCGACGCGCTCAAGCTGATTCCGTGGGCTTCGCCTTCATGGAACTACTCCTCTTGCACTGGATACGCCAACTACAACGCTCTCCTCGTTCAGTTCCAGAAGCGCTTCTCGCAATCGCTTTCAACGATCGCCTCGTATACCTGGTCGAAGTGCATGGACAACAGCTCCGGTCTTTTCAATGCTGAAAATGGTACCGGCGGCGGTTCCGTCGTCCAGAACTATTTCAATCCCAGCAATGCCTACGGCGTCTGCGCCTACAACATTCCCAACTACTTCACCTGGAGCACCAACTACAGCCTTCCGTTCGGCCACGGTCAGCGCTGGCTGAACCATGGTGTGTCCTCCTATGTCTTTGGGGGAGTACGCATGAACTATGTCTTTCAGATCCGGTCGGGACAGCCCTACAACCTGACGGTTGGAGGCGATCCTGCCCATATCTCGGATTCTGTGTCGCCGCTTTTGCCAATGGCATGACCGACGACCGGATCGAACGTGCCCTTGAAGACGACTATCTATCCCGCGATACCAGCCCTACAAACGAGCTGCCTACATCCGAAGGACGATGGAGAAGGCGAGGAGATGGACCGGACGATGAGCATCGGTGCTGCACTTGCCCTTGTCATTTTTCCTCCTGCTTGTGAAATGACAATTCTAGTTTCTGAGCTGGCTTTTGCAACTCGCGCCATGAGAGAGATCGTTGAACAGGGCGGCTCCCTTCCGGTTTGCCTTTCTATCTGCGTTCAGCGTGCCGTGCTCAAGACACCCCCGCCCTTCGGACGCACGCTCTCCTTCCCAGAATCCGCTTCGCGCCTCGCAAGAGGTGCGGACTCCTGCCAGCAAGCGTCACAACGTTAGAAATTGCATTGAGTTAGTCCGGAGTTAGTATTCGTCCAATGAGAACTCGACGGTGATCGTCGTCGCGACATCGACCGGCCTGCCATTGAGCAGATGCGGTCTGTAGCGCCATGTCCGAACCGCCTCCGATGCTGAATTTCGAAGACGCCGGGGACCTTCAAGAACGTCTACGCGGGTCACAGTGCCGTCTTTGGAGATGACTGCCCGCATCACCACTGAACCCTCGATGCGATCGACCTTTGCGGCCTCCGGATAGGCGGGCACGCGCGACGAGACGAGATTAGCCTCCATGACGTCCGGAGCTACATTGATTGCGTCCGCGACATCGACATCAGACGGCGCTGCCTTGGCTGCTGATGCAACAGTTACTGCATCGCTCGACGTCGCCTTCCGGCGAGAACGTGGACTGGACTCGCTGCCGGAAGCC
>NZ_JQKI01000189.1 GCF_000745965.1 Edaphobacter aggregans DSM 19364 | reverse complement strand
GTGCCTCGGGCACCCAGTCTCACAGCCGACCCTAGGCCCTCTCGGATAACCTGAAAAAGCAATGGGCCACGAGTCCCAGATAGAACTATGGTTGGCACATGACCAACGTTCTGCTTGCTGGTTTCACAAGTCACTGGCATCGTCGCAAATCGAGTATGAGAACCACAGGGGAAGAACCCACAAGCGCTACGCGGTTGTCCGCAGCGTCCCGAGCCTTGGACCGGAATGTGAGAACAATCCTGCTCAATTCCAAGGGGGCTGAAAATCAACAAAAATTCAGCCGAAGGCGAAGTGTTTTTTGTTGACTTTCCTTCTTATAGAACATTACGGGCGCTTGACGAACCGAACTGCGAGGGCTGGTCAATTGTTCCTATGTTTTACGAGTTCTCTTGTGTCTGCGTAGGAATCGTATTCGCACTCGCGTCTGAGCGTCTCAGGCAACGCACCCAGTGCCAAGAGGCGCTCGACCACGGAACTGCGGCAATGAGCACACGGCTCCCTCTCATAGAGTTTTCTGAGCAAACGGCCTTCGCACTCAGAATCGGGATGCGCCGCAAAGAAGTCCCGCAAACTTCGGTCAAAGGCGTTCAGTGTACCAAGGTCCAATTCGGCATCGCACCAAGCTTCGATGATAGCGTGGTCCCGGTCATGAAAATTGTTGACCAGTAGGTCAATTGCATAGTCACGTAGTGAGGACCTGGTTTCGACAAGGCTGAATGCAATGCTGCGAATCCTTTCGTGCTCAAGGTTAGCGAGTACCCCCAATGCATGGCGCGGAACAGGACCGTCAGGCAACTCTACGAGCCGAAACAAATGGTCGAGTTCGCGTGGGAACTTTCTCTTCCTAAACAACCCCAGATAGAGTTTCAGTTTCTTCGCGTCTGTTTCCTTGGTCAGATCATCGGCTGCAAGTCTCAAGTTAGACTCGCTAGCCGTCTTCGCCCATAAATGCAAAATGCCGCCTGCTTTGTTGGCTTCAATCAGGGATCGTACGTCTCCATAAGTCAAAGAAGTTGGATCGGGCCTTTGATTCAGTGCCCGCAACGTTCGGTTCTCCTCGACCGCGTTCAAGTACGCCTTGATGTTCGTATCCGTTTCTGCCGCGTTTTTGAGCGCAGCCTCCACTTCTTCTTTGCCATAGATATCACTAGCTACCCACAGGAGGTAATCGTCCTCCCATCGTTCAGGATTCTGAGTCAGTAACTCTCCAATTCGACGGACCACAAAAACCAACCCCGCGAGACCATCAAGTTCGATGAACTCCGCAGCGACCTCATTGTCAGATATCATCTTGGTCTGAAAAGCTGAATGCATCGCTTGACGAGCGGATTGGTTCCCATCCTGGGCCAACAACCTCGCTATCTGAAATCGTTGAGATGTGTCCCAGTCATCCGCCTCTTCCACGAGTGACGGAATTACGGCGTCCGCATAGAACGCTAGTTCACCGGAGGCACGCATCATTTCCAACATGTACACCGCTCTACTACCCTCAACTTGTGGGTCGTAAGCTTTGTTGTGTAGACATGCGTCCAGGATGATTTCACGGTACGGGCGTGCGTCATGGTCAAGCAGATGGAGAACTGCCCTGCCGAGACCGAGGCCAACTGTGTTTTCGAATTCCTTAGTTTCCATGGTCCACAACATTATCGCCGCGGAGGTAGGTCAGGTCCGAACGGTAAGGGTGAACTTCCCGAAAAACGGGGTTCCCAGCAAGTTACCGAAATGCCGACTTCTTGGGAGCTTGGCCAGAGAACGGAAGCTGACAGCGGACGACTGTTTTATCCTGCCTTGGGTGGATATCGTTTAGCGAGGAGTATGGAATGCCTTGGACGGTTCGATTGGAAGATGAGCACGGCATACCGGAGACGAAAGAGTTCCTTGTCATCGAGTTCGGGTCTTTGCCTTTGGGAGAGGCATACCCCATCTCCAGCCTCATCGAGTCAGCTCCCTACTATCACACGCTACTCAATCCAGTTCAGGTAAAAGCCTTCATTGCAGAAATTGAAGCTGGTGATTGGGACCGTTCGGAGGCGTTAGCATCTCTGCGTGGCCTGGCTCAACGAGCGACAGCTCCCCACACTTATCTTCGCTTCATCGGGGATTGAGCAATGGCGAAGAGCGAGCAGGATTTGCCAAAACTGACTGCCGCCCAGGTGCACGCGCACGAGCAATTCGCATGGATGAACGACATAAGCTTTGAGCTTGATCCAGCAATGGACGAGGAACGATGAACAAATAGGTGGTGGGATCTTGATCGATCGGTACCAGCCCTGTCCATTGCCAGGCTGAAACGGGGTTACCGGCAAGTTCGACCCGCCGAACCCCGCTGGCCGAGTGAACTTGCTCAAAATGTGACTTTGCAGGCATTTCGGGATTACTTCCGGATGGCCGGTCACTCGGCAATGGAGAGTCTCTGTGTTGCCCGATACAGGACATGTTGCTGCAAATGAACGTCTGTCACAGCAGGGTGCTCGAAATACTCCTGTCGGTCACGCTTCATGCCAAGTCGTTCCATTACGTGGATTGATCGTAGGTTTTTTGATGCTGCAAACGCCACTATCTCGGGCATTCGCAATGTTTGGAATGCCATCTGGAGTACGGCCGCTCCGGCTTCCGATACGAGGCCTTTACCCCAAAAGCGGGGAAGAAGTCGCCACAGTATTTCTACGCATGGAGTAAAGTAGGCTTCGAAAATCGGAACAGAAAGTCCAATGATTCCGGCGAATTCTTCTTTGAACTCCAAGGCATATATACCGAATCCTCTCTCGGCGAACCCTATTTCAATTCTTTCAAACGCTGCATGGCTTTCTTCGAGAGACCATGGACGCGGAAAGAATTCCATCACCCGTAGGTCAGCATTCATTTCGGAAAAAGCAGACAAATCACCCTTCACCATGTGACGCAAGCGTCCATTGGAGGTGAGGATTTCGGAAGGCGCGATCAGCATGAATCAATTTTAGGGGAACAATTGTCGTACGGTCGGCAAACAGGAAGTAATGCGCTTGTAGCCGTTAACTTCCGGTCAGCCGGTGATTCGGCCAGTTGGCGGGAAAGCTACCTCGGCACGCCTTTGGCTTTCGACTTGCCCTCGAACTCATACACATCGAGCGGCATCCAGCGCCGCCACTGCTTTGGTGCGCTGCTCATCTGCCTGCCCCCTGGTTTTCGCTATGCGAGTCGATGGTTATCGCTATGCGACCAGCAGCGAGTCTGTGAGCGAGACGCATGAGGTTGCCGGTGATACGGCAACGACAGTACATGAATCGTGGTTTTGAGCAGCTATCGCCTAATCTCTATAGTTAGTCTTCTATACGCTCGATAGCTGTCACAACCTGAGTTCCCGGTCCTGAGCAGATCACCGCGTACAGGACTTCGGAGCCGAACGCAAAGTGTATGTGTGGAACGCGAGAGTTGGCGTTGAGAGGATGACACTCGGAACTTGTTGTGCGTCCTGAATTTCACTGGCTAGGACAGTGCCATTAACTGCCTTCGTTTTGGTAATTGCGAAGTCCTCGGTGACATTCACGGTTGTGCCGCCCTGCACCGTGATCGTCAGCGCCATGCTGCCGGTCCCGTCAGGATTCACAGTGTAGGTTCCGTGAAAACCGATGCTCGTAATGGACCGCGTGTTATTCGGCCCCGGCACATTGATAATGGCCGAGCCCGTCAGGTTGCCGTGGCCGTCCACAGTCTGCGTTCCCAACGCCCGTGCAATGCCTCCACTGTAAGAACCCACGACGCCATAGTCTCCACAAAAGCTTGCCAACGTGTATTTCACTTGAGAAGGTTCCCTGTCGTGATCCGTTTGGGGTATCGCCGCAAGAGAGGTCGTTCCGAGCGATGCGAGAAGAAGCAGACCTGACTTCCATAACCTAAGGAGTTCCATCGGAGTTCCACCTCGAAGATCTCGAATATTGGAATGGTTCGATCTAGATGAGTCCCGGCTGACGGGAATTATAGCGCTGTGGCTTAAAGGACGTATGATCGGCAACACGGAAGTTACCGGCCGGCCAGATAGACGTGGCGCCCGGAGACGGCGATGCCGTTGACCCGATTCCCGAGCGGCAGCTGGCTGCGCAGGACCGGGTTCAGGGGATCGGTGATGTCGACGGTCGTCAGACGTTGGCCGCTGTACTCGGCGACGTGGGCCAAACTACAGGACAGCACGATACCAATGGAATAGTTGTGATTGGTGACGAGTGAGGCGACCTTGCCGGTGCGAAGCGAAGTGGTGAGCGCCAACCACGCGCTCCACTTGAAAGACCGCGCCAAGATGCAGGACTGGGCCGACTTCCTCGAACATACGCAGGGCAGCGCGAAGGTCCTGCCATTCAAGGGAACAGCCGCCTGAAACTGTATCAACTAGCCTTCGATGCTTCGCAGTGCACCTTTGCGCTCGGAGGCTGCGAAGCGCAGCCGCTGGCAGGCAGGAGCGCCTTCGGCCATTAGGAGTTTCGACGAAGTGTACGGCTGCGTTTATGCTGTGATGGTGAAAACGCGCGCAATCCGTCACGCCGTTCCAAACGGTTTATCCGACGGAAAGCGGCGGGCCAAGCAGTTCCAGACCGTAAGCGTGATAAACCGCCGCCTCGTTGAGGTAATCACCGTCTTTGCGCCGCTTCGCATTGTCCCGAAAGAAAGACTCCATCTTATTGGCAGGCGCAAAGGCGATCAGCATTTTGCCAGGACCCTCGCCAACACTTGCCCAGACATGAGGCACCCCACGGGGTGCAAGAATGGAATCGCCAGGCTTCAACTGAAAACGCTCGGTGCCGATCTCCGCGATGTAGTCGCCTTCAAGAACATAAAACCACTCATCCTCATTGTGGTGCAGATGACGCGGCGGACCGCCCTTCTTCAGATTCGCATGTTGCATGATAAACAGATCGCCGCCGGTATCCTGGGTCAACACCTTGAAGGCAGTGGAACTGACGCCGATGGCGTGGTGTTCCCCAAGTCGGTCCTCGCCATTGGCAACACGAACAGCCTTCGTCGTTGTAGGAGTATTGCTGGACTGCCCGATAAGAGCCACGGGAAGCGCCGCGGATGCTGCGGCAAGAAAGGAGCGCCGTTCCATCTTCTGCATCTCAGTAGTACTCCTCTTCGCGATTTGTTTATTAGCTGAGAGGGCACCTAGCGCGCCACTCTCATGAGCGACTGACGGGGCCTGGATGACTGATAATACAACCATTGGATGAGCCACGTCCGAATTATTTGTTGGGACGGGTGACCCTTACATTCCGACCATGATGAGTCGTTATCCATCACTTGTTCTCATTCGGCTGGAACAGGATGGGTGGCTCACACCTGAGTCAGGGTGGGGGCGGGTGTCATCGGTCCCCGCTCAATGGTCATCATGCATATGTACGATGACCGAGGGCTCGACATAATTGCCGCGAAGCTGAATACCCTTCGTCCACTATTTGAAAGCTTCGGCGATTGGATACTGGAAAATCAGCGCCACAGGATAGCGTCTCGGTTTAAACCCACGCCTGATGAGTCGCCAGGATAACTCGCTCGATCCAACTGCACGAAACGGGGTTTTCGCCAAGTTCACCCGGCCCAGAGACGCGCCAACGCGAACTTGGTCAAAACGAGACTTTTCAGGCAGTTCGGTTTCACTTTCCGAGAGGCCGTTTACCAGGACTAATTCCAAAGCGCGTAACCAGGAGCAATCCGGACAGAGCACATGTACGACATGGCGACTATACGTCCGGAGAGGATTAGTAAGCTCTGCGGCGTTACTCGCGATCATGGAGCACACTTTCAGCCGTAATGTTCTCCTCGCCAGATGACTGTAAGAATTACGATGCAGCTCGGTGAGGACACTCCAAGCCGCTGTCAAGCACCACCTGGCCGCCATTCGGATGCGATCGACTGGCTGGCATTTCTACTCAATCCTGGGAAACAGCGGCTTCGCAGCTTCAATCGGTCTCGTGTTGAGTGCGTCGATCATCTTTTGGCTGGTTTCCGGCAAGAAGGGGCGCAGGTCGATTGCAACCCGATGGATTCCGTCGATCCAGCGTGCCAGAACCTCGTTTAGCTCCGTGATTTTTCCGCTTTTGAGTATCTCCCACGGCTTTCCATGGGCCACCTCTTTGTTGAGTCTCGCGATCTCGTTCCAGATGCGCTGTGCCGCTTCGTCTATCCGATATTCCTGCAATAGCCCGCGGACCTCGCTCAAGGTGGACGGCCTTTGAACCGAAGGGTCGAATCCTGGAAAGACTGACTTGGCGCAGAGACTAGTTACCCGGCTCAACAGATTTCCGAGGCCATTTGCCAGATCGCTTTCGTACACCTCAGAGAGTCTTTCCATCGAGAAGTCGCCGTCGTCGAACGGAGATACCGCTTTGAGCAGGAAGTGTCGAAACCCATCGGTTCCGAATCGATCAACGTACTCGAAAGGCTCAATGGCGTTACCCAGCGACTTGCTGATCTTTCGCCCATTCTCGGTCAAGAATCCATGCACGAAGAGTTCATTCGGGAGCGGCAACCGCGCCGAAAGGAGAAGGGCTGGCCAATACACGGCATGGAACTTCCAAACGTTCTTCCCGATGACGTGAATCTTCTCGGTCTCGCTGTTCCAGGTCTTTCGCCAGTCTTCGTTCGTGCCGAAGCCAAGGCCTGAGATATAGTTGATCAAGGCGTCGATCCAAACGTAGATGACTTGAGACGGACGGCCCGGAACCGGAATGCCCCAACCGCCTGAACGTTCCGATGAGCGTGAGATGCTGATGTCCTGTAAGCCGCTCCGAATGAAATTCAGCACCTCATTCTTCCGCTCGATCGGTACTATCCGAACTTCATCCTTGCTGATTAGCTCCTCCAGTCTCGCGCGGTAGGTGGAGAGGCGGAAGAAGACGTTTTCCTCTTCAACTCGCTTTGGAGCTACCCGGTGATCGGGACAACAGCCCTTGACCAGATCCCTTTCGAGGTAGAAGTCTTCGCAACCGACGCAGTACAGACCGGCGTAGCGGGTAGTGTATAGGTCCTCCGACCTGATTCGATTCCAGAATTCGATCACTCCACGCTTATGTCGCTCTTCCGTCGTTCGAATGAAATCATCCGCCGAAATATTCAGCCTTTCTACCAGGGAGCGAAAGGTTGTGGCATTCCGAGTCACCAACTCCTCAGTCGAAAGGCCCAGCGCCTGTGCGGCTAGAACATTCTTGAATGCGTTTTCATCGGTTCCCGTTTGGAACCAGACATCGTGTCCCGTGAGCCGATAATGCCGCGCAATGACGTCGGCCTGGATCAGCTCCAACGCGTGCCCTACATGAGGCTTCGAATTGACATAGGGAATAGACGTGGTCACATAGACTTTCTTTGGGGAAGTCATGGCTTCATCTCCTTGAGCGAATCCGGACGGAGCGGAAATATAGGCCACCGCGTCGCCCAACTTAGTGATTGGATTGTTCGGATTTGGAAGACAAGATTAGGCCGCCATGACTCCCGAGCGAGCGGCAGACAAGGAGAAGCGCGCTCTTTTCAGCGCAGTGGCATTCTTCCTTTCTGACCTCAAGCTCGGCATGACAAGTCTCCTGATTACCCTAAATATCGCTCAGTTATCCGAGAATTTCAAGCTGGCCCGCGGAAGCGAAAAAGGCTCACTTTAACGTATTCCTCGGTGGCCACATCAGCCTTGGCTGCGCCGATTACAGATACGCTGCGATTTTGCGTGCAAATCCATCGGGAGCATTCAAATTCCTGAGCATAACGAAATTTTCCGAATCAGGTCTTCTTCGACTTCTCGAGGAGCTTGCTGCATCACTCATTCAAATCTTTGCGCCCTCCTATTCGGCTCCAGCAGGCTCTAAAGAAGAACCCGCCGTCAAGAAAGACTCCGACAGCGGAACACAAACTCAATCTTCTGTGACGGCCCTTCAAGGCCCGAGACAGCAAATGGATGTCTGGTTCTGCCGAGCGCAGGAACCGATGCCGGGAGGCATACGTTGCGCGTTGAGCATCCTGGAAGTGATGACTTGCACGCTCTCCCGGGCGTGCCCGGGACACCCGTGCCTCCGCTTGACAGATGACTTACATGGATGTCGGCAATACGGAAGTAATCATTCTCCTCTTGTAGTGCACGTAAAACGGGGTTTTGAGAAAGTTCCCAGCAAGTTACCGAAATGGAGACTTTCCGGGAGGTTCGATCCACTGTAGGGTGGACAGGAAATTATCGTCCGATTGCAACCGAAATCCACGCAGAAGTAAGAGCGGGCGTACGAGGCTAGAAAGAAACAGAATCTCGATTAGGCTGCCGAGGGCGTGATTTGGACGTTGAATCCCAAGTTCTTCAAGCGGTGGATGAGGTGAAGGGCTTGCTTGTCTTTGGCGCGACGGTTGAAGTGGTTAGCGCCGAGATCCTGGTAGAGGGTTCCAGACTTGAGCATATGGTAAGCGGCAGTGAGCAAGGAGGAGGCTACGGCTCCGATAGCTTTTTTGGGGCCGCGGCGGCTGCGCAGGCGGTGGTATTGGGCCTGGAAGTAGCTGTCCTTGGTGCGCGCGGCCGCCCAGGCGCATTGCACTAGA
>NZ_JQKI01000188.1 GCF_000745965.1 Edaphobacter aggregans DSM 19364 | reverse complement strand
CCTCCCGGCAAAGCGCATCGCTACTTCTTCAAACTGTATGCGCTTGACGCTAAGCTGGATTTGAAGACCGGCGCCAGCCGGCAGGAGCTAGAACGCGCCATGAAGAGACACGTTTTAGCGCAGGCGGAATGGGTGGGCACATTCAGGCGATAGCCAGGCTTCCTGGTCGATGACATGCATCGACGCGATGATCAGCGAGCAGTTACAATTTCCTGCCGACCGCACACACCCCGCCTTTCGACACGTCGGTGAACACTTGAACATCTGCGAAACCCGCTCCTACAAGAAGGCCATGATGTTCATTCGGAGTGAGCAGCGTCATTCCTGTCTTCGGAGCATATTTCTCCACTATCCTCGACATCGCTGCCTTCCCGCCCTTGTGCACCTCGGCAATCACGACGAACATCCCGCCCGGCTTGACGACGCGCAATACCTCAGGCACATCGCCTGCCAGATCGAGCCAGAAAAAGTGCGTTTCGACAGCAGCGACCAGGTCGAATGTGTCATTCGCGTACGGCAGTTGCGATACCAAGCTCTCACGGATCTCTACACGATCAGCCTTGATCAACTTCGCATTTACTTTCGACGCCACGCGTACGCTTCCTGCGGAGTGATCGATCCCATACACCATTCCCAAGCCGGATGCGCCGCCAGCTTGGCGATGGTTTGGCGTGTTGAGTTACCCGGTCTCTATCTACCCGGTGTCACGTGTGAAGGCGCGGGGGAGATCGCCATCGCAGTCGATTGCTCAGGGCCGATCAACGCGCGTCAGCTAGGACTCTTTGAGACGGAGATTCGCTCCATCCTCGAAGGTCAACGACCGAGCCGGGTACATGTGCTCTACTTCGATACCGAGGTCCATAAGGCCGTGGTCTATCAAGCAGGACAGCCGATCATGCTTACTCCGATTGGCGGAGGAGGGACGAACTTCGCGCCCTGCTTCCGGTGGTTGGACGAGCGCGGTATTGTGCCGCAGACGCTGGTTTTCCTTACAGACTTATGCGGCACATTCCCCGGAGAAGGTCCTGCCTACCCAGTATTGTGGGCCCCCACGGAGTCGCGCTGAGCGCCATTCGGGCAAGTGATTCCAATGGAAGCGGCTTAGCAAAGAGCCTCCCAGCTAACCAGTGCATCTGCTCTCTGCAACTCGTTATCGACAACTACTCAGGCATGCCTTTCACCTCTGGAACAGAACTGCCCGTGACGTAGTGATTCCGTAGCCCTCCCCTATGAAGAGCGCTCACCTCGTGCTTTCTCCTCAACTACTAACATTAAGTTGACGATGCCAAAGTTTGCACCAGAACCCTCGGCAGCTGGCAGCTTAGAGGATTTCCATCAGTCTGGCTCGCGGTTCCGTAGTGCGTCCCTCCAACGAGGCGCCAAAGCCAAACCGAGACCGGTGACGAGAAGGCTACGGAGCCGTCGTACTATCGCGAGAGTAAAACCGGCAGCCGCAGGCAAGCCGACCATTTTGAAAATGAGAGCGTTTGCGCCCTCGGCAGCACCCACGTGGCCTGGAATGAAGAAGAACGCCAGGACTACAAACTTATCGGCGGCTTCTATCACGAAGGGATGAAGGGCGGGAAAAGGCTGGCCGATAGACCGCAGTAGTACGATCAGTTCCAAAACCAGAAGTGCTTGTGCAGCGAACTCGACTGCCAATATGGATAGGAACCGCAGGGGTCGATCGCGAAGAACTTCGAACAAAAGGTCCTCGGTGTCAGATACATCCTTCTCGTCAAAATGCAGGTACTTTCGGATCACTGGAAGACGGCTAACTTCCTTGACTAATATGCCGATCAAGTAGACTCGGCACAAGATCGCACAAACTGCGGCGAGCAAGAATATACCCGCTACCAATACAACGATCTTCACCACAACTGATGCCGGACGTGAAAGATCGAAGTTGTTGAGCAGGTACGTGAGACCAGCTATGGCAAAGGCAGCCGATGTAAACATGTAGATCAGATATTCTGCAACGGTCGCGGCCGTGGCGCTCTTTGTGCTAAGGCCCCGTCTCCGCAGAAGCCACACTTTTGCAGGCTCGGCCAGAAAGGGTCCGCTTGATGTTATGAACTGGATTGCTTCGCCAGAAAGTCTGATCCTTACGACATCCCAATATGAGACATGCTTGTGGTCAGCTATACATTCCCAATAAGCGCTTGCACGGATCAGCTGATAACCAAGATAGATCACGGTGATCAAAGCGAAGTACCAGCCCACCCGCACCACGTGGGAGGAGATTTCAGTGGCACCCAACTGGACGAAAAGATAGACGAACAAAACGCAGCCGAAAGAGAGCATGGTGATGCGATAGACTTTCGGGTGCTTCGCACTATTGGTCACGTGGGATGTGGCAAAGATGCCTCACTGACCCACAGAATACTCCTGCATAACTCCTAAGACCAGTCTCGCCCGCATCAACAGACTGAGCGAGCCATCTCAGCACTCTCCAAGGCAATCGATCGCGGATTTCTGTGCGCCTCTGTCCTGTCGAGAGACCCCTGGTTCGATCCCTTGCGATCATGCTCAGGCTACATTGAGCTCATGCAAAAGGCCGAATACCGCCGCAGCGAGACGCACGCCTCGTTTCTGGCAGCAGGCGGTTAGCAAGTAATCAGTATTGCTTGAGACCGTGTGGAGAAATTCCAACTGGAGGTCGATGATTACGGGCGAAAGACCCACAAACCAGAGGGTGTTCTCAAACCATGCTTTCAGGGCAAACCACTCACCGAGTTGCTCGAATCTAACTGTCCATAACCTGGTCATCGCGTATGGAGCGAACGCTGATGGCCGGGTGTCGGACAATACGGGAGTACGGGTGCAGGCAGACCAGAGTTTTGGAGGGTCACTGAGCGTTTGAGATGAATCTCTGGCCCCAGACTGATTAACATCGCCCACCTGATTCACAATAGCGATTCGCCTCTGAAAGGTACTGTGTCCAATCCGTCGCGATGCCGCGTTGGGCCGTGGCTAGCGGCACGCGCCCGGCTCGTACTTCGTCGGCCAGGTAGTTCTCTACGCGATCCTTGACCTTGAAATAGCGGTTTTCGAGTACCGTCGCATTCGGGCCGCATTCCGTCCAGATATTTCCCATGCCGTCCGCACCGCCGAGTTCCAACGGCACCAAGTGATCCAACTCACATACTTGATTGTCGCCAGAATTGCCCCGAGGCTTTTGTATGCCGTACCAGGAGTATGCCAAGTGCTTCTCCTGCTCGCTGGTTTCGCAATTGCGGATGCAACGAGTTCTCCATTGAGGGTCACGGAGGACATTTACTGTCACGGACGGATCAATCCCGCGGGTGTGCAACGCGGATCAGGAATCGGATAGCCTTTTCGGTCGAAGGCGTGCAGCTGTTACTAGCAGGTTCCTGCCATTGACGAAAATATTCCGAGCTGCATGTGATTTCAAGATCTCCGCAGGACTGATCGTGCGGCCGTGCCCTCTCTGATCGGGCACTCGACTCACGCCGGCGAGGACGTTCCGCCGCGCGATCACGGTGGGACATTTCTGGTATGGGTAGCTCTGCTATCGAGTGCTGCCTCGGCCGCGGAGGAGTCTGCTGCTGCCAAATCAGGAGAATGATCACCAACAGGAACACCAGCAGGGTAACAAGAGTGGGAACCGCGGACCTACGACGCTTCATTCCTTTCCACGCTAGCACAGCGAGCTGAGGAACATGGCGCGCCGGCTCGTATCTCTACTTGAGCAGAACCACATGATGGAATCCCGTCAAAGGAGGGAACGGTGTTCTTATGCCAGCCCATTGCCGACGTGTTGATGGCTCGTGGAATCGAAGACGTCGATTCCTTGCTTGAGCAACCTTCGTGGAATCATCTCCCAGATCCTTTTTCGATTCCGTCGATGGAGAAAGCCGCGGCTCGTGCACTTGACGCTATCCGGAATCGCGAACGCATCACCATTTTTGGCGACTACGACTGCGATGGCGTCCTTGGAGCCCACATCTTACGCAGTGTGCTGAGTGGTCTGGGAGCAACAGCAAGAACATCTCTGCCTCACCGGGATGAGGGCTACGGTCTTAGCTCACCCACAGTTCATCGTTTTTCGTGCAGCGGAACAGACTTGCTTATCACGGTCGATAACGGCATCAACGCCCGGAGTGCCGTGCAATTGGCACAGCGGCTAGGAATCGAGGTCATCGTGATCGATCACCACCGCATCCAGGATCAGGCGGACACCACTGCGGTATGGTCTGATGGGTTCTGCGGAGCGGGCCTGGCCGCGATGTTTGCGTGGGCGCTCGCGCTGAAGGCGGGCTGGAATGATACGAAGATTGAGCGCCTGCTATCCGGGTGCAGTCAATATGCAGCGATCGCTTCGATCGCCGACTGTGTGCCGCTGCTGCTTGGCACACGAACGCTCGCCAGGCTGGGTCTCGCCGAACTCTCCCGATCGAGACACAAAGGACTGCAAGAGTTGCTGAAAACCTCTTGCACTGATCCATCTCAACCGGATTCCCGCGACGTGGCCTTCGGCGTCGCCCCCCGGATCAACGCCGCCGGCAGAATGGCTCATCCGGCGGAGGCGCTTGCCGTGTTTGAGGCGGCACTCGACGAAGAGGCTGCACGGCAGAGCGTCGACAGGCTCAATCATTTGAATCTGGAACGCCGGCGCACCGTCAAACTGCATTTTGAAGAGCTCGTCGAGTCGGTCGAGCCTCAAGCCGAGCTGCCCTAAGCGCTACCTATGTCGCGGACGAGACTAATGAGGGTCGTCGCTGGATCTTCCAGGATGTGCATCCGGGAGGCGCGGCTTCGCTCGCCGCAATCGAGCCGGGTGACATTCTGTTGCGGGTTGGCGCAGAGGAGATCATTCCTCCAAAGCATCCTACTTTCGCGATGGGGGAAACGACAGAGGTTACGGTTCTGTCTGCCGACGGCGAAGTGCGTACGAGAAGCGTCACGGTCGCTCGGCCCAAAGGCGAGAAACTGCATTTTGTCGAACCAAAGCTTGTTGTCAGCAATCGTCTTCAAGATGGCATTGGCTACCTGAAGGTGGTCATGTTCCCAGGAATGGTAGGCGTAGAAGTTGCCAATGCGATATCGAACCAGGTGGAGCAGTTGGGCGATGTAGAACGCCTAATTATCGATCTTCGCGGTAACACGGGTGGAGGAATCGGAGCGCTGCGCGTGATGAGTTTGCTGACTCCCAAGCAGATTCCAGTCGGATTCGCGCTCGATAGAAAGTCCGCGCAACAAAACATCGCGGACGCAAAGAGCAGCTTCTGGCGCTTCGACAGGATTCCAGCCTCGAAGAACAGGCTATGGCTACTCGCGCTGCGCTATGCGCCCACGCTCGTCAAGAAATCTCCCATCGTCCTTGAGACCGAAGGGCTGGGAAACAAGCCTTTCCATGGAAGGGTCGTTCTCCTGGTTGACCGGCACACAGCCAGCGCCGCTGAAATGATTGTCGCCTTCGCACGGGAAAACTCGCTCGCCGTAATCGTCGGTGAAAAGACAGCAGGTCGACTTCTATCAGCCACCTCCGCAAAGGTCGGGCATGGCTACCGCTTAGCATTTCCCACGGGGGCGTACTACACCTGGAAAGGGTCAGCTCTCGAAGGCACCCCGATCGAGCCGGACCAAAGCGTTGCGTTCGATTGGCGCGAAGCTCGTCGTGGCAACGACCCGCAATTGAAACACTGCATCGCGCTCCTCGAGAAGAATCTGACTTTATAGAGCTCGTTGCAATGGAATGCTGCCACTGAGTGCAAGATTATGGCTCTTCCGCACATTTGGTGATGATGACCTAAAAATCACTAAGAAGGCGCAAACCTCAGAGCCCGCCGCCAGAGCTGTATGTCTGCGACCTTATAAGACGTCTGAAATCACCAACAGATTAGCGGGTTTGCGAGCAAATGAGCAGTATCACCAAATGTGCGGATGAACCAAGATTATGCTGCCACTGGCAACATTCCCAATGCATAATTATCCTGCCGCCCGGTGCAATCCAATCTTGTCATTCAATCCGAATCGGTCTCGATTGCGAAATCCAGCTGTCTGCGGCCTCCGGTCAGAGTAAAACGGGCAGTAAGGTGCGGATTGCCCGTTAGAACGAAGCCGCTGGCGCGGCGGACGCTGCCGCGTGGGTGTCCCCGAGCATTGATGCCGATGTAGGGTGTGGGTCACGAGGAGGTTCCCGTGACCCATCTACGCAAAATCATGCTGGAAGAACTCCAGCGCCGTAATTACTCCGCGTCTACCACACGCTATTACATTCGCCATGTAGAAGCTTTTGCCCGGCACTTCCAGTGCTCCCCCGACCGCCTGGGCCCGCAGCATATTCGGGAGTATCAAGCTCACCTCTTTACAAGGCAGAAGTTGTCACCCGGAGCGGTAACGAACCATCTGTGTGCATTGCGGTTTTTCTACATCCAGACGCTTAAGAAGCCGTGGAGCATTGCCGATACTCCGTATCCCAAGAAGACCCATCGTTTACCGGGGATTCTCAGCCAAGAAGAAGTGGCGCAGCTCATCGACGCCGCGCACACTCCTTTTCATCGCACTCTGCTCATGACCCTCTATGCCACTGGCGTTCGCAACGCCGAGCTGACTCGCCTGAAGATCAGCGACATCGACAGCCGGCGGATGGTGATTCACATTCAAGGCGGCAAGGGACGTCAGGATCGGGATGTGATGCTCAGTCCTAAACTTCTCGAGGAACTTCGCTCGCACTGGCTGCGCTTGCGGAGAAAATCCAGCATTTGGCTCTTCCCCGGCAACCGTTGGCACAGCGGGGATCTGCCCATCGATACCAAAACTCCGCGTCATGCCTGTCAGCAAGCTGCCCAGCGGGCTGGCATCAAGAACAAGGTTTATCCCCACGTGCTTCGTCACTGCTTCGCAACCCATTTGCTGGAAGCGGGCGCCGATCTCTACACCATTCAGATCCTGCTAGGCCATCACGATCTAAAAGAGACCGCCATCTACCTGCACCTTTCGCAACGCCACCTCCATGCCACCGCCAGTCCCCTGGACTCGCTCAAGTTGAATGCATGCTCACCGCAGGAGGAAATCGATGAGTCGGCCACTGTTTGAGGTGGCCGATTTGATCCGCAGCGCAGGTACTGCATTCGTCGAGCGCAATCGCAAGTGGATTCGATGGCAGCACATTAAAGTGCTACTGGCCATCGCCCGCTGTCGCACATCCGCACTCGGCGGACATATCGATGCATGCACCCGCTGCGGCCATCGCGCCACCATCTCCTACAACAGTTGTCGCAATCGCCACTGCCCGAAGTGTCAGACGGCGGCCCGCGAACTCTGGATCGAGGCGCGGCGCCGCGAACTTCTCCCCATCCCCTACGTCCATGTGGTCTTCACCCTGCCCTCGCAACTAGCTATGCTAGCCCTGCAGAACAAGAAGATCATCTACGACCTACTGCTCCGCGCCAGCGCAGAGACTCTTCTCGAAGTAGCTCGCGATCCCCGGCTTCTCGGTGCAGAGATCGGTTTCTTCAGCGTGCTACACACCTGGAATCAGAAGCTCGGCATCCATCCCCACGCCCACTGCGTCGTTCCCGCCGGAGGGCTTTCGCTCGATCACACCCACTGGATTCCATCCCGGCCCCGTTACTTTCTCCCTGTCGAGGTGCTCCGAGAGGTATTCCGCGGCAAGTTTGTTGACGGTCTTGAACATGCCTTCCGGCAGCATCAACTCCACTTCTCCGGCGATCTGTCTCTGCTCGTTCAGCCGAAGATATTCGCTTCCTGGGTACGCACACTATTTCGCAAGCACTGGGTGGTCTATTCGAAACCACCCTTCGGAGGCCCCGAACATGTGCTGCAGTACCTGGGACGCTACACCCATCGCGTGGCCATTTCCAACCATCGCCTTATCGGGTTCGAGAACGGCCAGGTCATCTTTCGGTGGCGGGATTCGGCACACCACAACAAACAAAAACGCATGACCTTATCCCTCGATGAGTTCCTGCGCCGCTTCCTTCTGCATGTGCTCCCAAAAGGCTTCGTCCGTATCCGCAACTTCGGGTTCCTCGCCAACCGTCGGCGCTCCATTCTGTTGCCCCTATGCTTGCAGGTACTGGGCGCGCTTCAACAATCGGAGATACAACCAACATCGGCTCCGAAGCAATCCCGCCCACTCCGCTACTGCCCCAAGTGCGGCGGCCCTATGGTGGTCGTCGAAAGAATCTCCACGATCCAGATGCAACCACGTTCTCCACCACTGCTCCTCACCGCCGCCGCATGAAGTCATCGAGCCCATCTCGGAAACTCCGCGTGCTTCACCACGCTCAGCCCACGTGTGCTCCTCCATCTAATCCATCGCTTCTTTTCACGACCTTCTATGCGCCAGTAGCTACCACTTTCCGGCCCTCACCGACTCTCCTACCTCTGCTCCTCCAATCTCCTCCTCAATTCGCGAATCCAAACGTGTCCCGCTTCGCCCACACTGCATTCAAAACCCATAATTCCTGCAGCCTCACCGCATCCGCCGCGCCAGCGGCTTCCTTCTGACGGCTTTATCGAACGCGCACCAAAACCCTGCGCTCTCAACTTGGCCCCGCATGGCGCGCCTCCGATAAAGCACTAACGT
>NZ_JQKI01000187.1 GCF_000745965.1 Edaphobacter aggregans DSM 19364 | reverse complement strand
CTAGAGACTCCACGATGGGCCTTAGCTTGTCCTGCTGGCGTGGACCGTTGGCGCATAGAGCTACGAGACGGCCTCCGGGCTTCAGCATCTTGAGGGCGTGGGTGCGTCTCATAAGATGAATAGAATCATGTGAGACCTGCTCTTCACGTCCGCAATGTTTACCATCTAGCGTTGCTATCTTCGAGGGCAAGAATCAAACCAGGGCTCGACAAGTCTCCCGGCGTCGCGGCTGAAAGTCCAACCTTTCGCATCAGGGATCGTGAGAGCTGCAACCTTCTTTCGCCTCGGCTGATCTGGGTTGTAATGTCCTCGATCCGATCTCCCGCGAGGTCCTGGACCTGGACACGCCGTTTGCTTATTGGCCTGTCGAAGACAAGGGTAAGACTTGAGATATCGCCGAAGATGCCGAACGGCCCTGGCGCGTCGCCAACCTGTAGCGTGATGTGAGCTTTCGGCATGTACCAGGCTCGGGATGGCACAGTGCGCTGTTGCGCGCCAATCGCTACCGCTCCATTAGGAAAACGTGCGGCAAAGACAAAGGGTTTCTCTCCCGCGCTTTGGACGTAAGGAAGATCAAGATTCCGTGTTATACATGCGGGCGCGCCCTGCCGGACGATTGGTCCGATGAGGTCGTTCTGCCATGTCTGCCCACGCTCGAAGCGCCAGCTGTCAGTTAGAACATCCTCGCTGACCTTAACTGTTCCTGACCCGGGCGAGAACGGTTGTGCCAGCCGCTGCCATCTCAAAGCGCGCACTACTTCGTCCATGCGCCGCTTTGCCCGCCGCGGACCATTAAAGAAGAGGTCTGTGTCCGGTCCGGGCCGCAGGCCCTCGAGCGGATGACGAAGGATGCCCATCGTGCAGCCAAGAACGGCAGCGACGTACACTTCATCTTCGACATTGAGCAGGCTGGATACCTCCGGGTGACCCTCTGCGCCTCTAAGCATCTCTGCTACTCGATCAAGAGTTGTGGGCAGCGAGAGGATCGAAGTGACGTCATAGGTGCGGTAGACGTCGGTGTGAGCGAGAATATCCAGACGGCGCGAGCCCCAGGGCTGCGAGCCGAACCTACCATCCTTGCGCCAGTCTCCATTCACAGGCAACTCGCCATGTACGTGCTCCAACGTTAGTGGAAGGCGTGTCTGGTCACGCAGCGCAGTCAGACGAAAGGATGGATCGCCAATGTCAATCTTCCAATAGCCGATATCTGCCTTTGCGCTCCAGTCTTCGAGACGCCTGTCTGCCTCTCCGCCGGGAGGATTGCGACACCACAGGGCTATACCGCGCCATTGCTCCTGGCGAGCCTTGCGGTTTAAGGCGGCAAGGCGCTCCACGGGCGTTCCCGAGAAGGATGGAAATTTCTTCGGATCCAGTTCGAAGGTGGCCGTTCCGCCAGTCTCCCATCCGTCATCGAGCAACAGGTAGACGTCACTTCGAGTCTGCGGATAGAAAGATTTCGCCCATCCATCGACGCCGAATAGCTGATGCTCGCCGATTGCGTCGCGTGCCAGTGCACTGCCCGAGTCTCCTTCGAGGAGAGAAGGGTCCAGCTTCGGCAAGTGGTGACCATACATATAGTTCTGCGCAGCCCACGTGCACCAGTAGTTCGGAGCCTTTCCTGGCTGTGCCGGTATCAAGTTGTCTTTCCGTTCTGCCTTGCGCTGAGATGCGCCGAGGGCTTTGCGGCCCGTCAGCAAAGTGGCTGCTGCTCCTGTCAGAAAGTTCCTTCTGTCCACCATCCTGTGAGTTCCTTTCGTAGGGGCACGTCGATGCGGCATCGCGAGACGATGCGTTAAGCGCGATGAAGAGTAAGGAGCAGCAAGCGCTTTTGCTCATTGTTCGTCGCGATTCGTTGCGCGCTTGCTGCCGTCGGGAGTTAGAAGGTGAGATGGGCTCCCAGCTGGAACTGCCTGGGGATGCCATTGGCTCCGCTGATCTGTCCGAAGTTTGCGTCCGAGAGATTGGTATCCGGGTTGGAGTAGTGCGGAGTGTTGGACACGTTGAAGGCATCGGCCTGGATGGTGATCTTCACCTGTTCATGAATCGTCTCGGTCTTCGATAGCGATACGTCCGCGTTGTAGAAGCCCGGACCATGCACCTTCCCCGATCCGGAGTTGCCCAGCTGCAGCGGTGCGGGTGTTGTGAAGCAGCTTGTATCGAACCACTTCGACACGGAGCCGAAGGTCCTTACCGAGGAGCATGTCACATTGGCGCGGTTGGTTACGCCGCTGCCCAGGTTGTCGAATGCGGCGTTGAACGTCAGCGGCGTGCCTGATTGCAGCCTGGTAAAGGTGCTTAACTGCCACCCCCCTGCCAGGATCTGCGCAGGACGCGATGCTCCCGCCATCCAGCGCTCGCCACGGCCGAACGGAAGCTTGTAGATAAGACTGACGATGAAGTTCTGGGGGATGTTCGGGGCCTGATTGGTTCCTTCACCTCGGTTGAAGCGGTCATCAAGAGGCCACCAAACGTTCATGTCGTCGATCTCCTTCGACCAGGTGTAGTTCACCCGACCAGTCAGACCGTGCATAAGGTTCATCTTGAACTCGGTCTGGAGACCGTGGTACATGGAGGCGCCATCGGCCGTTGCATATCCGATGTTGGTCGCGTACTGCTGGCCCTGGCTGTTGAAATACTTGTAAGGAAGGCGGGAGTTGAAAGACGTGTTTCCTGGCGGAGGCGTGTTGATGTTGTATCGGCGGAACAGGTGAACGCCGCGGGTTCCGACATACGTGATGCTGAACGAGGCTGAGTTGGTGAGCCTCTGCTGCACACCGAGGTTCCACGCATAGGCCACATCAGGCTGGAAGTTTCTCGTCATGAGAGAGACGCCAACGCCGGGCGGGGGCTGGACAGGCGCGGTGATCGGCGTCGGTACATATTGAGGAAGGCCGGTTACGCTGATGGACGGAAGTGGAACGTTCCGCTGCTGCGCGGGAGAGGTGAACACCTCGAAGAATGGAAAGTTACGCTCGAGGAAGCCGCCCATGGCGCCGAAGTTTCCCGGAAAGTGCGTGACACCGAATGCGCCGCTGATGGTCGTATTATTTCCGCCCGGCGTATAGGCGAAACCTACTCGCGGAGAGTAGCCGCCATAGTAGTTGTTGACGTTCGGCGCGCGGTTTCCATCGGTCGCGAACTCAAGCACGCCCGTAGTCAGGTTGAAGTTGGACTGTTTATTGTTCTTGTCGATGGCAGCAGTGATCAGGTCCCAGCGAAGCGCCAGATTCAATGTCAGATTTCTTCTGATACGGTATTGATCCTGCACATAGACACCGAGCAGGGTCGCACGTGTTGCCGGCTGTGTGGCAACATATCCGCGATCGGTGCTTGAGGGCATTCCGAGCAGGAAGCTTGCGAACTGATTGCCTCCTGCGGGATTGGAACAGTTGGGCTGCATGGTGCAGCTGCTGGTGTAGTCGGAGATATAGGTGAAATCGCCGTTTTTGTTGGCATCGGAATTTGTAAGCGAGGCCTGCAGCCGACGAAAGTCTTCACCAAAGGTAAAGGTATGCGAGCCCCACACCTTGGTGAGGTTGTCGGTCAATTGGTAGGAGTTGCTGATGCGGTGGGAGTTGGTCCATCCCTGCGAGCCGGTCTGGACGATGTTGCCGATGGAGAAGTTGCCGAATCCCGTGGCTCCAAAGGCGGCATCGTTGCCATTCGGGATACCGACTGCGGTGTTCTGGTTGGTTCCGTAGTCATTGCCGAAGTCAAGGGTATAGAAGCGGTTGAAGCCGACCCGCAACTCGTTGACCATGCTGGTGGAGAAGATGTGGCTGTAGCCGATCGCAGCATTGTGGTCACGCGTGGTTGCATTCACGTCGCCGATCTGTACGAAGGGTGTTCCGGGTGAGGGCGCAGTGAGGTCGCGGCGCTGGTAGGATTCGCGCACGAAGATACGATCGCTAGGACCGAACTGGTAATCGCCCTTCACGTCGAACTGGTGGTTGTCGTCCGGCTCAACGGTGTTGGCGTTGTAATTGTTGCTGATGGCGTTCTGGTTGGTCGCCGTCGGCCAGATCGTGTTGCCATTGACCATGTTGGCGGATACCTTGTCGAACCGCGACCGGGGGATCAGCCAGGCATCACCCTGCGGCGTGGTGACTGTGGGGAAGGGAGCTCGGGTTGTTGGGTCATAGATGGCTGCTGGGAACTGGCTCTTGAGGAAGGTTCCCTGTTTCATCAGGTCAGTGGGAACCGTCAGAATGTAGCTGATACCGTTGCGCAGCAGAAGTCCCTGGTAGTCGGCGAAGAAGAATGCCTTGTTGCGAAGGATCGGACCACCAATCGAGCCGCCGAACTGATTCGCCCGATAGGGCGCCTTCGAGGTGGCCCTCCACTTATATGCGCTTAAGGCATCGTCGCGGAAGAACTCATACGCCGAGCCGTGGAATGCGTTGGTGCCAGATTTCATAAAGGCGTTGACCTGCGCCCCTCCATAGGTTCCTACGGTGATGTCGGCGTTGTTGGTTGAGATCTTCAGCTCCTGGATGGCATCAAGCGGCGGAGTGACATTGATAAAGGCGTTCAGCAGCTCCATATTGTTCACGCCATCCAACGTGTAGGTGGTTCCTCCCCATGGCATTCCGTTGACGCTGGCTGTGATCGAACCTGAGCTTCCGGCTCCGGCAGCCGCCTCGGGCGCGCTGCCAAATCCTGCTGCGACTGATCCAGGAACGGTTTGAACCAGTTGCGAGAAGACACGTCCGTTTAGCGGAAGGCTTGTGATGTCGTTGGCATTGAGAACCTCGCCCATCGAGGAACTCGTTGTATCAATGAGTGGACTCGCTGAAGAGACAATCACGGTCTCGCTGGTGGAGCCAGCCTTCATGGTCATATCCACGACGGTTGCATTGTCGACGGTGACCACATTGCCATTGGAGACGATCGTCTGCAGGCCGGGAGCCTCGATCTTTAGCTGGTAGTTGCCTGGACGAAGGGTGTCAGCCCTGTACTGGCCACTGCCGTTGGTCGTCACCTTGGTGATGGCGCCTGTGTCCTGATTCGAGATGGTTACGGCGGCATTGGGGATTACCGCACCCGTTGCGTCCACAACTGTACCGACAATCCGCCCGCTGACACCTTGAGCCATCGCAACGGGGATCGCAACGAGCAGACTGATCAAAAGAACAGCCTTTGTTGTCTGTATCAACGTGGTCGACCACTCGGGGAAAGTGGTTTTATGGTCTTGATATGTGTTCCGCATAAATCAGCCTCCTCCAGGAATCTCTTTCTTCCGCCCCTATACAACACCCCGTATTTCTCGAACTCTCTTGATATACAGGTGGGCGGCCTTCTGGTTCCTTCAGCGCTCGCAACCCTACTGAAGAGAAGCAACGGATGCCTAGTTACGCAAGGGATACAAATAGCTGACACGTATTGTTTCTCCTTCGATGGAGGTGTGTGTCAGCCACGTTACATCTGGTGTTACATGATGTCTTGGAGGCATTTGTGCTGTATTTGCAGCAGCCGTTCCTGAAACAGGTACGACAAGGGGGGATGGCGCGAGCTCAAGTGTGAGTCCGGTAATCAGGGGACAAAGGCAAACTTCCCGCTTCATCACACAGGAACTTGAGAGCTCAGTGACTTGATGGCGTGGAGTTGTCTTTGACTTGCGAAGCGTTTGACGGCACGAGAGGTCGCACCGCGACCAGCTCTGCGCCTAATACCTGATAGCCTTTGGCCAATTTGACTCGCACCTGTGCTTGAAAAGCAGTGGGATTTTCGTGATTGGTTGAGGCAGGTGCAGCCAGCGCCTTTTCGATCTGCTCGATTCCGGACACCGAAGTGGCAAACATGGTCGCTCCCTGAGTTCCTTTGGTGTCCAGGCCCCCAAGAAATGCGATGTGCCGTCCCTGCGTTACTCCGGAGGTGATTGTGATGAGGCTATAGTCAGTCGTCAGCATGCGTGTGGAAACATCTCGCTCAGTGGTATAGACCGTCTTATTTCCATCCCCGGGATGGGTATCGATAATCTGAGCTCTCCACTGTTCGCGCCGCTCATCGGGGTTTCTGAAAGAGAAATCTCCCACCGTCAGCAGTTGAGCCACCGCGACGTTTTGAAAGGGCGACCCCAGAAGAATCACACTATGCCTGTCCAGATCGTCGGGCGTGATATCGCGCGATGCTTTGATGATTGGCTTCGCACCGATGCGATTCAGAAGTCCGGATAACATCGCGACGGATTCCAGCTCCCCTGTTCCGGTGTAGCCATTCTCATAATAGAGGGGGCCAGCCATTCCAACGAGCTTGGAGTTCGATGCAAACTGGCGCGCGAGATGTGAATCGACGACTGCGCCGCGGTTATCGCTGGCTCCGTGTCGGAAGCGGAACAGATCGTTTGAATCGTCGAGCAGGAACACCGCATCGGGATATCCAATCACTGGAGATATGTCGTTATCGAGAAATTTCCACCAAAACAACTCGGCCGAATCGCGAGGCTTCCGATCACCCGAAGGCGAAGCGGACACGTTGGAGAAAGCTGATTCCGAAGGGCCGTTTGAGCGCGAGCGTCCCAACCAGAACCCGGCGACCGCGAATGCCGCCAACATGGCTGCAAGCAATATCGTTTGCATCCGGGTCCATCGTTTTGCCGTGCCACCATCTCCGTCTGCCAGATGATCAGATGCGACGATCTCTGAGGCTGCTGATCCCGTGCGCGTTTGAGTTGAGGAGACCACCTCGAAGGTGGGGAGGTAATGCCCTTTGGGGATCTGGATCAGGATGGGATCATGCTTTCCTTCGACGTCATAGTACTCCTTGAGCTTGATTCTCAAGCGATGGCTTTGCACCCTGACGATAGGGTCGATCTTGGGATCGAAATCGCTTTTACGGCTAAGCGCTTCCACTCCAATCGTGTACTCCTTGAGGTTTTCCGCGGCTCCTGCGATCGAACGGGAGGCAAGAAAACTTACGAGCTGTTGCAGAGTCGTCGCATTACGGAAAGTGGTAGACCGGAGCACCCGGCGCACCTGGTCCTCACACTGCTCGACACTGGGAGCGCTTCCTTGGATACTCGTTGAAGAATCAGTATGTTCCAAGATGGTCCTGTCTTTCACCGAGGCGCCATCATAGCAGTTTGAAGAGTTGCCGAACAAGCGGACAGCTGGGTCCTCAGACGACGGCCAGAGCTGCTGGCGCGAGCATATCGGTGCATCTCTTCTACTTCTTCATCTTACTGACGATGACTGTAGCGCCAGGGGACGCAGTGGCCGTAACCCAGCTCACTGCCATTCCGCCCGGCAAGGTGTCATGCGCGGCAAGTACTGCCTTCCCATCCACCTTGAGCTGGCGCACTGTTCCCTGGAACACTGCTCGCCAGCGTAATGCCGGTCCTGAACGGTTGCTGAGAGCGCTGCTCGAGGATCTAATGTGCTTGATGTCGACCACGTTGTTGCGGAAAGGAAGCGATTGAAGTGACGCCTCCTCAGCAGCGCTTGGAAGCTGAGCCAACGTCTGAACGTCGAAGAGCTCGCCAGATCGCGACGGTCGAACTCCCATCGTCCCTCCAACAACAGCCGCGATGACTGCGTAAGAGACCTCGGGGTATTCGCGGCGCGGTTTTTCCGGTCTACTCAGATCAGTCAGGATACGGTAGGCAGGCTCGGTCCGCCCATAGCGGAAGAGCACGAGCGGGGCATAACTCTCTTCTTCGATATTGATCTTCTGCCAGTACTTCGGTGAAGAGATATAGTCCAGCGCTCCGCGCAGATGATCCGGATCTTTTGCGGCGCCAAAATACAGTGTCATGGCGTCTCCGGACTCAAAGCCGCTCTGATCCTGTCGAATGACGCCAAGATAGTGCTGTTGACTTTGCGACCATGCGATGCCCTCAAGCAACTGCTGTATCTGGTCCGCCACCGACTGTGCGGAAACTGCAAGAGCTTTGTCCTGGGGCGTAACTGCAATCTCCTGAAAGGAACGAAGACCACGGTACTCGGCCGCCAGAAGATCGGCACCGAAGATGAAGTCCTTCGGACCTTCCGAATAGCTTGGTATACCCCGCGAATGGACGAATTTTCCGCTCTCCAGGCGCTGGTTGGCGATACGTGGACGATGAAGAATCTTCTCAGGCTGAAGCTGCCAGCGGGTCACATAGTCTTTGACCGTCCTACGGAAGAACTCGCGAAACCGGGGATCGTCGCGATAGGTATCATCGCCAGTCCAGCGCCACATACGGACAATAGCGTCCAGCACATCGAAGTTTGCCGGCAGATTGAACCAGAAGTCGGCATCAGAGACGTAGTCCGCAGAGGATGGGCGCCCTTCGCCGTCAATCTCCCAATAACCGGCCCAGTCCCGTTTTTCATCAACGGATGCCGCGAAGCGTCCAAGCATATTGCGGTTTGCCGCTGCCAGCCCAAGCACAGTTGCGCCCTCTGTCTGGTGAGAGACGTCTCGCATGCAGAAGGCATTGCGGCCTGGCAGAGCGGCCTCGTACCACGGACCGATGGAACTCGACGATGGAGCCACGTAAGCAGTGCCTGGCCGCGGGCCCATCGAAATATCACATCAAGCGAAGAGCTGGATGAATGAAATTCGAGCTGCGTCGCGTGAGATGCCGGCTGTGCTTCTGCCATAGCACCGGCAAACAGTGTCGCAGTAAACAGTAATCTTTCTAAGAGTTTCGCCACTTTATCTGCGCCCTGGCAGAACAACGCTGCGGAGTCTAATGTAGCATCGCGGTGTACTGGAACGATTCATTTATTGGCCCGGCTGTTCTTGGAACAGCACCAATCGGCAATGATCACTTCAAGTCTCGACCACACATCTCCCGCTCACTCCCAGTTGGTCGGCAAACCGCACCTTACTCCCCCTGAGCTCGAACCGGACATCGTCCTAACCCAACGGCAGAGAGTCGTTAACTGA
>NZ_JQKI01000186.1 GCF_000745965.1 Edaphobacter aggregans DSM 19364 | reverse complement strand
TTCTTGAGTTTGTCCGTTTGCTTAGGCGAGGGAAGGTAAGCGTCCACTGTGTCGAGATCGATGAAGGGCGCGCGGACGGCGGCTGCGGCTGGTCCGGTGAAGGCGAACGGGCCGAGGGAGATGGATCCGAGCGCGTTGCTGATGTTCGCCAGATCTTTCCCAAAGGGATTCGGGTAGGTGACGGTGCTCCGCAATCGTGAGCGATAGCGTTCCCGGTACTTTGTTGCCCAAGCGACCAGGAGGCGCTTTGGCTCGGGCACGAGGACCGACGTCCCGCGCCGGCGGACCCAGAGCTGGTCTTCGAGCGTGCGGAGGGCTTTCGAACGGAATCTCTGGAATGCGCGAGCGGGTGCGTCAACTCAATGGAACGTTTAGGATACGCAGGACATATCGCAAATCACCGCAACCCTTCATTTTGTGTGTCTCACTTCGGACGAGCGAACCCCTTCAATGTTGGGGAAAGCAATACACGAAGCTTTGCGCGTGCTCTCCCCAAACGCGACATCACGGTTCCGACGGGGCATTGCAGGACGCTCGCGATCTCCTGATACGAGAGGTCTTCATATTCTCGCAACAAGATGATCTCGCGAAAATCTACTGGCAGCTCTTGAATCGCCGCTCGCACCTGCTCTGCCTCCAACTTGCTCACATAAAGGTCATGTGAATCTTTGGATGGCTCTACGATGTTGTTGGCAACGCCATCGCCAACCTCGATCTCAATCATTTGTGGGCCATTCCGATGCTTTCTCAACTGGTTGAGCCAGACATTTCTCAGGATCGTGAAGAGCCAGCCCTTGGTATTGCTGCCCGCCCGTAGCCTCCCCATCGCCGGTATGGCGCGAACGTAGGTTTCCTGTACCAAATCCTCGGCTTCGGCATGGTTGCGGGTCAAGACCAGCGCGTAGCTGTACAGACCGTCGAGATACTCGACGCCAGTCGCGTCGGCTTGGCCTGCTCCGTCGTATTTCCATGACATATTTGACACTCTCTATTGAACACGCCATCTGGGTTCCATTTCCGGTGAACCAAGCTCCATCAGCGTCACGCACAATTTGACCCCGGCTTGGACCTTCGAGTTCGATTCCTCTGTGCCCGTTCCAGCGTTCTTGGATCAGTCTCTAATCGCTCACCTTCGCAACCAAAGCCCGGGAGTTGTTCCGGTCACACAACGAAACGCTCTCGCGTCGGCTTTGCTTCCACCGTTCCCTCTTGTCGGATCCTTGTATGAATGTCCATACCTATCGATTTAATCGAACGTCGGCATATAGTTGTTGCCTGAAATCATCACGTTTTTGCCGGAGGTGCTGTGACTTCAACACGCATTGATCTCCTTCTGACACTGCAGGTCTCAACCAAAGCCCGGTAGTTGTTCCGGTCGCAAAACGAAAGGCTTTGATAAGGCTTCGACCGCTGCGGGCGCAAGCTCGGTCAAGGGCAACCGAGATGCTTATGTTGTCTATTTGCTTATGTAAAGATGGGATCGGCCAAGAATTGGCCAACATTCGGGTCGAACCTGAATCCGATCTCGAAGGATGAGTTGGCGATTTGGTATCAGAACTGCGCGGCAGGCCGAGGAGAGCCTCTTAGCGCTTTGGGCGCGTCAAGGAGTTGCTGACTCTTTGGCTTCGATTGTCATCACATCAACAGCCGCGGGCTCATGCTCGCACAGTGAAGTTGCCGATCCTGTTTACATCGTCAGGAGTGATCAGATCAGGCACCGTCCATCCATCGATGGTCGTACTCAGCAAGACACTCGTCCGCGAGACGGCAATAGGCCTCGGTACGGCCGCCAGCTTCCTGCGCAGCCAGAATGTCAATGCGGACCGCTTCGTGATTGCCAGCATAGTTTGGTTCATAGAGTTCGTGCCGACCGCCGAACTCGGAGCCGATCGCGTCCCACAAAAGCTTCATAACCTTGACCCGATCCACCGCGGAGTAGCCGTTTGAGCCGCGAACGTATTTCTCTAAATAGGGGTTCTTAAAATCAATCGCGTGTGAGTTCAAGTAAATGAGCGCGCTGCCCAGGTCCTGCTCGATGATCTCCTTATAGTTGGCACGACAGGCCATAGAAGAACATCATGGCCTACAAGAAGTCGCTCTGCGACGGAAGCCCCGTCCAATTTTCGTCACTGTCGGGTCTTTGTCCCAAGTTCGTCACGCAGCGTGTCGGCTGCATCAGCCCCGCGAGCAGGATCTAACGCTCTCAATCAGAGTCAATTAGGTCATGGTCTCTTCCTTCAATCGCCTTTCGTCTTCAATGGCATGTCAGGTGCTTGAGTGGAAAGATAATGAAGAAGCTACGAAGTCTATCTGAAAAAACGCAAAGCACCCGCCCAGGTTTGATTACAAACCATTCGTTGGACAACGGTGTTTCTGAATGAGATATAAAACGTGCAGCCGCTTAACTACGGTAGCTTCCATCTCTAGGTGTTTAAGGACTCTTACGTGTTGCCGATTGCTAAGGCTCGCCAGAATTAGCTCTACAGCTTTACGAGCTGCCTAATGTCATTTTCTAAAATACCGACATTGAAAATTCGCGCTCCACACGGAATACGGAACTTTTCTTATCAGTCTCGTATGTGGAATGGTGTCGCCGTCTACCACGTTACACAGTATCTGGATCCAGGGCAATGCTGGCAAAACCTATGTACAGAGCAGGCTAGCGTCGTGGTGGTTCTTGAACAGGTTGGCGGGTATTGCGAGCCGCGCACACGTCTCAACAACCCTACTCCGCGAAGTCGCTATGATGCCGGTCATGCGAACTATACACCCCCGTACGTGGACGTGTGGGGGTACGGTGCCGACTCAACCAGTTCCGTACGAGATATCAGAATGCAATTCGACCACTGCGTCATCGAGCGCCTCCTCGCGGAAGAGTTCGACCGAAAGAAGTGGAATGAGCCTCTCCTTTTGCTTTACGATGATCGCCTTACTCAATGTGCAGAGCTGCTCGCGAAGGAAATTGCCGAGCAGGACGATGATTTGCCTCTTTTTGGAGAGAGTCTGGTGACCGCGTTGTTCGCCGCCCTCTTCACAGCACCGCGATCGAGGTTCAAAGCCTACCAGAGCGGGCTTACACGATCCCAACTTAGCAGAAGCTTGGACTATATAGAGGCAAATCTTCTTAACAATGTCCGGCTTCATGATCTCGCAAGCGTGGCGGGACTATCACCGTCGCATTTTGCGCGTGCCTTCAAGACATCCACTGGTTTGACTCCTTATCGGTGGGTCATTGAGCAGCGTATCCACCGAGCTAAGAGATTGATGATGAGGGGCGGGCAATCGATTTCGATTGCTGCCCACCTAGCAGGCTTTGCAAATCAAAGTCATTTCACAAAGGTCTTTCGCCGTGTAACTGGTACGACCCCTGGGCTTTGGTTGCGAGATGCTGGATAAAGGATTATTTGGACAACAGTTGCGGTCTGGAAAGTGGTTTAGATACGCTCGCCTTCAAAGTCAACCGGTGTTCCGGGACACGTGAATCCTTTGATCGCGGCAGCGCGGATTCGGGCCAAGCATCGATACACAGTAGCGGTACAAAAGCCTCAAGAGCTCAAGCCGTTAGTGGAAGTGCTGGCTTAGGTTTTCTCCCAGAGACTCAGGTAGGCCGTTTGTCGGGCGATACCTTCAAAACTATCCGCAGAGACTAAAGCCGGGCATGGAGATGACCGGTTTCGACCACAAGTATTATTTTGCGCGCAATGTGCCGGTACAGTTCGAAAGCCTGCTAAGGCGCTGCAAACGTTTCTGGCGGACCTATTGCTTGCCGACTCATTTTTTACTGGGGTACCCTGCTGCTATCGATGGGTGCTCGAGCAGCGCATACACCGCGCGAAGAAGTTGATGATGAAGGAGAGCAAATCGATTTCGCATGCTGCGCACCTAGCAGGTTTTGCGAACCACAGCCATTTCACAAAGAGTTTTCCGATGTGTAACTGGAACCACTCCTGGAGTGTGGTTGCGAGATGTCGGACGAAAGTGGGGCAAACTTCGGTTACTTTCCTCAGACGTGTAATAGCATTTTCGGGAAAAGCTCGCTTGTATTGGACAACAGCTACGGCGCGGAAATCGGTTTAATAGCTCAGTGGCCCAACAGTACTTTCTGGGCCTGAGACGGTTATTTAGACAATGGAACGATTTTCTGCAGTAAATCCCACGCATGTAGTGGATCAAACATCTCATAGCCTCAAAAACCGGCATCTACAGCTAATGGCGCTTGGAAGTGCAATCGGGGCAGGATTCTTTCTTGGCTCCGGAGCTGCTATCAACCAGGCTGGACCGGCGCTTCTCATTGCCTATCTGATAGCCGGCGCAATGATCTATCTCGTCATGCGCGCCCTCGGCGAGTTGACGCTCGCATATCCTTCTCGTGGATCATTTGCCGCCTACGCCACCCGCTTCATCGGCCCCCTCGCCGGTTTCATCACGGGTTGGTCGTACTGGCTGGCATTTCTGCTTGTAGGTATTGCGGAGATAACAGGTATCGGACTTCTTCTGCACCGCTGGTATCCCGGCATTCCGCAATGGGTTCCAGCGCTATGCGCCACAGTGGTGCTCTACGCCATCAATATGCGCACAGTCAAGTCTTTTGGCGAATTGGAGTACTGGCTGTCCATGATAAAAGTCGTCACAATCATTGCCGTGCTCCTTTGCGGCCTGGCGATTCTGGTCTTCAAGATCGGCGATGTCGGTACACATGCCCGCGTTGCCAATCTCTGGCACCACGGAGGCATCCTGCCGAAGGGCTTCTCAGGACTACTTGCCGCAGTACCGCTTGTCATCTTCTCGTTCGGTGGAACGGAAGTTATCGGGCTCGCCGCAGCAGAGACCGACCGGCCGGAGTATGCTTTGCCGCGAGCCATCAACGGCGTCTTCTTTCGAATCATCTTGTTTTACGTCGGCTCCATCGCGATCGTCATGATACTGTATCCATGGAACAGTCTCAACCCGAACGAGAGTCCCTTTGTGTCGGTGCTGAAGCAGGCAGGTTTTGCCGGCGCCGCAGCGACGCTGACCTTCGTAGCAATCAGCGCATTCTTCTCTTCGAGCAACACCATTCTGTATGGAAGCAGTCGGCTCCTTCACGCGCTGGCCTCCTCAGGTGATGCGCCTGCACCATTTCAGACATTGAACCAGCAAAAGGTTCCGTATTTCTCCGTGACGCTCTCCGGCGCCGTTCTGATGCTGGGGGTTGTGCTGAATTATCTGATCCCCGACAAGATCTTTGGCTATCTGCTTTCGGCCTGCGTCTGGATCGTGCTCTGGGTCTGGACCGCGATCATGCTCTGCCACTTCAACTATTGGCGAGCGCACTCAAAAGGCTCGACCGCCCGAGTGAACTTCCGGCTGCCGGGCGCTCCTTACACCAACTGGGCAATCATTCTGCTAATCGGAGTCGTCGCCGTACTGATCGCAACTAGTGGCACAACCCGAGTCACCTTCTACGTCATCACGCTGTGGCTGGCCATCCTGGTCACGGCTTACTACGCAAAGGGCTCCATGCAGCCCACCATGATTGAGAACAGCTAGATGCAATCCACGTCAAAGACCAGAAATTCACTCGACCTCACCGGCGACGACTTCGCCGCAATGATGGCCGAAATCGTCCCCGAACTCTCTGCCTTTCTGGATCGCCTGCCTGAATCGGGCATCCCTCCTGTATCGGGCGCCAACAGGTTTCTCAGCCAAAATGCAACTGTGGCGCTCCAGCCCCCCGCGGAACAAGGACGGCCTCTTCGGGAGCTACTCGACGTGATCGTGCAAGCCGCGGAGAACGATAAAAACGCGGCGAGCGGTGGGTTGCTTGCGTTCATTCCGGGGAGCGGTCTTGTCTCTTCCGCCGCCGCAGATCTTATCGCTGGCGTATTCAATCGCTACACCGCTTTTAGCGTGGTATCTCCAGCCATGGTTGCCCTGGAAGCAGAGGTTCTGCGATGGCTCGCCTCGCTCATGGGACTTCCTGAGACCTCAGGAGGTTTGTTGACCTCCGGCGCTTCGATGGCCATCTTCTCTGCGGTCGTCTGCGCACGCAACCGTCTTCCGGAGAACTTTCTGAACGGCGTTGTCTACACGACCGACCAGACACATCACTGTCTATCGAAGGCGATGAGGCTCGCCGGATTTCCTTCCAGCGCTTTGCATCTTGTTCCTGCAGATGAGGGATGGCGCATGGACGTCAGAGCCTTGCGTGCCATGATCGTCGAGGACCGCGCGGCGGGATATATACCCTTCTGCATCGCAGCGAATGCAGGCACGACCAACACCGGAACAATCGATCCTCTGAAGGAGCTTGCCGCAGTCGCGCGAGAGGAGAACCTCTGGTTTCATGTCGATGCAGCCTATGGGGGTTTCTTTCAAGCCACCGACCGCGGAAGGAAACGCCTGAGTGGCATCGAGCAGGCCGATTCTATCGTGGTCGATTTTCATAAAGGCATGTTTCTTCCATTTGGCACGGGATGCCTGCTGGTGCGCGACAGAGAGATACTGCATCGTACGCACTCCAATGACGATGCGTCGTATCTCCGCGACCTGCAAGGTCACAGTTCGAATGATGTGTACCTACCCGACTTCGCCGAGACAAGTCCGGAGCTGACCCGGCCCAACCGTGGACTGCGGGTGTGGTTGCCACTTCACCTTCACGGTGTTGCGGCGTTTCGTAAGGCGCTCGACGATAAGCTCGATCTTGCGGAGCATGTCTATCATGCCTTGCAGAAGATGCCGCAGGTCGAGGTTCTGGCTGAGCCTGAACTATCGGTAGTCGCGTTTTACTGCCGCGATGCAAACGGCAGCCAGGCAGAAGAGGATATTGCGACAGAGGAGTTAGTGAGATACGTCAACCGGGCAGGTCGCGTCTCTCTCGGCACAACACGCATTCATGAAAGAACGGTCGCACGCATTGCGATCCTAAATGTCAGGACCACCGCAGCGATTATTGAAGACACTCTCAGCATGATCAGCACGTACGTCGAAGAGAACGCTGCAGACGCAGTTTCTGATTAAGCAACTTTCCCGATGCCGGGTTAACGCGGCCACACCATATCCCCCTCCCATCTTCAGTATCACGACGGATATGAAAATCGAAGTATGACGCTAGCACACTGAGGCGATGATTAATTGTTCGCGGACCTCGTATCTTATCCGCAGATCGTGATGCTACTGCGCCTTGGGGAGCATTCTGACTGAAGTTTGTGATGTAACGACTAATGACCTGACGGGTGATCTGCTTTGGGTCATCGTTCGCGCATCCAGCCAGGAAAAGAAGTGTGCCAAACCAATTGCGTAGGCCCGTTGCGTATAGACAGAACAATCACGCAGCCTGAGATGCAGTAGGAAATTGTCACATGACGGAATCGATCTGCCGTCACTATCGGCGACGCTAAACCAAACGCTGTTCGCATCAGAGATCTTCTTCGCAATATAAATCACCATAGCTATTCCAGCATCCACGATCGCGATCGAGAAGTACATCGGCTAAATTTGCGATAATTTCCGGACGGACTCGGGCCGAGTACAAATCACGAGATAAGACGGGATTGAGCATGATGGCGATGGCGGCGATGGTGTGGATGCGACCAAGCGCGGTGCTGGTGGTAGGCGGCGCGATCGTGCTACTTGCACCTCTGGCGATCCTCCCCGCAGCTGCATGCGACGCGGGCGATCATGTTGCTTCGCACGTTTACGGTGCTGCCTGGGATATTGCCCGGTAGGATGGGGATCGTGATGTATCCGTTCGTTCCGTGGTTTGGTGTAATGTGCTTGGGCTTTGGGTATGGACATATTTTCCGCCTGCCGCAGGCCGCACGCGACCTGATGGTCGCGTGGACCGGCGTGGGCTCGTTGGTGGTCTTTGGTGTGCTGCGGGGACTGAATGGGTATGGCGATCTGAGCCCGTGGAAGACGTGGCCGGACGCGACGCGCAACATCGAGTCTTTCTTGAACGTGACAAAATATCCGCCGTCACCCGATTATGTTCTGGTGACGCTCGGAATCTCGCTTCTAATCTTTCTTGGGACTGAACGCATGCACGGAACGCTCTCGCTTCAACGGCACGTTCCGTTGTGAATGCTTGGACACTCACTGGTTCCTGGATCTGAAGGAGGCAAAGCAATCCTGATCAAAGCCGCGCTGCACTAACAATGAATCTGGTACAAAAGAGCGGGCAGACCAGACGGAGCAAGGGAAATCTTCCCGCATGCAAATCTTTTTTTGTAACCCGCAATCACTCTTAAGCGTCCAACGATCGCTTGGGATCCCCACTAGCCAGATCGCAGGCTGGGAAACGACCCAGCGGGAACGAATTTGAAAGGTGCGGAGGGGGCGACTGCCCGACTAGTGTGACCGGATGGTCTTTGGAAAATAGTCAAGATGTTTGGGAAGAATTTGCGAACGGCGAGGCAATACCTTTTGCAATAGATGGAGGGCGAGGCGATTGTTCGCTCCTGAAGAAGGAGAATACTGAGTTTCTTCCAATGGTTTTAGGGTAAATGGCGATTGAACGTCGCCATCGCGAACGTTAGAGCAACTCGGTCAGTTGCAACGTAAGGTTTCAGACGAGGAGATAAAGAGTATGCACGCCAAACGGCCTGAAGAGGTCGATTCACTGTTTTTTGAAGCGATGAATCAAGGGGACATTGACGCAGCTGTTGCCTTCCACGAGCCTACCGCCCGATGGCTTCAGCAATCCGGCAAAATAATCAGCGGGCTGCCGGACATCCGTACTGAGCTGCTCGGATTCTTGGCCCTAAAACCCAAGTTCACTGCAGAGATAACGGCACTCGCGAGTGGAGATGAGAACGTCGCGTTGACGCGGTCGACATGGAGCCTCATGGGCACGGATGCCAATGGGCAGCCTGTAACAATGGGAGCTAAGAGCACCGAGGTCGTGCGTCGTCAATCGGATGGAACGTGGCTTTTCGCAATCATCGCGCCAG
>NZ_JQKI01000185.1 GCF_000745965.1 Edaphobacter aggregans DSM 19364 | reverse complement strand
CTAGTTGCCAACACGTATCGGCCCATGCAGGCACGGAAGAAGGAGATTCCAAAGGATGGGGGCAAGAAAGTCCGCATCCTTTCGATTCCCGCAATCCGTGATCGAGTGGTCCAGGGGGCGTTAAAGTGAGCGTACCGGGACATCCTTTACGTTTTAGACCGGAGACATGGTTTACAAGCCCCTTGCGGCGAAAGTGGCTCTGATTGCGGGTTTGCGGCGGGCTTTGCCGGTATTCAGATAGATGATAGTCGCCGTAGCCGTGGTAATGATTGGGAATCCCCGCAGGCATTTCCAAAGGGTGTGGGAAGGGTGGAAAGCCGGCTTCATGGATTTCCATGCTTTCCATGCCCTGGCATTTCCATGGCTTGTTTTTCGGCTAAAACACGTTTTGGGCACGTTGGAATTCGGTGCCATGCCAGTTGTGATGCGCAGGAAATGCAAGGTCGCCAAAGGAACCCGCGACACTCTTCCACTGGGCCCGTATTATCTAAATGGTAACTTCCGGCTTGGCGACATACCGGAAGTTGACGCTAAAATCTCGCGTGCAATAGGCATTATGGCTTCGGCGTCGCGTCCGGGACTCGCTCGAAGGTGTCCCTTCGAGTGCCGAAGATCACTGTGCCATGGTTTGGACTATCGAAGCTAAGCTGCATAACGTCATCCGTGAGGAAGAAGGATTGGGACGACGAGGTGAATAACTGTCTTGGTTCGCCGCCCCCGATAGAGAGTTGGAGAGATGCTTTGGCTTCCCTTATCTCTATGGCGGGACCATCCTTGATCTGGAACCTGCCGGTGAACTGGAGCTGCTCGGCGAGCGGCACGGAGACAAGGGTACGCTCCTGCGGGACGTAGTCAGGCCAGCCGTATTCGCAAGCGATGCTGCCCATGAGTTCGATATAGAGCACGGCCGTTGTCGCTGTTGGTCATGATAACTGCCCCTTCGCCGTTTTCATAAGCGAAGTAGATGCATTTATAGCGTGTGAAAGTCCTCACGGCGATTTCAGGCCGGGGTGTATGCTCTCTCCATTGGAGAAGCCTATGAAGACTGCTCTCATACCGATATTGGTTTTCCTTTCTGCTGCCGCGCTCAGTGCTCCGGCAAATTGTCAGACCGCAGACAAGGCTGCATCCAAAGCGGCATCGCAGGAACCGGAGATACCGAAGTCAATCTCCGAAAGCGTTGCCGGCACGCTGCAATATGCGGAAGGCGATCTACTCGGCCTTGCCGAAGCCATGCCCGAGGACAAATATTCATTCATTCCGACCAATGGGAAGTACGAAGGCGTGCGCAGCTTCGGCGAACAGATCAAGCATGTCGCCTGTGCACAGTTCGCTTTCTTCAACGAATTCGAGAGCAAGAACCCTCCCGACGATTGCGAGCGGGGCGGACACGATCCTGCGAGAACAAAGAGCGAGCTTCTCAAATACCTGAAGGATTCGTTCGATTACGGCAACCGCGTGCTCTCGACCCTGACGGCTCAGAACGCGCTCGATCGCATTGAAGGCCGCTACGCCGGCCCCAACACCAAACTCGGCATCGCCGTGGTTGCCGTCTGGCACATGGCCGACCACTATGGCCAGCTTGTCGAGTACCTGCGCATGAATGGCATTGTGCCGCCAGCGACGCAGAAATACGGATTGAAGGTGCGGTAGCAACGATGAAACAACAGCCCAAATTTGAAGGCCAAGGACGAATTTTCTGACCGGCTATGTCGGCATAGCGGAAGGGATGTATTGGGCGAATAGCGACAATTCGGAAGTTACCCTGTTACGAGAAGGCAGCGCATTTGCCAACCTCTGGCTCTGGACCAGTAACCATAAGGAGCACCACTCATCACGCTGACCTCACCCGACTGGGCCCGGTGCCGCTTACCGCGGCGCGATCGCTCCAGGATCTGAGCTCGTTCGTACTCCGCTATCATCCCCTGGAACTGCACCAGCAGTTGATCTTCCGCGCTGGAACCCTGCGGTGCTTTGACAAACAGCGTCTCGACTCCGTTGCGGGCCAGTTCCTCGATCAAGAGAATCTGGTACGCGTATTTGCGGCTCAGCCGGTCCGGCGCATACGCCAGCACTACCTGGATCTGTCCTTCGGCGGCAAGGTCCCTCACACGCTCGAGGGCCGGCCGCTCCAGCGTCGCTCCGCTATAGCCGTCATCTTCGAAGACCCACTCTTTGGGAACCTCCAGATCGTGATTTTTGGCGAACTCGATCAGCGACGCCGTCTGGCTCGCTATTGTCTTCGCCTCCCGCTGCTGCTCGGACGACACCCGCGCGTAGATCGCCGCTATCCTCATGTTCGAACTCCTTTACACTGCCGCCAATGGGACGCTCCCGAACGGGCACCAAAAGACTGTAGGCCTGGGCGAGCTTTGAATCGTGCAGGCGATCAAACACATAGTCAACGCGAACCTGAAGCGAGCCGTGCGTTTGGCGCGGCTCAGCCATGCCTCCTCTGAGTACTCAGAAACGCGGCCAACGCGCGTGTGACGATCGCTCCGATAGTCAGCCCACTGCTCCTCGCATAGGCCCGCAGAAGACGTGCTGTTCCCGCCGGGAGCTTGAGTGTGATCGGCACCGTAGCCTCGGAAACTTCGACCGGCCGGTTCAGCTGTGTCGCTTCCTCCAGGTACCGGTAGGCTTGACGCTCTGACAGGTCGAACTCTCGCGATAAGCGCTGCATTGCCTCGGGCAACGGAACATGGTCCAGCAGCATGGCGTAAGCGGCGTTCAGTTGCCGAGCCTTGTCCGCTTTGGTCGATCGAGCCATCTGTCATAAACATACTACCGCTTACGGCGCAGGTCAATTACTGGATGAATACCCCGCCAGCCCGTCACTACCCTCTCGAATTCAAAATTACCTTTTGTGTAAGGGGAGTGATAGGTCCTCCTTGAGGAGTTCCTTCTACGCTTGGGCTGATCAGCCCGTTTTCCATCACCCCGGCATTCAAGAACGCCCGGATGAGTTTCAGCAGCCGCCTGTCCTCGAAGCGCTTGGCGATCTGAGCCATCAGTTTGTCGTGATTGACTCACCTTGACCCGCCGTAATGCTTCCTTCAGGTTCTCTCGTTCAACGATCTCCTCCATCATTCGATCTGTTCTAGCGCGATTGGCTCAGTTGCTGTTGCCTGGATAAAACAGCGTCCCGCAACATCTCCCCCAGATTCCCCAACCCGTTGCGTAACACAGCCCCCGCTGAAGTCTCTGATAAAGCTGCGTCCAGCTTGACAGTCGTGAAGATAGGACTCCGTCACGATTCCAACGTAAACCATTGATAAGATTTGGCGTCCCCGACGGGATTCGAACCCGTGTTATCGCCGTGAAAGAGGGAATCAGGGTTCGTTGTTGGTAACCGTTGTTGGCAGTGTAATGGAACCTTGAATGGTGATATTGTCCAATAACGACGCTATGTTTACGTTGTTTGATTCCCTGAATAAGGGTGAAATCGTCCACAGAGATTTTTTGAAATTCGTGTCCGTCTTTTTGAAAAGTTTTTGATATGTTTAGGGCATGGCAAGACTCAAACCCAACCTGAAACTCGATACCCGGACGGCCCGCCGCTCCCTTACTGTCAGCCCGAAGCTTCACACCGCGAAGATTCAAACTGGCCTTGCCCTTGGCTACCGCAAAGGTGTGCGCGGAGGCTCATGGATTGCCAGAAGGCACGAAGGCGGCACCAAGTACAGCTTTGAGCCGTTGGGGGTAGCTGACGATCACACGGATGCTGACGGCATCGCCGTGCTGTCGTTCGATCAGGCTCAGGTGAAGGCAAGGGAGTGGGCTACGCGGAAGGTTGCCGAAGACGCCGGTGAAGTGGTCAGCGGCAAATACACCGTTGCTGACGCAATGGCCGACTACCTGAAGCATTTGGAACGTGAGAAGCGCAAGCCTGTGTACCGTACCAAATCAACGATTGATGCCCACATTCTGCCAGCGTTGGGGCATATTCAACTCGGTAAGCTCACACATGGCAAGGTGCAGGAGTGGCGCGATTCATTAGCTGACGGCTCACCGCGCAAGCGTACTGGTTTCGTCAAGGAAAAGGTCTGGTGCGTCCGTATGGTTCACGGCAAGCCAAAGGGCCAATATCGGATGCGCGTCACAGAAGCGAAGCTACCGTTGTCGCATGCGCACCGTGCAATTGATGACGACCCGGAAACACTCCGGAAGCGTCAAGCCACAGCAAACCGCATACTCACCGTGTTGAAAGCTGCATTGAACTACGCAAAGAAGAAGAAGCGGCGAGTGAGCACAGACAACGCTTGGAAAGATGTGGAACCGTTCAAGAAGGTTGACGTGCCGAAGGACCGGTTCCTTTCTGGGAATGAATTGAAAGTCTTCATCCCCGCATGTGGGCAAGACTTTCAAACGCTAGCAAAAGGCGCATTGGTTACAGGCGCGCGTTACGGTGAGTTAGCTGCAATGGATGTCGAGGACTTTAGCGAAAGCCAAGGTCAGGTGTTTATTGCGAAAAGCAAAAACGGGGAATCGCGCCATATTGATCTGAACGATGAAGGCGTCGCTTTCTTCAAACAACTGATGAAGGGCCGTAGCCCGAAAGACCGAATGTTCCTGAAGGCTGACGGCAATCCGTGGAAACAGTCAGAGCAACAACGGCCCATGAATGCCGCTTGCGAATCTGCCCACATTGAAGGCGTGACGTTCCATATATTGCGCCACACATACGCGAGTCACAGCGTTATGAACGGTATGCCTCTTGAAGTGCTGCAAAGGCAGCTTGGACACAAAGACCTACGCATTACCATGCGTCATTACGCGCACCTGTGCTCTGACTACAAGCAACAGTCTGTTCGTGCTCATGCTCCATCGTTCGGTTTTGCTGAAGCTGTTCCTGAGATTACGAAAGGGCCGGTGTTGGTACAACGTCGGGCTTAGGCTTCACATAATCGTCAAGCCATTGTTCCAAAGCTGAGGCTTTGTCTTGAAGACCCATGTTGCGGTAGATAGCTGGTAAAAGGCCAATTGAAATGGTCGCTGAAAGTTGTAAAAGGGACGCGATCATCTCGTCTGGATAGGTCGGGAAAATGTTGCCGTCGTCGCGGAAGCGATGGCCCAATTGTTCCAAGCCAGAATGCGTAAAGCCATTCAATGCTCCCCATTGAGCGGCAATGCTTGAACACCAACCATCCAATCCATACCGTGTATCAAGTTCCGAAGCCATGTCTCGAAACTTGGGGAAAGGTTCCTTGCCGTCTTTAGCTATTGCTGTTACTTGCTCATCTGTTGCAATTAAATTTACCCACAATCCTCTGAAGGCCGTTTCAACTTGTGGGCGAAGTAAGGCAAATGCTGACCCTACCAGCTTTAGCCCAACAAGATTGATGATTGCGTGTTGGTGTTCAAGGGTGATGGAGACGTAAGCCAGAACCAAGTCAAAGCGGGGACTAGAGGGGAAGGGCGTTCCTTGTAGCTGCGACCAAATAAAGTCGTGAGAACTAATGCTGTACTGTTGTTGATTTGTAATTAAGGTCATGATTGAACCATTTATACACTTCTTCACTCGCTAAAACTCTCCGTGAAGCCACCACCAGCTAACCGTAAACCGGGTGGTAGTCTGACCAGCCATTAGCAAGACTTGATTTATAGATTTCTTCCGCTTTCTTCAACGCTAGTTCGGCAGCCTTGAATTCATATCGTTCACGGCTGACAGGTTGCTTTGCGAACGGTTTGACTCGCAATATATTGCCTTCAAACACCAGTACAAGGAAAGCGTCATTCTCAGAACGGGCAGCAATCTGTCGATAATGGCGTTGCGGGATGTCACTGTAAAGTGTCCACCTTCGGAGCAATTTTTTCGTCACAGGTTCATACTCGAAGCCTGCTGCTCTGAACTCTTTGACTCTCTCATTCACGTAGCGTTGTGCCTCTTCCCAGATATCGAAGTGTCCACGTGCAGTGTCAATGTCCCTACGTGAGACCACAGCGTTCTCGATAACAATGTCCTGTATTCGCACCTGATAGCGCATGACGGGTCCATGCACAATTTCAATTGTTCTGGCGATACGCTCTCTATCGTTTTCACGCACTAGGCGTTCTTCACTGAGAATCCCGGAGTCATCCATAGCGACCATCATAGATCGTTCCGCCCAACAATCTTGCTAATCGTTGAACCGAACCACTGCCCACCGTAGCGGGTTGCCATTCCGGCTGCATTCAACTGCTGCGCAACCATGTCCCAACTCAGGCCGGACACTCTGAGAGACTTGGCGCGGGCGATGACTTCAGATTCCCCAGGACGATCACCATAGGGCTTGCGGCCCTCACAGCGGCCCGTCTTGGCCTTTGCGCGTCGTCGTGCGCCTCTCAGCTTTGCTACCAGCGTTGACTTCTCATATTGGCTGACGACGCCGAATAGCTGACGCACCATGACCCGGCTTGGGTCATCGCTGCAAAGGTCAGGTTCGGCAACACTCACCAGTTCAAAACCACCCCGCCGCAGGACGCCTATGAGTGTTTCCTGCACCATCAACTCTCGAGCCAGCCGGTTGACCGATTCAATCAACACGATGCGTGTACCGTTGGCTTGTAGCTCAGCAACCATTTGGTTGAAGGCCGGACGCTCTTCCATTCCTTTGGTGCCTGACACGCCCTCTTCCCGGTAGACCTTGACGACCTTGAGATTGTGGGCAGCAGCGTAGCGGGTTACCGCCTCAAGCTGGCGAGGGAAGCCGTCACCGTCGATCTGACCCTTGCCGCTGACTCTCAGGTACGCAAACGCTGTCTTGCTCATGCCCACATCATCAGGTCAGAGACGGTGGAATATCAAGCCAATTCTACGGAATTCGCTATATCACTGATTTCATTGAAAGGGTTAGTTCACAGAGGTTCGCCAGTGTCCGCAAAAAGAGAGGCTGTCTCAGCGAAGAGACAGCCCCGGCATAAGGAAATCCAAGTGTAGGATTGAGCTACTGTAGCCCACAATCACAGCATCTACGTTGCGAAATCTTCAGCTACGAGATAAAAAGTCCGTTTCCTGTCCTTACCTTAGCAACTCCGTTCAGAAACTCCAGTTGCCCGCGAACGTTCTTCGCCTCACCCAACGCCGCGTTTGCAGCAGCAATGGCCTCATTCTCAAGCATGGTCGCGTTGCGTATTGCTGTTGCGGCCATCGAATGCGCAAATGCAGCGTCATGGCACCGCTTTTTCGCTTGCTCAATCTGCTTTTCTCGCCCTGCTGTTTCAGCACGCGTTGATAAGCCAGTGTGCCGCGCTCCGTAGTGCAGTTGAGCAAGGGCGTTGTCTGCGCGGCGCATTTCATTTTCCGCATCGGCATGTGAGCGCATTGTTTCAAACGTTGCGTTGTGCAATTTCTCAGCGTTGGCCTTTAGATTCCTTGACGTTGTGATTAGTTCGTCAAGCTTGTCTTCAAGCGTTGCAATGTGAGTCTGTTTGTTTTGCGCCACAAGCTCGACATACCGTTTGCAAGCTTGAACAAGCGTATTGATAAGTTCGTGCTCCCCCATGCGGGCAAGCATCATCAAGTCAAACGCCTCTGTTCCCTCAATAACTTCTGCTGTTGCATTCATGGTTGTATCCCTTTGCTTGGTTGATGGTTGTTGGTTAGCGTTTCTGGAAATGCTTGAAGACAACGACGGGTGGCAACGGTTTTGGTTGCGTCCATTTCTGTTGTGGCAAAACGCGGCCATTGAAGCTATCAGTTGCAAAATAAGCAAAGTCGTCAATGCTCTCTGCGCTGGCCTGCAAGCCCACATGGTTGTGATTGGCTGCTTGCCTCACGGTCTGATGACTCATTACGAGTTGGCGCAACCGCTGTAGATCATTCATTGTTTTTCTCCTGTTGTTGAAGTCATGGTTATAGTCCTAAACGTCAATCACATCAGCAAGCTTTGGAATGGGAGGGGTTGGGGGTATCTTGGGTGAAATCTGCCTCTCCTTCACAGTCTGCCAAATAACATCCCTCAATTTCTGAAAATCAGTTTTCTTTAGATCGCTCATTGTTTTTCTCCTGTTGTTAGTGCTTTTAGTAGCTCGGCTAATTTCGTTCCTGAATTGTCGGAAACCGAAGCAAGAATGATTTCCGTCTCAGGCGTTGTTGTTCCTACTGCGGAATTTGCGAATGTTGTAAATAGCGTTTGAATTTTCATGTAGCGGTGCGTTCCATCTGCCAACGTCAAGCAAACGTTGTTACTGCCAACATTCGTTTGAAGTTTCTGTAAGCGTTTGTGTAATCCCTTCAACTCCCCCATTGTTCTCATTGGCTGATTTCCTCTCCAAGTCTTCAATTTTTTGTGCCAATTGCTCAATTGCACAAACCCTCAACGCTAATTCGATAAGCGCCTTGCTGCTGGACACTCTCGCCATGTCGGAACTGCCGGGATTGCCAGCGACCTCAATCAGTGTGCCGACGGCATTGAATGCTGACGCCTTCAATCGCTGAATTGCGCCATCTAGTAATTGATTCCTTGCGGCCTGCAACTCAGCAGCAAACTGTGGTTCATTGCTCCACCTGATTAGCGTGCTGTAACCAACACCAGATTCCCTTGCTGCATCTCGCATCGAAGGATTGGTAAGCAATGCGGCAATCGCCTGCTCTTTCAGTCGAACAGTCTTGCCGCGTTGAAATTTTCCGTTTGCTGTCACTTGATGTCTCCGATCTAGATAGCTGTCTTTCGCGTTCTAAGGCTGCTGGCGGGCTCGGTGAAGCTTGGATGAGGGGTAGATACCTTCTGCGTTCTAAGGGCCTCTCTACGGGCCTCTTGTCCGGCCTTTATTGCCGAGTGTTAGTTGTCAACGTCATCCACTCAACAGCTTCCGGCCCTAGTCCCTTAGCGATGTTTTCGGCAACCATGAATGCGTATAGCGAGGAAAGTAACTCAGGCTTTTCATGCGGGTTGGCAACAATAATCGTTCTTGCGGTTTCACGCCAAGCTACCCAACACGATATGCGCGGTGCGTTCTGGTATGGAACCAACGGGCCTAGTACTGTGACCGCTTGAATGAGTAGTTCAGTTTCAGGCGTGCCAGCTTCCTTGTGAACTTCCACTTGATGGTGATCTTGTGGCGGTTTGCAC
>NZ_JQKI01000184.1 GCF_000745965.1 Edaphobacter aggregans DSM 19364 | reverse complement strand
CCGCTTCTTCCTCCATGTGCTGCCCAAAGGCTTCGTGCGCATCCGCCACTTCGGGCTGCTCTCCAACCGCTTCCGCACGCAGAGCCTGCCGCTGACAAGAAGACTGCTGGCTCGCGTCGGATGCGATCCGCTTCCACTTCCAACCAGGTCGCCGTCCGAGTCCACTGCCCTGTGGCACTGCCCCCGATGCGGCGGACCGATGGGCGTGGCGCGAAGACTCACCGCCGCCGAGTTGTATCTCGAAGCCTCTCGATTCCTCATGACAACAGGTCCCAACCCGGTCTGCGGACCTGCTCCAGGCATGCCGTCACACGCGTGTGTTCAACTGCGCGGTTATCCGGCAGCCAATAGTCAATCGTCCACTGCCACAACTTTTCCGGCGATATCGTTCATGTTCTGACTGGTGATCAAAGGCGCCAGGCCGCGAATACTCGACAAAACAAGCTCACCAGTGGCGGTTGGCTTCCTAAGCTCGCAGCCTCGGAGCAATCGGGAAAAAACACGCCTTGACATATGCCTATATAGGCATGTAATGTGCCGTTATGGCAAGAGCGAGCACCACCTCCGATGTCTTCAACGCCGTCGCTGAGCCCCGCCGGCGGGAGATTTTGAGCTATCTTGCCGGTGCCGAGCGGCCCGTCGGAGAGATTGTGGAAGCCCTCGGCCTGGAGCAGCCTTCCGTCTCCAAGCACCTGCGTGTGCTGCGCGACGTGGGGTTGGTTCGGATGCGCTGCCAGGGCCGCCAAAAGCTGTACCGAACCAACGCCGAAGCGATACGCCCGCTTCACGAGTGGGCCGGAACCTTCGAGCGTTACTGGCAGCACCAGTTGAATCGAGTGAAGGAACGCGCGGAAGCGATGGTCCGCCAAGGCTCACCAGATTTGAATTCCCCGAATCTTAAGGAGAAACGATGATTGCAACCGAACAGACCCTCGAAAACCTGACCCTGACAATCAATCAGGAGATCCATGTCCAGGCGCCCCTGGATATAACCTTTGCCGCGCTGCTCGAGCAACTGGGGCCCGGCAACGAGACACCCGACGGCAAATCACTCAACATGAAGATCGAACCTTGGCCCGGTGGAAGGTGGTACCGCGACATGGGCGACGGCAACGGGCACTTCTGGGCCAACGTCAAGGCCATCATGCGGCCCACGCTGCTTGAATTCGCCGGTCCACTGTTCGCCTCGTTTCCGTTCGTCTCCAACGTGCAGTATCGGCTGAGCGAAGTCGATGGCGGAACGTTGATCGCCTTCCGGCACACCGCGCTCGGCTTCGTTTCCGACGAGCAGAAGGCGGGGATGGACAAAGGCTGGGCCTCGATGCACGAACGCGTTCGCAGGCACGCCGAGGCCTCGCGCTAATAGCAACTCTGGGCAGAGGCAGCTCTCGCATCACTGCCCAGTCAATTGTCATCCAGACCGGAGTCGTTGCGCGGCAACGACGAAGTGGAGCGACCTGCAGTTTTGCTCCGGGCTACGCCAATTCAATTCCTAATCCGCCTTAAGGACAAACCCGAAAGGAGAACCCCATGCCCATCGCAGAATCGCCATGAACGCAACCTGGCGCATCGTCGCCGGCGATCAGGAGATCGCAGCAATGCCCCGCGTCGCCTTCCTGCGCAATATCATGCTCAACCACTGGTACCAGCACCGCGGCCAGTTCTGCGTCTACCTGCGGCTGCTCGACGTTCCTGTGCCGTCAAGCTAGGGCCCTAGCGCCGACGAGCGTTCAGTACTCCAGCCGGAAGCTCAGCCCGCGTAACGCCGGTGCCCATTCATCGCGCGATGAAAATCGCGCGATGGGTGTGGAATGGAGAAATAAGAGGCTGCCTGCATACCCGGCATCAAATATATCTCGGGACCACCAATCATCAGGTCATATCGAGCAACGAGTGGCGCCTGTTCAACTACGAGGACAATGAGATGACAATCGCTTCTGACCTCTTGCAGCAACACATCCAGAAGCTGGTTGAAGACAATGCGCGATGGCAGACGCTGATCGCCGATGACATTTTGTGGGAACTCGCCTATGCGCCTTCGCGTATTCGGGAATGTGACTAACAACCCCTATGGCGATTCGAAATCCCAATGTGGTCTCGGTCATGTGACCGCTTACGGCTGACAATCACTAGCTGAAAAGCGGTAGCTGCGGTGTGCCTGTGTTCCTGCGAGCTCTCTGGCAGATACTCACTCATATTGGTCATTGACAAGAACGACGGTGGCGGCGACTAACGCGATTACGACGAAATGTGCCCTGTTCTTCACGAACTATTCCGATGATCCCGACCGCACAGCTTCCCCAAAGCAATAAGCTCGATGGCTCAGGAACTGCCGAACAGTAACCGCGCGCCTGCTGCCACTCTTCGCTTCGCAAGCGATCCGAGCAGGCCTTTCTTTGCGATCCGGTGACAGGCAAAAGTTCCAGAGACGGCTTCCTCACTGAAGATTGATACAAAGCCACTGGAAATTCGTCGTCAATTTAGCTTGATTTCTTTCATTCGCGGGTGCACAATCCTCTCTGTTCGTCGCAAACATTAAAGTGTTTCCTGCATCCGTCTACGGCTCTCGGAATATTGTGCTCTAAATAGTCAGAGACAAGGCTTGCGATAGGAGTCTTGGAGACGCTTCGCACGTATCATTACCAAACTGGGAACAAATTATTCGGATCTAAGGGCGTAGAAGTGCTATCACCAACGGGCGTCGGACTTGGAAAACGTGCAGCAGCATTGGGTAGTAGGCGTACGCGCGAATGCCGTTAGCCTTCGAAATTCTCGAATTTCGTAGGCTTCATGTGCCCATGTGTGCTCGTAGACGGGCTGAACGTCCATGTACTCAGCGAGATGCTAAGGATTGAGCCCGCTGAACTGTTTGGACATGATCAACGGGATGACACGCCTCGCTGAGAAGGAGGGACGATGTTCCAGACTGTCCGTTTCACTACCGCGACAACGATTTTGCTTTGGGTGGCGTCGTCATTGACTCATGCAATCGCTCCCGCAAAGACTCCTGACGAGCTTATCCGGAACTTGGTGACCGCGGCTCAGCAAGGAAACAGTGATGATTTCTTGGCCGGTCTAACCGCCGGCTCGCGGAAGGCTGTCATTGACTCATTCTCGAACCAAGCTGTTTTACGGGAAGCACAAGAGTCATTCCAGCAAGCTCTCGACGAGCGCTTCGGAAAGGGCGGCGAGGTTCTCGACGCTGCCCCCAACAACCTCAAGAGCGCGGTCAGCCGACTTGCCGCAGCCGAGGTCCTGGAAAAGAAGCCAGGTCCGGGCGGTGCGGTGCAATTGCGAGTACGAGCTTCCTTCAAGCGGCCGGATGGTAAAACCGAAACTCGGGAAGACACCTTGATCGCGCTCCCGGAGGGCGGTGGCTGGAAGCTCGTGTTGAGTTTCGCACCCGGTGACAAGCTACAGTCGGATTCGAAGGCTGCGCTGGAGCGCGTAACAAAACAGGTAAAAGATGGCCAGTTTAAAGACCGCACATCTGCCATGGTGGCTCTCGCTAATAACCTGCCTGGAACGCGTACAACAAAATGACACGCACATCCATGAATACATGGAAGCGCTTGGCTGTGGCTACGTTAACGGTCCTGGCGACGGTGTTTTGGCAGGGCTGTCAGGGATGCAATCCCGTTACATTGAAGACCATCGATCTTCCTCCATCCAACTTCAAAACCGGCACCTCTGGCTTTCTAGGATCGAAAGGCTATTGTCTTTCCAGTGGGAATCCGCCTCCGACTTCGTTCTCGCCGGGAGCGAATCAGATCATCGTGGGATTTGACGACTTCTTTAGACCGGGTACGGAACCCTTTCCTTGCGACGACATTCGCGCCGCAATCTTTCGGGGAGGGGTTGCGTTTGATGTCAGTCAATTCGACTCGGTAGTGAGCGCGAATCTCCTGTTCGATACGGCGAGTTCTATCGCCCGCAGCGGCGGCGAGACGACGGGTCAAATTCCTGCGAAATCTGTTGCCACAACGATCGGGGTCGGGACCCAGCCGTTTTCCAGTGGTATGCCGGACGATAATGAAGCGTCGTTGCCCTCCGTTCCGAGCATCGATGTCAGTGTGTCCGGCCAGGTGCGTGATTGGGTGAGTAAGACCCGCCCCAACTTCGGGTTCATCATTTGGGGACCACGGGGACCAGCAGATCCAAGCAACCCTCCCGAAGATAACGATGCCCAAGTAAGCGCGTACACCAACTTCAAGCTGAGGATCGTCTACAATCCCGCGCAGAACCCACGCGCACCACAATAGTGCGGGAGCGCGAAGAGCGACGGCGGAGGATTGGCTCGTAAACAGGTCTGCGTCTCTTTGAAGCCAAGCATGGCGAGTTGTTTGAATCGACGCATGGCCCAGTAGGAATTTGATTTGCTCGAGATCGCCGCCCCCGCTTACAGCAGGGCTTGGGCAGGTGGGGCGCATGTCAGTGATTTGACGACCAAAATTAAGACGGCTTCCGGCCACCTCGGTTCCCTAGAAACGGTAAAGATGCCATGGCAGAGAAGTTGTATCCTTCTTAACTCAGATAATTGAAGAGCAATCTGAACGGCCGAATAATGTCCGCGGCAATAGGCATTGAGATACCCCTTAGGACAGGGGTAACTTCATTGCTGAAGGTCCTCTCGTATATTGCCGTTGAAGGCCCCACTGCCAAGTTGAAGTCTAGTTAGAGCGAAGGGCGACACCGTCTACCCTTGTTTGGAAAAGCCGACACCGCAATCAACCGCTACAAATTCGCCACTTACACCTTCGTCCTGCAGAACGGAAAGTTAGCCAGCTAGCTGATCAAGGAGGAGAGTAACCTCCGTATAACCCGTGATCCACCAGGAACCATCTGACGGAGCCGAGAAACCTGCCACAAGCCTCCCAAGGAACATCAAACTGTTCTCGGCAGGCATAACCTGCAATCCGAGCTGCGCAGCTTGTTTGCGAAGGCGATACTCGGCGCGGGAAGGCATCGTACTTGGACCGCTACGCGCGAGACGAATGGGGGTGGCAACACCGCTTCGATCTCGGTGCCATCATCGACAGCTTCAGGGAAACGTGACGCGCAGAGTTAAGCGCTTCTCTTCGGCACTCTCTATACGCGAGAGCGGTGGACGTTGTTCTTCGCGATTCATCGAAGCTCCCTCACTTTCGGCCCGTCGGCAATAATGTGGCTCCCCGATCTCCCATCATTTGGGAACAAACGGACAAATGTAAGATTGTCCGACAAGCGCTGCTTGTATCGCAGGAATCAGGTGTGCCTTCATGTGGGACTTGAGGACATATCGGGGTATGGCAACGATTCGATACAAACTTGGCCATATTGCCGCAATTGATTGATTCTGAGTAGAATATCGACTCTATTATCTCGTCAGAGCGATCACAAAAAAGAGGGTTGGACGATAAGGCAGAATCCATAATTTATTGAAACTACACGCCGCGTGAAGATGCATTTGCAGAGGATGGGTGACCCACTCTCCAAATGGCCCATTTTCTCCTGAATCGTTGCCATACCCCTAGAAAAACGGGGTGAGCGCTACGCGAACTGCATCTTGCTTTAAGTCTAGATGGCTGGGCCACGGTAACTCGATTTGCAGTGTCCTCCTATCAACTTCCGATCGGCCTTGCCGTTCTGCTTAGCCTTCTGGGATGGGTTGCGGATGGCGTGAACGAAGAACTTGTCTTCCGTGGCTATCAGCTCAAGAATCTTGCGGAAGGTTTAATGGGCAAGCGGCTTGGCGCGCGAGCAGCTCTACGTCTAGCCGTTGTGATGTCGTCGACCTTCTTTGGACTCGCGCATTTGGCGAATAACAAAGCAACCGCCTTCAGCACGATCAACATAATTGTTGGCGGGTTACTTCTGAGCTTGCCCGTTCTGTTGACGGGCGAATTGGCGATTTCGATTGGCCTGCACATCACCTGGAATCTGTTTGAAGGCACAGTGTACGGGTTTCCTGTCAGCGGCACTCTGCCGAAGACCCGCCTGCTCACCATCCAGCAGAGCGGGCCTGAACTGTGGACGGGAGGTGCATTCGGACCGGAAGGCGGACTGATTTGCACGGTCTGGATGCTGGTGGTCGGCGCCTTGATCGGCGCATGGGTCCGCTTTCGCCATCGGTGAATTGTCGCTGATTGGCTCCCTCCGGGCCGCAATCCGAGGTGAGCGCTAGGTGAACCAATGCTTACACAGCAGGCGATTCGGGTCTTTGGAGGTTAGCCATTCTTGCGGCCTGAAGTTGCTTCCATTGATCGGGCAGCCAGGCCGATAGTTCATTGATTCGCGCCGCTGGCAAGTTGACTAGCAATTGGGTGAGGTAAAGTTGTGGATCGACGTCATGGCGCCTGCAGGTGCTGGTCAGACTGGCCAGGATCGCCGCTGTCCGGCCGCCGCGCGCATTGCCGACAAACAACGAATTCTTTCGATTTAACACCACGCGTTTCATCTCGCGTTCGCTGACGTTGTTGTCGATCGGCACCGCGCCATCTGAACAGAAGACGCTCAACGCATCCCACTGACCGAGGGCATAGTTCACCGCCTCGGCCATGGGATGCTTGGGCAGCAGTTGCTCTTTCCAGAGAAGAAGCTTTTCGTGCAGACGGGCTAGCATCGGCGCCGACTGCTTCTGGCGCAGATCGAGACGCTCTGCTATGGAAAAATCGCTGGCCTGTTTCTCGACTGCGTAAAGAGCACGCACCATTTCGATCGCTTTCCCGCGCGATTTCAGAAGCGGTCTTTTCCGCCTCGATGATCTTTCGTCGCACGTGCGACCAGCACCCGGCGCGCATGATCTCGTTGCCGGCCACCACTCCGTTGTACCCGCCGTAGGCGTCAGCCAGCAGAACCTGCCGGTAATCCTTCAGGAAGTATGTCGGTCCGTCGCGGCCCCGATGCAGCGTGAAGTCGAAGACATTGTAAGGATGGGCATCGTCGCCCACATAGACCCACATCCGCGCGTTGGCTGCTTTGCCCTTGCTCAGCATCGGCATGATGGTGTCATCGGTGGCCACCACGTGCGAGGCCCGCACCCGCTCGGCCATCAACTCGTACAACGGCTCAACCAGGTCGGCCATATCGCCGCACCAGACCGACTGCGTGGCGCGAGAGATCTCGAACCCCTGCCGCGCGAAGATATCCTCCAAACGGTATAGCGGAAGGTAATCGGAGAACTTGCTGGTGACGATGTAGGCCAGCAAACCCGGTCCTGCCATCCCTTTGTCGATCCCCGTCTCCGGCTTGGCCGCCATCTCTATCCGCGGGCTGTCGCCGTTGCTCTCGCAACCGGGACAGGCATACTTCTTGCGCACATGATGGATCCGTTCGAAGTGGCCAGGCAAATACTCAACCTGCCAACTCTCGTCGGCACCTATTTCACGACGCTCGACACCACAGCAGGGGCACAAACATTGCTCCGTACTTAGTTCGTAGACCCGTGTGATGACTCGCCTCGAATCCAGGCTCAACCACAAGACTGCGGCCCTCTTTTGAACGGATCTCAATCGCGTGGCTCCGTGTCCCTGCGGGTCGCACCGGCTCTGCAGGTGCCGCAACCTGCACTTCTACAAACTTGGCCGTCTCGGACTCCCGCAGCCGCTTCTTCCACTCGTAGAACTGCCAGGCCCGCAGCCCGCGCTCATTGCAAAACGCCGCCACACTCTGACCGCTCTGACTCTGTTCCGAAACCAACCCACGCCACTTCGTCCACGCTTCCGTTGCCTCTTTCATCTCACAACTGTGCTCCCTCACCCTGCACCGCACAAGATGTGGTTCGCATACCGCTCACGGGGAAAAACGAGATAGGGTTGAGGATGACCAGAGCACGGATATTGCGCCGCTGCGCCATTGCATCGAGATCACGGGTGTCACGGTCAAAGCTGGTTGGAAGCACGAGGCCGTTTGACGGCGCAGGCGGTTCGTCTGGTGAGTATGGGGGCGCAGTAGGAGCCGCCTGTTTTACCTGCTCGGTTGTGGTTGGGAGTGAGGTTTTCTTGCCACAGGTAATCAGTAGAGGAAGAGCAAATAAAAGTAGAACGAATGCGAAGGATCGGCGGTGCGAAGTTGAGGCTCTGGGCATTCACCTTCTCCTCAAACCAGCTCAGTCAGCGCGTACGATGGCACACGCCCGATTTTTGTTATCACGCATTGAATTATTGTCGTCACACAGAAACTGCACAAGTGACAAACTACTAATTGCGGTCCGTCCAATTGCGCAACCCATATCTCAAGAGATAGTTGCACGTAGTCGGACAAATGGCTTTCGCTGTCGACTGGTGCTAAGCCTGTTATCGCCAGTTGAGTGCGTAAGGGCACTTGCTAACATGCGACTACAAGGAAGCCAGCACTTGTCACACCTTAGCCCTGGGTGCACAATACTAGGCGCATCACTTATCAAGCCAGCCTCGCGTCGAGCGCGCACCATAATCTCTGTCTTCTTGCTGTTAGGGCCCCGTAAGGCGGTACCGAAAGGAAGAGGTGAAAGAGATGCTGTTTGGAAAATCACTCATAGCTAAAGCCACGCTAACGATCTCGGTTCTGATTGCCGCGACAGTGTTTGCTATCCCCTCTGCGCAGGGGCAAAAGACAGCGACACCAACTCCGGCCATCCTCACCACTCCGGACAAAGTTGACACAGCAATAGGCACGCTCGAGTTTAGAGACGGTGCGCCCAGCGCAGCCACCGTCCAGAAGGTCTACGACAATCTCCTCTACGTGCGCGGCGTCGATGCGTTCATGAACAGCTTTTCGGGTGCATCGGCGTATGCCATTCGCAAGGGCTTTCACAGCATTGGGGCCGAAGACAACACGATTGTCATCTTCTCCGAGTTGATGGACTCGAACTCGCTCTTTCTCACCGCCAATGCCGATACCATCTACACTGTCGCCACTCTCGACGTGACGAAAGGCCCGTTGGTCATCGAGGTGCCCCCAATGGCCCTTGGCACTCTCAACGACATGTGGTTCGGCTGGATCATCGACATCGGTGCTCCTGGCCCCGACCGTGGAGAAGGGGGCAAGTATCTGATCCTGCCACCGGACTATGACGGTCCGATACCAGACGGCGGTTTCTATGTTGCGCGTTCGAAAACAAACCATGTCCTCTATG
>NZ_JQKI01000183.1 GCF_000745965.1 Edaphobacter aggregans DSM 19364 | reverse complement strand
AAGACCACTCTAGTGCAATGCGCCTGGGCGGCCGCGCGCACCAAGGACAGCTACTTCCAGGCCCAATACCACCGCCTGCGCAGCCGCCGCGGCCCCAAAAAAGCTATCGGAGCCGTAGCCTCCTCCTTGCTCACTGCCGCTTACCATATGCTCAAGTCTGGAACCCTCTACCAGGATCTCGGCGCTAACCACTTCAACCGTCGCGCCAAAGACAAGCAAGCCCTTCACCTCATCCACCGCTTGAAGAACTTGGGATTCAACGTCCAAATCACGCCCTCGGCAGCCTAATCGAGATTCTGTTTCTTTCTAGTCTCGTACATGCCCTACCTCAACTGGGTTCCCAGTGCCTGGGTACTTCCGCTCAAGTTCACGGGCGGCGGGTATGTTGCGGGTGGCAAGGCGATGTTCGACAGCGAGGGCAACCTCTGGGTCGGTGACAATTTCACCGTTGGCTGGCAAGGGCAGGATTCGCTCTGGCAGGGCCACGCGACAAAGTTCGCGCCCAACGGGAAGCCGCTCTCTCCGATTACGACGGGCTTCACGGGCGGTGGAATGGAAGGGGGTACCTTCGGCGCTGCGGTAGATTCTCATGATAATGCGTGGCTCTGTGCGCGACCATGGCGGCATTCGGCCAGCAGGCTCAACCCAGACAAGTCAACGTGCGCCCCAATCCCCTGACGTTGGCCTGCCATTGAACTTCCAGCGCCGTACAGGCGACCTGGATGCGATGGTGAAAGCCCAGACCCTTCGGGCGCTTATCCTCTAAAGCCACTCCAGCTTTTTCTATGTGAATGGCAAGCCGGAAGGCATCTTCTTAGAGGCGTTGCGGGACTTCGAGCAATTCGTAAATCAGAAGTTGCATACCGGCCGACAACACGTACAGGTCACGTTCATTCCGGTCCGTCCCGATCAACTTGAATCCTACTTTAACGAAGGGATCGGAGACCTGATCCTGAGCAATAGCCGATCGGCGGGTCTGTCGTCCAGAAGATTCTCCAGAAGTCCTAGGGCTTGTAGGAAGTTCCGCGGATTTCAATGCAGTTGGGCCCCATTCCTGCTCCGGTGAACGCCACTGTGAGCATTATTTGCACCAACCGAGAGCCCATTACGCAGTTTTGCGTAACACGGTTGCGCACAATGCGGATCGGCAATGGCTCAAGCTGGCCTCCGAGGTTGCCCGGAAAGTGGGTTGGCTGCTGTGGTACAGATAACGCTGAGGAGACTGCCTTCTACGGTTGAATGCAATCGCTGTGCTGCCTGAGCGGAGGCCAGTGCAGCTTGGCAATCGCCCTGCCTGAGCGATTGCCGGGCGGCCTGGCGCATGACGTAGGCGTGAGTTGCCAGCAGCATCAGCGCGGTGAGGTCGGCGCCGCAACGAGAGCACAGAGACGAGCTGCGAAAACGAGCCCGGCAGACTGGACAGGCGACCGGGCTACGAAGATCATCCTTCATGCGCGGCCCTCGACAAAGAACAGCATTTCGCGCAGATCGTGAACAGCCTGCTTGAGTGCGCCGACATCGTGATCCTCGATTGCGGATTCGATCGCCTGATTCAGGTCGATCGCTTCCTCGCGGTCTTCATCGTGGATTTTGTCGAGTAGGAGGCGGGAGCGCTCGATCATCTTCCAGCCTTCGTCCTCAGCTGCACTCCAATCGTCCTCGGCAACAGCAGGTTCATTCGGCGCAGGATGCACTGTGAAATCAACCTGGCCCTCGATCTGCTGCGCAATCTCGTCGTCGTTCTCATCGTCGAAATCGCCGTTCTGCCGGGTGGCGTAGAGGGCTTCGAGACGTTTGCGGGCGGCGGCAATCTCGGCTTCGCTCTTGGCTTCGAGGGCGCGGGCGATGGTGATGTGCCTGGATAATCCTGACTTCTTCTCAATCGCGGTTACGTTGAGGATGCCGTCCAGATCTAGGCTCATGCGGCAAATCACTTCATTGAAATCGCGCATGGGAGTCAGGCCCTTGATGGTGAAATCGCCGACCAGGATATTGCGCAGCGCATCCTCATCCTCGCCCTCATACACGCGGACATCGACTTCTTCCTGGTATGGATGACTGGTGTAAAAGCGCTCGCTGCGGGTGACGGGAAGAGGCGTATTGCGCCGGACGATCGGCTTGTAGCAGTGCGGATAAGAGACGCCGCCCCGATCGCCAAGGAAGGACACGCCGAATGAGTACGGAGTAACGTCGACCAGCACCCGTTCGACCTCGTGGCCGGCGATTCGCGAGGCCATGACACCTGCGCCCAGGGCAACGCACAGGTCTGGATGTATCTCTTCCCGCGGCGTCAAGCCGGTGCGTTCCTCGATCATCCGCGCCACCAGCGGCGTGCGCGTCGAGCCGCCAACCAGAAGAATCGCATCCAACTCCGAGGGGCCTTTGCCGGCATCGGCAAGTGCCTTGGACATATGTCCCAGCGTCTGCTCGACGAGGGGGCGGATCATGTCCTCATACTCCTCGCGCGCGATTTCCAGTTCCAGATGTAGTGGTTTGCCGTCGACCGTGGCCAGGGCTTCTTCGCGAACGGTCACCTCCGGATCGAAGCTCAAGCGGCGCTTGGCCTCCTCGGCGGCCCACCAGATACGCGCGCGGGCCACCGGATGGCCGCTGCGCAGATCGATTCCGTGTTGCGACTGAAATTCGCGGAGCAGATGCTCGACAAGCAGGTCGTTGAAGTCGTCGCCGCCCAGGCGATTGTTGCCATGGCTGGCAAGCACCTCGGTGATGTCACCCTCGAGCGAGACAATGGAGACGTCGAAAGTACCGCCGCCCAGATCGTAGACCATGGCGGTATGATGGCTGCCTTCTCCATACGCCAGGCTTGCGGCCGTCGGCTCATTCAGGATGCGGACCGCCTCCAGACCTGCCAGGGTTGCGGCCTCGCGCGTAGCCTGGCGCTGAGCATCGGAGAAATAGGCGGGTACGGTAATGACCGTCTTTGCAACGGGCCGATCGAGTTGCTGGCTGGCCCAAGATGCAAGCTCGCGCAGAATCAGTGCCGAGATCTCCTGCGGCGTAAACTGGCGGTCTCCCAGCGTAACGGTCTCGTCGCTGCCCATCTTGCGCTTGATGCTGCGAACCGTGCGGTCGGGATAGAGCACCAACTGGTTGCGCGCTGCTTCCCCTACTAGCAGATCTCCCGACGGGGAAAGACCCACCACTGAGGACAGCATATTCTTGTTGCCCGAGCCGAGAATTGTCACTCTGCCATCGACGAAGGCCGCTATCTCTGAGTTCGTCGTACCCAGATCGATGCCAACAATCAAATCGCCTAAATCGCTCATTCAGATTTCCTCTCGGGGTTGCGCGCCACCTTGACCTGGGCGGTGCGATAGACCTCTCCGTTCCATTCGTAGCCGTTGCGGTAGACCTCGACGACAGTTCCCTGGGGCATGGAGCTGGTTTCTTCGATATCGACAGCCGTCATCCGTTGCGGATCGAAGATTTGCCCCAGGCATGCAATTCGGCTCACGCTCGAGCCCACAAGCGCCTCGTCCAAACTGTCCAAGGTGAGGCTGTAGCCGTGGGAGAGCGCGGCGAGAATCTCCTGGGTGTGGCCCGCGTATCTGGCGCCTACACCCAGCCAGCGCGCCAATCGCGGCAACCGTTTTGGAGCCAACTCTTCGGCGGCGTTGCGCGCGGTGTTCCCTCCCCGCTCCACTCGGTCGCGCAGATCCAGCAGAACATTGAGGGGGAAGTGAATCCCCTGCTTCCGTGGCTGGGGGGCTTCGGCCTGCCGGATTCGAGCCTGTTCGGCCGGTGCATCTTCCCCGCCGCCCCTTGCTTCCAGGCTCTGCGCGTTCTGAATGAGGGTTTCATTCAATTGCTTGAAGGTCCGACCCTGAAGCCGGACTTCCTGCGTAAGCGCGGTCATGGCCGCCCACAGAGAATAAAGGTCGCAACCGCTGCTGCCGGGCTGCTCGCACTCGAGCGGCGGAAGCGGATCGCCGTTCTCAAGCGCAGCGAGCAACCCGGCGGTCAATCCTTGCGGCGGTTGCTCATCCGCTATCGCGCGATCAAGCCACGCCTCGAAGCCGCGGACAATCCGTTCCCGCGCTTCAGGTGAAAACCCTGGGGTGGAGTTATCTTCTTCCATTTCCATCTATCTTTCCTTGAGTACCGCCAGCCATGGGCCGGGGCCGACGAATTTTCTATCGTTGTCCATACCGTCCAAAAGGGATTCCAGACGAGCTTCCGGATTTACTGAAAACAGTGTGTGCTGTGCGCGCCTGCGCCGGTCGCGCAGAAGTTCGTATGCGTCGCGTACCTGCTCAAACTCGGCTGGAGACCTGTCCGGCGGAAACTGCTTGAGTTTGGCCAGATAGGCGGCTCGAATCTGCTCGTCCTCCGCACCGGGGCCAAGGCCCAGCACAGCATACGGATCGGGAATCGGCAACGCGCTCAGGTTCATCGTTTCACCCTAAAACAAACGGCTCTGTTCCGGCGGCGGAACTCTGGCAGCTTTCGCCTTCTTGTTATTCTGCGAATGCGCTGGCGATCCCAGCTTCGGGAAGGCTGTGCCCATGATCCTTTGAATTGCATCAATGGGATTCTCGCCGTCAGCCGTCGCTTTCTTCAACTGTTGCGCCACCGCTCGCGCAAGCGGCTGAGGCAGAGAACTTAGTAATTGCTCGAGCCTCTCCGCCATTTGCTTCAAAGTGGGAGGTGGCGCTCCATCGAATACCTCTTCGTCTTCGTCGCTATCATCGAAGTCATCGTTATCGTCCTCTTCATTGTCGGAGAACTCGCCATCCTCCACCGGCTCGCCCCGTCTTGCCCGGCATTTTGGGCAGTCGCAAGAAGAATAGCCAAGCTCCTCTGCGTACTTCGGCTCCTGATCGATGTCGTCGCCGGGGAACTGCTCCAGCGTCTGCTCTTCCTCCAGAATTTTGCCGAGCAACTCCGGTGAGACCGCCCGGCTGGCAATCCTTGGGTCGCCTCCCATTCCGAATCCAGGCCTCCAGCGCTTGCGTTCGCCATCCTTCTTCCCGTTCTTCCCGTTCAGATGATCCAGAATTCTTCCTGCCAGTCCGGTGTTGCGCTCCCGCCTGGCCAGTTCCAGCGATGCCGTCAAACAGCCCTCCCGCCTGAATGAGGCCCAGAATGGCAGAGAGCGGGCGCGCAGGAACAGGAACTCTGCGTTCGCTCCGCCTTTGGCCAGTCCTGCTGCCGAGACGGCATATCCCAGTTCCGCTGAATAGCCGTCCAAGGCAGCCTCGCCAAGAACCAGCATTTGCCCGGCATCCAGAGGGCAGTTGGGCATCTTCAGCGAGGCAATTAGGGGATCAATCCATTTACGCGGCAGCGCGATGCGAAGACCCGCCCACTCGCCCAGAGCGCGGGCCCTGGCCACGCCGGCCAGCAGTTCGTCGGCAGGGAGCCTGGCAACGTTCAAAGCCTTCAACGAGGCCGCGGGGCCTATCTCTGCCTTGTCTGCCACAGCTGCCATCAGCAGATGCGCGGCTACGCTGCTCATTAACGTGTTCAGACACGCTTCCTGTTCGTCCTGGACGGCCTCTTCACGGCCAACTGCGGCTGCGCACCAGCGTAGCGCCGCGGCCAGTGCGGCAATCTCTCCTGGCCGCACCTCGGGCACTGTCTCGATCTGCTCGATTCCACTCAGCGCCAAGTGAGCCTTGCGCTGTTGCAGATGCCGCAAGGCCGCGGAAAGCAACAGCCGCAGCCTTGCCCGCCGCACCTCAGGATTCAGTCCGTCGAGATGTTCCGCCTCCCCCAGATACTTCAACGATTTGTTGAATGCGTTGCGCTTCTCCGCGGATTCCATCAGGTAAAGCAGAGGTTGAATATCCGCGGTCCTCGCCTTTCGCCATTGCTCGGCAACATTGTCGGCCACCTGCCAGGGACCGTGCTTACGCGCCCAGTTCAACCATGCCTGGAAGGCTTCCGGATGAGGGTCGGCCTTGCAGGCGCGTTCATACAGCGTCCCCGGAGAAGGCACTTCACCCTCCTCCTGGTTCCGCTTGCCGGGACTCCGGTAAGAAGCCATCTCCTGCTTCAGATCTTGGATGATTTCCGCAGGGACTCTCTCGATTAACTCCCCCATGTGCAACGAGAGGATGCTATCTTCCAGACCCCCGGGGGCAAACCATTTTTCATTGAGGGCCGCGCGGCGGAATTCCGACCATACGACAACCGATTCCGCATAGGAATCCATATTCTGCTGGTTTTCCAGAGTCCTTGCCAAGAGCCGGAAGTAGTAAGCGTCCAGCCGCGGAGCGCCGCCCAGGGCCGCGTTGATGGAGGGCAGCGGGATGTGCTGCGTCACACCGCGCACCGCAATGTGCTGGCGCAGGCGTTCCCGCGTTACCACGCCGCCGCAATGATCACTTGCCGTCATCGCGGTCCGCGCCGCATCGAGAATCCGCTTCTTCTTCTTTGCCTGCAGCGCATCTTCCAGATCCGTCAGGGCGGAACGCAAAGCCGCGCCATGATCTCCAGCCGCGGCAATCAGCTTTTGCCCGGCCAGGCTTGATTTGGAATCGGTTCCGGCCGTAGGCTTCGGCTTCAGCATGGCGGTGAATGTAGGAAGCAGGCGCGCTGGAACGGAATCGATCGAAATCGTCTGGAGCCACCTGCCGCATTCTTCATCCTCGCACCGGTGGTAGCAGGCAATCGCCCGGATCAGAGCCTTCCACGGAGCCAGCGGGCTGCGCCGCGACACCTCCGGCAGCGCCAGAACCGCGTCCTCCACCGGCCCCCTGGTCACCGCCTCGAACGCAGCCGCCAGCGCCGATGCAGCCGTGCGCAGGGAATGCTCCGGCGGCAGGGACGAAACCGCGGCCAGAGCGGGCAGATCCCAGATCCGCTGCCGGATGAAGGTCTCAATGCGGTCGCGTTCTTCGGCCGCAAGCTCTCGGTCGGCAAGCGGTGCGACGACATCCTCCAACTTGCCATCCTGCGCGCATATCTCCCGGACGAGTTCCGTCAATCGCGGCATGGCTGAGGGAAACCGCTCCCGCACAATCCCCAGCAGAGTCTTGGCCTCCACGGTCATTCCCAGCCTGAGCAGATCGTCGACGCGAGCCTTGTAGGCATCGGTCAGCAGGGCTTCCGACTCCGCCGTTGCGCAGCGCTTGTAGAGATCCTTGGCAAGTTGCAGAGCGGACTTGGAATGTCTGCCGGCGATCAACTCCCGTACCCGTTCAATCTCTTCCGGCAACAGCCGCGCGCCCCCCACATTGGGGGCTGCGCTCGACGCTGGACCATTCCTCTTGTTTTGCTTTTGCGACATAGGACTAAGACGGTCAAAGACAGTCTAAAATGCCGGACTCTGCCCGCTTCTGGAAAACTATGCGCTACAGCGGCGAAAGAGTCTATTCGGTGTGCAAAAAGTAGCATGAACTCGGCGTACGCAAGAGGAAACGGCATTTCGCTCTGGATGATCGGCGACTCGGATGATAAGTCATATCAATGCTCAATTGAAGGAGATCCTCCGAGTCACTTGTCGACAGAACAGGCGTTCCACGGATCAGTAACGGAAAACGCCGATTGCGCAAGCGATTTTCAAACTGCCTCGCCTCCGGAGTTCTCCACGAGTGCATAATCGCCTTCCCACTCAGCGAGAATGCCACCGCCTCACAATCCTGGCGGTTCGTTGCCCTCGAAGTGCGGGTCATGTCCGCTAAAAAGGAGGCACTCCAAGCGTTCAGCATCCCGCAGAACGTCGTCTGGAACCCGTTCACGTTCCGCACCAAGGAAATCGACGAGTCCGTGGACCGCGGCGGCGACACTCTTGTGAATCAGAGAATCAGACTTCGTCAATTCGACGTAGCGTTTTGTTGCCGACCAAAATGCTTGAAACTGCTGGATGGGATATTCCGGTTATCTGAGGATAGGCGCTCCTGGAAATCCTCCCAGCAGTCCACGGCCTCAGCAGCCAACCGGTCTTTTTCTGAAGACGGCATGTTCTCTGTTTTCTCCCTTGCGCCGTTCGGTCACAGCAGTGTAACTCCTCTGCCCGTTTGGAACATCTCGGCAGGTTTTCCGGTGTGCTGCACTCTCCTCGACAAGGTGAGCGAACCCCTTCTTCGGAGGGCTAAAACTTCTGCGGCCGTGGCAGATCATGTCGAAAATGCGAAATGGTTGGCTTTGGGGCCAGGGATTGCTGATCCCACGATCCCCAATACTCGGCGGTTCACATGTTCGCGCAACGGATTCATGAACCCAAGTCGACTTCCCGATACCAGTCTGGGCTATTGAGAAGCGGAAATTCGAAATCCAACACCCCGCACCAGTCTCAAACCAGCAAAGGTTCTGACTGGAAAAGACTAGAGAAGGCTCTCAGTTCTCGCGCGCGGCGGCTTCCAGCGCGGACAGGTCCATCTTGATCATCCCCATCATGGCTTCCATGGCTTTGGGGTGACTGATCAACTCGCCGATATTCCGTGGCACAATCTGCCAGCATAGGCCGAAGCGGTCTGTGAGCCAGCCACAGGCCATGGGTTTGCCGCCTTCGATCAACTTGCCCCAGTAGCTGTCGATCTCTTCCTGGGAGTCGCAGCGGACGAAGAACGAGAAGGCGGGGTTGAGCTGATGCGCGGGGCCGCCGTTGAGAAAGACCATCTCCTGGCCTTCAAGCTCGATTGTAATTGTGGCAATCTTGCCCACGGGCCAGGGACCGACGCCTTTGGAACGCAGCTCATCGAGCCTGCGCGCGTGCGGGAAGACGCTCAGGTAAAACTCGGCGGCTTCTTCGGCGTTGTCATTGAACCAGAGGAATGGCGCAAGTTTGTTCATGCCTGGCATGGTACCAGCCAGGAGGTCACTTCCGACAAAACCGACTTGTCGTTAGTAATTCGTCTCGCGAGTGCTCAGCTCAGCGATGGCCGCAGCTTTCCACTTACTTTTCGCTGCGCCTGGACGATCGCTTCGCAGCAAGTTTCTTTGCTCGAGCTTCATCCGTAGATTGGATGGTATGCGCGTTGACGATCGCCCGGATCAGCCCTGGGAAGCGTTCCTCGATCTCCGCGCAACGTGAGGTGTTGTGCATCTCCACGCCGCGCCGTTCGCCACGGATCAGCCCCGCCTCTCTAAGTGCCCTGAAGTGTTGTGAGAGGGTAGACTTCGGAATTGCCTTGTCGCTAACGGTCAGAAACATCGAGCAGTTATGCGAGCACTCCTGAGCTACGATATCTGCATAGATCGCCGCCCGTACCGGGTCGGACAAGGCATG
>NZ_JQKI01000182.1 GCF_000745965.1 Edaphobacter aggregans DSM 19364 | reverse complement strand
ACATCCGAGTTGGCAGCGGACAAGTGTCCATTGACCAAGCCCTTAGGAAAGCCCGAAGCGCGATAGTCGACATCAACGTCGGACAATTTATGGTCCCGCGAAATGGAGAACTGAATCGAGGGAGGTCCGTTTTTCAGCCTGTAACAAATGGGAAACCCCCCGTGATAAACAGTGTTGTCCTTATCGCGAAAGAACTCCTGGCTGCGGCTGAGAATGTCAACCGCATTGTCCTTCAGGTACACATACATGCGGAACTGGCGGTCACCACCTACGCCGGATTCCTCTCCAAGCACTTCGTCAACGGCTTCCACCAGATCAATCGCTCGCCCCAGGCTTTTGCCAGTTGCATCCGTCATCTTGGCGTTCAGCAGCGCATGGGTCACGGCGTCAAACGTGGTGCGGACGGACAGTCGGCCGTTGTCGTAGGCCTCTTGAGGCACACGGTTGCTTCCGGTGGTGGCGTTATAACGGCGAATGAAGTCGTCTACCAGTTGCTTTTGTTCAGGGCGCAACGAGGTATAGGATTTGCCAAGCTCCAGGGTTTCGCTTTTTGTCTTTTTGGGAGAGGCCGCCTTGTTCGGAGTCGGTTGCGCTTGAGTAATAACCAACTCGAACGGGAAGAGCAAGATAATGATGAGAATGATCAGTCGGGCCATTTGCTTCATCGTGACCCTCCATGGGATTGGCGAAGTCAATGTAGGCACCTCTTCAGTTTGACGGTACAAGTGGGACCAAGGCGAGGCAACTAGGAGTCTCCCCAGTGACAAACAGGCTGGGGATCATAGGCGGAGACCGCTTCTCGACACGATCTTCCTAGACGCTAACTTCAAGATTGGTTGCGGACTAACGCCATGGGATTGTTCACCTTCGGAACTCCAGCTTTGTTCAACAGGTGTGATCTGGGGCCTGATGCAACACCTAGAAATTCGGATGATAATGGTTGACCGTGAGTGACTGGGAGGGAAATACCGAATAAGCGTGCAAGTTGGATCCACGCCTGCGACTCACATTCCGGCAAGCCTTTCGCCGAGCTTGGGCTGCCTCATTCAAGGAGAACGAGATGGATAACAGGGGCGAAAAACCAGCTTCTCCAACAACTGAGCGACTTCAGATAGAGCTTCGTCGGCTCGAATGGGCAAAGGAACTCAACGAGGACACGCTGACGGCGATCACGAATGCCGCTGATTGGATCGCGTTTCACGCCGGAGAGGTGGTCATTGAGGCCGAATCAGAGATTACCCACGTGTACTTCCTCATCACGGGCCGGATGCAGGCAACGCTCTACGATTTTCTGGGCAAAGAGATGCAGCAGGATACTTTTGCTCGAGGGGCTGTTATAGGCTTATTTTCCCTCGGTTTATCGGATCGCTCTTACTTGCACGTCCAGGCTAATGAACCTTCCACAGCAATTCGACTGACACTATCGAACCTGCTTCAGTTGACAGCGAAGCATGCAGACTTTCAACTCGCGATGTTTCGATTGGCAGCCAGCGTATTCAAACGATTCGTGATGGTAGAACGTTCGCTTCCGAAGCCAGCCGTCGTGGGTGTTGTGCATCACTCGGAGGCGAGCCGTCCGTTCGTTGGTCGATTGGCACGTCGCCTTCGAGACCTGGGCGAGTCTCCATCTATTCTCGGCGACGACGAGCAATGGAAGCCCGACGAAGACCTCCCCTTTAAGTTGCTTGTTGGAGATGTCGAGGAGCGACAAGACCTTATCAAGGAATGGGCCGCGCATAGGCGACTTCTGTTTGATATTCGTGCGGATCATTCAGAAGAGGTAATGAAGCGGTTTATGAGTTACGTCGACATAGTGCTCTGGTGTGTTCGGCCGCAGGATGCGCGTGCAGCGGTACATCTTCTCCAAGTGCTGGTGAAGAGCGTACCCAGATGGCGAGACAAGCTCCGGGTTGTGTGGCTTCTCGACCGCAACACCCCAATGGCTCCCTATGTACCGGAGTTGTATGAACTCGCCGAACGAGACTTCAAGCTTTCATTTGACGCTCCTCGAGCAAATCAAGGCAGTTTACTGCAGCACGGATTCGAACGCATCGTTCATCATTTGCGAGGCGTCCAGATCGGCTTGGCACTGGGAGGCGGCGCAGCTCGCGGTATGGCTCATCTTGGAGTGCTCAAAGCGCTTGAACAGCATGGCATCTACGTCGACATGCTGGCGGGTACGAGTGCTGGGGCGATGACCGGCACCATCTACGCGGCTGGCTTAGATCCCGAGTATGCGACTCAGGTCTTCAAGACCGATTTGATGCCCTCGTGGTTGTTTCGACAGCTGCCCGGTGGCGGCTACTGGTATTTGCTCTTCAAGTACAGAAGAAATCAGTTCGAGACCATGCTGCGGAAATACATAGGGCGAGCCAGGATGGAACAATTGAATCTTCCGATGTTTACGGTCGCCGTCGACCTCTTCGAAGGAGAACCAGTGGTGCGCGAGGTTGGCGACGCGACGATGAGTATCCTGGAAAGCATCAATCTCCCTCCCCTTTCGCTTCCTATCTTTGAATCAGACCGAGCGCTGGTGGACGGCGGGTTGCTCAACAATATTCCTGCCAACGTGCTGGTAGCCAAGGGATGCAACTTTGTTATCGCATCGAGCGTGACGGCAAAGCTGGAGAGAGATTTTCTAGGAATCCGCTCCCGCAGGGATTCGCGCAGCAACCGTTTCTTCTCGACAATTCAAGTGATTATGCGACAGAACATGATTCAAGGCTTCAACATGAACTCCGTTGGGGTGCAGCCCGCAGACTTTGTGGTCGCGCCCGACGTGACGTCCTTTGATATATCGGAATTCACTCGCGCTGATGAAATGGCAATTATCGGGGAAACGGCAACCAATGCAACCATTGCCAAGCTGCGCAAGATGCTCAGCAAGCTTGATTCCCAGCTCTTCGAGAGTTCATAATGTGACCCGTGTCAACGTCCGCTGCGCAAAGCTATCTTCCCAGGCCGATTCGGTCTTCCTTCTATCTATCGCTCTCTAGATAAGGGTGCCGCTTTGCGAGTAGGCGCTATGATCTTTTGTTGAGGTCGTCGTCCTTGTAGTACTTCGTACCCTGCAGAGCCAACTGGAGGGCGAGACCAATGGAAATAATATGACGCTTGATCCTGTCGACATGTGCCTCGGTTGCGTTTACCAAGGCATTGACGCCATGCAATCTGGCAACTTCGAGAAAGCCGAGTTGCTGTTTCGCATGGCCGATAAACAAGCTCGCTCGATGCCCCCAGACCGAGCTATCGGCTTTGCTCTGCTGGTGCAGTGCCACATGAGCGTATTGCGGCACCGTCTCGGCAAGGCGGAAGAGGGGAAGAAGTTGCACGAATCTGCTATGACTCTGCTGGACGAACACTCAGACCGATTGGAAGCCGTTGCTCTGCAGGACCCAGTGGCGAGAGTCCTCATGAGGCTTCAGGAATACCGCCGCGCCCTTCCGTTCTGGGAACGGCTCATTCAGAACGATTCGGAGAGCAACGATCCCACCGAGATGGTAACGGCGCTGGCGTTCGTAGGTCAGTGTTATGGACTGATGGGACTAAAGGACCACTCAGCTATACCCGCGAGGGCTGCGCTGAAGATATTGCGCGATTATCCGGGCGATCCGCGCCTGCCAGGGGTTCTGATAACCCTCGGCAACGCTCTTCGGAAAAGCTCTCCTTCAGAAGCTGAAAGTCTCTACGGGGAAGCGACAGCGTATTACGAAACCAAAGCACACTTTGAATCCGCCACGACTGCGTGGAGCAATTTGGGAATTCTATGCTCCGAAAACGGTCGCTACGCTTAATCGTTGGAGCATTACAGGAAGGCTTTGCATGTGCGCGAGCAGTCTCCCTCGACGCCACACTTCCTCATTAGCAGGCTCCTGAATAACATGGCCAATTGTTACAGGAAGATGGGCAACTTTGCTGAAGCTCACAAGCTGTTAGATCGGGCAATCGAACTGGCGAAGGTGGACAGGCAAGAAGGTGTTTCCAGTCTCGCGTCAGCGTATGAAACGCGTGGATCAATCCTCAAAGATGAAGGACGCGATGCTGAAGCCGTAGAAATGTTCCAACGCTCGCATGCTGAACGCAAGAGAATTCCGAGCCCCAGTTTTGAATCCATCGTAGAGAACTTGGAAGAGGAGATTGCCGCTCTCAAACGGCTAGGCAGGGTGGAGGTCATCTTGGCAGAAGATCGCTTGGCATCGGTGAACGCCGCAAGGGACGAAGTTGCGCAGGTCGATCGCGATCTGAGTTCCCTCATATATCAAGCTAAAGGGTCCGTTTTAGTCGAAATCGGTTACGGAAGCCGACCGGGAAACTGGTACGGCAGACAAGATTCAGCCAAGTTGGCTGTCGACCTGATGGATGCGGCGGAGAGTCAGAACGCCGGCTTCTGTAGCGGCAGCGTTACGATCCCAGAAAGCACAACACTCATTCTCTACGGCGAAGACGCTGAGGCGCTGTTTCGAGCGATACAACCGATCTTGATCAGTGAGCAAATCTGCGAGGGTGCAACTATAACCATCCGGCAAGGCAAAGAAATTCGGGAGTTGATTGTGCCTGGGCGGCGCGTGATGTGAACAAGCCTCCAGATTAGTCGGGATATTTGGCAACTTCGCGGCCTCCATCCCGGTGACATGCCCATCAGAGCGGTCTCGCCGGCGTTGGAGCACATTCGAAGGGCACACTGCTCGATGGTCTTTGGCAACGGCCCCGAGCTTTTCGCCGTGTGACCGCAGTATCGTTACGGTGGCGGCTTTGATTGCTCGCATACAGACCATCGAGATGCCGTATCACTTCGCGTTGGCTATGAACAATGGTGTAAAACCCGGCGAACTGTCCGAGATCATCACGCTCTTGGCGTTTTATTCCGGCCGGGCGAATGCCATATCTGCGGTCGCCGTGGCGAAGCGCATCTTTCATCAACGTGGAATCAGCATCCACCAGTTGCCTTCAGCGACAGACGACGATGATGAATTTCACACTAGCATCAGCGGTCTTGCAGCAACCAGCAGTGGAAGCGCCAGATTCGACTAGAAGTTCAAGCATGAATTACGACGAGGTCCTGCCTTTTCATGGCGACACTACAGGCATGTTGTTTCTTTCCATCTTGCAGGACAGTCCGGTGCCCGTGACTCAAATGACTTCGTCAACTACAACATGAAAAAGGGTTGGTACCTGATCACCCAACCCATCCTTACCGACAACTGGAACACCACTGCGGCGAGCGGAAGTGACGCGCTCTCCGTCGAATGCCAGCAGGCGATGGTTGGAGATGGCGATGCGGTGGGTGTAACGGCCGAGATAGCGCAGCACCTGTGCGGGTCCGCCGAAGGACGGCTTGGCGTAGACGACCCACCTCTTGTGGCGCAGTTGATGGAGCAACTCCGAGAACCATGCCCGGTCCTGGAAATCGGCCGCGGGACCGGCACAGTCGAGCAGGCCCTTGCGGTGAAGGTGCTCCAGTTCGTCGGTGAACTTCTGCCGGAAGACGCGGCGCAGCTCGGGAATGAGCAGGAGGAAGCGCGGGTGCCGGGTACGAACCCAGCGCTGATGATCCGGAGACAGGCCGCCGGCAGGAACCACGCAGTGAGTGTGATCGTGGCCGAGGAGGTTCTGGCTCCAGGTATGCAGGATGGAGAGGAATCCGATCTCGGCGCCGAGGTATTTCGGATCGGCTGCGACTTCCAGCAGGGTCCGTGAACTGGCCGCGAACAGCAAGTCGTAGAAGACCGCCGGTGTGGTCAGCGCCAGTGGGTTCAACTCGTGGGGCACGGTGAACACGACGTGGAAGTAGCCGGTGTTGAGCAGATCGCGCTCCTGGGCTTCGAGCCAACGCTGTCGGGCCTGTGCCTGACACTTCGGGCAGCATCGTGAGCGGCAGGAGTTGTAGGAGATGCCGGTCTGATAACCGCAGTCGTGCCACACGTCGAGATGTCCGCCAAGCGCGGCTGTGCGGCAACGGCTGATAGCGCGGAATGCCTTCATCTGCTGATAGCTGAAGCCGGACTGGTAGCGTTCCAGGAATCGGCCAGTGGAAACGAAAAGTGAAGTCAGTGACGAAGAAATACTAGGTTTGGGGCCAGCACCCTATCGACGGACATATCTGATGACAGAGTGTTCAATAGAGCATTACACTCGTGACGTCAAAGATTGACATGGCTCAATCCACAGAAGCTATCATCTTTGCGATTCAGACCGGGGCCCGGGCTCATTTTGCCAGCGAGGCGATCAAGGGTGCTCTCGATTTTCCCATCTCTGTGCGGTGCAGGAGAATTTTGGTCTGCCTGACATAGGAGGTGAGTGTATACGGCCACTATAGTAGGCGACGTCGTAATGCGTGGTGCTGGCGTTAGACAGCAGTTGATACGCACCTGTGCGTGCACGCCGTCATTGGCCAGCACCAGCAGCACGAAGACAAGCACGGCCATGCACGCGATGGAGTTCACCGGCGTGCGCCATCGCGGATGGAGGTGCGCGAATCAGCACACCCCTTGTGCTCAGGTCCATGGTGACAGTACCTCCGAGCACCATGACTGACTCAAATCCAGACTAGGGCGGACACCACAATGCAGCAGATTCATTTCGGCTGGATATCCGCTTTCAAGCGATACAGCGGTCCCTGATCCACTCGTATGAGTCCGCTGCCCGAGTTATCCAGGTCGGCGATAAGTCCCGCTGCAATCGCAACGGTTATCGGACCCAGCGCCAACGTCAGCCAGAGGCGGCGCTTCAGCGTCAGGCCTCGGGTGAACACGGCGATCAGGGCTACGATGATAATCAACATCCACACTTTCGGAGGGATTCGGTTCTGCAATGCAGCCACGCGCTCACTGTCAAGATCGATCACCTCATTCAGGCTATTCATGGACGCCACGGCCATGGAAGTCCGGTCGCTCTGCGACACAGCAACCAGGTTTCCCCACAGCTCTTGCTGAATACGGTTGCTGTGCTTCACAGCCTGTTCAACTTGGGCAGCGTCGGATCCGGCTGCGAAGAAACCGATTCGTGCATCGACGTAGTTGCGCAGTAATTGCTCCACATTTCCCTGGTAAGGCTGGCCTAGGGTTGCGGCGCGCAGGTAGGTCGTTCCGATCGCGTCGGCCTCCCTTACGATCAACTCGCGCCGATGATCATATCGAGAAACAGCCATTGTCAGAGTAAAACTCACTAGCAAACTCAACAGGACGAATAGGCCCTCGGCAATAGCATTTATCTGTTCCTTCCGGTCTTGGTCGTCCCCGATCCGGAATTTGATACCAGTGCGGTATCCCAACTCAATCGCAAGCGCCATGAAAACGAATAGCGAAATCGCCGCCAGCCACTGATGATTCAGGAGGTTCTCAAACATAGCTAGGCTCCTCGCAACATCGTTCCGAAACAGGCCCGGCTTTCCAGTTTGAACGGAGTAGAGTGATTTCTTGTTTGGGCTTGGCTAGCAAACCCAGCAAGGATGCGCGCAGGCAAAAAGCGGGACACAGAAGCCGGACACAAAGGAAACGGCAGAGCCATAACATGCACGACACTATATAGGACAGGAATCTTAGTTTCGTGGACTTCAGGTTTCTACCATACTCGCCGCCGCAACAACCTGGGGCAATGGAAAAACTCGACGTAGGACGAATCAACCCAACTGGCAGCATAGGGAACCAGATTGCCGTCACACGGAACCCGCATTTGGTTGGCCATACTCCGCTCCAGTCGGTGGGTAGTGAATGGCGATGTACCCTGGATAGACCCTCCACCGGCGGATCCCCCCGTAGAAGTAGGACGCTACCGCAGTTCAGGTCCACATGTTATCACTGACGCGGCTCTGCCTTGACGCGACCGTAGCAGTGCTCTAAAAGGTCAGAACGCTGCCCGACGAAAATTTTCCTGGCAAATCCGGAGATGGATACCGGGCTCGCCATGCGCGAAGCCATAGCCGCCAATCACGATCGCAATCAGGCTTGCCACTTTCGCGATGGTTCCGGTGAACAGGGTTTGCAGTGCGGTTAGAACGCGCGGGAGAGCAAAATCATGACACCGAACACAATAAAAAAGAGTGCTTGCCGACCTGAGAGCACTAACCTACCCAACGAGACTAGATCTTTCGTTCAAAATGCTTCCAGTCTAGAGACAGTTCCTTTTCCCATAGCCCTTCAGTGTCCATTTCAAGGCGTCCCAGACTTTGCGATATTTCGGTTAGTTTTTCCTGCGTGGGCGGGTCTGGCAACATTCCCTTCCAATCCCGCGAAGAAAGAACCCGCTTCCGTAACGCTCACCGAATCGGACCTCAGGCATTTCGGTGTCGCTTCCATGGAAAAACATTGTTCCGTAAGCGAACTCGCAAGACGTTGGGGTTTTAGTGAAAACACCATCCGCCGCTATTTAAACGGGAACCGGGGGGCATCCGAATTGTTCACGAGGCGACCCGTGAAAAGCGCCGCTACACAAGCATTCGCATCCCAGAGCGGATCGCCCAGAGCGGATCGCCCAGCGCGTTCACCAGCGGCTTCAGCAGATCGCTTGAACAGGCGTCCGCCGGAGTATGTCAGAAACAATGGTATACTTCTGACAGAGGTCGATGGATGCGCCTGAACGAACAAATCTTGGCAGAGGCAACGAGACTTCCGGAAGGAACACCCCTTTCCGCAAAGTCGCTGCTACACCTTGGAAATCGCGCCGCCATCGACCAAGCACTTTCCCGGCTCGTTAAGCGCGGAGAGCTCATGCGTGCCGGTCGCGGGTTGTATATGGCTCCAGTCGTGGGGAAATTTGGAAAGCGAGCACCCGCCGTCGAAACGCTGATCGAGCGGCTTTCTGATGTCCGCGGTGAAACGATCGTGCCTTCCGAAGCCGCATCGGCAAACGCGCTTGGCCTGACCACGCAGGTGCCCAGGCGCGCCGTTTATCTCACCTCTGGTCGCACGCGAAATCTCTCTGTGGGCAAGCAAATGGTATATCTGCGTCATGCGAGCCCTTGGAAACTGACCCTTGCGAAGGAACCTGCAGGGCAGATTGTCCGTGCCTTGGGGTGGGCTGGCCCAGAAAGGGCCAATATCGTTGCAGAAAAGATCCGTGAACGGGTGCCATCCGCTGAACTTCAAAAAGTCTCGCGGCACGCTGCCAGACTGCCCTCTTGGGTAGCAACCGCCGTGGGACGGGCTGCTCGTCATGGCTGAGCACTACTTCACGTTATCGCGTTCTGAACAACGAGAAGCGCTGCTACAAGCAGCAAGCTCCTCGGGCCGCCCTGCACAACTTCTGGAAAAAGCTATCCTTGGTCGTCCGTTCGTTGGACGTTCTCTTCTCGTCTGA
>NZ_JQKI01000181.1 GCF_000745965.1 Edaphobacter aggregans DSM 19364 | reverse complement strand
TGACCTCCCTTGGATCCGTCAACAGCAGTTGGCAGAAGGTTATCGTGGTTGCGATCTTCATCAGCGCGTAACCTGAGCAACGAAGTCAGAGAGAGAAGAGCTTCCTTGCTGAGGTAAACCCGCTCGCTGATCTTTACCTCGCTGCTATCAGGCGATAGCATCCATACTGGAATCTTCAGCCGCTTCCCGGCTTGGTCGATGACCGACACCGCGCCATCTCCCCGCTTCGGCTTGCGGAGGATCTGAACAGTGACACCATAGAGTGGATGGAACGGATAGAAGACCTGGACCTGAGCGTTTTCCGCGCTCAGGGTATTGTGGGCGTGGGTGTCATCATCCCCACGTCCACTGCGTGGCCGCCGCCGGTGGCCTCGCTGCCGACCACACGCGCTGGATGCCGTCTCGTCATGCGTTCTTCCTGCCGGTGAAAGTGCTCAGCCGAGTCTTTCGCGGCAAGTTCGTCGCCGCGCTGAAGACCGCCTTCCGCCAGGACAGACTCGCGTTCTACGGCGACCTCGCACCCCTTGCGGGGCCACGCCTCTTCGCCGCATGGCTACGATCGCTGTTCCGTCACGACTGGGTCGTCTATGCCAAGCCGCCCTTCGGAGGACCGGAACACGCGCCGCGCTATCTCAGCGGCTACACCCACCGTGTAGCCATCTCCAACCGTAGACTGGTCGCCATGGAGCAGGGCAACGTCACCTTCCGCTGGCGAGACTCCGCGCACGCCAACAAGCAGCGGCTCCTGACCCTGCCGGTGGATCAGTTCCTGCGCCGCTTCCTGCTCCACCTGCTGCCACGCGGCTTCATGCGTATCCGCAACTTCGGCTTCCTCGCCAACCGGCAACGCGCCTCGCTGCTGCCACTCTGCTTCCAGCTGCTCGCAAGTTCAGTCGATATCTCTGCTCGAACCGCATCGCATGATGCAGATCACCCTTGCTCGTCCACCCGCTGGAACTGTCCCGTCTGCGGAGGCTCCATGCACGTTGTCGAACGGTTCTCCGCAGCTCAACTCCTGCTGCGTTCTCCACCCCTCACCCACTTATGTGCCGCATGAGCCCGCAACTCCAGCCTCGATCGATCTACGTGCTCCGGCATGCATACCCCCTTTGTGTCCCATCGGGACCGTGGCGCCCACAAGACCACCCCAACCATCCTCGCGCCCGCCTCAAGACCACACATATCCGCATCGTCCACGCCCTCGACCGACCCGCGCGACACGCAATACCAGCCCTACGATCCATACAACTCGCTGCAGTCCGATAGAAAATACATAGACCCACCCCGGAGAGCGGCTTCCTTCAAGTCGCTGTATCCGCAGCACCCGCCAAGTGCCTCTTGCTGGACAAACAGCCCGCCGCGGGCGCTCCAGATACAGCCCTAAGACTTTAAGGGAGATTGTGGTTCAGAGCTTGCGCGTCTCCACCGACGCGGATCTATTCTGCAGAGTTCTTGAAGGGTGAATTCTGGATCTTCTCGCCACTTCCTGCGTCACCGCTGAAGAAATCTTCAGTGCCGCGCTCGTCAACGGAGCGAATCTGATTTCTCCGAGTAGTTCTACCCAATAAAAATTGAGAATCTTTTCCCCTTTCTCGCCGAGAAGGGCGGGGCTAATTTAGTTGAGCTTCCCTTTTTGTATGTATTGTCGCTACCGCGCTCGCTGCAGGTGTCCGCAACTGTTTCTCGCGCCGTGAAAAGTGATCGGACGTATGAAGCCCAGATTCGCAGTGGCGGCACTAATAGCCGTGGAATAAGAACCCTGCAAAGACATCCCACAAACTAACCTGGAGGAGTCATGCAATGCAAGCGTAAAGGGAGACTTACAGCCATACCATATATGACCATCCTGATGGTGACTATAACGGGAGCAATACTGGGTTTTAGCCGTGTGGCCGCCGCAGCAGTTCCTCCGATTGTTTTGTTCACCACGACGGATAACGCCATGTGGGGGTGGATCGTGAAGACCATGGCAGACTCGCAGCAGCAGTCCGCGACGATTACACCTCTCGCTCCTACCGCAATCGACTCATCAGGTAACGACGAAGCTAATTTAAACAATGCAGCGCGAAGCATCTTCGGAGTTGAAGTCTACAACTTCGCAAACGTCACTGACCTTACAGTGAATATCCCATCGGGAGTCCAGGATAGCGGACAGACCACGACCAATATCGGCAATGGTGGAAGTCTGTTGGGAGGGCTCATCACATGGAACCAGAACAACGTCACGCTGGCGTGTAGCGTGGATGCGCACATTCCGCTTCAGATCAACTGTGGGGTTGCCGATTACACGGAGGGTCTGACAATCAACGGGGTAGCAGTCGCGCCTGGATCTTTCCTTCAAGGAACGTCCTTTCCTGTCGCGGGTCCGATAAATGACTCACAATGCTCTTCGGGATCCGAGACATTTAGTGGAACTCTGACTCCTCAGGAGCTAAACGTCCTTGGTGACGCAACCACCAGGCCAACGATCGTGTTGACGGGCCTGCATCTGGTAGGCGACGCTACCTGTAGCACCCCGGGAACAGGCACTTTATTTGGTACGCACTATGATTTAACCGTAGGCAACCATACTCTGGCTCAGCATGAAAAGTCCGGAATCGGGAATCTCAACATCGTCTTTACCGGAAGCGAATATTCCATATTTCCTTGAGGGTTTGAGCTTTTCAAAGGCGGCATTGATGTAAGAACGATATTGTCAAGAGACTCGGAGCTTTGCCAGCAAATCCGCGGGTGGACCGGTTTGGAGAGTAAATCGAAGTCGTAGCCCTGTTCCCGAGCTCAACAGGTCGGCGTCGTCGCTTGTCCAGAGAAGAGGAGCACCTTGCACTCCGGTTGTGTCTTCCGGAAATGAATTGCTAACTCGATACCGGTCATGCCGGGCATCATGACATCGCTGATAAGAAGATCCGGGGCCAAATCATCGGATGCAGCTATAGCCTTTTCGGGATGATCGAGGGCCGACGCGAGTTGCCGAAAAGGTGACTTTGCGGGAACGTCAACTCGACCGGTCAGCCGGGACTCAGCATTAGTCAACGGAAGTGCGTTTCTCGAGGCTCATCCGGATCAGCCAATGTGCTCAGTGAAGCACATGAGGTTTCACTGGCGCACTTGGCGTCGATGCCGGGATAATGTTTTGTAATTGAATCAGAATGTTCAGCAGCGAAACGATAAGCAAGGCGGGCATGACTTCTCAGAATCACCACTTCAGGACAGCAAACGAAGCATATTTCACCAGCCTCATGCCACGACACAGGGCGCACGCCATCGCTTGCCTGCTCGTATTGATGTTCCTTGGCGAGCTGGTATTCTCCGTGCACCGCCAGTCCCCGAGCTGGGACGAGGGCGATCACATCTACGCCGGTTACGAGAGCTGGGCTGCCGGGGAGTTTGGCATCAATCCAGAGCATCCACCCCTACTCAAAGCGATTGCCACCCTTCCGTTGCTCGCCATGCATCTCAGCGCTCCTCCACGGAAGAGCCCTACGTTTTCAAAAACCGAAGCATACTTCAACGGTCGCAGCCTGATCTATGACAACGGCGGTCTCGAAACCGCAAGCAAGATTATCTTCCGCACGCGAATGATGGCGGCGATCTTTTCGCTTGCGCTGGCCACTGTGGTCTACTTCGCGGGTCTTGAGATCTTCGGCCCCGTTGCGGGCCTCTTCGGTCTTGCACTTGTCGTCTTCGAGCCCAACCTCATTGCCCACGGTGCCTATGTAACCACGGACATGGCCGTGACCTTCGGGATCTTCGCCACCGTTTACGCACTGTACCGTTTTCGCGTGCGGCCCTCCATCGGCAGGCTCGCGGTGGTGGGGGCAGCAACCGGCGTGGCCCTGGCGCTTAAGCACTCGGCTGTTCTGCTGCTCCCCATCACACTCGTCCTGTTGGCTTTCGAACTCGTGCGCCCGCGTGCGGAGGAGAAACGGGCTCAGGTCCTCCGCCTCTATGCGGCGGCGTTTGGCGCGGCGATTGCCGTGGGTTTGCCCATCCTGTGGGCTACCTACCATTTCCGCTTTCTCGCGCACCCGGATGGAGGCATGCAGCCCAGCCTCAGCGCGTACATGAACTCGCTGCACGGGGTCGAGCCCAAGGTGTATGGATTCCTTGCCCGATGGCATATCCTTCCCGAGTCGTACTTGTACGGGATGGTCGACATCCGCGTGCAGTCTGTAGCCGGGCAGTCGTTCCCAACCTATATCTTCGGACAGGTTCATGCACATGGTGTCCCATACTACTTCCCGGCCGCTTTCGTTATCAAATCCACCCTTGGCTTCATGCTGCTCCTGGTGCTCGCCATCTATGCGGTTTTTTCCAAGCACCTCGCAGGGTGGCAGCGGCTGAGCTATCTCGCCGTGCCGCCCCTTGTCTATCTCCTGGTTGCGATCGATACGGGTCTCAATATAGGTTCGCGCCATATCCTGCCCATGTATCCGTTTCTCGCCGTACTTATAGGTGGCGCGGTCGTTTCCATCCGGCGGGAGAAGCGGCTCTGGATTTACGCCACACTCCTGCTGCTCGGCTGGCATGTTTTGTCAGCAACGCGAAGTGCGCCGAATTATCTGGCCTACTCCAACGAATTGTTCGGCGGACCGGCGAACACGCACCGATACCTCACCGACTCCAACACGGACTGGGGACAGCAACTCGTCTCGGTCAAGAAGTACCTCGACCGGCACCAGATCCACGACTGCTGGTTTGGCTACTTTGTGCAACCCTCCATCGACTATCACTCGTATGGGATCCCCTGTCGTCAACTGCCGACGGCAAACAGCATGTGGACCGAACAGCAGGTCGATGTTCCGGCCAGGATCTCCGGCACGATACTGGTGAGCGCCGGTACGCTGACAGGGTACGAGTTCGGCTCCGTCATCCTTAGTCCGTTTCAGCCCTTCATGAACGTGCGACCGGTCGACACGATTGACGACGGCGTCTTTGTGTATCGCGGCACCTTCGATACGTCGCTGTCCTCTGCGTTTGGGTACTTCACGCGTGCTACCAAGGCACTCTCCGACAAACAGCTCGATGCGGCTCTTCACGCAGCCGAGCAGGCCATTGCAATCAACCCCGATCTCATGCAAGGGCAGATCGTCCTGGGAGACACTCTCGCTGCGCTTCACCGCGACCACGAAAGCGCAGCCGCATACAACAAAGCTCTCTCCATTGCACTGCGTATGGAACCTAGCGCCAAAGCTGACTGGATTGCGACGCTGCACACGAAGCTGGCCGCTCTGCACCCCTGATCTCGATTCGCCCCACACATACCCCGCCCACGCAGCAACCTCTCCCGAGGCGGCTGGAACGTCTGATTTGTTCAACGTGAGGCGACTCCAAACGTTCAACATCGTCCGGGTTATAGACAACAAGCGGCAGGCTCAATAGGGACAAGTCGTCTCGTCCGCAGTGAGGCTGCACGAAGCTGGTTGTTAACCAGGGGGTAGCTCCCTAGAAAACGGGGTTATAGGTAAGTTCGATCTGAACCCGGGCTGCTGACGCTGCTCTTTGGCTCGCCGTCTGAGTGGATTTCGTTTCCACACTGGGGACACTTCAAGAAACGGAACGCAACGTACGCTAGGGCGAATTCAGTTCACCTAAGCCTTTCGTAATCAGCAAGATCTAATTAGAGAATGCGCCGCTCTTGGACAGCGCGCAATTCGTTGTCGCTGTCCGGCTAAACAATTGATAACATCACATCGACTCTCTGCAAACGTACAGAAATTTCCGTTTCGTGAGGTGTGCCCTAGATGACACTTATACCCGGCACGAAGTTAGGGTACTACGAAATTCAATGCCTCCTCGGGGTGGGCGGCATGGGCGAGGTGTATCGTGCCCTGGATACGAGGCTGCAGCGGACGGTGGCGATAAAGATCCTGCTCGCGCATCTATCCTCTGACCCAGATCTGCATGAGCGCTTCCTGCGAGAAGCAAAGTGCGTCTCTGCGCTTCAACACCCCAACATCTGTGTTGTGTATGACATCGGTTCGCAGGATGGCATCGACTTCATGGTGATGGAGTACATCGCCGGGCAAACCTTGGACAAATCGATTCCTCCAGGTGGGCTGGCCGCGAATCTCTCCATAAAATACGCCCTACAGGTTGCAGAGGCGCTGTCCAGCGCACATGCTGCAGGCGTCGTACACCGGGATCTGAAGCCCTCGAACATCATGATCGAAGAGAGCGGGCTGGTCAAAGTCCTGGACTTTGGCTTGGCGAAACTTGCTGCACCTGCGACCGCTCTGAGCGAGGCTAGCACTTTACTGACCATGCCTGGGTTGGTTGTGGGCACGATCGCCTACATGTCACCAGAGCAAGCAGAAGGAAAGCCCACAAACGCGCGCAGTGACATCTTCTCTTTTGGTGCGGTGCTCTATGAAGTGTTGTCCGGAAAGAGGGCTTTCCCGAGTCAATCTAGTGCCGCTGTCATTCGGGACGAACCCAAGCCGCTCAATGAAGTGCGGCGAGATATCCCGGCGGAAGTGCATGGCGTAGTCACCCGCTGCCTAGAGAAAGACCCCGCTGCTCGGTACGCCTCCGGCGCCGAACTCGCGCACGAACTCAAGATATGTCGTGAAGTCCTGTTCCCTGAGTCGGGTGTAGTTCTGAGCCCCGCACGGATTTTCCGGGAAGCGCGGCGACCCCGGTTGTGGGTGCCACTCCTGGTGACCGCGATCATTCTTGCGGCAGGAGCGACCTGGCTGGTGAAACGCTATCGCGACGCACGCTGGGCACGCGAGGTGGCTGTGCCGGAGATCTCGCGGCTGGCCGGCGCATTGAAGTTTGGTGAGGCCTACTCACTCGCCGTTCGAGCTGAGCGATCGATCCCACACGATTCAGCATTGGCCAAACTGTGGCCGAAGATTTCATACCCGGTAACGCTGAAGACGACGACGCCCGGAGCGGAGGTGTACCGCAAAGATTACGTCGACTCGACTGCGTCGTGGGAGTTGGTGGGAAGAACTCCGCTGATGAATGTCCGCCAGCCGCGTGGCATGTCTATCTGGAAGTTCGAGAAACAAGGTTTTGACACTGTTTTCCGGACGACACCTACCCTGGCTCCGTGGAGGGCCGAATTCATGGACGCAGAAGTCACTTTGGACAAGGTGGGGAACGCTCCGCCCGGAATGGCGAGGGTTTCTCCTGTGAAGTATTCCAAAACGCTATTGATTCCCGGCTATGAAGGATTGCCGGAGGTGGAACTGAAAGACTATTGGCTTGATCGATATGAGGTGACAAATCGCCAGTACAAGGCCTTTCTTGATAGCGGCGGTTATCAAAAGCGTGAGTATTGGAAGTTCGATTTCCAAACAGGCGGAAAGCATCTCTCCTGGAACGAGGCGATGGCACTGTTCCGGGATGCTGCCGGACGGCCAGGGCCGAAAGATTGGATACAGGGAAGATATCCGAGAGGACAGGATGAGTTCCCTGTTACCGGCATCAGCTGGTATGAAGCCGCGGCTTTTGCGGAGTTTTGCCGGAAAGAGTTTACCGACGATCTACCACTGGAATCGGGCAGCGGGACCGTTTGTGGCTTCGTTCGTGGTGCCGGTAAGTAATTTTGGCAGCTCAGGCGTCTTGCCCGTAGGGAGTAAGCAAGGCATGAGCCCGTGGGGCAATTATGACATGGCGGGAAATGTAAAAGAATGGATATGGAACGAAGCGGGTTCCGGCAAGCGCTACGCTCTCGGAGGAGCCTGGGACGAGCCGAACTATATGTTTATCGATCCAGACGCGCAATCGCCATTTCTGCGTGCTTCGAATATTGGGTTTCGTTGCGTTAAGTACATCGAGCCTAACTCAATCCCTAAAGTTGTCACGGATCCGATAACCATAACTAGGCGCAACTTGACCAAGGAGAAGCCCGCCTCCGATGAGGTATTTAAAGCCTACCGCGGTCTGTATTCCTATGACAAGTTGCCACTCAGTGCTACGGTGGAACCTTTTGGCGTGGACGAAGAGGATTGGAAGGCAGAGAAGATCACTTACAAGGCATCGTACGGTGACGAGCGCGCCATCACTTACCTTTTCCTCCCCAAAAAGGGGAAGCCTCCCTTCCAGACTGTCATCATCTTTCCTGGATCGAACGCCCTAGATTTAAGGAGGTTCTCGTTCGACACGGTGGTACCTTTGGATGCGATTCTCAGGAGCGGCCGCGCCGTGCTTTATCCCGTATACAAAAGCACTTTTGAACGTGGCGATGGTATGGAATCGGATATCGCAAACATGAGCAGCACCTGGCGGGACCACGTCATCATGTGGGTGAAGGACGCCTCGAGGGCGATCGACTATGCTGAGACGCGCCCTGAACTGGACCATGCCAAGCTAGCGTTCTACGGATTTAGCTGGGGCGCGGTAATGGGACCCTTTGTAACGGCTGTGGAACCTCGAATCAAGGTAGGCATTTTCGCGTTGGGTGGACTCGATTTCCAAGAGTCGCTTGCTGAGGCGAATGCCATCAACTTTTTGCCACGCGTGAAGCAGCCGGTGTTGATGCTGAATGGGCGCTACGATTTCTTCTATCCGTTGGAGTCATCCCAAGAGCCGTTCTTTCACTGGCTTGGCTCCGGGACTCCGGTCATTTTATTCCCATCAACGATCTGACCAAGGAGACGCTGAACTGGCTGGACCAATATCTCGGGCCGGTCCACTAGGTTATGGACCGAGCAATGGATCATCGGCGAATTATTTCGACAGGCTGAACCCGTACACAGTTGTTCCGTATCCGTCAGGCAAAACCACATTGACAGTTACAGATTGCTAGCGGCCCATGCGGTGGGAGTGAGTTCTGGAAGTCTCTGGACGGATAAGTTGGCGAGCCCTGGCAGGACAACGGCTAGGTACTCACGGGCCGGGATCTTGAGTCGGCGGCAGGTTTCGACGATGGAGAGGATTGCTGCGACGCGTGGTCCGGCCTTCTCGTGACCGATGTGGGTCCAGTTGCGACGGCCAATCGCCACCGGGCGCATGGAGTTCTCCGCAAGGTTGTTGTCGAGCACCATCAACTACAGCTGATCCCAAGGATGAGAGTGGCTGGTTCACTATAACCCATCCTTTCCATCCGTTGCGCGGGACGCGCTATGAGCTCCTTGAGCGCCGTAAAAACTGGAGCGCGGATCGGGTGTTCTATTTCGACGGTAATGGAACACAGCGCTCTTTTGCGACCAATTTGACCGACGTGCTGCCTCCAGATGCCTTCCTGGAAGCGTCGGCCGGCCGCGCGCCGTTTCGCCTGGCCGATCTGCTGGAGCTTCGAGAACGGCTAGATCGTCATTCGGCCAAGAAGG
>NZ_JQKI01000180.1 GCF_000745965.1 Edaphobacter aggregans DSM 19364 | reverse complement strand
CGGCTTTCATCACCATGCAACCCTGGCCATCGCCGCCTACGGCTTCCTGGTGCAGGAGCGGTGCCTATTTCCCCCCTCCGGCAACTCCCCGTCGCTCCAAGTTGCCCAAATCCGCTTTCCCTTACCCGGCTTGCCAGCAACATTCACGCCCCGAGGTGCTACCGGTAAGAACCGAACGGCATAATCCACACTCCATCGCCACCCTGCGCCGTCTGATCGCTACCCACCTCGCTCGATCATTGCCCAGGTGTCCTTGTTGCCTTCGCGTATATTTATAACACAGTAGTACTAAGACGATGGTGGTAAAAGCCGCCGATGGTACCGAGCACACGATCAAATGGGCGGACAAGACCGCCCGTGGAAGGTACCAAGGACACTGGCAAAGACATTGAGGAGGGTAGCCAAGGTTTCGGTGAAATACACGGAAAAAGCAGGTGATAAGACTGCTGTTGGGGTGAAGAATCTTGGCAAGGCGAGTGCCAAAGCAGTGCATTGATTAGTTGAAGGTATAACTGCGTCCACCCGCTCGGCTGGCAGAGGCCTGTCCGCCAGTGGGATCGTGGCAACATCACTGGTTTCTAGCCGAGCATCTTTAGCATGCGGATAAGCTCAGGAGCGGGCGTGGCATATAGCACAACTGGGAGCATGGGTAGTGCTGCCGATATTGCCAAGGTAAGGAGAGTTGGCTTGTCGATCGGCACAACGTGCATTTCTCTCACAACTGCGAAACTGGTTCCGAAGTCGGCTATTGAAGACGCGTCGGGATTTCCCAGGAGCGTCTCGCTCGCAGAATGCCCGTTTCGAATCCACTTCAGATCAAACAACTGGTACACCCCCGAGTACCAGACTTTTGATCGTGGTCTTAGACATACCGAGACGAGTGTGCATAGCTCTCCTGGAAGACCCCTTCTGGTCTCCGTAACAGAAAACATACAGTGTGGTGCCCGGGCGCGTAACTGTCACTTGCGACAGTGGTGGATATTCGTCGGAAGTTGGTACCATTGAGTCTCTGTGACAGGCCATCGTCGCTGACCTCGGCGACTGTTGTAAGCGAACAATTCAAGCTCCCACGACGACCTGAATAATGTGTTCAGACGGCAGGCATGGGAATCGTTTTGTTTGTGTTACGCGCCAAGCTGCCGTTCATCTCCCGAATGGATTCATAAGCCCCGTTTTCTCGCACCTGTCGCAAGTGACAGTTCCAGGAGAACTGCGATCGTAGTGGAATCGGTGATCAGCGATAGCGACTCGACTTGGCGAAAGATCTCAATTTGAGAGTCGCCATGGGTTGGAAGTCGCAAGGAGAGAGAGCATGGAGATTAGAGCGAAGTATCTAAGGATGGCGGTGGGAATGCTTGCCGCCTCGAGCTACTTGCTTGCGGGCGCAATCCCTGGTACGGCGCAAGCAGCAGGCGCGAAAAAACCCAACATCCTCGTAATCATGGGCGACGACATCGGCATGTGGAATATCGGCGCGTATCACCGCGGCTTGATGGCCGGCAAGACACCGCACCTCGACAAACTTGCCAAAGAGGGCATGTTGTTCACCGACTACTATGCTGAGGCGAGTTGCACTGCAGGCCGTGCTAACTTCGTTACCGGTCAACTGCCAATCCGCACTGGAATGACCACCGTCGGCCAGGCTGGCGCGTCGGTTGGATTACCTGCCGAGGCGGTGACGATAGCCACGGTTCTGAAGTCGATGGGCTACGCAACCGGCCAGTTCGGCAAGAACCATCTCGGCGACAAAAACGAGTTCCTGCCCTGCGTTCACGGCTTCGACGAATTCTTTGGCTACTTGTATCACCTGGATGCGATGGAAGACCCCGCGCATCCCAACTACCCGCAGAATCTGTTGAATGTCGTCGGCCCGCGCAACATGGTCCATTGCTGGGCCACAGACTCGGATGACAAGACCGATATGCCCCGATGGGGCCCAATTGGCAAACAGAAGATTGAGGATGCAGGGACGCTTTATCCCAAGCGCATGGAGACCGTGGACGACGAGATCCGCGACATGTCCCTCAACTTCATCGACAAGGCCAAGAAAGACAACAGGCCGTTCTTCGTGTGGCTGAACCCGACCCGTATGCACATCGTCACGCACCTCTCTCCGAAGTATGAAGCAATGCGGAACGCAGAAAATGGATGGTCGGAAGAAGAAGCCGGCATGGCACAGCTGGACGATGACATCGGTCTGGTGATGCAGAAACTGAAGGACATCGGTGAGGACGAGAACACCATTGTTCTGTTTACCACCGACAACGGCACGGAAGTCTTCACGTGGCCCGATGGCGGCCAGACACCGTTTGCTCAATCCAAGGGAACCGTACTTGAGGGTGGCTTCAGAGTGCCCGCAATTCTTCGCTGGCCCGGTCATGTGCCTGCGGACTCGGTGCAGAACGGTATCTTTTCCGGTCTGGACTGGTTGCCTACGTTCGTCGCGGCGGCTGGTAATCCGAACATCGCTCAGGAATTGCTGGCAGGGAAAAAGATCGGTGACCGAACCTACAAGAACCATTTGGATGGCTATAACCAGATGGACGCCATCACTGGCAAAGGCCCATCCGCTCGTCACGAGATCTTCTACCTCGGCGAAAGCACTGTCGGGGCAGTCCGCATTGACGATTACAAGTTCCGTTTCATTGACCAACCGGCTGGGTGGGTGGGTGAAAAGACCCATCCTGACATACCTTACATCACCAACCTGCGTCTCGATCCCTTCGAGCGTACGGGCTGGCCCAACAATGGAACGAAAGAAGGAGGACAGCAATACTTCGATTGGTTCAAGTACCAATTCTGGCGTTTTGTGTTCGTCCAGCAGTTGGTGGCCAAGGAACTCCAGACCTTCCTCGATTACCCACCGATGCAGCGGGGCGCCAGCTTCAACCTCGACGCAGTCAAGGCGGAGATGGCGCGGAGGATGGCCCAGGCGCAAACTGCGGCCAAAGGCCCGAGCAACTAACGAGATGGCCCTTACTGGGGCGGCTCGGTAGGGCCGCCCGGCTTTTCGGACTGGACAAGATCCAAATCAAAGTGAGAGCGAAAAGAGTAAAAGATCAAACCGCGAGCGCGCCTGCTCCGCAAAGTTCGGTAACAAGCTCCGACCCGTTCGCTCGAGAATTGGACGATAAGTGGCACTTCGAAGTCGCCCGTATTTGTGGTTTGTAGGGCCCCATGGCACAGCCGGCTTTCGTGGCGTAGACACAAGCTTTCATGCCAGTTTCGGTGACATCATTTCGCTAGGTACCCGCAGGGGCAATCGACGAGAAAATTACTGCTGCGGCCCTACTTCATCGTAGGCTGCATGGAGGGAGGCGTTTTGCAAATTCAAGCTCGTCCCGTGTGATTGTGTACCGACGGCCTTCATACCGCTTCGCCGTCACGACCGAGCCCATTTCTTCAAGAACCATTGCCGACTGCGTCACGCGCCACCATGGCACGGACAGATCGGGATTACCTGAACCGAAAAGACCGGAGTACCGGCGAGGTCACCCGTGTGAGTCAAGTCGGTATCCGGCGGTCCAATAAGCCCACCGGTAAGGGTGATCAATCCACCATAGCGCGGCGGATGACTTGCCTCAAACTCTGTCGCAAGGCAGACGCATTGCGAGAATCCGCGGACGATCCGGGTATCTCATGAAGATCGAATATTCTAGACCAAGTCCTTAGCATTTGGGTTTGGGGAGAGCATTCTCGGCTGCCCCATCCAGAAGCGATTGTTCGCGCGAGTGAGAAGGCCAACACTGCAGGCCTGAAGACATGCACGCGCCTCCTGATATGGCCCGACATACCGGAGAGTATCGGGTATCCTTCGGTAAACGCGCGGCAGCCAGCGCAAGGCACAAGTCGCGGCACGTTCTTCTCGCTTGCCGTACGTCAGCGCAAACGCTTCGCGGAGCCCATCAGGCATCCATGCAGCCGTGAGCGCACGGTACCAATGTGGAACCGGTACCCAGGAACCGCGGCCGTGGAGTATGCGGTGCGCCATCTCTCGCGAAAGCGTGTTCACACCAAGCGTGTTCGACGCCCACATCGTTCGATTGTAGGCCTCGAAAGCGGACCAATCCGTAGGCAAGGCACTCGCCGGTATCCCGAACAGCGCCGCCAACCTTTTGCTCTCGCCGTAATACGCCTCCCGCTCACCGGGTGAGAGCGGTGGCAGAACGCTCTCATAGGCAAGTAAGGCGCTCTCTACCAGCGTCGCATAGACCCAGCAAAGTGCCCCGATTTCATTTGCCTCATAATGTGAGCCGCGCTCGTAAGCGGCTACGGATTCGGGAATCTCACCCAGGACACGTGTATGCAGTTGATAGAGATAGCGGGAACTTGCTAGTGCTTGCTCGAGAGTGCCAAATATCATCGTGAACACAACACGGAAGGTATTGTGAAATCTCACAAGTGGATCTGCCCTGAGGTTTGAGTGTTGATCAAGCGCTGCAGCGACCCAGGGATGCGCCAGTTGGAGCAATGCTGCGCGTCCAGCGCCTAGAAACAACCCTGATTCTCGATTGACCTTCCAGCCGATAGAGGATGGTCCGAAAATGCCGGTACGTGGGTCAGCGGTACAATTCGCGGCAGCAGTCCACAGATGGGAGATGTCTTCTCTGGATACCGGCGATCGACTAGTGTCCATACTCCCTTAGATTCAGAATGGAGTTCTAACGTTCCTGTGTTTAGCTCCATGGAGCTTGGTCCTTCTTGCGTTCAACAAGTGTCTATATTGGTTTACAATAAATGCGCTTTCCGAACGGCTGCTCGCGAGAAAAGCCATGAACCCACGATGGCCATCGACCTGTTTCTGGCGGGGGTATAGGAGCAAGAATCACTTCAACCCTCTGATCTATTTGTGCTCCTCTCTGCTTGTCGCGGGATTTGTTTTCGCCCAAGGCGAGGAAAACCTCCGCGAGCGGCGCGAAGACATGGTCAAGACGCAGATTGCTGTGCCGCGCGCGAGCGGAGCGGATAGGGTGCGAGACCCGAGCGTCCTCGAATCAATGCGCAAGACACCACGTGATCGCTTTGTGCCCGCCGAACTCATACGCTACGCCTACGATGACCGGCCACTCCCTATAGGTTATGGTCAAACCATCTCGCAGCCTTACATTGTGGCCAGGATGACAGAACTCCTTGAGCCGAAAAGGGAGCACCAGGTACTGGAAATTGGCAGCGGGTCAGGCTATCAAGCCGCGGTTCTTTCCCCGCTGGTTGCACAGGTATACACCATCGAAATTATCGAGCCGCTCGGCACCGCCGCCCGCCAACGGTTGGCAACTCTAGGCTACAATAATGTCGAGGTGCGCGTTGGTGACGGATACTTCGGCTGGCCCGAGAGAGCGCCTTTTGACGGCATTATCGTGACAGCCGCGGCTAACCACATTCCACCCGCTTTGATTGAACAACTGAAGCCCGGGGGAAGGATGGTGATTCCAGTGGGCAATCCTTTCCAAACCCAGATGCTCATGCTGGTTACCAAGGGCAGCAAAGGACCGCGTGACCTCACGGTACGTAACTTGATGCCCGTGGCGTTTGTTCCCCTGGTCGGTGGCCCGCGGTCAAACTGAAAGCACAGGCATCTCGGACTCGTTGCCTTGGCAGCAGACGGCGAAGCGACTGACGCATTCAATCTATGTCTGTCTATGATCAGATTCGCTGCATTCTGGTCGGCATCCGGTGCCGTGAAGTAGCGCTTCTGCTGATATCAGCGTCGGTGTTGTCCTACCAGGTCATACTGGTGCGCGCCTTTTCCATCGGCCAGTGGCACCACTTCGCCTACATGGTCATTTCGATTGCACTTCTCGGCTTCGGCGCGAGCGGTACACTGCTCGCGGCAATCGAGCGACGCCGGACGCCCGCCATGTTGTTGCATGGATCCCGAGCAGGCTGGTTCGCAATTTCTGCGACATCGTTTGCGGTCGCACTGCCGGTCTCTTTCTGGCTTACGCAGCGTGTTCCTTTTGAAGCATTCCGGATTGTCTGGGAACCGCGCCAAGTCCTGTACCTGGGGTGCTACTACCTCTTACTCTCCGTTCCATTCTTTGCTGCCGCGACCGCCATCGGCCTCGCGCTTACCAGCGAATCAGAGAAGTGTCCCCGCCTTTACGCCTATAACATGGCCGGTTCAGGTGCAGGTGCACTTCTAGCAATGATCGCGTTGTCCATCGTGCGCGTGGAATGGGCGGTGGTAGGTGTCATGGGTCTCGCGCAGGGCGCTGCAGTATTTGCCTTGCTCGATAAGAAGCTGTTGGTTGATCGAGGCTCACGCCGGTTCTTTGCCGCGGCTAGCGTTGCGATCATGGTAATTGTGACGCTCGCTTACATCCTTCGTCCACCGGCCGTCCGTTTGTCGCAGTATAAGGGCCTCAACTATGCGCTTAACCTTCCTCATGCACAGGTGGTGGCCGAGCGATCCAGCCCTGTCGGCCGTGTAGACGTCGTTGCCAGCCCGGCTATCCGCGAAGCCCCGGGTCTTTCGCTAGTCGCACCAACCGATGCGGTCCCGCCAAAGCAACTCGGGCTCTATGTGGACGCGGAAAGTGCCGGAGCTATCACTGCGTTTAACGGCGACACTAATACACTCAACTATCTCGACTGGATGGCCACAGCGGCTCCTTATTTCGCTCTTCAGAGTCGGCCTCGGGACTTGCGTGTCTGTGTCCTGGGTGCTGGTGGCGGCGCGGGTGTTTTGCTGGCGTTGCGGCACGCCGCCCGCCAAGTGGACGCAGTCGAGCTCAACCCCAACGTGCCGGAGTTGTTGCGAGGAGACTTTCAAGACTTCGCTGGCGGGCTCTACGACCGGCCTGAAGTACGCGTCCATCGTGCGGAGGCACGAGCTTTTGTGCAGGCAGCGCGCGGGACCTGGGACGTCATCGATCTCTCGCTGGTCGACTCCTTTGCGGCATCGGCGGTGGGAGTTGGTGCTGTAAGCGAGAACTATCTTTACACTCGCGAGGCTTTCCAGGCTTTTCTAAGCCACCTCCGTCCAGGCGGCGTGCTAGCGGTAACGCGTTGGACGCAAATGCCGCCGCGTAACGAGCTAAAGTTATTCGCCACGGCAGTCGCCGCGCTAGAACGGATGGGCCTAAACCCGACTGAGCGTTTGGTCTTGATACGAAGTTGGGCAGTGGCTACGCTCTTGGTGAAGAAGGAACCGTTCAGCACTCCAGAATTGTCTGCCTTGCACCAATGGACCGAAGAGCGCTTGTTCGACGCATCCTATTTCCCCGGCATTGCGGCGGACCAGCATAACCGTTTCAATGTATTGGAGCGCGATTATTACTTCGAGGCAGCAAACGCCTTCCTGGCCGGGGGCCAAATCCGGGAACAATTTTTACGCGACTACGCGTTTAATGTGAGACCTGCCACCGACGATCGCCCCTACTTCTTTCACTTCTACCGCTGGCGTGCGCTTCCTTTAATATTCCGTACTTTCCGGCAATCGTGGATTCCGTACTCGGAGTGGGGTTACCTGATCCTGGTCGCAACACTTGCACAGGCGACCCTGTTGGGGATCCTGCTGATTGCTTCTCCTCTGTTTCTACTGCACCGTCCCCTCCCATCCGTTGATTCGCAAGTGTTAAAGCCGCGTTCCCACAGGATACTTCGCCTGCGAGTCCTTCTTTACTTTCTCGCATTGGGTCTGGGGTATCTGTTCGTGGAAATGGCGCTGATCCAGCGGTTGGTTTTCTTTCTTGCTGATCCCATCTATGCCGTGGCCGTGGTTCTAGCGGGCTTGTTATTTGTCTCCGGATTGGGCAGCGCGTTTGCTGCGCGGCAACTACGAAGGGGAATCACGGCAGCTCGGTTAGCGTGTTTGGCCGCCATCGTCGTAGCCGTTACAGGAACCGTCTATGCACTCGGATTGCACACTATACTTACGTCGCTGCTCAGTTGGCCGCTGTCGGCCCGAATGGCCCTCGCATTCATAGTGATACTGCCGTTTGCAGCCATGGGCATGCCTTTTCCCCTTGTCCTTCGCCAACTTGGCCAAACCCGCCCAGAACTGTTGCCCTGGGCCTGGGCTATTAATGGCTGTGCCTCTGTAATCGCTGGTCCCCTAGCCACCCTGCTGGCTCTCGGTGCAGGGCTTCCAATAGTGCTGCTTTTGGCCTCGGCGTGTTATGCCATGGCGGCACTGCTGGCAGGAACGTGGCAAAAATGGTTTGCCCAAGAAGAGCGTGATGCTTTGTTACGATAACTGTCGCGCGGCGCTCAAACCCTAGAACGAAACCGATGCACGGAAAAAGGATAGTGTCATTGAGCTTATATCCCGGACAAACTTCAGCAGGAACTTCGACAGGGTTTATGTGCAACAGTCCGGGATTTCAGTGTAGTGACAATGCAGTTAAATCCCGGGAAAGGCTTGAAAATAAACAAAGTGACTCCGGGAATTGAGGACACGTGACACCTGTAAGTTCACAACTTTTTGCAATTTGTTGCGTCCTTGTGACATATCGCCGAGTGTTCTCGCTTATTCTTCAATCCGATGGAAATGGGCGCTTCTCCTAAAGCGCACGGGCGCCTTTCCGAAAGCGCGCTATGTTGAAGTTTCAAGTTCGACGATGGTCCGAGCGTCCTCGCATGTTGGTATTCATGCTGGGAGTTATGTTGCCCGCTGCTGCGTTCGTCGTATTCGGAGTATTGCACCTTAGGAAAATACAACGAGACAAAGCCATCGAGGCTGTCTTTCAACGGGAGTATCAGCAGGTTCTGGCTATCGCCGAAAAGCGGATTGATAACCGCGCTTATGAAATCGCCGAGGAAGCCAGGGTGAAATTTCCCGGTGTGAACCAAGGCGACGAGCTGGAGGCTTTCCTGGCGTCACACAGAGACATTGCACATGCGTTTCTTTGGACAGGGAAAGGCCACGTCGAGAGTCAATCTCAGCCTGATCGCATGGGCGATCCTGAATTTGTTGAAGAAGGCAAGAAGTTCGTATCCATGATCGGACCTTGGTTTGACCTGGAATCCAAAGACTGGATCACCAAACTGAAGAAGATCGAGGCGATGGAAGGGAGGCGCGTCTACCTTATTGACAATTGGGTATCCAGGGGCGACAAATGGCAGTATCAGTCTTTGGTGCTATTCATACCTCGCGGTTCGACTGCGGAGCATCCCGCTCTGGCAGGGTTTGTCTACGATACCGACTATCTGAAGGACAAGTTTTTTCCGCAAGCGCTGAACGAAGTGCTGCCAAATCAGAACAAAAACGATACATCCCATCCTCAACCAGCGATCATGGTACGGACTGCAAAGGACCACGCTCCTTTGGCTACTTCCCTCTGTTGGGATGGAGGTTCGCCTGAAGTAGAGCGTAATTTTGATGGTGTCTTCCCCGGACTGATTTTGGGAATTAAACTGCGCGGGACTACGATTGCGAACA
>NZ_JQKI01000179.1 GCF_000745965.1 Edaphobacter aggregans DSM 19364 | reverse complement strand
AGCCACGTATCATCGGCCTCCAGACCCGCGATCTTCATGAAGCGCTCCAGACGATGCGAATGCGACAAACAACGGAGGAATTTCGTAAGTCCTACGCACCTCGGGCCGGCATCGAAAGCACCCACGCGCAGGCTATCCGGCGCAGCGGACTGCGCCGCACACGCTATCGGGGTTTTGCCAAAGCCCGCTTACAACATGTCATCACAGCCGTCGCAATCAACCTCTTGCGAATCGCATCCTGGGCAAACGGGACGCCGCTTGCCCACACGCGCTGTTCCCACTTCGCAGCTCTCCAATTTCATGCCGTCTGAATTCGCCACCAGTGTCAATGTTGGGTCTACCCCTAGGTGCGCGAGGTGGTGATGTTCTCAGCGCGGGCGTTGATGGTGGAGAAGCCTTTGAAGGCGGCGAGGTCGCTGGTCCAGAACGGCACCAGACCCCAGCGCAATGACACAAGCTCCCGCTCGCCGGTGTCGCGGTTCTGCCGGATGATGGGCTGCATGGAGGTTGGGGCGACGTTGTAGTCCCATGGGGGCAGCGGGAAGTCATCGACCCGGGTAGCGTGGAAGGCTTCGGCTATCTTCTGCTTGTCGGACTTTCTGTAGTAGCGGCCGCACATCCCGTATCTCCAATCTGAAAACATAAACGACCACGGTCGACTCAAACAAAGAGTAGGCAAATTTGTTGGTCGGCGCTAGTGGACGATTTTCGAACTTTTTATGGCTTGGAGATCCCCTTCGGCTTCTTACCGGAAGTTCCATTTTGTGGGAAGTGAGACGCCAAGTCCGAGCGGTCGCCCAGAAGAAGCCACAGACTGCTGAAGAGAGTAGAGTATTGAGCGCGCAACTATGGTGAGAATGTGTTTCCGTTCATGAAGGTTACATGGAGTACGCATCCGAATAACCTCGAACATAAAGACTATCCCGACTGTTTCCGCTGTCACGACGGAAACCACAATACGAAGGAGGGAAGAGCATTGGTAACGACTGCTCTACCTGCCATAACTTGGTGGCCGTCGATGAAGCGAATCCTAAGCAACTTGCTGATCTAGGTCTTCAGTGAAGCGTGTTGGTCGCGTATCATCTCGACGCAAACGATACGAGAAGGCACTCGAGTAACGATGGATTTCAGGCTTGTCGCGAAATTGCAATGAATAACTAACAAAGGAGATTCTCCATGTCAAAGTGCTTACGTCACGTCTCGTCGGCGATTATTTCGCTTTCACTTGCGATCGGCTTTATCTCGGTAACGACTGCCACGACTGTGCGGGCTGAGCCAGCACCGTCCTCAACAGCTTCCGGACAGGACAAGGCGAAAGCCTGCAACGACACGGCCGACAGGAGGAACCTCAAAGGCGACGATCGTGAGAAGTTCATGCGGAGTTGCCTCAATAAAGCAGCAGACAGCGGTTCCAACGGCAACGTTAGCCAGCAGGACAAATCCAGAATGTGCAACGATCTAGCGGATAAAAAGAACTTGACTGGCTCGGATCGCCGGTCATACGTGAAGGACTGTATGAAAAGGGCTAACCCCTAGCAGGTTGCTACTCGTAACCATTCAGGTTGACGGAGTTATGACTAATCAGAAGTGCAAATGAGGCCTTCGCGTTGGTCGGGGCGAGAGGATTCGAACCTCTATTGTTCTGTTTCTTCTGGATTCAATCCGTGTAACTCTATGATTCTTCGAGGTGATTTGTGCTCGTTCTGTCAGACTGTTTCACCCTGTTCCTCTGAGCGGGTACCTCGCGGGTACCTCGCGCCTCTACGGGGAGAGGAAAGCCGTGGGGGAATGTATGGTGCCGGACCACGGATGGCGTATGGGGGAGCGCAGGTCGATTGAGGTGGATTTGGCCCCTTTTCCCGGCATCGGTGGTGGCCCCCGTCGAAGTTGCCGATAAGCGGACTTCACGGGCAGTTCATGGAGATGCGATTGCGCATCGAATCGATGACGCTTCCGGCATTTGACTGGTATGCTGCGTTGATCGCGGGGAGTGTCGCCGGTGAGTTACCAGGACGGCTTTCGGGGATAATGGCGGCTGGCTTGATGGTGTCGATGGGATGGGCACAGCAGGCAGGGGCTGGGCCTGAAGTGTCGATTCTTGTCCCAAGTGGCGCTTCGGTAGAGGGTATTCAGATCGCCTTTTTTATGGGTGGGCCCTTTGGCGGGCATGGAGTTGTCGCTCCTGAGCCGAAGATGCAACGATTTGTTTTTGACGCATCTGTGAACGGAGTTGCGGCCAATAGAGTGCAGGCGGTGGTGTATATGCCGGGTTGCGAGTTGAGTCGTTACGACATTGCGATGGGTGGCGAGAGTGTTGAGCGGCAAGCCGAGTGCAAGGTGCTTCCGGCATGGCCTTTGGGTGGGCAGTTGGTGATGGATGCTCGTACGGTGGCTGCATTGGGTAAGCATCATTCGCCCCTTGAGATTGAGGTTGGTTACATGGCATTTTGGGTGAGCGACTTCTTCGGAATTATGGATGGGCTAGTGACGACGTTTCACGTTGCGACTGTACCGCTAGGAAAGGATGGGAGTTTCTCGGTGATGCTGCCGGAGCTTGTGCAGGATCCGGCAGAGAAGAGCGCAAAGGAGAGATATCGGGGGGCATTTCTGTTTAGGCTGCGCGAGAAGAAAACATGGAACATCGTTGGTACGCTGCGACCAACTGAGTTTGCGATTTCGCCGTTTGATGGCCTGGAGTTGCGAACGCAGTATCCGGCGCTGCGGTTTGAACTGAAGCCGTGAAAGACTCGCAGCGATGGGCGGTACAGGGTAACTTCTTTTCTATGGCCCGGAGCTTGATGGACTCGGCAAACGTTTGAGAGCCTTCTTTGCCCCTGCGGCCCGACGGACCGTTCGGCAGAATTATCAAATAGGCCTGGTAGGTGTTCGATGGAGATGCATGCCATCCAGTCTGGGCAATCTCCATGAGTTCAGGCTGTATCGTCGCGAACCTGGAAGTTATCTGGCTCTGGCTGACCAAATCGCTCGGTTGTAGTGCACGAAAAACGGGGATTTCAGTAAGTTCGTTTCCGACGAACCGAAGTTGCTCAAACACCGGACTCTTCGGGCATTACGGAATAGCTTCCCGATTGTCGCCACCCGGAAGGAATGAATCGGCGATCCGGCGACACCTAACCGTTCTTGCCAGGCGAGACAAAGTCGGCTCACTTCGGCTCCAAGACCACATAATGATCGCCACCGCTGATAAAGACTCGCTGGAAGAGCACGGTCGGCAATAAAGCCATCTTCACGCTGCCATGGGAGGTTCTTCGCCACGGCCCACCGGGGTCACGAACGAGATGTGGGTAAGGATGCGGTCGGCGATCTGCATGTTCTGCCGCGGCACGACAGCGAACGAAGCCCGGAGGCTCTCACGGAGAGCCTCCGGGCTTGAAGTGGAATTGAGCAAGCATCATTATTTCTCCGACGCTATCAGCACGCCTTCGTCCTTCGATTGGTTTCTGGCCAACTCTGTTTGCCGCGAGTTGATCTGTATCTGGTTGCCGAGAGAACTGTTCCGATTCCACACTTCGGCGAGGAAATACCGTTGGCCGTAGCGATAGAAAACCAGCTTGGCGTCGGCAGCGGGCTTCTGCGATCTGCAGGAAGTCGAAAGAACGAGTGTCCCTGCGTTCGAATTCAGGTTGCGGATTGAGAGTGTCGGTCCCCCCCAGCGTCCGACGGCCATGACTTCATACTCGCCAGCCGGAAGCTGGACATTCCCGGCGGTGAATTCGAAGGGCACAGTTATCTTCAGGTGAGTAGTTTGCGCTTGGGCGGCTGCGCTCATCAGCAAAGCCAGGAACATCGCGAGTGATAACAGATTCTTTTTCACGGCGGTCTCCTTTTCTTGTGATGGCCGAGCCCTTGCGAACTTGGTCTCACAGTGGAAAGCGGGGAAAGCGCCAAATCCCCGCCACCTTTTGCAACAAATATTTCCTGGCCTGAAGGGCAGACCGTTACCTGGTCCTCAATTCGACGTGAATTGCGCCTATAATCGCGCGCAACTGGAAGTGGGCACGTTATGGGACCCGATCCCGGCGAAATCACGCAATTGCTGCGGCAATGGGGAACCGGCGACCGGCAAGTGGAGGACAGGCTGTTTGATCTCCTGATGCCGGATCTTCACCAGATTGCCGAACGCTGTTTCCGGCGCGAGCGGCCCGGTAATACCCTCCAGCCAACCGCGCTGGTAAATGAAGCATTCCTTCGCCTGGCGAAGTCAAAGGACCTTGATTGGCAGGATCGCGGTCATTTTCTCGCGATATCGGCTAGGGTGATGCGTCGTTACCTGATTGACCACGCACGGGCCCGGCCCGATATTCTGTTTCTGCCCATGGAAGGACTTCCGGAGCGCTTCCTGGGCACCCGCACCCCGTCGGAGCTGGTGATTGCGGTGGACGAGCTACTCAACGATCTGGAGCGGGAATCGCCATCGAGACGAGCCCTGGTGGAACTCAAGTTCTTCCTGGGGTCAACCGATCAGGAGACCGCCGATGCGCTGGACATGACGTTGCATACTATGCAGCGGGAGTGGTACCGGGCTCGCCGCTGGCTCTTCGAACGACTGACTGGGGAGCCATGACTAGCAGCCGCGAAGAAGACGAACGGGTGATGGAGATACTGGCGGGCGCCCGCCGGAAGCCGGCGGAGGAGCGCGAAGCCTACCTGCAGTCGGCCTGCGCGGGGGACGAAGATCTGCGCCGCGAAGTCGTAGATGCGCTCTCGTGGGAAGAACGCATGGGCGGATTCCTGCAGCAGCCGGTGACCATGATCGCGGACGAACATCCTCCTGACTCCGCGGTTAGGGCGGCTGTGCAATTTGCCGCGGGGCTGGAGATCGGGCAATACCGCATCGAGTCGAAGCTGGGGGAGGGGGGCATGAGCACCGTTTGGCTGGCTCTCGATACCAAGCTGGGCCGCCGGGTGGCGATCAAGTTTCTCTCCGACGATCTGGCCGATGCGGAGGCCCGCCGCCGTTTTCAGCGGGAGGCACAGATGGCGTCCTCGCTGAATCATCCGCACATCGTTACCGTCTATGACACCGGTGAATTTGAGGGGCGGCATTACCTGGTCACGGAATATGTCGACGGCGGGACGCTGAAGGACTGGGTTAAGGAAAAGCGAAGGACGCCGAAGGAAGTCGCCGAGTTGTTGACCGGCGTGGCCGACGGGCTGGCTGACGCGCATCAAGCGGGCATCCTGCACCGGGACATCAAGCCCATGAACATTCTGGTGGCCAGAAACGGCTATGCCAAGCTGACCGACTTCGGCCTGGCGAAGCTTGCCGAAAACGGCAAGATCGATCTCGCGGCAAGGTCTCCGGAAGGGCCGACGCGCCCGGGACTGATCCTGGGCACGATCGCCTATATGTCTCCGGAGCAGGCTTCGGGCCAGCCGCTGGATTCGCGCAGCGATATCTTTTCCTTCGGCGTCGTGCTCTACGAAATGCTGTCAGGCAAGCGCCCATTTGGCGGACGAACGGACCTGGAGGTGCTGAAAACGATCATCCGCGGCGAATTGCCGCCGTTGAGTGAAGAGGTCCCCGAGGCGTACCGAATCGTGGTTGAAAAGGCATTGGAGAAGAGTCCGGCGGAGAGATACCAGTCCATGCGAGAGATGGTCGTGGATCTGCGGCGAGGCCAGCGCTCGCAGCGTTTGCCTGCGCCCGATGTGGAAGAAGCGATTGCGCACGTCGAACCGGAACGCAGGTCGCACTCTCGTAAAACTTGGTTGAAGATCGCCGCTGGCGTTCTCGCCATTGCGGTCATCGCCCTTGGGGCCGTAGTTGCCCATCGCTTGCACCGGCCGCCGGTCCAGCGCACCCTCACCCGGCTCACCTTCGACGAGGGCCTCCAGACTGGAGCCACCTGGTCTCCCGACGGCCGCTTCATCGCCTACAGTTCCGACCGTGGCGGCAAGTACGACATCTGGATTCAGCAAATCAGTGGTGGCGACCCCATTCAGATCACGAAGGGTCCCGGCCAGAATTGGCAGCCGGACTGGTCTCCGGACGGCAAATACATCGCTTATCGTTCCGAGGAAGGCGATGGCGGAATCTACATTACACCGGCGCTGGGAGGGGTCGGCCAGCAGCGCAAGATCGCAGCCTTCGGCTACTATCCCCGGTGGTCGCCGGACAGCTCGCAGGTCTTGTTTCAGACGCACTTTGCCGCGCTCGACGATTGCAACCGGTTCTACGTCGCGCAGCTTGAGGGCAGCCCGGCCCGCGAAGTGCTCGCAGACTTTCTTGCGCAAAACAAACTTTGTGCTGCTTCGTCCGCCTGGTATCCGGATGGAAAGAGAATCACCGCTTGGGTTGGAGATGCGTCGCCAAGCCCCAGCTTTTGGACTGTCCCGCTCGCCGGCGGGCCCGGGATCAAGCTGGAGATTGCACCCGTGATCCAGAGAGAACTCGCAGAGGCTTCAGGTGACGTTAAAGCCGGTCAGCAGCTCGGGGAATACTCCTTCTCCTGGTCACCTTCAGGCGACGCGATTTATTTCGAACGGGGCTACAGAGGGGCGAAGAACATCTGGAAGCTGACCGTCGATCCTGGGACGCGGCGAGCTACTCGAATCGATCGGCTTACCACCGGCCCGGGACCCGATGCCGCACTTGCGGTTTCTGCCGATGGCAGGCGGCTGGCCTTCACAGCAAAGTCGCAGCGGATTCAGACCTGGCTCTTCCCGTTCGACGCCAGAACTGCCCAGATCAAAGGCACCGGTAATGCGGTCACTTCGCCCGGAAGGACGTCAATTGAACCGAGCCTGTCGCGCGACGGTACCAAAGTTGCCTATTACGTTCCCCATGGCGAAAGCTACGGGCCGGGTTTCGGGGACGTCCGAAACGAGGTTTGGGTGAAGTCGCTCGTGGATGGGAGCGAGATTCCGATTCCCGCTGACGGCTTTTCAAGTTGGTTTCCGCTGTGGTCGCCTGACGGTATGCAACTCATCTACGACCGCAGAAATCTCAGGACGGGCGAGAGTCAGCTCATCCTCTGGTCGAGCCAAAGCCATGAAGAAGAACCACTCACGGGTGTGACCAAAACGGGCATCTTCGATTGGTCTCCAGACGGCAAGTGGTTACTGGCTACGAATAAAGGTGCAGTCTGGCTAATCCCATTCCCATCGTCGCCCCATGCGGAAACCGTGGCACAAAAGGTTGCTTCAAATCCGGCGTACAAGCTTTATCAGGCACACATGTCGCCTGACGGCCGATGGATCGTCTTCGAAGCTGTCGTGAACTCGCCGAACCCGGAGTCCGCGCTCTACGTCGTACCCGCGTCGGGTGGTCCGTGGACGCGCATTACCGACGGTCGGCACTGGGACGATAAGCCCCGCTGGTCTCCGGATGGAAAAACGATCTATTTCGTTTCCGGGCCCGGCGGCTTCTTCAACGTCTGGGGGATTCGCTTCAATCCGTCCGCGGGAAAACCAGTTGGCCAACCGTTCCAGGTTACGAAATTCGATAGCCCGCGATTGATGATTCTACGGTCCATACCACTGGTAGGCCTTTCGCTCACCCAGGACAAACTCGTGTTGACCATGGCGCAAGAGTCCGGCAACATCTGGATCTTGGACAACGTGGATCGCTAGTTCCCGTCGAACGACTGACTGGGGAGCCATGAAAAGCAGCCGCAAAGAAGACGAACGATACTGGCGGCCGCTCGCCGGAAGCCGGCGGCGGAGCGCGAAGCCTACCTGCAGTCGGCCTGCGCACGGGACGAAGACCTGCGCCGCGAAGTGGTGGATGCCCTCTCCTGGGAAGAACAATATGGGCGGATTCCTGCAGCAGCCGGTGGCCGTGATCGCGGACGCTCGTCGAGCACTTTCGTTAGCACTCCTGCATTCTCTGCAAATGAATGCGCGCTGTTTCACTGTCTCGGTTGCCCGCGCCATCAACACCCCCAATTTGAATAGTTGTTCGTTCACGCCGCCGTAGTTCCCGGAAACGGGGTTTTCAGTAACTTCGATTTAACCAATCTTTTGGGCCAGACCAAAGGTCCAGCGATTCGAGCTGCAAAAAGGTACTGCGATTGGCTCTCTATCCCTGGCATCACGCCGCAGGTTTGAGTACCGCACGATACAGGGTTGATCGGGCGATGCCGAAGCGGGCTGCGATTTCGGCAACAGGGACAGCTGCGGTTTTGAGCAGGGCGCGTATGGTCTTCACGGTACCGAATAGTGGGGAAGGGAAGTGATGGGACGATCCCGCACCCGGCTATTCGGCTATGGCAAGCTCTTGTACGTAGACAGCCAAGAGACGCCCGCTTGCGAAGCCTCTTGATAAATCTCTGAGGTATTGGAGCCTTCACGCGGGGTAAAAATCTCTCGGCCAATTTCAACCTCTTTCGTTTTCGCAACGTCGAGGACGAACAAACGCAATCTATAGCCTTCCCCTACAGAGGGGGGAAGGGGTTCGACTTCGTAACGTGGTTCGCATATATGTTCACTGAGTCCTAACCAAGGCGCAAAGCGTGAGCGCATGACCATGTCTCTCCTTTTGGGGAAGAAGGGATTCAAAACCATTGATAATATTGAGCGACGAGGGACAGGGGTAAAATCGGCAAGGCAGATGGCGGCAAGGGGAAGACAGCTTCAATGAATGTTGGGGTACTGATCCGAATGCGCTCTTACCCACGTCCAAGAGCGGGCAGCCGTGATGGAAAGCATCGTCTCTTCCAATGTGCGCCGGTTCGAGATTTTCGCGGTTTTGAGCATCTACTAGATACGCTGCTTGGGGCCAACTGGTCAGGCATCTGTCCACTCCCTTTGGTAGGCATAGGCTCCTTTGGTAGGCATAGGCGAGAAGTGTGGGTCCCATACTGAAGGAGCAACAGCACAGTGCCCAAGTGCAACGTCGTGCGGGCCCCGTACGTGCGTCAGCAGGGGACGCGGTTGGGAAACTGGCTGACGCGTGACCAGGCGAAAGAACTGCTTGCTGTAGCCGAACTGGAGAAGGCCAAATAGGGCTGGCTTTGCTGCTCTTGGCCACCTGATTTTGAATAGCCAATTTATGTACACCCTTCTTGGTTACGTCCTGCGCTCTCTGCTTGGGGCAGAGCGTGTTCGGCTGACTGAAATAGCATCGGGACGGGCCCGATAAGCGCAAACCACTCATCAATTTCTTGCAATCAAGGTTTAGATGTTTTCGAAGCTCGCGTATCCAGGATGGACGGCTAGACCACGTAGAATGGTGCAATGCCTAAAGCTCCTGCAGCAATCACCTCTCCCAAGATCAAGAAGCTCGCCGCCAAAGCAGCCAAATCTCCCAGCATGCTTACTACCGAAGAGACGCGTGAACTCGGTGCGTCAGTCTTGGCTCACCTATCACCTCCGAAAGAAGTCCCTTCTATTCCGGCGAAGAGAATCTCTACAAAGAAGTA
>NZ_JQKI01000178.1 GCF_000745965.1 Edaphobacter aggregans DSM 19364 | reverse complement strand
TCCGAGGCTGCCAGTCCCTGCGTGATTTCACTCAGACTGTGGGCCCGTCCCAGTTGGCAGAACAGCATGGCGATGAACTGACCCCAGCAGGTAAAGCCTCGGGCGTGCCTCTCGGCTCGATGCTTGCCAACCGCAGCCTCGAAATCGGAGCGCGAAAACAGTTGCAGGAGTTGGCTGAAAATACTGCATACTCGATTCATGGTGGATGCCTTTCTCATGCGTCAAGTGGTCTTCTCAGGACCCACTTCACTCTACAGGAGGCTCCACCTGCCTCACCCTTGAGCCTTGTTCTCAAAGGCTAATTTGGACGACAGTGAGGAGATATGGTCTATTTCTCCAACCTTGCCGGAGCTAGGGCGATATACCAGATAATCAGGATGAAGATCAAGCTGCGCAACACCCGATCTCATGACACCCGGTTCGCGATCGGGAAATCGTGGATACTCACTTAGATTGGAGCGCGTCTCTGCGAGGATGACTATCGGATACGTAAAATGATCGGGCGGTCCTGAATCTGCGACCATCATTAACATGGAGATGTTGTTGCGCACGATCTTTCCGTTCAGAACCAGAAAGTGCACGTACATTTCGCTTGTGCGATACCCTATCCGACTTGCAAACCTCAGAAATGGAAAGCTGTAGATGCGCATTTGGTTCTTTGCCGACAGCTTCCCGATGAGTCCAACATATGGATCAGTCATGCGAATCCTGTAGTCGCATTCGCTCGAGGTGCAGATCCCTTCGTAATGGCCCCACCTGCCCCACCGAGCCATCCATCTCTGTGCATCCAACCACGTGGTTTGCGTAGGAGAGATGCTGTGATAATCCGCAAGCAGCCGCGACATACGCCAGCGCGTCAGCCACATCGGCACGGCGATAAGCGTTACCCAGAGCAAGGCCACGGCGGCCGTAAGGATGGTCGCTACCCGAAAGGCGCTTGCTAGCGTGCGCGGCATCTTCACTTAGACACCGAGCTACGGAGGTATGTTCCCGGGAACAAGGTACCGGACAGCCGTTCGCGTAGTTCCTGCAAAGTCCCGTTTTCCGGGAACTTCGACGCCAAGTTAGGAGCACCGGTCGGCAGGATTGTTTCCGAGTGGCCGACAAACAGACCGGAACCAGCGATTTGACTTTCAGCACGTCTGGATGAGTTGACTCGGCCTGTTGGCAGCAGTCGAAACTCAAGCGCGAGTCGTTCAATTTTGGCGTAACCGCACGAAACCGCCGGTCTGGGCTTTAGCACGGCGGGGGTATCTCTACACTTGACATGCGACATCTGTCGCGCATATTCTGCGACAGATGTCGCACATTGCCAGCGACCTGCCGGAGCATCAAAACATGCACAAACACACCACGGAACACTTGACACGCCGGGAACGCGAAATCATGAATGCTCTCTTTGCGCTAGGCAATCGTGCCTCGGCCGAGGAGATCCGGACGCGCCTAACTAACCCGCCGAGTTATTCGTCTGTTCGCGTCATGCTCGCAAGGCTCGAAACAAAAGGCCACCTGAAACACCAGCAGGACGGCCTTCGTTATATCTACTCGGCCACGATCTCTCCTGCGGTCGCGAAACGGACGGCGTTGCAGCAGTACCTGCAGACCTTCTTTGGCGGATCGCAGAGACACATGCTGACAGCGCTCGTCAGAGAGGGATCGTGGAGCGCGGAAGACCTGGAGACACTCAGAGCGGAAATTGATCGTGCGCAAAAGGAGAGGAAACAGTCATGACGCCCATTGTCGCTGATGTCGCGCTCGCAGGTGGGAGTTCCCTGGCCGCTTCGCTTGTCGCCAAGGCCACCGTAACCATGGTGTTGGCACTGGTGGGCGTTCGCTTGGCTCGCAGGAGGAGCGCGGCTGTGCGCCATGTAATGTTGGCCGCGGCGTTCGCCGTACTGCTGGCACTACCGGTAGCGTCGATCCTTGTCCCATCAGTGCGACTCGTCCAGTTGCAAATCGTGACGGGCAGGACCGCAGAGTCAGCGGCATTGCCTTCCCACGCAGGTTTCACTCCAGTGGGCGATCGTGTTAGCACTGTTTTTCGCGAGCGGGCCACAATCCCGTCGTCTCGTGTGTCAGCTTCCGTGATGCTTCTGGCGGTGTGGGCGGCTGGTGCCTTGCTGTTTCTGTTGCCGGTGTTTGTTGGCCAGTGGCACGTGCGAAAGCTACGCCGCTTGGGGCAGCCATGGCGGGACGGACAGTTGATGGTAGGACAACTGGCGGCCGATGCCGGCGTCCACCGTCGCGTTGAGGTGCTGCTGCACGGGGCCGTGACAAGCCCAGGGAGTTGCGGCGCCCTGCGAGCAATCATCGTGCTGCCAATGGACGCCCCGACCTGGCACGAGGACGATCTCAGTCGAGCGATCATCCACGAATTGGAACATGTGCGGCGTGGCGACTGGGTGAGCCAGTGCTTCGCGCGAGCGGTGTGCGCCTGTTACTGGTTCCATCCGCTGGTCTGGATGGGATGGCGGCGAATGGTTCTTGAAGCCGAACGGGCCTGCGATGACGCGGTGCTTCGACGTGCGGAGGCGACCGCTTACGCGGATCAGCTGTTGGTGCTCGCCGAGCGCATTTCCAAACCGCCAAACTGGCCACTGCTGACGCTGGCGAATCGCACGGAGCTGGCAGCGCGCGTCGTCGCCGTTCTCGACAGCGGGCAGCAACGTGGCCGGGCTGGCACGGTCTGTTTGGTGCTCGCGTGCATCGCCTCGGCTCTGCTCGTCACGACGATTTCGCCCCTCCGTATCGTCACTGCTGCCCAAATGGCGGCGACGACTCAGAAATTCACTGGATCGTTGGTTGATCCGGTTAGTCGAACTATCCCTGATGCGACGCTGACTCTGTCGAATGTCTCTACGAAGCAGCGCATCGAAACACAAAGTGATCAGAGTGGGCATTTCAGCTTCAGCGGATTACCGGCAGGAGAGTATCTACTGCAAGCCCGGAAATTCGGATTTGATACGTCGCAAGAACGAATCACTCTTACCGCCGGGCAAGACCTGAATCGCGATATCGAGTTGCAGATCGGTGGAATTGACGAGACCGTCACGGTTTATAGCAGTGAAGCTCAGGCGATTCTTCCGCCGCCACCTGCTCCGCTGCCTCCACCTTCGAGCACCTCCCAGCCATATAGGAATCAGGCGGATCTCGACCGATGTGCACAAGTGTCGATGTTCTGCCGTGTTATGCCGCCCCATAGGATCGCCGACGCCCAGCCGGTTTTCCCGATGAAGGAGCGCGAAAGTGGGGTTGGTGGGAGAGTGATGATTGAGGGGCGGATCGGGAGAGATGGGCTGATCAAGGATCTGCGCACGCTCGCGCCTGCAGATACCGACTTCGCCAATGCGGCCATTGACGCACTGCGCCGCTGGCAGTTCACTGCCACCCGGCTTGATGGCGTGCCTATAGAAGTGCCCCTCCGGGTGAGCGCGAATTTTGTCGTCCAATAGAAGCCGCTCAGCCATCACAAGCTTGATTCCCGAAAATGGGCTGGCTGAACTGACCGGGAAAACCCCACGGAGGCCTGGAATGAAATTCAAGGCAGACTCACTTGTCTCGCTTATCTTTGTCGTCCTGTTGATGGCGAGTATTGCTTGCGGAGCACAAACGGAGCCAGCCCCGATAAATGCTACGCCGGCGGTTCTGAAGGCGTTCCGGTCACACGACATCGTCATGCTCGGTGAAATTCACGGCAATAACCAGGAATATCAGTGGCTACGCTCGCTGGTCACTTCTCCTGAGTTTGCGGATAGGGTAGACGACATCGTGATGGAGTTTGGTAATTCGCTATATCAGCAAGTGGTTGATCGCTATGTGAGAGGAGAGGAGGTTCCAATAGAAGAGGTCCAGGGAGCGTGGCGTGACACGGTGGCTTCTGTCGGTCCGCCGTCCCCCGTCTATGAATCTCTTTATCAAACTGTGCGTGAGGTAAACCTTAAGCGGAAGGGCAAACATCAGATTCGCATGCTTTGCGGCGATCCCAATATCGATTGGAAGCAGGTTAAAGAAGCCAAGGATATTCTGCCTTACCTGAAGAGTCGTGATCAGTCGTATGCTCGGATCGTTGAGACAGACGTGATTGCCAAACATCGTCGAGCCCTTCTCATTATGGGCACGTTTCATTTTCTTCGCCATTTCGACATGATGCCCACAAGGAAGCAGTTTGATATTGAGGAGCAGTTACGTGCTGCTGGGGCGAATCCTTATCTGATCGTCTTCGGCACAAACACAGAGGGTAAAGCGGGCGAACTAGATCACCGCTTTGATTCCTGGCCGATTCCTTCCATCGTGTCCTTGGCTGATAACTGGGTGGGACCTGTCCGCGATTCCAGTGGTGACTGAAGGCCATGGCCCGGCGCTACCGAGCCTCAAGTTGAAAGATGCTGCGGACGCTCTGCTCTACTTCGGACCGCCAGCGAGCCTAGAGACAGTTCAGATGTCCCCGTCTGAGTTGGCCGGTACGCCGTATGGGAATGAGATTGAGCGACGTAAAAAGCTACAGATGGCTTTGGAACACTGATCAAGCTCTTTTTGATTAGTCACTCGGCGGATTTTGGTATCAGCGAAATCAAAATCAGCTTTAGTCGGGGTTTGAGGCGCAGTGGAACGGAAAACCGGGTTAAGGTCTGTAGGTTGCGCAATTACTGCAGTTTGCAGCAGTCCAGTAATTCCGGGGAGGGATCGTGCCACGCTGGATTATTTCCTAGCTTCGCATTAGCCACTTCCGTCAGTCGCCAAACGTGGTCTTCCTCTTTACCAATGAAGATACGCAACCCTGCATCCTCGCGGCGAGTCGCGCCACACCTCACTCCATCCGCAGCGCCTCCAGCGGCTCAATCGCCGAGGCCCGCCGCGCCGGAAAGTAACTCGCCAGCACCGCCGCCACCACCATCGTGCCGCACGCCGCAGCAAGCGCCGTCGCCGTACTCCACGACACCGCCGAGGCTCCCGCACCGGCCGTGTACATACTGCTGTCCAGCAGAGAGCGCAGGAGCCGAGGCAGCATAAGGCTGGCTCCGGTGCCTACCACCAACCCCACCATCGTCAGTAACAATCCACGCCGCAGCACAAAGCCCAGAATCCTCGCGCGTGTAGCCCCCAGCGCAATCCGCACGCCGATCTCGCGCGTGCGCTCCGACACCTGGTAGCTCAGAAGGCCGAACAGCCCGATCACCGTCAGCACCAGCGCAAACCCCGCAAACGCCGTCACCAACGATGAGAAGAACTTCGGACGCGCCAGCGAATGGTCGATGATCGCCTGCATCGTCGTATAGCGCGAGATTGGAATCCCCGCATCCGCCTCCCGAATCGCGGCCTCAACGCTGGCGGCCATATCAACATCCGCCGCGCTGCGAATCGCAAAGCTCGTGCGAAACCATCCGTTCAGCGACTTCATCGTCGTGTCTGGCTGCTGCTGAAACGCCTCGTAGATCAGCAGCGCCGGCGGCTCAGCCAGCGAGTGCGAGCGCGCATCGCCTACCACCCCCACCACCACCGGCGGGCCCACCACCTTGTCGCGTAACGCATCGATATGCTCGCCGATTGCAGACCTTCCCGGCCACAGCTTCCTCGCGAACGCCTCGCTCACCACCACCGCCGTAGGGCCGCCCGCCTTGTCCGTGTCAGCAATATCGCGGCCCGCCAGCAGCGGTGTGCCCACGGCAGCAAAATACCCCGGCGTCACGAGCCGAAGCTCCACGATGTACAACCTCTGCTCCTTGCCCGTTGGAGGGATCGCGATATTCAACCCACGGTCCAGGAGAAGCCCATTGATGGCGGCCACATGCTTCACGCCCGGCTCACGCTCCAGCCTTCCCAGCACCTTTTCGATGAACTGCGTCGTCGCCAGCGTCGAAGCATAGCCTGAGCCCTTCAGGTTCACCTGCGCCACCGTCAGATGCTCCGGCTGTACTCCCGAAGGCGTTGCGCGCAGCCGCAGAAACACCGCCAGCAGCAGCGAAGCCGCGGACAGCAACACCACCGCAATCGCCGTCTGCGAGACCAGCAACAACTTGCTCATACGGCCGTCCGCCGCTGACGCTCCCACGCTATGCCCCGTCTTCAGATTGGCTGCCGTGTTGCGCCGCAGCACTATCCACGACGGAGCCAGCCCGCACACCAGCGTTACAGCAAACACCAGCAGCGGCGTCAGCCACGCAGTCGCGGCCATGCTCGCGCCCGCACGCAGAATCGGAACCGGAGAGCTCGCCAACAGCATGCGTAACATGGGCGCCGACGCCGCAATGCCCAGCGCCGAGCCGCACATCGCCAGCAGAAAACTCTCCGCCAGCAGCAGCCGCACCACCGCACCCCGCGACGCTCCCAGCGCACTGCGCAGCGCAATCTCTTTCTGCCTCCGGCTCGCCCGCGCCGCATTCAACCCCGCGAGATTCAGGCACGCCACCAGCAACACCGCCACCACCGCGGCCGTCAGCGTAACGATGCTCGAGCGAACATTGCTCACCATCACCTGCCTGAGCGGCCATACGATGAACACAGGCAGTTCTTTCGAAACCGTCAGCCAAGCCTTCAGATAAGGAAACCTCTGATAGAGCGGCTTATCCAACGTGGCCACTTCCTCCTGCGCCTGCGCCACCGTCACCCCATCCCGCAGCCGCGCAATCATGTTGTAGTTCTTGCCCGGATATCCCGGATTCTTCTCATCGAGCTTTAGCGGCTGCCACACATCGGCCACCGCACTCAGCGACCGCGGATCGTCACTGCCGAACGCCATGCTCTCCGGCATTACGCCCGCAATCACGAAGCTCTCGCCATTCAGGTGGACCACGCGATCCACCACGCCGCGATCCCCGCCGAACATCTTCTGCCACAACCCATAGCTCAGGATGATCGCCTTCGGTCCAATCGCGCGGTCCTCATCCGCCGTAAAGTTCCGTCCCACCACCGGCGCTACGCCAAGCGTCGGAAAGAAGTTGTGATCGACCGCCTGCACCGCCACCTGCAGCGCTCCCTGCGCGTTGTCATTACCCACCGCAAGGTTTGCGCCCGAGGTCGTATCGGCGTACACCGCAGTTGCCGCAAACGACCGCGCATGCTCGATCAGAAAGTCCGCCGTCGCGCCCGTCTGCTCATCGTTAGCCGGCTGCCCCGGCTGCGTAAACGCCACTCCCACCAGCCGGTCCTGCTGCGGATACGGCAACGGAGCCAGCAGGACCGTGCGCACGATGCTTACCATCGTGATCGTCGCGCCGATCGCAAGCGCCAGCGTCACCAGCGCCGTCAGCGTGTACACCGGCGAGCGCCTCAACTGCCGCAGCGCGAACCGCATGTCGCGCAAAACATCATCCACAAGCCGCACGCCGCGCCCATCGCGAACCTGCTGCCGCACCTGCTCCGCGCCGCCAAAAGATAAACGGGCACGACGCATCGCCTCAGCTTCAGGCACGCCCGCACGGCGATGCTTCTCCGCCTCACGCTCCAGGTGATACGCCAGCTCTTCGTCCAACTCGCCGTCGAACCTCTCGCGGCCCAGCAACACCCGCAGCCGATACAACAGATCGTTACTCATGCGCCCGCTCCTTAAGTCGTGCGGAGAATCTCGCTCACCGCGATCGCCAACCGGTTCCAGTCGCTCGCCTCAAGCGCAAGCTGCTTGCTGCCCTTCGCCGTCAGCTCGTAGAACTTCGCCCTGCGGCTGTTCTCGCTGATCGCCCACTGTGCCTTGATCCATCCGCGCCGCTCCAGACGGTGCAGCGCCGGATACAGCGACCCCTGCTGCACCTGGATCGCATCCCGCGACCTCTGCTGCAGCCGCTCCGAGATCCCCCACCCATGCATCGGCTGGAGCTCAAGCGTCTTCAGGATCAGCAGGTCCAGCGTCCCCTGCGGCAGCTCCAATCTCTTCTCTCCCATCACAAATATCTCCCCTATTACTTCGACAACAGCAGCCTAACAGAGCGTGCTGTCGAAGTGCAAGGGGAAGAAATTGTTGAAGAAAGAGGGGGCCTTTGCCTTCTCGACCTAGGGCTGCAGTGCCTCGACCGCTTTAGATCCGTACTTGCGAACTTCAGCGATCGCACGTCCGACGGTTACTACTTTCTCCTGGACCATCTCCTGAACCCTGCTTGTGATCTCTGGTTTACTTGTGATCTTTTCAGGTTGAAAGACTGCAACCATCCTTGCAGCCAAAATGAATAGCCAAAATCGGGGTAGCCAAGTAGAGTTGGCATTCGCTCGTGTTGGCTAGATGGTTTAGAGTAGGTCGCTGAGCCAACTGCGTAAAGAGGGCTATCCGGTGATGGACGAAGACGCACAACGCCTGTCACCGCTGCTGCACGAACACATCAACATGCTGGGTAGATACTCCTTCTCACTGCCGAACGCGGTTGGGTAAAATCTTCCCCTCGAGGATGGCCTTTTCAGCATTCCAGACGAGCCAGAAGACGAGAGTTAAGCCGTTTAGAAACATGTGTAGCCGACCTGATAGGTGTTGGATGGGCGCAGGGATTGGAGTCCAGCAGACAATACGAAACCTGTGGTAGTGGGCGGCTCGGTATACAGGCTATCCATGGCCCGCGCCGTGACTGCGTTTTGCGCTACAGGGGTACAGGTATTGGGGGGTTGCGCTAGGGGCGTTGCGAAGGTGACTGTCACGGCAGGCGAAAGGTTCGCTGGAGAAGTGCCGGTCGTGAATAATACCGAACCAGAAACGCTTGTACTGCCCGGCGTGAGCGTGACCGTTGCGCCCATACCTGCGCCAGGTCCAGCAACGACCGTGGGAGCGGCAGAGTTACCGATGAATTGCGGCGCAAAGAACGCACCGGCACTCAGCCCCGCAGAGGAGTCAGCAGATTTTCCATTCCCCAGGCAGAGGACTGCAGTTCCTATTGCACACGGAGAAAAGCCTACATAGTTGGCGGCTGTGGTTGGACCGGTGGACCAGCCTAATACGAATGGACCCCCAAGTCTAACGTTGTTTGAAAAGAGAGACACTGCGGTAGAGTTGGCGAAGCGAAAACGGACGCTGCCGTCTGCACTCCATCCAAAGCTATTTGTCGATTGGTTCAGCGCGGTCGTTCCGTTCCAGGTAAGCACTGCCCCAGGGGCGACCGTGGTCTTCATGGTGACGCCTAGCGCATTCATGAATCCATTGGCGACGAATTGCGTTTGTGACTCAAGCTTGAGTAGGGTCGCTCCGGTGCAGCTGCCGTTGACATTGACGCATTCTGCGCGGAGGAAGATTACGTCGTCGCCTTGGTTGCCACCTACCTTGCCGGTGCCGGTCACCGACATGACTGTGCCGCTAGCGTCGGAGGTCTCTACGATGGCATCGATGTAGCTGTGGTAGAGGAAGGTGTTTGTCTCTACAGAGAAACCGATTTGATTTGTCCTGACCTGTGCGCGGAAGCCACGAATCGACGTGTATCCAAAACTATTGCTGAACGACGTGCCTG
>NZ_JQKI01000177.1 GCF_000745965.1 Edaphobacter aggregans DSM 19364 | reverse complement strand
AAGGGCGTAGTTCCATTCGGTGCGTTTTTTGCTCTCTTTGTTCCTGCACTTATCAGCTGGCTTGTTCCGGCTGTCATCATCTCCTTCACGATCAGTGGAAGAAGCGTACCTCTCGAGCGAAGCAATGTGCGCGTTCGGAAGGGTGGATACGTAGTTGCCGCGATGCTTCTGAGCACGATTGTTGTGACCGTCCTGCTTCATCACACTCTGCATCTGCCACCCTTCCTTGGAATGATGTTAGGTTTAGGGGCACTGAATCTGTACTCATACTTTTTACATCGTCACGAATCGAAAGTATTCGCAGAGAGTATTCCCGACTCCGCACAGAACGATGAGTTTGAGAGAAGATCTGAGCACAGGGAGCCGTTCAGTATCTTCAATATTCTCCGGATGGTCGAGTGGGACACGTTTCTCTTTTTCTATGGAATCATGCTCTGCGTGGGAGGTCTGGGCGCTATCGGATATCTGAATGGCTTGTCGTCGATTCTCTATACAGGGCTGGGATACACAACCGCGAACATCCTCATCGGGGTCCTATCGGCCATCATCGACAATATCCCGCTTACCTATGCCGTCCTCACTATGATGCCGCATATGGATATGGGCCAATGGCTCCTCCTCACGCTCGCCGCTGGCATTGGCGGCTCGCTTCTATCAATAGGATCGGCGGCAGGCGTAGCTCTCATGGGCCTCAGAAGAGACACCTACACATTCTTTTCGCATTTGAAATGGAGTTGGGCCATTCTTCTCGGGTATGCCTCAGGAATTGCAGCCCATATCTACATCAATGCGTCAACGTTCAAATGAGCCGAAGAGGGTGTGAACACACCTTCTTCATTTTCCGTGTTTCTCACATGAGGCGGCACGGCCAGATGGTAGGTGTTTGCGCCATCCAGCGTGACGTCATGTTCGAGGGTCACGATCTCACCATCTACAACAAATGATGGAGTTTCTGTACCTCGAATGCATCCCCGGGGGCAGCCCTGATAGGGTTCTATCGTTTCTCGGTACTAATCGCAAAACCGGATGCCGCGCCCGCGAAGGCGAAGCCCTCCTTACTTGCGAGAGCCGATTCTAGCGCACTACAGCCGAGCCCGTGTGCACGCGACTCTCCTCTAAGTCGAGATCCCGCTGCAGCGTCCTAAGCACATCATCATCAATGTGTCCCTCGTCCCACAACCGGAGCAGAGCAACTCGCTCCGCGTGAAGCACCTCCAGGATTGCAGTGCTCCGCAGCGTCGAATCCACGAGCCCCTCCACGCGCTCCCGATCTGCTGGCACCGCGTCCAGCCGTTGCTGATAGCCCGCAATCAACTCACCAAGCATCGCTGACTGATCCCGATTTTTCGACCGCTTCCTGTCGAGATGCACCAGAGCTTCTCGTAGCAACACACGCCGCGCGTCCTGCTCCTCAGCTTTCATGCCAATAGGCTCTGATAATCCCAGCCTTCGAATGAGCCATGGCAGCGTCAGTCCCTGGACCACCAATGTCGCCACAATCAAGCAAAAGGCCAGATAGATGATCATGCTTCTCTGCGGAAATGTGCTTCCATCAGGCAGCGCGTACGGCAACGACACCGCCGCGGCCAGCGACAATACCCCACGCATTCCACCCCAGCCAATCACAAACAATCTTCGCGGTGCCGGCTTCTCCACCTCGACCTTCTGGGCCCAACGCTGGACCGCGTAGGCGATATAGGTTTCTCCATATACCCATACCATTCGCACCGCGATCATCACTGCGCTGAAGCCAACCCCATACTCCATCAGCACAACGCGGCTCATACCGCTGATTTGGCCCATCACATACGGCAGCTGCAGCCCGATCAGCACAAACACAATTCCGTTCACGGCGAACGTCAGCGCATCCCATACCGCTGTCGCCTGCAGCCGCACCTGCGGTGACATGTTGCCCGAACTCTTGCGGCTCATATACATGCTGCATGCGATCACGGCGATCACGCCTGATACATGCGCTCGATCGCCTAGGAGATAAGTCGCATAGGGTACGAGAATACTGATTACAATCTCAATCGGCCCGTCGTCCACCCATCTCTCAAACCACGCCACCGCAGCTCCGATTGCCAGGCCAATCAGCACGCCTCCGCAAGTCAAAAACACTAGCCGACCGACTCCCTCGATTATCGACGGTGTCCGCCCCGTCATCAGCATCAGCAAGCCAAATTGCAGCGCCAGCAGGCCAGTGCCATCGTTCACGAGGCTCTCCGCTTCGAGAAGGTCCACTATTCTTTGTGGCAGCCCAACTCGCCGCGCAATCGACGTTGTCGCGATCGCATCCGTCGCCGCCACTACCGCTCCCAGCAGCACGGCGGATCTCCAATCGAAGCCTGGTAGCAACGACCCCGCCATCAGCGCCAGTCCTAGAATCGTGAAAAACACTAGCCCCACCGCAAGCATCGCTATGCTGACGAAGTTCCGCTGGAACTCCCTCCACGACAGCGTCCACGCCGCTGAATAAAGAAGCGGAGGCAAAAACACTAGAAACACAAGATTCGGATCCAGGCCAATCAGCGGCATTCCCGGCAGAAGGCTCAACACCAGCCCTGCAATCACCAATAGGATCGGATAAGCAATCTTGAGTCGTCGAGCCAGCCCCGCAAAAACAGCTACAAACACCAGCAATAGGAGAAAAACTGCCTCAACCGACTGCACCCCTGAGCCAGGCTGCATTAGCCCCCCTGCCCGAGGCCGACCACGATCACACATCGGCTGCCGAAGTAAAACGCGAAGAGCATGTCTTATTATCTCGCCAGAAGAGAGCAGACGAAGCTGCCAATACACGTTTCTCATCGCAAGAAATGGTTGCGGCTCAGTTGGTGAGGAACCGATTAGTACTGAAATGTCGGCCAGTGTTTACAAATCCAGTCCACCTGGACGTAAAACCGGCTATTTTTTACGTCTTGGTGTACTGACACCCTGATTGTTCCAAATGGCCCATTTTGCTGCTCGATCCCACGCAGAAAGAGATAGTGCTTCCAGAAGGCACACTCCGAAGGGATTTCCAAGGAGTGTGGGAAGGGTGGGAAGCCGGCCTTATGGCTTTCCATGCTTTCCATACTCTGTCATTTACATGGCCTGCTTTGAACCACCTTTTCCCGAAATCACAATCATCGCGAAGACCGCTTTGGTAGCAGGCATCTGTCGATGAGTGAGTTGACGATTTATCGCCAATTGAGACTCGGTTTTGGTGACATGCGCTGCAGTAAATATCTACTGCCACAAACATCCTGATGAAGGTGCGTGAGGACCGAGTTGTGTTGCATGGTGACAATCGATCACCTCGTGCTCCGACTAGTTATAAGTCGTAATAAGATATAATACACCTAGGATGTGACCATGCCTGAAAATATCTCGTTGTCAACATCGAGGCTCAACACCCTTGCGGAGTTTCGATATGCGCTTCGTCTTTTCCTGAGCTTTAGCGAGAAGGCCTCACTAGAAGAGGGTGTCTCCGTGCAGCACTATCAGCTCCTCCAGGTGATCGCCACGGCGCCGGACGGGGCGGAGGCTTCCATAGGTTTCGTCGCGGAGCGGATGGTTCTGCGGCACAATAGCGCTGTGGAACTGGTCGACCGTGCGGCGCGATCTGGCTTGGTGAAACGGAAGATCGATCCGGAAGATCTTCGCCGTTCACTGGTTGTCCTTACCCCTAAGGGGGAGGAAGTTCTTGCTCGGCTTGTGCCGGCACACTTGGCGGAGCTAGACGCACACGGCGACAAGATTATGCGTGCGCTGAAATTGTTGCTGGCTCAAAGCAAGGAAGAGCAGATCGCTACGCAAAGAGGGATTTTGAGATTACTACGCCGATAGCCGCATGGTGCTGATGAATGTCTTTGCAGTGTTGGTTGCTGCTACCCAAGAAATGAGCGGCTCTTTATATGTCCTCCTATGTTGATCCTGTGACTCCTTCACCCAGTCAGGATGTGTCGAAACCCAGTTTCTGGGCGAGATTTCCTGGGCTTTATGCACGTTTTTACTCTTGGCTGCTACGCCGCATGCCTAGTGAGCGACAGCGCCTTCTGGCAGTGACCATTCTGGCCGGCGGATTATGTGGACTGGCTGCCGTTGCTTTTCACTTGAGCATCATGAAGCTTGAAGTTCTGTTCATCGAACGTGCCAACGCCGCTCCGGGGCACAGCTGGATATGGTGGACCATCCTTTCTCCCACTATCGGGGGGCTGATTGCCGGCATCGGTCTTACGTATTTCGCTCCGGCGGCTGCCGGTAGCGGTATTCCTCAGGTGAAGGTGGCTTACGCTCTGCGGCACGGCAAAGTCACTGTCCGTGAAACAATAGGCAAGTTCGTTTTGTGCGCTATCCAGATCGGCTCTGGAGCTTCGCTGGGACTTGAAGGACCCACTGTGCAAGTGTGCGCCGGTGTCAGCAGTATGCTGGCCCGTCTCGCCCGACTAGGACCGCAGAACACTCGGCGCATGGCTTCGGTGGGCATGTCGGCGGGCATTGCCGCTGCATTTAACGCGCCTATCGCCGCCGTCACCTTCACTCTTGAGGAACTAATCGGTGACCTCGACCAGACCATGCTTTCTGGTGTCATCGTCGCCGCCGCGCTGGCTGCCGTTGTCGAACATTCGATTCTGGGCTCCAATCCGGTCTTTCATTTGCAGGCCAACTACACGCTTACCAACTCCTCATCACTGGTGTGGTACGCGGTACTGGGCCTGCTCGCGGCCATTGTCTCGGTCGCCTTCACCGATTCGCTGCTGGGCCTTCGGGCCTGGTTCCGTCGGCTGACGGATGTACCTCGCTGGGTGCACCCAGCCATTGGCGGCGCAGCCACGGGCGGCATTGCGTCTGTGGCACTGGCGCTCTTTCACCTCAATGGCATCGCCGGCGATCCCTATAAGACGCTCACCTTGGCGCTCACAGGCAAAATGACGGTGACCGCAATGGCGGTCTTTTGTGTCCTAAAGCTTGCTTCCACCGTCAGTTCCTACTCCAGCGGGGGCTCCGGCGGCATCTTTGCACCGGCGCTCTTTATGGGCGCCATGCTGGGCGGCGCGGTGGGCTACCTGGACGTGATCGTGTTCCATCACTCAGCCGACTCCATCGGCGCCTTCGCAGTAGTCGGTATGGGAGCTGTCTTCGCCGGCATAGTGCGGGCCCCCATGACCTCGGTGCTAATCATCTTTGAAATGACGGGCGGTTACGGCCTGGTTCTACCGTTGATGATCGCCAACATGAGCGCCTTCGCCCTTGCCCGCCATTGGCGTCACATTCCTGTCTATGAAGCGTTACTGGCACAAGACAACATCTATCTGCCCCACGGAGGCGGCCCGATAGATCCGCCAGACAATGAGCCCGTACCGGTCATGACTGTCGGAGCGGTCGGCTGACAACCTGCTTGGATTCTCGGTCTTTGGCTGGTTAGCGCGCAGATGCTTTCAGCTTCGTTTCCCGCAATCGTGTGACCTTCTCAACCCCGCGGTCATGCTCAGGAGACCATGAGCGTAAGTTGCCACCATCGAGACGCCTTCTGAATCGCGCAGGTTAGGCCTCTCCGTACAGAGTGTCTCCCTCGATTCCGGAATGTCCCACACGAGAATTTGGGGGCTTTACAGTCCTCGGTAGCTTGCCTGAGCGCGGGTCCAAAGGCATATAATCCATTCGTTCGGTATTCGCGGTTGCGAGGAACCGAACGTGCGAGGCCGCAGGATGCTAACCCGTGCGACGACAATGAAGGTATCGACCAGCTGGACGACCAGAGTCGTTCTACTTTTCTTCGTGGCAGCGATATTTCTTTGGGTTATGCAGACGAGACTGTCGTCCTACAAACCTCCATCACCTGTACGTACTCTCTCGGCGGCGACTCTGGCAATTAGCAAGCAGCAAGTTGTTCACATCGCCAGGAAGAGTCAGATTCCTTCAGGCAAGGCATTTGTCTTCTCGTTTCGTATCGCATTGGTAGCCGCGATTGCCTCTGGAGTGACCTTAATTATGGGACGGGGACAACGAATCGGTGTGCCCCTTCTTCGCTCTATCTACTTGTCCGATATTCATTCCTTCCTGAGACCTCCTCCTCTACGCCACTAACTACACCGGCGACAGAGTGCCAGATGTTGCACCGCCATGCTTTGAGTTCGAGAGCTGCAGAGACGACTCAAGGTGCTCATCCTCGCCGGTTGGGATTGACGGAGGAACTATGAATTTCCTATGGATACTGGTAGGAATGCCTATCGTTTGCGGACTGTATAGCATCTATCTCGTGCTCCGGAGCAGGTCTCAGGAGAAAGACCAAAAGGCATTGCTCTCCCATCGAACGTAGCGAATACCTTTATGCTGGCCACATTTTCATGCAATAAATAGATCAGGAGCACGCTTATTACTCTCGTCATAACATTGTGTTCGCAGAACACGTATTCCGTCGAAGAAATTGTGGGGGGACGGTACACGGAGGTCGCTCAATTGGCGGGCGATCATGATCCACAGAAATGGATCACCAGCCGGTATCTTCTTTCCGAGCCTGCCCTTAGCTACTTGCGACGAGAGATTGCGGCCGGAACTGAGAAACTCTCCCCGATCTTCAGGGTCGAGCGTAGGTAATTCTGACGATGTCGGATCCACAACTCTGTGCGGAACTGAAGACGCTATTCGTTGAGGCTGAGACGGAGCGCACGGCAGCCGAAAATGCCATGACGAATCCGTCTCCATCATTCCTGGAGAGGCGTGAACGGTTCGAGTTGGCACGGAGGCACCTAGCCTCGGCTCGTCGAGCACTCCATGACCACCAAACTCAGTGTGCTAAATGTGGCTAAGACTAAGCGCGTGATCTCCGCGACCGTCCGAAGTAAGTCAATCTACTGACAGAACTTCTCGCCGCAGCCTCGATATCGCAAGCAGCACAATAAGAAGCGAGGTCGCAAACACGGCGCACGCGATGAGGAAAGACCGATCCACGCCGGTCTCAGTGATCGGCCGCGTGGTAAAGCCGCCGGCGATACCGGTCCACCAATAGGCGAACAGCCCAATGTCCATCATGATGTGACCGATCATTCCCGGAATAAGCGATCCAGAGGACCAGGCAAGAAGCCCTAGCAGTACGCCTGCGCCAAACACGACGGGGACCATCCCCGGCGTTACCCAGGCTTTGTTGAGATGCAGCGCCATGAAGAAGAGCGAGGAAATCAGAATCGCAACCGGCGCTCCATGGCGCTGTTCGATGGGGCGCTGCATGTACCCACGAAAGCCGGTTTCTTCGCAAATCCCCGCCGATGTGGCAGAGACCACCAGTGCCAGCCACCTTTGAGACCGGGAGGGGATAAAGGAAAAATCATAACCGTGTCGAAACGCCGCCATCGGAAAGGACACAAAGCGGAACAGTAAAACAATTGAGGCATGGATCGTCGCGGCAAAAAAGAACGCGGCGATAAGGCCCCAAAACCATTGCGTGGGCGAAAGTGTGCCGCGGCGGAACGCTGTGGCACGTGCAGCTTGCATCGTGCGTGGAGGCCCTCCGCCGCTTGCCCACCAGAGATAAAGTCCGAGGAATATCGCCTCGGCGATTGCAGCGAGTGGCACGCCAAGGTTAGGAGCAACAGCGGCCACACGTTGGCGGCGACAAGAGCAATAAGAAGGCCGGAGATGATGGCCATGAAGGAAACGGGCAATTTGTTAACGGGCGACGGTCTGTCCCGAAAAATCCCGTAGTGCCCCCAAAGTCGGGTTTGCGGCAAGTTCATTAGCGTCTGAATCGACGGGACGCGAAGTTGCCGGCAACCCCGTTCCGGAAAGTAGCCAAAATCGCGAAGCAGAACCCGGCCGCCCGCGTGGTTACGTCAATTTTTCTGAACGGTCTCAAGAGAGGCTTTGAGCGCCCATCCGAAGTCGTTTGAACCCTATACGTCTGCGCCTTGTTCATCAGTCCATCAATGTCACTTTCAAGGGCCCACTTTTCACCGCGATGAAGCTCCCGAATCCGGAAAAATGTCCCTATCCGGCATGAGCCCAATCGATTGTTGCATCGGCCGAATCTCGGGGTTGGACATAAACGTGCGCCACACCAGCCCTGTGCGCCCGTTCTCTATCATCACAGTCTGTGGCGCCTGGTTCAGTCCCATCGTGATTCCCGAAGACCAGTTCTCCTGCTCGTTGAATGCATCGCGAAAGCCGTAGATGTCCCACAGCTGGGCCCCAAGGTCGCGGTACCAGTGCTTCAACGCCGCCATGGAGGCATTCGGCGTATATGCATACGCGCTGATTGCTCCCGTGGGCGCAATCGTTCCGTCGTCCGTGGCAAATGGTTTGTACTCGTGATACCTGTCGTTCGGCCCGTCTACCGCCGTCAGGCCCCAGCTATCCGCGCCATAACCTTTGAAGTGCTGGGGGTTCGCCACAGAGTATGCCTGACTCACCAACGACTCGTTTTGGTTGTTGCGGAAGTAGTTGGTGTATTTATCGCGTATGCCGCGCGGATCATATCCCAGGTATGAATATTGAGTGAAGAACAACGGCCCGGGTGATCCCTCCACGTATCCCTGTTCGAGCGGAATCCCGAAGTACGTCTTTTTGATCCCGTACAGACCACCCGTGCCCTCCCGCGCATATCCTGTCCAGTACAAACTGGCGGGAACACCGTGTGTGGGGGAAGCGATCGCGAGCAAGTAGGTGATCATGACCTCGTTCCAGCCCTGAAGCCGATTCGCAATGTGGAAGGCGTAGTCAGGTGACCAATGCCAATACAGCGCGTCCCGCTTCGGCGTCGCCCGAAACCAGTCCCACTCCACGCTCAGCCAAAGTGCCGTGATTCTGTCACGCAGTTCCCGCTCTTTTGGGTTCTCTCCGTTGAAGTATTGCCGCGCTGTCAGCAGTCCTTCCATCAAAAACGAGGTCTCTACCAGGTCCGCGCCATCGTCGTAAATCCCGAAGACCGCGATGGTGTGTCCTGTCCTTCCACTCAGGAAGTGCGGCCATGCTCCGTGGTATCGGTCTGCCCGCTCGAGAAAGCGCGTGATCTGGAGCATGCGATCAATGCCTTGCTCACGCGTAATAAAGCCACGGTCGACTGCGACCACCATCGCCATCACACCAAAGCCGCTCGCACCCAGCGCGATGACATCATCAGCTCCCGGCTGCGACTCGCACGCCATGCCTGATACCGGCTCCGCCGCCTCCCAGTAATAGCGGAAGCTCGCCTCCTCGACCATTGTCAGCAACTCGTCGTCCGTCATTGGCCGCGTCTTTGCCGTCGCCACGTCCGTCATCGACGACTCCGCCATCGACGAGGTCCGAGCCGAGACCTTGTAGCTCGCCGTCGCATGCGGGTCTCCCACATAGTCCGCGTATCTGTTCACGCCGTAACGCTGCACCCCGATCGCCTTATAGGCCCCCCCGTTCAGAGAACGATAGATTACATACTGCGCAATTGTCGGGTCGTCCGCGCCCTGCCAGCGGAGATC
>NZ_JQKI01000176.1 GCF_000745965.1 Edaphobacter aggregans DSM 19364 | reverse complement strand
GGAACTACTACCGACCCAACATGCCCTGAGTTGGGCGATAGAAAGGTCGTGCTAAATACCGCGAAGCGGTTTAGTCCAATTTCGATTATGACGAGATTTGCATAATCGCAAGAACTCGCTCTTCGTGGGCAATCCGCGCGGTGGACGAACTGCGGCGATCCTCGCCAGCCTGACCAGTTCCTGCCGCAGGCACCAGATCGATCCGCAGCTCTATCTCACGCAGCTGCTCATCAACCTGCCCTCCACTACCATCAGCCAACTGCACGCCTGGCTACCTGACCAGTGGAAGCAGAGGCTGATTGAACCTCTCAAAAACATATAGCGCTTGAGCTCCTGGCCTTCACGTAGCGCTCACGCTGTATGACAGCAGAGTCTTAGATCTTTTGGTAAAGCTTGGCGTCTACTCGAATCTTGATTTGGATATTCGAGAACTTGTGCTCCAAACCGAAAGTTTGGAGCCTTCTCATTCCGCCACCGATCGGGCGACTCCGGAAGAGCTTGTTGAATCTTATGAGATCGACGAAGAGCTAACCGCGCCCGAACCTTCTGAGGTGTGGATCTTCGATGACGTATTGACCACAGGTGCGCATTTCAAGGCGACCAAACGGGTGATCCAGGAAAGATTTCCCGGAGTACGCTGTGTAGGGATTTTCTTAGCGCGACGTGTCCCAGAATCGGACGAAATCTAGCACTGTCAGGTGAGACCTACAGATTTTCCCCATAGCGGTTTTGTGACCCATTACTAACGCTTTTATGTGAGTTATGTAAGTTATTGAAAAGAGATGGCTCCTGAGGTAGGACTCGAACCTACAACCCTTCGGTTAACAGGCGGTTCATGAAGGCCGGAGCACATGTGTTTTCAATGGAGCAGAGAGGAACGCACAGGAGTATTTGGAGTTCCTGCGGCGCACAATTTGACGAAGAATTTGACGAAGTTCTGTTCCCGATCCTGGCCGTGGAGGAGCAGATCCCATATCGGAATCTTCACATCCTAGTTCCCTGCTTTCGATGACTTTCAAACTTTGCCTCTTCTTCCAATTAGAAGACTGCCAAGATGGCATCATGTCTCGCGGATCTGAGTCTGACTTCGAGTACATGGGAGCCTTTTCGCATCTTGCAATACTCAGGAAACCTGTTAGCTTCTTGGAGTGCCCTTTTTAGTGCCCTCGTTTTCCTTCGTAATTCGCTGTAACTCATTGATTTGATGGTGGGCACAGCAGGATTCGAACCTACGACTTCCACCGTGTGAAGGTGGTACTCTACGGGCATTTTTATTGACGGTAAAGGGTTTATTAGCCGGATGAGTCGGCGAAACCGGCACAATCGGCGCTATTTGCCACAAAAATGCCACAAACTTTTTCAGTGATCCAACAAGTGGGCCGTGGGCTGGCCGTGGCGGAACAGCCCAACTTTTCCTCCCGTTGCACGGCATAAAGTACCTGCTCCGTCTTATTTTGCTGGCCCGACAACCGGTTCCGGTGGGAATACTCGATTGATTTCAACCTAATTGGGAACCACATCGGGTGTCAGCGGGGCTTCGCGAGTTGGCTGATGGATGAACCACATGCAGGCTGGCTTCGTCTCATGGACACTTCCCTATCCTTCTCCGCAGGTCACTCTGTAGCATCGCCTACGACGCGATTCTTTCACTTCAAAGCTTCACGCAAAATCTTTCTGGCGCGTAACAAACGAGACTTAGTTGCGGCAACAGAAATGCCGGCGAGCTCGGCAACTTCCTTTACCGAACTATCATTGGATTGATGAATCTCAACCACATTTCGCAGAGTGGGCTGTAGACAGCATATTGCTCGCCTTAAGCGCTCTACTCTTTCGTGCTTTGCATAAAGCTCTTCAACGTTCTTCGTCTGATCTGCAATCTCCCAAGGCCGCCAGGTATCACCATCCGTGATCTCCATAGAACTCTCCGGGTGAGAGCGTTTCCTTCGAAGTATCATAAGCGACGAATTGATCGCGATTCGCGTGAGCCAAGTCGAGAATTTTGCCCTGCCATCGAAAGTGTTCAAATGCGCATAGACTTTCATCCACGCATCCTGGATCGTGTCTTCCGCATCGTCTCGGTTTCCCGTGATCCGATAGGCCATGTTGAATGCTATCTTCGAGTGCCGCGTCCATAGCTCCGCGAAGGCGTGGTGATCCCCTAACTTGGCGGCCGCAACGAGGACGTCATCAGTTGGAGCAGGAGCAGCGAATTTAACATTCGCGGGCAGCTCATCCTGTTGCCTTTGTGAATCCACTTCCGCCATAAAGATCCCCTTTCTCAACAGCTCAAACTCATTAACAAAACGTCAGGGGTAATTTGAAGTGTGTAGTTTTCGCATTCCTCGACTAACAATTCGGTTTATCTTCAAATTAGGAGCGTCTAAACCTTCCGAAGGATTCGCCACATACATCAGAAGAGATCTGCTGACGGTCAGGCCTCTTCTTGTTCTTTTCCGCACTCTTAGCTCGACTGGATGTTCGAAATATCGATCGACACAACAAGTGGTTCTCGATTGACGCTGGCATCTTCCTGGCGAGCGAATGTGCGGTGCACCGTCGGGAACTTGATCCAGGACACCTCTACATAGGCATCGATATAGTGTGCGCCGAGTCTGCCTCCGGCGATTTCGACATCGCTTTCGCCATTTTCATTCCACGACGACAGTTCTTCACACACCACACCTGGCCAAGCTAACCGGAAATAAGTTAAGGTATGTCCACATCGCGCAGCCAACGAAGTACGCCAACTGCAGGTCCACGGCGTTTGAAGCGTGTGCCCTGCAAAAGATTCGCGAGGCTCCCGCAGTTCCTCCAGAACTGTTCCATCTGCCGCCTCGATAGCTACCCTGCCGTGTGCGAATCTGAATCTGCGACTAGGTACTCCAAACGGCGAATGCGAGGCCCATTCGCTGCGGAGGCCTACCGTAACGTTGGTTTCGTCCAGCGTACCCGTTTGGCCCTTGACCGGCCACAGCACACCACCTTGCACGAGATGTGCCGACACTTTTTCGAATCGTTTCCAGCGATCCAAGCCTCCATGGGCATCGATAGCAAGTTCGGCAAGTGAATTCACGTTTTCGGTCTCCTTTGGGTGATACTGGAGAACTTCATCAGTTCAAGCGCGTTGTTTGCGGTTCATCCGCTGTTTAGTTGTTCAGAAAAAGCAGAACGTGATCGACAAATAGCGTTGAATACTGGAACAACGCACCATGTCCGGAGTCGGGATATAAGATCAGTTGTGCGTTCTTCAGATGCTTGAACATGAAGTAGGCATTCCCTTCGGGAAGCATGGTATCGTCACTCCCGCTCACCACCAGCACAGGTTGGTCGATGGCATTAAGAATGGCGTTTTCAGGATCTTTGGATGCGCACCAATCAATCAGTGCTTTGGCCTGCGGATCGCTGACGGCCTTGCTGCTCTCCGGATCTCGATCCACGGTTCGCACGCTCGCGCGCTCTAGGAAGGCACGGCCTGCAGCTTGGCTGGCCGCGGAGGAAGTAAAGAAGAGGGGTAAGCGGGTATCGGGTGCGTCCTTATGCGAAAATGCCTGCTTCAGCACCTTGAGCAGATGCTCCTCCCCTCCCTGGGGAGCGGTGCCAACTAGGATGAGTTTTCGCACAAGGCCGGATTTCTTGGCGGCCACGCTCTGTGCAATGAATCCTCCCAGTGAATATCCGAGTAGATCAACTTTGGCAAATCCAAGGGCAGCGATGAATTGTTCTGCATCTGCCACCATTTGAGCGACATTATCGGGGGTCTTACCGCTCGATTGCCCAACGCCACTATTGTCAAAGACGATCACCGGGCGGGATGCTGCTAGACCGTTCACGACCGCGGGATCCCAAGAGTCCATCGTCCCTGTGAAGTGTTGTAAAAGGATCAGCGGCATTCCTTCGCGCGGCCCTAGTCGTCGATAGGCGAATTTGATACCAGTTGCTTCGATGAATTCATTGGGTGCGGTTTCGAGCGATATAGTCGTCATCTCTACTGTCCCTTTCTTCTGTTTCTTGATTGAGAGTTATTCGATCCCGTCCGCTTCGGAACCCGTTTGCGCTCTAGCGGTCCAGCCTTTCATGGGCGCCAATCGCAAATTTCCCACTTTCATCTACTCCTTTATTTCTGCGATCTAGCAAAGGCAAGTCGAACGCCATTCGTAAACGATTGAAAATACGTCGAAGCAAATTAACTCGTTAGCGGGGTTTTCGCGGAAATCGTGTTTCCATCAGGGGTAGGCGGATCTAACAGAGGAATCGGCCTTGCGGACACAAGGGCAAATTGCTGTTTCATTCCCATACTTGTTGTACCGATTGATAGGCTGTCCGCACTATGAAACAGCCTCAACGCCCATCCGAGAATTCAAGTGCAAGTACGAGCCGCGCAACCCGGGACGAGAGCTGTCCATCCTTATGTGATGGCCCTGCAGTGGATCGGAGCCGCGGTTGTCCATACATCGGAGGCGAGTTCTATCCTGCGGCAGCCCTGATGTTCTGTGTGATCGCCACCGGCGCATTTGGTTAATTGTGAAGTAACCGGTTCCACGTTCTCCTCCACGGATAACGGTGGTAGCAGCATTCCTGCAGAAGGCGAACCTCTCATTACGCTCTGAAGAGTGCTGCCTTTCCTTCTTCGAACTCCGGAGCAGCTTCCGATGCGTGGGTCGGCCAAGCGTGAATTCTGGTCTAGCTGACTTCACTTCCTCAATGGTTACTTCTGTCATATTGCTTTGTTTTCATGAGAGTTCACTTCAACTCTCTGTGCAGGTTCCGTAGTAGATGTTTTGTATACACGTCGCCGGAGATGAATGTGGAACCCTGGTTCATGATTTTCCCTAGGAGCTTGCCTCGATAGGTGATGACACTTGTTGAACAGCTTCCAGAATGCTATTCACCGGCTTACCCTCCGCGAGGGTCGAATGCAGATGAATGGAATGGCTCTGTGCCTGCTTCTCCGCATTATCGAGAAGGTGTCGGTACAAATTTGTTCGATCTTCTTCTAGTATTTTGGCGAGGTTGTCTGAAACCGCCCAGACTATGGACTCAAAACAGGTAGTCCCTCATCTATTGACACTACAAATAGATCTCCGTTATCGATTTCGGCCAGAGCTATCGCGCGATGCAGGGCTCGTTCGGCTGCCGGTGAATCATTTAAGGCAATCAATACATTCTTGTACATGTCATCCTCTAACCGGGTCTTGCTGTTCCTTGTATTCGTGGGCCTTCCAGTTCGTCGCAACGACGGCGTCACTCCAAATTTGGGTAAGAGCAGCGCAGTGCAGGTCTGCGAGGAAGTCATCCCGCAGGTTTTGAGAAGCCGAGCCCGTCGCGCAACCACGCTGGTTGGATTTTGTTACGAGTCAGGATATCCATCACACGAGTGGGACTGCCGAGATCAGCCCATCCCGATGTCGTATCGGGCACAGCCAACAATCGATGAGGCTGAGGAGCCAAAACCTCGCGCGAAAAATCCACGGCCGGCATTAGCCGGTACGCAACGTCCAGTTCATTTTCTGCCATGGCCTTCGTGAGAGACGGAACGACGTTCGGAACCTGTGAACAGACCAAATCGAGGAAGGCTCTGGCGTGTCCGACGGTCACGAAAGTGTTCCAGAGGCAGCCGCGTTGCAAAAGTGTTTGAGCCTGCAGCAACGATGGCTTTTCCCAAAACCGGTTCACCTGCAGCAAATGAAATTGGCACATGTGAAACGGCCGAGCCGAGTTCTATCCATCCGTATTCGACTTCCGGATAGTGGGCCTTGGCACCCACAAGAACGATCGAATCCGGATATTGTTCGGCGCCAGATATAGCCGTCCTGATGGCTCGGCCGCATGCCTCAGAGTCGGAGTAGTAGTGATCACACGGACGAAGATCACTACCGCATCCGCGTCACGCTGCAGTATATGAAGAAGTGCTATGGCAGCCGCGACACCAGTACCGCGATTCAGGGGTTGCGAGATGATGCGCGAGTCGTCCACATCCCGTAATTCCTCGCGATAGTAACTTTCGTGTGCACGTGTCACGACGAAGAGCTCTCGATCAACATGAATGAGTGATTCGATGCGCGCTCGCGTTTGGGCGAGAAGGCTTTCTCTACCGACGATGGAACAAAACTGCTTTGGCCTCGAGTCACCCGCGATTTTTAGCGTCAAACTTTGCAAACGGGTCCCGTCGCCACCTGCTAGCATTACAGCCCAGCGGCGTCGTGATTTTTGGGCAGAAGACCTGACGACTGAAGCCTCCTCAACTGGAGTCCGAACTCTGCTGCTTGCTTCGGTCAAATCGGAAGACACCGCTTCACCTCTTTCCTGAAAAGAACTCGTTGACTACCAACACCACTTTGTCCCTGAGACTTTTGATAATCTCTCGTGGCCCATTAGGATTGTTCGGGGTAATGCTTCCCTCCTTGACGTGCGTGGTCGGTGCGGCCACAAGCATTTCGCCGAAGACAAAAATGCTATTAAGTGTTTACTTCCTGTCATAGACTTCTATCCTTCCAAGAGCTAGTTCATGACCTGGAAATCACTCAGATCGAGTGAGATCAGGAGAAGGTCGCGAATTGCTTTCAGATGTGGCCCGCGGATGTATGCACGTCTCTTCGTGGGAAAGCGGAACCCGTCCGCCTCGACAAGGTCATATACGTATTGCGCTACGGGGACTCCACCAGCGATCTCCAAGTGGTAATCATGCCGGCGAAGGAGGAAATCATCGCCGAAGTAGAAATCCTGTTCTCTGCTGTGGCTGGCGATTGTGTCCGGAAATCGTGCGCGCAAACCTCGCCACTGCTCTGCACCCTCTTGCCACGGCGCAATCTCGGTCACCTCGAAGCCTGGCATTGCCATCAGGAATGGAGTCGTAAGGTATGTCCACCGTGCGTAACCGTTGAAGTATGCGCGATGAAGTAGGTCCCAGGGCGTATTCATCGTGTGACCAGCAAACGCCGCTCTGGGGTTCGAGCGCTCCTGTACGACAACACCCGCGGTCGTTTCGATCGAGACACAGTTGGGCGTAAATACCATTCGCCAATCGGGTTGCCCAAAAGGTCGGATGACTGTACTTTGCTCATGAATCGTGACCGTTCCTTCGAGAGGTTTCGGGTCGGCCTCAAGTCCCTTCATGGGCAGCAATCCGCCTCCGGCCACAAATTTTGCGCTGACCTTGTTGAATTTGTTCCAGCGATCCAGACCGCCGTGTGCTCGTAAAACCAAATCAAGAAGCTCACTCATGGCGTTCTCCCCGCTGACCAGCCGTTTGATCCTGAGGTCATTGGTATCGCCTCCAAGCTGAAGCGTAATTCACAACCATAATGTACATTTACTAATGCAAGCGGAATGCCATTCGCAAATGCTTGAAAAGGCATCGATGTACGCTGATTCGTCATCGTGGTTTTCGTGGAATTCGTGGGGGTCGTGTTTCCATCTACTCGTAAATGGCCTGAGCAGCTTCGAGGTGGCAGTTAGCTGGCTGCGGCCCGTTGGCATGTTCGCTTACGTGCGTTTGTGCCTCTGCTCCTTGATCCTGCCTCGATGATCGGCCAGACGTGCTCTCAATTTGATCGTGCCGTGGGATCTTCTCCGAAACCGAATCGACCTAGTAATTCCGACGGGTCACAGCGATAATTCGCGTTGCCCTTCAGAGAAAGAAAGCCCATTGTGGCCTATGCCTCCCGGCTGAGGGCTGAGGCCAGATTTTGTAGGTCTTCGTAGCGTGCGATCGTGTTCCGGGTGTATTCGCCATTGTGCTCGCTATTCAACAACGACGGGCTGGCAAGGCCGGCTGAAGATACTGGAGGAAAGCCGGTCTTCCGGCCTATAGCCTCGGCCATGACGTTCATGTGGTCTGCCAGTTTTCGGCGCATCTCCACAAGACCGGGTTCGGAAGAAACGTCTATCCCTTCTTGATCGCGCAGAACTGCGACCTGATTCCAGATCAGTGCTGCAGACGTGATGGAGATCTGAAGGATCAATTCACTTGAACGAAGGTGTTGATCACGATCGACACCGAATTCGTATTCGACGGCTTCACTCAAGGTTCGGAGGTTGGAGACAATCTTTGCGAGCCGGTCGCGCAGGCAATCTGTTTCTCGCAGAAGCAGATTGCGCTGGTTGACATCGTCAATTAGCAGAAAGAAACCAGCCCCGCTTCTGAGGCCGGCCGCTAATACTCGACGCATGGCGGTCACCGTGCGTACTGGCCAGATTTGATCGAATACGAACCACATAACTACAAGAGCAAAGATTATTCCGATGAATCGATCTCGAGCTGGCGCCAACTCCGTGGACGCACTAAAGTCCAAAAGCGCCACGAGGTAAAAGGCGAATGCCACCTGAAGACCCAAGTAGTTGAACCGTGATCCTCCGGAGATCCATGATGCGACAAAAGCGATGGCACCTACCAGGACGATGAGAGAGGTAATCGAGTCCATGTAAGGAAAGAGAAATGCGACGGTTCCGAGACCGAGGATCAGGCCGCCCAGGAGCGAGCCCAGTATGCGAAGAGTGAGCCGCTGCTTCATTGCAGCTGTAGTGCTCAGTCCTGTAACCATCACTGTAGTGACCGATGTCGATATTCCCGGCCAGTCGATCGCGTTGTACACGATGTAACAGACCGTGGCGCAGAGGCTGATCTTGAGAGCGAAGGCGATATTATCCTTATCTCGAATCGCACCCGGAATCAGAAAGGGGACATTTCTGGAGGGCAACACAGCCAACTCCTTGTTCTTCGCAGCGCCCAGATCGACGGGCATCACCAGGATGGAGTGAATGGTACTTTCCACACGATCGAGCAAGGTATTCGTTGTCTGCGGGCCGGGCTCCAGACGCTTCTCCGATTGCGGGATGGCTGCAGGAACCAGGCGGCCACATTGTTCAGCGATGCGCGCACAACGCTCGAGAAGTTCGGGATCGGCGCGGGTGTCGCTCTGCAAGCCAAAGGCTGCGGAATCATCCATTAGTTCCGCTAGCATCGTGATTTGCAAGCGCGTTCCAATGGGAAGGTAGCCAGTGTCAAGATTGCGGTCCACGATCTGGTTATATAGATCCATCATTCCTGCATGCCCCGCAGCCGCAAGGCGTGACACACGGACGGCGGCATCGACCCGTTGTTTGGGACTGACCTCCTCCTGTGCGAACAGACTGAACATCTCCTCCAAAGCCTGATAGCGAATGCGGAACTGGTCTTCCAGGCGATCAGTCGGGGAGCGCGCACCAAAGATGTACTCCACGGCAACGCCACAGACTGCAGCGATTGCAAACGCGGCTACCAGGCGAAGCGAATTCTTTACTAGTACTGTGACCGCTTGAATGAGTAGTTCAGTTTCAGGCGTGCCAGCTTCCTTGTGAACTTCCACTTGATGGTGATCTTGTGGCGGTTTGCACTGCGATTCCAGGCTTTGGCTTGGCGGCGGAGGGTGACGATATCCCCGATCCTGCGTTTTCCGAGGCATTGGCGGCTAAAGAGGCCAATCTCGATCTCCGCCTGGTTGAGCCAGCTTCCATGCTTTGGGGTGTAGTGGACAGTAAAGCGCTCCCACAGCCATCCGCC
>NZ_JQKI01000175.1 GCF_000745965.1 Edaphobacter aggregans DSM 19364 | reverse complement strand
TGGCGGATTACATCGATGCGGATCCACTCGCAGGAACATCACAAGCGGCTGGCATCCACATAGAGGGCCCCTTCCTTTCGCATGCCAAGCGTGGCATGCATTCCGCGGAGCATCTGCTACTGCCTTCGCCGGAGCTTCTGAACCGGCTTTGGGAGGCTGCACGCGGCAACATTCGGCTGATGACGATTGCACCTGAGTTGCCCGGGGCTCTTGAGACAATCAAACATGCAACGGCTCTGGGTATCCGTTCCTCGATGGGACATTCGATGGCTACGCAGGCGGAGGCGATCGCAGGCATAAAGAGCGGCATTGTCTCTGCGACACACACGTTTAATGCACTGCGCGCATTTAATCATCGCGAGCCCGGCATCCTCGGAGTTGCTCTCGATCAGGAAGATCTGTATGCAGATCTGATCTGCGATGGCTATCACGTTGCTCCGGAGGCGGTGCGCTTATGGTTAAAGGCGAAGGGGCCAGAGCGTGCAATATTGATCACGGACTGCCTATCGGCTGCCGGCAGGCCGAACGGTAAATACATGACAGGTGAAACTGTCGTGCATGTCGAGGGAGACGTATGTCGAACAGATACGGGAGTGCTGGCCGGCAGCGTAATCACTCTCGACCGAGCCGTAGCCAACCTTAGGAAGACTGCTCGTGCGGAGTTGCATTCAGCTGTTCGGTTGGCGTCCATAAACCCCTCAAAAATGCTTGGCCTTCCAGAGCTTCTCGCACCAGGCGCTCTTGCGGATTTTAACGTCTACGATGCAGATGGAATTAGACGAGAGTGCTTTATCCGCGGATCGTTGGTCGCATGACACTTCAATCAAATGAATTCATTTCTGTCGGGCAACGTTGCAAATGATCGCATGAGTCCTTAGAAGTCGGCTTTTGCGTCGGGAATCCGGGAGCAAAGGTCAATCCGGCATTCCCCGATGCTGCGGCGTTTCCCAGGACTAAACTGATCACAGGTCGTAAATTTCCACGGCGTCGTTGATTTAGGGAACGAACGCCATTTGTTTTCCTACTTGACACGGCATTTCATTCGATGCGGCCGCGGCCACGACTAGAATGGCAGGTTCGACGCATATGGGCATGGACCGTTCAGCCGGCGAATCTTTCTGGTGCGAACGAAATGTAGCGTACTGCGTTCTACTCCTCTGCGCCGTCGTAGTTCTAATTCTGCATTTCTGGTTCATGTCATCCAACTCGGCGACGATTGATGAGCTGGTCCACGTGGAATCGGGTTACCGCTACTGGCAATGCGGCGATTACGGGGTGAGTCCTGAGAATCCGCCCCTTGCGAAGCTTGTTGCGGCTTTTCCCGTGCGGCATTGGGAGCTCGGCGGTTTTGCGGGTCCTTGCGGATCGCAAGTGACGCCGTCGCGTGGTCCCGATTATGGGGTGGCAATCGGATGGCTGATGTCACCAAGCGGGCCTGCCCTTCTTTGGAAGGCGCGTGCAGCAATGGCCTTATTCGCGCTTGCGTTGCTTGCCCTTACCTTTTTTTCTGCCGTGTCCTTTTTCGGTTATCGCGTGGCGACGGTCGCGGCGATTCTACTGGCGTTTGAGCCGACTCTGATCGCCCATGGATCGCTGGCGACCAATGATGTCGCATTTGCCACGTGCATGTTGGCTGCGATTTGGGCTGCATACGAATTTGCTATCAAGCCGACGCCTCTGCGCGTGCTATTCCTTGGGCTCGCAATGGGCCTGGCGCTCGATTCTAAATTCCTGGCACTCAGTATCCCGTGGGTGGCCCTGATCGTCATCTTATTGCCGCAGTTGCGCGGCGGATTCGCGTGGCGCGAGCTGCTGTCCCGGTGCGGAGGGTGGATCAGCGCCTGTGTCGTGGCATGGGCTGTGATCTGGGCCTCATACGGGTTTCGGTATACGGCTCTGCCACATGCAACAAAAGCAAGCTACGATTTTACCCAGATCTTCGTGTCAGCAGGTCTGGCAGACTCGTTCTGGCCGAAGTTGAGCTGGTTCCTGGCGAATCATCATCTGCTGCCGGAAGCTTACATCGCAGGGCTTGCCACGTTGAAGACGTTCGACGCGAGCGCAGCGTATTTTTTCGGCGATGTGTATCCGGAAGGAGTCTGGTATTACTATCCGGTCGCTCTTCTCATCAAGCTCACAATTCCTGTGCTCGTGCTGGCTCTTATAGCCGTAACGAGCCGGCTGCTGTGGCGCAGCAATCGATTGGCGATGCTGACGCTGGTTATCTCCGCCTTGGCTTGTTTGGCAACGGTGATGGCAGGTCGAGTGAACATGGGAGTTCGCCACGCTCTCCCCATCTATCCAGTGCTGGTGCTGCTCGCCGCGGCGGGATGTGTGGCGTTGTTGAGCCGGTCGCGTGTAGCCGCTGCCATTGGCATTGCGCTGGTTGGATTTCACGTGCTGTCGTCGCTACACTCCGCCCCGCAGCAGCTCTCCTACGCGAATGAGCTGGCCGGCGGTCCAACGCATCTCTATAGATACCTTGATGATTCGAATCTGGACTGGGGCCAGTCGGACGCCGCAATCGACAACTATGTCCGTTCGCATCCGGGCAACTGCGCGATAGCGTGGTTTGCTCCACATCGATCTAATCCACCGTGCCTCAGCTTGCCAAGCACACCGCAGGATTTATTCGGCAGTCAGGGCATACCTCCCCTGTTACCAGAGAGCTTTAGCGGCAGGATTATCCTGCAGCCGACTGCGGTGTTCTGGACAGATGCTTACCTTTCGCTCCTAAGACGTAAGCCCGATGAAACGTTTGCTAACGGCAGCGTTCTGGTTTACCACGGAACTTTCGATTTGCATACGCTCGCCGCCGTGCGGCGAATGAATCGGGGTATTTGGATGATGTTCTTCGCACACGATCCGGAACACGCGGCTGTGGAATTTGCCGCCGCCGAGGGAAACGTACCGACTATAAACCGGCCAGCTTATGAGAATCTCTATGGTACGGTCTTGATGCAATTGCATCGTCCTGCAGAGGCGAAACTGCACTTTCAGAGGGTGCTGGAACTCACTAAAGACCACGCAGGTTTCCGTGTGGATCGTGACAATGCCATGAAGGCTCTTAACAATATGTAGGAGAAACGCTGCGCGAGCTAGCATCACGCGCGCCCCAGTGGTTTCGAGCTAGGAGAACGCGCTCGTATTCGACGAAGTCATCCGTCCCTCATGGTCGGTATCGGAGAAGAAATCTCGCTGGATTAGGACCCACAAGTCGGCTAGGGGCCAATAATCTGGAAGTGTCGCATCGCGGAATGCTGCGGCGTTTGTCGTTACCTATCGAACTAGTGAGGAAGCAGTCCCATCTCAGAACGTGAGATGCTGCTGGAAGAACGGCAGCACATCAGTCATCACGCGCCTGGCGGCACTCAGTCACTCCACTCCCGTTTTACTCTTCGGCTTCGTGCACAATCCCGTACTCATTCGGCTTATGCTTGAGCGCTGGATGAGCACACACTGTTTCGGTTAGGACCGCTGCGCGTCCAATCAAACTTGAAGTCACGAAGAGACTTCAGATTACTTGCATACAGCCCAGAACGCGCAGCATGACCCACGTAGCGACGAGGTTTGGCTGCAATCTGTACGCGGCTGCGAAATAATGGACTGAATGCAGAAGACGCAAAATAGACCTGCTGTCGGGATAGACTTTGGCACCACTAATAGCTCCATAGCGCTCGCGACGGGTGATTCGCAGGTACAATTCGCCTCGTTTCCCACCAGCGGTGGGAACACTTTGTCTTTCCGATCGGTTCTCTACCTGGAACAGGTGAGAAAGGCGGAAGGGGCGCCGAGAACGCACTCGAGCACTGGACCGACCGCCATCGAACGTTATCTTGAGGCTGAGGAGAAGGGCCGCCTCATCCAGTCGCTCAAGTCATATCTCCCGAGTCGTACGCTCACCGGAACGGAAGTCTTCGGCCGCCGCTACATGCTCGAGGACTTGGTCTCCCGCATACTTTCTGATCTACGCGGGCATGCGGAACGGCAATTCGGTACGCCCATCCGCCACGCCTTGGTGGGACGTCCAGTGCGCTTTGTCGGGGCAGAGACAGAGGAGGACGACGCTTATGCCGTCGCGCGGCTGCGCGATGCCTTTACGATTGCCGGATTTGAAAGTGTCGATTTTGAAATGGAGCCCGTCGCCGCCGCATACTCTTACGAATCTACACTCGACCACGATGAGCTAATCCTCATCGGCGACTTCGGCGGAGGGACCAGCGATTTCTCTCTGCTTCAGGTGGGTCCGGGGGTGCGTCGGCGCGGACGCACTCCGCAGGACCTGCTTGGCAACAGCGGCGTGGGACTTGCCGGCGACGCCTTCGATGCGCGGATCGTTCGTAAACTCGTCTCCCCCGCGCTTGGAGCGGACTCCCATGCACGCTCGCTGAACAAGATTTTGCCCGCCGTTCCGGCGTGGATTTATGCCAACCTCGAACGCTGGCATTACCTTTCCTTCCTGCGTACTCGTAGTGTAATGGAGATATTGAAGAGTGCCCGTATGCGGGCTCTTGAGCCGGAAAAAATCGAAGCTCTCATCGCCCTCATCGAGGACGACCTTGGCTACCAACTTCACCAGGCGGTCCAGCGAGTGAAATGCGAACTATCGCGCTACCCATCCGCGGAATTCTGCTTTCGCGATGGCAGTTTGAACCTGCACATTTCTGTCACGCGTAGCGAGTTTGAAGCCTGGATTGCGGATGAGTTGCGCGCCATTGAGCGTTGCATCGACTCCCTCCTCGAGTCTTCGGGCGTCGGTTCGCGCGAAGTGGACCGCGTTTTTCTCACCGGTGGAAGTTCCTTCGTGCCGGCGGTCCGCCGCATGTTCGCGACTCGTTTTGGGGAGGATCGTATTCGAAGCGGCGGTGAATTCACCTCGGTCGCACACGGTCTTGCGCTCCGCGCGGAGGAGGTGCTGATGAATGTGTCCTGTCCGGCAGGGACACCGCTAGCGAGTAGTACAAACCTGTAATAGGCAGCGCACGGAGATGCAATTAAGCTCGGAATGAGAGTTACTGAAATCACTAAAGACGACATACCCTCGCTGCATCCAGAGGATGGCAAGCGAAGGATACGAAATAGGAAGGTTATGGAGACGGAACACGAAAACAGCGTGGGGACTGAAACTGAAGGAACACACCAAAGCCCCATCGATCCACTGCGCCGCAAAATGCTCATCGGGGGCACCGCAGCCATGGCCTTGATGGGATTGTCAACGTCTGCTTCGGCAGCCTCACCCGAACCTGCAAATGCGCCCAGTTCACGTCAGAACAACCACGGAGAACGTCAGATGAATACCATTACGACCAAGGACGGCACCACAATCTATTTCAAAGACTGGGGCACCGGGCAGCCGGTGGTGTTTTCGCACGGCTGGCCGTTGAATGCAGATGCTTGGGATGCACAAATGCTGTTCGTGGGCCAGCACGGATATCGCGTCATCGCGCATGATCGGCGTGGCCATGGCCGATCCAGCCAGCCATGGAACGGGAATGACATGGACACCTACGCTGATGATCTTGCGCTTATCGAAGCACTCGATCTCAAAAACGTCACTCTTGTCGGTCACTCCACTGGAGGAGGCGAAGTAGCACGCTATATCGGACGACACGGCTCGAAGCGAGTGGCCAAGGCTGTACTTATTGGCGCGGTACCACCTATCATGCTCAAGACCGAAAATAACCCTGGCGGTCTTCCCATGTCCGTCTTCGATCAGATCCGTGCCAGTGTTGTTGCAGACCGTTCACAGTTCTTTAAGGATCTGAGCATTCCCTTTTATGGTTACAACAAGCCTAATGCAAAGGTCTCCCAGGGAGTGCAAGAAGCGTTCTGGCGACAAGGAATGCAAACCTCGATCGTGGGAGCCTACGAGTGCATCAAAGCGTTCTCGGAGACAGACTTTACCGAAGACCTCAAAAAGATCGACGTGCCAACGCTGATCCTGCACGGGGACGCAGACCAAATTGTGCCAATAGCTGATTCGGCACTCTTGTCCGCAAAACTTGTTAGGAACTCGACGCTAAAGATAATTCCGGGAGGCTCGCACGGCATGTGTACGACTCTTGCGGACCAAATCAACGGCGACCTGCTCTCTTTTCTTCAGTCCTGAAACCAAAACCTGGCCGAGGACTCCTTTACTCCGCCACAGAGCGCCGTTCAAGCGGCGCTCTGGCCAAGGCCACCGCGAAATCAGTCTTCCTTTTCGATGTGCAGGGCTCGGTGGCCAAATCGACATTCGCCGGTCTACTTTGGCTCCTCTATCCAGCTCCGGGAACGTGGCTGATTGCAACCAGCAAGGGGCATGGAGAAGTGGAAACCGCTACGCGCTTCCCACGCATTATAAAAGGGCGCTCTTTCGAGTAAGCTGCGGTTGCTGTGCACCCTGTCATTTCTATTGAGCACCAACAAGAACACGGACATGCCATGCCATGCCAATGAGCTGAAGGACATTGTTTGTTGAAGTTACATCCAAGTCCAGCAATCATACGAAGCTTATGGTCTTCCTTGTCATAGGATCTCGGTGCTAGGTTTACGCCGACATATTGGAACTTATCCAAATCGACATTACCCAGTTGGTATACGAAACCGCCGCCAATGTTCTGTGGCTTTGATCCTTTATGTACAGCCTGACAGATGATGTTGGCGATCTGATCTCTCTCACCTTCTGTGTGATAAGCGGCTTGATCGGATCCTTCGCGAGAGCGAGCGGCCGCGCCTCCAGGACGCCGCCTTCATTCTTTTCTCCGCTCGACATTCTCGCTGCGTTATGATGCTGTATCAAAATAAAGGGATTTCGCTGCATCCCTGGCCGATCCCCCTGTCGTCTCCGTTCCTGACCGCGGTCCGCGGAGGTTGCCTTGGATTACTTAGATCCGAAGGAGCGATTGAAGGAGCCGGCATCGCGACGAGAGCGCGAAACCGTCGAACAGTTGTTCGCGGCAGCATTGGAGCTGGCGCCGGAGGAGAGGACCGTATTCCTCAAGCGGGCCTGCCGCGACTCTCCCGACCTTGAACCCATTGTCCGCGAGATGCTCGACCGGGAAGAACGGATGGGAAGCTTCCTGGAGCAGCCGCTGTTCGAGGCCCGAACGGCGCAGTTTGCGCCTTGCGAGGACGCCATAGCGCGCGGAGCAACCGGGCCGCGATGGAAGGTAGGGGACGTCCTTAACGACCGCTTTGTGATTGTGCGTTACATCGCCCGGGGTGGTATGGGCGAAGTGTACGAGGTGGAGGACCGCCGGCTGCAGGGTGTGCATGTCGGCCTGAAAACTCTTCTGTCGCAGTCGGAGGAAGACCCGGCGATGCAGAAGCGCTTTGAGCGCGAGATTCTGCATGCGCGCGAGGTCGTGCACCCGAACCTGTGTCCGCTCTACGACATCTATCAGACCGAAGAGCGCGGGCGGTCCATTACATTTCTGACGATGAAGTTGCTCAGCGGGGAGACCCTCGCGAGCCGGATCGCAAAGCAGGGGCCGCTCGATCTACCGGAGACCACGGCCATCATTCGACAGGTGGGCGACGCGCTGGCAGCGGTGCACGACGCAGGCATTCTGCATCGAGACATCAAGGCCGGCAACATCATGCTGGATGGTTACGGAGTTGAGGTGCGCGTCTGCCTAATGGACTTCGGCCTGGCGCACGCCTACCAGGCGGGAGCGTCGATGGTCTCGACCATAGGGTTCGCCGGCACACCAGCGTATATGGCTCCGGAACTCTTTCGCGGAGAGCAACCGTCGACCTCGACCGATGTCTTTGCGATTGGCGTAGTCGCCTACCAGATGCTGATTGGTCACGTGCCCCGCTTCACTCCGGGTAACGAACTCGAGACGGGATCGGATGTTGCGTTCGATAAACTTCCGGCGGAGTGGAAGACCTTCATCCGGGGCTGCGTTGAGCCTGATTCCAAGCGCCGGTTTGCGAGTGTTCGAGATGCGCTGGCGGTGCTGCAACTCCGCAAAGCCCTCGACGACTCGTCCGCGCAGGACCAAAGCCAGTACATCGAGACCGTCTCAAAGCGCGGCTACCGCTTCATTGCCAACGTCACAGACGTGTTCCAGCTAGAAGCTTCATTAGGCGGACCGCGAGAGGCCGGGGCCGAGAGTGTTGTGCCAAGCGTCCCGAAAACGTGGTGGCAGAGACGTTCAGTGTGGATTGCCCTGACCGCAGTAGTGATATTGCTGGTCGGTATCGGCGCTTTCTGGCGGAACTATGCCCTCCACCATCCCCCAGTTGAAATACACTCCCTCGCAGTCCTTCCCCTGGAGAACCTCTCCGGCGATTCCGAGCAGGAGTACTTCGCCGATGGAATGACGGAGCAGCTGATTACCGCGCTGGCCCAGATTCGCAGTCTGCGGGTCATCTCACGCACGTCTGCGATGCGCTACAAAGGAACGAAGGAGCCTATGCGCCAGATTGCGCGCGACCTGGGTGTAGAGTGGGTGATCGAAGGAACCGTGCTGCGGGCTGGAAACCGTGTGAGCATCACGGCGCAATTGATCGACACCAGAACCGATTCGCACGTATGGTCGCGCTCGTTTCAGCGCGATCTGAGCGACGTGCTCTTACTGCAGAGCGATGTCGCGCGAACGGTTGCCGATGAACTGAATGTACAGCTCAGCAGCGAAGAGAAGGTCCGCCTGCATCCCACCCGGAAGATTGACCCGGAGGCATACAACGACTTCCTCATCGCAATGCATGTTGGCGCTAATGAGGGTGCAGACAGGGCGATTCCTTACATTGAACGCGCCATCAAGAAAGATCCAAGCTTTGCCCAGGCATATGCAGAATTGGCAGTGGGCTATGATTTCACTTCTTACTTTCAGGAAAAGCCTTTCACCGATCGGGGATTGGCCGCAGCCAAGAAAGCCCTTGAGCTGGACCCCAACCTTGGGGATGCCCACATTGCAATGGCTCTCTGCCATCTCTATCGAGAGTGGAATTGGACTGCAGCAGAAGCAGAATTGCGTCGCGCTGACGAACTCGATCCTAGCGCAGGGAATGAATACGGAGAGTTTCTAAGATTGATGGGCCGCTGGGATGCGGCTATTGGCGAGGTCCGTCGCTCATTGCGGGTTGATCCCACGAATTCGCAGGTCAACGACACGATGCTGGATATCCTCATCTCCGCCAACCGATATGACGAAGCTCTTGAGCAGTTTCAAAGAAACATGGTTCTCAATCCTCCTTGTTGTAACTTGGCCTATTTGCGCCTCGGTGAGCTCTATGAAAGCCACGGGAAAGAAAAAGAGGCCTTGGACGCATATTTCAAGGCTCGGATCGCACGTGGAGCTACAGATAAAGAGCTGGAACCGCTGCGCCGCGCCGCCGCCGCAGGCGGGCTCAAAGGGTATCTTCGGGAGGTCCTCCGCCAGCAGGAAGCGAGCAAGGGCCCTTTACCCCCTGTAGCCCTTGCGAAAATGTATAACCGGCTAGGAGAAAAGGAAAAGGCAATCGAAGCGCTTGAAAAAGCCTACGAGCAGCATTCGCCGCGCCTGGTTGACCTTCGTTCCAATGTCTTTCTGACATCTCTCCACTCGGATCCACGTGTCCAGGCCTTTCTCCAGAAGATGCATTTTCCTAACTGAATAGAACCT
>NZ_JQKI01000174.1 GCF_000745965.1 Edaphobacter aggregans DSM 19364 | reverse complement strand
GTGCAAAACCAGCTCATCGGCTCGCAGACGGAACGCTGGTAGTGGAGGAGCCCACTTTCGATCCCATCTCTGGCCGCGTGAATACCACGTGGTATTGGTCTGGCCCGGATGGGCAGGGGCACAAGTCTGCGTCTCTACGGTTGTACACCGTGACCGAACTTATCCATCTGCTGCAGTCTTCAGGATTACAGTTCCTGTCAGCTCACCAAGGATGTTCTGCAGAAGAATTTAAGGCTCAAGGACCAGAGATGGGCGGACGGATCGCAATCCTTACGGAATGCGTGTGACGGCCGTTGGATCGGAAGCGCGAACCGGATCTCGAACCCAGATCACTTCAGGATTGCCTGTCAGGACCTGGCCAGCCTTGCCACTTCTCCGAGCTGACACGAAGACATACGATATTCCTGTATGAGCCGTATCCTCATCATTGGTGCCACGGGAACTGTTGGCCGGCAGGTTGTCTCTCAATTGATGAGCTCGGACGTGCGAATCCGCGCGCTGGTTCGCAATCCGGACGCCGCTCGTTTGCCGCCACAAGTTGAGTTGATGCAGGGAGACCTCACTATTCCCGAGACTCTTGATAAATGCTTGATTGGTGTCGACACGATCTTCCTCGTGTGGACGGCGCCGCCATCCGCTGTTATTCCCGCTTTGGAGCGGATCGCGAAGCACGCACAGCGCATCGTATATCTCTCAGCTCCGCTCAAGACGTCACATCCTTTCTTCCAGCAGCCCAACCCATCCAGGACGCTGGCCGAGTTGATCGAGCGCAGGGCTTGAGTGGGCATTCTTACGGCCTGGAATGTTCGCCACGAATGCCCTGCGATGGTGGGCACCGCAGATTCGTTCGGATGCCGTCGTCCGCTGGCCCTATCTCTCCGCCCCTACAGCGCCGATTCACGAGCGCGACATCGCAGCAGTTGCGGCCCGCGTGCTGTGTGATGAGTTCCGCGCGGGAGCGGAGTATGTTCTAACCGGACCGGAATCCCTGAGCCAATTGGAGCAGATCTCCACAATAGGTCATGTGATTGGCCGCCCGTTGTGCATTGAAGAGATGTCGCCGGATGAGGCGCGGCGCGATTTGGCCACTCTCATGCCTGCCTCCGTCGTGACAATGCTGTTCGACGCGTGGGCTGCCGCAATCGGCCAACCTGCAGATGTTACGTCTACGGTCGCAGAAATCACGGGAGGTCCAGCACGGACGTTCCGCGAGTGGGCTAGCGATCACGTGGGAGAGTTTATTGCATAGAGATGGCGCTCTTTGGCGAATTGTGTCAGCATCGTCCGTCAACCGGAAGGTAGTTGCCATCGACTCTCAAGCCGACTCCGGAAAGCGGCGGGGCGTCATTATGCCGCAGGGACCTGCTGTTCGGCGTATAGTGAATCGCATCAAGGTGAAACAGCTATTCCAGAAACAGCGCGAATTGGTGTTGATGCTTGCGGCGCGGTTGGGGGCGATTTGCGGAGTCAAGGCTGTCGTGCTGGGTGGCTCACATGCACGCGGGGTTGCGCACCCGGGATCTGATATCGATCTGGGCGTTTTTTACTCGGAATCGGATCCATTCTCGATTCAATGCATTCGTGAGCTGGCTGGTGAACTCAACGACACGGCGGCGCCTGTTGTCTGTGGATTTTATGAGTGGGGACAGTGGGTGAATGGTGGGGCGTGGCTGACGATCGGCGGGCAGCGGGTGGATCTTCTTTATCGCGGTCTGGAGCACGTGGAGCGTGTGATCCGCGAGGCAGAGGCGGGGAGTTATCAGCTGGATTATGCGCAGCAGCCCCCATTTGGTTTTTTCAGTGCGACGTACTTGGGAGAGATCGCGGTTTGCATTCCCCTGTTTGACCCGGACGGATATGTCGAGAGACTGAAGCGGCTGGTGGTCAAGTATCCCGAGGCGCTGCGACGCGCGGTCGTGCAGGACCATTTGTGGGCTGCGGAGTTTGACCTGGTGGCATTTGCGCCGAAGTTTGCGGCTCGCGGAGATGTGTACGGGACAGCTGCTTGCCTGACGCGCGCTGTGAATCAGATCGTACTTGCGCTGTTTGCGTTGAATCGCAAATACCTGCTGAACGACAAAACTGCGCTCGCTGAGATCGCGGAGTTCGAATTGGTACCGGAGGAGTTCGGCTCACGCGTGCAGAAGACGCTTGCCGGTCTGGGTGAATCGGAAGCGTCCCTTGTGGTTGCGGTGAAGAGCGTTGAGGAACTTTTGCGTGAGAGTGTTGCGCTGGCTCAGGAGTTGTATCGGTCGCGTTATGAGTTGTTGGCTACGATTCGGCAAAGCTAATTGAATCGGTGCGAGGTCTCGTGGGACTGCGCTAAGGGACTGGCATCTCGGAATTCGTGTTGATCACGCCCGGTAGGGACTCGCAGCATTCGCCAAGTCGTTAGCGGCAGTGGCCCATCGTCACAACCCCTCAGTAGTTTATAGTTCCTCCTTACAGATTCGAGCGACTGGTGTCCTAATTGTCGGCTAACCGCACCTTACTCCCCTGGCGGGCCGATGGAGCAACTCCAGGCGTGCACTCTCGCCACCGCTTATCCGCACTGGCTACCCCGATGGATCAGCCGTCCTGCTCCGCTGTGGCACGTCAACGAATATCGTACCGTGGTGGTGACCGCCGGCTTACGGCCCTCAGTTTGCCTATTTTGCCTTACGGAAGATCTCGAAAACGATCGAAGTCAATACCTGCGACTCAGCTGGCTCTCCTCAATTACTACCATCTGCCCTATTCACTTCATACCACTGGCTACATGCTGTTCCGCTTACTCACCCAACTCCCTCGCCCATGGGAACGACTGGTCGCAGAATGGCCGTATGCACTGCACGGCGTGCCGGAGCTCTTTTGATCGCTGTCACGGTTCGTCGACCGAGTCACAATCTCTCTTCGCCGTTGCTCGGCTTGAGTGTCTACTGCGCGCCACTCTGGCAGGCAATCGAATCGTCAACTTGGGAGATCGGCTACTTGCCAGCCAGAGCCTGCTTTTGTTCGTCAAGAATGCAACTTGGGCCCTGATGCAGCCTGTGGCCGGCACCCAACATCGTGTCCTTCACACACTGCAGACAACGGAATTTCGCGTCCCGATGGGCTTCAACACACCCGTGAATGCCGACAACTGGCTGTCCGGCGGACCTCTGGCTGTTCGCCGTTCCATCCTCGCCGTGCTCGCGAGCCTGATCTTGCCCACCCAGGCCAGCGGCACCCTAATATCGCATTGCGGCAGGGGAAGGACATTTTGGAAGGCTATGAAGTCGCTCCACTGCTCCGAGGACCGCCAAGCCTTCAAGGACCGTGCCGGCCGGTGGAGCCCCGACCTGATCGATGCTGTGGAATTCTCATAGTATGAGCCCTTTTCTACTAGTTACAGATCAGGATTTCTACTAGTTAAGGTTACGAGCGGCAGCAAAAACGGCGACTTTCTACTAGTAAAGGAAAAAAGACAGTTACGGTGAGGTTCGCAACGGGATCTTCGATGAGAACGAAGGGGAGAAGCTCGGGAGCATAGTTCCAGTCGGCGTATCGAGTGTGAAGGAGGCGGCGCGAGTAAGTGAGTCCGATGGCGACGAGGCGCCGGTCGCGGGCTGCGCCGAGGACGATACGGCTGGAGGTGTTGGAGTACTCGGAGAACGCGCAGAAGGACTGACGGAAGGAGTAGGGTGAGGTTCCTGCGCGGGCGACAGCTCCGCGCATAAGCTAAGGAGGAAGAGGGCCAACAGACGAAGTGGGGTCATTGGATCAGGGTGTTATTGGACGCGAGTGTAGAGGTCAAAGGAGCTCGAGGAGGATGGCTGCCGGCGATAGTGCGACCAGACGGCGGCGAAGTCCTGGCTCTCAAGGAACCATGGAAGCATGTCGAAGGTTCTGCCTTCGAGAGCCTGACACGGGTGGTCCTGATTGCAGCGCTCGACCAGGATGAGTGAGGGTTGGAAGCGATTCAGGTCTTCGGTTGTCTGGGTGCGCTGGAGGGATGACAGCGGCGCGAGTCTTTCCGGAGAGAGACGTTTGAAGTTCCTCTCCTGAGCTGCCGGACCTTGTTCGTTCTGAATGATGGAAGGAAGTAGCCAGAGGCAGGGACCGCGCGAGCCCCATTCAAAGTGACGGTCAAGGACATCGCTCATCCAGTAGACGTTGGTTGAGAAGATGTAAACGGTCTGCGGCGGCTTGAAGTTCCTGAGGATGAGGTCAGCCTCGGAGCGCTGTGGATGGGGTAACGCGAGCCAGAAAGGGACCAGGAACGTAGCGGCGAGGCAGGCGAAGACTACGTTGGGTCTTACCTTGAAAAGATCAAGGCGTTGGATAAGAGGTTGGGCGAAGTTCACCAGCAAGATGCATATGGCCAGGATGAGGAATGCTCGTTGCGGGTAGCGATGGTAGGCCCAACCGGTGTGTTGAACGACATAGGCCACCATGGAAGCGAGGCTGCATGCCACGAAGACGAAGACAGGGAGTGCGACTCGCTGAAACCGGAAGAGAGCAAGAGTTAGAACGATAGTCGCGAATGTGATCAGCAGGTACAGCTTCAACGCGAGAACAAGGTCGAGAGCAGCGAAGGGTCCGTAGGCCCAATAGGCGTCGAGAAGGAGAGGAACGATCTGGGCCGTGTACCCCGGCGTCAGAATATGGACGGCCAGGAGATAGATGCCACAGGTGCCGATGAGCGTGAGCAACTCCGGACTTGCAAGCCGGTGAAGGTTGCGCCGGGCAATGAGCAGAACCAGCTCGGCGGCGATGAAGGCCAGGGCGTGCTGGGGCTTGAAGCAGACAGCTATCCCTGCTGCGAGACCGATGGTACAGCGCTCGACAAGGGAGAGCCGCTCCACAGCATTGGTAGCGACCGCGAAGAGATATGGAAGGGCAAAGATGACAAAGAGATGTTCTCTCTGACCGAAGTCGCGAAGGTCGATGCGAAAATCCGCAATGAGTATGACCAGACCGATCAAGGCGCGGATGGACGGAGGTGCGGTCGCCGGCGCACAGCCGAGGATTCTCAGGCACCAGGCAGCGCTCGCGAGCAGAAGAACGAGAACCGTCAGACCGAGGCAGAGGATGGGCGAGAGATGAGATATGCGGGAGAGGACGACGGGAACGGTAGAAAACCAGACGATAAGCGGAGGGTTGGTATCGGCCAGGTACGGGCCGTATAGCGCGGAGCCGCCGAGAAAGCGCTGGGCTGCGAAGAGATACCATGCCTGATCGTGGCCGGAGTACGCCGTACAGAGCAAGACACTCTGATGAAGGACGAGAAGAAATGCGCAGGAGAGAGAGACCAACAGCAGCGGAGATTGTGACCGGGACAGGCGTTGCTGCATCAGGCCAGCCTCTCGTTGAGGGCGGGCCGTGATGTCTCGCTGTCCTGCACGTCGTTCAAAAGCTGCTGCCGGTAGTCGATGAAGCATTTGTAGTCGGCGAGCGGGACGATGAGCCTTTGGACGCGACTGTTCAGCAACATGAGGATGGACGAGAGGGTAATGCTCAGCACCTGGACGAGGATGATGATCATGCCGAAGGACACAGTCGTCGCCCAGCCGGGGGTGGCGTGCAGCGGGAAGAACAACCTGAGCGTGAGAACGACAGCGATGGACACAGTGCTGAGGCTTACAAGCGCCAGGGTGACGAAGAGCAGACGAACGAAGATCGTCTCGGCGTAGACCGAGATGCCGCTGAACCCATGAACGACCAACGAGGTCATGTTCATCTTTGATTTGCCGGCGTAGCGGTGAGCGCGATCTACCGGAAGGGCGCGGATGGGAAGCCGTGAGCGCAGAACGGCGGCGGGAAGGTTGTTCCACAGATCGGAGACGCGAACGAGCCGTTTGACGCAGCTGCGGGAGAAGAGCGAGAAGTTTCCGAAAGCGATCTGCTTTCCGGTCAACATTCGGAAGGCGAATTTGTAGATGAGGTAGGAGAGCTTGAAGGTGAGATTCTCCGACCTGCGGCGACGGCGGGCGACGACGCAGAAGTCCTTGCCGTTGCCGACGGTCTCAAGGAGTTGTCCGATAACGTCGGGCGAGTCCTCGCCATCGGCGTCCATGACCAGAGCTGCGTCAAAGTTATCGTCTTCCGCGGCGACGCAGAGTCCAATTGCGATCGCCCGCTGATGGCCCACGTTTGAGTAGAGGTGAATAATCTCGACAGCCTCGAGATTTTTGAGAGTCGACAGATCGTCGAGATCGGCCTCGGGACTGTGCGTGGAACCATCGTTGACTACGCTGACGGCCATGCGCACGGGAAGGTCGGCGGCAACGCGATCGAGCTCGCGAATGAGGATGTTGAATGAGGCCCAATCGTTGAAGACCGGTACAACAAGCCGTAGTCTTTGCATGGCAGCCTTTCACCGGGCTGGTTTGCCCGACTTCGGGTTGGTTGAATCAGATGTGTCTGGCGCTCACGCCTCAGGTTTGCGCCATATTCCAATAATCGACTTGCCGACAGAATATCCAAGAACAGGGTCTACGACCTTGGAAACGGGGACGATCCATTTATCCCAGACGCCGATCTGGCTGCGGGTGGGCATGGATTGCTTGAGAAACAGCCGGTTGGCGGCAGAGGCCATGGTTCCGCAGGCATCCAGATAAAACATCCGTTCGAGAACGAGGTCGGGGGGCGAGACCTTCTTAAGCGTAGACCGGTTGTAGCGACGAAAGTGCCCGATGGACGAATCAAATGGAGTGAAGAGCCATTGATGGGCCGGGGAGAGAACGATGATGCGGCCGCGGGGCCTGAGACGTGCCGCGGCGGCTTTCAGCTCGGCTGCGTCATCTTCGATGTGCTCGAGGACATCGATGTAGACGATCGTGTCGAAGCGCTCGTCTTCGCCGAGCGTCAGCACGGTGCCGCAGACGTTCTGAAATCGATCTTCGCGGCCGAGGTTCTTGAAGCTTTCGCCTAATTGCACAGCGAGGTCGGGATCGGGTTCCAGGCCCACCCACCGGCCCGTGACTCCGTTGCACAAAAAGCTTGTGTTGGAACCTATTCCCGCGCCCACTTCCAGAACGTCGCCGGAGAGAAAGGAATTGAGTTGACGAGACCAGTATGTCTTCCAGTTTGTGGCTTCGGCGAACAGATCCAGTTCCGATCCGACATATCGAAAATCACTCATGTGTTTGGCTGTCCCCTGCTGGTATGACGTGACTTTCTAGTTTTAAGGCTAGCGTACCTGTCACGCTGTACTCAAATCCCGGAATAACGCTTGTTTGTTATCAATCTGTTTCCGGGATTTAACTGCAGATTCATTGCACTGAAATCCCGGAATGTTGCACTAAAATCCCGGACGAAGTTCAGGTGAAAGTTTTCCGGGATTTAGATGCAAAAGTGGCGCAACTGGGAAGCTGCGGGGGAAGCGGACTGGCTTCTGGCTCTGCCGCTCGGCCTCCTCGCTATCGCCTGTCTTCCACCTGGCGAACCCGACCGCCATCAGCACGTGACCGGCGGGCAAAGAATCCGCTGGATAGACGAGGCGTGCGAGGTCCATGGCATGTTCCGCATCGCGCAGCCCTTCAGCGCATTTGTGTTGCTCGCAACGCGCGTACGCTAGCGTGACACGCGCGCCGATGAGACCGACTCTGCCTGAGTCGCCCGCTGCGGTCAGGTTTGCCTTTGCCTCGGCTGCGATGTTCTCAGCACGTTTGAACTTGTGGCCGTCGAGAGCGAGTTCGGCCAGATGAACCTGACTGACTCCGAGCGCAGCGATATCGTCTTGCTTTCTGCGTGCGGCAAAACCTCTCGTCAGATATTGCTCGGCTTCGGCCCTGCGATTGTACGCGAGGTAAAGAACGCTTAGGTTGTCGAGCAAGGTCGCATAGTTTTTCTGCGCTTCGGGTGCGTTCCTGAGCAGACGAAGCGAGCGGAAATAAGCGTCTTCCGCGCGCGCGAAGTCGGCTTGCGCCGCATAGTCTGAGGCGAGCCGGCCCCAGAGATAGCCGATCTTTGCGTCGGGGAAGTGCTCGCGTTCTGCCAGGTCGATCATGTGGCGTTCTTGCGCGATGTCCTTCTGTGTCGTAGTTGAGAACTGCTGCGGGCGAGCGTGTTCGCAAACGGACAGAACGATGCAGAGAGTGAGGGCTTGCGTCCGGAAACGGACACACGGGTTCCTTCGATGACCAGAATGCAACATCGTCATAGAACGGAACATGGCGAACCTCCTCGATGATCCTGCGGGTTTGTCGTGCTCCAACTACCGCTTGGGCTGTATGGGGTCAGCTGCGGTTACTCCCTGTTTGCCGACGATCCGGGAGTTAAGTGACGAGAAGGGGTCCCGTCAGAAAACGGACAATAGAGCACGCTAGTGCGCCGGGAGACCGGCAAGGAGTAGCAGGTGCAAGTCCTGTGCAGCGTTAGCGTGGTGGAAGGCAACACGGACGGGCGCGATCTTGCGAGTGCCTGTACGGCCCTGCGTGGTCTTAGACCCTGGCATGCAGAGACGCTCTTTGTTCGGGAACCGGGAGATCTCCAGCCCGACCGCTCCGGTTTTCTCGGAGTGGTCCGCATCGGGAAGACGAGGAGTCGAAGCCGATGACGCACGGGCCGGAGAAGTCAGACCTTTCCACAGTAGCGATGAAGCTGACGAACAAGATCGGGCAACCGGAGGCGGAGTCAGTGGAGCGAAGGGAAAGGGCCGAGGGAAACATGGAAGGGCAACACATGCGCCGGACACAGAGCCGGGAAAGCGTGTCCCAGGGGCTTGACCGTGTACGAGAAGCAGCGCAGCAAAAGAAGAAGGAACGGTTCACCGCTTTGCTCCACTATGTGACGATCGATCGACTCATGGACGCCTTTTCCAGTCTCAAGCGGGAAGCGGCTCCGGGAGTGGACGGCGCAACATGGCAGAGTTACAAGCAGGACCTTGAAATCAACCTGATGAGATTGCACGAGCAAGTGCATCGAGGCACGTACCGGGCGCTTCCTTCCCGGCGGCGATATATTCCGAAACCCGATGGGCGGCAGCGCCCACTGGGCATCGCCGCGCTGGAGGACAAGATCGTTCAACGTGCGGTGGTGCAAGTGCTCAACGCAATCTACGAGGAAGACTTCCTGGGATTTTCGTATGGGTTCCGGCCCGGACGCGGACAGCACGATGCGTTGGACGCGTTGGCGGTCGGGATAACCTCGACGAAGGTGAACTGGATTTTGGACGCCGACATTTCCGGATTCTTCGATTCGGTCAGCCATGAATGGCTGATTCGTTTTGTGGAACACCGAGTTGGCGACAGCCGCATTCTTCGCCTGATCCGCAAGTGGCTAAAGGCGGGCGTCATGGATGATGGAAACCTTGTACCAACCGAGGTGGGCACTCCGCAAGGAGCCGTGGCCACTCCCCTTACACAAAAGGTAATTTCGAATTCGAGAGGGTCGTGACGGGCTGGCGGGGTATTCATCCAGTAATTGACCTGCGTCGTAATAGGTAATACGTTTATGACAAATGGCCCGATCGACCAAAGTGGACAAGGCTCGGCAGCTGAACGCCGCTTACGCCATGCTGCTGGCCCATGTTCCGTTGCCCGAGGCAATGCAGCGCTTATCGCGAGAGTTCGACCTGTCAGAGCGTCAAGCCTACCGGTACCTGGAGGAAGCGACACAGCTGAACCGGCCGGTCG
>NZ_JQKI01000173.1 GCF_000745965.1 Edaphobacter aggregans DSM 19364 | reverse complement strand
CGAGCGCTACCCGATCCCGAGACAGTCAGCCTGAACGAAGCTGCCCGGATATGTAGAGTGAGTCATCGCACCATCGAACGGCTGGTGGAGGCAGGCCTGTTAAAGCGTGAACAGGTCACTCCTCGCGCTCCCTGGGAGATTCGTCGTGCGGATTTGAATAACGAAACAGTTCGGAGCATTATCGACAGGCTTTTCCGCACAGGCAAGCTGGTTCTGCAAGGGGGTAGTTCGGGAAATCCGCCTTCCTTGTTTACTGAAAATGAAGGAGATGATAATGCCAGGCATCATGAGTGAGGGTTCTGCTCAAGGTTCTGTCCCCAGGTATGGAGCACGCCGAGGAATCCGATGTCGGCTCCCAGGTGCTTCGGATCGCGAGCCAGTTCGAGCATCGTCGCGGCACTGGAGCGGTAGAGCAGATCGTAAAGCAGCCGCTTGTTCTGGAGGACAAGAGCGGAGAGCGAGTGCGGCAGAGTGAAGACGATGTGGAAGTATGGCACGGGCAATAGTTCAGCCGAACGCGCAGCCAGCCACTTGGCGCGTGCGTTCCCCTGACACTTCGGGCAGTGCCGATTGCGGCAGGAGTTGAAGGAGATGGCCTGATGGCCGCAGCGGACGCACTGATCGCGATGACCGCCCAGTGCCGCGGTGCGGCATCGGACGATGGCATCGAGCACCTTGCGATGAGGCCATGCAAGATGCGACTGGTGCTGTTCCCAGAATCTGTTGCCCGTTCGACGGACGATGTCGGCCACCTCGAGAGTGGGTCGGCTCATCGCCTGATCTTCCTCCAGTAGCATCTGCCGAAGATAGGTCACGGGAATCTCCTGTGCCCCGAGGCTTACACAGCCAACAATGACCGGGGAAAGCCACTGTCGCAGCGTCCGCCGCGCCAACGGCTTAGTTCAAACGGGGTTTTCGGCAACTTCGATCTCGAACTTGCCGCAAACCGGACTTTTCGTCCAAGTGCAGCTGATGGTGCATAGCCTACGACCCGCTGAACTCTCCTGTGACTTTGGAGGTGAGCTTTCCTTGGCGCTTATCCTCGAAGGCTCCTTGCAGCCCCGATCAGGGGACGGACCGAGATTCCTCACCGCTGTTTCTTTTCATATCGAATAATTCTTTGCGCACATCAGAATGACTTTGCTTACTTTATTCATGCATCACGGTGACGCACGTGGAGGGAAGGAAATGAGCGACTTTGACGTCGTTATGAGAAATTCTCTTGGGCGAGAGACCCATATCTATTAGTATTCCCGAAGATTCAAGATCATAACGACCTGTTCGTTTGGAGTACTATGTCAAATTTTCTGCGCAGTATGGGCCTCTTTGGTTGCTTTTGCATCCTCCCGCTTTTCTCTGTAGGACAAGCCCTCACTACCCTAACGTCATCCCAAAGCGCCAAGCCTGCGACCATTCTTACCCAGCGTCTTCCTCTGGCATTTGAGGAGAACGTAGGTCAAAGTGTTGCCGGCATAGATTATCTCGTCCGATCCGGGATTATGCTGGGCGAGATCAGGGCGACGGAGATGCGCCTGTCGCTGCCGCCTGTAAATGGGCATCAGCAACAGGTTTCGATTCAACTGGACGGGGCGAGAAAAGATGCAAGACCGACTGCAGGTGAAAAACTTGAGGGCGAGTCGAACTATTTGCTGGGCATTGACGCCTCCGCCTGGAAGACCCATGTCGCGCGGTATGGCCGCGTGACCTATTCCGAGGTATACGACGGGATTGACCTCGTCTATTACGGGACCGGGTCGCAGGTAGAGCATGACTTCGTCGTGCATCCAGGCGCGACGCCATCTAGCATTCGCCTAAAATTTGATGGCGTGCGCAAGTTAGAAGTAACTAAGTCAGGTGATTTGCAGGTTTCACTTGATCAGAGCCAAATGACGCTGCGTCAACCGCGTGCCTATCAGATCAGTGATGGTGTGCGTCATGAGGTGGCAGCAAAGTTCATAGTCGCAAACGGCGGCGTACGTTTTCACCTCGGAACGTATGACCGAACGAAGCTGCTTGTGATCGATCCGGTGCTGGACTATTCCACGTTTCTGGGGGATGCCTCGGTCTACGTGAAGGGTGTTGCGGTTGATGCCGCGGGGAACACATACATCTCAGGCGTAGCGTCCGTGGGCTTTGCCGCGAATGGAGGAACAAATGCATGCAGCAGTTGCGTCAGCGGCACAAATAAAGGAGCCGTTTATGTGATCAAGTTGAACGCGACGGGAACCGCGGTGATCTACTCCACGTTCATTGGCGGCAGCGTAAATCCTTACGGTTCCGTTAGCCATGATCAGCCTAGCGCACTAACGGTAGACATGAACAACAACGCTATCGTGACGGGCCAAACTTCCTCAACGGACTTCCCTCTGAAGAATCCGATTTCTTCGGGAGTTCCTAGCTTTAATGACGGCTTTCTAACGTCGTTGACGTCGGATGGTTCGGCGCTCAATTTCTCAAGCCGTCTCGGAGGCGATTCCTCGGCATCTGGTACATCCTCGCTCGGTCCCATGTCATTGACGACGGACGCCAGTGGCAATGTTTACGTTGCGGGAAACTCGGAATCTCCGTACCTTCCTACGACCGCTGGAGCTCTGCATAGTTTTTCGCCTAGCTTCGGCCACACCGGCGCTTTCCTCCTTAAGCTCTCGTCCAGCGGTTCGCTCGGCTACGGTGCAATCGTCGGTGAACTGGGCTCGGCATCGGTTGGTGGCGTAGGGCCTACCGGTCTTGCCGTTGACGAGAGCGGTGTCGTGTACATGGCGGGTACTGCGGGCTCAATCGTATTCTCAGACCCTAAAACGACTCCGTGGCCGACGACATCGGGTGTCTATCAAACTAGTCTCATTAGCCCTTCAGATAATGCACCGTTCGTCACGCGAATATCTGCAGATGGCAGCGCGATTCTCAGCTCGACCCTGGCGGGCACCGGAAGAGTCCTTTCAATGGCCTTGACGCCGCAGCACGACGTTCTGATCTCCGGTGTCGCTGGCAAGAACTTCCCAGTTACCTCTGATGCCTATAACAGTGACGTGACCATCAGTACCTTCCCTAGCTCTCCCAGCTTTTTTGCAAAGGTGAGTGGAGACGGCACGCAACTACTCTACGCGAGTATGTTTGGCCCCTCGGGGTCTACGATCTATATTAATGGTATCGGCCAGGACCCGAGTGGCAATGTATGGCTGGCGGGGACAACCAGCTCTCTCCTACCGTCATTGGTGCATCCGTTGCAGTCGACCTATAGTAACCAGTTCAGTGGCGACGGCTTCATTGCAAAGTTTGATCCCATGATGCACAACCTGCTGTTCTCCAGCTATGTGAACAGCACGACCGGCTTTTCGCAGATAAATGGCCTGGCAGTCGATTCCAATGGATTGGCACACGTTGTCGGCATCGCATCGCAGGATTTTCCGACAACGCCGAATGCTTCGCTCAGTGCCGTTACCCCGCCGCCGCCAAACTACTCTTATAGTTACGGCTTTGCTGCTTTGATTGACGGAACCAACCCCGGTCCAAGCGTCTGCTTTACTGGACCTTCCTCGGCCGGAGCGCTAGTAGTGGGTACAACAGGCCAAAGATCATTCAACATTACCAACTGTGGCGATGGCCCACTGACCATCTCATCATTGAGACTAACGTCTGATGTCTTTGCTCTCACGTCTGCAGATGCATGCACGGGAAATCTGGATGCCGGCAAGGCGTGCACCGTGTCCTATTCGTTCACGCCGAAAGTCACAGGAGCGGTGACTGCCAATGTGCTGATTAGCTCTAACGCGCCGATGGCCGCAAACATGCAAATTTTGAGAGGCACAGGAATTGATGGGCCGGCAGTGAGTCTTTCGACGAAGACGCTCACTTTTTCCATTCAGACCGTCGGAAGCGCATCTGCAGCACAGGGCGTGACCGTGACTAACTCCGGAACAAAAGCGTTGACGGGCATAAGCATCGTTGCTACCGGTACGGACGCATCGAGCTTTATCGCGAACTCCACTTGTAGTGATCAGCTTGCAGCAGGAAGTAGTTGCTCGGTGAACATCGTATTCAACCCAGCTACTTCCGGAACCAAACAGGCAGCGCTCCAGATCGCTGACAATGCCTTCGACAGCCCGCAACAAGTGATACTAAACGGCACGGCCTCAGTGCCAGCGTTCAACATATCGAGCCCGTCGCTCAACTTTGGGAAAGTGGCGGCAGGGGGCTCTGTTCAGCAGACGCTCACTCTGCAAAACACCGGCGACATTTCACTGTCAAACATAGCCCTAGCCATAAGCGGTCCGAATGCCGCCAACTTCGTCATGACCACGACCTGCGGTGCGAATCTTGCAGTGAGTACAACATGCAACATCACCGTCACCTTCAACCCCACGGGCGCAGCTGATGAGACTGCAATAGTCACGATAAGCGCGGCAGGCGCCACGTCGCAAACAGTGACGGTCACAGGCATATCCGCTGCGCCGGATTTCTTATTTCCGGCACCCGCGGGATCAAGTACCGCCGCCATTCCGGCAGGTCAGCCAGCCAATTTTAATCTAAGCATCACACCATACGGCGCATTTACCGGCACCATCACGATGAGTTGCACCAACCTACCCGTCAACGCCGCCTGTGCCTTCACTCCTGCGAGCTTTGCCTTAGGTGCAACTTCTACCCCAGTATCGCTAACAATCACAACACAGCAAACGGTTCGAGCAGCCCTTCGGCCGCAGCACGAGTCTTCGAGTCGGTCTTCTTCGCGAGGCGCACTGGCAATCCTCTTACTACTGCCGGCAGCATCGCGAGCGCGTCGTCGATTTGGCAACGCACAACTTGTTCTCTGGTTGATCGTGTTGTTCACTGGCTCCCTGGTGTTCAGTGGATGCTCGGGGGTGAGCAGTGGCTCCAGCGCACCTATCGAAACCATCCAGAAAACGCCTGCTGGTACATACTCCGTACCGGTGGTCGCAAGCAGCGGCGCAGTAAGCCACAGTACAAACGTGACTCTTGTCTTGCAATAGGTCGACAGCAGGATACTCAGTCTCGGCTCGTGTCGATAATCCCATTCTGGATCTTTGAACTGAGCCCTATTGACGAGGAGTCCTTAGCGCTCGAAAGTCACTTGTCCAAAAACGGGGTTTTCAGCAAAGACAACTTGGCTGGGCAGATGATTGAGCGGCGGTGAGGGAGACCGCTGCCATGCGACAGAGGAACAAGCCCAAGCGCAGGTCGCCTAGGAGCGTCCTGCATCTACCCGACCTCGACCACTCCAAATCATCCGTTCTTCAGAGCCTGGGATCAGTCGCCTCACAGCGGACCTATGGCTTTGCCATCGATGACTTCATCAGATGGTATTGCTCGGGACCTCGGCTGGCATTCGGCAGGACCGTAGTCTTACGGTATCGCTACTACCTGGAATCCCGCCAACTGGCCCCCGCGACTATCAACCTGCGTCTCGCAGCTGTCCGGCGGCTCGCGTATGAAGCGTCTGACAACGGATTGCTGAGTCCTGACCTCGCAGCGGGCATCCGGCGAGTGAAAGGTGCCAAGCGCCTGGGTATTCGACTCGGCAACTGGTTGACGTCCACGCAGGGAAGAGAGCTGCTTGGCGTTCCCGACCGGGCTTCAGTAAAAGGCAAAAGGAACTACGCGATGTTGGCCGTGCTCCTGGGCTGCGGTCTACGTCGATCGGAACTCACTCGGCTCACCGTATAAGCCATCTTCAGCAACGAGACGGCCACTGGGCGATCGTCGACCTGTTTGGAAAGGGCGGGCACGTCCGTACCGTTCCCGTCCCGGCCTGGGTGAAGGTGGCTATTGACTCATGGCTTGCTATCGCCGGTATCGACACTGGAATCATCTTCCGCTGTGTCAGCAGGACCGGCCACGTTTGGGGTAACCGCCTCAGTGAGAAAGCGGTCTGGTGGGTCGTTCGTGAATACGCGAAACTCGTGGGCATTGATAATCTGGCGCCTCACGACTTGCGCAGGACTTGCGCACGGCTTTGTCATTCCGCGGGAGGGGAACTTGAACAAATCCAGTTTTTGCTCGGCCACCGGTCTGTGGAAACTACAGAACGATACCTGGGTTCGCGGCAGAGATTGGTGCAGGCAGTCAACGATCACCTCGGGATCGAACCGCCAGGCGGCTCATAAGTGACTTTTCCGGCATATCCGGAAGTGCTACCGCTTACTTGCACCGCGACTAAGCGCCCGAACGGGGATATCAGAATGGCCGTTTCAATGCAGAAGCTAGAGAGCACTGAAAGCGATAGAATCCGGCGGGAGACCCAGAAGTGGCCAACTCACCGGACTCGGCAGCTCAAAACGTCATCCCGATGTACGAACTAAAGTGGTCTCATGCCGAGAAGACAGTTGCTCGCAGAGCCTTCGACCTGGCGCTTGGCAAAGAATTGGAAGCTCTCCTCCAGGAAGCTAAAGGCCGAGCCGCGAGGATCGAGGAACCGTCGGAGCTGTGGGATTTGGAAAGCTGGCTGACGGAACGTCGGCGGGAGATTGACCGAAGGTACGACTACCGCACTCCATCCTTCCACTCGTGTTTGCCCAACTACTTCGCGACGGCCGCCTAACCGAACACGATTTGCACGGGCTTGGACAGGAGAAACTCGACCTTATTCGCAGAGCCTCGGCCATCTGAAAGACGGCTCGTGACGCGAGGGACAGGCAGATGAACGACGCATAGCCCATCGCTCGTGCGCAGGCGGCGATATCGAAAAACGCGGTGTGCCAGGGCCTCCACGAACTTGCCGAGAACGTGACTTTGCAGGAGGAAAACTGGCAAAGTCTCCATCAGAATGAGAGCATGCTAGAGAACAACTACGAATGAGGAGAGGCTCTTGGCTGGTGCAATACAGAGGTTTGAAACAGAACGCACGCGCCGATTTCGAGCTGAGGGTCTCAGCGAAACCGACGAGGGCACGATCTGCAACGTTGAGCAATTCGGTTGTAGCGTGGTTCAAGTGAAAGCCAGCAATGCAGGAGCAGGTTGGTCTTATACAGTCGGGGTTTACGACACCTCCGGAAAACCGGAAGTGATTACTGTAGGTCTGCGAGAGAAGACAGCGCTCGTTCTTCTGAGCGACGCAGCAAACCGACTGCGTGCTGGCACTGACTTAACCCAAGGTCGGCATCGCGAGATGGTCGGAGAGGTCGAATGCGAGTTCCGACCGGTGGATCCAAAGTGGGTCAAACACCTCATGGGATGGGCGCTCTGGTACTACGATCACTCGGAATTTCCTGTACTGCAAGCCGTTTATCCCGATCTTGAAAACCGCTTCCCGGGGGAGAATGGGTTCGATCCGGCGTTCGCTCAGCCTCTGATGCAGCCCGACTCTCCGATGACGGAGGTTGAGGACGACTTCTGGGCCTCAGCTAACCCGAAGAGCAGCTTGTTCGATTGGAAGTTCGCTGATCCTCCACATACCCGAGTATTTCTCTCCAAGAGCGTCCACCAAGGAAGCGAACCGGTCACCTACGTTTCCCACGATGAAGAAGATGGCGCATGGCAGTTCTTAGGCGACAGCATGTCTGATGGCGGTGGCCCAGTAATCTCGTGCTTTCACCATCCCATTGATGATGATTCTAGCCTCATCGAGTTGGCTGATTTGCCTATGGGCTGGTGGGCCGAGCGAGCTAAGCCAGGAGAGCCTTGGGTAAGAAGTAAACATGAAAGAACCGACACTGATGATTAGTGCTCATTCCCTCGTTCCCGCAAAACCGCAAAACGGGGATTTCGGCAAGTTCGACCCGCCGACCCCGCTGGCCGAGTGAACTTGCTCAAAACCCGACTTTCAGGCACAAGGAGAATTACCCAAGAGGGCCACCAGAAATCGCGAAGGTCGGCCAAGGGATCGGGAAGGCTTCATGCTTCTGCTCCGTTCGGGTTTCGTCTACCCACGAATAGGACGCGGACTAGCCAGAAGACCATCAAGACCAGCGGTAGCAAACTCAAGAAATACAGTGCGCCTGTCTTGCGCAATACGGCGGGGAACAGGTGTGGGCGTGCCAAGAATATGGACGCTGAGGCGATAAACCAAGCAAAACACATACGCCAGAGATGCCGCGCGATACGTTTGGCGCCGTAAATACCGCCGCTCATGATCATGCGGACGTCCCCCGCGGCAGCAACCAGGGCCACGGAACCAAGGAATAGGTATGGCCCAACTGGATATCCGTGGCTTTGGCCCGTCGAGCTACGCGCTGCTTCCAAACCGTAGGTCACCGTGACTGCAATGACAGCCAGGGCGATTGGGAATGCACCCCAATCAGAGAGACTAGTTGCCCCATCCGTGCGCCTGGCGGACGCTCCATGCAGTTGCCACCAGATAGAATGTCAGTGCGCCTCCGATGATATTGCCCGGTTCGTGCCTGGCGATCGCCAGATATACGCCGCTCACAGACAGACTAAGCATCGAGAGGACGAAGACGTTCCCCGCCGCGCGGTGCCTGCGGGAACCCTTGCGGAACGATACGGCTGCGAAGCCGGAGAGCATACCCGAGGTCCCCGCGCAGATATGAAAAAGCAAAATGGGTGCGATGGCATCTCTCCCTTCTTTGCACGCAGTCTATGCAGACTAGGACAATTCGCCGTTAGAGACACCTACGCGCACCGGGACCAGAGAGTTCAACTTCTCCGGTTCAACCGCCGAACTTTCCTGAAAACAGGGTTTTGAGAAAGTTCCCAGCAAGTTACCGAAATCGAGACTTTGCGGGAATGATTCACTCCTCATCCGCCTCTTTCAGCGGGGTGTGGTGCCAATCCCAGTAATTGAACAGCCGGTCTTCTTCTGGATCAAGGCTCTGGTGATAGTGATGTGAGTGCGGAGATGGAAAGCGAATGTCTGGTACTTCGCTGAATCCATTGGCTGAAAGAGCAGGCCTCCAAGCGTTCAGAGGGCCGTACGCATAAATGGCATTGTGGCGATCATAGATGAGCATCTCAGCGCCCGACTCTGAAGCTATCCACACGTTGTGGCGGCCATCCTTCTCAAGGAAGCCTGAGAAGTCATTCAAAAATGTTCTGACGTTGCTTTCGGCTTGCGGTTCGGGACTTTGATACCTGCCTGGCTCACCTCGGCCACGGGGAACTACGAGAACATAGAGAACCCAGAACGGTCCGGTCATGTCCTTGAGGAGTGCGGCAAGGATGTCGGTCTGTCCTCGCGATGGAGCAATTACTAATCGGCGGCCTCCGCCCGTTGTTTCTTCCGCAGCCCACAGATTCCCGTAAACCCATTCCCGATCCTCGGGTTCTGGGTTCCCAAACTTATACTCAGTCGTCATCGCCCTCAGTATCGCAGTCCGCGTGCTTGCCGGTGCATGAAAACGGGGATTTCGGCAAGTTCGACCCGCCGAACCCCGCTGGCCGAGTGAACTTGCTCAAAAGTTTGCTGCCCTCCATTGGCGGGTCCATAGTCCCGGAAACTTGCGCTGTGCCAGAGGGGCGTTGCAGACTCAAGAAGGCTGGCTCGACAGCTATGATCGCAGTCTGCTTGGTGCCATTGTGCCCGTTCAAAAGTCTGATTTCGGTTGCTGCGGTCCATTGTTTGGTGGCGAGATTGCGCTCTGAAAAGAGGCCGATCTCGACCCCGTTGGAAAGCCTGTGTCATGATCGCCAACCGAGTCGAGCCTAGCCAATTTCACTGAGAAGGAGAACATGCCATGGCAAAGGTCAAGCTATCCGTCTTTGATCGGTTGCGCCTCGGGGCGAGATTGAATCGCAAAGAGCG
>NZ_JQKI01000172.1 GCF_000745965.1 Edaphobacter aggregans DSM 19364 | reverse complement strand
TTGATCGGCACAAAGCGCATCGTGGGGCGGGTTACAGCCTCGGCACACGCTTCGGCATCGATGTAGTCGTTCTTGTTCGTCTTCACGTACGGCTTCACATACTGTGCCGGCATCAGGCGCACATCATGCCCCTGTTCCCGCAGAGCACGGCCCAGAAAATGAGATCCTCCGCAGGCCTCCATGCCAATCAGGCACTCCCGGAGGTTCGATGTAAAGCGCAGCAGCTGAGTCCGCGAGCCCTTCTTCCGAACCACAACTTCGCCACGTGCGTTGACGCCTACAAAGTGAAACACTGTTTTCCCTAAATCGATGCCAATAGTGCGAATCTCCATGGAACACCTCCTGTCTACACCTCTACACCCTCCAGGGGCTTAGGCGGCGGACCATGCCAGTAGTTATGCCGAGAGCGAGCAAACCGGCTGGAGTCGATTTATGAGATAGGTTCTAGTCTCCTGAGTCATTGATTTCTTGCATAAAAGAAGGTGCGTGAGCGGCAAGAGTGGCGGTGGCGAATCGAGCGATGGAGGCCAGGATCTGATCGGCGGATTGGGTCCAGCGGAAGGGCTTTGGCTGTTGGTTGTGGACGGCGATAAACTCGTGGATCGCTGCTTCCAGTTCCTGAACGCTGGTGTGCGAGCCACGCTTGATCTGACGCTGCGTAAGCAGAGCAAACCAGCGCTCGACTTGGTTGAGCCATGAGGCGTGCGTGGGAGTGAAGTGCAGATGGTAGCGTGGCTGCTTCTGCAGCCAGCGGCGAACCAGAGCCGTCTTGTGGGTACCGTAGTTGTCCAGCACCAGGTGGATGTCGAGCCCCGCTGGAACCGCAGCATCGATCTTCTTGAGGAAATCCAGGAACTCGACCGAATGATGACGTCGATAGCACTTGCCAAGGACGTTGCCGGTGGCAATATCGAGAGCGGCGAACAGGCTGGTGACGCCATGTCTTTTGTAGTCGTGGGTGCGTCGCTCCAACTGCCCCACTCGCATGGGTAGCACCGGCTGTGTACGGCTCAGAGCCTGAATCTGCGATTTCTCATCCACGCATAAAACCAGGGCGTGATGGGGCGGATCGAGATACAGTCCGACAATATCCCGTACCTTGTCGATCAGCAATGGATCGCTCGAAAGCTGGAAACCCTCTGTACGATGCGGTTTCAGACCGAACGCCCGCCAGATGCGGCTGATCGTCGACTGACTCAGCCCGGTCCTGGCTGCCAGCATACGGCTCGACCAGTGGGTAGCGCCCCTTGGTGTTTTCTCCAGCGTTAGTCGCACCACCCGTTCGATCTTCTCATCACCGATCTCGCGCGGTGCTCCCGGACGCGGTTCATCCCCCAGTCCGGCAATGCCTTCGGCAATGAAACGGTTGCGCCACAGACCAACCGTGAAACCGGTCGTATGCAGCTTCGCCGCTACCGCGGCGTTGCTCGCTCCCCTGGCGCACTCCAGCACGATCCGGGCGCGAAATGCCGCCGACCTGGCACTGCGTGACTGCCGCACAATACGTTCCAACTCCATCCTCTGCGCTGGGCTCACAACAAGCTCATGCTTCTTCGGCCGTCCTCGACGAGGTTTCCATACCTCAACGTAGAACCTCTCCTGCAAATATGCAATCTATTTATGACTCAGGAGACTAGACTACGATCAATTTAACTCCAGTGGCTCGTAACAAAGCCAGCAGGTCGCCTGAAATGCCGTCATCCGTAACGATAGTGTGCACAGCATTGATTCCGCAGATGAGTGCCGGACTAACCATTCCCATCTTGCTTGAGTCGGCGAGAACGACTACCTGCCTTGCATGGGATGCCATCACTCGGAAGATCAAGGCTTCATCCGCTTCGATCGCTGTGACGCCTCGCATCGGGTCGACGCCGCAGGCGCCGAGGAAAAGAATGTCAAGGAAGATGTGTTCCAGCGAATCAAGCGCCGTGGGGCCCACCATGGAAAAGGCGCCGGCCCATTGAACGGATCCGCCAGTGAGTGTGACTTTCAGCCCCGGCTGATTTGCCAGCTCCATGCCAATATTTATGGCATTGGTAATCAATGAGACGCTTTTTAGATGGCGGATGCAGCGCGCTAATTGCGTGGTGGTCGTACCTGCGGTAAGACCGATCGTCTGCCGTTCCTGGATCAGCTCGGCTGCAGCCAATGCGATCCTCCGCTTCTCGTCGGCAAACCGTCCCTCCCTTATCTGAAATGAGGCATCGAAGCGAAAGGGTTCATAAGTCGCTTCGCCAGCCAGAGTCACTCCGCCATGGGTGCGGTGGACTAGACCCTGTGATTCCAGCTTGGTAAGATCGCGGCGCACACTGGCCGCTGAGATATCCAGCAACTTCACCAGGTCATCCACGGACGTGTTTCCCTGCTGCAGAAGCACTTTGAGTATACGTTTGGCCCTGAGGGCTGACTTAAGTGACATACATTATGTGCTGTTCGGCGAGAGCCATATTCACGCCAGAGACGCCGGTGTACGCTGGCACAGTATGGCTCCCCTCTGCGCTTATCGCTGCTCGATCTCCAACTGCATCAATTGCTCACGCAATCGTCGCACATCTTCATCGAGCACCACAAACCTTGCGTATTCTTCCTGGCGCGCCGCGACGTCGCGTGAGGCTTCGCCCAAAAAGACCGGCGGCTTCTGATTGCGCACCGGACTTGCCATGCGCGTTCTCAGCCCGGAGTGGAATTCCGTTGCGCCTGTTCGTGTCGCCACTTCGAGGATATTCTCAGGGGTGATGCCTCCACCCGGCATGATGGTGATAGCACCCTGGGCCTTCTGTTGAAGGCGCTGCAGGGTATCTGCGCCATCGATGGCGCGGACCCCTCCTCCTGAAGTAAGGACGCGGTCCACGCCCAGCTGCATCAGTACGTCGAGCGATGCGAACAGGTCACTTGTCATATCAAAGGCACGATGAAAGGTGACTTTGAGAGGGCGGGCCAGTTCGACCAGCTCCTGCATTCGCGCGCGATCCACGTCGCCATGCACATCGAGCACGCCGAAGACAACGGAGTCGGCACCCAACCTTTTTGCCTGTGCGATGTCATACCGCATTACGTCGATTTCGCTGTCCGTATAAACAAAGTCACCGGGTCTCGGCCGCAGAAGGAGGTTCAGTTCCAGTGGCACGCGTTTACGCACGCATCCTATTAAGCCCGCGCTCGGAGTGATGCCTCCGGAGGAGAGATTGCTGCACAATTCCAGTCGCTGCGCGCTTCCTCGATATGCCGCCTCCGCAGACTCGACCGAGTCTACACAAATTTCTAGCACCATTTTAGCTGCCTGCCTTACAAGTAATTTAGAAACAGTGTGATAAAGCCAGCCTATTTAACTGCCGCGACCGTTGTATGGGCCTTTGACGCCCTCCTTTTATGATCAAAATACTGCTCAAACAATCATAATAGCGCAAAATATTTATTCATTTTGATTGACAATTGATGTGGAAACCACCTATATATTTTTCATCTCTTGTTAAGAAATCTTTCCCTTGTCTTCCAAGACAGAGCACTCATTTCAAACCGCAAGCGGGTTTCCGCTGCTGTTCCTGGCTCAGGAGATAAGGGCTTTATGCGAGGTAGTGTAATTCAGATGTTGGGATCCCGGTTTTATCAGCTGGCATGTATCGTGTTCCTTCTGTGCAGCACGCTCGGAAGTTACGCACAGAATTCAGAAGGCACGATTCTAGGACACATCACTGACTCTTCGGGTGCCGTCGTTCCCGATGTTCAGGTCAAGATCACAAATACGGCCACTCAACTTACGCAGACAACGAAGACCAGCACGGTTGGCGATTATGTTTTCGTCAACATAACCCCGGGAACCTACAACATTGAGGCCCAGCGGACCGGCTTCAAGACCAGCCAGTCAACGAAACTGATTCTGAACGTTGACGCAACGCTACGCCAGGACTTCGCGCTGGAAGTGGGCGCTACGCAGCAGCAGGTAACGGTGGAAGCGCAGGCGCAAATGGTCCAGACGGACAACGCCACTTCCGGCAGTGTTATCGACAGCAAGCTCATCAGCGCACTTCCGATTTCCGGGCGTGACTTCACCAACCTGCTGAAACTCCAGGCGGGAGCAACGCAGGTGCAGGGCAGCTCGCAGCTCTACTGGGCACAGCACGGTCTGAACAATGACTTCACCTCTGTCAGCGTGAACGGAGCGCGCTCGGAGTCGGTCAGCTACCTTGTGGATGGAATTACCGACAACGACCAGTATTTTTCGACGGCGAACAATATCCCTAATGCAGAAGCTATCGAAGAGTTCAAAGTACAGAACGGCATGTACGGCGCCGAGTTTGGTCAGGGTTCGGCGCAGATTAACGTTGCACTGAAATCCGGCGGCCTGCAGTACCACGGCTCAGCGTACGACTACGTTCAGAACGATATCTTCCAGCCGCACAGCCCATACTACAAGTACCAGAGGGACGTACTTGGCTATAACCTTCCGCCTTCGCTGAAGGACAATTTGAAGCAGAACCAGTATGGCTTCTCGCTGGGAGGTCCGGTGTGGATTCCGAAGCTCTATGACAAGGGGAAGACGTTCTTCTTCTACTCGTATGAAGCAGGACGTCGCAGAGTCAGCAGTCAGGGTTCAGGTCTTGTTCCTACGGCACAGGAGCGGACAGGCGATTTCTCGGACTGGCGCGATGCATCCGGGAATCTGGTGCCGATCTACGATCCCAGCACACAGACGGGGAACGATCCTTCTACACGTAAGCCATTCGCCAACAACCGGATCACGACTCCGCTCAGCCCCATCGCCAAGAACTTCCTTGCGCTGTATCCGCTGCCGAACGTTTCGCAGCCGAACATGGCAAGTTGCGCGATGGGCAACTGCAAAAACTATATAACGCCGTTGAGCTTCCCACTCGATACGAACAACAACACCTTCCGCATCGATCACCAGTTCAATGAGAACAACCGTATCTATCTGTCCACCATCCTGGGCGATCAGAAGTATCTTAACCCAAGCGCCATGCCTCTGAGCGGTGAGATCAAGTCGCAGAACAACCGCCTGTTTGCTCTGAACTGGCAGCGCACCATCACGCCGAACATGTTCAACGAAGCCCGCGTGGGCTATAACTGGCAATATTGGGTGAATGGCCTCGATTCGGGCAAGGTCAACTATGGCCAGCAGATTGGCTTCCAGAACACGCCTTCGAATCCCAACCTGTGGGCACTGCCGATTCTCAGCTTCGGCAACTATGCTGGTCTCGGCGACGGGAACGGCAACTGGCATCAGAAGGAAAACATCTACCAGTTCGTCGATAACCTGAAGTTTATCCGCGGACGGCATACGGTGACGCTCGGCATCGATGTGCGGCGGTACCTGCTGAATATGACGGCGGGTTACTCCGCGGATGGATCGCTCTCCTTTAATGGGGCGTACACCGGAAACGATCCCCAGATAACACAGCAACATCCAGGAACGCCGGGTGCGGGAAACCCGATTGCCGATATGCTGCTCGGCAATCCAATCGGCATCTCAGGTCCAGCTCCGGGAGGATCTGATCTCTTCAATGTCCGTGGCTCAGCATGGAACTTCTTCGGGCAGGATGATTTCCGGGTGACGCCGCGACTGACCCTCAACCTGGGACTGCGTTATGAGCTGCCTCCTGCCTTCCACAGCGTCAACAATAGCGGTGTGGCGCTGAATTTGGCTAACGGGGGAAGCATTGAATGGGCCAGCAAGAGCAATGCTGCATTTGTCAACTCGATCAGCGGCGTGAACCCATCCCTTACCGGCTATACCTCGAACAATAAGCTCACCCAGTCCAATCATCTAAACTTTGCGCCACGCATTGGATTTGCGTGGCGTCCTCTGGACACGGACCGTTTCGTCGTTCGCGGCGGATACGGCATCTTCTACGACCTGCAGAACCAGTGGTATTCGCTGACGACCTATGACGATATCAGCACATACGTCGGTTCGGCGGGCTATCCCACATCGAGCGGCTATACCCGCGCCGCTCCCACCACGCTTGACAGCTTGTGGGCTGCGGGAAGCGATGCTTCCTACTTCCAGATCCCTTATTGGCAGGCAACTCCGCAGGTCAACTGGCCGAAAAACAAGTCGCCTTATAACCAGCAGTGGACGCTCGATGCGCAATACGCCCTTACTCCTACTGTGCTGCTCGATGTGGCATATGTCGGGAACCATGGACTGCATCAACCCGGTTACTGGTACTACAACGCCGGCAGGATGCCAGCGGTTGATGATTCCTGCAATCGGTTCCGGACTACACAGGAGGCCGGGCAGTCTCAGCCTTCGTGCTTGACTGACCCGAACTTCGTACCGGTGCTGGACCGCGCAAACCTCCGCAACATTCGTTCGAACGCCTATGCCATTGCGAATATCTTCAGCACCAACTACAACGCCCTTCAGGTGCGCCTGAATCAGCGCTTCTCGCACGGGCTGAATTACCAGCTGAACTACACGTACTCCCGCACGATGGACGAACTCAGCGCCATCAACAACATTGTGGGGTCAACATTAACGGCACAGAACAACAACTGCATCAGCTGTGAGTGGGGACCATCCGCCTCTGACCAGACGCATCGGATCGTGGGCAGCGGCTCCTATGAGCTTCCCGTTGGCCGCGGCCTCAAGTGGTCTGCAGGCAAGGTAGGCGACTGGGTTGTGGGCGGATGGAAAGTGGCCGGCATTTTCACGGCTGCGTCCGGCAATCCGTTCACGGTGAATGTCACCGGTGACGCCAGCCTGGGTCAGGATGGCGTGCGCGGCGACCTGCGCCGTCCAAACCAGGCCGGCAATCCGCATGGCCAGGTGTATGGAACTGGTCTGGACACCACGAAGTATCCCGTGGCGCAGTTCAAGAGCAGCCTCTATCATCAGTTCAACCCGGCGGCGTATGCAGCGCCTGCGGGCAATCAGTACGGCGACGTGACTCGCAACAGCCTGCGTGGCCCTTACTACATGCGGGGAGATATGACCTTCGAGAAGCACTTCTCCGTCACGGAGCGTCATAACCTGATGTACCGGCTCGAGATCTTCAACCTCTTCTCGACCTGGCACGGAATGTCGCAATCGCCATCGGCCACCATGTCCAACGGAAACTTCGGATCGCTGGTCAATCTTGAGAGGGATGCGAGCGGCCACATCTTGAGCGAGGCGCTTCAGTCCGGAACCCGGCAATTCTGGAGTAACTCTGTACGCAAGATCCAGATGACGCTGAAGTACACGTTCTAATATCGTCGCTAACTACGCGCGGTCCTTTGCGAGGGCAAGTGGCCGCGCGTGCTCAACAAGCCGCAACATGCAACCAACGAATAGCAGAAAGAAAGCCTTTCAGCCTGAGCAGCTGAAAGGCTTTCTTTCTTAGAAGGGATGAATGCTGAGGGTCGTGCCCTCAAAAAGATAGTCGCAAGGCTCGGTGCGAAGTGTGCCGTCGTGGATGACAAACTTCTTCTGCGAGCCGATGCCGCGCGTGCTCCAGAGAGAGACGCCGGCATAAGCACCATCGCGGCGCAGGATGTAGTAGATCATGTCCAGATACCGCAGACGTGTCATGTCGTTGTTGTAGTTGCGCGCGATGCGGCGAAGGGCCTCCATACCAGCTTCTTTGGGAGAGGCTCCTTGCCGCATCATGTCGATGATGGTGTGCGCTCCGGCGACCTTGATGTTCTCCTCGCCATTTCCTGTTGCTCCGGCAGAGCCAATGTCCTGGTCGGTATAGCAGCCCGCGCCAATGATGGGTGAGTCTCCGAGCCGCCCGGGAATCTTCCAGGCAAGTCCAGAGGTGGTTGTCGCTCCGGACATTTCTCCCGCCGCGTTCAGTGTGGACACATGAATGGTTCCGGTTGTCGGCCAGAGAATTTCTCTTACAGCCTCGCGGTGCAGGTTCGAGGGGATTCCCATGCGATCTGCCAGAGCCGTGAGGCGCTTCATCTCGCTGAGCACCATTTCGGCCTGATCCGGCGCGGGGTGACGCGGCATCAGTGCCGCTTTCGGGATGGCTCCCTTCGGTGTGTCGACCGGCGGCTTCCAGTCCGGGCTGTCGATGCCGGGACCCCACCAGCCGCGGCCATTCTCCTTCCACAGAAGCCATATCTTTCGCGCATCGTTTGTAAAGAGATCTTCTTTCTTGAATCCTTCGGCAATGGCAAATCTTTCAGCGCCCTCGCCAACCATCATGACGTGCGACGAGCGTTCCATGACCTTCTTCGCAAGCAGGCCGGCGTGCCGGATATTCTGGCAGGCGCCGACGGCGCCTGCGCGTCGTGTGGGACCGTGCATCACAGAAGCGTCGAGTTCGACGACGCCGTCTTCGTTAGGCAATCCGCCATAGCCGACGCTGTGATCGTTGGGGTCGTTCTCGCGTCCCGCGCAGACGTGCAGCGCGGCATCGAGCGTGTCGGCACCCTGCAGCAACATCGCGTAAGCTTCCGCGACGGTGGCGTCGCCAGTCTCGCGGGTGATGATGACTGGCTTTCCGGGGGACTTGAATTGTGGCTGCTGATTGCCTTCCTCGGCTCCGGATACAGGACTAAGACTGGCCAAACTGGCGGCTGTCAGGGCGCTACGAGAGAGGAACTTTCTGCGAGTAGTGAGCGTGTCCATGATGATTTTTCTTGGTTGAAATAAAAGAGTACACAGCCGTCATGTTTTTGGCATCAGGAAACGGCAGGAATTGTGCACCATGAGAAATAAATTAAATCAAAAACATCAATTAACTTCGAATTTTGTGTCAAATTGTTCCGTAAATCTGAGCGATTGACTTCGAAAGAAAAGCAGGATCTGGAGAGATAGACCCTGCTTATCTTGAGGCCAGCTACAAAGCAGGCGGGGCCGCGGGTATTCCTTCGGTGCGTTGTTCGGTGCAGGCGTGCTCGGATGGGGCGCGGGTTGGGTCGGTCCATCACAGACCAAACCCCCTGAACAGGTGTCTTTGCCCTGACGGATACGATGGAGCCGCTCATTCGTTGGACTCGGCACATTTAGCGACGAGGGACGCCCCTTCTTGACGCTCTCCTTTATTCTCGTTCGGAGCGGCAGCTGGTCGAGCAACTCGATTACAACCTGCTGTTTCGTTGGTTCGTCGGCCTGGGCATGGACGATGCGGTATGGCACCACGCGGTGTTTTCGAAGAACCGCGATCGGCTACTGAGCAGCGCGGTCGCGCAGCAGTTTCTTCCGCGAGGTCAACCGGCAGGCCAAGGGCTTCATGAGCGATGAGCACTTCACCGTGGATGGCACGCTGCTCCAGGCCTGGGCCTCGCAGAAGAGCTTCCGCGCAAAAGACGGCTCCGACGACGATGACGACGGCTCGAACTTCCGCGGCCAGAAGCGCAGCAATCAGACGCATGCATCGACCACCGATAGCGACGCCCGGCTGTATAAGAAGAGCTATGGCAAGGAGTCGAAGCTGAGTTATCTGGGCCATGTCTTGGTGGAGAACCGCAACGGCCTGATCGCCGCCGCAATGGTCACGCACGCCGACGGATATGCGGAACGCGACGCCGCACTCTTGATGCTGCATGAGCGGCAGAAGCACCGCTCGCGGCGCATCACCGTAGGCGCGGACAAGGCCTATGACACGAAGGATTTTGTGGCCACGGCGCGAGAACTGAATGTTACCCCTCATGTTACAAAGAACGAGAAGGGACGCCGCAGCAATCTGGATCGCCGGACCACGCGACAACCGGGCTACGCCATCAGCCTCAGTCGCCGATGGCTGGTCGAGAAGGGCTTCGGATGGCTGAAGCAGACCGGACCACTGCGCCAAG
>NZ_JQKI01000171.1 GCF_000745965.1 Edaphobacter aggregans DSM 19364 | reverse complement strand
TTAGCATCTCACAACCCGACTCCCTGCCTTCAGCCGCTCCGCGTCTTCCGCCACCCACCTCAGCGGGCCTGTTTCCCTCCCCCGCACCCCTCCATGCAAAAGGCACCCGGAAGGGGACATCGATGGATAGAACCGAATCCACAGTTCGCAATATGCTCACAGCCATTGAGGCGCCGCTCTACGATGTCGGCGTCCTGAATGATCGAGGGATGCTTCCTGGACTCGACAGGATATCGGCCGCGGCGGTCCTCGAAAGGCTTTCTCTACTCAAGTACCGCAATGCCCAGGGCTCGCACATCTACATTCGTCCATCGGGTGAGCATCGCTTCACCACGCTCGACGATCTCCACGAGACCTCGCTCGCCAGGCTCTCGGCCGACGGCTTCAATCCGTGTGCTGTTGTCGAGACCAGCGCCGGCAACTTCCAGGCGTGGCTCAAGCACGCAAGAGTATTTCCGAAGCTCCTCGGAACCTTCGCCGCGCAGACATTGGCGGGGCGATACGATGCCGACCCCAGCGCAGCGGACTGGAGGAGGTTTGGACGGCTTTCCGGTTTTACCAATTCCAAACCCGAATACAGAAGGCCGGACGGCCTCTTCCCTTTCGTGCGTCTTCACAGCCACACCGGACAGCAGTACCCGATGGCGCAGGCCTTCGAGCAGGAGATAACGAAGCTATACGAAGTACGGGAGCAGGAACGCGAGGCGAGGCGGTTGCAAAGTTCTCTTTCTCCCCAAAGGGGACCGAGGTTATCGAATCTATCCCTGGAGCGATTCCGAACTTCGATCAAGTATCAGGACCGACCCGCCGCCGCAGACATCGCCTTCTGTGTCGCCGCTTTTGCCAATGGCATGACCGAGGACCGGATTGAGCGTGCCCTTGAAGACGACTATCTCTCCCGCGATCCCAGCAGTTCCAAGCGAGCTGCCTACATCCGGAGGACTATGGAGAAGGCGAGGAGATGGGCCGAGCGGTAAGCTTCGGTGCTGCCATTCCCTTGTCGTTCTTCCCCATTGCTTTGATTGACACTTCAAGTTTCTGACCTTGCTTTTGCTACTCGCGCCATGAGAAGGACATTGAACAGTGCGGCTCCCTTCCGGTTTGCCTTTCTATCTGCGTTCAGCGTGCCGCGCTCAAAACACCCCCGCCCTTCGGACACACGCTCTCCTTCCCAGAATCCGCTGCGCGCCTCTCAAGAAGTGCGGACTCCTGCCCCATAGCAAGTCTGGGTCCCCTTCCGCAGATTCTGTCCAGTCGCCGAGGGAGTGGGTGGCGACGGCACACCCGTTGGGCAAGCATGTACCGCATCCAGCGGACAAACCAAAAGAAACGGAGCCAAACAACATGTTCAACAAAATCATCCTCATCGGTCGCCTCGGACAGAACGCAGAAGCCAAAACCGCTCAGAACAACCGAGAGTACGTCGTCCTCAACATCGCAACCCAGGAAAGCTGGAAGAACGACAAGGGCGATTACGAGAACCGCACCGAATGGCACCGCGTCTATGCCTGGAGGAATCTCTCGAAGTTCGCCAAGACTCTCCAGAAGGGGCAGCTCGTCACCCTTGAAGGCATTCTGCGTTATCGAGAGGTCGAGGATGAAGTCGAGGGCACTACCTTCAAGCACCGCATCTCCGAAGTCCATGCCACCAGCATGAAGCGGCTCTCGAAGATCGAAGCCGCTGATGATCCCTCGGACGGAGCCGGCGACGAGTGATCGTCGCCAGAGTAGACGGACCGCCTAGGTCCGTCTACTCCTTTCTCAGGTCTTCTGCCACTGTCATCTGGCAGCTTCTCTGTCAGTAGCTAACCTTTCTGCCATGTGGCTGTAAATTTTTGACACTGTGGCAGAGGCGGCCTATCATGGTTGTATGAATCAGACCGTTGCCAAAGCATCCAGCGCGCAATCGGTCGAGCCAACCACCCGGCGTGTTGTCCGTTTCCGCAGGCGTGGAGCAAGCCTCGGACTCGGCACCAGCAACATCTCCGATCTCATGCAGCAGATCGAGCGCGGGTTTTCCTTCGCGGCCCTTCTAAGCCTCGAAGCAAACAGCGGCGTATCGCTCACCTTGTTGGCGTCGGTGATTGGCATTCCCGAGCGGACCTTGGCTCGGCGAAAGGCCGCCGGGAAGCTCGAACCCGAGGAATCCGAACGCTTGCTGCGTGTATCCAACCTCTTCGAGAAGTGTGTGGAGCTGTTCGAGGGCGATGTGGCAGCAGCCGTCAATTGGCTGACTTCTCCCAAAAAAGCGTTGAATCATCAGCCTCCTCTTCTTTATGCGCGAACGGAGTTAGGGGCTAGAGAAGTGGAAGACCTGATCGGACGAGTGGAACACGGGGTCTTCTCTTGAGTTTTTCTGCCTGGCGGATCACCAAGCAGAAGCACGCAAAGTCCGCGTTCACTGGAGAAGGTGCCCGTCTCTACGGCGGGCGATGGAATAGTCCCGGCACTGCCATGATCTACACCGCGCAGTCGCAGTCCCTGGCTGTGCTTGAGGTGCTGGTTCACCTGGACTCGCCTGAACTTCTGAAGAAGTATCTTCTGTTCGAAGTTGCGGTCGACGAAGCCTACGTCGCCGAACTTGCCCCATCGAAGCTGCCGAGGAATTGGAAGGCGGATCCCGCGCCGTCCAAGGTGCAGACAATTGGAGACGATTGGGCTGCCGGCGGCACCTCGGCTGTGCTGCGCGTGCCGAGTACCCTGGTTCCCGGAGAGTTCAATTTTCTGATCAACCCGCGGCATCCGGACTTTCGTAAGTTGAAAATCGGCAGGGCGCTACCATTTCTGTTCGACCCGCGTTTTGCGCACCGGTAATGATCCAGTGGCCACTCCAGGCATCCCAGCGCCTATTCGCTGAAAATTCTCCGGCACGTTTGTATTCTGTAGCATGCGGTGCGAACCAGTGCCCATCCACTCGAATTTACTCCAGCGTTGTTCCCCGAGAAATCGGAGTAGCAGAAGGTCCAAGCGAAGTTGTGGTCACTACACAAAACGTGTAGAGGCTTTCCAAACGTGGAGCCTGATGGCTACCGGAAGATGGTGTTGCAGATTACCTAACTGCTCAGTCCGAGACGATGCTCAGACAAAGACCTGGTCGACTATAGAATAGCAACTGGCTAGCATGCCTACGTTCCGCTCCGGAGCGAATATCAGTGCTTCGGGTCTGAATAAAAGACGTCGTCGCCCTCTGCTTCTCGAATTGCTCCCGAGGGCGGAATGATCGGCACGTTAGCAAAGCCGGTCAGTTCCCATTCACCGTTATGCTTAACTAGCACATGTAGTGATCGGTCGCCTAAGGAAGGCGCTTTCACTCCGGATGGACCAGCGTTCGTAATCACATGAACGACGACGAGGGCCACGTCAGGGGTCACGAAGCGAATTCGTTCAGCTGTAGTTTTACGTTTGTTCTGACCGAAGGGACCAGCGAACAGACGACTCATCACCCGTTCATCAGCCTCAGGATCACGAATCCAACCTCCAAATGCATTAATTCTGTCCATCTCCCTTGCCCTTTTACCGAAAAGGCCAACTGCATCGTGCCGATTCCAAGCGGCGTCAAAGTTCTCAACATACTTGCGTATTGCCGATTCGTCAGCAGCAGTCTGCGCCCAGGCTGATTCTGACCTGGGCAGGCCCGCTAGTAGGCCTGCGGCCAGACCTCCCGTTATGGTTGCTCTTCTACTGAGTTGCAAAGTTCACCTCCGTAAATCGTCGCGTGCGATATCGAACTTCCTTCCTGACGTGGTTGGAGAGTAGACCAAACCTAAGAATCAGAAAATGCATTGGCCCTCATTTACCAGTTCTTTGGATCTCATGAGAGAAGTTGTTGAAAAAAAGACATTAGTGGGTTTCAGTGGACATGAGGCTACCAACATCCGCTCCGTTGTCGGCGGAGAAGATCCCATGGACGCGATAGGTCTCGTCATCGCGCGATCGGGTCTCCCCCACCAATCGTTCGGGTCGCGGAATTTTTGTCGTGATCTATCCATGTGATCATAGAGACTCCTATCCTCTGCAGGCCCAAGTACGAGCGCCAAACATACCCCGTTCCCTGCCGTGACCACAAGATGAAAGAGTTTGCGACGTTATGGGAGCGCGCAGTCTCTACTTTGGGATATGGCAACGATTCAGGATCATGCGACGCTCGGCATGATCGCGAATCGTTGCCATACCCAAGACTGGCAACCGGGAAGCCAGACGCATGCTCATCGAAGCGGCCTGGAGCTACCAGTATCCGGCGCGTATTGCTAAGGAGAAGGCAGAGATCCTCGTCCGGCTGCCTAAGAAGATCCGCGATATCGCATGGAAGGCACAAACCAGGCTGTGTACTCGCTATCGCTCGATGATCTCTAAGGCAAGAAGCCAACGGTTGTCGTCACGGCGATCGCGAGAGAGCTTGCCGGCTTTATTTGGGCCATTGGTCAGGAAATTAGAACCAGCATGGCAACTTAGGGTGCCTCAACCGGTCCAATGGCCACTATCAAACTGTCGGAGAGTGTCCGGAAAAAGATATTGAACTTGACGAATACACTCTCGTATTCGCTATGAAATAGAGCTTGTCATAAGTGAAGCCTTGGGTGAAGGCATTGACGAAAGAGCGCAAGGTATCGAGGTTGAAACAGCATCATGATGAGGGCGAAGAAACCGGTGGTACCTCCAAAAGCGATCAGTAGCTTAGGAAGGTCAGTCCATCTTCTGTCGGTATTCCCCAGGTAAACCATGACACACCCCAGGATGAGCAGCAGATTCCCAATCCAACCAGGTACGGAAATCAAAAGATCGGGACGTGCAACATGTCCAGACTGGAACAGAAGACGAGCTTGCTCTATGCCATTTTTCAGAAACGTGTTGGCAAACAGAGTTGTGTAATTCCAAAACGCTGCGGCGCTAAAGCCAATAAGCAAACCCCACTTATTCTTGATCAACATTAGGCTCACCGCCGCGATATACATCCATGCCTGAAAGAAATGTAGCCAACGGATGTCGTTCTCCCAGTATGCAGAGATGAATAAGACGCAGATGAAGATCGTCGCGCCTGAAATAGAAACCAAGACACCTAACTGATGCTCTCGACGTTGCATATCTCCGGCTACGTACAGTGCATCAGGAAAGTTCCGAACACGCGATCACAAAGGAGGTACTCGTACTGTCTTGTAGGCAGTGTTGTGCCTTATTGAGTGGGGAGCCGGGCAACCGGTCATGGTGATCCTCGAGAGCCCCTTGGGGCCGGAGTTCCTTCCGACGCCCGCGCTAAGTCCGAGGCAAGCCTGCGACGACACACGTTCGTGCGGTAACCAACCCGCGTATGGAAGTTTGAGCGACTGTCGCTGAACGTTGCCCGGCTCCCGACCCAATAGGAACTCGACCGAAGGCGCCTGCTGTGATGCAGGGGGAACTCCCCTGCGCCTAACCATTGACAAAAGACATGGAAGGGATGAGACTCCGTCCCCTGGCGCGCGACAAGAGGCACCCCAACGGGGACACGACGCCGGCAGTGAAACCCGATCTCGTGCTCTTCCCCGCCGCCGCAACCGCAGGACGCCACCGCTAGGGGCGGGCTTCCGGCCTCGACGTTTACGCCGTCGATTCACGCCAGACGCTACTGCAACCGCAACAGCCAAAGCCGCTAAGGAGCTTCGCTCCCCGCGCGTGCAAGGGGTTTCCCGCAGTCTTCCGCGCTGCGCTTGTGCAGACCTTCGCTGCGCTTGCCCTTGCGTCTCCGCCTTCAGCTCCGCCGACAAGGGTGGGTGATTCCCCTCCCCTTGCGCTTGCTACCCACACCCGGATGGCCGGGGGCCAAGGCGTGTCTGTGAGAACAGCCACAGCCAAACCATTCAAAAGCCAAGGAGCACTGAACATGAGCAACGACAAAGCACAGGAACTCACCGCAAGGATCAACGAATCCATCACCGCACTATGCGCCGAGACCGACGCCGCGAAGCAGTCAGAAACTTATCTCGCATGGCTTTCAACCGTGAGCCGCTTTTATAAATATTCGTTTGGCAATTGCCTTCTCATCTGGACGCAAGCGCCAGAGGCAACCCGCGTTGCCGGGTTCAACACTTGGAAATCATTAGGCCGATGTGTGAAGAAGGGCGAGACCGGCATCCGCATCCTTGCTCCCATCGTTCGTAAGGTGGACGAGGAGAAAGACGGCACCACGGAGAAGGTATCCCGGCCCTTTGGTTTCCGTTCGGTGTCGGTCTTCGCTCAGGAACAGACGGACGGCCAACCACTCCCCGAACTGAACACCAACGCCACAGAAGGAGGCGAAACTCTTCTCCCGCTGTTGGAGAAGGCAGCGGCCCAGCTCAACATCACGATCGTTTACCAGGCTATCGCCGGTAACGCAGAAGGCTATAGCAAGGGCGGATTGATCGAGATCGAGGAGACGTTAGACACCCCTGCACGTTGCGGAGTAATCGCCCATGAGATCGGCCACGAATTGATGCACCGAACCAACCGCGAAGGAACCACACGCCAGCAGAGAGAGCTTGAGGCCGAGTCCGTATCCTATGCCGTCCTCGCTCACTTCGGTATCCACTCCGAAAGCCGCTTCTATCTTGCAACTTATGACGTAACCGCCGAGATGCTGACTGCTTCCCTTCAGACGATAGGCAACGCCGCGAAGAAGATTATCAGCCTGATTGAGAACTCAGGCGAACACATCGAGGATGGCGAGGGCGAACAGTCCCCCGCCCCGCTTGCCATCCTCGCCTAGACGCGATCCCTGCCCGCGAGCAAACGCGGCGACCCTTCCCACTAATGGAAAGGGTCGCCCAAACCCCTTTTGCCGGGGCCGTTCCCTCCCCGGCACCCCTCCCACGGTGAAATACATTTGAAGGGTGACGTCGATGGACAAGACCGAATCCACAGTTCGCAACATCCTCACAGCAGTAGAAGCGCCGCTCTACGATATCGGCGTCCTGAGCGATCAGGGTGTGCTTCCCGGTCTCGACAGCATCCCCGCCGCGGGGGTGCTCGACCGGCTTTCGGTACTCAAGTATCGCAACGCTCGCGGCTCCCATATCTATGTCCGTCCTTCAGGTGAGCATCGTTTCACCGTGCTAGACGATCTCAACGAGACGACGCTCGCGCGGCTCTCGGCGGATGGTTCAATCCTTGCGCCATCGTTGAGACAAGCGCCGGCAACTTCCAAGCCTGGCTGAAGCACCCCGATGTGTTTCCAAAGCTCATCGGAACTTTCGCCGCACAGACGCTTGCCGGTTTTCTACGATGCCGATCCAAGCGCGGCGGACTGGAGGCGGTTCGGGCGGCTCCCCGGGTTCACAAATTGCAAACCCAAGTACCGCAAGCCCGATGGTCTATTCCCTTTCGTTCGGCTCAAGAGTAATAGCGGCGAGCAGTATCCGATGGCCGAGGCCTTCGCGCAGGAAGTCACGAAGCTCTATGAAGAGCGAGAACAGCAGCGAGAGGAACGACGCATACAGGCGTCTCTTTCTCCCCAACGGGGACCGAGGTTATCGAATCTGTCTCTCGAACGCTTCCGTACCTCCATCAAGTACCAGGACCGACCCGCCGCCGCAGACATAGCCTTCTGTGTCGCCGCTTATGCCAATGGCATGATCGAGGACTGTATCGAACGCGCCCTTGAAGACGACTATCTATCCCGCGATCCGAGCACTCCAAAGCGAGCTGCCTACATCCGGAGAACTATGGAGAAGGCGAGGAGATGGCCGAGCGATAGCATCATTGCTTCGATTCGCCTTGTCATTCTTTCTCCCAGCTTGTGAGTGACACTTCTAGATTCTTGAGCTGGCTTTTGCAATTCGCGCCATGAGAGAGGACGTTGAACAGGGCGGCTCCATTCTGGTTTGCCTTTCTATCTGCGTTCAGCGTGCCGCGCTCAAAGCACCCCCGCCCTTCGGACGCACGCTCTCCTTCCCAGAATCCGCTGCGCGCCTCTGCAAGGTGCGGACTCCTGCCCCAAAGCAAGTTTGGGTCCCCTTCCGCAGATTCTGTCCAGTCGCCGAGGGAGTGGGTCGCGACGGCACACCCGTTGGGCAAGCATGTACCGCAGACAGCGGACAAACCAAAAGAAACGGAGCCAACATGTTCAACAAAGTCACCCTCATCGGCCGCCTCGGGCAAAACGCAGAAGCCAAAACCGCTCAGAACAACAACGAGTTCGTCGTCCTCAACATCGCAACCCAGGAGAGCTGGAAGAACGACAAAGGCGATTACGAGAACCGCACCGAATGGCATCGCGTCTATGCCTGGAGGAATCTCTCGAAGTTCGCCAAAACTCTCCAGAAAGGGCAACTCGTCACCCTGGAAGGCACTTTGCGGTATCGCGACTACCAGGAAGAAGTTCACGGGCTGACCGTCAAGCACTGGGTCGCTGAGATCCATGCCGTCAGCATGAAGCGGCTCTCGAAAGTCGAGGCCGCCGATGATCCCTCGGACGGAGCCGACGACGAGTAATAGTCGCCGGCTCGGGTGGATGAGACCGGTACGGTCTCATCCACCCGTTCTTTTAGGAAAGTAATGTGGAACTGCGTTTGTCTCGACAAAAGTGGTCACCTGATAGCAGCAGGCGATAAGCCACAGCAACAGACGAGACGATACTTCGCCACTATTGCTGTTTTATATTTTTGCTTTATCATCGCCCAAGGCGATTGAATATGGCGCAAACAGAGCACTTCGATCTCAAACCTGATGGCGGAATTCCACAAGGCTATACCTCTTCGGATGAGTATCAGGCCGGGTACGAAGCACGCTTGCGGGAGAAGCCGAGTACCACACGGCTACTCTGTGGTGGCGTACAGGGTGGGCTGATGCGGATCGAGAGCTTAGATCAGGTGCGGCGAAGCCGCATATAGAGCAAGGCGAAGCTCCCGGAATGAGATGGAGTAACTTCGGCACCGGCCAGCAGGCTCGAATTTGTCAGCTTCCCTTTGATGAGAATCAGGCCGAAGCCTGGAAACGAAACTGGGTGCAGACAGACATAGCTATCAGCCTCGCTCATAGAGCGAAACATTCCTTGGATTCTGTTAGCCGGTAGAGTCTGGCGGGCTTCGGAGGCCCGATACTTTAGCAGCTTTTCTGCCCCACTGGATCGTAGACTTTCATCTGCAGGCGGGTAAATGCATTTACCACTATTTGGGCTTAGTCGGAACGGTCCATGTCGTAATCGATGAGGTGGGGCCAGTGATTACGCTAATTCTGAAGCATCCCCTACGTACCGATCAAAGCTACAGATAGTAAGAGATCATCAAATGCCCGGCATAGTGTACGGTCCCCCGCTTGCCCGGAGGACCGTGTCCAGCTGGTAACAAAATTACTTCACAGGAGCGATGGCGTCCTTAGCTGCCTTGGCGACGCGAAACTTCACCGCCGTTTTCGCCTTGATCTTGATCGACTCCCCCGTCTGAGGATTGCGGCCGATTCGTGCCGCACGCTGAGCCTTGACCAGTTTTCCAAGTCCGGGAATGGTGAACTCGCCATTCTTCTTGGTTTCCTGAAGCGCTGTCGCGGCCAGAAGATCAAAGATGGCCGCAGACTGCTTCGTCGTCCACTCCAATTTTTCTGCGACAAACCGGACAAGCTCTGCCTTTGTCATCTTCTTTGCCGCCGTTGTCTTTTTCGCAGGAACCGCAACGGTCTTCGTAGCCACTGGTGTAGCAGTCTTCTTTACTGGAGCCTTCTTCGTTGCCATGTAACCCTCATTTCAATGTTCGGTGATTAGGAGCGTTTCGTCGTTTACTTCTTTGTAGAGATTCTCTTCGCCGGAATAGAAGGGACTTCTTTCGGAGGTGATAGGTGAGCCAAGACTGACGCACCGAGTTCACGCGTCTCTTCGGTAGTAAGCATGC
>NZ_JQKI01000170.1 GCF_000745965.1 Edaphobacter aggregans DSM 19364 | reverse complement strand
ACCTCCCGATCCACGCTAACCGCAAAGGCCTGCGTCCAGGCTGTGAAACGACTCTCAAAATCCTCTGGGTCGATCAGCATGAAGACACGCCGGAAGGTGTCATGGGCCGGAATGCCGTTCGGTAGCCTCAGGAAAGTCGACAGCCAGTCCGCCTTGTTCTGACCATAGAGCGCCATGTCGACCCAACTCTCGGCGCCCGCAATCACCGCGCAGACCCCAATCACCAGAATGTCGATGAGAAGGTGTTCCACCTTACCGCTGCAACGGGGATCTTCCAACTCGGAAGAATGTTCCGCAAGCTTCTTCGCCGACATCCGCACTTGCCTCCAACTATCAGGTAAGCGCGAAACCTCATGTACTTCCAACCGCAAACTTAGCCCGGTATTTCATGCGTAACCCCTGCCTATCACGCCTACCAGAGTGTGAACTATATAGCTTCACACGACGGCTTCACCCTGTATGACCTTGTCTCCTATGACCGCAAACACAATTCGAAGAATGGTCACAACAATCAGGATGGAATGGATGAAAACTACAGTTGGAACTGTGGTCATGAAGGGGATGAAGCCGTACCGTCCGAGGTGCTCGCGCTCCGCCGAAAGCAAGTTAAAAACTTTTGCTGTTTGCTGTTTCTGTCGAATGGGATCCCAATGTTCCGGGCAGGGGACGAATTCATGAACACCCAGTTCGGTAACAACAATCCCTATAACCAGGACAACGAAACGGGATGGCTTGACTGGAGTCAGTTGCAGACGAATCAGAACATATTCCGTTTCTTCAGAGGCATGATCGCATTCAGAAAGAGTCATCCTAGTCTGGGTCGTAGCAGGTTCTGGCGGGAGGACGTTTCTTGGTACGGAACTGGGCATACAGTCGACCTATCCTCCGACTAGCGTAGCGTGGCATTCTGCCTGCATGGCGGCTCTCAAGGAGATGATGACATCTACGCGATAATCAATGGCTATTGGGAAGAACTGGAGTTTCAAATCCAGGAGGGTTCGCCACAGGAGTGGATGAGAGTCGTGGACACTAGCTTGCCCAGTCCTAACGACTTCTCAGAAATTGGCGTGCCATTGGAACAGATGAATCATAAAGTTGCTCCCAGGTCGATCGTTGTTCTAACACGTCCCCAGAGGGACTAACGGTGCCTAACGCCTGGATCACTGGATCAGTAGTTTTTAGCTACTCTACTACCGGTCCGCAGAAGGATTTCAAATGCGTCGGTATCCAGCAGGTCAAGAGACCCTACGACTAGGTCAGCGGCGAGATGCTTACCGTTGCGACTCACTCCAATGCTTCGCATCCCCGCGCTACGTGCTGCTTCGACCCCAGCCACGGCATCTTCTACGACAATAGACCGATCAGGTGATACCCCGACCTGGGAAGCGGCAAGCAGGTACACTTCCGGATCCGGTTTTCCCTTGTGCACATCTTCAGCGGAGACGATGGCCTGAAAATAGTGGGCCGCCTTCAGCGATTCAACGACTACCTCGATGTTCGGACGCGGCGCCGCAGAAGCAATAGCTTGCAGCCATCCCTCTTCGTGAAGCCGGCGGACCCAATCGGAAACCCCGGGCAGCGGCGACATGCCATGTTTGCGAATGAGGTCGCGATATAGCTCTTCTTTAGCGTTTGAGATCCTCTCTACCCATTCAGAAGTCGACGCAGCGCCGAGCCACCTGGGAATGATGGAGTCATTGCGCTGCCCGAATGAGGAAAGAAACTGCTCGTGCGTGATGGGTACGCCTTCTTTCGCCATTGTGTTGCGCCAGGAGATCCAGTGGAACTCCTCTGAATCGATCAACGTCCCATCCATGTCCCAAAGTACCGCGCGCGCTGCACTCATCGGCTAATCTCCTTCGAAAGTGCCTCTTTAAGGGTTACTCCGCCGGAATGCCCCACCGTGCAGCCATCGTACAGTGTCGATCGACATGTGCGAGCTGAGCAGCGCGCGAAATTACGCGGAGCGAAACGGCCGGCTATCCGACCTTCTGGGCAACCTGGGAAAGCGCAAAGTCTTCCAGATGGCGGGCATCACTATTGAACTTGCGGATACCTTCTGCCAGCTTCTCGGTGGCCATCGCGTCCTCGTTGTGCATCCAACGAAATGTCTTCTCGTCCAGGTGGAGGCGCTCTTCTTTGCTTGCCTGCGCCTTTGCAGAATCGAGTTTACGCTCGACGACACCCTCGGTCTGCTCCAACTGCTCGAGAAGCTCTGGACTGATGGTCAACAAATCCGATCCGGCCAGGCGGACGATCTGATTCACGTTCCGGAAACTCGCCCCCATAATCTGTGTCTTGTACCCAAACTTTTTGTAGTAGTTATAGATGCGGGTAACAGAGGCAACACCGGGATCCTGGTCCGCGGGAATCTCCGCGCCGCCATGCTCCTTCTTGTACCAATCGTAGATACGACCAACAAAGGGTGAAATCAAGGTGACTGCAGCTTCCGCGCACGCGACTGCCTGTGCAAAGCTGAAGAGAAGCGTCAAATTGCAGTGGATGCCTTCCTTCTCGAGAATTTCGGCAGCTCGAATGCCTTCCCACGTGCTGGCGATCTTGATGAGGATGCGTTCCTGCGCCACGCCCTTCTCTTTGTAGAGCGAGATGAGCTTGCGAGCTTTCGCAATGGTAGCTGCGGTGTCAAAGCTCAAGCTGGCGGCAACCTCGGTAGATACACGGCCGGGGACGACCTTAAGAATCTCGCAACCGAACAGGACGAAAAGACGATCGATGAACTCCTCCGCCATTGCTTCGTGGTTGCCGCCGCGTTGTTCGGCCAGTTCGGCAGCCTCTTCCACTAAGTGCCTGTAAGTCGGCATCTGGGCGGCGTGAAAGAGAAGCGACGGATTGGTGGTGGCGTCCTGAGGCCGATGCTTGGCAATGGCTTCAATATCGCCCGTATCCGCCACAACGATAGTGTATTTCTTCAAGGAATCAAGTAACGTCATTTTAATCTCCCATCTTCAGGTTCAGCTATCTGGAGTTATTTGGGACCGTTTGCACAGGCAATCGTTTCACTTTCGAGTTGAGTAACCTTGGCTAGCCGGCGGCGATGCCGTTCCGCGCCGCTAAACTTTGCGCTAAGAAAGTTCTTCGCGCAGTCCCACGCAACGGCGACTCCCATGGTACGGCCCCCGAAACAGAGAATATTCATGGCGTCGTCCTCCACTCCCTTGGCGGGCCGAGAAGTCATCGTGACAGAGCGCCGCTCGAGCGCCGCCGACCTTATTCGCAGCTACCGAGGCTCCCACGCCGCTACCGCATACAAAAATGCCACGTTCTACTTCACCACTTGCCACCGCACGTGCGAGAGGAATCGCGAAATCCGGGTAATCATCGTCCTTGTCATATATCTTGTTGCCGAAGTCGACTACCTGGTAGCCTCCTTCCGCCAGCAACTTCGCCAGCTGCTCCTTCATTTCGAAGCCGCCGTGATCTGCGCCAACGCCCACTCTCATGATGTATTCCCTTTAGTTGCTAGGTTTGTGCAGCGCAATCTGATCCTTCGCTGCTGTTACGACGTGGTCCACGCTGAAGCCGAACTTCTTCAATAGTTGCTTGAGGGGCGCCGATGCTCCAAAGGTCTCAATACAAATGCTGCACCCCTCGGACCCGGTGTATTTGCTCCAGCCAAAATCTGACGCCACTTCCACTGATACTCGGGCTCGCACCTGCGTAGGTAGAACAGACTCGCGGTAATCCTTATCCTGATCGTCGAATAGCTCCCATGACGGCATACTGACCACTCGTGCCCGCACGCCCTCCTTAGTCAACTGCTCGTAAGCCTCCAGGCATAGCGCAACCTCGCTTCCGGTCGCGATGAGGATGACCTCGGGCGAGCCGCCGGTGGCATCCGCCAGGACGTAAGCTCCGCGAGCCAGGCCTTCGGCCGGGGCGTACTTTGTGCGATCGATCGTCGGCACCGCCTGGCGTGTGAGTACGAGCACGGCCGGCGCATGATGCAGTTGCAGGATCACCTTCCAGGCCTCGACTACCTCATTCGCATCGGCCGGCCGAATCAGGATTAGGCCAGGCATGGAACGCATGTGCGCTAGCTGTTCAATGGGTTGATGAGTTGGGCCGTCCTCGCCAACTCCAATCGAGTCGTGAGTGAACACGAAAATAACCGGAAGCTCCATCAACGCGCTCAGCCGCATAGAGCCGCGCATGTAATCGACAAAGATGAAAAATCCCGAGCCGAAGGGCCTGACCTTTACCAGACTTAGTCCGTTCAGGATGGCTCCCATGGCATGTTCACGGATGCCGAAGTGAAAATTACGTCCGGCATAGTTCTCAGCCGAGAAATCGCCCGCGCCCTCCTGCGTAATACGGGTCTTGGTAGATGGTCCGAGGTCCGCGGACCCTCCGATCAACCAGGGCATATTCTTGGCGATTGCGTTCAATGCTTTAGCCGAGGACTCACGCGTCGCCAGGCCTTTCGCGTCCGCGGGGAATTCCGGAAGGTCATGGTCCCAACCTTCAGGGAGCTGGCGGTGCTGCATGCGATAGAGCTCTTCGGCGAGTTCCGGGTACTGCTTCCGATATTCTGCGATTCGCGCGAACCAGGCGTCACGCAGCTGTTTCCCGCGCTTGCCGATGCCCTCACGGAAATGATCGTAAACGCCATCGGGCACATAGAACTTCTTATCTTCTGGCCAACCATAGTTTCGCTTCGCGAGTCGGACCTCCTCCTCTCCCAGGGGTTCACCGTGTGCCCCGCTGGTATCCTGCTTGTGCGGCGCACCGTACCCGATATGGCTGTCCACGATGATCAGCGTCGGACGGTCTTTGCAATTCTGAAAAGTTCGGAACGCGCGAGCCAGCATCTCGATATCGTTTGCGTCGCCAACCCGCGTGACATTCCATCCGTATCCGATGAAACGCGTGGCCACGTCCTCAGTGAAGGCCAGGGAAGTGTTGCCTTCGATCGTGATGTGGTTGTTGTCGTAAATCCAGCACAGATTCGAAAGTCGCAGGTGTCCGGCAAGCGAGGCCGCCTCGCTGGAGATGCCCTCCATCATGCAGCCGTCTCCGCAGAGCGCATAGACGTTGAAGTCGATAAGATCCTCGAATCCGGGGCGGTTGTAACGCGCGGCCAACCACTGCCGGCCGATCGCCATGCCCACGCTGGTGGAAACGCCTTGGCCGAGCGGCCCTGTCGTGGTTTCCACGCCCGACGTCCAGCGGTACTCCGGATGTCCGGGACAGCGGCTGTCCAACTGTCGAAACGCCTTGATGGCGTCCAGTGGCACCGACACCTCACCGAGAGTTTCGTAGTCTTTGCTGACGGCCCGGACCTCGGTCAAATGAAGCAGGGAATAGAGCAGCATGGACGCATGCCCTATCGACAGCACGAAGCGATCGCGGTTGGGCCACACGGGATCCTGCGGATCGAAGCGAAGGAACTGTTGCCAGAGAGTGTAGGCAACCGGTGCCAATGCCATGGGAGTTCCAGGATGTCCCGAGTTGGCGGCTTGTACTCCATCCATGGAGAGTGTCCGGATGGTGTTGATACTGGTCAAATCCATTCCAAGCAGCGTTGGAGTAGTTGTGGGGAGGGCTGCTACGCTCATGAAAAATCCTCTCAATTCGTTGGGTAAACTTCGTCGGTTTCGTTCTAAATTCTTAATCGGCAGTTTTGTTACGCAAGCGCCTGGGGCACCGCCTCCTCCCAACGTCCCTGCGCCTTCAGGATTAGTTCCACCACCTCGCGCGCGGTACCCCGCCCCGCAAGCCGGCGAGTGGTGAAGTGGCATACAGCCGCTAACTCAGGTGCCCCGTCGGCTACGCACACTGCCAGTCCGGCTCGCTGCGCCAGAGGAATGTCCGGCAGGTCATCGCCCATATAAGCAACCTCGTCTTCGGTCACGCCTGCCTTTTGCACGCACTCTTCGAAAGCCGCCGTCTTCTTCTCCTGTCCCAGATAAACAAAAGTGACCTTCAGCTCTTGAGCACGCTTAGCCACGGCCGGTGAATGTCGGCCGGTGAATGTCGGCCGGTGATAAAGCCTGTCTGAATCCCCATGGTGTGGGCAAGCGATAATCCTGGCCGTCCCGGGCGTTGAACACTTTCATTTTGGAGACGATCGGTTCTCCTAAGCCGTCGCCGATTGTGGCCGAGATCAGGCAGACGCCGCCATCGGTCAGCGTACCGTCTACGTCCATCAGAAAAAGTTTGATCTTACGGGCACGGACCAGTACATCAGGCGAAGCGAGGCACGCAAGACCAGTGTCAGACATAGGCGACGCTCCCGGTTTTTCTTAATGATGGACCCAATCTTGTCATCGATGTCGTAAGCAGACTCATTCACATCGCTCCGGTGATCATCGTTCCGCAATGCATATTCTGGAATTGCGCTTTCAAATGTTCGTGGCAATTCGCGCCACTCGAATCAAACGAGTTGTCGTTTGGCGATCACTCACTGCGTGGTAGATGCAATGAGTGATCGCCAAACTGCTGCCTGTCATGCTGTCGGTGTATTGTGCTTGGTGGTTGCCTGAGGGTGGCCGATTCTCCGTTGCCAGCCGCCCCTTACGCTGTTTTCAACCTAGGTGGTCGGGTGCGGCCACCTCCATTCGGTGATGTCGGGCCGGTCGATGCCGTGCTCGTAAGCGTACTGCTCGCACGCAATTCGCTGGTCGGCAAGTTCTTGGCGAACAGCGGCGGCGGTGACGCGCAAGCGAGGGATCCGATCGATGGCATCTATGGCCAGGGTGAAGCGGTCGGTCTCGTTGCGGATGGCCAATTCCAGGGGCGTGTTGATGTTGCCTTGCTCCTTGTAGCCGCGCACGTGGATGTTGTGCTGGCTTGGCCGCCTGTAGGTGAGTCGATGGATCAGCCCGGGGTATCCGTGGAAGGTGAAGATCACCGGCCTGTCCGGCGTGAAGACGGCCTCGAATTCAAGGTCCGTCAGCCCGTGCGGGTGTTCGGTGCTGGGCAGCAACTTGAACAGGTCTACGACGTTCACGACACGGATCTTCACATCGGGGATGTGCTGCCGCAGCAGGGAGGTGGCCGCCAAACACTCCACCGTCGGCACGTCGCCGCAGCTTGCCATTACCACGTCGGGCACTGTCCCCTGGTCGTTGCTGGCCCAGTTCCAGATACCCAGGCCCTTGGTACAGTGGGCGATGGCCGCCTCCATGTCCAGGTATTGCATGTCCTGCGGCTGCTTGTCTGCAACGATGACGTTGATATAGTTTTCGCTGCGGAAGCAGTGGTCGCCGACCGAGAGCAGGCAGTTGGCGTCAGGCGGAAGGTAGATGCGCACTACGCTCGGGCTCTTGTTCGCGACCACGTCGAGGAAGCCGGGGTCCTGGTGCGTGAACCCGTTGTGGTCCTGGCGCCAGACCAGGCCGCTGACCAGGATGTTGAGCGAGGAGACCTTCATCCGCCACGGTACCTCGCTGCACTTCTCCAGCCACTTTGCGTGCTGGTTGACCATCGAGTCGATGAGGTGGACAAACGACTCGTAGCTGTTGATCAGGCCGTGCCGGCCGCTCAGAATGTAGCCCTCCAGCCATCCTTCCAGGGTGTGCTCACTGAGCATCTCCATGACGCGCCCGTCCGGAGCCAGGTGGCCGCCATCGGCGTCCTCCGGGAAGTACTCGGCGAGCCAGGCCTTCTCGGTGACCTCGTACACGGCGTCGAGCCTGTTGGACTGCGACTCGTCCGGCCCGAAGAGCCGAAAGTTGTTCTTGTTCAGCCTCATGATCTCCCGCATCAGGACGCCGAGGAAGCCCGCGTTCCCCACCTGGGTTGTTCCTGGTTTCTTGACCTCGACGCCGAGAGTACGGAAATCCGGCATGTCGAGAGCCTTGCGAAGCAGCCCGCCGTTGGTGACAGGGTTGGCGCTCATCCGTCGAGTCCCCTCAGGTGGCAGCGCTCGCAGTTCCGGGATGAGCCGGCCCGCCTGATCAAAGAGCTTCTCCGGCTCGTAGCTGCGCAGCCATTTTTCCAGCAGTTGCAGGTGAGCAGGGTTGGAGTGGACGTCAGGCAGCGGGATCTGGTGCGCGCGCCAGAAGCCTTCCAGGTATTGTCCGTCCACCTTCCGCGGGGCTGTCCAGCCCTTGGGGGTTCGCAGAATGACCATGGGCCAGCGCGGCCGCGACGGCTTGCCGGTCCGCCGCGCCTCATCCTGGATCTTGCGGATCTCCAGGACGCAGTGTTCCAGGGTCGCGGCCATCGCCTGGTGCATGCTTTCGGGGTCACTGCCCTCCACAAAATGCGGGGTGTACCCGTAGCCGACGAACAGCGCTTCCAACTCCTCGCGGCTGATGCGGGCCAGCAGTGTGGGGTTGTTGATCTTGTAGCCGTTGAGGTGCAGCACCGGTAGCACCGCCCCGTCGCGGATCGGGTTGAGGAACTTGTTGCTGTGCCAGCTCGTGGCCAGCGGGCCGGTCTCGGCCTCGCCGTCGCCCACCACGGTCAGGGCGATCAGGTCCGGGTGGTCGTAGACCGCTCCGTAGGCGTGCGAGATAGAGTAGCCCAGCTCGCCGCCCTCGTGGATGCTGCCGGGGGTCTCGGGGGTGGCGTGACTGCCGATCCCTCCCGGGAATGAGAACTGCCGGAAAAAGCGTTGCAGTCCGCGCAGGTCTTCACTCTTGTCCGGGTAGACCTCGGAATATGTCCCCTCGAGGTAGGCCTGGGACAGAACCGAGGGCGCCCCGTGCCCGGGTCCGCAAACGTAGAACGCATTCAGGTCGTACTTCTTAATCAGCCGGTTGAAATGGATGTAAGTGAAGGCTTGGCCGGCATCCGAGCCCCAATGACCCAGCATGCGTGGCTTGACGTGCTCGATCTGGAGCGGCTCACGGAGCAAGGGGTTGTCCTGGAGGTACAGCATCCCCAGGCACACGTAGAGGCTGGCACGCCAATAAGCGTCTATCTTGCGAAGCTCCTCGGAACTCAGCGGCGATCCTTGGATCGTGGACCTTGCAGTTCCGTATGCGCTCAGTGATGGCGTCGTGGTTACTTCTGCTTCTGCGACATGTGTCATTTCTTACGCTCCTTGTTTCCCGACGCTGGACGCGGAATAGTTTTTTGTTTCGTCGCGCGGGGATGGCTCTTGCTCCCTGCACGTGGCGAAGGTGCTCATTGGGGTGCACGGCAGAGACCATTCGTAAGTCTTTGAAAGCAGAGCCTAACCACCACCCGAGGAGCGCCAAGACCGTGGCAAATGACAAGAGATTGGCTCGGGTGTCGTCCATTACGCTCATGTGTTCAGCGTCATAGGCGGAACGATCCGACGGTCTCGACTTTCGTATTCAATCGCGCAATCACCGGTCGTAAACGCAACATGTGTCAGAGCAGCAAACTAATCCCAAACTGGGATTCTTGAAGCCATTCCTTAGTCGGTTTCGGCGGAATACAAACAGCGACACAGCCAAGTGCGCATCATGCAAGAAGGTTCTGGAAGGTAAAACCATGCCCAGTCCAGTAAAAGTCCAGCCGGCAAGTGAAATCGGCGAAATGATCTCGCCGCTCGCGGGGAAGCCGGCTCCAAAGGAGTTGCTGATCGATCTGGGGCGTCTAGAGACGGCCTACTTCGAGGGCCGTCCCAACCCGGAGGATCCCAACCAGATGGTCGCGTTCGGCACGAGCGGACACCGTGGCTCGCCCCTGCGCAGCACCTTCACCGAGGCTCACATTCTTGCGATTACTCAGGCGATTTGCGACTACCGGCGTGAGCAGGGAACGGACGGGCCGCTCTACATGGGGAAGGACACGCATGCACTGTCCGGTCCCGCGCAGCGCACAGCCCTCAGCGTACTCGCCGCGAACAATGTGGAAACGATCATCCAGGAGAATGATGGTGTAACTCCGACTCCGGTTATTTCGCGAGCTATTCTTGTCTACAATCGCGATCGAAAACAGCATCTCGCTGACGGTATCGTCATCACACCGTCGCATAATCCGCCGGAGGATGGAGGATTCAAATACAACCCGACCAACGGTGGGCCAGCCGATACCGAGGTAACGAAATGGGT
>NZ_JQKI01000169.1 GCF_000745965.1 Edaphobacter aggregans DSM 19364 | reverse complement strand
GCTCGCCAGCAGCTGCTTGTGAAGGAGAAGGAGCTGACCCGCGCTCGTGACGCGTTGGCAGCCGAGCGTCGGCGGATGCCGTGGCTGGCCGTGGAGAAGCACTACGAGTTCGATGGACCCAACGGCAAAGCGAGCCTGCTTGACCTGTTCGAGGGCCGCCGTCAGCTAATTGTCTACCGCGCTTTCTTCGAACCCGGCGTGTTCGGCTGGCCCGACCATGCCTGCCGCGGCTGCTCCCTGGGAGCCGACCAGGTCTCCCACCTCTCCCATCTGAACGCCCGCGATACCACACTTGCCTATGCCTCGCGCGCGTCGCAGTCGGATATCGAGCGCCTGAAGGCACGCATGGACTGGAAGATGCCCTGGTACACCATCACCGACGACTTCGACACCGACTTCGGCGTGGAGGAATGGCATGGCCATAACGCGTTCATCCGCGACGGCGACAAGGTTTTTCGCACTTACTTCATCAACAACCGCGGCGACGAAGCAATGGGCACCGTCTGGAGCTACCTCGACATGACCGCGCTCGGACGCCAGGAGAAGTGGGAGGATTCGCCCGCAGGTTACCCCCAAACCAATCCATACGAGTGGTGGAACTGGCACGACGAATACGCCGCCGACGCCTCGACCAACCCGAGGTGGGTCGAGGTGGTGGAGAACGCACTGGCGACCGGGAACCGCGACTCCGCCGACCCCCAGCCGCGGCCGGCCGTCACGGTCGCTGCGCGGAAGACCACTTAGCCGATACGGACAAGCCCTACTGGCCCGCGGACGCTGTGCCCGCACGCTGAGTAGTTGAGCACCCGCCAACGGTTCTGGCCTGTCGTTGCTACGATGAAGTTAGGCCAGATGGGTCGTCGAGTAGTTCCCGATCGTTTATGGATCGTCAGCAATCCTTCCCTAATCCGATAACGGAACCGCCGACATCACTCCTTTATTTCGAGCCGATCAAGCGGATACGCGCAGTTAAGGCCCTACCCTGAACTTCACTGAAGCTCCCGTAATCAGGTGAATCGATGACCCTGTTCACAACGGATGGATTTCCACTATTCGTGGCATTTTCCATGACGCCGCGCAGCCCGAAATAAGCGCCCCGGATGTGAAATCGCCATTCGAGTCCGGGGCTAAAGGAGACATAGTCAGGAAACCGCCTGGAGCCTGCCGCGCCCACTACTTCACGGTTTGCATTGACTGTCGTAAACGGGAATCCCGATTGCCACTTCAGGGTGTAGACAAAGTCCCAGCTCTTTTTAAATTTCGGCAGGAGAAAGGGCAGCCATCCCCAGGAAATCAAACGGTTCGGTGTGTCCCACGCGAGCGGCCCGCTCCGCTGCGGACCCAGCAGCGAAATAGTAGGCACGTAATCCAATGCCGCATTTGTGCGGGCCGAAGAACGTGTGTAGGAAGCAAACAAAGTGTATCCATTGGCAAAGGTGCGACGCGCATTGAACTCGATCGAATCATAGTGGTCACGTCTGCTGTTGGTCAGCAGATATATCCCTGACAGTGCCTCCGCCCCACCCTGGTTCGCGTAGACAAGACCATCGGCAACTCGCTTCTGGACGAAGTTCACTCCGGCAGAAATCTCACCCGGCAGTTTTCTTTCAATGCCAACGCTCCAGTTGATGGCACGTGTCTGTGTGAGCGTGGAATTGTTTGCTTCGAAGACCGTTTGTAGCGGTTCGCTGGCTGGAGTAATTCCATCCGTGGCATAGTAGGTGTCGTAGCGAATTCCCGCCAGGCTCCGTGTAAGGTACTCAAGCTGCGTGTGTTCATAGTAGAGGGCGACGCCGGCCGATAATTTCGTCCTGGCTCGAGGCCCAGGCGGCGAGTACACAACAGCAAGTCGGGGTGAAAAGAGCGGCCGCCTGATAATTTCGTCCCAGTCAAAGCGCAGGCCGGGCTCGATCAGCAGCCCCTTGCGCGCGAGCCAGCGGTCCTGAACGTAGCCGCCTGTCTCCAAATTGTGGCGCGTAAACGGAGCTTGAGCAGGAAAGACGCTTTGCCGCAGCAGCGTTCCATCTTCGCGCAGATAATTCACCGGAGCGCGCGAGATCTCTTCATCGAAGAAGATGTGGTCCAACTCGATTCCGGCCTGCAGGTCGTGGCGTCCTGCCCAGTAACGCGGCGACAGATACAGCGTGGCAGTCACTTCTTCGCGCTGCGAGTGCGAGACTTCGTTCTCGAAAAAGCTGCCCTTTGGTATCTCAGGCGTCAGTTCGTAGGGAATGTTTCCATGTGGCTCAAGGCCGTCGCGGAAACGCACAACTCCAAAACCCACGTCTAGCAGCGCACCGTTTGCGAAGCTGTGCTGGTCACGTACATACGGTAGCCACGCAATGGTGTCCCGCTTCGTCGTACTTTCCTGTGGAATCAATGACGAAAGGCCATCATATGGCGAATGATAAACGTTGAAGAGCAGGCCGCCAGAAAGGGTATTGGCTGACGTAAGATTCACTTGGGACTTGATCAGATTGCTCCCGCGCACCAGGTGGTTCGTGTTTGCGCCAGTCGGAAGCTCCTGGATATAGATGTTGTCGTATTCCGCCTCCAGTCCATCGAAGAACCACGCCTGGTTGCGAACCAATGGGCCTGAAAAGGTAAGCCGGGGAACAAATTTGTCAAAGCGCAACCCATCTGCCTCGTGAAAAGAAGGAAGAAAGTTGGTGGCATTGAAGCGAAACTTGTTATCGCCCATGCCAGTGTAGAACGCTACGACGCCGCCTGTGGCCTTACCAAATTCAACCGGATAACGGGTCGTCTCTATGTCGATCGAACGCACTGCATCAGCGCTGACTCGCATCGCAAGCTCGCCGCTCACCGGGGAGCGAATATCGAATCCGTCCAGTAGATCAAGCGTCGCGTAGGTCTCCGATCCCGCGAGGTGGACCTGCCCTGACCTGTCCTGCACCACACCCGGATTGAAAGGCAATAGGTTGCGGATATCGCGCGAAGTCGGATAGGGCACGTTGACGATCTCCGGAGTGTTCATCGTGCTCTTGTCGGAGCTCTGCTCCGGATCGATCCCGGTTGGGGAAGCGACAACATTGACTTCTTGTCGAATTACCTGCTCATGCGCGAGCACCACTTCAACACTTTCAACGTGCGCGTCCGTATGCGGTTCGAGGGCCTGATAGAAGCCAGGTTTTTCCACTCGAATCTGATACGAAGCATTCTGATGTAGCGAGTAGGTGCAGCGACCGGCATAATCGGTTTGTAGCCGAAAGGCCTGCCCCCCGGGCTCGGAAACTGTAACGTGAGCACCTGAAACCGGCAGTGCATTTTCATCCACGACAGTAAGCACCACTGGTGCATGGAATGCCGAGGTCTGGCCCGTTCCAACGGCAGCGCTGCGAAGTAAGAGGAGTCCAACAATCATTCCGCTCGCCAGTGGACGACGTAGCATGAGATCAGTTTAGTATCTGTCGAACACATAGCGTCGTAACCCATTGATTTGGAGGCGAAACGCCCCTGAGTGAACGATTAGCACAATTCCAAGGTTTGATGCGGAAGGGAGTTCAATGGCTGGACCGCCAGGGTTTGTTTTCGTGTATTTGTCCGGCGGGAATCGCGAAACGTGCGATTAGGGAGCAATTATTTCCTTTACGATTGAAACATTAGGGAATGAGTACGCCTTTATGGAGTTGAAACCACGGGAACTGCTGTCGGCCGCGTCGACCATCCCATCGCCAGGAATACCTTGGATCTGGTGAAAGCGAACCTCGAGTTAAGTGGCCTTTCGCTTAGGAGGGTACAAGCACCGAAACCAAATTTGCACAGGAGAACACATGAAATTCATAATTGCTGGATTGTTGGCGTCATCTCTCACCTGCTTCGCTACGGCAGAGGATGCTCCCTCTCCGATTCAAGTCGAAACTCTTATCCAGACCACTTCCTCATGGGACGGTACGCCTTACTAAGTCATACCCTGTCGGCCAGCCCCAGATTACGATCCTCAAATACACCATTGCGCCACACACCACCATGAAATGGCACTCTCATCCCATGCCAAATGCCGGCTACATCCTCTCAGGCGAACTCACCATCGAGAAGAAGGACGGCACCAAGAAGCACTTCGTGGCCGGACAAGCCCTCACGGAGACCGTAGATAGCATTCATCATGGCATTACGGGCGCGGAACCCGTCGTCCTTATCGTCTTCTATTCGGGAACTCCAGGACTGCCGATCTCCACCAGCAAGCAATGAGCCGTACCCTTGGTCACATCGTTATTAAGAAGTGACTTTGTGCGGCTTCGAACATAGTGGAAGCGGGCGCCACTCGAAACCACTCAAAGCAAGGCGCATAAATCGTCTGGAAGCTGGCGCAGCACACTGCTTTCTGAGCAAAGCAATGAAGATAATGTGTAACTGGCCGCTACACTCGATCACAACCGACAAGCTGGGCTCTTATCCCAAGGCCATTCGCCGGTTGCAGCGCGAAAGTAAGTTATCCCAGGACACGAAACATCGTACGTCGAAATATACGAACAACATCATTGAAGCAGACCACGGTGGCCTCAAACGAATGATTCGCCCCATGCGAGGTTTCCAGACGATGAGAAAAGCGGCTGCCGCCATCAAAGGCTTTGAGATCATGCGCATGATCCGGCGCCGCCTTTGCATCCTGTGCGAGCCCAAAGATATCGAACAGCTTATTAACGAATTGGATCTCACCTGTGACTATTGCTGCCTAATCTAAAACATCGGTATGGGAAAAGTTGCGTCTGCACCAGTTAATGCAACACAGCCGCCGGAAGCAGGCATCCAGACTTCAAACCTGATATTGGAATCCGCGGTCGGCCGCACACACCCGCCACCCTGTAGAAATCCCGTTCCTCGCCGCGCAGCGCAAATGGGTGAGCTGCACGGATACGGCATCGTACTCCAAATCCAGCGTGCCTCCGAGGAGCTTTTGCGGGTGGAGGTCAGAATTCCGATTTCCGTAGTGGGACCTGCACGTTCGGATGCTTCTCAGAACGGGTCTTACACAGCGTAGGAGATCGCGCCTAGGCCGCGACGGTAGCGGGCAGAGTGAAATGAAAAGTCGCGCCGCGTTCCGAGTTGGCTGTGGCCCATAAACGGCCGCCGTGTGATTCGACGATGGAGCGGCTGATCGCCAGGCCCATGCCGGAGCCCTGCGGTTTGGTGGTAAAGAATGCATTGAAGATCTGGTCTGAATATTCGGCTGGCAGCCCCATACCAGTGTCGCTGACGGAGATGAGCAGTAGTCCGTCTTGGCCGAATTGCGACTTGATCGTAAGTATGCCGCCTGTCTCGTTCATCGCCTCGATACCGTTGAGCATCAGGTTCATGAGCACCTGCTGCAGTTGAACGCGGTCTGCGGTAATTTTAGGAAGATCGGAGGGGACCTCGGTGCGCATCACAATCGAGTGCTTGTTGGCTTCACTCTGAAGCAGCACGACAATCTCGTGGACAATATCGCTAATTTCGATCAACTCACGTTTCGGAGGAGACTTCTTGTACAGCGAGCGTAAGTGCTCGATGATGTCAGTGGCACGTTTTCCGTCTTCCATTATTCTTCTTGCCGCCTCGCACGCCTCTTCCAGGTCCGGGTGGTCGCGCTTGAGCCATAGCATGCAGGCGTTCGCGTTAGTGACGGTAGCCGAGATAGGCTGTCTAATTTCGTGTGCCAGCCCTGCGGTGAGCTCGCCCATCGTGGTTACTCGATTTATGTGAGCAAGGTCTGCCTCTAGCTGGTGCAATCGCTCGCGCTCTTCTTCAGCACGATTGCGTTCGGTGATGTCGTTGTTGGTCTCGAGAATGGCAAGTGGCGTGCCTTTGTCGTCGCGCTGTAATGACCACCGGCTCGCTACTACTACTTTGGTTCCGTCCTTCGTGGTACGTACAAACTCGCCTTCCCAGCGGCCATTACTTAGCAGCTCCGCTATGAGCTGCTCCAACGGCACTGGGAATACCGTCTGCAGCAACTCATGGCTAATCTTGCCTTCGGCTTCCCTTGCGGTCCACCCGTACAACTCTTCCGCGCCACGATTCCAATATCTAATTCTCAAATTCATGTCGTGGACGAAAATCGCGTCATGGGTGAGACTGAGAAGATTAGCTTGCTCCCGTAGAGTCTCTTCGGCGCGCTTGCGATCTTCGATGTCCGTGACGATTCCGTACCAATTGAGGATCTTTCCCTGCTCGTCCCGCAGGGGCATGCCTTGAACCAAAAACCAGCGATATTCCCCGTCCGCGCGACGGAATCGCACCTCATCCTCGAAGGGCAAGCCTTTAGCTGAGCATGCACGAAAAGCGTCCATATGGCGCTGAAGGTCGTCGGGGTGAAGAGCGGCTTGCCAGCCCAAACCGGCTCCGGACGAGCCCGTATACTCGGTCCATCGGTTGTTCATCAACAAATTCGAGCCGTCGGGCAGCGCGCACCAGACCATCGCCGGAATTGTTTCAACCACCTGGCGAAGTTCTCTTTCGCTTCGACGCAACGCCTCCTGAGCCTTCTTGCGTTCGGTCCTTTCCCCGGCTTCGCGCAGCGCACGATGCACTGCCGGCACGAGCCTCGACAGCCGAGTCTTCAGAACGTAATCTGTAGCACCAATCTTGAGCGCTTCGATCGCGATTTCTTCGCCCATGGTTCCCGAGACGAAGATAAACGGCAGGTCGGATTCTTGCTGCCGTACGATTTTCAATGCCGACACGCCATCGAACGAGGGCAGAGCGTAATCCGCGAGGATCAGATCGAATGCGCCCTGCTGCAAAGCCGTGAGGAAGCCGGACTCGGTTTCAACCCGGCTCACATCGCAGGCAATCCCCTCCATTGCGAGCGTGTCCTGGACTAACTCTGCGTCGGCAGCTTCATCTTCCAGATACAGAACACGTAAAGAGGGACTCATGGCCGTTCAGACCTTCCTGACGCTTCCGAGAGGAGGCTCGTTGATGACCGCCCAAAAAACGCCGAGTTCCTTGATGGCATTGACGAATTCGTGGAAATCTACTGGCTTCACTACATACGCGTTGACGCCCAATTTGTAGCTGGTCACCATATCCTTTTCTTCACGGGATGACGTGAGCACGACCACCGGAATCATCTTCAATTTCTCATCCGATTTGATCTGCTTCAGCACTTCGAGGCCATCGATTTTCGGCAGTTTCAGATCGAGCAGGATGACCGCCGGATTCTCGTGAGCGCGTCGCATGAAATTTCCCCGGGAATATAGATAATCGAGCGCCTGTTCACCATCGGCAGCGACAACGACCTCGTTCGCGAGATGGTATTCATCCAAAGCCGTCAGCGTAAGCTCAACGTCTTTGGGGTCGTCTTCGACAAGTAAAATGCGTCCTATGGCTTCCATATGTCACCAGCTCCCTGTGATTTGAAGAGTGAGAAGTAGAAGGTTGCGCCGCCATCCACTATGCCTTCCGCCCAGACGCTGCCGCCATGCCGGTGTACGATGCGTTGAACCGTCGCCAACCCGATACCGGTGCCTTCAAAGGCCTCCTGCGCGTGAAGCCGCTGGAACACGCCGAACAGCTTGTTGGAATACTTCATGTCGAATCCGACCCCGTTGTCTCGGACGAACAACACCACGTGATCGTCTTTCTGTTCACTGCATCCGATTTCGATTTCGGCCTGGGGGCGTGTGCGAGTGAATTTTACGGCGTTGGAAATCAGGTTGACTAGAGTCAGCCGCAACATCGGGCGATCTCCATACCATTCGGGCAAGGGATTTAACTTCCAAGTGATGTTGCGCTCCTTGGCGTCCTGGCAGGCCTCGGCTACCGCTTCATGAACGAGTTGCTCCAGGCTGAGAATGGAATAGTGTGCCTCGGCACGGCTGATTCGAGAGAACGCGAGCAGGTCGTCAATCAGGCTGCCCATCCGATTTGCCGCTTCCAGGATCATGGTTACGTAACGCGCGCTCTTCTCGTCGAGAGTCGCGACGGTGCTCTTGCGCAGAAGTTCCGCAAACCCTCCCATGTGGCGTAGAGGCGCGCGGAGGTCATGCGATATCGAATACGCGAACGCTTCCAGCTCCTTGTTGCTGGCTTCGAGCGCCATGGAGCGTTTTGCAAGCTCCTGGTTGAGTTTTTCAATTTCCTGCTCCCGGCGTTTGCGCCCCGTGATGTCATTGTTCGTTTCCAGGATGGCGACAGGTCGCCCCTGCTCGTCGTAGCCCAAGGACCATCGGCTCGACACGACCACTTCGGTTCCATCTGCTCTCGTGTGCTTGAGTTCGCCTTCCCATCGCCCGGTCCGCAGGAACTCCGCCCTGATTTCTTCGAGGGGTGACGGAAAAACGGTTCGCAAAAGTTCATGAGGGCTCTTTCCGATTGCCTTCTCCGGCGTCCATCCATACAACTCCTGGGCGCCCCGATTCCAATATGTGATGACATCGTTCATATCACGCACGAAGATCGGCTCATGTGTCAGATTGAGCAGGCTGGCCTGCTGGGTTCGTTCCGCCACTTCGATTTCCAGCTTGTGGGTTCGTTCCGCCACTTCGATTTCCAGCTTGTCGCGAGCTTGCAGAAGCTCTGCCTCGACGCGGTGCCTACCGGCAGCGAATCGGGTAATAAGGAACGCAAATAGTATGAAGATGATGAAATGCGGTAAATCCTCCCGTGCTGTGTAGATACTGTAGATCGGCTCGATGAAGTAGTAGGCGTCGGTCATGCTGCCCAGAACAACAGCGAGTATCGCTGGCCCGGTCCCTGCATACCAGACGGTAACGGTGATGGCGATCAAGAACAGCGGATCTGCCACGTCGCGGAAATGGAAGCGCTCCAGCAGAAGCGCCACGCCGAGCGCCACGGAGACCGAAAACACGGCAAGACCGTAGCGCAGAACGCGAGATTGGATAAGCTGGCCGGCCATGGTTCAACTGCCTGCATCGCGTCAGGGGTCTGGGCTCCCCATTCCTTCCGAGGGAAAACATCATACCGCAGAAGCTTTGACCCGACGAAGGTCGGGAGTGCTGGCTAAGACGCTGTGCACTCAATCCGCCAGACTCCAAGGTGTTACTACTGCCATCAGCGCAGTGTTTAGGGAACCGGTCACTCCAATAGTGTTGACAAGTCGGAAGTTTCCGATTCATTTTCTCGGTTGATGAGAAATCTCCAAGTCACTCACGAGTCGCACGCGACATGTGATGAGCGTTTCCGAACCCACACCTTCGGGTCTTGTGGATCGGGCCATTGATTTTCGGGGAGTTAGCTCTGATCCACGGGCGTGTAAAGCACGTCGGATAAGCATTTCCGGCTTCGTGTCCTTGGCTCTGATACTCATATTCAGGCGCCGTTGTTCCATGGTTAAAACGTCTGCCATAGCACGCTCATCGACTCAGAGACTGTTGGATGCAGGTTTCGTACGCCAGGGGAAGCAAGGTCTCCGTGGTCGAACAGACTATAAGGTCACTGTGCTTGGCAAGAAAGCCCTAAATAGCGGTTGGCGCACAATGATCCAAGAAGGGCCGAGCGGCGATCTGGATTCCGATCTTCGAGTGGCGCTACTTGCAATATCAGTAGGTGCAAATCGCCCTGTGGCGGCAGAATTCCTCAGGCAATCGTCCGACACAAAAATCGAGGCGCTCGCCATAGTCGACCAGAGAAAAGGCTCGACGGAAATACCTCCATTGGCACAGTGGTGCATTGCACTGCGACTGGCAGCTACGAAGACCCTTTTGGAGGCCGAGTCTACTGCGGCCTGCACCATGGCGGAGTCGCTTCCCCGGCCTCTCTGGCAAATCCAGGCAGGGAAGCCGCGGGACTAGGAAACCGAAAGGCACCTGAAGGTGCTTCAAAGGCTGTGGTGAGGTTCTGAACCGCTCGAGGCAGCTGCCGATCGTCTACCGATATCGCGCGGTCTAGCCCGAATAATTCTTGAAGGTTGAAGAAGCGAAAGCTCCGGACATGCTGTCAAGACAGTGTTTAAATAAGCCAAAGAGGCCTATGCGTGTCAGACAATAGCACGACAGAGTGTTTGTT
>NZ_JQKI01000168.1 GCF_000745965.1 Edaphobacter aggregans DSM 19364 | reverse complement strand
TTAGTTGTTCGCTGCTGGCGGCCCTGCTCGTCTCGATGACCTTTGTGCCGCTCATCAGTTCGTTTCTGTTGGAAGCCAGGAGCGAAACTCCTATCGAGGAGAGGCGGCAGCGCGGGTTCACGGGCTGGTATTTCCGAACCGCGAAGAAGGCCATTGAACACAGGAAGGTGTGTCTGGCAGGCTCGCTTGTTCTGCTGATATTGGGCGTCGTCGTGTTTTCCACGCTGAAGCCGCAGTTCTTTCCGAAGGATCTTCAATACTTTTCTTACATCGACGTGTGGCTGCCTGAAGACACTCCGGCGAGCGCGACCAGTGCGGTTGCTCAGCAGGTGGAATCCGTTACCCGCCGGGTAGCTGAAGAGTATGGTAGAAGCCATCCGGAGCACGGACATCCGAAGGATGTTTTGGTCTCGATGACGACTTTTGTGGGCGGCGGCGGTCCTCGCTTCTGGAGCAGCGCTACACCTGAGGACAGGCAAACCAATTATGCTCAGGTGATTCTGCGAACGAAAGACAATCATGATACGACCCCTCTGCTTGCCCTTTTGCAGCCGGAATTGGACAGGCAAATTCCTGGAGCAATCATTGATACGAGGAATCTCGAAACGGGCAAGCCGGTTGGAATACCGGTTCAGGTCAGAATTTCCGGCGAAGATCTGCCACGTCTCAGAGCGGAAGCCGAACAGTTGAAGCAAATCTTGCGCGACATCCCCATTGCCGCCAGAGTTCGAGACGATTGGGGCGAGCCGAGTGTGAGAGAAGTGGTGCACGTCGATGCGGACCGGGCAAACCTGGCGCACGTCACAAACGCAGATGTTTCCGATTCCGTCGGTGCGGCTCTTCATGGCATTACGGCTGGAGTTTTGAGAGATGGCAACAAGCAGGTTCCGATTGTTGGACGCATGCGGATGGAGGAGCGGTCCCAACTCTCTGATCTGCGCAGTTTATACGTCTTCTCGCGGCAAGACACCCCTCCGGTGCCTCTCGATCACGTGGCGACGACTGCCCTGAGTCCGGTAACGCCTAAAATCCGACGCTTCGATCAGTACCGCACCATTACTGTGCAGTGCTGGCCTACGCAGGGACATTTACCTTCGGAGGTAATCGCAGCGGCTATGCCAAAGCTGGAGGCATTCCAGAAGCAGCTTCCCGACGGGTTTATATTCCGCTTCGCAGGCGAGCAAAAAGAGCAGGTCAGCGGCTTTGGTGATCTTACTACGGTGCTGCTGATTTGCGTTTGCGCCATTTATTTGGCTCTGCTTGCGCAGTTCAAGCATGCGTTCAAACCCCTCATCGTCTTTGCGGCCATTCCGTACGGCGTTGTCGGTGCAATTTTTTCACTCGCCATTATGGGCCAGCCCTTTGGATTCATGGCATTCCTTGGGATCATCAGCCTCATCGGTGTAATTGTGAGCCACATCATTGTGCTGTTTGAATTTATCGAGGAGCGACGAGAAGAGGGCGAGGAATTAGAGTTGGCGCTGATCGATGCGGGCATCCTCCGTTTGCGGCCAGTGATGATCACGGTTGCGGCCACAGTGATTGCGCTGTTTCCGCTGGCTGCGCACGGTGGCCCGCTTTGGGAGCCTCTTTGCTATGCCCAGATCGGCGGCCTGACGATCGCCACTTTCGTGACGCTGGGGCTGGTTCCGGTTCTCTACTCCTTCGTCGTGCTGGATCTGAAGCTAATCCGTTGGGAGCACGAGGAACAGGCGGGTTCTGCTGCATTAGCGAAACCAACAAACGTGCCTGCTAAATCCGGGATGGCTGCGTGACCACTATGTACATTGGACAGATCATTCAATACGCAACATTACTGTCCCTTCTGATGGGAGGCCTCGGCCTGGTTGTCGCGGTGGGGATTCACCGCGAGCAGGTGAAAGCGCAGATCTTCCTGGGGTTGTCAGCCCAGTATGACCAACTGCTGAAGGACTCTTCGTCGGGTTTGTGGCTCAGCTGGCTGCCTGGCACAAAGATACTTGAGCGGACGGACGATTTGATCATCTCGATGTTACGATTCTGCACCCTTGTCTCGCTAACGCATCTCTTGTATCTTGAACGCCGCATACCAAGACGAATGTGGGAGTTGATGCTCCGTTCCGCTGAGCGGAGGTTCCGCAGTCCCTTATTTGTGCGTGAGTGGGAGCATTTGAGAACCGAATTCGAATCATTTCCGGAGTTTGTATCTCTCGTTACCTCAGTGCATCGTATGCCGCCCCGTATTGAAACCCTTGACGCCTAAGTAACTCGGGATTACAAGATTCGGCTCGGTATCACAGTAGCAAATGATTGGATACTGCAGGAGTCCATTGTCTGTCTGAGAATTTCAGAGTTGATGAATGGAGAATTGCTCGCCCGATCAATAGTGCTAATAAACAGAAGGAGATGCCATGAAAATCACGAAACAGCTGATATTGCCACTAGCCTTGTTGTTCATGCTCGCTTACGCCAGGGGACAGGACATTCACTACAACTATGACCGGGGCGCGAACTTTCAATCCTATCGGACCTACCAATGGGTCGACGTCCAGAGGGGTCCGGGCGGTCCGTCAAAAGCCGATGTCCCGACCGGTTTGCCAACTTTGCCGGTCGGCCCACCACCTATGAGCGGTAGCAATATCCAAGATGATCCGTTGCTCGATCAGGACATTAGACGTGCAGTCGATGCACAGCTCGCAGAGAAAGGTCTCACCAAGGTGGACAAAGGTGGGGACCTTCTGGTGGGCTACCAGGCCAACGTCCGTGAGGAAAAGAGCATAAACCTGTGGGGCTCGGGAGGCTATGGCTGGTGGGGCGGAGGTCCATGGGGGGGCGGCCTCAGCTCGGTCCAGGGCCAGACTTCTACCATTCCCATTGGGACGCTGGTGGTGGGCCTGTATGACCCTGCAAGAAAGCAGTTGATCTGGCGCGGAGATGCTAGCAAGACCGTCGACCTCAAGAAAGATCCGAATAAAAACTACGGGAACCTGCAAAAGGCGATGGTCAAGCTTTTCAAGAACTATCCGCCTCAGCCCGGTAAATAGGTGCGAGGGGCGAAAGAACAACTTCGCGCTAGCCAACTGGACCCGCCGAGACAGTCGGCGGGTCCCACTCAACGAGGAGGAGCAATGGACTCACATTTTTGGGATGTTTATCGAGATATTCGATCCCTCATCCAAAAGACAGACGAGGCAGTCTACATCCTTTACACATCGATTGGAGCGATTACTGTTCGCAAATTCGTCTACCGAGCCGAAGCAGGTTATGTCTTTTTGCCGAGAACCTGCATCGCAGGCTGAACGTGCAGGCGTCCCGCCTTGCCGACATCCTGTGCCATCGCGAGCAACGTCACCTCAGTCAGCAGCTTGCCCTGGCCTACGATCGCAGGCAGATCATCCTCGAGCGAACTGAGCTGGCAGACAAGCTGGCTGGCCAGTACGTCGATGTTTACGATTTCGCTGATCGGCCGCTCGAGGTTCGATGGAAGGGGCACTCACTTCCCTATCGCGTCTTCAGCAAGGACCAGCGAGTCAGCCATACAGCAATCGTTGAGAACAAGCGACTGGCCCATGCACTCACGGTGGTGAAGGCACAGCAGGACATCAAGCATCAACCGAAGGTAAGAACCAACAGCGAGAAGCTCGGATATCAGAAGAAAGGCCGGAAGCTTTACGGGCCAGACTATGAACCGAAATCGAGGCGCCGTCCGCGGTGGAAATGACGGTCTGATGGAAAGCATGGAAGATCGAACGATGAAACTGTCCGATCTCCCACCCTTCCCACAGACCTTGGAAATCGCAAGAACAGCGATTTCACACATTCCCACCGCACGGCGACGACTAGGTTTACACTGACATTTCTAACGGGCAGAAAACCCTGACATTTCTATCGGGTGCCAACAGCCTTACTCCCAGACAGCCATCTCGCGTGGAGAGTAATGTCAGCGTGCTTGACTCTGGAGTAGACTCCAGACGTTATGCTGATGATGAGGCTGTGACCGATGCAAATCGGAGCGCCGCATCTGAAGCAACTGGCCACGAGCGTTCAGCCCAAAGGCTTGGCGGAGTTCGAGCGGGAGGTCCGCGCAAGGATACCTGAGCGCCATCTGCTGGACATTCTCAAGCGGACCGCTGGACCAGGCGATCACTGAACTGCTACCCAACATCCGACCGCAAGACGCCCAAGCATGGTTCAGAACACCATTTCACACTCTATAGCAAAGAGGAATACCACTCTAACTATACTATATAGCTTGACGACAGGCGCATTGATTGACACAGCGCCGATCTAGCAAGTCGTGAGTACGAGGTGCTGATTCCTGTGTGGTGTCGAGATCAAATTCTCGGCTGGGTTTTGCTTGGCGCGAGTCTGTGGATGGTGAAGATTGGCGCGCTAGCGCAGAACCTGGGATTCTCGGACGCTCCCGATTCCGTTCGCTTTGCGGTGATTGGCGATTCCGGCACCGGCGGCAGACGGCAGCAGGAAGTTGCAGATCAAATGGTGGCTGTGTGGAAACGGTATTCGTTCGATGTCGTTCTGATGTTGGGTGACAACATTTATGGCGAAGAGGCGCCGCGCGATTTCTATAAGAAATTCGAGCGCCCCTATGCCAGCCTGTTGACTTCTGGAGTGAAGTTCTACGCTTCGCTAGGTAATCACGACGAACCAGGTCAGCGCCTCTACCCTCTCTTCAACATGCAAGGTCATCGTTACTACGCTCTTAGTCTTACCCGGTATCTTCGTGCTATCAGCCTGGACAGCACGGCAATGGATCCAGAACAAATACGTTGGCTAGAGGATGAACTATCGCACCATCAGGCGCAATGGACTATCGTTTTCATGCATCACCCTTTATATTCCACCGGCAAGCGTCATGGACCTTCGCTCAAGTTGCGAGAGTCGCTGGAGCCGCTGTTCGTCAAGTACGGAGTAGATGTGGTGTTCTCCGGGCACGAGCATTTTTACGAGAGGCTTAATCCGCAAAGAGGTATTCAGTACTTCATCTCCGGCGCTGCAGCCAAGTTGCGCCGCTCGAACATCCGTCATAGCGACGAGACCGGTTGCGGACTGGACCAGGACAACAGCTTCATGCTGCTGCAAGCAACTGTGAACTCGCTCGAATTTGCTACCGTGTCTCGTGATGGCAAAGTGATTGACCGGGGCACAGTGCAGAAGAAGGGCCAGGAGAATTCCATCTCGGCGACCTGCTTGGTGCCACATTGAGACCATTCGTTAGGTGTATACTTTCAACGTGAAGGCGCTGGGGGATCAAGTGCCATCATCGAATTTCGCTGCACTAAGCGTTTCGCCACGATTCGACAGTTTTGCCGAAGACGCGATCACGGTCCCGAAATGAATCCGGACTCGGCTGCTTTGCAGCCTATCATGTCGAGGTGGCACTATGCCACTTGTTTGTCCCGCTTCGGATAAGTACCCAACGCCGTCGGAAACAGGTACTCGAATCCCCACAGATCTTCTAGGAAAGACTTCACGCCGCTTGTTCTGGCTGGCGTTGCTTATCTCGGTGACCACAGTTGTTCTCTTTGTTTTGCACCACTTCCTGGAGCCGGAGCTTCGAGGAAGTGAGCGTCAGCTGCTTTTTCGTGTCGGTATTGCTGTGCTTGTTCTAGTACCCCTGGCTATCATAGTTACCCATCGCTCCGGATTTTTGTCTCCTCGCAGAGTACTGGAATTGAGCGTGCTTTTTGAGATACTTGTCTCTTTTGGGCTAGCGCTCTTAGAGGTCAGCAACGCGCGCGTGCCCGTACAGACAACCTTCGGAATTTCCGCTGTACCTTTGTGGATTCTTACGTTTGGAATATTTGTTCCCAATACGCCGCTCCGCGCCTTGCTCGGTGCCATGATCTCAGCATCTACTGGACCCCTGGCATATGCACTCGGTCGCTGGGTGACCAAGATTCCGGCTTGGGAGAGCAGCCAGCTTGTTTTATGGTTTGTCCCTGCCTTCTTAATGGCGGGATGGACGTATTTTCTGTCGCGAGACATCTACCAAATGCAGGTCGACATCAGCCGTGCACGCGAGATGGGTAGCTACTCGCTAGAAAAGATGCTGGGCCGCGGCGGAATGGGTGAGGTGTGGGCGGCGCGGCACCGAAGGTTGTCCAGTGGCGCGGCTGTCAAACTAATTCGTCCTGAGGTGCTTATTCAAAGGACCGGCCGCGAGGCGCACGTCCTGCGGCGGCGGTTCGAGCAGGAAGCGCGAGCCACTGCTCGCTTGCGATCTCCGCATACCGTGGCGCTCCACGACTTCGGCGTCTCAGAAGATGGAAGCTTTTACTATGCGATGGAGCTGCTCGAAGGTCTTGACCTTGCGGATCTGATCGAACGCTTCGGGCCCCAGCCGCCCTCACGAGTGGTGTGGATTTTGCAGCAGGTGTGCGATTCTCTCGCAGAGGCACATGGCCTCGGTCTCATCCACCGCGACATCAAGCCCAGCAACGTTTTCCTCGCACGGTTGGGATTGAACTTCGATTTCGTGAAGGTCCTGGACTTCGGGTTAGTAAAGTCCGAAAACGGCGACGAAAGCCGCCTAACTCTTCACGGAACAGCCGCCGGAACACCAGCATATATGGCACCGGAGCTGGCCACGGGAGCGCCTTACGATTCACGAGCTGACCTTTACAGTCTGGGATGCGTCGGTTATTTCCTGCTAACTGGAACACCGGTATTTGAAGAACCCAGCCCGGTCGCGGTGGCTCTGGCTCATGTACAAAAACAGCCTGTGCCTCCGTCGCAGAAAACTGAGCTTTCCCTGCCGTCATCCCTGGAGGCGGTGATTCTGCGCTGCCTTGCGAAGGACCCGGCAGGTCGCCCTCAGAGCTCCGCAGAGTTGGGACAGTTGCTTGCTGATTGCGAGGGCGTCGGTATTTGGACACGGCAAGATGCTGAACGTTGGTGGCGAGTTCACCTGCCGAATTCTTTTTCCGACAAGGATTCTCAGTTCGCGGACGCGTTATGGCCAGCAACCTAAACGGTAGCCAGTCGCTCCGTCCGGTCGCACAGATAGCCATGCTGGTCTCGAGCCTGATGGTGGCACATCAGGTGGCCGGCAAGGCGGCCCGGGACGCTCTCTTTCTCTCCCAGTTTGATCCGTCGTATTTTCCCCGGATGGTGATGGCGGGGGCGGCTATCTCCATCGCCGCAGCACTGCTCAATTCCCGGATCTTGCAGGCTTTGACTCCGGCTCGGATAGTATCGTGGGCCTTTCTCGCCAGTGGAGGTTTGCATTTTGTTGAATGGCTGCTGCTGTCCGGGCCCTATCGCCCAGTGGTAGTGGTGATCATCTACATTCACATAGTTGGCCTTGGCGCCATCGTCTTGTCTAATTTCTGGTCTTTGCTTAACGAGCGCTTTGATCCGCGCTCGGGCAAGCAATACTTCGGCCGGATTGCCGGTGTTGGGACCTTGGGCGGAATTTTAGGAGGATTGGCCGCTGAACGGTTCGCCGTGATCCTGCCGTCGACCGCCTTACTCCTTCTTCTGGGCAGCCTGCATTTGCTGTGTGGGTGCATCAGTTTCGTCGTTGTGTACCGCTCGCGGAGTGTTGCTCCTCCCGAAGACAATCATCCTGATCATGAGGAACAGCTGACATCTGCCGCTTGGCCGATATTCCGGAAATCCAGTTATCTGCAGACACTGGCTGCATTGGTACTCCTCGGAACCACAATAGCGGCGCTGCTCGACATCGTCCTTAAGACTCAGGCGGCGACTTTGATAGGTCGTGGGCCGGGTCTATTGCGTTTCTTTGCGATCTTTTATACCGCCGCGCATGTGTTGAGTTTGGGCGTTCAAGTACTGGTGACCCGCAAATGGCTTGAGAAGCAAGGCTTGGCCCGAGGCATAGGAGCTCTTCCGGCAGTGGTAGCAGCTGGCGGTGTCGGCGCACTGATCTTTCCTTCGTTTGCGGTGTTGGTTGTGACTCGAGCATTGGAGATTGTCTTACGCTGTTCCATCTACCGAGCTGGTTATGAGCTTCTCTACACACCGTTGCGCGTGCGGGAGAAGCGAGCCGCCAAACCTGTGGTTGATGTCGTATTCGATCGCCTAGGTGACATCCTTGGAGGCGCGGCTTCCCAGATCTTTTTCGTGTTAGGTGGGGCACTCGCCGTAAAAGGAATCCTCCTGGCCTCGGTGGCTTTGTCAGGAGTGGCCTTGTTCGTTACCCGACGACTGGGAAAGTTATACGTCCGAGTCCTCGAAAACGCGCTGGGGGAACGTGCTATCGAACTGAATGTCTCTACGAGCCAGGAACTCATGACGCGCTCAGTGGTCCTGAGAACGCTGTCTTTAACACAGCAGGTGACTCCCGAGGCAGCCGCTCCTGCCAATGCGGAGCACGGCATCCAGGAGCGGCAGGCCCCACCACTCTCCGATCCAATCCTGCAACGACTCGGTGACCTTCGCTCCGGCAACGCCGAACTTGTGCGCCATACCCTGGGGACCACTGATTATCTGGACGCGGTCCTGGTTCCGCAAGTGATCGTTCTGCTTGCCTGGGACGAAATCGCACCGGATGTGCTGCGCGTCTTGCGCAAAGGCGTCGGTCAAATTGCAGGCCAGCTTCTCGATGCGCTGCTGAATGAGAACACCGACTTTGCCATTCGTCGGCGGATCCCTCGGGCGCTGGCTCACTCGGATGACCTTCGAGCTGTCCAGGGAATGATGCGAGGATTGAATGATTCGAGGTTTGAAGTGCGTTTTCAATGCGCTCGCGCGCTCGACGTTATTCTGCAACGAAACCCGGCATACCATCCGGATCGGGACATAGTATTTACAATTATTGAACGCGAATTGTCGGTCAGCACCGGAGTCTGGGAAAGCCGACGTCTGTTGGATCGGAGACAGATTACCGATCAGCTCCTGTTTCTGGATAACGTTTTACGAGAACGGGCAAATCTGAATTGGGAGCACCTTTTCAGCTTGTTGGCGCTCGTTCTGCCTCGAGAACCGTTGAAGATTGCCTTCAAGGCCTTGCATACAGACGATCGCCTGTTACGCGGATTAGCTTTGGAATATCTCGACAGTGTGCTGCCACCACGACTGAGGCATCTGCAAAGCGTCCTTGAGATCGCGGCCGACGTCGCGCCCAGAGCCCCAGCGCGCGAGGACGTTACGGCACGATTAATGGACGCTAAGCCGACGGTTGCTTCAAAGCTGACGAGTATGACGCTGCCTGTGGTGGATAGAAGCGACTAACGCTATTCGCAATCTTGGGTATTGGATCCTGCGCGGCTGAGGTGCGTACTTTCAAAGTCCGTGGGCCCTAGGCCCGAATAATTCTTGAAAGTTGAAGAAGCGAAAGCTCAGGACATGTTGTCAAGACAGTGTTTAAATAAGCCAAAGTGGCCTATGCGTGTCAGACAATAGCACGACAGAGTGTTTGTTGTTCGCTGAGACTTTTCCCAAGCCGGTCGTGGCGCAGTTCGATCAGCGGCAGGGCAGTTCCGATGGCGGCGCCATCCTGTTGAAGGCGGCCGAGCGAGGCTACGGCTTGATCGGCGGCTTGGCCGGGTGCCTGGAAGACAAGCGGCAAGCTGGGAAGATCGAACATTCGTTGCGCGAGTTGCTGGCGCAGCGTGTATTCTCGATTTCCTGCGGCTACCCAGATGCCAACGACTCGGCGCGTCTGGGTGCCGATCCAATTCACAAGATGCTGCTCGACCGTGACCCGGTCACGGGACTGGATCTGGCTTCGCAGCCAACGCTGTCGCGCTTTGAAAACTCTGTCGGGCCCAGGCAACTCTACCGTATGGGGGAATCCCTGGCGACCAGCGTGATCGAGCGCCATGCCCAGCGCTTGGGCAATCGTGCCCGCCTGGTGACCATCGACCTTGATCCGACCGACGATCCGACTCATGGGGCGCAGCAGTTGTCCTTCTTCAACGGACACTACGACACCTGGTGCTACCTGCCGGTGATGGGTTTTGTCAGCTTCAACGACGAAGCCGAACAGTATCTGTGTGCGGCGGTGCTGCGCCCCGGCAACGCGACCGCATCGGCAGGGACGGTGGGGATTCTGCGCCGCCTGCTGATGATCGTCCGTGAATTGTTCCCGGACGTGCGCATCCGTATTCGCCTCGACG
>NZ_JQKI01000167.1 GCF_000745965.1 Edaphobacter aggregans DSM 19364 | reverse complement strand
TGACGAACGCAGGCCACCACCGTCTCCTTGTGAATATCGAGACCAGCGCAATGCGGATGCAGAAGTTCCATCGCTCCTCCTCTGCGCCGCTGGCGTGGAGCCCCGATTGAAGAAATCTAGAAAGCGTGCTCCGGGGCGGTAAACCGCCCGTGGCGACAATCCGGGGTGCTCAAGGGGTTCCGGGTCCGACTGTTACACGGGCTGATGCGCACCAATCTCATACCGACCTCTATGCCCACGACGCGAAAACACTCTACACCAACTCCCTTGCACGTTTCATCTATCGCGGGTCGGAAACACCGGTGGGGGACTGTTACGAAACTCACAAATCGACCAGATGCTGGAACTTTTCGATGATTATTGAAGAGAAGCCGACTTTGGAACTCATCGATTCTTGGTGAGACTCGGATAAAGTTTCCGAAAAGCCTATTTTCCGGGAGCGACAGAGCCAATCGCTCACCGTCAGCCATGTGTGATGAACAGGACGCGCCGTTTCGACAATCTTACCCCTTGACATTCGACAGGTCGGTAGAGCATTCTCTTGTTGGATGTCGAGGGGAGCCATGCCAACTACAGACCTCCTGCAGGGAACGCTGGATTTACTGATATTGAGGACACTTGCCCTCGAATCAATGCATGGGTGGGGTATCGCGCAACGAATTCAGCAGGTATCGAAGGATGCACTTCAGATTGGACAGGGGTCGCTGTACCCCGCTCTTCACCGGCTGGAGTACAAGGGGTGGATACATGCCGAGTGGGGAGCCTCGGAAAACAACCGCAAGGCGAAATACTATTCGCTAACCAAGACTGGGCAGAAGCAACTGCAGGCTGAGCTCGAAGACTGGGGCCGTATCTCAACAGCAATCGCCTTGGTGCTGAAGTAGGAGGATAGATGTTCAAAGAATGGTTGACGCGCCTTCGTTTTTTGATCTCTCCAAAACCTAGTCGTGAAATAGACGACGAGTTGCAGTTCCACATCGAACGGCAGGCCCAGGAATACATCGCGACCGGAATGACGCCACAGGAGGCACGCCGAAAAGCGGTCCTAGCCTTCGGGGGAATTGGGAGCGTGCGAGCACAATCCCACGAACAACGTCCGAGCTTCTTCCTCGAAGCTCTTCTTCAAGACGTCAGCTATGCCCTCCGGCAGCTCCGAAAGAGCCGCGGCTTCACCGTGACTGCCGTTCTGACCCTCGCCCTCGGCATAGGAGCCAACGCTGCTATTTTCACCCTGGTCAACTCCATCCTGCTCAAAAATCTCCCCGTCGTTGACCCCTCCACCCTCATCCGTATAGGCAACACCAACGAGTGCTGCGTCAACTGGGGAACGGAAAACTCCGGAGGGGCTGACGACGGCAGCTACGCCCTGTTCGCCACCGACACCTGGCACCAGCTGCAGAAGAATGCACCGGAGTTTGAAGAATTAGCCGCCATGCAGGCTGGCATCGGTCAAATCATCGCTCGACGCGACAAGGCTCAGGAGAGTGCACGCTCCGTCAGTGGCGAATTCGTCTCCGGCAACTACTTCCGCACCTTCGGTCTTCAGCCGCAGATCGGACGTCTCTTCACGGACGCGGACAACGTTCAAGGCGCACCGTTCGTCGCCATCATGAGCTATGACATGTGGCAGAACAATTACGCCGGTGACCCCTCCGTCGTCGGCAGCACCTTCTGGATCAACACCAAGGCCGTCACCATCACAGGTATTGCTCCTAAAGGGTTCTATGGCGATCGCCTGTCCAGCACCCCGCCCGACTTTTATCTCCCCATCGAATCCATGCCGGTTTTGGCCAACTCTACTTTCGTACACGAGCCTAGTAAGCGTTGGCTTTACATCATCGGTCGCGTAAAACCCGGCGTAGCCATCGCCCCACTCCAGGCCAAAGTCTCCGAACTGGTCCGGCAATCATTCGCAACCACTACAACCTTCTCAGACGCAGAAGGCAAGCGCGCTCTGGCTAGAGCGAAGGTAGTTCTGTCCTCCGGCGGCGCCGGCATCCAGGACATGCAGGACAGCTATGCCTCCAAACTTAAGCTTCTGATGTGGATCTCCGGGATCGTACTCCTCATCGCCTGCGCCAACATCGCCAACCTTCTCCTCGTCCGCGGGATGAATCGCCGCGAAGAGATGTCCGTCCGAACAGCACTTGGCGCGATGCGAACAAGAATCGTCCGCCAGCTCCTCACCGAAAGTATCGTCCTCTCGATCATCAGCGGAATGGCCGGCCTCATCGTCGCCTACGCGGGCACTCGCATGCTTCTCGCTATGGCCTTCCCCGGCACGCAGAACGTCCCCATCGACGCCCGCCCCTCCGGAGTAGTGCTCGCCTTTGCCTTCGGAATCTCGCTCCTCACCGGCATCCTCTTTGGCATAGCTCCTGCATGGATCACATCTAACGCAAACCCAGCCGACGCTCTCCGCAGCGGGACCCGCACCACCACCTCCGGAGCCTCACTCCTGCAGCGCAGCCTCATCGTGCTGCAGTCGGCTCTCGCCCTGGTGCTGCTGGTCGGAGCAGGCATGTTTATCCAAAGCCTGAATAAGCTCAGGAACATCGATCTCAAGCTCAACCCGACGAACCGATACATCGTCCATTTCAACCCGCAGGCAGCGGGCTACTCCCCCATCCAGGTTGAAGCCCTCTATCGAACTATCGAAGACCGGTTCCACGCCATCCCCGGCGTCCAAAAGGTTGGCATCTCCTCCAACACCCCAATGGAGGCCAACAACACGGGCGAAGGCGTCCAAATCCAAGGCCAGCCCTTCCTAAACGACGGCGCGTCCTGGGTCAGGGGCAACGCCGAATACTTCGACTCCGTAGGAACCCACGTCCTGATGGGACGAGGATTCACCACCCAGGACACCTCAACCTCACCAGCCGTCGCCGTCGTCAATCAGTCCTTCGTCAAAAGATTCTTCAAGCCCGGCGAGAACCCGATCGGTCGCCATTTCGGCTTACCCGGGACGCAATCCTCAGGAGATTTTGAGATCGTCGGCGTTGTCGAAGACACCGCATACACCTCCGCGACCTGGAAGAACCACCACATGTACTTCATCCCCATGACCCAACGCATCCCCGAGAATGCACGCAAGGGCCCCATCGATAAGGACACGTCACTCTACGCCGGGGCCATCGTCGTCCAGACCGACCGTCCCATGGACAACATGCAGTCGCTCGCCCGCGAGACCCTCGCCGCCATCAATCCAAACCTGTCCGTAGTCAAATTCCAGACCTTCGACGAACAAATCGCCGACCGCTTCACCCAGGACCGCATGATCACCCGCCTCATGACACTCTTCAGCATCCTGGCTCTTCTGCTCTCCACTCTCGGCCTCTACGGAGTCACCGCCTACACCGTAGCCCGCCGCACCTCCGAGATCGGTATCCGCATGGCCCTCGGCGCAAACCGCAGCTCCGTTGTCGGTATGATCATGCGCGGAGCCATGCTCCAGACCGCCATCGGTCTCTGCCTCATCGGCATCCCCGTAGCCTGGTTCTGCGTCCGCTACATCCAATCTCAGCTCTACGAATCCAAGGGCATCAGCCCCGCCGTCCTCACCATCGCCACCCTGACACTGACCGCGGCAGCCGCAGCTGCTGGACTCATCCCAGCTCAGCGCGCAGCCTCAACCAATCCATCGCAAGCTTTGAGGACCGAATAGCAATAGCAATTTGCTCTCTGTTCATAGAACTGCGATGCATAGAAGTCCTGAACTGTCAGCTCCTGAAAGCCCGGTTTTCGGCAAGTTCGATTGAAGTTGCCGATGACCCCGTTTCCCGGGAGTTCAGCTTGCGGAGCCCAGTTACTTGAACTTGGCGAACACGAACAACAGGCAGAGCGCCACAAGCAGAACAACCAAAGCCACTTTGGGCCAGTCTTGTGGCGCCAATCCCCGCTTGCGTCGTTGATTCGTAAGAAATTGGATTCCCACGAATAGAGCCATGATCGGAATGAAGAACCAAAACGGGTGGCTGATCTGCATTAGTTGCGTCGTTGTCTACACATTCCGTTCTATTAAAACCTCGTCCAGAATCATACAGCCCGTAAAGTTCTATAAGAAGGAAAGTTCGTCACCAGCCATCTGCGACTGATACCTTCGGCAGTCTTCATGGTGGCTTGGACTGGAGGTTTGTTCCACTGGCATAATGCGGAGGTCACGATGCAGCGATCAGGGCGAGGTCTCCATGGAATATGACGAAGACAAGGTCGACGAAATGATACTCGCGCTCCTACACCTGACAACCTTCAAGGATGGTATAGGCATGCGCGCCTGGAAGGGACATCACTGGAGCGCCATGGAGCGCCTTTACAAGAGAGGATACATTTCCGACCCTCAGAGCAAGGCAAAGTCCGTAAGAATGACGGAGGCAGGCGTGCAAAGGGCGCAAGAACTCTTCGAAAAGCACTTCGTTCGAAAAGTCTAGCTCTAGGGTGATAAACACCAGAACGCGATGCGAGCAACTGCTCAAGTGTGGCCTTCTCCTCGATGGGGCCGTAGTTTCCGAAAACCTCGTTTTACGTGCACTACACGATAGTCAACGAACTGGTAGCCATAGCCAAATTGCGCGAAGTTCAGCGCTCTGCCTCAACCTCAATCCGCCCTTCGCGAATGGCCCGCATAAACGCTGCGTGATCGCGCTCGACCTGATCCGCATAGAGTTCGCTGAACTGAGTGACGGCACGATCGAAAACATCGGCCTTTCCGAGATATCCAGCGATCATCCCGGAATCGCCAGACTTGGCATGGGTGCGCGCCAGTGTCCAACCGCATAGCCTCGCATAATCAAGCATTGTCGTCGGATTGAAAGCTTCCACGACAATTTTTATCTTTATGTCGCGAAGTTGGCGGACGTAGAATTGCCTTCCCTGGTTGCCATAAGTCCAGCCAAGGAAGATATCGCTCGCAGATTGCATGAGGCGCTGACCTGTCACCACGCGCTCTCCATGATTAGTGTAGATACTCTTACCGATATACGGTTCCAGAACCGATGGGCCCGCTTGCTTTATCTGCAGAAAAAGGGGATCGTCGTTTGATGCCAAAAGAAGGGCGATAGCGCTAAACGTGCCCACGCTGCCTACTCCCACTACCTTCAGCGCAAAGTCCACTAGGTGATAGCGGTCGAGCAGGGCCTTACGATCGTCCGGCAACGCCGCGCGGTAGTGGACGAAGGCCTGCTCGATATTTTCTCGGTTCGCCGCAACGTTGATGTGCTGATGGTGATAGATAAGGGGGGATTATCCTTGATGACGTATTCGCCATTGTGCCTCTGGATCATCGACGGTGATTCGTGCTCCGTGACCTGGCGCGCCATCTCCTTTCTAATATGCTTATGCACTCGAGCCCGTGTCGCCTTATCATGCAGAGAAGACATCGCCTTGTTAACATCGATATCCGCATACCAAACATCGAGCGTTGGCATACTCGCAAACTCAGTCATATGTTCACGATAGGACTGTGCACAGGTCTGCGCTGCGTCACGCTGATCGGATTTAGAAAACCCATTGGACCGGGAAGCCATAACAAAGCTGGCAACTAATCGCTTCACATCCCATTCCCACGGTCCCGGCAGCGTTTCGTCGAAGTCGTTCGTATCGAAGATCAAGCGGCGCTCGGGTGTTGCGAACCCGCCGAGATTGAGCAAATGGCAGTCGCCGCAGAGCTGCGCTCGTATCCCTGTTGCCGGCGTCAACGCAAGATCGGCGGCCATGATGTTTGCGGTGCCACGATAAAAAGTAAACGGCGATACCATCATGCGGCCATAGCGAATGGGCAGGAGTTCCGGGATTCGGCCTTTGCTCGATTCGACTACCATTTTGACTGGATCTCTACGGTCTTTCGGCGTCGTCCATTTACTGTGCTGCTCTCGTTCCAGGCGGTTGCGCAATGCCTTGCCAGCCGCATATCGTTCTTCGCGGCTCTGCAGAGGTTGCTCGCTGAAGTCGTCGGGACGTTTGTCCAGCAGTTCTCCTTTATCTAGATCCCTGAAAGTCCCCATTTCGGCAAGTTCGAGGTCAGAACGACCCGGACGGGCGAAGTTGGCGTAATTCCCATTTTGCGTTTTGGTAATAACGAGTGGTTCGACCTTGAATCGCTCAATTTCAGAAAGGGCGATCCCGAATTCATCCTGTAGCGAGCATTCTTATCATGCGGATAAGCTCAGGAACGGGTGTGGCTAAAGGACAACCGGAAGCCCGTTTTACGCCCCCTGAGGTGGGCAGGTTCAGCAGATGCCGCGGTCGGGAAAAGCGTCCACGAACCTTTCACCGACGACACGCCGCAGCTCGTTGAAGCAGAAAAAGGGGATCAGCACAACGAATAGTGAGGCCGTGAGTATAAAGATCCCCTTCCAAAATGGCCATGGACGAGATCCTCGTTGACTACTGTCGCAAGTGACAGTAGTCAACGCCCCGCAAGCAAAGGATAGTCTTAAGCATAGGCATGCGAAGGTGAACTGTGCCAAAGATGCGAGTTTTTCTGGCTGTCGATCATCAGGCGATGCTGGCAAGACGCAGCGAACTCGGCGAGGAATTCGAAATTGTCGCAACAGTTGGAAACGGGCAGGCGGCTGAGCGGTATCTTTCTACGATCCCGACCTGTTGGTGACGGATATTTTGCTGCTGGCCATGGATGGACTTCAGTCGCGTCGTTCCTTAAGCCTTAAGCCTTAAGCCTTAAGCCTTAAGCCTTAAGCCTTAAGCCTTAAGGCAAGTCAATGTCGGGTGAGGGTAGTATTCCTTACCATTCATGAAGACCTTGACTTCATCAATGCGGCGTTCTCTGCCGGTGCTTTGGTTTATGTCGCAAAGTCAGGCTCTCGTCAGATCTGATTTGATCTAAAGCGGAAATTCTGCCTGAGTCACTATGAAATATTCTCCGCAACATCAGAGGAGATTCCATGGGCGAAAGCGTTCCACTTCCTCAGCGGCGCCATTTGAAAGAGAGAGTTTCCGACGAACTCAAGCGCTTTCTCGTGATCTTCCTCTATCTCTGGGTAGTGTTTGGATTACTGTCGATCCACAAGAGCATCATCCTGGCCGAGCAACACCTGGACTATCCGGAGCACGCCTTTGCGATTATCAACGCATTCATTTTTGCAAAAGTACTGCTCCTCGGTGAGCACTTTAACCTGGGAACGCGGTTCAAGGATTGGCCACTGATCTATCCAATACTGCACAAGTGCTTCATCTTCACAGTGGTGCTCATTTGCTTTCACATTGTAGAGAGCATCCTGGTGGGAGTGTGGCATGGGCATACGATCGCGGAGAGCTTTCCGCCAATATTGGGAGGAAGTCTAAGGGGCCTCTTGTCGGTGGGTGTGATGTGTTTTGTCGTGCTATTACCGTTCTTCGGGTTCAGGGAGATTGGCCGCGTGTTCGGCCGTAAGGAGTTGTGGGCTCTGATTTTTGTGCATCGAGGAAATGAACCTAAGCTGAGTTAGTCAGAGGAACCTCTCAGCCTCTCGGCTCGATTGTTGGTTTCGGCTACCCCTGCTGAACGCTGCTACGTATGGCCGATTCCACTCACTGTGAACGATCAGTTTCTTCTACGACAATGGGCAGCCCCGAGGCGTGATGTACGAGGCACTGGAAGAGCTCCAGAAGTTCGTCAACCAGAAGCTGAATACGGGCAAGGTGCAGGTGAAAGTCACATTCTTTCCGATGCGAACGGCGGGGTGGCCTGCATGAGGTGTGTCCAGTCTCCGATCCTTTCGGAGGTTCAGACAGCCCAGAGTCCGACTTGTCGGGACTAATCGATTCTGAATGCGTGACTCGGCGAGAACTTTCCGAAAACTCCGTTTTGCGGGATCGGAACCGTCTTAGCTAGTGCTGGACCGACTGACGAAAGCAGCCCCACCCGTCGTTGCTTCCTCCCAGTGGAGCGGCTGCGTCTTCAAGGGTGTTTTCGACTTCTGTGATTTCTGCATGAGTGGGGAGCATATAACGGGTGACTGTTACATCCCAAGGCAGTTCTCGTTCACCATCGCACTCTTGGACGGCCACCTTGAAGCCGCTTCGTCTGAAGTGATCCGCAAACTCTTCAGCGGAACTTTTGCTTGGAAAGACGACACTGAAGTCAACATCCCTAGGTTTCGTGAAGTCGTCGCCGTCTTGCTGCATGCGGCGGAGCACATCTCCGTTCTCGTCGTTGGGAAAGTCATCAGACATTCTCGTCATCTTGCTCTCTGCCATAGCTCTATGTTCGCCCAAAACAAACTTCCCGGAAAGTCTCGATTTCGGTAACTTGCGGGGAACTTTCTCAAAACCCCCGTTTCAAGGAGGTTCGACGGCAGTCATTGCGGAAGCGCGAACATGGACGCCCACGCAAGAAGAGCGACCACAACCAACACCCTTCTGAGTACATCCTCCCCAAAGAGTGAGCGATTTGTCCTTAGCGCTTTGTACGCTGCCAATAATAGCCACGCCAGGGAAGAGAGGGTGCAGAGGATGCCGACGAGGAAGAACAGCGCCAGTGCGTGCGCGACACCAGCCAGAGGAAGACGCAACACAACAACTAAGGCGGCAAAAGTAAGGCTATAAGGTGTCGAAAGCCACCACCATAGATCATGCCTCTTCATTGCAACTAAGCTTACGGGAAAGCCTGCTCTTGACCAAGTTCGCGCTAGTGATCTCCGGTCCGGGTGAAATTGCCGATAACCCCGTTTCCCGCGAAGTAAGTTCGCTAGCGGTGGCGGGCAATCAAGGGTTGCGATTGATTGTCGCAATTCTCTGTCTAGAAGCTCTAAGCGAGAAGTAGGCTAGGACTGAACAGATCGTGGATAGCACTGGGTACACCATGATTCTCTCTTGCGCTAAAAACTGGCCTAGCTACTCAGGCCTCTGTTTCTAGAGGCTAACGCCTCTGGTCGAATTTAACATTCGGCGGACCGCTCGATAATTCGACCGTCGCCTCCGACACACGATATTTGTTCAAATCGCTTTTAAGAACAATGATCCGAGAGAAATCCCCGCGGCCCTGGTCGATCATGATCTCCAAGCGGTCAAAATGTGGGTTCTTGCGCCAAGAAGAGTGAGCATATTTCCCGTCATACCAGCCTCGTGGCTTCACGAGAAGCTCGGGAACTTTGAGCACATTTCCGTCCGGAAGAGCACAATTCATCAACTCTTCTCCATCTACCCATGCTCCCCACGCATGTTCAGGATAAGGATATTCGAGCCACTGCCAGTAATAATGGACATGAACTGCTTGGGTGTTACTGATTTGCCCGTTGCTTTCACAACGAATTTCAATTCAAGCGACAAGATCAGATAGGGGTCCCCATAAATCAGCGGCGCCCCCTTCGTGATGTCGATACTTGGAGCCAACGTGCAGTTTTCTTGGGCGGCTTGGGAATCAGTTTTAGGCTGTGCAGCTGTCGCCTTCACAATAAATAGGGCCAAAATTGTAAGGATCAGTAGTCGGATCTTCATTTGCCATTCCATTTCGGCTTACAGTTTTTCACAACCACGAGCAAATGATTCAGAGGAAGAGACACGGAGCACGGTCCCGCCAGGCCTGAGCATCACCACAAAGGGTGTCGGCACTCCAGGAGCGGGTCCCGAATCCATGAAGCGCCGCCGATGATTAGCAAAAGCGCAGACAGGACCAATACTTGCATGAAGCCTTAGACATTAGGGTATGGCAGTTTGGCTCCTACCAACTTCCCGCAAAGTTCTATAAGAAGGAAAGTCAGCTGCAGCGATCCAAAAAGCAGTCATCGATTCGCGGACTCAATTCGAATCACAATCCCGATCTCAAGAATCTGTTCAAGAGCGCCTCAGCAGTTGCCGCCATCAAGACCGGGCCGTTCCAGAAGTTCGCTCCGCACTACTAAGCGGAGCGAGCGCAAAGCGTCCAACTCTGCGTAGTAGAACTCTGCCCGGCGGCGCACGCCGGGCTCTTGGATCTTGCCCAGCCACTCCAGGCGATGGCGCTGTCCATAGACTTGCTTCCCCGCGCAGGGAATAGCCCAGCTTCGATACACAGCCTTCACCCGGGTCATGACACGCGCCTGGTCTTTGGTGATGGTCAGATAGCTCCGCGCCAGTTCCTTCAAGGACCGCACTCCGTGCTCGCCGTGGTAAACGG
>NZ_JQKI01000166.1 GCF_000745965.1 Edaphobacter aggregans DSM 19364 | reverse complement strand
CCGTGGGCTTCGACGATAGATCTTGAGACGGCCAGGCCAATGCCCATGCCCTTTTCCTTGGTTGTCATAAAGGCATCGAATATCTTTTCGGTATCTTCGAGTCCCGTGCCATTATCGATGACCTGGACAATGACCTCGTGCTCCTGTGTAACAAAGGCTCTCAGCAGAATCTTGGCTGTATTTGCACTCCCGTCGGTCGCTTCAATCGCATTCGAAATTAGGTTGATAAATACCTGCTGGGTTTGAATACGGTCGACACAAATTGGCGGCAGGCTACCTTCGATGGACCAGTCAATTCGAACCTCGCGCTTGTTGGGGTCTTCATGGACGAAACGTAAGGACTCTCGAATGATGTCCAGAACACTCTCGTCACTCTTCTCGTATGGTTCGCTCTTAAAAAGAGCGCGAATGCGCTGCATGGTCTCATCAGCTGAGCGAATATCTCTCAATATTCGCTCAATGGAGGCGTTTGTTTCGGTTAGATCGGGCGGATTGGCTGCCAACCAACGCTTGGCGGCTTGAGCATTTCCATGCACAGCCATAAGCGGCTGGTTGAGTTCATGAGCGATCGATGCTGATAACTCAGCTACGGTTGCGATTTTCGACGCTGTGCTGAGCTTGATGCGCGTATCCCGAAGGTGGTCTTCTGCTCGTTTCCGCTCATCGATGTCAACCGAGAGGCCATACCACTGAATGATCTTACCCTGGGGATCACGCAAAGGTTCGCCCATCGTGTGATGCCACCTGTACTCTCCATCTGCGCGTCGTAAGCGGTGTATTGCGCTGTATGACTCTCCAGTTTCGATTACCCGGAAGAATGCCTTCGAGGACTCCTCTCGATCATCAGGATGAATAAAGCTCACCCACCCGCGATTAACGAATTCTTCTAAGGGAGCCCCATAATATTCAAGGAGTCTTTTAGAGAGATGAGTTGGTTCTCCGGTCGGTGAGGTTGACCAGAGCAGTGAAGGAATTGTTTCGATAATGCCAAGCAGCTGATGCTCTCTCGTTTGAAGAGCGTGTTCAGTCTCCTTCAATGAATTGACGTCGAAGAGAATCCCGTACCATTTAACGATCTTCCCTTCGTCATCACGGAGAGGGAGACTGCGATTCAGAAACCAGTGATAGGTCCCATCCGCACGCCGGCAACGTAGCTCCTGCTCAACAGGTTCACCTGAGGCCAATCCCGCCTGCCAGTTTGCCAATACTCGATCGACGTCGTCGGGATGGATCACACCCGCCCAGCCCCATCCCATCGCCTCTTCTCTGGTCTGGCCGGAGTAGTCCAACCAACTCTGGCTTAGAAAATCAACTGTTCCGTTAGCCAAAGAGGTCCCCACGTAGGCGGGCATTATGTCAATGATCGTTCGCAGCTCACGTTCGCTACACCGGATCTTTTCTTCCGCCCGCTCTGCTTCGGTTACGTCGATCACCGCCCCGACGAATTCGTTGCCGTCAGAATTGTCCAAGGGCCTGACGATAACGCGCAGAAATTTAATACGTCCATCGGCAAAGAGCAGACGATGTCGGTAGTTAACTGAGATGCCGTTGGCTGTCCGCTCTGCCATCTCCGACACAAGGCTCCGATCGTCTGGATGAACGGAGTCTAGGATCGCTTCCATCTGTACCTTGGTTGCCGGGTCCCATTCGTGGATGCGATACATTTCATCTGACAAAAGGAGCTCTCCGGTCGCTGGCTTCCAGCTGAAGTAACCAGTTTGGCTGAGCCTCAACGCTTCAGTTAGGTACGCTTGGCGCCGATTCAGTTCCTGCGTTAGCAACTCGTGCTCTGTAACATCGACGCCTACGCCAATTCGCTTCAGACTGCCCGTTTCAGAGGCTGCCGACCCAACACAACGGACGTATCGGAGTTGGCCGTTAGGACGTACGATGCGTTTCGTGACGTCAAACCCGCAAGGTTCCACAAGCATTTGATCCATGAGCGAAGCCATGAACTCACGATCTTCGGGGTGGACGAGCGCTAAATATGCTTCGGAGGTTGGAGCCTCCGGAGTGGGTTCAAGGCCGTAGATCTGAAAAAGTTCAGGCGACCAGTGATCAAACCCTTTCGCCGGGTCAAAGGACCAACTGCCCATTTGCCCTAAACGCTGCGCTTCAGCCAAGAAGTACTTATTTGTTTGCAGTTCTTCAACATTTTTCCGAAGGCTCCCCTGCGCTTGTTTACGGCTCTCAATATCAACGCTCGTGCCATGCCACCCTATGATCATCCCATCCGCGTCGTGCTGAGCTGTTTTCTGATGCAGCATCCAGCGAAATTCACCGTCAGCCCGACGTACTCTAGCTTCTGCCTCTAATGGATTGCCCGTGGCGATTGATTCTCGCCACTTCTCGAGGAGCACTCCGATATCGTCCGGATGAACGCAGGAGGTCCATTTCCACCCGTAGAGTTCTTCCACCGGCTTTCCAACAAATTCGCACCAGGTGCGATTGAAGAAATCGAAGTAGCCGTCTGGCGTCGCTGTGTGGATGAGCGCAGGGGATGAATCGAGAATCTGCCGAAGACGCAGAGTCTGATCATCCACCGAAGGGCGCCGGTCCGAGCTCATGTTCGTATGGTACAATTTTCGGTCGTCGGCAGGACCCCGGCCCCAAGAGGCGGTTAGACACCTTATCTATAGGGCATCGTGCACATCGCCCAATTGTCAGATTTACTCTCAATTGGAAGAGGCCCCTTTCGTATCCATAGCCGTGTCCACTGGAGTGATACGAATGCCGCTCTACACCGCAATCAGTCAAGAGGGTATCCGGCGCTAATACGGAGTGAGTTACGTCTGCCTCGCCGTCGACGCGGTCAGTGCAGCACCCAGACTTCCCGTGAGTTGATCGAAGCCATCACTGTCCTTGCACGCATTTCATCGGACGACATCATAGCCAGCGTTTTGAACCGCAACGGCCATCTCACAGGACGCGGCAACCGCTGGACACGCGAGAGAGTAACCGCCTTGCGCAGCCATCATCGTATCCCCTGCTATAAGCCCGATGAACAGCCTCCCTGGATCAACCTGACCGATGCCGCCGCATATCTCGATATCAGCCCTCGTACGCTGCGACTGGCCATCGATCGCGGCGAAATCCCCGCCGATCATCCCTTCGCAGACGGTCCCTGGGTAATCAGCCGAGACATCTTGGAGAGCGAGACCGCTCAGACTCTCGCACGCCGTGCGCAAGTTCGACCGCGTAAACCCGCAGTACTGCTTTCCGAAAAGCACCTGAACCTGTTTTCAAGCACATAGCGAGGTGGGGCAGTATGAAACCACGTTGTAGTGGACGCGCCAACGCTCGGCCAGCACACGAAGTTCCTTGATGGAGTAGAAGATCTCAGGGTTGAGGAACTCATCCCGGAGCTTGGAGTTGAAACTCTCGCAGTAGCCGTTCTCCCATGGAGAGCCGGGTTCGATGTACAGTGTTTTTGCGCCCGTGTCTGCAAGCCATTTGCGCAGGTCTTTCGCGACGAACTCGGGGCCGTGGTCCGAGCGTATGTGTTCCGGAACTCCTTTCCACACCATGACGTCGGCCAGCGCAGCGATGACCTTAGCCGAGGACCAGCGTCGATCGGCGCGGATCATCAGGCACTCCCGCGTATGCTCGTCGATCAGGTTCAGGATGCGCACACTGCGGCCATCGTGCGTTCGCGCGCTGACGAAGTCATAGCTCCACACATGGTTCGCATGCATGGGCCTGAGCCGTACACACGATCCATCGTTGAGCCACAAGCGGCCTCTCGGCTTCTGTCTCTTCGGTACCTTCAGCCCTTCACGACGCCAGATGCGTTCGACTCGATCCTTGCCGACCTGCCAACCAGATCGTTGCAGCAGCGCCGTGATCCGACGATACCCATAGCGGCCATACTGGCTGGCCAGCGTAACGATGGCCTGAGTCAGAGCATCTTCATCTTCACGCTGTGTCGGACGGTAGCGCTGCGTGCCTCTGGGCTGCCCCAACAGAAGGCACGCATGCCGCTCGCTCACCCCACGCTCACACGCGTGACTGACCGCACTGCGCCGCCGTTCCGGGCTTAGAAGTTTTCCGAGGCGATGTCCTTCAACACCAGCTTGTCCAGGCTTAGCTCAGCCACCAACCGCTTCAGCTTCGCATTCTCCTGCTCAAGTTCCTTGAGCCGCTTTGCCTGGTCCACCTGCATCCCGCCATACTCCTTGCGCCAGCGAAATACGTCTGCTCTACGATCTCGGCTTCCTTACACGCCTGCGCTGTCGTCTTCCCGTTTGCGATCGCGACTTCGATCTGTCGCAGCAGATTCACCACCTGCTCCGCCTGGTACCCGCTTGCCTCGTGCCATACGCTCTCCTTGTTCCAGTGTGTCTCTTTTTCACTGGTACATTTCAAGCCGGGCACTCCAGAGCGTATCCTCACTCGGAGAGGGAACACTGACATGACGGACAAGGCTCCGCTCGTTGTGATCGTATGGTCGGCCGGATGCGGCTTACGAGCGACGAGGCAATTCGCCCAGAGACCGTGGAAAGATCTTGCAGATCTGGCTCCGTTTCGATCCGTTCAGACCAGATCTGAAATCCGTCTGCAGCGTTGACGACCCGTGACGTAATACGCAGCAGGTTATTGTCCTCGCGCACGGTCCCTTCAAAGACGATCTGAACATCAAGTTTTCGGGCCAGAGAAGGAACGTCAAGAGCTTGCGCGACCAGTGGCGCCACTGAACTTGCGGCGGTCACGAGCAGCCCATCCGTGCGTACTAATTCGTGAATCAATTCATCGGTGATCAATTCGGCGCAAACACCAGACAAGGCGCTGTGGGACGCGTCAAAAAAAGGCACGACGGCTATACGGATTCCCCGTCCTCCAGTGAAAAGCGCGCCCGGAGCGGCACCTGTCGCAGTGCCGTTGGGACCATGGCTGCGTCGGGCCCGAAAGGCGGGCACATACCTGCCAGGCCGATAGTAGATTAAAACTGGATCGTTCGTGCCCAACGATTCATAGTATTCCTTCAATTTACTTCGCAGCCTGCGAGCTTCGCTGCGCACAATCGAGTCTTCACTGGGCCGATAGGAAGTCCGGCGGTCGTACACCTCCGTGCCGATTAGATACTCCTTGAGCATCTCCCCTTCGCCCGCCATGGTTTTGTTAATAGTGAACTGAAGAAATCGGCCCAGTCGGTCAGATTGAACAAATATCGAACTCTCCAGAATTCGAGAGAGCTCATCACGAATCGCGTCTTCGGAGATCGTCTCATTGCTCTCGGGTTCGCTCGCAAAGAAGCCTTTTTCTATCACATCTGGATCAGCGAGGCCGTTTCGAACTCCAGAGTAGCGAACCGGAGGTCTGAATACCGCTGTCACTCCATCCGAATCACGGCTCTCCCGGTAATCTGCATCAAGCATCTTCGCTCCCCTAGCTTCGCTTTGTTCGTTCTTCGGACGTATTTCTATCTGCTGTCTCTCTTGTGACCCATTCACGAATATAGGCTGGACAGTTTCTAAGTCCGACTCCGTTTGACTCGCGCACTGCCAGAAGTTTTATGGCTTCCCGGTCCACGATTTTGGTTATGCCTGAGCTGTTGGCAGGCTAGAAAAGCAACCAAACTCACGCCGGAGCAGATGCTCTATGTCGTGAGCCGAGATGGAATAGATCGGAGTTCCTACCCTGCAATGCACAATCGCGCGATTGCCGAACTGCAGCACAGTGCAAGCCCGCTGATGCAGGTTGGTTGCAGTGGGATGAACCCATTCGGCTACAGCCAGGCCGGGAACGACCCTGCCCTGTGGGCGGAAACCGTAATGGATCAGGACATCTTCAATGCTCATGGACTACCCTCAGATTGAAATGATGAAGGCGGGAGTGGCTGTCCACTGGTGTTCGCATCATCACGACCGGGCTCACTAGAAAGAGCAGGAGCGCCAGGACGACAAAGGTGCAAGGACGTGAGAGGGGGCCAATTTAATAATCCACATCGGAAGCCTCCGAGGTTCGACCCTGCCTTACCGCAGCATCTACAGTGTTGAGGAGTTCCTCTCCATCAAATGGCTTGTAAAAAAATGCGACTGCTCCCTGATAGAGCGTATTTCGGCGCACCTCATCGTCGTGATCGGCTGTAACGAAAATGATAGGCAATGTCGGAAGAGCGGCTGTCATTCGCCGCTGTAACTCACAACCATCAATGCCCGGCATTCGTACATCGGTGATCAGGCAGCGGATTGACGTGAGTCCGCCATACTGGAGCGCTTCTTCGGCGGAATGAAACGAAATATGTGCTATTCCAGCAGAGTCGAAAAGCTGTTCTAGAGACTCTCGCACTCGTGGGTCGTCGTCCACTACCGCCACGATGTGATCTTGTTTATCGGCTGCCAACGGCACTGCTCCTGTACTGACAGTCCGATAGTAGGAGAACTGTTGTTAGCTGCCAATTATCGTTTTGTATGAGAGGGCGGCTTAAGGAATACCTAATTTCGCAGCCTTCCTTACAAGATCCGCGAGAGACTGTGCTTCCATCTTCTTCATAATCTGTCCCCTATGGATCCGAATGGTGATCTCACTGGTTCCAAGCTCCCATGCCGTCTGTTTATTCAGCAGACCAGAGACAACAAAGGGAAGGACCTCGCGTTCCCTTGGTGTAAGCGATGCATATCGCTTCTTGATTGCATTAAGCTCGGTGTTCTTCAACCGAATCTCTCCATCAATACGAATGGCTGAGTCGATTGCGCGGAGAAGATCTTCTTGTTCGAATGGCTTGGATAAAAATTCTGTCGCTCCAGCCTTCATAGCCTTTACGGTGGCGGGAATATCACCATGACCTGTTAGAAAGACAATGGGTGGACCACCAGCATCGGCAAGCTGCTTTTGCAATTCGAGGCCGTTCATTCCGGGAAGATCGAGGTCAAGAACCAAACAGGCTGAGACGTCGGGTCTCTGGAATGCCAGGTATTCTGCGGCACTGCTTAATGTCATGACATCATATCCAACAGAAGATAACAGTGCCAACAAAGCTTCTCGGATTCGGCTGTCATCGTCCACTACATAGACAATCGATCGATCGGAACTCATTCCGCTTCCGCTCCCTCTTTGGAGCTCGGAATCGCAAACGTGAAGACTGTACCAGCCACTGGTCCGGGTGACCCCCACAGGCGCCCCTCGTGGGCCTCTATGATCGATTTGCAGATTGAAAGCCCCATCCCCATGCCGTCTTCCTTTGTTGTGAAGAACGTTTCAAAGACTTTGTCGAAGTTCGCGATTCCAACTCCCTGATCACTGATCTCGGTCAGGACCATACCCTCTTGTTCTCTCGAGCGAATTGCGAGTGCCTTCGGTCTATCCGTGACGGTTTGCATGGAATCCATAGCATTCAAGACCAGATTCATCAGGACCTGTTGGAGTTGGATGCGATCGCCGATGACTGTGGGGAGGTCTTTGGGCAGGTTAACCTCAACCATGACTTTCTCTTTTTCTACTCTTCCGCGAAGAAGCGAGGCAACTTCAATCACAATATGTCGTAAATCGACGGGTTCCTTCTTTGGTGGCGATCTGCGGAACAGCGTCCTGAGCCCTTTGATAATCTCTCCGGCGTCCTTACCATCTCGCACGATACGCTCGACCGCCCCTTTCGCATGTGCAAGATTTGGAGGATCGACTGCGAGCCAGCGTATGCAAGCTTGTCCATTTGCAACCATTGCGCTTAGAGGCTGACTAATCTCGTGAATGACGGACGCAGAGAACTGCGACATGGTGGCTGTCTGCGTAGCCTGGGCGAGTTTTGCTTGCGTCTGGCGAAGTGATTCCTCAGCACGGCGTCTAGCTGCAATCAACGCGGTCGCGAGAACCATGGCGGCGATGAAGACCACTAGCCGTAGAAAAGATTCGCGGGAGTGAAGAAAGTGAAACCGGGGAAGAAGAAAAAAGAAATCAAAGAGGATAGATGAAATGAGGATAGTAACGTATCCGGGACCACGGCCTCCATAGAGGCTGCTAACCATAGCGGCCAGTAGGAAACAGGAAGAGGGAGCATTAAGTTCCCAAGCTATGGGCAGTGCGATCGCACATGCCAGGACCGCAAGCAGATAGGTTTTCAATCGACCGTAATCCTCACGCATCGAATCGTCTTGTTGGGCTCGGTCTGAGTTTGTCGATCATTCAGTTGAGAATATGCTTTCAAGTACGCCATCAATTCAAATTGATTTTGCCGCTATGCACTATACCACTGCCGATTAGAACCGTTTTAGTTAGAGGGGTGGCGTTTTGGTTGGGGATAGTCGGATGATTTAGGCTATCAACCAATGCTTTCCTGTGACTTTCAGAGGATCGTGGAGATCGATTTTGTGATGCGATCAAACGTACGTATGCCTCCGTGGGCGCATGCAATAGCGCGTTGATATGACAGCCGCGGCATATGGAAAATCTAGGCAGCGTGATTAGTACCGGGACGAAAGGCTTCTCTACCTTCTTCAGCAGCTCGTCCAGCCTAGCTTCGATGCGCTAACGCTTGCCTCTCTATCAGAGATATTCATATCGGTCATCGCCCTGTCGAACACAGATGACTGATGGTACTGAGCTGTCTGAAACGATGGAATTACATCTTCATGTAGGGTTGCCTCGTCAATGAGGGGGTTCAGCCCGCATTCATCAGGCCATTTACATTTCGAAGCTATTACGCAGCTGGGGACACTGGAGCGCAGTGCTGGCTTAGCGAGGAAGCGAAAAGCTGAAGCGAGCGCCGCCTTCGTCTCGATTGGCGGCAACGAGAGCGCCAACATGTGCGGGGATGATCGATTGGCAGATTGCAAGGCCGTTGTCGTAACCGTGTACTTTCAGCAAACGGATTGCCGCAAAAAGATGTCCGGCTCCTTCGCGCAATAGAATAAGAAACGCCTGCCCACCAAGGCGGAGGAGGTCATTCATGGGATCGCCGAACGAAATGGTGTACATCGTTGAAGATGATCCGACGGTGTGCGATGCACTTTCATCGTTGCTGCGGGCAAGCGGTAAGAACGTTCGAATGTTTTCTTCGGGAGCGGAATTCCTGAGCTTTGAGCGAAGGGGCGCGGGCGCATGCCTTATCCTCGACCTCAGAATGCCCGGAATGAATGGCCTGGAGGGTTCAGAAACTCATTTCGAATCAAGCATCAATTCCAGTTATCTTCATTACCGGACGGGGTGACGTTCCCTCCACTGTGAGGGCGATGAAAGGTGGTGCGGTGGACTTTCTCACCAAGCCCATTGATGACACTGTGCTCCTCGCCGCCATCGAACACGCCCTTGAGAAAGACAGAATTGCAAGATGCGAAGCGCTTGAACACGCGGATCTCCTTGCGCGCTACCGTTCGCTAACGCCTAGAGAACGGGAAGTCCTGCCACTTCTAGTTGGGGGTCTGTTGAACAAGCAGGCTGCATGGGAGCTGGGGATCACGGAGTACACGGTTCAAATACACCGCGGGAATATCATGCGTAAGATGAAGGCGGATTCCTTTGCAAGGTTAGTCAAGCTAGCGGGAAAGCTCAATCTTGAACAATCCACGGCAATTAACAGGAATGTGTACGGTGGGTTTAGCAGTCCGTTCTTGTAGAGTTCAGTAGAGGACTGGAGGGATTTGAGATGGGCGTACTTGCTCGCGCGATCGCGGTGATCGACGACGACGACCGTGTCCTCGAATCGCTTCAGAACCTTCTTGCATCATGCGGCTATAAGGCGGAGACTTACTCATCTGCCGAACTTTTCCTCACGTCGGGTGCGCTCTCTCGCACCAGTTGCATTATCACAGATGTCGAGATGAGGCGGATGAGCGGCTTAGGACTCCTTCAGCATGTCAGAAGCATGCAGTCTGATGTCCCTGTGATCATTATCACAGGCAAGCCATCCGAGAACACAGAAACCTTCTATCTGGACAGAGGTGCGAACGGCTTCTTTAGGAAGCCCATCGATGGGGATGCACTTTTGGCTCTGATAAACAATCTGTGCTGCGACGCTAGTACTACTGTGTTATAAACGTAGATGCAGACAACAGGGACATCTGGGCAGAGAGCGTGCAAGGTGGGTTGCGATCTGTCGGCGCAGGGTGGTAATGGATTGAGGATTATGCCGTTCTGTGCGGACGGGCAGCGCCTCTGGGCGTGTAGTCGGATCGCACGCGGGGTATGTGAATCTGGATGTGGGCTGCTTTGATTGGCCACGAGTTGCTTGAGGGGGGAAAAAGGCACCGCTCCAGAACCAGGAAGCTATAGGCAGCGATCGATAGAGTTGCATGATGATGAAACCCGCGCCAGTTCCGGCCTTCGAAATG
>NZ_JQKI01000165.1 GCF_000745965.1 Edaphobacter aggregans DSM 19364 | reverse complement strand
GGAAAGAGCTGTCTTCCCGCGCGGTCGCGATGGCGGCATGCTGCACCGACGGTTCTTCGAGCTCTGTGTATTCCACCAGATCATGCGTGAACTCAATTCCGGAGATCTCTACGTGAAAGGCAGCGATCGCTTCGACGATTTCCGGGTGCATCAGGTGTCGGCCGAAGAATTCCAGCGCGAGTTGTCCCGCTATAGTGAAATTGTGGGACTGCCGGTCGACGGCAAAACGTTCGCGAAAGAACTGCGCCAGCGCCTGGGTGCCGCACTTGACGAAGTCGATGCCAACTTCCCCGAGAATGACAGTATTGAGTTCGGCGAACAGGGGTTGATCATTCACAAGCCGGGCAAGGAACCGGAGCCTCCGAATAAGGCTGAGCTCATTTTTGGTGCTCAACCCTTCCGAAAGCAAGAAAGGGGAGCCTTCTGCCTTCACCCCGCCCCAGGGCTTGCTCCGGAAATGGTGCTCGACTCGGTCTCCTCCCCTAACAGCCGACGTAACTCAAACCCTTTCGAATGAGTGTATTCGTTCTACAGGTTAAGGAATATGACAACTTACCCTAAAGGCGGCGGGTACTTATAATGGTGATTATTGTGAAATCGTGATAATATGCATTATACGGAGACGGAACGCCCGTTTTGAGGTGAAACATGTCCAACGCCAAAGAACTCCACCGGGAGGTTCCCACGGTCATGGTGGGAACTGGCCCAGAGGTGATCCAGCTTCTGCATCGCTCGACGGCCCGCCGGGCTCTGGCAGTCACTTTTGCGAACGATGACGAGATGCATCTTCTCGAATTGATGATCCGTAGGGTGACCGAATTTTATCCCCAACTCATGCGGCAACGTCAGCACGAGGCAATCGACAAGATCGTTAGCGCTTTGCTTCCTGAGGTTGCGATCCCGGATGCAGCTCTTGCGCAGGCGCGCATGATGGTCGACGCGAAGTCGGCCATCCTGAATAGTGGCGACCTGCTCCCTGCAGGCGAGATCGCGAAGCTTGCTGGGTACAGCGCGAATAATCCCAGTGCTCAACCGAACAAGTGGAAGCGGGATGGAACGATCTTCGCGATCCATCACAAGGGGACTGACTACTTTCCGATATACGCTCTCAATCCGGATGAAAACTATCGCCCCTACAAGGCAGTAGCGGATATCCTGCGCGTCTTTGGTGACACGAAGGACAGTTGGGGACTCGCATTCTGGTTTGCGGGGCTCAACAGCTTTCTGAATGACCAGCGTCCACAGGATCTCCTCGCTGCGGATCCCGAACGAGTCATCGCTGCTGCGAAGGACGAAGTCGAGGGAGTTCAGCATGGCTAAGCCGGTGGCGAGCAATCTGCCGCCGGCGGGCCCTCTCAACGCAACCCTGATCACCTGGGAATGTGGTCGCGAGATGCATCGGGTTCACGACGATGCTTACCTCGGAAACCAGTTCAACCCAAACTCAATGGGAACGCTCGCTTCAGTCCAATCCACGATACAGACGGCGCCGTCATACCGACGCTTTACGCCGGCACGACCCTCGACTGCGCACTTATGGAGACGATCTTTCATGATCTTCCCTTCAAGACCGGCTTCAAGCCCGTCTCGAAGCGGAAGATGGTACGCAAGGCCCACACGATCGTCCTACCTGCGATCGACCTGCGCCTCATCGACCTGAGTACCATCGCGCTTCACAAACTTGGAATCGACCGCGCCCATCTGATCGACACGACGAAGGCTCAGTATCCGGAGATGGGCAGAGGCCCTCTATTCTCAGTTTCCGGATGCACAAGGACTGGCTGGACCTCGCGTCGCCACGATCATGCACAGGCAGTGATGTTGTTTGGTACTCGCGTCAAGACCTCAGACCTGACGATTGCCGGTCCGTCCACTGTTTTATTGGAGGATTCGAACGCAATTCTCCCCGTAGCAAGCAGAGGTCGACAATTTACGATCGAGTTGAGCGTCTAGATCTGAAGGTACAAATGAAAGCAAGCGAATCCAGTACCGTTGCGGTCCTGACTGAAAAGCCTTCTGTCGCACGAGACATTGCCCGTGTTCTCGGAGCCGACAAGCGGGGCGAAGGCTATCTCCAGGGAAACGGCTATGTGGTCACCTGGGCGATTGGACATCTGGTTTCCCTCGCACAACCGCACGAAATCAATCCTCAATGGCGGCAATGGCGCATGGATCTGTTGCCGATCCTGCCCGAGCAGTGGCCACTGGTTGTCTACGAGCGAACCAAAGATCAGTTCGAAGTGGTGCGAAAGATTCTAACGTCGGCGCGTGTGTCGCGGATAGTATGCGCGACGGATGCTGGGCGGGAAGGCGAACTGATCTTCCGCTACATCTACGATGCGGCCGAAAGCAAAAAGCCGGTCAGCCGACTTTGGATTTCCTCGCTGACTCCGGATGCCATCCGAAAAGGGTTCGACAATCTTCGCCCAGGCAGCCAATATGATCGATTGGCGGACGCGGCCAGTGGCCGAAGCCGAGCCGATTGGCTTGTTGGCATGAATCTGTCACGGGCCTATTCACTTTTCTATAATGAGGAGCTTTCCGTCGGACGGGTGCAGACGCCGACTCTGGCCATGCTTGTCGATCGCGAACTTACCCTCCGCAAGTTTGTCTCCGAAGACTACATCGAGGTTGTCGCGACGTTTCAGGGACGGGAAAATCAGGATAAGGAAACCTATCAAGGCACATGGTTCCGTCCGCAAACAGGGTCGAAAAAGGGCAACAACGCTCAGGCCAACAACTCGCGATTGCCTGCCGATGGCCAGGATGCCAAAAGCATCATCCTTCGCGCTCGTGCGGGAGAAGCGGTCATTGAGTCACTCTCTTCCGAGACGCAGCGGATGCAACCACCCCTGCTTTACGACCTCACTGAGCTGCAGCGGCATGCGAATCGTCTGTTTGGCTTTAGTGCACAAGAGACTCTTGATATCGCGCAGGCACTCTATGAACGGAACAAACTGATCAGCTATCCAAGGACGGATAGTCGTCATCTCTCTGTTGACGTTGCCGCTACAGCTCCAGGCATTGTCGCTGCAGTTTCCGCAAGCTATCAGAAGCAACTGGCTGCAGGAACAGGGGAGCGCCAACTTGGAAAGCGATTTGTCGACGACAGTAAGGTGAGCGACCATCACGCCATCATTCCCAATGCGGTTTCCCCAGAGAAGGCCAACCTGACGGAAAAGGAACGCAAGATTTACGGTTTGATCTGCAGCCGCTTCCTCATGATGTGGCATGACGATCACATTCAGTCCGTGACGACCGTGATTACCGTGATCACGCATGAGGAATTCGTGGACCGCTATCGAACCACGGGGACTGTCGTGCAACAGTTGGGTTGGAAGGTCCTTGACGTTGGATCGGAGGGGCGAAACAGAGAGACAAAGGGCAGGGATGAGGAGAAAACTCCGGAGCAGATCCTGCCAGTAAATCTTGCCACAGGACAGCCACAGGACATCGCGAATATAGAGGCCAAGAAAAAGAAGACCAAACCCCCGAAGCGATTTACCGAGGGCACACTCTTGACCGCGATGCAGACGGCGGGACAAAGCCTCGACGAGAAAGAACTGTCCGAGGCGATGAAAGAGACGGGCCTCGGTACGCCTGCCACACGGGCGGCCACGATCGAAGTGCTATTGAAGCGTGGCTATATCGTTCGCTCGGGGAAGAGTCTGGAGGCAACAGAAAAGGGGATCCATCTTGTAGAAGTGGTTCATCCCGAAGTCAAGAGTCCCGCGATGACCGGCCAATGGGAGGCCTTTCTCAAGAAGATCCAACTCGGTGAATCCCAGCTGGAGCCATTCCTGGATGGCATCAGTCAATACGTGCGTTCGGTTGTCAGCAAGGTTCGTCAGACTTCGCCAGTTCAACTTGCGCCACCGCCCCCCGCATCGACAAAGACTTCCGATCCTTCTGGTCTCCCCAGTCCAAAGAAATTCCTCAACAGCACAAGCCTCCCCGAGCTTTTGCAAAACGCGTTCGGCTTCGCCCAGTTTCGCCCTAACCAGGAAGCCGTCTGTCGGGCAGTAACCGCGGGAAAAGACGCGCTGCTTGTCATGCCGACCGGCTCGGGCAAGTCGCTTTGTTACCAGCTGCCTGGATTGGCACGAGGTGGAACCACTCTCGTGATCAGTCCACTCATAGCATTGATGGACGATCAGGTGCAGAAGCTGAAAGAGAAAGGCCTCGCTGTAGAATGCATCCATTCAGGTCGTGATCGTGAAACATCGCGCCGTATCTGTTCCGACTACCTCGGCGGCAAATTGCAGTTTCTCTTCATTGCTCCCGAACGACTTCGGGTAGCAGGCTTTCCCGAAATGCTGGCCAAGCGAAAACCATCACTGATCGCGATCGATGAAGCGCACTGTATCTCGCAATGGGGCCACGATTTTCGACCTGACTATCGGATGCTTGGCCAGTATCTACCTGGTCTTCGTCCTGCTCCGATGCTGGCGCTCACGGCCACAGCAACACCGCTGGTCCAGAACGACATTGCAACTCAGCTAGGCTTGACTGAGCCCGCACACTTCATCCATGGTTTCCGCCGCGAAAACATCGGCATCGAGCTTGTAGAAGCTTTGCCTTCGCAACGGCCTCAGTTCGCTCGAGAGATCCTGCTCGAAGACAAACACCGCCCAGCCATCGTGTACACCCCTACGCGCAAGCAGGCTGACGCTCTGGCGGAAGAGTGGGCAAGCGAGTTTGCCGTAGCCGTATACCATGCCGGACTGGATGCCGAGCGACGGCGGCAAGTGCAGGAAGAATTCATGGCGGGCAAGCTGGACGTCATGGTGGCAACCACGGCGTTCGGTATGGGGATCGATAAGACGAATATCCGAACCGTGATTCACACCGCCCTGCCAGGCAGTCTGGAAGGGTATTACCAGGAGATCGGCCGCGCTGGGCGCGACGGAAAAACGAGTCGCGCCATTTTGATGCACTCGTATGGAGACCGTCATACCCATGACTTCTTCTTCAGTCGGGATTACCCGGCCGTTCCACTGCTGGATCGCGTATTTGCAAGCCTTCGTACAGAACCCCAACCGAAGGAGGCGCTGCGCAAATCCGTGGCGATGGAGGAAGAACTCTTCGACAAAATCATCGAGAAGCTTTGGATCCATAAGGGGGCTGTGCTGGACTTTGCGGAGAATGTCAGCCAGGGCGAGGGGCTATGGCGCGCGTCCTACATCCTGCAGGGCGAGCAGAAGCGGGCGCAGATCGATCAGATGATTCGTTTTGCGGAAAGCAATCAATGCCGCATGACGTCCCTTGTTCGTCACTTCGGCGATACGTCGGATAGTGCCAGGGCTTGTGGCGTGTGCGATTTCTGCGCTCCCGCCAAGTGCGTTGCCCAAAGATTCCGAACCGCGACGGAAGAGGAACGAACAATTCTTCATCGAGTGTTGCGCGCCTTGCAGACCGTCTCCAACAAATCGACCGGCAAGCTGCACGCCGAGCTTTGTCCCGGAGGCGAGATGAGCCGAGACAACTTCGAAGAAGTCCTTGGAGCCATGGCCCGGGCAGAACTCATCAAGTTTGCGGATGCTGTCTTCGAAAAACAAGGCAAACAGATTCCCTACCGCACTGTCAGCCTTACTCCAGCGGGGCGAGCCACCGATCAGACTACGCCGGTGCTCTTCGTTATGAAGGACGCTGGACGGCCCGTTTCCAAGCGCAAGCGCCAGAAGAAATCCAGTAAGTCTAACGCTTCTCCAAACACCACCGGTCGAACCCAATCCAGGCCGCCGAGAACAAGAACGACTGCGTGCGAGCCAGAGAAAGAGACTCGCATTGAACAGGCTTTACGTGCCTGGCGCCTGAGCGAGGCGGAGCGCAGACACATTCCGGCATTTCGGATCTTTGGCGATCGAGCGCTGAAAGGTATCGCTACCAACTGTCCCCACAACGATGCGGAGTTACTGGCTGTGCCGGGCATTGGCATGAGTATCGTGCAAAAATATGGAGCACATATCTATCGTCTGATTGCTGGTTCACGTTGACGCCGTGAGTCCCATCAAGTCGCACCCACAGCCCCCGGTTCGCGTGAACACGTACTCAACCTGTATTCCAGCGCGGCGCCGACCAGCGGCTCCATCTTGGCCATCGTGGAGCGATCGAGCAGGGAGCGCAGCGTCAGCTTTCAAGCATCGCTGAGCGCTCCTGGCCAAACCGGGCAACTTAGAGAACGAAAGGAGACCTGAGGCGGAAGGTCACGACGGACTCGGACGGAATGACGACGTCGCGATTGGCGGTGTAGGCGCCTGCGACTGTGCCGGCACCCGCACCTGAAAGTCCGCCGATCAGTGCGCCTTTACCTCCGCCGGCCAGTCCGCCGACGAGTGCTCCCAGTCCGGCGCCTCCACCGACGAAGGCGCCGGTTCGCTTGCCTCGTCCCTTGCCTACAGCCTCATACTCGCTTGTGCTCACACGTCCATTTCCGATAGAGGTGAGCTCGATGCCGATATCTCCCGCGCCGGCAAAACGGCCCTTACCCTTTGCCGCTACGACCTCTCCTGCGACCTGGGTGCCGCTAGGTACGACGATCTTGCCAGCAGCGTCTACCAGGGGCCGATCCAAGACGCCAGTGAATCTGTCCCCGATGTTATTGCGACTTGCACTCAGGGTTTCAGTGGTCCGGATGACAACGGAGGCGCCGCTGGGAATCGTCACGCGGCGAGGAGCTTCAGGGGGTAGCGCTTGTGTGGGATGGGCGTGGGCGGACTGGGCGTAGGCGGGCGCGTTTGCGGGGGCACCTTCGCGGCTGGCCTGATTGGAGCCCGCGGGGTAGGTGACTGAACCGTCCGGGTTGGTGATCGACCCATCCGAATTCGTCACTCCCGCTTGCTGCGGCGGGCTGCTCTTGCACCCGGTTGCGAGAGTTACGGGAAGCAGGGCGGCGCTCATCCGGTGGGCGACGGCCACTGCTTTTGAATAAGGAAATTTCGGTGGCGGCCCTTACGCCCAAAAAACTCTGCATGTTTTGCGGTTCTGCGGACACCTCGGCCCGCTCGAACGCGCATGCCGTCCAAAGGCCAACAGGTCGGCTGCCTGCGCGTCAGCTCCCTGGATCAAAACGAGGCTTCGACCAGATTGTTGAACAAGCTCGCCCAACCGCGTGTTCTTGCGTCGCCGTGAGCGTGTGGGCAGTTCCAAATTCTACGCAAATACTGTAACATTGGCGTGTAATGAATATTACACCAACACCACGACTCCGTGCCTTGGCTGTTGCTGATCTTCAGCCTGCCGTCAAAGAGGACCAGCGAGAGGGTTGGGATATGGAGAAAGCTCCAGAAGTACGGGACGCTCGCGTTACGCAATTCCGGCTACGTGTTGCCAAACACGCCAGCGAATCAGGAGCGGCTCGAATGGCTGGCTACGGCGATCAGGGGATTCAAAGGCGAGGCCTCAGTGCTTCAGGTGCGGGCAATCGACGATCTTCCGTCAGACGTTCTCAAGGGCAAGTTTCGCGAAGAGCGCAAACCGGACTATGCGGCACTCATACGGGAGCTTCAACAACTGAAGCCGTCCACCCAGGGATTCTCGACGCAACTGACGCGACTGAAACGGCGGTTTGAAGAGGTTGCTGAGATTGACTTCTTCGAGTCTCCGCTCAAGGCAAAAGCTGAAGAGGCCATCTACAAGGCAGAACATCCAGTAACGTCGCAGGAACCAGTGAGGAGAGGCCGCGTGTCTAGAATGGAATATCAAAATCGTGTCTGGATCACACGTCCACGACCGGGGATTGATCGCGTCTCCTCTGCCTGGGCGGCGAGACCTGAGTTCAGGGGTGACCCTGGGGGTGCTCGAGCTGCCTGATGAGGTAGGTTTGATAGTCGGGATGATTCGCGCGGGCGAGGCGGAGCGCTTTGGCCATGACTTGCTGGCCTTCCGGGATGCGACCTGATGCGAGCAGTGTCTGGCCGAGGACGAAGTTAACGTCTGCAGCGTCGGGGGCCTGCTGGGCGGCGGTTTGTGCCAGCGCCAGTGCCTCGGGGAGGCGGCCCTGACGTAGAAGACCGGTGGCGGCTGCGGCGTTCGATTCGGCGGCGAGGAGCGGGACGTTGAACGTTCCTCGATAGACGAAGATGATGTTGCCGATGGTGGCGTCGGGGGTGCGATCGTGGAAGAGCTGGTAGGGGTTGAGCGTGTCGGGACCCCATAAGAGGCCGTCGGTTTCAGTGGAGCTGACGAGGAATGTGCCGCTGATGGTAGATGGGACGGGCGCGCCTCCCATGCCGAGCAGATGCGAAAAGCCGCCCGGCAGCGGTTTGCAGTGGATGCCGTAATACGCGGGTTGGACGGTGGGATTGCCGTGGTAGTCGAACCAGCAGTTCGGGTCGGGATGCTGGTCGAGATAGGTTTTGGTCCACTTGAGACCCTGGCCCCAGTCGGCGTTGGCGTCGGTGGCGAAACGATAGGTGTGGGCGGGTCCGCCGAAGAGCTCGTTGGAGTAGGCGAGGAAGTTCGGGTAGGAGTGGAGGGACGAGAAGACGGTGAGGAGAAGCAGAGCGGCGACGGCGACTTTGCCTACGACTGAGCGCGTGAAGAGAGAGGCCGCGGCGGCAGAGGCGAGGACGATGCAGAAGGGGTAGATGGGAAGAAGGTAACGCACCCCCATGTTGATGTGGGAGAAGATGGCGGCGACGAGGAAGAACGCAATAGGGAGGGAGAAGAAGACGAGTTCTCGCCGTCGTCCGTAGATGCGGGCGAAGGGCAGGAGGAGAAGAAAGAGCATGAGGGTGAGGGTGGTCTTGAGGAGGAAGACGGCAGGGAAGAAGAACCATTGGGCGGTGCTGTACAGATGACCAAAGATAAAGGTTGGACGGGTACCCTGGCTGAGAAGGATGTCGACCCAGCCGTAAAGGTAGGACTCGGGAAGAAGACGATGACGTGCGAGGAAGTCGATAACGCTGCGCTGGTGCAGGTGGATGAGCGTTCCGGAGTAGGCGGAGAGAGAAGGGGTGATCTGTAGCTGGCCGGGGCGCGCAGCGTAGCGGAAGCCATAGAAGGCCCAGAGGACGACGTAGCTGAAGACGGCGATGGCAAGAAGCGCTAAGCCGAGTTGTCGAAGCTGACGTCTCCTGTCGTACGAATTGGCAATCTGTCCCGAGAAGGGTAGGAAGAGATCGACCAGCGCGAGGAGGACCAGTGTGGGCAGGATGAGGACGCCGGAGTGTTTGGCGACGATGCCGAGTGCTGTTGCCACGGCGCAGAGTGCGAGACGTGCAGCGGAGGGTTTGGTGCAGAAGCGATAGAAGGTGTAGACGGAGGCGAAGAAGAACAAGGCGAGACCCATGTCGGTGGTGACGATGGCGCCGTTGGCGAGCAGGTTGGGTTCGAAGGCGAAGAGAAAGAGCGCGAGGACCGCGGCGAGGGGGCCGAAGATTTCTTTGGTGGCGAAGTAGACGAGCAGGCCAAGGGTGAGGCTGAGGAGGGTGATCATGAGACGGCCGCGCAGGAGGATCGCGTCTGCGTCGGCGCTGTAAAGGAGTTGCGAGGCGTTGAAGATGTCCTGAGCTTTGAAGTAGGGGAAGGGAAAAGGAGGGGGCTCATGGAGGCCCAGGGGGAGAAGCGGGAGGGAGGCGAGGAGTTTTACGAAGGGTGGGTGTTCGGGATTTCTGCCGAAGTCGCCGTGCTTCCAGTATTCGAAGCCGGCGAAGAGATGGGTCGATTCATCGAAGGTCTGGGACTGCTGGCGTACGGAGGTGACCAGCAGGATCGCCATGATGGCGAGGAGAATTGCAGCGATGAGGTTGGTGATGCGTGGAGTTAGAGCTGGTGGTTGGAGAGTCGTCGGTTCTGGCATCCTGTTTGACTTTCGCGAGGTGGATATGCACCGGGTGGTCGGTGGTCTTCCTGGGCCCATGAAAGCTGTTGTTGTTCGGAACACGATACTAATTCTTGATTCTGGACGCAAGGGATTGCGGACTCTACTGAGTCTTCTTCCGACCACTCCGCATCGTCCTCGCGCTCCGGGCAGGCTTGCCGCGCGGACCGGTTTTGGCTCCAGCCGCAGTCCGTCTCGCATTCGGCACATTCCCGATCCGTGGGTCTTGCTGCAGCACAAGCTCGCTCGCCCGCAACGCCGCCGTCTCAAAGTCTGGCGCGTCAAAAGGCAGCACCTGCCAGCCACCAATCTTGCCGCCAAAGAGCTGAATCGACCTCATCTTCGGAAATTCCCGCCGCAGGCTGGCATGGTGCTCCTCCGTCGTCGCTATCCAGACCCCATTGTCCTGCATCTCCGTGGCCTTGTTACGCAGCATCAGGACGATCTGTTCTCCCACATACACCGCAAGACATCCAAACATCGGATGGGTCCGCGGCTCGAGCGGCGTAAGCGCATCGAGCACAAACTCAAACGGCACCGACCTTCGCACCTTCGACGTAACCAACGCATCCTCCGGCACGAATGCGTTCTTCTTTTGGCCAGGCTTCTTCATAGCTCCCAAGATACAACTGCCAGCTTGTCACGTTGATTGGCGACGCTCCCACCTATGGCTACCGAACAAGCTATTGAAGCTCACAAAGCAACGCAGACCGCAGCGGCCGAAGTGCGCGCAAAACGGGGTTACTGAGATGGTCCGCCGCTTAAACCTCATCCTGGTGATGAGGATCTTATAGGCAGATTGAAGGAGGATCATCGACATGGAGATTCGTTCCGTAGGCATTGACCTTGGCAAGACGACCTTTCACCTGGTGGCTCTTGGCGATAACTGCAAGGTGCTGCTGAAGAAGAAGTTCACCCAGAAGCAGTTGATTGCCTTCACCGCGAACATGCAGACCTCTTTGATCGGGATGGAGGCC
>NZ_JQKI01000164.1 GCF_000745965.1 Edaphobacter aggregans DSM 19364 | reverse complement strand
TGGGCTCTGTTGCATTAACCGACGTCGTGTATGGTGAGAGGCGAGTCAGGAGGCCCGCAGATGTCCGTGTTCAAGCGCCGTCGTTTTCCGGTCGAGATCATCCTGGTTTGCGTGCGGTGGTACTGCAAGTACGGAATCACCTATCGCGACCTCGCGGAGATGATGCAGGAGCGCGGAGTTGAGGTCGACGCCTCGACGATCTTCCGGTGGGTGCAGCGCTACGCGCCTGAGCTCGAGAAGCGCATTCGCTGGTATCAAGGCTACCGCTCGAGTTCCTGGCGGGTGGATGAAACCTATGTAAAGGTCGGAGGACGGTGGAAGTACTTGTTCCGAGCCGTCGACAAGTATGGTCGGTTGATCGACTTCATGCTGCTGGACCGTCGCGATACGCGCGCGGCACACAGCTTCCTGGTCAAGGCAGTGAAAACGATGCGTAACTGGCCGCCGCACTCGATCACAACCGATAAGCTGGGTTCCTATCCCAAGGCAATCCGTCGGCTGCAGCGCGAAGGCAAGTTATCTCAAGACACTGAACATCGCACATCGAAATACCTAAACAACATCATTGAGGCAGACCACGGCGGACTCAAACGAATGATCCGTCCCACTCGCGGTTTCCAGACAATGAGAACGGCGTCTGCCACCATCAAGGGATTTGAGGTCATGCGTATGATCCGACGGCGCGATTGCCTCCTATGCAAGCCCAAGGTCGCAGGCGAGATCCAATTCATCAACAAACTCTTCGATGTTGCTGCCTGAACTGCAACATACGGTAGGGGCAAGCTGTGCCTGCAACGGTTAATGCAACAGAGCCGCGATGAGCGCTCGTTTGCTACCTCTTCGTGCGGCCAGTCGTTCGAACTGAGCGGAGAGGTAGAGCCCTGCTCAGCCACATATAACACCGCGTTGAGTACCTGCAGGTTGCTCATCCCCACGTTGCCACGCTGCACCGGCAACACATTCTTAATCTGTGTGTACTGCGCTTCCGTAATCTCCACCGCTGTCAAGATCAATTCTTTCGCTTTTGAGCATCGATGAGTAAACCGCTGACAGTCCTCAGAGAGCCGGAACTTGCTCGTGAGTTGCATTACCAAAGTAATACCCCCCAGCGTACTCTATGTTGTTGTCAGTTCTATGTTGTAAGTCGCAACTAAAAATTAACGTAACTCTGTGCGTGCTATAATTGAAACTTAATTGAAACTAAAGTAATGTGTCGTTCTGTGTTGCATTTCTATCGCGAGCAAAGGATTTGAAGATACTCCATACACATATGGAGAGGTTCCTGTCTGCTAGTGTGCCCCTCTTCTCCCCACCCCATAATGCGAAAAGTCTACTAATCTCTTGATCTTCAAAACTGAAAGGATATGTGATGAACAAGAAGGTTCTTGCATTTGTTGTGGTTTTGTTTAGTTCTTTGACTGCTTTTGCTGGTCCCTGTCCCGCGAACATACCGCCTACCGGGGGGAGCGGCGCGGTTGCCGGTGTTTCGGTGCCTGGCGGTGGACTGCGTTTTTTCTTCGCAGACTCGCTCATCGGCGGCTTCGATTGTTTCGAGACATTGAGCGGTTGGTTCCCCTCTAACATCCATTCCGCGAGCGCCATCGATCCAAAGCTAACGACTATCGATATGGCGTATACCATCGTGGGGACCGCGACATTTAACAATGTTGTGGTGCCGGCCGCCGGCAATTACACGATGGATGTTCGTTATGCCTTCGCTCAGGGTCTCTTCCCGGGAGTTAAGACTCGGTATGCGGGAGTTATGGTGAACGGCGTAGTCATCAATTCTGCGGTACCCTTCCCGGTAACTGGCGATTTTGAAGCATTCCAGGATATCACCATCACCATTCCTCTGAATGCGGGAGTAAATACCATTCAATTCTTCAACACTACCCGGGAAGGCGTTTCGCGCATGGATGCCATCACGCTTACGCCCACAACTCCCGGTTCCACCGGTTGTGTTGGCGCTCCCAATGCGCCTGCTGCGTTAACCGGAGAGCCGAGTCTCTCTGACGTAAGCCTTACCTGGAATGCCGCAACTGCTCCCAATGGCTGCACAGTTTCGGGCTACAACGTATATCGCAGCACCACGCCGCCAGGAGGGCCGGACGGCTTCGCGCCATCAGTTGACACTCTTATTGCTGGCGGACTCTCGACCACGTCCTTCGACGATAAAACTCTCATGTGCGGCACTACCTACTATTACGCCGTACAAGCTGTTGATGCCGCTGGAGTGTCGGGACCATCAAACGTTGTAACTTCTTCCACAGCGGCTTGCCCGATCATCAGCAGCATAAGCATCAATTCGCAGGGTCAAGCGGTTGGTAACTTTGTTGCCGACGAATTGTTTTCCGGCGGAGGGCTTATCTCCCACGCCAACACCATCGATCTGACCGGTGTTGTCAATCCGGCGCCAATGTCTGTGTATCAGAAAGCGCGCAGCGGCAATTTCAGCTACATCATCCCCGGCTTCATCCCCGGAGAGACAAAGAAGGTAAGGTTGCATTTTGCCGAAACCTACTTTTCCACAGGTGGTTCGCGCACTTTCAACGTCAACATCAACGGAACGCAGGTCCTGACGAACTTTGACATCCTTGCGGCTTCGGGCGCGAAGAACAAGGCGATCATTGAGGAATTCAACGTGCCTGCAAGCTCGAGCGGTCAATACGTGATTGTGTTTAGCAATGTCGTCAATACGTCGATGCTGAGTGCCATCGAAATCCAGTAATCTTCGACCCCGATAACACCGCAGTCGCCGGATTAATACGGCGACTGCGGATTCGGAATCTGCAGTCGCCGACGCAGTATCACAGTTATGTATCTCTGTAGAAATGACGCCGTAGGGGCATTGAATGCAACCCGGCGCAGGTCGGCAGTGTCTCCCGCAGGAACTTCCGTTTTAAAAACTTGTTCAGCCTTGCCAGGCTAATGTTCGTCCGAAAGGCTCTGAACGACCACCCAGGTACCGGTGACGCCATTTTGCATCAATTTGTAATTTGAAAGTGGAGGCTTTCTTGCGATATAGATCATTGTTTCGCTCACTCTTCATGGCGTTTGTTTTTGCCTTGTTTGTGTCAGCCGCTTTTGCGCAGGTCGATATCACGACCTGGCAAGGAAGTTTGCAGCATACTGGTTTGAACTCAAGCGAGACGGTGCTCACTCCCGCGAACGTTGGCGCTACGGGAAGTTTCGGGCTGCTTTTTACCCAGCAGACGGATGGTCAGACCTATGGCCAGCCTCTCTATGTAAGCTCAAATACATCGAACGGGCTTCCCGGCACATTTCCTGATGGAAGGTCGCATAACGTCGTGTATGTCGCAACCGAGGCGGGTAGTTTGTACGCCTTCGATGCGGACGCGGACCCTCAGGTAGTCAACCCGAATGGGACCAATTCCTCTCCGCTGTGGCATGACAACCTCATACCATCGGGATCACAGCCTGTTCCTCAATCGGATGTGGGTTCGTCAGACATCCTAGGCAATTTATCCATAACGACGACGCCGGTCATCGATAAAACCAGCGGCACGATCTACATCGTCGTGAAGGTTAAAAATCCAGCAGTCAATCCTCCTTATCAGCAGTTTCTCTACGCGCTCGATCTGAAGACGGGCAATCCAAAGTTTGGCAGTCCGGTACTGGTGAACCCCTCCTTTACCGGTATTCCTCCAGCTATCGGTGCGGGCGACTTGGATCCGGAACCTTCTCCGGGGCCGAATAAAATCCCTTTTTCTCCACTGCACGAGCACACGCGGGCAGCGATGGTGCTCTACAATGGCGTGGTCTACATCAGCTATGCCTCCCACAGTGACACGAGACCGTATTACGGCGAGATTCTGGGGTATGACGCCCAGACCCTCCAACTGGTAAAGACCTTCAACACGACTCCCAACAATACTGCCCAAGAGGCGGGAATATGGCAATCGGGAGCTGGACCGGCCATCGATGCGGCCGGGAATATGTATGTCGTCACCGGAAACGGAACCCTGGATAACAAGACGTCTCCCAATCCTGCGACAAGCGATTGGGGCGAGAGCGTCCTCAAGCTGCCCACTAACACCACCGGGGAGATAGGGCTGGCTTTCTCAGATACAACCAAGTGGTTTACGCCGAATAACTGGGCAACGCTTGGCGATATGGATCTTGGGGCGGGTGGCATGCTTTTGTTGCCGGACCAGACGCAGGGGACGCATCACCACATCATGGTTGGCGGTGGAAAAGCAGGGATCTTGTATGTGCTAGATCGCGATAACTTGGGAGGCGTCAATCCGAACGATTCGAGCGCTATTCAGGAGATCGACGAGCCAGGCGCCCATCAGCTCTTTCTAACTCCTTCTTATTTCAACGGGAATATCTACTATGCACCCAGTGGCGGACATCTGGAGCAGCGTCAGGTGCAATTCGATCCGGCGACCGGCAATTACGTTTCGCCGACAGCCATCTCCTCCGCCGATACCTACGGGAACAGAGGCACCAGCGTCTTCATCTCCGCGAATGGAACCAGCAACGGCATCGTCTGGATCCTGAGCAATGCGCTTAGGGCTTACGATGCAACCAATGTTTCGAATTCCATCTTCTCCGGCAATACTGTTCTTCCTACACAGGGCGGCGGTACATGCACGACGACCAAGTTCAGCCTGCCGATCGTGGCAAACGGTAAGGTCTACTTAACCTGCTTCAACACTCAAACGAACGTCGGTTACCTTCAGGTCTCCGGCCTCTTCCCGCCCCAGGCAGGATCTCCGCCAGCGCCTTCAAACACCACGGCTGCTGCCAAATCCGCCAGCCAGATAACCGTCTCCTGGACGAATAACGCGACTACACAGTCGGGATTTAATTTCCTGATCAAGCGCTCGACCAGTGCGACTGGAACCTTCACAGCGGTCGGCTCAGTCCCGGCAAACGTCACCACCTTTACCGACAGTGAACTGAACTCGTCGACGACCTATTTTTATGAGATTGTGGCCAGCAATGGTGCAAACTCAAATCCGAGCAACGTTGCCTCTGCAACTACCTTCCCGACGTATTCCTCTCCTGGGCTGGTTGCCTATTGGAATATGGATGATGGTACGAGCACGAACAATACTTCTTGCCCTGTCAATGTCTTCGATGTGAGCGGAAACGGCCATTCTGGAACTTCCTGCGGCGAAGCGGCCTTCACCGCCAGCGGATATGTCAATGGCGGATGGGTCTTCCACGGCACAACCGCGATCGATCGCATCGTAGTGCCCAATAATGCAGCTCTGCAATTCGGCCTTAATCAGAGCTTTACACTATCGGCTTGGATCAATCCTGTCGCTTTCAAGGGAGCGGAACAGACAATCATCGCCAAGTCGGCAGATCAGGGCAATGAGTACGGTATCTATATCAATGCCGCGAATGAGTGGATTGCCCGTGGTCCCTCTGGCGATCTGGTAGGTCCTGCCGCAGCACTGAATACCTGGACGCACGTTGCACTGGTTCAGGATGGTACTGCTGGAACCCGCAGCCTATACGTCAACGGCGTACTGGAGGCTAGCGGACCGGCACAGGCGGCAGACGGTGCCGGCGACCTTTGGATGGGAATGCAGAACACGAGCAATGTTGAAGGCTACCAGGGGCTGGTCGATGAAGTCCGTCTCTACAACATAGCGCTCACCCCAGAGCAAGTCACCAATGCTTTGGCTTCCCCGGTCATCGATGTAGTTTCTAGCCAGACGCAAGGTCGTGCCGGTACCTTCGGAATCACCCTGTTTCCGGCAACAGCACCTCAAACCGAGCCGCGGAGCGGATCTGTCTCCGGCACCTACAACCTCTTCCTCCACTTCGCGGCACCAGTCACTGGAATTACAGCCAGTTTGGGTGTGCAGCCCGGTATCACTCAACCTGCGGTGGGTCAGGTATCGTCTGTTACGTACGATTCCACGAACACCGTTGTTACTGTAGAGTTGACCGGAGTGCAGGATATCCAGGCACTTAATCTCCATCTTGATGGTATTCTGCCCACAACGGCTGGCGCGAGTATTGCTGGTACTGCGGACGTCCCGTTCGACATCTTGCAGGGCGATGTCACCGGGGATCATGTGGTCAATCAATTCGATGCTGCCGCGGTGCAGGCGAATTTCACCAATCAGGTCTCTCAGAACAACTTTATCTACGATCTCAATAGCGACGGAGCTGTAAATACTTCCGACGCAAATCTGATCACCAGTAGCTTGAATGGCCACAGTCTGGCGGTGCAGACAGATGCGAATCTGACCCTCTTCAAACCAGCCTTTGCTTCCACAGTGAATGGTGGCAACGTCGCGGCCAATGCCTTCGACAACAACACAAACACCCGCTGGGAGAGTGTGCAGGGAGCTTCCGCTGATCCATCATGGATCTATGTCGATCTCGGCGCTCCGGCCAACGTTCACTCCATCGCCATTAACTGGGAGAACGCGTCGGCCAAAGTCTACGATCTGCAATGGAGCAATGACGCCTCGAATTGGAACGAGATTGTCAATATTCCCAACAATCCTCCGGGTGGCAGAATTGTTACCAGCGGACCATTGAACTTCCCGGCGGCACGTTACATCCGCATGTTCGGGACCAGGCGCAATACAACATTTGGATACTCGATGTTTGAGTTCCAGGTCTTCGGTTCTTTTGCCCAGGCTACCGCAGCGCCAACCATAACCAGTCCGTTGACTGCAACGGGAACTGTCGGAACAGCTTTTAGCTACCAGATTACGGGCAGCCAGAGTCCGACTACCTTCGGCGCGACCGGTCTTCCGGCGGGTCTGAGCGTCAGCTCCTCGGGACTGATCTCGGGAACGCCGGCCACCGCCGGCACGAGCGCCGTCACCATCAGTGCATCCAATGCAGCCGGCACCGGTTCGGCAACTCTGAACCTCACCATCAACAATCCCTCGGTACCGCAGCCTCCCGCCGGTCTCACAGCGGTTGCTGGCAACGGCCAGATCGCTCTTAGCTGGGCGGCCAGCACCGGCGCAACTTCCTATAGCGTCTTCCGTGGCACCGCCTCGGGCGCTGAAGGAACCACTCCGCTTGTGGCGAATCTAACCGGCACCAGCTTTGTGGATACCAGCGTTACCACAGGAACCACTTACTTCTACTTCGTCAAGGCAGCGAATGCGGCTGGCTCTTCGGCAGCCTCTAACGAGGTTTCGGGTACGTCGACCGCGACAGTCCCCGCAACTCCGTCGAATCTGACGGTGCTGGCTGGAAATGCACAAGTAACCCTGAGCTGGAACGCGAGCACCGGGGCAACCTCGTATAACGTCTATCGCGGCACGACAGCAGGTGGGGAGGGCATGACTCCGATTGCCACAGGTATCACGGCAACAAGTTTCGTCGACACCCCTCTCACCAATGGCGTGACTTACTTCTATAAAGTTGCGGCGGTCAACAGTGTCGGAACTTCGGCTTTGTCGAATGAGACGTCAGCCACCCCACAACTGCCACAAACCGGAGCCGCCGTCTATCAGATCAATGCCGGCGGAGCAGCTGTAGCCCCCTTTGTCGCTGATAAGTTCTTTACTAATGGCGGCGTATCGACCACGGGTAACAAGGTTTCAACAGTTGGGGTAGCGAATGCCGCACCCATGGCGGTCTATCAGGATTATCGCCTGGGTGGCAACTTCACCTACACTCTTCCCGGACTGACTCCTGGAGCGAGTTACACGGTGCGGCTGCACTTTGCTGAGACCTTCTTTACGGCTGCAGGCAAGCGTCAGTTCAATGTGGCCATCAACGGCAACCCTGTACTCACAAACTTCGATATCTTCGCGACGGCTGGAGGGCAGAACATCGCAGTCGTTAAAACGTTCAGCGCAACGGCAAATAGCAGCGGTCAGATTGTCGTAAGCTTTACAGCCGGCGCTGCAGATCTACCCAGGCTCAATGGACTGGAGCTTCTGACGCAGTAGTGGGTACATTCAATGCCCGCACGCACTACGAGTCTGCCGCGGGGAGCTGCATCTGCTCCCCCCCCCCGCGGCAGACGAGTTGTTGAACGAAGAATTCGAAATTCAAAACTACATCCACACGACCGCCGTTCTCTGTCCAGAATCGGCGGTCGTTTAACGGCCTTTCCGATTACTGTAACCCTTTCGAGATCGCCCCCTGATGCCGTTTTTCTAGAGAACAACGCCGGTTTACTGTTGATTGTTCGTTTGACGGGTGGCTAAACAAGAATCTTTCTGAGTACCATGACGAATCACGGTGAAGAAAATACATGACGCGTTACATACCTAAATCGCTTTCCGGAGCCATGCGAAAGCTTCCAGTGTTCATTTTTGTTGCGGCCAAGGTTTGGGCAGCAGGACAGGAGGCCACGGCACAGATTTCTTCCATTCCGAAAGAGGTCTCTCAACGAGCAAGTCAAGCGGACCCTAAAACTTCAAGTCGCCAGTTCTTCGGCGCTGCTTACGTAGATTTTCTCACTGCTGAAATACTTGCGGCAGATGGAAGCAAACCAGAGGCGCTCCGACGGTTGGCCGAGAGTCTTCGCTTGCAGCCGCAGGGCAACCCTGCCTCTGATCTGGTCTTTGAACTTCTTAGTGAGCAGCGAACGAACGGCGGGATGGTTCTTAGAGGCCATACGGGAGCCGTTCTCGATGCGGAGTATAGTATTGACGGTGCAAAAATCGTCACCGCGTCGGAGGACCAAACGGCGCGCCTCTGGGACGCGCAGACCGGTAAGGAACTGACTCCCCCCCTCCACCACGATGATGCTGTTCTCGTTGCGGCCTTCAGTCCGGATGGAAAACGCGTGGTTACGGGATCTGAAGATGAAACCGCCAAAATCTGGGATGTTGCAACTGGACGCCAAGTGGGTTTACCCATGCGGACGACAGGAGCTATTCGGTGCGTGAAGTTCAGTCCCGATGGAAAGAAGGTGGCGACCGGATCGGATGACGGGAGAGCCCGAATCTGGGATGCGAGCACGGGTCAGCCGCTTTCGCCTGAGGTTGTGTACCACGAGGCCGTCTACTCCATTATCTTCAGCCCTGACGGTTCTCGCGTATTGACTGCAACCGGCGATGGCGTGGCCGATCTTCTCGATTCCAAGACCGGTGCGCGTGAGCTCAAGCCGCTAAGGCACAACAACATCATATTTGGCGCAGCCTTTAGTCCGGATGGCAACATCATTCTTACCGCTTCGGCAGACCACACGGCGAAGACGTGGGATGCAAATACCGCGCAGCCTCTCGGCCCAATCTTTCAGCACAGTCTTTCGATTGTTTCTGCAGTATTCAATCGAGATGCCTCTCGTCTAGTGACCGCTTCGCTTGACCATACGGCGATGGTATGGGACGCCAAAACTGGCACACCTATCTCCCCTCCTCTTCAGCACAGCGAAGCAGTATTAAGAGCTATGTTCAGTCCAGATGGCAATCTGGTCGCAACTGCGTGCCGCGATCATACGGCACGCGTCTGGGACGCAAGCAGCGGAGAACAACTCCATCTGCCAGTGCGTACGCAGACCGACGTTCCAACGATCGCCTTCAGCCCGAGCGGTGTCTCGCTCCTGACTGCTTCGGGCGACTCTAGCGTTCAAATCATAGACATGCCTCCTCATGACCCAGCTCCCGAATGGTTGGCTGATCTGGCCGATTTTGCCGCGACGCAGATCAAATACAAGCAAGCGCAGCAACCAGACCTGGCAAGAATCAGGTTACTGCGGACGAAACTTTTGAACTCTAAATCTAATGAGCCTTGGGTCGTATTTGGGCGCTGGTATTTTTCCGAGAGCGCTGTTCGGCCAATCTCGCCTTGGAGCACGATAAGTCTCGAGAAATACGTAGAGTCTCTGATAGATCTCGGGGATAGAGATTCTCTTAACTACGCAAAGATGCTCTCGTTCGAACACCCAACCTGGGTAGTGAAGATTATGCAGTTAATAGCCAAATTGCCTCCCGTGCCCGAAGGTGCGGCAGGTACAGAGAAGCTTGCACGATAACATCATTCAATGCTCAACTCGCTCAAGCTCTTCGGCTTCTCGGCCGCGATGTGTTGGTCATACACAAATTCCCGCTCATCGTAGTGGTCTTTGGTCGGCTCTGTTGCATTAACCGTTGCAGGCACAGCTTGCCCCTACCGTATGTTGCAGTTCAGGCAGCAACATCGAAGAGTTTGTTGATGAATTGGATCTCGCCTGCGACCTTGGGCTTGCATAGGAGGCAATCGCGCCGTCGGATCATACGCATGACCTCAAATCCCTTGATGGTGGCAGACGCCGTTCTCATTGTCTGGAAACCGCGAGTGGGACGGATCATTCGTTTGAGTCCGCCGTGGTCTGCCTCAATGATGTTGTTTAGGTATTTCGATGTGCGATGTTCAGTGTCTTGAGATAACTTGCCTTCGCGCTGCAGCCGACGGATTGCCTTGGGATAGGAACCCAGCTTATCGGTTGTGATCGAGTGCGGCGGCCAGTTACGCATCGTTTTCACTGCCTTGACCAGGAAGCTGTGTGCCGCGCGCGTATCGCGACGGTCCAGCAGCATGAAGTCGATCAACCGACCATACTTGTCGACGGCTCGGAACAAGTACTTCCACCGTCCTCCGACCTTTACATAGGTTTCATCCACCCGCCAGGAACTCGAGCGGTAGCCTTGATACCAGCGAATGCGCTTCTCGAGCTCAGGCGCGTAGCGCTGCACCCACCGGAAGATCGTCGAGGCGTCGACCTCAACTCCGCGCTCCTGCATCATCTCCGCGAGGTCGCGATAGGTGATTCCGTACTTGCAGTACCACCGCACGCAAACCAGGATGATCTCGACCGGAAAACGACGGCGCTTGAACACGGACATCTGCGGGCCTCCTGACTCGCCTCTCACCATACACGACGTCGGTTAATGCAACAGAGCCCA
>NZ_JQKI01000163.1 GCF_000745965.1 Edaphobacter aggregans DSM 19364 | reverse complement strand
TAGTTGCTGTTTGCGAATCTTCCGCACATACTCGAAGCTCACCGCGTAGCGCTCGGCCAGCAGTCGCAGCGACACCCCACCCCGCGCATACGCCTCTAGAATCCGGCAGCGCAAATCGTCGGAAAATGCTCGCCCCATCGTCTCGTGTCGCAGAAAACTCGCCATTACCACTCTGCCCTATGACACTACTCCCTGGGTATAACTACCTTGGAACTGCTCTAGAATCAATATTCTTGCCTATAACCCACATGTATTCAATATTTTACGCTGTAGGAAACAATCAATTCTATGAAAATAAATGCCTTACGTAAACAGGGGGGGGAGGGGGGTCAAACCTGCCGGGCCAGCACCAGCGTGATATCGTCCGGCTGCTCCTCGGCCCCGATCCACGCGTCCAGCGCGTGCATCACCTGGTTTGAGATCACGTGCAGCGGGTGATCGCGATAGCGGTTCACCACCTCCATCAGCCGCTCCTCGCCGAACTCGCCGAAGTCGTTCTCCGGCTCCGTCACGCCGTCCGAGTAAGCCACCACAATGTCACCGGAGCGCATCTGGAAGCGGTCCTCTTCGTACCGCATCCCGTCCATCAGCCCGACCACGGTTCCGCCGCGGTCCAGCCGCCGCACCACCCCGTCGCGCCCCAGCACCAGCGGAGGAAGCTGGCCCGCATTCGAGTACGTCAGCATCGCCGACCTCGCATCATAGTGCGCCAGGAACAACGTCGCGTACTTCTCCGGCTGCGTGCTGCGGTAGAGGTGCCGATTCAGCAGTGAGAGAATCCGTCCCGGCGACTGGAACAGCTCATCGCAGTCACCTCCAAGCTCGTCGCGGTTGGCCAGCAGCCCCGCCACCGCCGACTCACTGAACACCAGCTCCTCGCTGGCGAAACGATAAGCGCGAACCGCCGAATGCAGAGTCGCCATCAGGAGTGCAGCAGAGATTCCCTTCCCGCTGATGTCGCCAATTGCGATGCCGACGCCCGTCTCCTTGCGGCTCGCGTGTCCATTGTGCGCCGACTCGTGAAACACCAGGAAATCGTAGTAATCGCCGCTCACCGAGCGTGCCGGCCGGCACACTCCGTGCAGCTCCAGCGTCGGAAGGCTCGTAATCTGCCGCGGAAACAGGTTCGCCTGTACCTCCTGCGCGATCGAAAGCTCGTTCTGCAGCCGCTCCTTCTCCTGTTGCTCTACTAGCAGACGCTGCAGCGAGCCCGTCATCTTGTTGAACGACCGGCTCAACTCCGCCAGCTGGTCCTCGCGCGTCACTCCGATCCTGTGGCCAAGCTCGCCTCGGTCGATCTTCTGCGTGGCCTCATACAGGTCCGCCACTGAGGCCGTCATCGTCCGGCTCAAGCGGATCGCCATGATCAGCGCCAACAGCTCGATCAATGCGAAGAGCACGCACAGCGCGATCAGCCCGATCCGGTAAGCGCTGGTCACGATGCCGCCGAGAGAGGCCCCAAACAGCTGCTTGTACAGCAGCGATGGCCGCGAGTCGACCTTGATCGGAATGTTGTCGTGCTCGCCCGTGTCCCAGTCCGTCACGCCCAGCGTCGACAGAAAGGTCACCTGTACATCAGCCAGGTTCGCCTTGGGCGGCTGCACTCCGCCGGCCACCGAACTCTCGCGCCGCGAGCGGTCACGCGCGCGCGATTTTGCAGTCGCCGGCCCGGACGGACGGGAAGTCGTGTCCGGCTCGTTGCCTCCCAGCCTCTCGGCAAACAGCTGTGCGCGGCCCAGCCCGCTGGCGATCATGTCCATCACCTTGCTGTCGACCAGCAGGCTGGTCACCAGACTCAACAGCCGGCCATCCTTCATCCTCCGCTGATCGACGACCGTCAGGTAAAGTTCGCCGCCGTCGAGAACCAGGCCAGAGAACCGCCCACCCTTCAGCTCGGCCGCCCACGGAGGAAGTCCCAGCGGAGTCTTGCCTTGTACCGCGCCGAGAGAGACCGGAGCGCCGTTCACGTAAGCCGAGCTCTCACGGTGAAGCTGCGTGCGCGGAATGCTCAGTCCCCCGCCCTGCTCCGGGCCGGGCGCCATCGGCGGAACCTGCTCCCCTTCCAACGATCCTTCCACGAGGTTCACGCGATGGCCGTTGTCGCTGCTCATCTGCGCCAGTTCCTCCTGAAGGCGCGAGTCGGCAAGATGGATCGCGAACTGTCCCGCAGCAACATAAGCCGAGATCAGCACCAGGGTAACGAACAGCACCACCGGAGCCAGCCCGATCAGCAGATAGGTCAGCACTAGCTTGTTGCGCAGGCTCCACAGCATCCGGCGGCGTACGATCCGGACCAGCAGTGGAATGGCAGTCGCAGCCAGAGCAATCCCGACAAGCACCTGCACGATGCTGAAGAATATGCCGATTCCACCAGGAATCAGGCGCAGTGCCAACAAAAGGCAGAACCACACCGCCAGCCAGAAGACGGCGCCGGGAAGCCCAGTAGGGATCTTCTTCAGCCACTCCAGCCGTCGCGACTCGCTAGCGATCTGCATCGTTCTTCCCCGCCTCCTCCAGCTCCGCCTGCCGTGCCAGCCGCAGCGTGTACCGCGTAGCCGACACGTGCGCTCCGGCCAGCAATAGGAGGCCGGAGAGAAATGCCCACATCATCAACCCAACCGAGATATAGAACGGCCCGTAGACCGACTGGAAGTCGAGCCACGGCAGCGCTCGCACGTAGAGATGCTTCGCCAGCTCCCATAGCAGCCCCACGATCAGCGCCGTCGGAATCACGGCGCGCGGCGGAATCCTGCGACTGGGCAGAATCCAATAGATCAGAAAAAACAGCAGGATGCTCGCCCCAACTGCGCAGAGCTTCAGAAACCACGACGCAACAAAGTTATAGGCAGCGTTCTCGGTATGCCCAAAGAAGGCCCAGGCCAGGACCGCCTTCGAACTCGAGGTCGACGCCACCGAAGCCAACGCCAGCAGGCCGACAGCAAACGCCAGCCCCAGCGAGACGGCCTGGTTGTGCAGATAACTGCGGTTCTTCTTCACTCCCCAGACGTTATTCAAAGCCACCTCAAGCGGTAGGAAGACGCCGGTCGAACTGACCAGCAGCATCACCAGCGAGAGCACCTGAACTCCCTTGCGCGGATGAGCCAGCAGCTCCATATTGCGCATCACGAAGTCCTGGCCCACCGGTAGAAAGCTGCGCATCAGGTCCCCCACCACCAGTTCCATCGCGCGCGAGTGAAAGACCCTTCGGCAGACGGTCAGCAGCAGGACGATGAATGGAAACAGCGACAGAATGGCGTTTGCCGCAACGCTGAACGCGTAGGTGTGAACCTCGGTCCTCGCCATATACCCCAGCAGCGCAACAACCTGCGGCCACACCCCCGCCTGCGGAACGACGGGAGAAACCTCTTCAATCGGAATCTCCGCACGAACCGCAGCGCCGGTACCGGAGGTGTTCGCGGTGTTTGCGTCTGCGCTTGGATTGGGCGGAACGATTGAGAACATAGAGATATAGGAAGGACCGAGGGCCGACAACTTCTGTAGGAACGCCAGCATCCCTCCGTTATCCAGCTTCGATGCTAGCAGAGTGCGCAAGCGGCCGCAGCGGGCCTCCAGTTCACGAAAGATCAGCGACAGCCAGGGCAGCGATCAAAGAGTTCCGGCGTCCTTGAGGCGGCGAATCTGTCCGATCGCCCAGCGCGCACTCTCGGCCAGAACCTCATCCTCACCAGCACTCCACGCCTTCAGCTGAGGCAGAAAGCCGTCGTCGCCGCTGTTCCCCATGGCGATCGCGACGTTGCGATGCAGCCGCTTACGCCGCGTACGTTCGAGCGGCGAGCCCGCGAAGTATCTGCGAAAGCCCGCTGTATCCAGGCCGGCCAGCCAATCAAGCGCTGGATTCACCAGCTCCGGCCGCGGCTCCATACCCTCCTTTACGGCAACCGGCGCGCGGCGGTTCCACGGGCAGACATCCTGGCAGATGTCGCAGCCAAACACCTGGCGCCCCATCGGCACGCGCAGATCTTCGGCGATCTCCCCCTTCTTCTCAATGGTCAGGTAAGCGATGCAGCGCGAGGCATCCATCTCGCGTGGAGCCACTAACGCCCCCGTAGGACAGGCGTCGATGCAGCGCGTACAGCCTCCGCAGCGGTCGGCAGCGACCTCCGCCACCGCATCCCCCGCAACCGGCAGCGACGTCACAATCACTCCCAGCAGAAGCCACGAGCCGAGCCCCTGGTTGATTACGCAGGTGTTCTTGCCGATCCACCCCACCCCCGCCGCTGCGGCCACCGAGCGCTCAACGAGAGGCCCCGTATCGACATAGCATCGCGTCTCACACTCAACCCGCTCCTTGAGCGCATTCTCCAGCCGCCGCAGGCGCACCAGCAGCTCTTCGTGGTAATCAGTCGGAGCCATTATTCCCCATCGATCGCCATCCTCGCGCACGCGTCCGCTCCACGCATAGCGCGCGATCCACCCCGTACCTGCCGGAGCCTCCGCAATCGACAGCGGCGCCACCGCGTTATAGTTCAGCGCGCAGACCACCACCGAGCGCGCCCAGGGCATCGCCACATGAATCCCGCTCCGCAACAAGGCGCCGCTCTCATCGCGGCGCTTCAGGTACTCCATCTCCGCGGCACGGCCGACCTCAACCCAAGCGGCAAATCGCTCCGCCTCCAACTCAGCCGGACCGCTCCCCCGCTCGGGCACGGCGGCGACTCCGGCCGCGTCGAAACCTGCCTCGAGCGCCAATTCCCGCATCCACGTCTTCAGCTTCGTGCTCCACTCGGCCGGCAACTTCGCACCCTATGCCAATGACTCTATTCCGCCCCACATTCAGGGTAAACTGGACGCACGGAGAGGTGGCAGGGCCCGGTTGAAGGCACCTGACTCGAAATGTGATTTCAGCTCTTTTGCATGAGGTCGCACCAGATCGCATAGAGAATCTAAGTTATTTTTTTTGAGTACGTTCCGCGCAATTACAGGTTGCACTCGTTTGCACTCAATCGCACGAAATCGGAAATCAAAGGGACACCAAATCGGACACCAGTTTCCGCTCGTTTCTAGCTACTTCAACTGGCCCTTACGAAATTTCAAACGATTTGATTGACGCTTCGCGTCGCGCCCGAAAACTCTGCCATGACAGGTTATAGGCGATCCCCAAGTACCAAGTTGCAAGCTGATGTTGAAAAGGCGCAAACCACACCTCATCGATCTTGATTTCGTTGAACTTCTGAAGAAATCCCGAAAGATGATCCCAGCTTCAAGGCTGAACGGCAGGTTCTGAAGGGGAGAGTTCTGTAACGCGGTTGTTAGCTGATTCAACCCAGCTTATTTTTGTCTCATGAGAGCCATCCGAGATCCAAAAGGTCGGCGATAGGTTCAGTGAACGAGCAGGAGCCGAGGCCGATAGCGAAGTTCTCTCGCGCTTCTCTGATTTGCTCCGCGGATAGTTGCTGATCACGCCATGCAACAGCGTGCCTGCTCCAGTGAAAGGCGGCAGGATCGTGTTCATGCAAGATTGCTAAAATCTCCTCTTTTGTTGCTCCGTAATAGGCCATGATTGCCGCGACGAAGACATTGATGAAACCGTGCATCAGAGCGGATGCGCTTCCCGGTTCATACGTGAGCTTTTGAACGGAACGCAAAGGATGATGCAGTCCAGCCGTAGCCTTGAAGGGAACCTTTGCTTCGGCGCAGGCCGCGAGAAATTCCGCGACCTGCTCGACGCTGGGAATAGCATCGGCAGTAACTCCGCCGGTGCGAATCTTTGCGCGCGCGTTCCCTTCCTTCAGCACAGGAAGCATCTGCCTGCAATTCTCCAGTGGAAATTCGACGTAGAGAGTTGCCTTTGGGGGCGCGGCTGAAAGCAGCTTATGCACCTCAGCCAGGCTTGCAGCCTTGCACTCGAGGACATCAACAACTGCAACCCTCTTATCGAGCCCAGAGATCAGACGAGCATCTTGCTGCGCATCGCCCGTGCTGAGTGTGCCCAGGAGCCATGGTGTCAACTGCTCGTCGCTGCCAACCTCCGTCAATGCCGCGCTGAATTCCGTCAGCCTTGCAACTGGGACGATCAAGCGTCCCAGAGCCCATGCATATTTACCAGAGCGGTAACTGGCATAGTTCCGGGTCGACGGTAGCATATCGAGGCCTGCGGGAGGAAAGAGCCCCGCGTAATCTATCAATCTGTTCAGGAATGGTTCAATTGCAGTCATTTGCTTTTGCTCCTTCGCACCGCGTCGTGCGTCCCACGAAATTCGCCTTGCAACCCCCAAATTTTGCAGCATGAATACTACCTGCGCCTCATGCATGAAGGCGAGCGTGTGTCCGCCAGATATCGCGGCTTCAGATCGGCGATGGTGGTGCGCTCGAATGTCTCAGCATCCGGGCCATAGCTAAATCGAATTGACGGTGAGATCGAGAATCCATTCAGCGAGTACACCGGCCTCTTGGCATAGGGGTAATGATTGCCAGGCTTCCAGTGATCCGATTTCTCAAGAATGAGAAAATCAATCTACGACTCTATGTTCTGAGCAGGTGGAACTCCAGGTTCATGCGAAGGTCTATTCTTGCACTCACAGTCGCGGCTTTCGGTATCGGCACTTCCGAAAGCGGAGATCCAAAAGGTCGCTTTGGCGCTTTCAAGGCAGGAACGTAAGCGTTCGCTCGTCGTTCTGATGAGCATCTTCCTCATCGGAAATATTGCCTGCGCTCTAGCTCCCAACTTTACGCTTATGCTCTGCGCTCGTATTCTGACGGCGCTTTGCCATGGAGCTTTCTTCGGGACCGCGAGCATCGTCGCCGCGAGCATAGTTCCCCGGGAGAAGGGGGCACAGGCAATCACCACTATGTTTAGCGGCCTGACGCTTGCGAACGTCCTTGGCGTCCCCGCGGGTACGGCAATCGGTCACATTTTTGGGTGGCGTTTGACCTTTCTCGCACTTATCCCCATTGGCTTGGTGGCGATGATCGGTCTTTTTTTCTGGGTGCCGCGGCAGGACTCCGAGCCGGTTCATATCAGGCACGAGCTTCGCACTGTAATGAATCCCAAGGTGTTTCTTGTGCTCGGGCTATCTACCTTGAGCTCGGTTTCCCTTTTCATCGTATTCACCTACATCGCCCCGATCCTCTCCGTTGTGACGCACCTGCCTGCACAAGCCATTGCCTGGGTCCTTGTTCTCTTCGGAGCCGGCATCACGATCGGGAATCTAGTCGGGGGACGGCTCAGCGATTGGCGGCAGATGACGACGGTCGTCGGGGGATACATTCTCGTGACGTTCATCCTCCTGCTGATGCCGCTCATGATGCCCCACACGATTGCCATGGCGGCATGCGTTCTGGTCTGGGGGATGTTTCACTTCAGCGCCTCGGCTCCGCTTCAGGCGCTGATCGTGGAAAAGGCCCGTCGCGCTCCCAATCTGGCATCCACTCTGAACCAAGGAGCATTCAACCTCGGAAATGCGCTTGGCGCGAGTCTCGGCGGCATTTCTTTAGCGGCAGGATACGGCTATCGCATCCTGCCGCTCCTAGTACTGTGACCGCTTGAATGAGTAGTTCAGTTTCAGGCGTGCCAGCTTCCTTGTGAACTTCCACTTGATGGTGATCACTAATTGTGCCGTCGGGAGCGATCAGGAAGTCTGCCGGAAGACCGAGGATCCGGCGGACTTCGCTCGATATCTCTCGTCGGTTATCAGTGGCATGGCTATTCAAGCGGTAACTGGGGCCAGCAGGGTGGCGCTGCAAAGAACGGGCGACTTTGCGTTAAGGACGCTAGGTTACGCGTGAACTCAAAGAGATCGAGAAACAATTGCCCCACCAAGCTGGCCAAAAACCAAGTCCACAGGATTTCTCGGGCGCTTGTGGCACCAAGGCGTGTGAAGATGCTCGAGCAAATTGCTACGCTCGGTGCCTCGATTGCTTGTCAGCGACTTTTACATCTTCACGATATCTCGCCCGCGACACTGTCTCACCACCTCAAAGAGCTTGAGACAGCAGGATTGATCAAGATTGCGAGGCATGGACGTGATGCCACGCTGATCTTTCAACCATACACGTTCCGTGCATACCTGAATGAACTTACATATCTATATTCAATAGTTTTGGATGTCAGCCCTTCGGACGAACCACGACGATCGTAGAAACGGCAGCGGACCTCTTAGTGCACGGCGACTTTAGCCTTTGTAGGTATGACGAGCCTCCATCGATCTAAGCGCACGGGCAATAAAGGGGAAATGCGACGGCAAAATCTATGCGCTTGCACAGACGGCTCTATGCGGTGGCTGTAAAGGAGGAACTTGAACGCATTTCACATCAAGTGCTTTCCGACTGCTTCAATAGCCTCTCTTTCACAATCAGGGCCGCCTCTGACCGTCACTTGAGCTCATGAGAACTGCTTAGCTGACCAGTTCTGCTTTCTTTCGGATGTTAGGCGTATGTTTTTGCACTAGATCAATAAATGATTTCAGAACGACCGACGGCTCCGCTGTCTTCCATACCATCACGAGATCGATCCGCACGTCATCGGGGCGAATGCGATAAAACCGGCATCCGTCCGCCCGGAGGTATCTCATGGATGCGGGAACAATTCCTGCGCCCTCATCCGCCTCAACCAAAGAGACAACGGTCTGCATTACATTGGGTTCATTCTCGATCTTGGGGGAGAACCCAGCTTCATTGCAAAGTCCGGTGATTGCGTCAAATAAAGCGGGCGAGCCGTCCCTGTAAAAGAGAACGAAGCGATCATTGGCGAGGTCCGCGATCCGAACTCGTTCTCCCTTTACCAGTCTGGACTTCGGGAGCACCGCCATGAGAGGGTCTTTGTAAATCAGGTGCGAAGAGTACGTTTTGCTCCGTTCCGGTGTAAGAGCGCGCGTGAACGCCACATCCACAGTTCCTTGATCGAAAGCTTGTTCCAACTGAAGCGGGATTGTATCCTGCAACGTCAATTTGACACCCGGATATAGCGCTTTGAAACGGCGGACAAGTTCCGGAAGAAATGAGTAAGTGGCGGGTCCGAGAAAGCCGATAGACAAGCGTCCGATCTCCCCCTTTGCAGCTCTGCGCGCGGTGTTCATCGCGATTTCAGCCTGCTCCAGCGTTCGCACAGCCTCCACATAGAACAGCGCTCCTTCCTCGGTGAGCCTGGCAGTCCGTTGTGCACGGGAGAAAAGTTTGACACCCAGTTCGTGTTCCAAGTCTGAAACGGCCTGACTGATAGCCGGCTGCGCTACGAAAAGCCTGCGCGAAGCTTCTCTATAGCCTTTCCATTTAACGACTGCTGTGAAGTACCTGAGATGTCTCAATTCCATTGCAGCTCCATTTCGCCCAATACTGGGTGATCGCATTTCGCGATCACTGTGATTACAGCATAAGGGTCACCACACCAAACGTCGAAAATAGTACGCTAGGAAAGTTGAAACAGTCGGTCCTTTGTGCCGCTGACCACATTTGCTATGCAGCAAACATGGACTGGGTAACTCGAAGGTCGCGCTTGCTCGTGAGTTCGGCATCAGCCGGGATACGCTATATCAGTATTTCCGGTAAAAAAGCGCCGGGCTGGCAAGTTTGGAAAATGAATTGTATGCAGGAATCGGAGGAGGGAACGATGAGTGAATCGGAGATGCAAGCGGAGTTGGAGCGCCTGCGGGCTGAGAATGCCCAGCTCAAGAGCAAAGACAAGGGCGGCCTCACTTTGAAGGTGAGCGAGAAAGGCGGTCTCTCTCTGTACGGCATGGCCCGTTTTTCCGGTCACGCTCTATAAAGAACAGTGGCTCCGCATCCTGGCGAGTGCGCCTGAGATCGAGGCGTTCGTTCGCGAAAACGACTCCAAGCTGAAGACGAAGGAATAGGGCTTTGAAGAAAGGGGTCCAGACCGCAATTTACTGTCCCTGCGGGAATGAGAAGATCCTCGCCCTGGGCCTCTGCGCGACCTGCTACACGTTGAAACGGCAGGATGCCGAGTGTTTCGGGGGTCTGCGAGAGCAGGTGTTAGAGCGCGATGGATACGCCTGTAGGGTGTGCGGTGATCCCGATCCCGGCGTGCATCATCGGGAACCGGGCAAGTCTGTACTGCATCTGATGATCGCTCTCTGTGCGGGATGTCACGCGAGGATCCACCGGACGAAGGTTGTCCTTACGGAGTTTCCGCCGCTTCTGCTGGTACGTAACCGGTGGGCGAATTTTCATTCTTGCCCCGTGGCACGACACCGTTGCTGTGGCTCCCTTCAACGATCTCCCGGACGGCTGGCGAGATTTTCCAGAGTAGCCAATGGTAGAAAGGCACTCTCGGCAAATCTGCCGGAACTTCACGGCCCTCTTGATTGACGTCGTCCGGCTTGCTGGGCACGTCAGGGGTCGTGGCAAACCAAGACGAAAGATTTCGCCCCTTCTGGGACATCGCTCCATGACAAATGCGGATTTTTGTTCTCGCTCAGGGCGAAGTGATTGGTCGGGTCTTTTTTCGCAAATGCGAAGGTTTCCGGAATCGTTCCGTTACTCTCAAAGCTCTTCGTGGTCAACTTCATTGCTGGGTCCTTTCTGGGAACTGAAGTATGGTTGTGAATTACAAGGCCGCAGAAACCAGGACGATTACGCAGCCGGTCCCGACAAGCCACTGACGCTGACAGGGCCACGGTCTAGCACTGGTGTTTGCTTAGGGGTCTTGAGAGCCCAGTCAGCAATCTCGTCCTTACGCGCAAACCACACGCCGGGCTTTGACTTGGCGTAGGTTAGGAAGCGATCGAGCACACGGACGCGGCCAGCGTGACCCGAAATTCGATCATGCAAACTGATCACCATCATTCTGCGTCGTGTCGCCCCTTCCTCATAGAGCTGGTCGAATTCATCTTTGAGGGCCTGCTCGTATGCTGCTGGGTTCCATCCATCGAAGGGGAATGAAA
>NZ_JQKI01000162.1 GCF_000745965.1 Edaphobacter aggregans DSM 19364 | reverse complement strand
TTGAGAACTTGGTTTGCGATGGTAAGGGAAAAGGCACAAGCGGAAGCCCCGTGAGGCCGAAAGTACCAATGCGCAAGCCAGGGGCGGACTGCTCCGTAGGAGCGTTGATCCGGGGTAATTCCCGAGGAGCAAAGGGAGCAGGTCACCCGAACTGATCCGAGTCAACGGGCAACCGGAGGAACTCGATGTCGGTGGAAGACGGCAGTCTTCCGTGGGTGGCACGAGCCGGATAAGCCGAGAGGTTTAAGTCCGGTTCTGTGAGAGGCTCGGGGTGAAATTCCCCGGGCCTACTCGGCGGTCGGCAGGTGACTGCCGCCCCTATGCCGATCAAGAACTCTTATGTGGTCGGCCACAGAACAAGTCAATGATGACCAGACAGCGCAAACGGCGATGGAAGAAAATGAGGTCAATACGGAACCATGTATCGTCTAACCGTAAACGCCGTTGACGACCCAGAAACGCAAAGTCATCGCCCAGTTCCAATAAGAAGTCAGCAAGATGCTGGATCAGGGCATCTTCAAGTTCAGATTCGGAGTATTCATCTTTGAGATCGAGGAATTCGAGGACGAACGGGTCTTTGATGGCCTCTTCCGGTGTAATCGTATCGTTCGGCTCTGCCTTTTCCGCCTTTTCCAGCATTGCGGCTTTGTTTCGGGACAGGGCAATCCGCTCATAGAGTTGGCTTTCGATTTGCCGATTGAGTTGCCTCATGGACCAGCCGGAGCGGAGCGCTTCGGCTTCGTAGAACGCTCGTGCCTCGGTTCTTTTCACGGACAGCAGGCGAACGTAAGAAGACCAGGGCAACGGGAACGCCGCTGCCGACGCCTCAACGTCCGACGGTAGTAAAGCTACATCTTTGGAAGAAAATGACTTTGAAGATTCTCTCGACACTGTCGAGAGAATCTGTTTGTCAGGCCAAGCCAAGTAAAAAGCACGCATCTTCCAGAGATTCGGTTGACTGAACCCCCGGCCAAATTGCCGGGTCAGATCGTCTGCGAGTTGGCTGACCAGGGCATCTCCGTACTCAGCTCGCTCCTCTCCCTGCTGCTCGAATTGGACGATGCGCCGTCCGATCGCCCAGTAGCTTGCAGTCATCAGGGCATTGACGCTGCGGGCTGACGCGGTCCGCGCCGCATGGAGAAGCGCGACAATCTCTGTCCGTATATTGGTAGTCCTGTTCGATCATCTTCTCTCTAGGGTACCGTGCTGCCGCATCAGTCGCTGCACGCGCTGCTTGCCCACGCGGATGCCCTGAGCGTGGAGTTCCCGCCAGATGCGCGGCCAGCCATATGCTCCGCGGTTCGCGGCGTATACAGCGCGGATATGCACGACGAGAGCCTCTGCAGTCAGATGCCGACGCCGGACGATATGCAGGCGACGAAGGAAGTGCTCGTGGTAGCCGGCCACACTGATTCCAAGCATGCGGCACTGTACCCGAATCGGCCACAGACGGCGGTTGCGTCGAATCAAGGCGTACTTCACTTCTGCCCCTTGGCAAAGTATGCCATAGCTTTTCCCAGAATGTCGCGCGCTCCATCGTCACCCGCGCAACCTGAACGTACGTGGACTGTTGCTCCCGCTGTTGGACAGCAAAGTAAGCCCGACACAGCGTGCCAGACTGGGGGTGGAAACTTTCGGCAAGCTCACCGATACGCGATTGCAGATCGCCGGCGCTTTCATCAAGAGCGGAAATGCGTGGTTGCGCGCCTCGGGCCCCTTCATCTTTGCGGCCCTCGAAGAATGTGATTGCATGGATGAACTGTTATCCAAACTCAACGATACTGATCCCCTGGTTAGCGGCACTGCCGAGTTCGCGAGAGATCGGATTGTCGCAACCGGACATCACTTCGTGCCTACCAAGCCATCAGCGTGAACGAATCCGCGTCTCTCCATTGACGGTCTTTGGTGTCGAAGCGGCGCATGCGGAAACGGAACTGGTTCGAATCCGCCTCGATCACGCAATAGTGGTATGTCGGACCCTTACCTGTATAAGCATCGCGCGCCTCGCGCTCAATTACATGCGGCCGACCGCCTGATCCTCCACTTACAACGAACATGACCCCGTTCAAATCATAGCGCTCATAGTTGTGCACATGCCCGGAGAACGCAATGATCCGGTAATGCGCCTTGCCCGACCACGACTCGACCCAACTCGCGAGTTCCTTGTGTTCGGGCAGAGCCGCGTGTCCCCGTGTGAAGCCGCGACTTCGGGAGCGGGTGACCATCGGGTGGTGCATGGTAACGAGGACGTACTTCACATCGTCGCACATGGCTCAATTCGGATTGGAACCATTCCCGTTGGGTGCTGCCTGGTGCTAGCGATTCGTTGCTGTTGAGTATCAGCAGCAGCACTGGTCCGCGCTGGAAGGAGTAGTACCTGCGGCCTTCCGCCGCTTTGACATGGCTGAAGAACTGCCGCAGCGCCAGGTCTTTGTTGCCTTTGAGGTCGTGGTTGCCGATGGTAGAAACAAACGTAGACGTGCTTTTCAGTGCACCGCGCATCTCGCGATCGAAGAGCGCCCAGTCACCTTTGTCCGATCCCTTTTCCACAAGATCTCCGTTGAAGACGACGACGTCCGCTTTCTCAGCCGCGATAGCCTCCAGCACCGGCCTCCGATACTTCAAGCCCCCTGACCACCAGTCCCAGCCACTGCGAAACTGTACGTCGCCGCTCACGACGATCTTCACCGACGCTGTTTCAGACGCAGAAATTACACGACCACATACAGCGGCGGAGAAAAGAGACACAACGAGCAACAGCCGCAGCGCGCCTCGAACAACTCTTCGCGGTGAGTGTATCCCGGATGTGATTCTATCTTTCAGATGAGTCACGCTCTTTCCCGTTGGAGTTGTTTGCTCTTAGCTTCTTCTCATGGATTGGACAGGACTCGGGTTCCTCACCAGGTCCGATCGACCCCGACGACCTCCGAGCTGCCTTCCTCAATGCGGAGATAGACCGTCACTGCTTTCTTCTTGTCGTCTCCACGCCAAGTATCGGCAGTGACATACGATACGGAGGAGCCTTTCAAGGCTTCGGAAGGCAGCCGGAAGCCGGTTACGGAAGCAATCGGCGTCTTTTTCTGCGACTGATTGTCGAAATGTGACCAGGCGATTTGGAACTGGCCATTCGTCTTCAGATTATATTCCCGAGCGAGATCGTGAAAAATGAGCTCACCGTTTTCTACACCGAACTTGTCAAGAGGAAGCACACGGTCGAGGAACACCTTGCCGATCTTGTCTCGGCGAACAATCAATGTATTCGCGATATATTGCTCGACCTTTGGATCGGAATACTGTGCGGTCTTCACGATGGCACGGATCTGCTCGTCGGTGACCGCCATCACCTGCTTCGCAGCCCAGAATTCGTCATCCGGTAGGCGATTAAGAAATGCGGCGTTCGGATAGTCAGGCAGCCACTTGTCGGGTTCAAATGCGGCTGAGTCGAAGCCACCTACGGAAGAGTAGCCGGGGTAACGGGCTTTCGCCCAGTACGGCACTAGGAGTCCGAAGGTCAGCATTTGTTTGGGTGCGTCGTTGAACCCAAGGTAGTACTCGCCGCCGACGCGCGCCGGCTTCGCCGCCGTGCTCCAGCTCCCCAGTGTCGAACCAAAATCGATGAGATAATGCCGCAGGTAGGCCGATCCGCCATCATTCACAAGTGTGTCGAACGTGTTGATCGAGCGGGAGTCGTTGTGATTCAACCAGGCAGCGAAGACATACATGCCACGGAGTTCACGCCGATGCTCGTGCGGGACTACATCGTTGGGATCATCGGACCGCACTCCAAAATATTGGAATGGCCCTTTCGGTTTACCAGGTAACTGGACGCTCACAATCGCGCGGTATCCGCCGTCGCCTGCTGGTGGAACTTTGGCCAGCAGTTTGTCGATGTCAGTCGGATCCATCTTGCGCTTTCGTCCCTCCTCGTCAACGAACTCCACACCTTCGCCTAACACGAGTTTTGCGCGCGTAAAATGTATCAGGTAGTAATCTGGGACGTGATAACCCAACGCGTAAAACATGCGAGCCGAGATCATCTCAGCGCCGGTTGCCAGTTCAGGATTGCTCAGGGGATCGAACTTCACAAAGTACCGATCCCCTTTAGAATCTTTCATCACAAAGCCAGGCGAAATACCCTCTGTTTTGGCGGAAGTGATCCTCCAGGGACCCTCCGACGAGGGCGGATTCTTTCCACCTGGCCCCCGCGCGAGATCCTCGTCGCTCATTGGTTTCCAATAGTGCCGATGGGTGTACCAGGCTCCGTCCATCGGTTCGCCGAGAGTATTGATGTTGCGGGCTGGAGGGGGTGCAACCTCTTTCTTTGGCTTGCCTTTGCCGCTGAACGAATTCTCTATCAGATCGTAGTAGTCATCCAGCTTTTGCGCCTTGACGCCCGAAGCGTCCCGGGGACTAGGGTCTTTTAGCAAAGGATCGTCAGGATAAAAGCTCTGGGCGAATGTTACCGTAGGAAGCAGAAGGACCACGATAACGAGGTGCGGCAGCGGTATTCTCATCACGTGCCCCTACCGGATCGGTTGCGCAGCGGTGCCCGCTGGCTGCCGAGCAAAGATTTGATTGAATTTCAACCAGACCTGGACGCCTTCGTTGCCCGCTGCTATGTCCACGCGCATGAATGGCTGTCCTTTTACATTGAATCGGAACCCAACACCGCCATCGACCTGGAGGTTGCCGAAGTTCAGCTCGCCGCGCCGCGGGAACACCTTTCCGGCATCGGCGAACACAGCCATATCAAGAAGGCTCATCACATGCCAGCGATACTCTCCGTTTAAGACGAAGCTGTTGTTGTCATAAAAGCGAAAGGCAGGGAAGCCGCGAAGATCGTTCGAGCCTCCCACGGTTGGCTGCATGTAGAAAGGTATTACCTGGCCACGTCCGGCGGTCGTGAGGGTTGTCCTGGCACCGAACGCCAACACTCTCGTGTTGTTGAAAAAGCCGAAGTATTGCTGGATCTCGGCATCCATGCGTTGGAAATCATATCCACCCAACTTTTGGTCTTCATACCAGATGTACTGGAACGTGTAGAGGCCTCCGTTGGCGGGCTTCACAGAGCTATCCAGATAATCGACTTGCACATAGGGTCCGTAACGGAGGAAGTCTGTCTGGCGATCGATCCCTGGGGCAAGACTCGGCGGAAAGACTTGATCGGTCGAGGGAACGCTGCCGGAAGTGCCAGGACCGACATTCACCCATAGGTATCCCGCAGCACCGCCCAACTGCACGTGCTTCGCCGGTTTGATGCCGACCAACGCATCCAGGGAGGTATCTTCTAAACGATAATCCGTGCGCGCATCTTCAGAGGAATCCGGTCCAGGTCCGAAGTAATCGACCTGAGTGTAGTTGCGATGAGCGGCGTTGAAGTCGACGGAGATGTGATCGCGAGCGACGTGAGGGACTTCCCAGTTCGCGTAGTACTTCTCATAAAGCTTAGTGGAAAGCTGAGCCCCAACGCGAAACGTGTTGCCGCCCAGGAAATCACTTTGCAACTTGTATTCCGGCCCCAGAGCAAACCCGCTCCGCTGAGGGAGGCCACCGAATCGCACATTCCAACCGTAATATCCAGTGCTAAGCCGCTCGACGATCTGATGATCGTCGACGAATCTAATCGTCTTTTCAGTCTTATCCGGTTTCTCAGGCTGAGGGTTCGCGGCTTTCTCGGCACGCTGACGTTCGATCTCCGCCGTGCGTGTCTCTTGCCCCCACGATACCGATGTAGGAAGGAACACCAGGGCTAAGAAAACCCGGGACCAGAACTGCAGAGTACGACCGGGTTCGTCAAAGCCTTGGTTGGATTGGTTGGATTGGTGGCTGCTCACGGGGCAACCTCACTGGGTTGAAATTGTGGATTCGATTGCCACTGAATCGCACTGCTTTCATTGATGGTCTAAGGCGCACATCATGACTTTTGCAGCCGTAGGTTCCGCCGAAGTTGTCAGTTCTCGAAGAGTGTTTAAAAACGACCACAGTGGACCCGGTTTCGGCTGGATGATTCTACCTCAATAGGCTCTGCTGCGGTAACCGAATTCGACTGTCTGGGCGCTTAAGCGTATTGATATCTCAAGTCTGTGCCATCGGGTCATTTTGGTCGAACGGCACAATCTCGAATCCCATTTCACGGGTTCGGGCGATTCGGCGCTAATCAGATCGAAGTGTGGGTGTGCCGCGTTTAGAAGCAGGTTGGGGACACCTCACGAAGCGGAAATTTATGTAGTGCGCCGGGAGACCGGCAAGGAGTAGATGGTGCAAGTCCATTACGGTGAAGGTATAGCGAACCACACCGACCCCGAGTCATGCGCAGCATACCGCGAGGTGTGCGGCGAAGCGTTGACAGGGGAGCGTGCAGGCCAGCCATTGAGCCACGAAATATTTCTCATCCAGGACGCCGACGCAGTTACCTATGCGGAAGGCAAGACGAACGGGTGCGACAACGCGAGTGCCCGAACGGTTCTGCGTGGTCGGAGACCCTGGCATGTACGGACGCTCTTTGCTTGGGAACCGGGAGATCTCCAGTTTGGCCATTTGCAGTTAAGGGGTGGTCCGTGTCGGGAAGGCGAGGAGCCGTAGCCGATGATGAACGAACCGGAGAAGTCAGACCCTTCCACAGTAGCTGCGAAGCCGGCGAACAAGACCGGACGATCGGAGGCGGAGTCGGTGGAGCCAAGGGAAGGGGCCAAGGGGAACACGCCTGAGTCGCACACGCACCGGACACAGAGCCGGGTGACGGGCGACAATTGGAACACCCGACCGACGACAAACAAAATTCCCGATGGAAAGAATAGTTGACGGTGCGCCGGGATAAACCGGCGTGGAGTAGAGGATGAAAGAGCCTTACGAGAAAGGTGTAGCGAGCCACTCGGCCCCGAGTTTTGCAGTAGGCGTCGTGAGGCGCCCGCTGAAGCGTAAACAGGGGAACAGATGGGCTGGGTATCGAGCTCCGGAAAATTCCAATCGGGATGCCGACGTAGTCGTCAATGCGGAAGGCAACATGGCTGTGGACGTTAGCGCGAGTTCAAGGTCAGTCCCGCGTAGTCGTAGACCCCATGCACGTCTGGACACTCCACGCACGAGAACCGGGAGACCTCAGGGGTGCCTGAAATGAAGCGATTCAACAGGTCGGTGGGAGAAGGCATTAGCCGTACGGCCCACATGTACGTCCCAGAGGAGTCGGACAGCGGTGTACTACCGATGAATCGTTCGAACAAAGATGGGAAACCGTCTGCGGAGGACGAGGAGGGAAGGCCGCTGATCAAGGAGAACATCCATCAACCTAGCACGCGCCCGACACAGAGCGGGGTTAGCGTGTCACAGGGGTTGTTGGGTGTGCGTAGAGCAGCAAGGGAACGGAAGGAGATGAAGTTCACTGCTTTGCTCCACCACCTAACGATTGCGTTGCTCCGTGACAGCTTTTACGCACTCAAGCGTAAAGCAGCTCCCGGAGTGGACGGCGTGATGTGGACGGAGTATGAAACCGAGTTGGAAGGCCATATCATCGACCTGCACAGCCGGGTTCACCGCGGCGCATATCGAGCCCAACCATCGAAAAGGGTGTACATTCCGAAACCAGACGGCCGGCAACCGCCGCTAGGAGTAGCGGCTCTGGAGGACAAAATTGTTCAACAGGGCGCGGAAGAAAGTGAGCTTCGTGCTGGATGCAGACATCAGAGGATTTTTGGATCCAGCTTCATACTGCCCCCAGACTCATGAAGTAGTTGCAAATAACATGGGTTGATCATCTACAACTCTGATTCGCAAGCCTTTGCGTCGTCCGCACGTAACAAGCATGGCTTGTAGGTCGCCACGCTTTACACGCTGCAACACCGTCTGGGGCGAGATGCCGAGTTTCATGGTCGCTTCCAGCATAGGCAGATACTCCGGCGGGGCCTGCTCCACGATTCGCGCGCGCAGTTCTTCGGTGATGCGGATCTGCCACGGCGCGCCGGGAGTAACCTGTTCACCGGCGATGAAGCCTTCGGCCAGCCAGCGATGGATGGTGGAGGTGTTCATGCCCAGGATCTGCGCAGCCTTGCGGATAGGGACGACTTCGCCCATGGGAGGCTGTGCCGGTGGCTGGAAACGCGGGATGCCGCGATAACGTCGTAGACTGCCGACCTGATTGGCGGTGAAGCGTTCCCCAGTCGCTGTCTTGCGTCCCTGACGATTCAGGATGCCGGCGATGACCTCGTCGGGATAGAGAGCTGCCAGACGGGGTAACAGCGAGAGTGTGTCTTCGCTGGTGCGCAGACCGCGTGGCTGGGAGCGCGGCAGAGGAAGATCGATCTCGGTCAACTCGCCACCCCGCCAGCGGAGCGTCAGATGGGCCCGATGTTCGGGGCGATCCACAGCCACGATCACCTCTTCCAGCAGCGTACGCAAAAGTTCCTTGCGATCGCGATCCGTGGTGGTGGGCGCTGTCCAGACTTTGCGCAGATCGGAACCGATAGCACGTATCCTGGTTTTCTCTTCCACGCTGAGTGTGTGAGGACGCTGTTGCTGCCTGCGCTCGAGCTCTGCCTCAGCCGCTGCGAGATCGCGCAGCCGTTTCTCCCATTCGCTTTCCAGGCCGCGCGTCACCAGCCTGTTTTCCGGATCTACCGCGCGATACTGGCGTTCGGCACGTTCGGCCTCATAGCGCGCACGTTCTACCGCCAGGCGCCATTGCCCGAGTGCGGCATCGTGATCCGCTTCCAGTTGCCGCATAGCCTGTTCGGTAGCTTCCACCGCAGCGGGCGTCAACGCTTTCAGAAACGCATCCGCCACCGCTTGATCGATCTGGATACCGCCGACGTTGAGACAGTAAACGCCTCGTCCCTGGACGATGTCTTTGCCCGAGCAGTGATAGCCGGGCGAAGCATTTCTGCCGCGATAGTGAGTATGCAGATGGCGGCCACATTTGCCGCAAGTAGCCAGACCTTGCAGCAGTGCAGCGCCTTCTCTCACTGCGCCGCCGGCCTGGTGAGGTTGGGGATGAACGTTGGCGTTGATGCGGGCCTGGTTGGCCTGGTAGGTTGCCCAGTCGATGAAGCCTGGATGGTGATCCGGAAGAAGCACCGCCCACTCGGCCATGGGCAGATGACGCGTTCGTCTGCGGAACCTGCCCTGTTCATCGACGTAACGTTCATCGCGGCACTTTCCGTAAGCATAGGCGCCAGCATACACCGGATTGGTGAGCACATGATGGATGGCGGTATACGTAGGAGCAACCCAGCGGATCTGGCTCTTCATGCTGGCGCGCAACGGGAAGGAAAGTCCTTCAGAGCGGAACCAGAGCCAGACCTTGCGGGCCGATCCCAGTTCCGTGAACTTCGAGAACACCGTGCCAATTGCGCCGACCACGGCCTCGTCAGGATGGAAACGAACTTCGCCGTCCTCTTCGCCCCACACGAAACCTACGGGCAGACCACGGCGCAGCTCGCCGCGCGCTGCTTTGTTGCGGATTCCGCCATCAAGCCGGGCGCGCAGGATATGAAGTTCTGCCTCCGACATGGTGCCTTTCAAGCCAAGGATCAGACGATCGTTAAAAAGAGCCGGATGATATATCCCCTCGCTGTCTCCGATCAGCGTATCCGTCATACCGCACAGGTCGAGAAGGCGATACCAGTCAGCGTTGTTGCGCGCCAGGCGGGAGACTTCAAGTCCCAGCACGATGCCCACATGGCCCAGAGCTACTTCCGCGGTCATGCGTGCGAAGCCGGAGCGCTTCACCGATCCAGAGCCGGAAAGGCCAAGGTCTTCATCAACGACCATTACTTGTTCCCTAGTCCACCCCAGCTCGCAGGCCCTTTCCACCAAAGCGTACTGCCGCGCCGTCGACTCCCGGTTGTACTCCACCTGCGAAGGGCTGGACTGGCGAATATAGACGAAAGCCATGCGCCGGGTATGACTGAGCTTTACCTTGCCGGATTCATTCATCGTTCTTCTCCTTGTCGTGGGGCAGGGTGGCGTTGGCGATCAGCCGCGCCAGCATCTCGATGGCCAGAAGCTGTTGCTCGGCCTGTAGGGCTTCCCAGGGACAGCTTTCGTCGAGAAGCAGATCGAAGAGACTCGGTTGGTTTTCCTGCAAGGGGGCTCTCCTTCTCAGCCGCTTCGCTTGTTATGGCCGCGAGGCGGTTGAGGAGAGCGTCTGTGATAGCGCACACGTGAAGCAAGTCCTCCACGGAACCCAGCGTGGCTGTGGCCCGCACAGAGACAGCCTGTCGAGGCCGAGTTGCAGAGACAAAATCTGTCCACTCCGCGGGGATCAGAGACTTACTACCATCGGGCAGGATCAGGATGAGATACAGTCGCCCTCTGCGATGCATCGTCCGAAAGAACTCAAGCGACCTTCCCTCAAACGGGTGACGAGGGCGGATGACTGTAACTCGCTCGGGAAGGTCCTGATGATGGGTAGTGTGTCGTAACTTCCTTCGATTCGATGAGCCACGAGTGGCTCATCCGTTTCGCTGAGCGTCCAGCTCGCGCCGGGTGGACCCGATCTTTCCTTCCTGATGCACGTGACCAGCCGCGTCCTTCACGCATTAGCTGATCCTCCTCTTGTGAACATCCAGTCCGATGTAATACATATCGTCTCTCGAGGAGCCTCCGGGGTAGTTCTCTGAATCAGCTTCACCGCTGAGTTCAGCCTTTGCAACACCTCGTGCTCCTCACTGACTTACATTCAAACAAACCGCAAGTTATGTGCGACGGCATGTGAACCACCTGAGGTGGACTTATGAGATAGGTTCGATTCTCATGAGTCATAAATAGATTGCATAAAATGGACTTGTGTCCTATCGTGAGTTATGGAATCGCGCCGTGGACGTCCCAAGAAGCATGAACTGGCAGTGAGCCCAGCGCAGAGAGTCGAGTTGGAGCGCATCGCGAGACAGTCGCGGAGCGCCAGGTCGGCAGCGTTTCGCGCCCGGATCATTCTGGAGTGTGCCGGAGGAGCGAGTAATGCAGCGGTGGCTGCGAAGTTGCGCACTACCGG
>NZ_JQKI01000161.1 GCF_000745965.1 Edaphobacter aggregans DSM 19364 | reverse complement strand
GCCCCTTGGAGAAGGACAAGACATATGCTTTTGTTGCGTAATATACGGCCATACGCGGACCACCGGGCTGATAACCAACCACAGACGCGACATTCAGAATCTTTCCATGCTTGCGCGCCAGCATTTCTGGAAGAACCAGCCGGGTCAAGGAGGTCAAGGCTACCATGTTTAGCACCTGCATTCGCTCGAGGGCCTCGAGTGACATGCTGTGAAATTCGCCGTAAGCTCCGACGCCGGCGTTGTTGATGAGAATGTCGATCGTTGTGTTCGCCTCCAATAGTTCCGACCACAAAGTTTTCGGAGCGTCAGGTCTCGATAGGTCTTTCGCACAGGCACTGACCGGAACACGGTATTCGGTCTGGAGCTGTACCGCTACTGCTTTCAATTTCTCGAGGGAACGCGCGACGAGAACGAGCGGGTGACCATTTGCCGCGAGCACGCACGCGAGTTCGAGTCCGATCCCGGTGGAAGCGCCGGTAACGAGAGCAGTTTCCTTTTGTCCGTTCTGTTGGCTCTCCATAAAAAATCTCCTGTCTCATCCGCGGGTACTCTAGATCATTTTTGATGACTTGCAAAGTCCTCATCGTACAAAATGCCGCGTGCCGCACCGTCGCCCCACCACCAGACGAAGCCCGGCTCTTGCACCGATCTTGCGCGATAAAGCATATTTTTGCGTCCCTAAGTGACGCGTAATGTGTGCGCAGGAAGATACGGGAAACAGGAGTTTTAATGATAATGTTGCGCCTTCCAGGGGAATAAAGGAATTCATTGCACTAGCAGCGGGCCAGCAGATGCGGATCGAGCACCACAACTGAACAGCCCAATTCGCTGGATCAGAACTATCGCAGGAGCGTCTGGCTGTCGCGCGCCGCGCGGCAAGTGCAACGCACCAATGCAATCCACGCTGCATCCTATTCACTAATGTGTCGACACCAAAAAAATGAGAGATGGTGTCCATTACACGTAGTCATCATGCGGACAGCGGACTTCGACCAGATTGTTGAACAAGCTTTTCATCGCATTCCTGTGCGCTTCCGGAGGCGCATGCATAATGTTGCGGTGATTGTCGAGGACGAGCCATCACCGCTGCAGCTCCAACGGGGCAACGCTTCACATGCTAGTACTTTGCTCGGTCTGTATGAGGGACAACCGCTGGCGTACCGCAGTGTTTGGGAGAGCTTTCAACTTCCGGACAGAATTACGATATTTCAGGGTCCTCACGAGCGTATGGCGCGCAACCGCAAGGATCTGGTGCGTTTGGTCGAGCAAACGCTATGGCACGAAATCGCACATCACTTTGGGATGAACGAGCAGGAGGTTCGGGCTGCCGAGCGATTGAGAAAAATGCGGCGTATTTGGCCTCATTGAAGCTGACAGCGACTACACCGTTTGCGGTCCCACGTCGGTCCACGTTCTTCCTCTCTGGGCCAGTTCATAACACGAGGTGCCTTTAGCGTTGCAGGCGGTCCTCCATGGTCCTTGTCGTTATTCTGATCGCTGCCGGTGTCACGACGCTCTCTCACGTCGCTCCGTCCCGGTTTCTTCTCGATCTGGCCTACGATGATGTTGCCGTATGGCGTATGCCACAATGTGGCCAGAAGACGATTTACCTGACATTCGACGATGGTCCGAATCCTGGGGTCACTCCTGCATTGCTGGATTTGTTGAGACGCAAGGAAATACGCGTAACTTTTTTCCTGATTGATGAACACCTAAATGAGGCAACCGCCCCCATAGTCGCGCGAATGTTCGAAGAGGGTCATGCCGTCGCACAGCATTCCGGCAATCGTTGGCTGTTGCTGCGCTCCTCGGATGCTCTTTCGGCTGAATTGCGAGCTGCGGCCGATCGGATGCAAGTGCTTACGGGCCATCGACCCTGCCGGCTATTCCGTCCTCATGCGGGATGGCGCAGTATCACAATGATGCGCGGTCTGAGGCGGTCCGGATACAAACTGGTTGGCTGGAGTTGGATGACTTGGGACTGGATCTGGTTCCGCAAGCGTACGGGGCCGCGAGTCGCGGCACACCTGATATCGCACGCGGGGCCGGGTAAGATCATCATCATTCATGACGGCCATCACCGAGACCCAAATGCGGACCGGCAGTACGCCATCGAAGCGACGGCACGCGTTGTTGACAGTCTATTAGCGCAGGGGTATGAGTTTCGCAGCTATGCAATGTTGTCGATGACCACTGAGTGTGGAGCAGCTATCCAAGTCTGCAAGACTTACCGACAGAAGATTGTGCTTGCAACACATGGTTTTCCGCCGTATGGCGCTTGGAACTGCAAAAGCGGGCCAGTGTTCGGAAGAATTGCATACAGGAGCAACCAGCAAGCTTGTTTCTGGATGGCGCGGACCGGCAGCGTTTCGGTACAGTCATCGTGAGTAGTTTGAGATGTGGGATCAGGCCCTGGACGAACTCACTTCGACGGGTGATCTTCTCGCGCAACCTTCATTTGACAAAGACGACTCAGTCGCAAAGCCAAGGATCGAAGAACAATGAAACGGAACATCATCAACGCGGGCGTCCTCTTGCCATTCTTCTTTGTCGGCTTTTCTCAGCAATGGGGAGCAGCCGAACCCCAGAAACCGAATACTCAGGTTGCTGAAACGGACGCAGAGAAGAGAATTCTCGCAGTGCTCAGTAAGATGGTCACGTCGCAGAAGACATACCTAAGCGTTCCCATCCAAGACGGAAAGGCGCTACGGCTGCTCACGGAAGCAAAGGGAGCAAAGAACGTGGTCGAGATCGGCACGTCCACCGGGTATTCGGGTCTATGGCTTTGCTTGGCACTCCAGAGGACTAATGGTCGCTTGACTACCTTTGAGATCGATCACCAAAGGGCATCCATGGCTCAACAGCACTTCAAGGAAGCTGGTGTGGAGAAGATGGTGAGCATCATCGAAGGTGATGCTCACGAGCAAATCGCGAAGCTAAAGGAACCTGTCGACGTTGCGTTCATCGACGCCGACAAAAGCGGCTACGTCGATTACCTGCATAAACTTTTGCCGCTCATCCGTCCGGGTGGGCTGATTCTCGCACACAATGTGGATATGGTTCCTGATTACATCAAGGAGGTAACGAGCAATGCAGACTTGGAGACGATTTTTTATACGGAGGGCGCCGGGCTGGCTGTGACTCTCAAGAAGCGCTGACGTGACCAGATTAAATGTGTCATCCCACGGAAGTTACTCTCGGGTTCAAACAATGCAGCGCCGCGCTAAACTGTCCTCATGTGTGGTCGCTACGTCAGACACTCCGATAAGCAACGCATCGCGGAGCACTTCCATGTCTATGGGCCATCCGTTCCTGCCTTTGGTCCTTCTTGGAATGTGGCACCGCAAACTTTTCAGCCCGTCGTCCGCCTCAATCGCGATACGGGTGAGCGCGAGATCGTGATGATGCGCTGGGGCCTGATTCCATTCTGGGCAAAAGAACCGAAAATCGGCATCTCAACCATCAATGCCAAGGCCGAGACAGTGGCTACGGCGTCTTCCTTCCGTGAGGCATTCAGGAAAAGGCGATGCCTGGTTCCGGCCGATGCCTTCTTGGAATGGCAAAAGATCGATGCCAAAACCAAGCAGCCGTTCGCCATTGCCTTGAGATCGGGTGAGCCATATGGCTTCGCGGGTTTATGGGAGCGCTGGCACGACAAGGCTGCGGGTGCGGACCTACTCACTTTTTCGGTGGTTACCACCGATGCGAATTCGGTTGTCGAACATCTACACGACTGAATGCCGGTGATTCTTCTCGAGCGCGACTACAGCCGCTGGCTTGACGTTGACTCCCCGCAGTTACCTATGGACCTGCTTCGACCATATGATGCAGACCAGATGACAGCCTTGAAAGTGGACAAGCGAATAGGCAATGTTCGCAACGACACTCCCGATCTCCTCCAGGAACAGTCGGCGGCACCCGAAGAGCCGAGCCTCTTCAAGGACACTACTGCATAGCGGTTGAGATCAGGAGGCAAGCATCCTGATCTCAACGCAGCGTCATGCAGTGTCCGCCGTTAGCGGCCAGCCACGCTCACAAAATGAGTGGCAGCCGGTGTCTTCCTCTTCTCGAAATCAGCAATCAATTCCTGAATGCTGGCTTCGCGCACGACTCCGGAAGCAGCTGACCTCATGCAAGACGAGGCCACTTTGAGTTGAGCGTTGTGATAACCGCGCCAAAAAGACGGCGTGGTACGGGGACGGGAACGGGCGTACAGAGGCATAGGCTTACCCCGCAGGTTGACGTAGGTTGTCGGATGAACGCATAGTCGGCTAAGCTCCGACCGCGCGGAGTGGAGAGAACTGGACTGGGAATGAAGCCTGACCGGGTGGTTCAGGGTTGCGGTTGAGGATCGGCTCTACCCGCAGCACCGCTTCACTGCCACAGAACACCACAGCGATAGGGCCGGGAGTTAGAAATCGTGTTGCAGTTTTCGCAATAAACCGCCTGGTGCAACGGGAATACTGCAGATCGCAGGTCTCGCGTGAAGTTCTAAGACTTTCGCCATCGAGCGTCACCTCTGGGAGGCGTTACCACCTCCATTCTTTTGGGGTTGTATGAGAGAAGCGGCCCCCGACAGCGAACGCTTCATCTTCGTTCGTGAGCCGACGGATCGGAAAGTGATCGACTCCGAAGGTCTCGATGATCACTTCTTTGTGGCCCTCACAAAACACTTCTTTGTCGATCACCCAGGCCGCTGCCCGCCTGCACATCGAGCACTGGAGGAATTCCATGGTTGACCTCAGAACAAGGAAAAAGGGATGCGATGTTTCGCATCCCTTCGGTCCTGTTTGGCACGACTAGTCAGGCCGCTGACTTGCTCGGAGCGGCCTGCGTCATCTCGTCTAGCAGGTTCTTGAGCACACCGAAGTTCGGCACCCTGGCCAGAGAGACTGGACGCCGTGGTGGTCGAGAATCGAGTAGAACTTTGTCTCTGGGATCTCGGCTGCAATCTTCCTTACTTGAGCCATTCCCCGAGTGGCGCTCTCCACCCAGTTCAGTACGCTTTGTTGTAGCTGCTGGTTGGGAATATCGCGAGCGGAACGTACCTGCGCAACCATCGTCAGAATACTCTGATACAGAGCCTGGCCAAGCTCCTGACGATGCCCCTCGATCTTCGTGGTGACGCTGGCATCAAGAGGACCCTTTGCAACAGCCGAGGAGGATCTTGGCCGCTGGTCCGGCTTCCCGCTTGCATTCGGCTGCGGTGCCGACGCTCGGCTCTTCGGAAGCGCCCAAGCTGGTAGGCTCGGAACGTTCTTGGGCTGCTTATTCTCGTTCAGATCAACCCACATCTCAGCAAAGCTGTAGAAATACCGGCCGAGGCCGAAGCACGAGCACGCAGGTTTGAAGGCTTGCGCCTCTGCACTCGTCATTGCGTTTTCGTCATCGGCCCACTCCTCGCCGCTGCCACTGTGGCTTCCGATGCCGGCGATGGTCACTGTGCAGGTCACCAGCACCTTGCCCGTCTGGACCGTCTTGTCTTTCTTCTGCCTGGTTACAGGCGAGATGGTGTGGACCGTGTACTGCCGGGTCCATCCACTCGCAGTGAGGACTTCGTTCAGCCGGTCCGTGTACGCCCGCGGATTGGCATACGGTGTGACACGACCTTTGCGGCCGTCGAGGGATGTAGCTGCCACAAGCCATTTGACCTCATCCTTGTCGAATGGCTCTTCTAGACGCAGCAACACGTTCGCAATCTCTTGCGTTTTTGCTTCCATGATTTCACCTGCTTTTTGAGGATTTCTAAGGAGGTTTGTCTGAAATGGCAAGCGTGGACACCTTTCACTCACCGCGCGCCATGACAGGAACGCCAACTGCAGCAAGCAGAGAGGGGTTGAGTGATTTGGCAGATCACTCAGAAGGGTGGCAGGTCGTCGTCCGTGATACCGAGTTCGCCGTACTCCTCTTCTGCTTCGTCGTGCCGTTTGGTCCGACCCTGCGAATCACGCCCGTTGCTCACCCCACGGCTATTGCTGGAGCCTTCCGTCGGCGACAGCAAGCTGATCTCATTGACGACGATCTCGGTGCGATAGGCTTTCTTGCCAGTTTCTTTGTCATCCCAAGAGCCCGTCGTGATGCGTCCCTCGACATAGAGTTTGGATCCCTTCTTCACATAGTCGCGAAGAATCTCGGCACCTCGCGCATAACCAACAAGGTTGTGCCACTCCGTCCGCTCCTGCCACTCGCCACCTTTATCCTTGAACCGTTCGCTGGTTGCCAAGGACAGGTTTGCGACGAGCGTACCGCCCGTCGTCGATCTGATTTCGGGGTCCTTCCCGACGTTTCCGAGCAGGATTACCTTATTGACAGTCTTTGCCATGATTACGTTTCTCCTATTCCCACGCCTTTGTCGTTCCGGCGTAAAGCCTTAGCGATCCTCAATGGAAAACGTGCTCGATCGCCTCCTCGGGTCTGATCGGCTGATAGCCGTGAGCTGAGTAGCGAAAACAGGTCCCATCTGGAGCAATGTTGAGATACCCTCTCGTGTCTCTGTGCTTGTACAGATGAATCTGTTCGGAACGTCCCATGAACATAAAGTCAGCACACAGAGATGGGCCGAGCATCCGTTCGAGAGGCTGCCAATCCGCGCTCATTGACGGCCTCTGCGAGCGCGCGAACGCTGGCTGCGGAGTTTCTTCGAACATGCAGCCCAGCAGATACACAAGGCCGCCCGTGAGAGTCATCACCAACGCGTAATCGATGACTACGAAGTCGAGGCCGAATCTCCGTATCATCGCCGCGGCCGCGACAATCGAATGCAATACGACCACAACGGAAGCCGCCCACAACGCATGACGAGCCACGCGGTGCATTGCAATCCGCTCGCCGCACTTCCGGACTTCGAGCAGGATAAATGTTCCGAAGTAAGCGGCCAGTACATACCATTCCTGTGCAACCATTCCTACGATTGACCTTTCAGCAATGTGCATTTTTGCTTTGCTCCTGTCTGCCGGATGACGATGTGGCCACTTCTGAACTCGCCTGGTCCTTTTCCCTCGTTCGTATGGTTCAACTAAGAAAAGGTGCTGTGATCTCTCCGCTCGCTATTTGCCGCACGATAGCCATCAGTCCGACAAACATCGGCACTGAGGCCACAGTGTTGATTTGTTGAATCCGATGAACCTTTCGTTCCAGACTGTGCTCTTCTTCATCATGTTTGATATCGAGCTCAATCTTCAGCCGCACCAAAAGCAGCATCGTGACCACGATGGCTGCTAGAGCAGCCGGCCGATTGTCAACATTGTGTGAGGCGACTCCCAAGGTGAATAGGCACAACCCAAAGCAACGGAGGCGCTCGTAGATGCGGGGATGATGCCAGTCGATCATGCTGACACCTCAAGCGCGTGTCTTCGCGTCCCTGCTTCAAGCAGATGACAATGGCGGCATCCTGTGCAGCAGACCGCCTCGGTGACCTTGAGGGTCGCCTCGATCCAAGGGGTATCCGGCAGGCCGTGTTCGCCGCTTCGAGTAAAGAAGTGAGGCATGGCGCCACCACGAAACGCTGAATCTTTACCCCACAGTTCCGTTTCGAGCGTGCCGTTGCGGCCCAGAAACAGAATTTGGCTCCTTAGCTCGGGGCGCTTTCGCTCCGCACCCTCCAGTGAGTGCTGCGTGATCAACAGGTCGTAGGTTTGCTCGTAACGAAACATCTCCACTCGAATCAGTGCTTCTTCGACAACAACAGCGTGAACACCGTTCGGAAGAAAGTTCTGCACTCGCTGAAGCCAAGGCAGCGTCTCGCCGTCCTTGCCGACGAACCCAACATAGTGTCCAAGGTCCGCCACCGCGCCGCCTGATTCCTCTCCACGCAACTTCCATTCATTGGCCCGTTGCTGGTAAACGATCTCAAGTTGCGGCCGACAGCGGATCCCTGTCTCTCGAATCTGCTCTCGGGTTTCTGCGGGAAAAGTCGGGCCGCGACGTGCCATGGTGGTAAGCCGACTGTCTTTCACGCTCCCTCCTCTTTTTATCGATGTGTGCGTACGGGGATGGGCTGACCCAGCGCCTCGCGGATCATCTCCCGAGTGCACCCGGCCCAGCATTTGTAATGGCGAGGGTCTGCAATCGAGATTGCTAGATTGTCCATCGCTCGGTCACGGACCTGGATGGCGCAGGATGGGCATTGCGTCCAGTAGTTGCCGCTTCGTTTGGCTCGAACCTTGACGTGTTGCAGGATCTGAAAACTGTTTTGGTTCGTGTCGTACTGTGGGCGCTCGATCACCGGCCGGCTTGTGACGGACTCGGGAATCGACAGGCCTTCAGTAAAGCTCTCAAGTTCCGACGCAGTGAGGCGCTTTACCGTGCGGAGGTACTCGAGCTGTTCCACGAGACCGCTTGCAGCATCCTCAAACCAATAGCGGTGCATGTTGGCTCGATGAATGCCAAGAGGAGCTCGGATCGCGTTCCCAAACTCCTCAGCTCCCAGCTCGTCCTGGCGGGGAAAGACTTCGATCCCGTCCACCTGCTTGAATGCTCCTTTGATCGGAACATCCAGCCGGAGGGCGAGGTTATATATCGAGGTTATATATATAGATACGGCACAGCCTCGCCGGCAGCGGCTCAGCGCAGAGAATCCACAGGTGCGCACCGCGCCGGGACATCTCTACGATAGCGTGAACTCCATCCTGTTCAAGCTCCCATTTGAGGGTCCGCAGATCGCGGTAGGCGCCGTCGTAATCGGCGTCGATCGCGACCCATTTCGAACATTGCGTCATGGGGTTGATGGCATAGAGCCCGATGGTTTGTTCTCCAGCAAGGTGCTTCCGAACGCCCTGCTCGTTGAGAGCCAGCCGCTCTTTTGTCTGCCGATCCCGCGCCTGGTAGAAGAAGTACTTTCTCGACTTTTCATCCGGTCGATCGGTTTGCCGGGTGTAGGCCCGCCGATTGACGAACCACGTCATATATTCCGCCGCTTGCTCAACAGTCGCTGGCAAGAGTTCCGCGCGGGCGAGGTGGTTTCCACGCTGAAGTGTCCAATGACGACATGGTTCGTCCTCCCTTCCTCCAAGGTTGTGTAGTTGTACCCCGGTTCTGAAACTCGGTCAAATGAACCAGAACCTAGTGATTTTGCTAGAGAGCAGGCACAAGTGAGACATCTTGAGCCACCAAAGCCGGAGCCGCTATGGCAGCGGCTCCCTTTGCGGCGGGGCGGGGTCTTCGGTTGCGACGATGACGATGATGGGAATTGCCGGGGTGACTGCTCACGAATCTCACCAAGTGGTGAATGCGTAAGGCATGTTGGAAATCCTCGCCATTCAGCGTGTCCTCCTTCTGCTCAAAACGAAGCCAAAAGAAGGCCTGCAGCCGCTCGATGTAGGCGTAAATCGCTCCCCTGTTAGGGCGGCCCGGAACACTCTGAAGCAGGAGAAACCCTCCGGTTTCCTCAACCAGTCGTTCTGCACGTGCCTCACCCACGTCCAGGAAGGCTCGAAGCGCGTCCCAGCGATTTGCTTTGGGCGTTAGCCCAAGGTCGGTGACGGACATCACATAGTCCACATACAAGCTGCCTAGCAGCTCGCGCTTCGAGTAGCGACGATAGCGGTTCGACATGACCTTCTCCTTTGAAGTGGGTCTACAGAAATGACAAGACCCCCGCGCGGGCGGAGGCTGGATGAACGAGCGAACTGCTATGAACAGCTATGCGTTGCGATCGACGGTTGCAAGACCATCGTCGTACTCATGCATGGAAACGGTGTCCTGGATGCGCCGGAGATCGCTAAACGTGTGCTGCCAGATGTTGCTCAGCGTCCAAGCCCAGGGAACCATCAATAGCAGGACCAACGCGAACATCACACCGTTTCCGAACGTGTTGTAGAGAGCTATCGGACAGATCAATCCGTCCGCAATCGTCAGGATCAGGCTTATAGCAAACCGCGCCAGTGCGCGGCGATAGAGGTCTGTACTAGACATACACTTTCTCCTTTCTCAGAGACAGGGTTGCCCGGCAGGCGGAATCTACCTTCCGGAGTGACGGTTCACCTGTACTTCGGTAGAGCAGACTCTGTCCGTGTACGGTGTGGTGCTTACAGCGGGAGCTTTGGCGATAGGACTTAAAGCGTGTACCAACGCTCCAACACTGCAAGCGTCAGCTGGGTGTCCAAAGTTGAGCGAGCACGAATGCCTGTACGCGCCATGGTCTGGAGGTAGACGGAGAATCTTTGATGAGCGTGGATTTCTCGTCCGGATCCGCTGGGCGCAACAGTCCAGCGACGATGAGCCGCTCGCGGAGAGACAGACTGGGGGAAAACATGATGCACCTCATTCAATTGAGTTTCAGTGGTTTTTCTGCTATGGCCTTGTTATCGCCAGTTGAGTGCGTAATGCAACTTGCTAACATGCGACTACAAGGAAGCCAGCACTTGTCACATCTTAGCCCTGGGTGCACAATACTAGGCGCATCACTTATCAAGCCAGCCTCGCGTCGAGCGCGCACCATAGTCTCTGTCTTCTTGCTGTTAGGGGCCCGTAAGGCGGAACCGAAGGGAAGAGGTGAAAGAGATGCTGTTTGGAAAATCACTCATAGCTAAAGCCACGCTAACGATCTCGGTTCTGATTGCCGCGACAGTGTTTGCTATCCCCTCTGCGCAGGGGCAAAAGACAGCGACACCAACTCCGGCCATCCTCACCACTCCGGACAAAGTTGACACAGCAATAGGCACGCTCGAGTTTAGAGACGGTGCGCCCAGCGCAGCCACCGTCCAGAAGGTCTACGACAATCTCCTCTACGTGCGCGGCGTCGATGCGTTCATGAACAGCTTTTCGGGTGCATCGGCGTATGCCATTCGCAAGGGCTTTCATAGCATTGGGGCCGAAGACAACACGATTGTCATCTTCTCCGAGTTGATGGACTCGAACTCGCTCTTTCTCACCGCCAATGCCGATACCATCTACACTGTCGCCACTCTCGACGTGACGAAAGGCCCGTTGGTCATCGAGGTGCCCCCAATGGCCCTTGGCACTCTCAACGACATGTGGTTCGGCTGGATCATCGACATCGGTGCTCCTGGCCCCGACCGTGGAGAAGGGGGCAAGTATCTGATCCTGCCACCGGACTATGACGGTCCGATACCAGACGGCGGTTTCTATGTTGCGTGTTCGAAAACAAACCATGTTCT
>NZ_JQKI01000160.1 GCF_000745965.1 Edaphobacter aggregans DSM 19364 | reverse complement strand
GGCAAGGTAGAGGCCGAAATTCGCTATTTCCTATCCAGTTGCACCGACGCGCCGGAGATGCTGGCCAAGGCCATTCGCCAGCACTGGGCCATCGAAAACAGCCTGCACTGGTTGCTCGACGTCACCTTCCGAGAGGATGACTGTCGGGTTCGCGACCGCACCGCCGTCCGCAATTTTGCCTTGCTGCGAAAGATCGCCATTAATCTCGTCCGACGACATAACAGCTCAAGGAACAGCTTGCGCGGACGACGAAAAATAGCCGCATGGAACAACCACTACATGCGCCAGGTCCTCACAGGTATTTTCCATGCGTAGCCCCTGGGCGGTACCCTCCACTGGCTCAGACTTCCAGTAATAGGGTGAGGGCTGTAAAGACATTTTGAGCAACCCTGCTATGAGCAATTCGGGGATTGCGGAGGAGAAGGGTCGGAGAGGAGGTCGAAGATGAGTCGCATGATCTCTCCGCCCTGTCAGTTCTTTTAGCTTCGGAGTGCGGCGTCCGCTGCTTTGGCGAGCGGTACAACTGCGTCGAAGAAGGCCTGGCTTTGGCCCAGGAACAGGCCGGAATTTACCAAGCCGGTCGCGGCCGCAACCGCTCCCGCGATATTGGTGCTGCGGGGCCTGATGATGGAACAGACGGGCAGGTCTTTATCCAGAAAGGTGCAGGGTTCAGGCATGATGTCGCCACGATTCGGGTTCTCCCGGATGTCGGGAAAGCTCGGGCCGTCGTGGCCTTCGAGTTTGCGGATTCGTTCAAGGGCCGTTTGGAAGACGGCGAAGTGGTAGACCTCCATAGGGCCGATGGAGGCGAGGATTGCCACGACGTCGAGGTTCGTAACTTTGGTCATAAACGAGTTGTAGAGACTGCTTCCACCTTGCTCGATTGCAGCAAAGTGAAAGGCGGCGGTCTGTGCAACGGAACGGAGCTCGTCGCCGCGAATCGACTCGGAGGTAGGGACTGCGGGCTGGTTGACGATGTTGGCTATCTGGGCGAAGCCATCGCCGAAGTCGGGGTTTCCGGCCTGGCGGTAACGCTGGTAGTAACTCGTATCGACGGTCAGATTCGTCAGGTTGGTCAGACGGCCGATGTTCTTCGCGCCTTCGACGGGGACGCTTGGCAAGGTGCGGAACGGATCGAGGTTGATTGGTGTTTTGCCGGCAGCGACCAGAAATGCATTGATGAAGGTGGCATGGCTGCGCTCGTCTTCCAATACCCCACAGATGTAGTCGGGAAGGGACTCGTCGATCCTCTGAAGTGCATTGCGGTAGCCGGGATTGTTGGTCGCGAGTTCGCAATATTGTCCCCAAAGATCCGATTCGACGAGTTCTGCCGCTGCGAGGAACTGCAATACGGCTACATCGCTGTCATTGAGTGAGGGCTTTGGTCCGGCGAAGGCAATCTCTGCTCCGCTTATTAAAGCGAAGCCGGGTATGGCCATGGCGGCACCTGCTGCCGTCCTCTTGAAGAATGAGCGGCGGCTCTGTTTCGATACTGTGCTGGAACTACTCATAAGACACTCCTCGTGTTGTTGCCTTTGTTTTCGGAAAACGATAGCGTTTTGGCGAAACAGTATCCCAAGGGAAATGACACCCTGCGCTGAGGGCACCATTACCGGGCTTTGTGGCTCCGCTTCCAACTGCTCGCGTCGACTATTTTGGGCGGTTGTTAGGCAGCCGTCGTCCCCACACTTTCGCGTTCGCCCCGATGGGAGTGCCTGCGTGTCAGCAAGAGATAAATGAAAGCCAGCACCATCAACACGAGAGCATCGACAAAGAACACACCATATCCCAACACGAAAATGTGACTGAGAATTATGGCGGTCATCCACGCAATGACCAATCTCGCCCCCAATCTGGCTGTCTTCGGAATCAGGAACAGAACTGCCACCGTGGTTTCGAACACCCCCGATCCTAGCCGAAATACCGGCTGATGTATCAACCCGTGGACCGCTTGCGACATCTGCGTGAAAAGGGCCACCGACTGGGGTATCCCTGCAAACTTGGCAAAGATGGCGGCATACAGAAGGTTGACCGACACCATCAGACGAATTGCCACTAACGCGAATCTTTTACCCATACAATCTTGCCTCCTTGACCACGTCGAACCGGCCAATGCTTCGCGAGTGGTAGCACTCATTTCTGAGTCTTCATGAACCGGGATCATTGGCTCCCGGCTTTCGTTGCAGCTTGCTCGATTAAGTCTGCGACTGGTTGCGGATACGAAAGCATCGGCACGTGGCTGGAGGGAACAGTGATCGATGTAGCCTTCATTGCCGCCGCTTCGGCCTTCTCAAGCTCCGGAGAAACAGCGCGATCGTTGCTGGCAATCACGCACCAAGATGGCTTGGTCCTCCACGCGGCGGTCGTGATTGTGGCCCCCAAAACAGCTGCTGCTGTGGGCCCCTGTGTTGCCGTCAACAGCTGCTTCTCCTTGTCTGGCAGATCCTGGGCTAAGTCTTCAGCAATTCCCTTTGGGGTCACCGTCAGAAAACCTTCAGCATCCGCCCGGACTTCGCTGCCTAGCGGATCCGGCGGAAACGGTTTGGTAACCGAAGCAACGGACTCACCCTCCGACGGCGCGAGTGCAGCCACATAAACCAACCCGACTACCTTTGGATCGTTTCCTGCCTCCGTAATAACCACTCCCCCATAGGAATGACCCACTAGCAGTACAGGGCCATTTTGCAATGCGATGGCGCGTTTGGTGGCGGCAACGTCATCAGCCAGCGAGGTCAATGGGTTCTGCACGGCGACCACATGCAATCCCTTGGCTTGAAGCAGTGGAATCACTTTGGACCAGCTTGATCCATCGGCCCACGCACCATGCACAATGACAATATTTCTAACCCCTTGAGGGGATTTCGCCTGAGCGACCGCTCGCGTGTGAAATACAGGTGTTAGGAGGAATCCTGCAATTGCAATCACAGCAGTTCGGTATGTCTGCGAGGGTGTCATATTTTTCTCCTTCGTTGTCAAGATTGAAGTCATGGCGCGTCACCCTTTTGCCGCATTCAACCAGCGAGAAGGACCCGCCCTGTAAGCCGGATGGTCCCCTCTCGCTGGTCCTGCCTACACCACGTTGAGCGTGACGTCGATATTGCCCCGTGTGGCATTGGAATATGCACATGTCTCGCCATGCGTGGCGTCCACAATGGCTTGGGCGACTTCGCGCTCCAAGCCCGGCAGACTGACGTTAAGCCGTGCTCGGAGGAAGTAAACGTCGCCAGAATTGCACAGGTCTATTTCGGCATCGACGGCTATCTCAGCCGGAAGTTTGACCTTCATTTTGTTGGCCACAACCCCCATCGCGCTAATGAAACAGGCGGACTAGCCAGCAGCAAACAACTGCTCCGGATTAGTACCAGTTCCTGGGACTATGGGAGCCGAGAACTTAACATCTAAGCGGCCATCATCACTGCGGGAGACGCCGCCCCGCCGACCGCCTGAAGTATGGGTCTTGGCGGTGTACTGCACTTTCATGACTTCTTGGGTTGAACCAGCTACTGTGATGGTTTCTTGATAAGTGGTCATCGTTGTTTCTCTCCGTGCGCCGGTCAAAACCGGCAAGGTGTAATGAATGAAAGTCTCATACGTTGAAGAATTAGCGAGCCAGAACGCCCGAGTCACGTGGAGCCGATTGCGAGGCGGCAACGAAACGTTCCATTCAATGACCTTCTCCCCGTATCTTTAGCCCGAACTCCCGGTTTCAATCCAAAAACAGCTGCTAGCAGAGCGACCATGGCAAGCCGATTTGTTGACGCTGTCGCTCTGCGAACAACTCTGAGTAGACTGCACATCGTATAAGGAGTTGTGCGGATTTCTGCTGGGATGGTCGGAATCCTGCTACATTCACGCACACAGAGGTAGAACCCAGCGAACTACAACCAGTTTGCAGGCTGTCTTGAGTGAGATGACGGCGGGAGTTCGAATGAGCTGCGCAGTGACAGTCAGAATTCTTGATGGACGGGACAATGCTGAGGCGGATGCAAGGAGCGATCAGTTACGAAATGCTGGACTGAGCTGGATCTTAACAGCGAATTGACAGGCCACCGGTGAGAGCGACAATATGGCTGCGGACCGCAAATCACAGGCCTAGCGTATTTTCGGGATGGGTTTCCGAAACGCAAATCACTTCGGAGTCCAGAAAATCCTGGCGATATTGAGTCGGACTAACTCCGCAGACATCACGAAAGACCTGCGCAAAGTGCTGCTGAGTCTTGAAGCCACAGGCTACGGCCACGTCCAACACTCGCGCATCCGGAGCACGCAACATCGCTGTAGCACGCTCGACCCTTTGGCGCAGAACAAATCGATACGGGGTCTCGCCCGTTGACTTGCGAAACATCCTGGCGAAGTGAGCTGTGCTCAAGCCTATCGATTGCGCCATCTCATCGAGACTCAAGTCGTCTCCCATCTTCGCATGGACCAACTCTCTAATCCTCCACAAGCGCGCTGAGCCCAGTCCGCCTCGGTATATCTGCACCGGACGGTGCCTCACTGCATGACCCATGACCAGGGCTACGGCCATCGCCTGTTCGACGGAGTCCAGAAACAGCCGTCCGCTCGGAAAGCCAGCAACCATCTCCGCACGAGCGGCCGCAGCCAGCGCACTCAGGCGGGAGTCAGCAAACTTGCGTGAAGGGCGCAGTTCTACCTCACCGTAAGCTCCATCAGAGCTCGCCATCAGGGCTGCATCGGAAATGCCAAGCTGCAGATGCGGTACGTTCATGAGGCCAACCCACTCTCCCTCATGACGATGGCACAGCGCCAAGTCGCCTGCCGCGTAGTCGAACTTTTCCAACGCGGAACGCTTTGAACCCCACTCAATTGAGCCCGGCCCCAACATCATCGCGAAAGCCTGATCATGCCGCACCCAATGACGCGGCTCTGTGACAGAATCTGGTGGAAAGAGCTCAACTCTCATTCTTTTGCTCCATGCCGTCGTGGCGATCTAACCATTGGCGGAACTGCCATATTCAGCGTCATATGCGCCATGTGTGTTTATGTACTTCGCCTCTCGTGAATCGATCGCTGGCAAAGCCAGTTGGCTGCGGCACCGATGAGAGTCATCGCGCCCGTTGCAAGAAATACCGAACGCATCCCGAGGTGCGCACCGATTGCGCTACCCATCAGAGGTCCGATCACCTGCCCGGCATACTGCGAAGACTGAGAGTAGCCCAGGACTTTCCCGAGTTGACGCTCCGGAACGCTGTGTCGAATGACCTTCGCGACGGATGGTAGAAGCCCTGCAAGAGACATCCCGAGGAGGAAGCGGAGGATGCCCAGTTGCCACCATCCAGTGACAAACGCCTGCGGTATGAGTGCGACGCTGGAGGCAAGCAGGCATAAGGAGATGACCTTCCATCCACCGATACGGTCAGCCAGACGACCAAGCCTGGGCGCCATGAGGATACTGCCGAAGGCCGATGCGGCCATGATGACCCCAGCATCCAGGACGAGGCGAGTTCTTGGAACCTTGAGCACCTCCAGGTAGACCGTGATGATTGGCTCGATGGACATGTTTGCCAGCAAAACCAACCCTGCGGTTGCGAGCATAGCGCCTACGACGATTTGCACCGATGGCTGAAGTCTTTGTGAAATTGCCTTTGAGTCGTCCGCCGATGGAGGAGGCTTGATCTCCCGATGGTCTTCCTTGACCAGGAAAATCGTAGCGATCATGGCGATTGCGATCATAGCTCCGCCCGCGAAGAAAGTATTCCGAATCCCGATCAGATTCGGCAACACTCCACCTACAAGCGGACCGATCAAGTTTCCTGTTAGTGCTCCTGTCGAGAGGACGCCGAGCGCCCATCCAGCTCGCTCACGCGGCGTTTGGATCGCCACTAAAAGCATGGACGAAGACGCATATCCCCCAACAAGTCCTGCAGCAAGTCGCAGAAGTACAAGTTGATAGACATTGAGTGCGAGCCCGATAAGGGACATGATGGCAGCCATACCAATGGCAGCCCGCACGAGCATAGGCTTACGGCCGTACTTATCCCCAAGGTAGCCCCACAGTGGGGCGGTGAGCCCTGTTCCTAAGAAGGTTGCGCCAAATGCCAATCCTGACCATTGCACAATCGAAGCCTCCTGCTTGATGCCGAGCTCTTCGACAAAGATTGGAAGGAACGGAAGCAGCATCGTCAGGCTCACAGCTGTTGTGAACGATCCGAAGACACACACTGCCAGATTTTGTCTCCAGTACCTTGCATTCCTCTCAGAGTAGGAGTCCCGGTTGCTCTGAAGCCGTTCCGATATCACGAAGCAACTCTCCTTGGATATGTGTTTTCCATCTGGGTTTCTTGGCAGCAAATCAACACAATCACTCTCGTGCGTCCGCGGGCTGGCGATGTGCGCTCCAATTTTGAACAGCATTGCCGATCTCAGAGACTTCGTTTACAAGCGTGTCGAGCAGGGCATACACATCTGTACACCGCGATAGATTGGCACTCTGTCCTGCCCAGAGAGGAAGCAATTCGGCTCTTCCTGCCTTCTCGGCCGGTATCGATAGGTGTCGCACAAGCGCACGTTGAAGCGGATAAGGCAGGATCTCTATATTCTTTTGGTTGAGTTCGTCGAGCAGGCGGTTCTTGATGCCACGAGCGAGTCGTCCAGTGAACCCGCGAGTAAGAGCAGTCTGTTTAGCTTGACCACTCAGTATCGCCTTACGATGAAGCGTGTTCGCTCCCGACTCTTCGCACGCGAGAAAGGCGGTTCCCATCTGCACCCCTTCGGCTCCGAGAGCGAAGGCTGCCACAATTCCGCGCGCATCTCCAATTCCGCCTGCGGCGACGACGGGAAGCCTCACGGCATCGATGACCTGTGGCACAAGTGCCATCGTTCCTGTCAGGCAATCTTCGGACGGTTGCAGAAAGGAGCCGCGATGACCACCTGCCTCAAAGCCGGAGGCCGCAATCACGTCCACGCCCGCTTGTTCCAGGGCAATCGCTTCGTCCACGGTAGTCGCTGTTCCAACCAGCGCGATTCCCTGGCGGCGAAACTCATCCAGAATCTGTTTGGAAGGAATGCCATAAGTAAAGCTGAATACGGAGATCCCCTCTTCCAGAAGAACCTGTACCTGATCTTCAAAACGAATTGGTTCGTACGAGCGATAGGAGGGTATAGCTCCTCCGACACTTTCAATATGTTTTGCCAAGGGAGAAAGGCTTCGTTGAAATGCCTCTTCCGTCGAAGTGAGGGCACCTTCGTCTTCCATGGAAACCCACAGGTTCATCGCAAATGGCTTTGGTGTGAGAGCATTGATCTCGTGAATGACCTTGCGGATAGCCTCTGGTTTAAGGCCATGAGCGCCGAACGATCCGAGCCCCCCATAGTTCGAAACGGCTGCCGCGAGCTGCTGCGATGACAAGCCTCCGAGCGGGCCCTGAATGATTGGGTATTGCAGTCCCAAACGAGAGGTCAGTCGATTTTCTCTCCACGATTTTGCGTTCGCTTGATTTGCCATCATGAACCCCTGTGATCGGAGAAAAGGCGCGAGCTATGCGGCTGACCCGGAGCATCGCTGGGTATCACCCGGGTCCAACTACACGCTGCCGATGCTTTGGCGAGGGCGCGGTCCAGCGAGCCTGACCGCGCCCTCGGGTCAGATTGTCTGAAGCCCAAGCCTACTTGGCGAGGAAATCTGTAACCAACTTGATGGTGGCCTGTGGATTCTCCTCCATGATCCAGTGCCCGGAGTTGGGCACGATGCCGCCCGTGACGTTGCTGGCGGCGAACCGCATCTCATCGGCCATACCCTTGCCGAAAAACTTCTCGGCACCGATGGCAAACACCGGCATGGTGATCTTGCCGCCCTTGGCGAGCAACGCCTTGTTGTCGGTGGCGTCCTGGCTGAATGCTCCAAACTGCTCGAAGGCATCGTGCATCGCATGCGGCTGTGCGTACAGGGCAGCATAGTGCTGCCGCGTATCTTCATCGATCCCCTTGGGGTCTCCGGACAGCTCGTTCCAGAAGCGATCGAGGTAGATGCGCTCCCGGCCCTGCACCAGACGCTCCTCGTCAGGACCCCGGAAATTGAAGTGCCACAGCATCGGGCTGCGAGTAATGTTGTCCCAATCGCCTATTCCGGGCAGCGGTGCATCGATCACCACCCAGCGCGTGACCCGGACCGGATATTGAGCAGCCAACGCATAGCCGACCATATTGCCGATGTCATGTGTGACCAGGTCTGCCTTCTGGACCTTGAGTGCATCCATGACGCCGGCAATGTCGACCGCCTGGTTCTTCTTGGTGTAGCCGGTATCCGGGTGATCGGACGTACCCATGCCGCGCAGGTCGGGGACGATCACGGTATGGTCCTTGGCCAGAACAATTGCCAGGGGGGCCCACATATCACCCGTATCACCGAAGCCATGCAACAGCACCACGGCCGGACCCTTGCCGCCGACTCGGACGTAGAGGCTGGTGCCGTTCGTCGGAACCATTTGCGTGTGAAAGCTGGCCGGAAACGGCGTGATTTCCGCCACGAGGGGCGCTGTCAGCAAGATCCCGACAAGGATGGTGGCGACATACCTGAACATTTAAACTCCCCGCTTTCTTAGTTGTCGACTTCGAGCGTTACCTCAAGCATGACCGGTGCGCCGAGAGGCAAGGCAGCCAATCCCAATACGGACCGCACGGACATCTTGTCCTCTCCAAATACATCGCGGAGAAGCTCTGATGCTGCGTCGGCGACGATAGGCTGGTTGTAGAAGTCTCCAGACGTCGCCAGGTAGACCTTCACGCTGATAACCCTCGTTACGCGGTCCAGCGACCCTACGTGCGCCTTCGCAGCGGAAAGAGCATTCAGAGTCGCGGTTCGCAAAGCATCCCGTCCAGCAGATTCGTCGAGCTCTTTGCCTAGCCGCCCGACGAATTGAAGCTTCCCATCCCTGACCGGCAGCATGCCACTCAGGAAGAGCAGGCTGCCTGACTGGACGGTCTCAACGTATGCGCCGAGGGGGTGGGGAGCATTGGGGAGCACGATCCCGAGGTCCCGCAGCCGGCGCTCCGCGCCGGCATGCTGCGAACTGCTCGGGTTTACCATTTGCCGTTGTGCTGACCGCCGTCCACGTGCAGCACCTCCCCGGTGATCTGGCGCGATTCGGTGAGATAGACCACCGCGCTTGCAATGTCCTCCGAAGTGGAGATCGTGCCCATCGGCGACAAGGTCTTGAGGAAGTCCTTTGGGTTGTCTTTGTGAAGAGGAGTGTCAACAACGCCAGGCGCGACCGTATTGAACCGGATGTGCTCCTTCGCATACTCCGCGGCCAGGCTACGTGTGATGGCCTCGAGACCACCCTTCGTAATCATCGGCAGGGACACCGGCAAGCCACCGTTGGGATTTTCAACCAGCGATGACGTAATGCCCACAACGCTTCCGCCCGACTTCTGAGCGAGCATCTGCTTGACCGCGAGTTGGGTGATGTAGATGTAGCCTTCGAGATTCGTCGAGACGAGGGCACGGAAATCATCAGCACTGTACTCAGTGAAGGGCTTCACCGAGAAGATGCCAGCGTTGTTGACAACGACATCAATCGAGCCAAACTTCTGAACAGCGGCATCGACCACCTTCTGTGCAGTAGCTGCCTGGCCGATGTCTCCGTCCACCAACACAAGCTTATCGGAAGCCTTCAACTCAGCCGACTTTGTCGCATTGCGAGAGGTGCCCACTACGTTATAGCCACGTTCCAGGAACGCCTTTACGACTGCAGCGCCGATTCCTTGAGAGGCGCCCGTCACGATTACCGTCTTTTGAGTGTTGGCCATGTATCGCTCCTATTGCTTGTGTGCGGATGACTGCGAATCAAGAAAGATCTGCTGGTCTTGCCGCGTAACGTGTTGCTTCGTCTCCGTTACACCAAAGTAGATTGCTGTAACTAGATAAACGATTCATAAATCGTTACACCGATCTGCAATCAACATCGTTGTCCTTGAGAATCCTCCCAGGCGCAGCCGACAACTTGCTGTCGGCAATCAGCTTCGGAGGATGGACGGTACTTCAGATTGGGAGGTAGCGCTTCTTGAAGAGCATGTCGAGCCCCATGGAGATGGGCCTTTACTGAAATTCTCTGAGAGTGCCACTACGAAATTCCTTGCAGTGACTAATTGGCGTCGATGCTTCATTTAGCTCCGATAAGCTCAAAAAGCAACTCGATTCGCAGAATGGCTGGATTGAATTTCTTTCCAAAGCGACTCACAACTTGGAACGGCGACAAACCATCAAGTTTGGCCTGTTTCGGACATGAGTCCGTATAGAAGACAAAGATTTCTCAAAACGACGGATTGAATCGGGTTCACATATAAGAGAATCAAAGTAACGTGTAAACGCGAGTTCTGCGGTTACGGCTGGGGAGGCCATGAAGGACACGACAAACGAACACGATCTCGACTTTGTGGGCGACAATTTGGCGATCAACTTCATCAACACTCGTCGAGTGGTCGAGGGGCAGCTGACAGACACACTGCAGAGTGACAGCGACGTGAAAGCTTGGCTCAAGAGGCTCGAAGTCCCTATCGCGAAAGGAACACTTCCTTTCAACGACGGCGTACTACTTAAAGGGGCAAGAGAGCTTCGTGAGATCGCGCTCGCGGCCGTTCAGGATCGAAAGTCGGGGAAAAAACCTTCGCTGGCCGCGCTCAACAGATTCCTGGCGGACGCTCAGAGTCATGCGGTGCTTACGACAGACGACGCGAGGAACATTCGTGTGACTCGTGTCTACGGCAAAGAGACGGTCGAGGCGTTTTTGGCTCCGGTCGCGGAAGCTGTCGCGAACTTGCTGGCGGATGGTGACTTCAACTTCGTCCGGCATTGCGAAGGCAACGCTTGTGTCATGTGGTTCTATGACCGTACGAAAGGCCACCGCAGAAGATGGTGCACGTCGACAGGTTGCGGAAATCGCGCCAAAGTAGCCGCGTTTCGAGCGAGAGCGAGCCAAATCTGATTACTTCAAAGCTGGTGTTGGGAGTATTGATCCGGTAGATGCCGACGCATTCGCCCAGGACGGCACGTACTAGTACTGTGACCGCTTGAATGAGTAGTTCAGTTTCAGACGTGCCAGCTTCCTTGTGAACTTCCACTTGATGGTGATCTTGTGGCGGTTTGCACTGCGATTCCAGGTTTTGGCTTGGCGGCGGAGGGTGACGATATCCCCGATCCTGCGTTTTCCGAGGCATTGGCGGCTAAAGAGGCCAATCTCGATCTCCGCCTGGTTGAGCCAGCTTCCATGCTTTGGGGTGTAGTGGACAGTAAAGCGCTCCCACAGCCATCCGCCGTCCTCTTCGCCGAAGCGGTCC
>NZ_JQKI01000159.1 GCF_000745965.1 Edaphobacter aggregans DSM 19364 | reverse complement strand
GCCCATACCATTCATCTGGTCATGGATAACTTGAGCACCCATACTCGCAAGGGGTTGGTGAACCGCTTCGGCGAAGAGGAGCGGATGGCTGTGGGAGCGCTTTACTGTCCACTACACCCCAAAGCATGGAAGCTGGCTCAACCAGGCGGAGATCGAGATTGGCCTCTTTAGCCGCCAATGCCTCGGAAAACGCTGGATCGGGGATATCGTCCCCCTCCGCCGCCAAGCCAACGCCTGGAATCGCAGTGCAAACCGCCACAAGATCACCATCAAGTGGAAGTTCACAAGGAAGCTGGCACGCCTGAAACTGAACTACTCATTCAAGCGGTCACAGTACTAGGGGAATGTAATCAGCCCAAGAGCAAGTCATCTCCTAAGCGGGTGCTCCATTTTTTGCTTGTGGATAGATATCATTCGCGATGCCACAACAACCTTCAAAGTCAACACGAATACCGGCCCGTGCCGTCCCCCTCAACAAAGCGCAAATGCTTGAAGTGCAGCCGGCCGAGAATCTAATTCGTGCCGACGTCCAATCACGCCTGGTTGGTGCCTCGCCCGTTGTAATTGTCAACCCAGTTGTTTGATTTTCAAACGGTACTCCGCCTACAAGGCCACGAAAGCCGTTTGACCAATTGGCATAAGCGGATGGTTTCCTCCCCAGGAATCAAATCGGTTTTTTTGACACCCCCCCAGGAACTTTTCCGCAACGCGGTGGTCCGCGGCACACGATGGATTTCGGTACGGCATACAAGCCTTCGGCGCATCAGCAACTCGATTTTCATTGGAGCTTCGGCCTTTCGGCCCGCAACACTCGATCACTCGATTGGCTTCGGCTATTCTGTCCAGTTTCAGGTGATTGAATCCAGATGACTCAGCAAGGTCACCCAGCGGGGTGGGCGCGAGAGAATCGTTAGAGGTACCAGGGAATGTTGATCACCATGATGCGCTGATTCCCTCGGACAAGAAGAAGCAGCTTTAATAGTTGAGCCCGCTGGTTGTGGAGTGGAGTCTTCCACCAGTGTTTGACGACGAGTTCCCAGCTGCTCCTGAGGGTCTATGTTTTCCTGCCAGGTCTGCTCGCGAACAACGAGATGGCACAACGGTCGAACCCGGCGCTCTCAAAACCCGTAACCGGAAGAAGCCTTCCAAGACTGCCTAACTAATGGGGAAAAGAACGCAGCGCATTCCATCCTGGCCAGGAGCCACTGCTCCAACAAAGGCCGAATAGATTTGCGCAGACCAACCTGTCACCCTCACTTTTCGCTTGCGACAAGGCGGCGGACCATACATTCCGGTTAGCCGACCTCCATCTAAGTCATCTGTCAAGCGGAGAAATGGGTGGTGTCCCGGGCACGCCTTTGGCGGGACTAGCCATCAATGCCATTTGGCACATACATTGGGTGGATTCAGCAGCAGCACTCCTTGCATTGCCCATCTTGGTCATCGAGGGACGGCGCGCTTTACGCGGTGAGAGCTGTGGCTGCTGCTGAAATCCGCAATCGTAGATACCGACTCTAGGATTTGGCAGCCGCTATCGAGTCCACCGTGATTGTCTTTCCACCACTTGACTGAAGACGTTCCGAGATACTATTGCGAAAACCCTGTGAGGATAGCGTTGCCGACGACGGCGCCATGGTCCGCTGAATAGACAATACTGAGGTTGAACACAGCATCGTCGGAGCAGGAAGAGAAATCGATAGGCACGTCCAAGCTTCGCGCATCCTGCTTCGGGATAGTTCCCACGCTCATCGGTAGACTGGCAAGCACCTTGGGTTGACATGCCCGCGCACCACTCACCTGCACAAGCGAAAGCAGATTTAGCTGCCCGCCTTCCGCAGGTATCGGAGCTAGATTCGCAAGGTTCAATGTCCAGGTCCGGAGGCTTGAAGGGCCGCTTCGTTTTTGTAGTCCCAACGTCAGCGTTAGATCCGTGGACTCCAAAGGTGGCGCAATGGCAATCTTGTCGAGTGCGGGCGCTTGTTCGTCAGGGTTTCCAAATTGGACGGTGTTCTTCCCCTCCTTCAGCCCTACAGGAATAACTAAGCTGGTTGGAGAATCCTCACTGTCTCCCGTCAGGTCGAGCGGAATGGGATCTCCTCCGTTCACCGTCATGTATAGGAGCCGAGGAACTTTCGTGAGGTAATCGATCTCCATGTTGTACATCCCGGGTCCCGCAACCGTGATGTCGGGAAAGGTGACAGTATTGTCGCTTCCCATTCCGATACCGCTGATTTTCGTATTTCCGGAGCAGTATTCGCAGGCACTATTGAGTGCCTTTCCGTCCAAATTCCCAATCTCAGCATCGTAGACCGCAAACGTCGGGGGAGCTGTATGACCGTCTCCACTCATCCCGATTTGATCGAGATTTGGAGCAATGCCGGCTGGGTTGCCGAACTGAATCGAGTTATAACCCGCAGCGAGTTTGACCAGCACGCTGGTGCTGGACGGCAGGTCGAAGCTCCCACCTCCTACTTTCACCGAGGTGGGCACACCGTTATTCACTTGATAAAACAAATCGCTCGATCTGCTCGTTGCGGCATTGATTTCCATGCGGAATGTACCCGAGTGCTCGGCATAAATATTGTCAAGCGTGACAGCGTTGTTTTTCCCAAGCCCCAGGTTAACGACTTCGTGGCCTGTAGAGCATGCTTTACATCTGATGAAGGCAGCCTTCCCGCTGGTGAGACCGAGGTACGCTACATATGATTGAGAAAGTTCCGGCTTTGCAACGCCGTGTGAGAAGACACGGAGAAGACGAACGCCATGTCCCAGAACCACTGCGGAAAATTGCTCATCATAACGCCCTAGATTCCGGCGGTTCCAAACATCGTGAACCTGTGGCGCGTCAATGAAACCCAACGCACTCCACTTGATCGAAACTGGCGATGGAAACGCGTTGAGGTTAAACAACGCGACATAAAAGCTTCCGTCTCCCAGATTACTAGCCCAAATCGGCGTCATCCCTCCCGCAAGTTGGCTCGCAGGAAAACCAGATTGGTCGACTGCAATCACCTCATCGTTGGTCAGCAGATCGAGCCCAGTGGAATCGAGCTTCGTGAGGTCCCCGCCGATATAAAGAGGTGCATTCACCATGGCCCAAAGCGTGATCGCCGATTGCTGCTCAACTGCGTTCAAACCATCACTGGTGGTATTTCCAATCTCGAGGGGGCCCAGATCATTCCATCCACCCTGGGAACCGGCGTAGTTTTGCCATCCGATGAGGTCACTCCACCGTTGAGAAGTAAGAGGCCAGCTGGTCAACGTTGAACAGCGCCCCTCGCACTCCAGATTGGCACTGATCTGCCGAGCATTCGAATACTGCTGCCAGGTGTTGAAGTAGTCCTGGTCAATAGCTGAAGAAATTGTCAACCAAATTGGCCGCTGACTCTGTTTGATGGCTTTACTCCATGCCATAACGTCAGGTTGGTTATCAAGCGACATTGTGCCCGAGCCTGGGGCGACGCCGTCGAGTCGAATGTAGTCGACTCCCCACGAAGCGAACAGAGCAACAATGGAATCGATGTACTCCTGCGCTCCCTGTTTGGAATAGTCAATCTTGAAGTTTGAGAGGGAGCTGATCGGATCTGAGGCCGCAAACGCATTACCGGCAGAGTTTGGCGTGGCCAGAATATCTCTGATGTGATAATTCGTTTCAAGAATCTGTGGATTGGCGACAACAACCTGCCGATCCACCCCCGGCTTCCAATAGATCCCGGCTTTCTGCCCGTTTGAGTGGATATGGGAAATGAGACCGGTCATGTTCCGGAAGAGCGATGCGTCTGGCGTTGGGCGACCGTTTGCATCGAAGCCATTTTGCCAGCCGGCATCGATATTGATGTAGGTAAAGCCGTGCTGCTGCAAGCCTGAAGACAGAAGTGCATCCGATTGCGCTTCCACATTGTCCTGCGTGAGAAAGCTGCTTGAAACTGTCTGCTCGCTAAAGCTGCTCCAGCCGAGGTACGGTCGATCGGCAACAACCGACGACAGTGCGACTGCGTTTACACTGCTCCCCATCAGGGTAGCAATAGCTAAAACAGCAATTGGGCGCATGTATGACGCTCCAGACGCGAGGGAATCGATTTGTCGTGCGCAATTTTCTGTGAGCCGAGTCAGTTTCATGATCGTGATCTGCCTTCGTCGATCGCGGAGTTTACTTTCCGCACGCTGTGCAGCGTTGTGGAGAGTCGTCTTCTTCCAAAGTATCTAAAGATTCCGAACCACACGGGGCTCTAATAGGACGAACAGGGCGGAAATTCGTTTGTGAACTATCTGTGAAGAATCGATACGATTTGGATCTCAGAATGAGCGGCTCCCGTGTCTCCATGAGGCCGAGATCTTCGTCAGAATCGATCCCTGAGCCAACGCCACATCCTGAGAAACGCGCCAGGTCTAGGAATGCCAATGGGCGCATTTAGCTGCGGCAATCCACTTGAGCGAATAGTCGCCATCTCGTACAGTTGGGAGCCATGAACTACGTCACAAACACTTCAACGGATAGCCGGTTTTTCGGCCACCTGCCGAGAACGCTGATCGACTTGAATGGCTAAATGAGCGCTCTGCCCTGTTCGCAACAGGTTACAGGTTACGTGAGTCCGATGACCCTAAACGGGATTTACTCCCTCCAGTTCGCGAGCGCCAAAGATTTCGTCCATCGTGGCCAATCGCATCGCGGATGGCGATCCGCGTCGACAATAACCCCCTGAAGCAGGGAGGTCGAAACCGAAGGCGATGAGGGTGTTGTCCCGACGCAATGAAGTGCCAACCGGCCCAAGCCGTCGTCAGCACAACCTGCCCACTCATCTTTCTTCCCGCCGCGTTGAGGGCTGAGACCGAGATCCTTGCCACTCTTCACGCGAGATTCGCGCAGAGCGGCCTGCGTCAGAACGCTTACCATCCAGCTCTCCACCTTCCGCGCCTCTGCTTCTTCGATCTGGAGCACGTCGCGAAAAACAATCATCGACTCGGTACCGATCACCAGCGCGACCGCAGCACACAGCTTGCGATACGTCGCCGCATCGAACCGATCGCGCGCCGGCGCAAGAGCCGTTTGAATAAAGTTCGTCCCTGCGGTTCCCCCGAGGCATCTCGCCCGAGCCATTGCTCTGCGCCGCCTGATCCAGCAGACGTGCCACAATGAACCTCAACTGCGTCTGGTTCTCCCACACAAAGTCGTGCATAAAGGCGTTCGCCTTCAGCAGCCTCTCCTCTGGATCAACCGACGTATCGCCCGTAAATAGCTGCCCGGCCGTTGGCGTTCGGTCCACCAGGGCTGCCTCCCCCATCAGCGCTTCGTCGCTGGAGAAGTAGCGATAGGCGGTAGCGCGGGAGACCATCGCCTCCTTCGCCACCTCAGCCAGTTTGGGCAACTGTCCCTGCGACATCAAACGCGATGCAGCCTGAAGCAGGTCGTGCCGCGTTCGCTGCCTCTGACTCGCCCGCTCTCCCTTCGCCATGCGCTACGCTCCCGGGGGCAATTGCTGCATCAACGCCGCCATATCGATCCACACATTTTCACGCTGAATCGTACCGTCGTTCGTAAACTCGACGATGTGCAGCAAGCGCGCCTCCACAGTACGCCCCTTACCTTCGAGCCCGAATGGCCTGCCCACCGCCTTGAACTTGGCAACAGAGTCGTCCACGATAAAGTTGTCGCCATATAACCGCTTACCAGGCGTCACGCTGCTCTCCGCAAGATCGGCAAACAGCGCTTCATAGAAGGGACGTGCGTTTTCGCGCCCCTGCGTCGGCCCCGAAGGCCTGCGGAGCGCGCTCCCGTGCATCTCTTGCGAGTTCTTCCCGCCGAGAAGATGAAGGATAGAGTATGGTCCTATCGCCAATACCGAGGCAAACCTATTCGGTACTCAATGACCCGGAGCTTCTCTATCCGACCAAGCGGAAGATGTAGTGATGGGACAGGAATTCGGCCACCACCAGAATGAGAGTGACAACAGCGAGAGTGATTTGCACTCTCTCTCCCCAGAGTCGCCGGCGGGAAATCGGCTGCTGCCTCCACTGGGCAGAGGGCCGTTTCCGGAGTGATCGAATCCTCCAGATCATGTACAGATTGATGCAGGACCCGAGTACAGCGAGTGCCATCATGGGAATTCGTATAGCGTCTTGGTGAAATCCGGTTGCAGATCCCTTGGCTCCCGCAGCAACTGCAGCCAGAGCTCCCAATCCAATGACGAGTCGCACGCCGCTGAGCGCCATGACGATGGTGCAGACGCTCTGCAACGCGATGAAAAAAAGGCTGGTTAGACCGACGGCCCAACGGCGGACTCCCCGGTCACTTAAAAGCTCACTTGTCTCGGATCGCTGCGAGGCGATCACTGCTCGCTCGGTAGCCACTCAGGTTTGACGCTTAAGTCTCGACGAGGATACAGGAAAAATTAGGAGACTCAAGGAGAAAGCCGCCCTTGTAACCGTCACTCGATGCTGCTGGTCTCAGTGGCAGATTGCTGGTCCTGTTCGACCCGAAATCGATGTGGCGATCGGACTTCGAGTGACACAAATGTTGGCAGCCACACTGACTACCCAGTGCCCATACTGTATCGAACTACATGTGCAGTCGGCACGCAAAGAAGGGAGCGACGGACGAGATGCTCGCAGAAACAGCAGTCATCGCCGCGGCAATGCGTGCCGGCGGTGCGATCACGCACGCGACTCATCTCTTCAAAGAGTAGTTCTCGTCGGGGACGCTGATCGCGGTGCCCTAGGATGCGGACGTCGCAAAGAAACCCTTGTGGCGCCCCGCTTCGAGCTGAGGTTTCAGATATTCCCACAACTCAGGACAGCCACCCTCAATCTCAGGACGCACCCGTTCGACGACCCTCTCATAAGTCACTCCGTTTTCTCTCCAGCTTCCGCCGTTCCGGTTGAGGTTCAAAAGGACGGGCATACTGCGATCGATGGCCATGGCAAAACGAGCGTCAACGGATTCTCCCGCATCAAACTCTTTCCATAGTCTCAACAGAAAATTGCCTGTTTTCTTGGCGCCAAGCCGCAGATGCGCTCCAAAGCCTTAAGTTCCGCGGCCTTTCTTTCTTCCCAACCGTCTTGTGCAAATACGAACTTGTCGCCAGCGTCAATCTCGCCAAGATCATGTATGAGCAGCATCGCCACCACGCGGGTAACATCGACCTGCAGCTCTAGTGTGTGGGCCATCGACATGGCAAACAACGCGATCTGCCAGCTATGCTCGGCGGTATTCTCGAAGCGTTCTTCCGAGATGGGCCGGACCTTGCGCAGTACGCTTTTCAGTTTGTCGACTTCGAGCACAAATCCAATGGTTTTTGAGATTTCCGTGGTCACTGTTTTCTTTGCCATGTTTAGCTTCCCGTCTTCGCCGTGGGAAAAGGGGCCAGGCTTCCACTGTCCGGCGCTGCTCCGGCTTGCCGGATCGCATCAAGCACGACGCCGCGCGTCAGCAGTTCAGGCAGAACGTGGGTTGCCCTTTCCCCCGGCCCGGAGATGATCACGTAGGTCGGAACGCCACTACGCCCAACGCGGCTCAGTTCGCTGGTGATCTCCGGATCGTAGCGAGTCCAGTCGGCGCGGAGGAGTATGTAGTGTCGATGAAGAAGCTCCTGCTCGACGCTGCGATCTTGCAGAACCGCCTTTTCATCGACCTGGCACGAGAGGCACCATGCAGCAGTGAAGTCAACGAAGACTGGCTTGCCCTCGTTCTGCGCCTCCTCGAGGGCAGCGTTAGAGAAAGGTTGCCACTGCAAACGATCGACTCGCGCCGTGATTAACGGGAACGCGAGCGCCGCCACGACGGCCGCAGAAGCGACGACATATCCCCACCGACGTGCCGGCCAGCGTCCGAGTATCCATCCCCCGATCGCGAGAATCAACAAACCGACAAGCAATCGGGCGACATGATCGGAGCTGTCTCCCGCTGTGCTACCGCTCAAACGGCCGTAGACCCACGCTAACCAGATCACGGTGAGAAAGAGGGGCACGGACGTGAGTTGCTTCAAGGTCTCCATCCAGCGACCTGGGCGTGGTAGATTGTTTGCCCATCCGGGAACAAACGTCAGCGCGAGATAGGGCAACGCCAAGCCGAGAGCGAGGGACGTGAATACCGTGAATGTACGAGCGCGCTTTGGGACAGTGCGAACCCGATTGCGGCTCCCATCAGTGGTGCTGTGCAGGGTGTTGCCACCACCGTTGCGAGGACGCCGGTGAAGAATGAACCGGTATAGCCGCTCTTGCGGGCGAGACTACCTCCAGCACTGGTCAAAGTTAGACCGAGATCAAACATGCCTGCCAGAGAGAGCGCCATAAAGAAAAGCAGGCAGGCCATAGCGACAACGAAGCCAGGGGATTGAAGTTGAAACCCCCATCCAGCCTGTTTGCCGAGAGCTCTGAGCGTTAGCAGCGCGCCTACGATAATCCAGAATGAGCACAGAATCCCGGCTGTATATGCCATCCCATGCGCTCGCTGCCCCGTCCTGCTCTCGCCGGCACTTCCTACCAGAGCCAGTGCTTTGAGGAAAAGCACCGGGAAAACACACGGCATGAGATTCAGGATGATTCCCCCCGCGAAGGCGAGCACAACCGCCAGAAGAAATCCAGGTTCGTTGCCACCACTTGAGTGTGCAATTCCTGTTTCGACTGGCGCATTAAACGTGTAGGACCGGCCATCGCTCAGCTTAAGGACACCCTTAAGTTCTTTCGGCAGGGTATCGGAGATGTCGGCTCGCTCCGTCACGAGCCTCACTCCATCAGCTGTGGGCTCTATCTTCTGTTCCGCCGCGTTCCGAATCGAATCGTCATCAAGCGGATAATACTCCGCTGAAATCTCTTTCTTGCCAGTGACTACGTTGAGCGTCAACGTGCCGCGAGTCGCGGCTACCCCGATTTTGACCGAGGCCGGCGGCTTGACCGGCTCCGCGAGAACAGCGGCGTCGATGAGCTTGTTGGTATCGGAAGATGCCTTCGGAACTACGTTGAGTTTGAGGCCGAGGTACGCTTTTCCAGGAAGGCACACCTCTCGACATACAAGCCACTGCACGTGCGCCTTCAGGTCCGCTATGCCGAGTGGAGTTTGTGGTGAAGTCGAAAGATCGAAGGGAAACGCAGCCGTGCCCTCGTATCCATAATCCATCAACGGACCGAGCGGTAGTCTCGATGGTGCGGGATACTGCATCGGCCCAACGGAAAACCCTGATGGCACCGACCATTTCACTGTGGGGGGCTCGCCCGAGTCTCCGGCGTAGACCCAATAAACATGCCAGCCGGGCTCAAGAGTGAGGGCTAAAGCGACTCGACTGCTGCCACCGGGGGCGACCGTCCCGGCCTCGGAGATCAACTCCGCAGTGAGGTGCTGGGCTTTGACAGGCCCGGGTGTTCCGGTTCCCGATTCCCGTACTTGAGCATGGCCGAATGGGAAGAGAGCCAATAGGGCTGAGAGGAGGAGTAGAAGACGATTGTGAGAGGTTCGCATGTTCGACCTGCGTGCTCTTGAAGAGAAGGCCGCACCGGCGATTCCCGGCACAGCCCCCGCGTCAATTCGTGGAAAGATGGTCCAGGGCATCTTGTGCGGAAAGGCGATCGCCGTGGCTATGGCTGATCTTCTCAAAAACGACCATTCCCTTCTTGTCGAGAATGAACGTGGACGGATATGCCGTCTCATGTGGCGCATCCCAACGTAGTCCATACAGATTGGTGACCTTATAGTCAGGATCTGTCACAAGTACAACGTTGGACGGCAACTCGGCCTGCTTTTCGAGAAATTCCTTCGCATGTTGATCGAGATCAGCGGGCGGTCCTGGGTAGACCAGGAGCACTCTCGTGTTCTTCGCCTTGAAGTCTGAGGCACGGTCTGCGAAATCATGAACCTGTTTTACACAGTAGGGGCACTGATAGCCTGGAAAACCTCGCAAGATCACCAGAACGAGATCGTGTCCACTCTGTTCGGTCGACAGCGTGACGGCCTTTCCTGTTGGAGTTGAGAGTGTGAAATCAGGAGCCTTCGCACCCACGGCGGGGGTCTGGGCGAAGGCGGACGCCCCAAGGAGCAAAAAGCAGGCTATGGCGAGGACAGATCCCCAAACCTGACTGATGTGAATTGTGCCGGCCTTTTGGGCTCTACCGGACGGCTGGGCAAAATTGGACATGACGAGCACTCCTCCTACGAAATGCCTATCTGACAAGCAGTCTCTAGAAAAGTTACAGCGCTCATCTACTTTTATTCACTTGTTGGTGAGTAACATGCCCTAGCTAGCCCGGTGTTCGAGCGCAAATCGAACCTCTTAAGGGATCAAGATGCCTGGTCACAAGTGCCATAGAAAAAAGGGGGGTGTTCAAACCCAACGATGTCGCGTTTGAACAACCCCACAAGGAGCAGTCCTATTGATCAATCCAATCTTTGAACGATTGGGCAATTGATTGAGAACCCCGAGCTTCCGAACGCTGCTCCGCCCGGGCCCGTGATAAGGCCGTCTTGTACAAACGTCAGGATCTGAAACTCTTCGCGCAACTGCCCGCGATAACCTTTATTGATAGCGTCATCTGTCCATTGATACAGCTGTGCGTCCCACGCTGGACTGTAATCGAGCGCAATGGTCGGGATTCCGCCAAGCACGTTGTTCGGTCTGAACCCATCCGCCAAATCAGCAGACAGCCCTTGACGCAGTGGATTGTTGCACTCTCCGGTCTCTGGTCCATTGGTTGCAATAAAAATGCGTTCCACCGGACTCGCGAAGCTGTCGTCATGTCCCAGCACCAGCTGGCTCATGAGAGGGGCGTAGGTGTTGTGCTCGATAGCTGCTGCAAGCGGAATGCTCGCGTCCATCGAGAGATACCAAACTGGACGACCAAAGCTGAACCCATTGATCAGGTTGATTGTAACGGTCATGTTGATAGGATCGATCGCTACGACCTGATCATGAACTTTTGAATAGTCGACGTTGCCGTTGGGGAAATCGATTTGACTGGCGTCAACCCCGAAGGCAACCATCGGTGCGTTGTAGATCACGTTTCCAGCATTGATTATCTGTACGAACGGACTGTATGCAGAGTCGCCAATGGCGCCCGGTGCAGCAGACTGTGGCGGGAACTCTGCGCCTTGAGGACCGGGCACGATACTGCGCTGGGGAGCAAAATCGACAGTCCCTTTATCGAACACAATATTGCCATTCGTGTCAAGGTTGCCCGTTCTGGCAGCATTCGCAGCAAATGCGAGCTTTGAGGAGAAGTTTAGACCGAGTGCATCCGCCACTCCTTGATCGCTCACATCGGTGAGGATGTACCACACGTTCTTCTTGCTACCCTTGAGTGTCCCTTTATACAA
>NZ_JQKI01000158.1 GCF_000745965.1 Edaphobacter aggregans DSM 19364 | reverse complement strand
TTTGGATCCGCACCAATGATGATGACGCGGACACGGGCTTTCTCAAACTCGTCGAAGGACGCGAGCAGCTTCTCGCAAACGCCGCTGCTGAGGGAATTTACTGGCGGATTGCTGATGGTTGCGATCCCGATGTTATTCGCGATCTGCGTCGGCGGTACGGATTGGGTCAGACTTTCTGGCATGGTTCTCTATCTCCTTGCTGGGTCAGTTCTCAATGAAAATTAGGTTGCGTTTCCCTCAGTGGTTCCGTCAGACTTCACGTCAGAAGGCGGCCGAACAGGAAGTCAAATGCCTATCCGATGTTTTTCATTTCTCCGACTTCAAACAACTCGGGCCATCTTGCCGAGACACACCTAAATGTGCACTTCGGTGGCCAAACACTTGTGTGCATCAAGAGTCCTCGAATGCAATTCGAATCTGTTCATTAGTGCTGGCAGGACCGATTTCTAACACTCCAGCTCGTGACCGTAATCCCTTACCGAGCGATAAGTTGACGCCGGCATGTTCGTCTCTTGACAGGGACTGCTGCTCATGGTGCGCACGTGGGCGAGGAAGGAAAATCGGATCCTTAGCTCGTTGGTGATGGTGAGACTCATCATGCTTTACACCCTTTCTCATTGACCATTACACTCACGATGACAATCTCCTTATGCTTTCTCAGTTCTCAATACAGCGTCATGCTATCGAACTACAAGCCGCCTGACAATTACATGTTCCCATTACGAAACCACTGGTTTCGTTATTACGGATGTTTAATCAGACGCTTGTCAGTCAGAAGCGAAACAATTATTTTCGTAATTGGGGGAGGCAGAGATGCAGCATCGGGACACAAAGAACAGGGCCAGAACCTCCGGTCGGCCAAGAAGTGAGGAAGCGAAGGAACACATCTTAGAGGCTGCTTACAAGCTATTGAGGAAGAAAGGATTTCAATCCGTGGGCTCCCATGAAATAGCCCAGGCGGCCGGTGTGAGCAGCGCCACCTTATATCGGTGGTGGAATTCGAAGGAAGAAATCCTGTTCGACGCGTGCTTTGAGCATGTCAAGCCTACCTTCGCGATTTCTGGCAGCGGTTCCGGTCTGGCACGTCTTCGTGAATTCAGCTTGCGGGCCATCGATTTTTCGTCCTCAAAAGATGGACAGGTCATAGCACGTCTGGTCACCGGTATCCATGAAGACAAGACCCTCCGGCGAATGTTTCTCAACAAGTATGTGATCCCCATACGTCAGATACAGCGAAGCATCATTCAAGGAGCTATCAGGGCGGGAGAACTGAAGCGGACGACTGACCCGGAACTTTTGATGGATGCACTGAATGGCCCGCTCTTCTTCCGATGGTTGCAGGGCCATGCCCCACTGGACAAGAACTTTGCTGAACGCATCTGGGAAAACGTTATTCTTGCTTTTGAACCACGATGATTGGGGATGATTGAGTCAGGCGGGATCTGAAACACTAACTCGTTTTCTCATGCGAGTTGGCTACTCGACCAGGGTCAAACCTCAACTGGCGCCTCGTAAGACAGCCATCGTCAACGGTCGGCCCAGAGCGAATGAAGGTCCAGTTTTCGTTCGTAATCTCGGAGATGCCCAGAATGTCCCACGGGACAAGCGGCCGACAACGCTAACGAACGCAGATGAGGAATCTTTTGCAGTAAAGATCTGGCGGAAGTCAAACAATGATGGATTGTTGCGAGGCGGGTACTTCTAAAGTCCTTCCGCCGTAAACTTTCCTGTCTGCTGTCCCGCTTCTGGCAGGTTTGCCGTCTCTTCGCTGCATGCTGCTGTTTTCTGAGAAGAGCGCGGCGGCTCTACCCAGAAGGCTTCGATCAGTCTTTCTCCACCCCAAGAAATCTCTTCGCGGGTTCCGACAATGACCAGACAGAATCCCGTGCCCTTTCACGATCAGACTTTCAAAAAATCCTGATCGCGGCGGAGAAGGACAGTCAGCAAATTCTGGATGGGCACCAGCCTGGCGTGGTACCGACAAGCCCTCAGCACCTTATCCCCTTCATGATCATTCTTGCGGCGCGGACGGGTATCAATCCGAAGGCTTTATGGGATTTGGAGAGAACCTGCCTAAGCCCACACGAATTGGATGAAGATATTTTCTACTGTACGTGGGAGAAGCCACGAGCGGGGAAACAGCAACGGCAGCTGCATCGTGTCGATCCGTTCTTCAAGCTGGCGACAGCGCTGAACGAGTCTGAGCGCTACACGGAATGGTGGCCTTTCAGGGCGCAAGCGGGCACGTCACGTCAGACTGATCAACCAGCCTTGTCGCTAGACGGAATTTTTTTGGTACGCGGTAAATTGGCTGACCTGAGGATGCCTTCGTTGAAGGGTGGTCGGCTACGTTTACATGGTGCGTTTCTGTACGAAGTCGATTTGTCACGAGCGCGTCTGATAGGGGCACAGATGTCCAAAGCGAGACTGATCGGTGCAGACCTTTCGGGCGCGGTACTGACCGGATCAGATCTGGCTGACACAAGACTAGAGGAAGCAAGGTTCGAAGGGGCCGACTTGAGCAACGCTTCTGTCCATAACGCAAAGCTATGGCACGCTAGGTTTGACCAAGAGTCGATTCTCGTGAACGTGCAGTGGTGGACTGCGAATTTTTTCGACACGTTGATGAGCACTGCTCCCAACCCGACGGCGAGACTAATTGACAGTGAAGAGCTGAATGTCGATGAACAATTAATAACCGCACTGTTGAGTAGATCGCGGACGGATGCGCTAGTTGGTGCTCACGAGTCGGTCAAGAAGCATCAACAGATGCGAGAGGGGCGAGTAGTGTGATGGTGTGATCCGGAGAAGGCGGCAACTTGCTGCTGCGGCGAGTTACGAGGAGAATCGGAGGTGGTCGAGAGCTGGATTTCCGTTCAGCAAGCCGCGGGTCTTCTCAGGCATTCCGATCAGCCTGGCGTCAGAACCTTCAGGCGCGGTGCTGCCGCGCCCCAACCGCATGAAACGACTACAAAATAAAAGCCGATAACGGTTGGCAACATGATGCATCCTGGCAGTAATCCCATGGGGAGAGGCGGAGTTTGAAAGTCATCGAAAGCAGGGAACTAGGATGCGAAGATTCCGGTATGAGATCTGCTCCTCCACGGCCAGGATCGAGAACAGAACTTCGTCAAATTCTTCGTCAAATTGTGCGCCGCAGGGACTCCAAATACTCCTGTGCGCTCCTCTCTACTCCGTTGAAAACACATGTGCTCCGGCCTTCATGAACCGCCTGTTAACCGAAGGGTTGTAGGTTCGGGGCCTACCTCAGGATCCATCCTTGAGAATCAATGGGTCGCGAGAAATCATGGCCATTAGTCGGCCCCATGGAAACGCATCCCCATTGGTTGGAAATCAATCGAGCATGCCCTCACAATGTACCGGATGTCGGGGCAGCAAGATATTTATGGGGCAAAGTACTTAATGCCGTCCGAACGAGAGGAAAACTGGGCTGATCCCGCACGGCCAGCCCATCGGCCCCACTTGGTTGATAGTTAGAAAGGTTGGTAGCAATTTGGTAGCAAATATCGCCGATCGTGCCGGTTTTGCCGACTCATCCGGCTAATAAACCATTTACCGTCAATAAGATGCCCGTAGAGTGCCACCTTCACACGGTGGAGGTCAAGGTTTACAGTCGCCACCCTCTTCATCGTGGAATTCACATCGGCCGATGAATGGAGCCGCCGCATCAGCTGGCTGCAGACCTTCAACGCGATTGGGTCCATGCTGGGTCTGGCCGGTGCTGGTCTGCTCCGCCCACAGCTTGGAATGCTCGCATCCGCGTTCCTGGTGGTGCCGGCGCTCATCGTAGGCGGAATTGGCCTGCCCGTGCCCGGCGGCCGGTTTCATATGCCAACCCTTGAAGTGGAGCGAGCTCAACTTGCGCGCTTGGTGCGGCGGGTTGAACCACTCACCAGTTCTGTAATTGCCCACCTGCACAGGTTTCACTTACGGGATCTGAGAGCATTGCGCGCAGCATTTTTGACAGGCTTCAGCGTCTTTCTTGCGAGCTGGTTTCTCTTTTCGCTCGGAGTGTCGGCGTTCTGTTCTCTTTACCCGGTACTGATGCTCAAGAGCTTCGGCATGGCGGTGGCGAAATCTTCGCTCCTCATGTCAGTGGCCACTGCGCTAAGCATTCCGCTCTACAACATCGCTGGAGGCCTAGCCACGCGGCGCGGACCCGCTCTAGTGCTCAGCACAGGAATCGCCGTACGCATGATTTCACTCGCGGGACTCGGACTCCTCGGATTCTTTCGCCTGCCATTTTCTCCCGTACTGGCTGTAGTGGTGCTCTACGGGGCCTTCCAGGGGATTTGGCCACTCCTGAGCGTCGCCTCAAACGACATGTCGGCCGCGCTGGCGCCATTCAGCGAAGGTACGTCCATGGGACTGTTTAATGCTGCGGCGGCCATCGCATCCGCGAGTGGCGCAATCATTGGTGGAGCGATGGCCGACAAATTCGGGTATCCGAGTGCCAGTCTGCTTGCTGCCGCCATCATCGCGATGGCCCTTGTGCCAGTTCTCAACCTCAGGAAGGGTAGCCGCTCAAAGGATGGAGCTCCAGATCAACCGCCGCAGCGGGATGCTGGCTGAGCGGCTTCAAATGGTGAGGCGGGAGATTCCGGCGCAGGGGGTGGCAACAATCGATCGGCGCGAGCGTTGCGGACTCCCAGATCCCTCTGGGGTGAATGGGGCTGTCGCATCCTTACCTAAGCAGAGGTCCTATTTGTGAAGCAGAGTTTCGCAGCAATTATCCTTGGTGGTACCGGACAAGTCGGCGGTGCAGCCGTCGCGGAACTGCTAACAACTTCGCAGTGCCGGGAAGTGGTGATGGTCACCAGAAAGCCCATTGCGCCACGATCGCGGGTGCGCAACGTCGTTCTTGATACCGGCGCTGCTGACTTTGCCGAGCGCACTGCCGCCCTTGCCCGCGAAGTTTTAAGCCAAGGTCCCGCCAGCGCCGTGAGCTGTGTGGGTGTCGGTTCTGGATCGATGCGCTGGAGCGAAGAAGAATTGCAACGACTTGAGCTCGGCGTTGTCGGTGCCTTTGCGCGTGGCTGCCATGACGCCGGAATCGCCCAGTTTTGCCTACTTTCTGCGGCAGGAAGCACAGCTCGCAGCCGGTTTCGCTATGTGCGAGTAATGGGCATGAAGGAAGACACCGTGCGCAATGTCGGTTTTGCCCGCCTCGCCATATTTCGCCCCGGCATCATTGTCGGCAACGCTCATACCCCGCCCTGGGTCGGTTGGTTGGGAAGCCTCGTGCCTGGGTCGTTTGGCAATATTGATCAGCGAATTCTCGGTCGCTCAATCGCCGCAGAGATAGCTTTGCACAGTCGAGAGGCTGGTGAAGTTACTCGCGGAAATGCAGCAATGAAAAAACTCGCTGCGCAGTTCAATAGCGTGCCTTAGGAATTCTTGCGTGGAGCGCATCGGCCTGAATGCATCATTCGAAGCCGCCATGGTAGCATGGCTCACCACAAGCCGAGGGTTCCTTACGATGCCCGTTATGCAGCCCTCACCTCAACCAGTATCGTTACAATTACGAAATATCTTTCCAGACGCAAAACTGACACACGATGATGCCTGTTCTCACCTCTCAGAGTGCGCCTCGCCGTAGCATGTCTCGGGTCACGGCCGTTTCAGCAGCAATAGTCATCCTCCTTTTCTTTACCATCTGCTTACACACTGCAAAGCGTGATTCCGTGAGTTGGGATGAGTCACAGCATCTCTATTCAGGGTGGCTCTCCTGGGAGCGGGGAGATTTTGGTTACAACCCTGAGGTTCCGCCTCTGGTGAAGATGTGGGACGCTATTCCCCTCTTGCACCGAGACATCAAGCAACCGGCATTCACGGGCGATCATTTCAAGAAAGAGGGCTTCGTTCTAGGCCAGGGTTTCCTCGTTGCCAATGGCATCGATCAAACCTTGATACCTGCACGGGTCATGGCTTCGCTGCTTACCGTTTTCCTTGCCACGTTGCTCTTCTTCTGCGCAAGGGAAATGTTTGGCGACAAAGCGGCCATGTTCGCCCTGCTGCTCTTTTGTCTGGACCCGAATTTCCTTGCCCACGGCGCCTACGTGACTACGGATATTGGGGCCTCGCTCACAATGCTTGCCGCGGTTTATACGTTCTACAGATACGTGCAGCGTCCCACCGTCGCCAGAATGATCATCGTTGGGCTCGCCGTCGGCCTGGCTATGACAGTCAAGTTCACGGGGGTGTTCATTGTTCCGGTCTTGTGCCTGATCGCAGTCATCGACTGCTGGCGATCGGGTATGAAGTCTCCTTCGCCTCGGCAACTGATCACTGCGATCGTAGTTATTTCGTTGATCGGAGTGGGATGCATCTGGACTCTATACCACTTCCGCTATGCGGCTCGACCTGGCCCTCTCCAGTTGAACCCGACGAGTGAGGAGTATCTGCAGAAACTTACTTCGCCACTGAGCCGTCGTGCGTTTACGATGATGAGCAAATTTCACCTGTTACCTGAGGCCTATATATACGGGTTGGCAGACACAAAGATCTCAGCAGGCGATCTCCCGAGCTATCTCTTCGGGCGGGACTACCCTGGTGCTCCGCACTGGTATTTCCCAGCTGCTTTCCTCATCAAGAGCACGTTGCCGTTCCTGATCCTGTTCGGGTTGGCGATGGCTGTTGTGTTTCGAGGCAGGTGGCAAATGCGCCGCGAGATTGTCTTCCTGACTGTCCCTCCCTTATTCATTTTCCTGCTGTCAACATCTTCCAACCTCGGCATCGGGTACAGGCATCTGTCTCCGATGTTCCCGATGCTCTACATCCTGATCGCTGGCTGCGCCTCGTATCTCGTTTCCAAGAATCCGAAGTTCATCTATGGATTTGTTGTTCTTCTGCTCTGGCAGTTGGTCACAACAGTAACTGCACGCCCGGGACTGTTGGCCTACGCGAATGAGGCTTGGGGAGGACCATCGAAGACGCATTTGTACCTCTCCGATTCCAATGTAGATTGGGGCCAGCAACTCAAAGCTGTCAGACAGTACCTTGAGACGCACCCGTCTCAACCCTGCTACTTTGCCTACTTCGCACAGGGCCCCGTGGATTTCAAAGATTATGGAGTCAACTGTCGCGTGCTGCCGACAGGATCAGCATTATGGACGGGACTCGATACCATGCGCTTCGGTGAAGATCCGAACGTGTCAGGCACGGTGTTGATAAGCGATGGGGTATTGGCTGGCGCAGACATACCTGGCAAGGAGAATCCCTATGCTCAATTTAGATCGATCCAACCGGCAGAGGTAATTGATCGCGGAGTATACGTCTATCGAGGACAATTCAGACTAGGGGCTGCCGCGGCACTCGAACATATCGGGGCGGCTATAGACTTTGCGAAGCAACACAACGCCGCGGGTACGATCCGCGAAGCGCGAATTGCAGTGAATCTTGACCCGAATAATCCTGAGGCCCATGCGCTTCTGGGTGATGCATTGGCCGCAACAGGGGACACGAGAGCGGCCCAATCGGAGTATGCGGCCGCGCTTCACTCGTCGGAGCTCGATCCTGCCTTCCAGAAGAGTCTGCTTGCCGAGCTTCTAGCAAAGACGAGCCACTGAACTGGCTCACCGTCAGGCAAGAGCGTAGACGTATGGATCTCGCAGCACATTGGCAACAAGCACGCGTCAGCGTCCACTCATTCTCCGACGATGATGACCGAACTCGGTGAGTGCATTATCGCCAGTGCGCTCATCGGGCATGGAACGCAGAGGTACTTGGCCGAAAAGTCGCTTTCCGGCAACTTGACGGCGAACGCGGTATTACGGCTGCATTCTTCCGGAATGCCGGTGATACCTACGCGCGGGGAGACGGCCTGCGGGAGGAGCGACAACTCAAAGAGTGGTTCTTTCACTACCCCCTGATCAGCCTCTCCAGCTCCGACTCCGCCACTAGACTTTCAAGATCGCGGAAAATAGTCACCACCGCCAAGGTGCGTCCGTCCCGCTCGTAGCTGATCGAGCAATCCCTCTTTTCAATATCTCCATCGACGTTGATCGTGTCCCACTTCTCCGCATGACCCACATAGTTGATCGCCACGTCGTAATGCTGACTCCAAAAGAATGGCACTGCTTCGAACCGCTCATGAAGGCCCAGCATATTCCTCGCAGCGGTCTGTCCTTGACGCTCTGCCACCACCCAATGCTCTAGGCGAATTCGCTCACGGGTGAGGGGATAGGGCCAGCGTGCTGCATCCCCTGCGGCAAACACTCCCGGCGCACTTGTTTCCAGATATTCATCCACCGCAATTCCGCGGTCCATCTTCAAGCCAGCTTGTTCTGCCAAGCTAATCGATGGCCGAACGCCTACACCGAGAACAATGAAATCAGCCTCAATAGTTTGCCCGCCGGTCATTGTCACCTTGTCTCCGTCAACATGTCTCACGGTCTCGCCCAGATGGAAGACAACTCCGTGCGACTCGTGAAGGCTACGAACAAACGCGCCGACTCGAGATCCGAATATTCTCTCCATTGGCACCTGGTCCGGCGCAACGACATGCACGACGATACCCCTCGCGCGCAGCGAGGCTGCCACCTCCAGGCCAATGAAGCTGCAACCGACCACAACTACCTGACTAGCCGACGTCGCTTTCGCCACAATCGCCTTACTATCCGCGAACGAACGCAAATATAAGATCTCCGAAGGGGTGGCGCCTTCCAGCGCGAGCTCTACCGGATCTGCTCCTGTGGCGAGCAACAGTGCTCCGTATTCGTACGTCTTGCCATCTTCCGTGGTGATCTTCTTTTGCTTCGTATGCAGTGACGTAGCACGCGAATTCAGGACCAGGTCGATATTCCGTTCTGAATACCACTCGGGTGGTCGCAGTGGAATCCACTCTTCGGGCGCGGTTCCGGCCAGAAAATCTTTCGAAAGATTGGGACGGTCACAGGGTGGAGCGTTGTCGGCGCTGATCATCGTCAATGGGCCGCTGTATCCTTTGCGACGAAGCATGTCTGCAGCCGCGAGTCCTGCGGCACCTCCGCCAATGATGATGATTGAAGAGGGTTGCACCGTCGTCGATACCCGCCTGGGAGCCGCGGTCACGACTTTTTCCTTTACGAAAACCTTGTCTCCGACTTGTTCAATGTGCCAGCACTGGATTGGGTCTAGCGCGGGAGCCCGCAAAGCCTCGCCCGTGCGCAGGCTGAAACATGCGTGATGCCAAGGACATCGCACTTCGTCATTAACCACTAATCCATCCGCGAGCGGCCCGTGATAGTGCGTACAGTACGCACCCACCGCAAAGAATTGCGCCCCGCATCGCACCAGGAACACCTCTTCTCCATCGACCACTCCAAGCAGCTTTCCACCGTCTGGGATGCTGGCAAAGGAAACTCCACTTTTCAAGTCAGGCTTTTCAAGGTCGTTCATATTCCGCGCCTCACCGCGTGCCCGTCATTCTACCTGTGCTTCGATCGATCTGAGCGACAGCAAGATGTCGATACCTTTTGCGCGGGAGTGTGGGTCCGAATAAATGATCGATTCTGGGCGCGGTTAGGTTGCGCCGGATTCATGGGCAGAAAGCGCCGAAACCCCTACTGCGGCGCTAAAGCGGATAGGTACTTCTTCGCGTCGAATCCTTATATTTCTGTGTGCATCAAAAGGACATAGAAAGTTGGAGGTTTAGCGGCATGGCAGCTTTTTGTACCTGCTGCGGCGCAGAGATTACCTTGAAAGCCGAAGCGTGTCCTGTTTGTGGCACGCCTCGCCACGGAATGTTGCAGTCTGATCGACCGCTTACCCTCGGTGTAGATACGGACCTATCTCAAGAAGACGTTGGCATTGGTCGGGAATCGCGCAGGCCGCCATCCCGAATCTCATGAGACGACTTCTAGTTGGCGCCTTGTAAGACTTTGCCTTTAATCTCTATGGCGTCGAGCAGCTTCTTCCACGATTCGTCGAAGGACTTGGCACCTTGCGATTGGAGGTCCGCAGCAAGTTTGTCGAGATCGATTCCTGCCTTTCGGAAATCTGTCAGAACAGACTCGCAGTCTCCCCCATTTCGCGGAAGCGTCTCGGTTACCTTACCGTGTTCGCTGAACGCCAGCAGCGTCTTCTCCGGCATGGTGTTGATCGTGTTCGGCGCAGCGAGCGCGTGGATATAGAGAACATCTGAGGCCTTGGGGTCTTTGGTACCAGTGCTGGCAAAGAGCAAACGTTGCGGACGGGCACCGAAATTGGCCAGGCGTTGCCAACGATCAGACTCCAGCGTATCCCGATATGCTTTGTAGACCTGTTGCCCGACAGCGATCCCCAATTTATCGCGCAACGCTTCGGGAACCGTGTCCATGGTTGCGCCGTCCCAACGGCTCAGGAAGACTGATGCGACGGAGCGAACATCCGGGCTGAGACCGGCGGACACGCGCCGCTCAAGGCCGCGCATGTACGCTTCAGCCGATGCCAAGTACTGCTCACAAGAGAAGAGAAGCGTTACGTTGATGGCGACACCGTTTGCAATCGATTCCTCAATCGCTGGAACGCCGTCAGTTGTTCCCGGAATCTTTATGAACAAGTTTGGACGATTTCCTTTTCCGTGAAGAAGCTTTGCCGCTGCTACAGATTTCTTGGTGTCGTAGGCCAATAGCGGCGACAGCTCAAGCGAAACGAAGCCATCGACGCCCGCCGTGCTCTCGTGAACGGCAGCGAACAGATCAGCAGCTCGCGTCAAGTCCTGCAATGCCAGCTCGAAGAACACGTCCTCATTCGAGAGACGAGCCTTCATTAGCCGGCCGACCTCCGCATCGTACGAGCTGCTTTTTGAGATGGCGTGCTCAAAGATGGTCGGATTTGAGGTCAAGCCTGTGACCGAAAAATCATCGATGTACCGTTTCAATGTGCCGTTATCGAGCAGGTCACGAGTGATGTTGTCGAGCCATAGACTCTGTCCTAGTTTATGAAGCGCCAGCGTGGCTTTCATAATGCCTCCTCTCATGCCTTCACATCGACAGTGTAGGTTCACCTCTCCGGAAATGTAAACCGAGCTTCATGGTCCTGGACGCACGTGTTAGACACCGCTCCCGACAATCCGCCGATTGCAGTGAAAGTAGCATGGCAATTCTGTCGCCAAATAGCCATAACCAGCCGACATTGGAAAGCACGCCACTTGATTTCATAACAGTGTTTGCTTTGTCGAGGCGCGATTAGACTCTGGGGCATCGACGACTGAAGGTTCGGAAGAAGGAGCCGAACATGATCATTGTAGGAGTGGATTATCACCCAAGCTTTCAGCAAGTAGCGTTTCTAGATACGGAGACGGGCGAGACCGGCGAACGGCGACTGAACCACAGCGATGGAGAGGCAGAGCATTTCTACCGGGATCTGCAACGAAGACATT
>NZ_JQKI01000157.1 GCF_000745965.1 Edaphobacter aggregans DSM 19364 | reverse complement strand
ACGGCCAACATCGCGTAGTTCCTTTTGCCTTTTACTGAAGCCCGGTCGGGAACGCCAAGCAGCTCTCTTCCCTGCGTGGACGTCAACCAGTTGCCGAGTCGAATACCGAGGCGCTTGGCACCTTTCACTCGCCGGATACCCGCTGCGAGGTCAGGACTCAGCAATCCGTTGTCAGACGCTTCATACGCGAGCCGCCGGACAGCTGCGAGACGCAGGTTGATGGTCGCGGGTGCCAGTTGGCGGGATTCCAGGTAGTAGCGATACCGTAAGACTACGGTCCTGCCGAATGCCAGGCGAGGTTCCGAGCAATACCAACTGATGAAGTCATCGATGGCAAAGCCATAGGTCCGCTGTGAGGCGACTGATCCCAGGCTCTGAAGAACGGATGATTTGGAGTGGTCGAGGTCGGGTAGACGCAGGACGCTCCTAGGCGACCTGCGCTTGGGCTTGTTCTTCTGTCGCATGGCAGCGGTCTCCCTCACCGCCGCTCAATCATCTGCCCAGCCAAGTTGTCTTTGCTGAAAACCCCGTTTTCAGGGGGTCACAGACACGACTCGTTCGTTCACATTTCCAACAGGACACTCCGAGTACTACTTGCTGCCGTTGGGGAAGCGTAGGCGCCACACCTTTGCTCCCTTTAGGTCGCTCAGCCACAATGATCCATTACCAACGCGAATGCTGTCGCCTCCGCTGCCATGCCATTGGGCGACGACGGTATTGGTCTCCGGAGCGATGCGTGTGATGGGATAACCAATCACGGTCGCCCATACAGCGCCGTCACCGAAGGTGATTTCGCCACCACCTCCGGGAATTCCTGCCTCGATCAACGCCGTCCGTTTGCCGGTTGACATGTCTATCCGAGCTACGCTTCCGTCGCCCTGATTCAAGACCCAGATGGAATCCCCACCAACTGTCAGGAAGCGGGGTCTGGGGCCTACCTGGGTTTGGCTGATAACCCTGTTGATTGCGGGATCAACGCGCACAAGCATGTTGCAGGTGTTGCAGGTGATCCAGATGGAGCCATTCGCAAAAACCGGATTGAACGAACCTGCTGGAATACGAACATGTGCTCTCACAGCATTGGTTGCTGCATCGATGCGTGCAAGGTCGCCATCTTTCGAGGTAACAATCCATACACTGCCTGCGCCAACTGCAATTCCGCCTTCGTCGTCAGCGGGACTGGCGGCAATAGTGGCCTGTAATCTTCCCGTTTTGGCGTCAACGCGGACTACTGTGTGGTCGCCGCAACTTGGAATCCAGAGGCTACCGAATCCTACGGTCAATCCAGAGCATGGCTTGGCGACAGTCACGACCTTCCCAGGCCGGTTGGTCTTCGCGTCCAAACGAACGACGTGATTGACGTTTGAACTTGTTACCCATACTGCATTCGGGGTAACCGCCATCCAGTCAGGGCGTCCTTCGACCGCAAATGTCGCGACAGGAACAAGCTCGCCCATCTCATGTTGAACACCCGGTGTTTGCACGCCAGTGTTCCGGGGATACTTCGGCTCAATGGTCTGTGCAGGAAGTAACGCCCCTGCCAGAATCCCAAGGGTACTTAAGGACCACGCCACTGACAGGTGCACCGCTCTCATGTTCATGATGTCACTCTATATCTGCCGATAGTGAGAAACGTGATTACGTTTAAGCCAATCACGTAATACCTATGGGACCCATGAGGTCACGGTGCATTATCGCTGGCACCCGTTCCACGGCTGCAAACTGCGGTTGGTCAAGAATTGCCAAGATCGCCGACATTGATGACCTTTACTGTGAGACGCCCAGCGGCATTGTCTTCGGAATTCCGCATTGGATGACAGATCCTGGGCGCTGCGCCACGATGGAGATCGCCGACCCCGTCATCGGGTTGGGTGCCTTGGCCGAACTGCGCAGGCTCCTGGATGGTCTAAAGTCTCCGTGAGCGCGCTTTCAGCCGTACGGGAGCGTGAACCTTGTTTCAAGGGGGACACTGTGCTGATGAACAGAAGACCAGCGGCGCGGCAGTTGCCGTTGCTGCTTGACCTTGAGGAAGTCGTGCCCGTTCCTGCCGAGAAGCAGACGGAAGTAGAACAGGTCTTGGCCGATCTCTTGCTCAGCGCCGCCGGCGTCGATGCGGAGGAAGACGGGAGGTGTTCATGACGAGCGACAAAGTCACTCCGGACCATCTTCGCCGCCGGGCGATTGTGTACGTCCGGCAGTCGACCGTTGTCCAGGTGCTACATAACCTCGAAAGCCAGCGCCGGCAATACAATTTCGCTGAATGCCAGGCAGTTGGGCTTCGCTGAAGTGGTTACCATCGATGAGGACTTGGGTAAATCGGGATCCGGCCTGGTTGAACGCCCTGGTTTCCAGCGGTTAGTCGCGGAGGTTTGTGGCGGCCAAGTAGGGGCCGACGCACGACGCCTCGCCCGTGACGGATGCTAAGGCGCCATCGGGGATTGCTTCTCCGCTAGGGGCTGTATGAAGTTCAGAAGCCATACAGTCTGCGGATCAGGATTCCTTCTGGAGAAACACAGATCATGTTTGCCATGAACAGCGGCAAGATGATGGGCACTCAGCGTGGGAACCACCGTCTTTGCGGTAAGCAGGACCTAGTGGAATCGTGCTGAGGCTCGTCCCCTTGCAACTGTCAACCCTAACCTCCAGACTTGCATCCTTCGCTATTGAAGAACCGGACTCAGGCTGCATCAAATTAGGGCCGTGAAAGATATACGGGATACTCCGGACTCCGACCATCAGACCAGAGAACCGGTCCAGATCTGCATCGCGATATATCCAGCAAGATGTTGAAAAGTCACGCGGAAGACAGGCCTTTCGGCGCTTCGTGGTGGATCCTGCTCCAGTTGAATGCCCGCAGTACCTGTGCAGGAGTCAAACCAACGGGATGGTGAAGGTTAGCGCAGCGGAGATGGAGAGCAGGAACAACTTGAGATTTCCCAGGAAAGATACGAAACTCAGCCGCCACATGCGTTCCGATTCGCTTTTGGTTGGAGCAGGTAAATCTTCGAACTGTTATCGATGGCGGCCGCAATGGCATCGACATCATCTGGCCGATTCGCAAACGTGCGGAACACGCCAAGCGTGTCTGCTCGGCTCGAGTGTCCGGTAGCTATGAGGAGTAGCGAAGATATTCATAATCGAAGTAGAGGTTTTCATCCTCGTCGGGGTTGGAATATATACCCACAATCGTCAGTTCCAGGGTCACAGGAAAAATGTCTCCAACCAGCGGAACACTATCGCTAATTTCCCATCCGAATCTGTCCGCCAATTCCGTCCAACAATGCACGACGTTCGGGTGTGTAGGAACGCGGCCTTCTGATCATCCGGGAGTTGCACTTCCGGTTTTGATTCGAAAGAATCTGTAGGGCTCAACCGCAAAGCGAGCAAAGAAGTTGCCAAGATCACGCGTGTCTCTATACGTGTCACGGAACTATTGCCAGATCGTCGAGGCACGAACCCAAGAATCCTTCTGATCTTGGGAAGAAATTAAACGGGCATTGGTTGCGTGATAGAAACGCCACGGTGGGTCACGAGCCGAAGGGCTTCCGCCGGAGCCGACTCAGGTTCGAGAAAGAGAGAGCGATATGCGGCCGCCCGTTAAAATCGTAAGCAGACAAAGCGACAAAGCCACGCTCCCAACCGTCAATAAACTCCTGCGGGGGTTCCGGACAAACTCGCCACCATCAATGACCCCGAAACATCAGTGCGTCTTTCTTGGCCGCAGAACTCTGCGCGCCGGTTCCTCAAGTAATTGATAGGAGAGCAACGAAGCTCCGATGGCAGCACCTACGCAAAGTACCACTCTTATTCCGTACGGCAGCCAGGGCATTGCTTGAAATGCTCTGGTCATCACAAACGAATGCAGCAGATAGAGGCTGTAGCTGGCTTCGCCGAGGAGTACGAGCGGAGGGAGGGCCAGGAATCGCGTCCATCGCGGTTCGTGCGCGACGCCGTAGATGATCAGGGCGAACGAGGGGGGAGAGAAAGCCAGCTGAAATCATTGGATTGGGAATGCGCGCGGCGAACGTCGTGATCAGTAAAATCGCGGCTGTCCCGCTTAGGGCACAAATAGAACCGAGCAGTTGATTCCTTCTACTGCTTAGGAACAATCGGCCCGCTAACAGGCCGACTATGAATTCCGGGAGCCGTACTAAGGGGTTGAAGCTAAGGACGTTTTTCCAGAACAACGTTACTTCTGTCGAGTTGATCTTATCCACTCCATCGGGGTGAACGAGGATGTAGCCCACCGAAAAAGCGAGGCTGGCAAGCGAAAAGACTGCAATCGACGACAAAATTCGACGGCGTGAAAATGCCTTGGTCCAGCGCAACAGAAATGGAAATAAAGAATAGAAGAAGCTTTCGACGGAGAGGCTCCAACACACTAGGTTCCAGGTGAGAGCGCCTTGCGGGACCCATGCCTGCAGGAGAGCGACGGTTAAGATCGCGCCCAACACAAGGTGCCGTTCGCTCCAGGCAAAGAACGGCAAGTTGAGGTGTCGCACTGCAAACAAAAAGAACGGCGCAGTGGCAGCAAGCGAGAAAACGTACGCGGGATAAATTCGGGCAAAGCGCGCCTGCCAGAATCGCCGGGGGGCGATATCAGTGGCGGCATAGGTGTAGACCAGGATGAACCCGGATAGAACGAAAAAGAAATTCACCCCGATGTAGCCGATCCCGGCGAAATTCTGATACCACCAAGGTCCTCCAGGCAGAATCCCCTCGACTTTAAGGTGGAACAAAATGACATGAAGCGCTGCGAAAAAGCGGAGGGTTGTCAGCCCTGCCAGTTGAGGACGTCCGAAATGGGAGCTTGAGATACCTTGTTCTGCTCTGCAGCGAACCAGTGTTTCGGACAAACAACGGTCGCCGACTGCCATGCTGGCCATATTTCCCTCCTTCATCGTGGGCAATCAATATGGCTTGTGCGTTAACGAATGACAATGGTGGCCGTCTAAAACCCAGATAACATTCATCTCACATGCCAAGTCATTGAATTAACGACTGCTACGGGTGCCTTAGGCGCATACTCTTGTGGGACGCCGCTGCTATAGTCGGGGGACGAGATACCCGTGCCTACTTCGAAAACTGTGATCGTTCGCTTTGGTCCGTTTGAAGCGAACTTGTCCACTCAGGAACTCCAGAAATTTGGAACACGGCTGCGCGTTCCTAACCAGTCCTTTCAGATTTTGGCGCTCCTGCTTGAACGCCCAGGACAGCTGATCACCAGGGATGAGCTCCGGCAGAAGCTCTGGCCCTCGGACACGTTTGTTGAATATGACCAGGGTCTAAATGCGGCGGCGAACCGCCTGCGGGATGCGTTAGGCGATTCGGCCGACAAGCCGCGCTACATCGAGACTTTGCCTCGGCGCGGCTACCGGTTCCTGGCAAAAACCGAAATTGTTTTTGAAGAACACGACGAGACTCCAGCGATTGATGCTGGCCAATCGACTTCGCCGTCCGCCGCGGTTCCGGTTGCAGCGGAGAATCCATCGATGTCAACAGTGTTCCTGCCGGTGGGGCGATCAGCGGAATCACGCGGATTCAGCCGGAGGACATTCGGTTTAGCGGGGCTGGCCATTTTGATTTGCGTCCTTGTCCTCGCGGTCAGTCTGCTCTGGCTGAAGAGGCGTCCCAGTGGGCCAAACTTCTCTTCGATCAAGATCACTCCCTTTACGAGCCTTCCGGGGCAAGAAGTCGCTCCCGCGTTTTCACCTGAAGGTAGCCAGATCGCATTTGCCTGGAGCAGCAATCTCGAGAAGGGATTCGATTTGTACGTAAAGACAATTGGCTCCGAGCGGATGATCAAGCTCACGGATCATCCCGCCGCATTGGATCAGCCCAGCGTGGTCGCCTGATGGCGCCGAGATCGCATTCTCCAGATGGTCGCAAGAAGAAAGCGGAATCTTTGTGATTCCAGCCCTGGGAGGTCCTGAGCGTAAACTTGCTGACGCCACGTTCTGGTACGAACCTTTCATGAAGATTAGTTGGTCGCCAGATTCGAGGTCGCTCGCTTATTGGTCAACTGGGGAAAGCGGTTCGCATATATTTCTTCTTCCCCTCGATACCTTGCGTCCGCGAATGGTAAATCCTGACCTGCATTGTTGGGATATGGCTTCGCCCTCGATCTCGCCGGATGGAAAGAATCTCGCATTTGTTTGTACTTCCAGCATCGCCGTTTACGCCATCTATGAGTTGCCGCTATCGGGCGGATCGCCGCGCCGGCTGGCCTCGATGATGGGCTACTTCGGCGGCCTCACTTGGTCAATGGACGGAACACGAATCGTCTTTTCCAACGATTCAGGGGACGGAGGATCGCTTTGGCAGGTGGACCTCGATGGCCGATTGACCAAGCTGCCTTTCGGCGAGGAAGGTTCGAATCCATCCTCAGCCAGTAAGCGCGATCGGCTCGCGTACGTCCGGGGTTGGAAAACGGTTGACATCTGGCGAGTGGATCTGCATTCACAGCACCCAAAAGAGTCCGCAACAAAACTGATCTATTCAACTCGCATCCAGAGAGTCCCGCAATATTCGCCCGATGGACAGAAAATTGTTTTCGAGTCGGATCGTTCGGGCTCACATGAAATATGGCTTGCGGATGCGGACGGGGGTAATTTAGTTCAACTAACAACTTTCAACGGCCCGCAAACGGGAAGCCCAGGCTGGTGCTCCGACGGACGCCGTATCGCCTTTGACTCGCGAGCTTCTGGTTCCTCTGCCATCTTCGTTGAGGACATCAATGAAAGGTTGCCTCGTCAGGCAAAGACCAACGTTCAGAACCTTGCTTTGCCAACCTGGTCGGATGATTGCCAGTGGTTGTTTGCAAGCGATGGACACGATAATCTGTATCGCTTTTCGTCTCAAGGGGGCCCGGTCAAGCGAATCAGCGATAAAGGCTCCTGGTTCAGCATCGTCAAAAACGGGCAGGTATTTTTCAAATGTAAAGCAAAGCAACAATGTCGCGATCTGGTCCGAACCTGTAGACGGGGGTGAACAGGAGCCTCTGAACGGCATACAGCTGCTTGATGCCGCGGCGAGCTGGACCGCAACCACGCGCGGTATCTACTACACCTCTTCCTGGTCCGCACCAGCGGCTATCACCTTCTACGACTTTGGCACGCGAACAGTTCGGCGTCTCTGCACCTTGCCGCAATATCCAACCCGGGGTGGCGGTCTGTCAGTTTCTCCGGATGGCCACTGGCTTCTGTATACCCAGACGGATGACGCGCAGAGCGACATTATGCTGGCTAATCAGCTTCAGTAGTCCTGCCCGTCTGCTGACAGCTGGTTACTTTCCGTGCAAGAGTGATCCCACGCGGCGCGGTCTTTTTGCACAATATCTGCAAAAGGCGAACGCGGCCCTCCTTGACTGACGGGATGGCAACCGACGCAGTTCCGAATGTTCGTGCGAGTTTCCCGTCATTTGCCGTGATTCCGTACGAAGATGCTTCCGAAATTGAGCGGGGCTGTAGGGGAGTTGCTTTTGCGGGATTTGCTCCTGGCTCCCTTGACATGCAGGCTCATCCGGCCTCCGACTCTCCACTGGCATTAAGAAAGAGAGGGACAAGATATCCGGAAGCGACAGCGTTAAGGCTACAGTCACTCCCGGTTGACGGGCAAACCTTACCTTATCGATTAGGGAAGGTTTGCCGACCAACCGGGAGTTGCCGACAGCTTCCGCGCCGGTGTAGTTCATTTCAATGCATTTTCGGCCGCGCCCTTAGGAATTACTAGCGTTTTTGGGAAAAACACGCCAATTGTGGACAACACCTCCTGCCCTAACGGGATTAACGTTCACATCAACTGATCAAGCGCGGTGCATCTGCGCGCGATCCGTCACCCCTAGGAGCTGGAAATGATCAAGGTAACTCATTGTCTGTTGGCGATCATGATAGGAATTGGTGCGACGTCCTCGGTTCTTCACGCTACAGAATTCAACAACAGAGACAATGCCGGCGCCGTATTCGTCATGACAAATGATGCCGGCAAAAACCAGGTCATCGCTTTTGAGCGCAGCACCAATGGCACTCTCGGCGAAAGCACCTCTTACGACACGCACGGTCGGGGTAGCGGAGGCACGACTGACCCACTCGAATCCCAGGGCTCGCTCACGCTCAGTCAAGACAATTCACTGCTTTTTGCAGTCGATGCTGGTAGTGGCAGCGTATCCGTCTTCAGTGTTCATAAGGCTCTCCTTACCTTTCTCAACAGGGCGCCTTCAGGCGGCGCGCAACCTTCGGCGGTCGCAGAGCACGGCGGCCTGGTATATGTCCTCAACAGTGGCGGAGCCGGCAGCCTCGTAGGCTTCCATCTCGACTTCGGCGGTCAACTCAAGCAGATCAAGAACTCCACCATGTTCCTCACCGGCACTACAACCGGAGGAGCATCCTTGTCTTTCAGCCCCGATGGCCAGTTTCTTCTCGTTCCGGAGCGCGTTGCCAATAACGTCGAAGTCTTCCGCATTCGGCCCGACGGCACTCTCTCGCCCATTGTGGTAAACGCCAACCCCGCCCCCGGTACCTTCTCTGTGGCATTTGCACCGGATGGAGCGGCGATTGTCTCCGAGACCGGTCCTGCCAATGGAACCAACGCCTCGGCGATCTCTTCTTACAAGGTCAACTCCAATAGCACCCTCACTGCTATCAGCCAATCCGTTCCCACCCTAGGCGCCGGCAACTGCTGGAGTGCGATTACACCTGACGGGACTAAGGTCTACACTTCGAACTCCGGCAGCGACAACATTTCAGGTTTCAATATCGGGGAGAATGGAACGCTCACTCCCATCGCCGGAACGATCGTCGGCGAGAATCCCACGGGCAGTCACAACGTAGATATCGCCATCACCGCAGATGGAAAATTCCTCTACACGATCAACTCGCAATCCGGAAATGTCGGCACGTTCGCGATCAACCAGGATGGATCTCTCACTGATCTAGGCCAGGCTGGAGACCTTCCCAGATCAGTCGGGTTCAACGGCATTGCCGCACTCTAAGCAACGCCCTCAATCAGAGTCAGTTAGGTCATGGTCTCTTCCTTCAATCGCCTTTCGTCTTCAATGGCATGTCGGATGCTTGAGTGGAAAGATAATGAAGAAGCTACGAAGTCTATCTGAAAAAGCGCAAAGCACCCGCCCAGGTCTGATTACAAACCATCCGTCGGACAATGTCGCCTTACGCGTCGCGCGATAAGGGGTACGCATGAAAGTCGTTTCTGACGTGCGGTTCGCCCTCGAAAGGAATCGGCGTCGGGTGGAAAGGAGTACGAAATGAAACGCCGAACCATACTTCACGGTTTTGGAGCCGCCTCGATTAGTGCGCTTCTATCAAGTTCATTCATCACATCCTCAGGAGCACGAACGATGACAAATTCCCAACCATCACACCTGCCGGACGACGATTTCGAATCATCGCAGGTCCAAGTCGAAGGAAACAACATCTTCATCCGCCGTTATGGGAAAGGGCCAGCCATTCTCATGGTTCACGGGTTCCCGCGCACCAGTCTTATGTGGCGCTACCTGGCACCGAAGTTCGCAGACGATCATACGATCATTTGCGTTGACCTGCGTGCCTATGGTCAGAGTGGCACGCCTTCATCGTCAGACGACCACTTCCCCTATTCCAAGCGAGCGATGGCTAAGGAACTCGTGGGCGTTATGGACAAACTGGGGTTCAAAACCTTCACAGTTGTCGGACATGATCGCGGTGGCCGCGTCTCTTACCGAATGGCATTGGACCACCCCGACAACGTAGATCGCCTGGCGGTGTTTGATGTCATCCCGATCTCGGAAGCGTGGAATCGATCGGACGCCAGATTTGCCCGGACTTATTGGCCCTGGATCCTACTTTCTCAGCAGAGTCCATTGCCAGAAAGCTATTTGCGTGGCGCTCCGACGGCAGCCTTCGAAAACCCTTTCGGCCATGGCTCGTTCGGTCCAGACATTTTGGAGCAATATGTCATGTCTTATCGCGATCCCGTCCGAGTTCATGGCATCTGTGAGGAGTATCGAGCCGCCGCAACGATTGACGTAGAACATGATCATGCAGATAAACAGGCGAAGAAGCAGATTCAGTGTCCCATGCTGCATCTTTGGGCGGAAGGTGGTCCGCTGGACACCTTTTACGCCAAAGACGGTGGTCCTCTCGGGATCTGCAGTCAGTGGGCTCCGCTTGCGCAAGGCCACGCAATGCGCGGAGGCCACTTCTTCCCAGAAGAAAACCCGGACGACACCGCCAGTGTTCTCCGAGAATTTCTAAAAGGGTAGTTCCATTCTGGAAGCTTAGGCTCCGATGAGCCGTTATCAAAGATTTTGAAAGCTAAGTATCTTTATCGTTGATGATCATTCTGGTGGCTCTACTTAATTCTCAGAGAGCATTTTGTTCATGACTGAACTGCTGAATAACAATCTTAATAAATGGGAATAAGAACGAAATAGATGTGTTGCTGTCTATAAAGGTGATCTTTGATTCAGTAGGCAGGTCAATCTCGTGAAGAGGGACTAATGAAGAACCTGTTGGACAATGCTGACAGAATTTGGTTTATGCTTCGCATCCTGAATTCAGGTGAATAGAACAACGGTGTTTCTGAATGAGATATAAAACGTGCAGCCGCTTAACTACAGTAGCTTCCAGCTCTAAGTCTTTAGGGAGTCCTATGTGCTGCCGATTGCTAAGCCTCGCCAGAATTAGCTCTACGGCTTTACGAGTTGCCTAATGTCATTTTCTAAAATGCCGACATTGAAAATTCGAGCGCCACACGGAATACGGAACTCTTCTTATCAGTCTCGTATGTGGAATGGTGTCGCCGTCTACCACGTTACACAGTATCTTGATCCAGGGCAATGCTGGCAAAACCTATGTACAGAGCAGGCTAACGTCGGGGTGGTTCTCGAACAGGTTGGCGGGTATTGCGAGCCGCGTACACGTCTCAACAACCCTACTCCGCGAAGCCGCTATGATGCCGGTCATGCGATGTATATACCCCCGTACGTGGACGTGTGGGGGTGGGGTGCCGACTCAATCAGTTCCGTGCGATGTATCAGAATGCACTTCGACTACCAGGTCGTCGAAGGTCTTCTTGGCGATGAGTCCGATCGCAAGAGGTGGAATGAGCCACTTCTTTTGCTTTACGATGATCGCCTTACTCAATGTGCAGACCTGCTCGCGAAGGAAATTGCCGAGCAGGACGATGATTTGCCTCTTTTTGGAGAGAGTCTGGTGACCGCGTTGTTCGCCGCCCTCTTCACAGCACCGCGAGCGAGGTTCAAAGCCTACCAGAGCGGGCTTACACGATCCCAACTTAGCAGAAGCTTGGACTATATAGAGGCAAATCTTCTTAACAATGTCCGGCTTCATGATCTCGCAAGCGTGGCGGGACTATCACCGTCGCATTTTGCGCGCGCCTTCAAGACATCCACTGGTTTGACTCCTTATCGGTGGGTCATTGAGCAGCGTATCCACC
>NZ_JQKI01000156.1 GCF_000745965.1 Edaphobacter aggregans DSM 19364 | reverse complement strand
CGGTCCTTGTTTTGGTTTTGAAAGAATCCGGCGTAGAGAAGGATGTGCGCGCCGGCTGACTCCATCCAGAGAGGGTTCTTCGCGCGAGTCAGCTGCCTCATCATGAGTTCAGCGATCTGGGTCAGATCTGCGAACTGCCGGAAATCCAGATCGCTCGGGCTGTAATCAGGAGAAAGGATTTTCATCCGATCTACTGACTGCAGGCAAAAGTGACCAAGCACGCTTGCAAGATAGACGCCTGTAGAGTCGCAAATCTGGGACCACCGTTTACTTCCTATCTCTTCGTGGAGATGTGAGGCCCAGAAGTTAAGAGCTCGTTCTTCCGTGACTCCATACAGCTCCTCAAAATGGTGAGCAGATGGCATACCTGTAACCCCACCTAACCTTTTCAACAATATGCCTATTGTCATCCTGTTCATCCTAGGTGTGGGATGTTTATTTGACCGCCGCATCCAACGGCGCATTTTCGCCTTCGTTATGCTGTCGATCTCGAAGTGTGGTCGTACTATTGCAGATGCTTTGAGGCGATAGGTTGACCACAAAACGGGGGTATCGGAAACTGAACCCGTTCTTGCCGCAAACGAGTTCCTGCTCTGTACCTTGTTTATCCATTGCTAGGCTGGGCCATGTTGTCGGCGGGGCACTTTCCGATCGTCATGTTTGGGACATTTCATCTCCCTCCGATTCTTCCCGCCAACCCGGAGGTCTTTGCCGTGTTGCGCCAGACCCACACGATGCTCGCTTATCTGCTCTTCTTCACCTTTCTTGCTCACATGGGCGCAGTGCTGTTCCATACCCTGGTGCTTCGCGACGGCATTCTGAGCCGCATGCTCCCATGGAGCGTACCTGACCCGAAGGGTCAAGTTGAACAGAAACCGCTGAAGCGGTGTAGGGAACTTCGCGGGTTCAAAGAAAAGACGACGCCAGCCGGAATTAAATTGTGGTGGAAGAGCTGAGCTCTTCCACCCTCGTTGTTTGAGAAGTGGCCACTCCCTATGGTGCCTTCTTCTCAACTCGCAATGTCAGAAGTTCCCACCCATCCAAATGGACCTCATTTCCGACGGGCTCAAGTTTTTCCTCCGCCAGATTACTCCTCCAACTCTGGACAGCTTGCGATGCTGCCCACGTTAGCTTCGCACTTCGAGGTTGACCGGAGGACTCAAACAGCCGAACGATCCATGCCTTTCGGTCTTCGCTTGGCTTGAGAGTAATTGCGATGACTTCGGCAGGTTCGATACGGAGAAGTGATTCGGATTCCTGGCTTACAGAATCGGACGGACGCGAGAGAAGTGGTTCGGACAACGCAATCGCCAAACGGCTTGCAGCGGAAGCATCATGTTTGCGATGGGGCCGGAGGGCATACCGGAAGGTCGTCGGCCCTTCCTGGTAGGCGAGGTAGTTGGTACCCCAGTGATTGTTCATCACCCACGAGTAAAACGTCTGAGTTTCATCGATGTGCTTGCGCCACACGCTTGGATCTCTTTGTGACCCGAGCATGGTCGCACTGATCTCACCAATCTCCACCAAGGGGGCATCCTGAGTGATCCAGGTGACTCCGAGGCTTTCATTGGAGACATCAACCCAGCGGCCCACCGGTAACCAATTCTTACAAGAGCCGGGGAGCTGGTCGGCCTCCGGCCGCATGTTGCCGAGTGGAATATCGAGGGTCATCTTCCCATCTGGCACTGCAAATGGGAAAGCGAATTGGATGCTCTCCTTCGATCCGCGCTGGGCGAATTCATCGCCAGGGCCGCCAACGCCGGGATGGGGATTGAGTGGCGCGCGGAGTTTGTCTACGGTATTCGCTACCTCCACATAATCCGCACCCGCGCTCAGTCGAATTCGTCGAACCAGGGATTTGCAGCCTAGTGCTGAAGACTCGATGCGAATCGATACAAGCAGCGGACCCTGTTCTTCGACAACGATGGTCGCGGTACTACTGGATTGCAGGTGGTCTACATCCTTACCTTGAAGAAATAGAAACTGGTTCAGTCTGTGTTTGCGATTGTCTGCCAGGTTTTGCTGCTCACCGTGAAGACGCAGCGCAGAGACATCCCCCGTGGATGGTTCGATCGATAACTCCAGGACGCCATTAGAGAGACGGTGATCTTTGTACGATACCGGGGTATTTGGCGCGAGCGCCTTGTTTGGTGAGAGACGGTAGCTTGCCGCAGCGAAAGCAGGAACATCTTTTACCAGCACAGCGAGTTCGCCTGTGCTGAGCCGTTGCGACGGCACCGGCTTTCCGCGACTGTCCGTTACGCGATCGCCGGCACTGGAAAGCTCATGCGAAAGATAGACGATCTCCGTCCGGCTCCACGACGAGGGATTGTGAACCTCAATCGCATTGGCACTCGATTCGGTAGCCTGAGCTCCGCCAGCTTGGGCGAGAATGTCCTTCGACAACTTGTCCGCGTCTACAGCAAAAGCCCGTTTTACGTCCCACTGCTTCTTCACAAAAGGATTTTCCGAGTCAGAGACGCTGTTCCATGCACCCCAGGTGTGTTCGGAGTACAGAAGAACATCTCGCCACGCCTCGGCATATGAGGAAGGATTGTAAGCATTGATTTTGCCAAGTGCGGTCAACGCCGCGGCCTCGTTGATCCTGTCGGCAGCATTGCGACTCATTGCCGTTTCAAGTGCAGAGGAGCCGGCTCCATCCTCCCAGTAAGGAGTGAGATCACCACGATATTGCGGCAACTGATTGCCGTACCGCTTTTCGAAGGCGGAAAAAGCTGTGCTGGTCGAGGCGATGGAGAAGCGGGGCCACTCGTATTTCTGGTTCCAGTCGCGGATCCAGTCACTCAGCTCTGGATCGGGTTCGGCATTGTCGCCGTGGCCAGACCAGCGAATGTACGAGATGTCATAGGGGTAGTGAACTTCATCCATGCGGTCCTGATACTTGGAGACCAGTTCATCACCGAGCTTCATGACGTGCGACAGCGCATATCCTGTCCATGGAACCCAGAACAAGAGCTTTTCTTTGCCCGAGGGTGAGACCCACCAGAATGGCTTGTCCTGCCATGTCACCATGAAAGTGCCAATACGGTCAAAATAGTTAGGCGCCGCGGAGAAATACCGGATGCCCGCCTGGGACATTGCTGTCACCGTTCCCCAGGAGAAGCCCGGGACGTCGCTCATCATGGCGGAGTCAACCTTAGCCCCGCAGGTGTTGCCCAGTTCTCCCGAGTAGCGAAACAGCTGCAGCAGTTCCGCTGGACGGCAGAGGCCGGTGAGTTCGTTGGCATAGGAGCCATTGATTCCGATCCACCCCTTCTGAACGGCTTCTATGAGGGCGCGGCGCGCAGATTCGTCGCTTCGTCGCATGTAGAGATCAGCTCCCCACAACACCTCCAGGTTCCAGACGAAGCGCGACCCCTCCGGATAGTCTGCCGTCTTCCGGGCCAGTTCTATACCTCGTGTGATATTGCGAATTTGCTTCTGTTCGACATCCGCTTGGAGATCGGTATAGCCCAGGTCGTGATGGGAATGCGGCAATACATAGACCAGCATCTTCCGCACCGGCTTCAGTTCAACCTGGTCGGTGAATGCCTTGCCGATGATCTCAACCGTCACAGTGGACTGTTTGGGTTGATTGACCGGCTTGAGGTAAATATCGAAGGTATGCGATCCCGTCTCGACGTTGCGCCGATCGACCTCAACGCCATCCAGCTTTGTGACTGCTTCACCCGATAGAGCCGTATCTTCGAGGTGGATTTCGAGTGGTTGATAGACCTGACCATTTTTCCGAGCGAGCGCTCGAATCGGGGTCGCCAATCGTGCCTTGGCTTTGCTCTCCCCTTGGCTGCTCTGGCCGGCGAGATTGCGGGTCCATAGCATTCCCCCTGCGGCCATCGACAAACTCTTCAACAGATCTCTGCGCTTCATCTCTTCACCTTGCGTCGGATGCCTGAATTGTTATGTGTCAAATTACCCCGGAGAGGTCCTCGACTCTATCGAGGACCTCTCCGGGGTTAGTGACTAGAAGACCAGTTTCACTGCGAACTGTACCTGGCGTCCCGGCCGGCTCTGTTGCATTAACTGGCGCACACGCGACTCGCCCTTACAGATGCTACAGATCAGGCAGCAACATCGAACAGCTTGTTGATGAATTTAATTGTGCCGGCGACCTTGGGCTTGCATTTGAGGTGATCACGCAGAGGTTCTCTATCTCGGGGTCACCAATCTCCTCGGCCTCGTCATCAGCTATTGCCGCGAAGACAAAGCACTGTCAATGTTTACAGATCGCCTGCACGACAGAGCTGCTTCTCAATCAGCAGGAACGCGTTTTCGCTATACCACGAACTCCAGACCAGCACCCTTCTCCACATCCGTTGACAAGCGCCTGGAACGAATGGCTGCCTTGAAAGTTGCAAAATCACGTTCCGCCTGGTCTGCGTAGGCTCTCGCATATTGCACCAAGGCGTCATCGAAGCGACTGGTGGATCCCAGATATCCGGCGATCATCGGCGCATCACCCGCCTTTGCGTGGGCCCGAGCTAATGCCCAGCCGCATGCGGTGGCATACCCAACCAGATTGCCGGGCCGGAAGGTTTCGAGCTCGGCGGAGACCTTCATGTCGCGGAACTGACGAACGTAGTAATCATGCCCGTGCGCTGAGCGAAACCAACCCAGAAAGATGTCGCTTGCTGCCTGCATGAGACGCTGGCCGGTAACGACACGGAAACCCTGATTGGCAAAGCGGCTCTTTCCGCGTGGCGACTCCAGCACCGACCTGCGCGCTTCCTTGGTTTGAAGGAATAGTGGCTCATCTCCTTCGGCGAAAAGCAGTCCTAGATAGCAGCGTGTCCCTACGCTGCCAACACCAACGACTTTCACCGCAGTATCGTGGAATTGATGGCGCTCGAACAGTTCAAGTCGGTCGGCCGGTAAAGATTTCCGATATCGCTCAATGTGGTTTCGGTGTTCCCGCTCGAAATTCGGCGCATTTGTTTTAAAATGGAAGAGGACTGGGGGATCGTCCTTAATTTGACGGCGTCCGTCCACAATGGCAGTGAGCTTGGGAACTACAGCCTCAGAGGTATGCGAGCGGGCCTGCTTTTGCTCCTTAGACAACAGGGCTAACGCGGCTGGATCCTTCCCGAAATGCGCCTTCAGGTCGTCGATGCTGACTTGTGCATACCACCTGTCAAGCACTTCCATTTCGGCAAACTCGGACATTCGCTCCCGGTAGGAAGCCGCAGCCGCTCGCACAACATCGTCTGCGATGCTTTTGGAAAAATTCCGGTCCCTTGCCGCCAGAACTAAGCTTGCCCCCAGCCGCTTCAGGTCCCATTCCCATGCACCAGGGAAGGTCTCATCGAAGTCGTTGATGTCGAAAACTAACTTTCGTTCAGGCGAGGCGAAGACGCCAAAGTTTGCCAGGTGGCAATCGCCGCATGCTTGAACGGCTATCCCCGACACGGGGGCGTTCGCGAGGTCTCGCGCCTGGATGATGGCTGCGCCGCGGAAGAATGTGAAGGGCGACACGGCCATCCTCTGATATTTAAGCGGGATCAGGCCTGGAATTCGATCAGCGTCCGATTCTTCCAGCCATTTGACGATGTCCTGCGACTTCGATCGGGGCTTCCACGCGGCTTGCGAGGTGCGTGGACACTTTTCGCGAAGCGCTCTTCCTTGCTTGCGCTTTTCAATCTTGGAAAACGCGATAGCAGATTCCATTTGACTCTCCGGATTATTGATCAAGTTGTAGTCGGTGAGGCCAAACGAATTAGCCCTCCTTCATGGTTAAGGTGATCGAGGCTCGTGCGAAGTGCCCTGCTTGTAAGCGCTGACTTGTGATTGCATCAGAGTTTGAGCGCGGGCCGTCTTGTAAGCGCTGTCGGCTTTCGCAAGATCACCTTGCGATTGCTCTAAATCCAGCAGCTGCTTGGTTCCGTCGGCATAGTCAGTCTCCGTCACATTAAAAAGATTCGGTAGCCGCATCCAGCACAGCCTGAGCGGCATCCTGGTCTGCAAGTGCGGTTACTACATTAGTGTAGCGCTCCAAACCTCTTGCTCCGCTTCCAGTCGCATGCTGTCCAACTGGTCGTTCGCTTGGCGAACCTCGGATTTGGTCTGCTGTAACTGATGGTAGTTTGCCGCGAGCGTCGAATGATGTCCCAATGTAAGTGACCAGATACCACGTAAGTGTTCCCATGAACGTCGCTAAATGCCGGCTGGGTGGGACTGTTCGTCACGTCGGTGTACATGTCGGAAGCAAAGAACGTGATCTTCGGAAAAAGCTTTGACCGAGCCTCTTTCTCCTCGTCCTTTTGTCTGCGGCCTCAATCAGGTCTGGGCGTTTTGCCAGTGCCTGCCGCGCAAGATCGTTTGCCGATAGTTCAATCACTTGAGGACGGCGCTGCGGAAGCGCAACAAAGGATAGAAAGCAATGGCCTCGAGAGTGGATCCTCAGCCGACGGACTCGCTGTCTTACAGACTCAAACTGTTAATGAGCGCCCCCAGGTTTCTGAGACGGAAGGGGAATCGCATGGGGCAATCGCTGCAAGCCGCGAAGTGCTGCGATGTATGATGTTTAGATGCTGCTTCCTTCTTTGAGCCTGCGCCAGACGCGATGGCCCTTGTAGACCGAAAAGGCCGGATCGTGCTCGTAAACACCGAAACCGAAAGATATTTGGATATGGGAGCGAGGAGTTGGTTGGCGAGCCGGTCGAGAAGTTCATGCCCGAACGGTTTCGGAATGGTCACCTCGTACATCGCTCCCAATACGCTGCGACTCCCCAAACCCGGCCCATGGGCGCAGGGCTGGAGCTGCTCGGACAACACCGGGACGGCCACGAGTTCCCCATAGAAATCAGCCTGGCACCGCTGGAAACCGAAGATGGGGCAAGATCGCTGACCGCGTTGAGGTGGATATCGACCTCAACGCGACGCAGGTTAGTGGACCTCGGTTGGTCTACCAAGAATAGCGAGCCATGCAAAGCGCTCCAAAACTAAGAGCCGCTTCGATGGTCACGCACGCCGACGGATACGCTGAACGCGACGCCGCGCTGTTGATGCTGCATGAGACGCAGAAGCACCGCTCGCTGGCGTATCACCGTAGGCGCGGACAAGGCCTATGACACGAAGGATTTTGTGGCCACGGCGCGTGAGAGAGTACTCCCATCCGCTTGCTGGCTAGTCGGATGTCGGTCTCGGACAAAGAGGACTGTGTCACAAGAGACCGTAGGATTGTTTCACGATGACGAGCCCGGCTCCATTCCTCAGGAGTGGCTAGCTCGTGCGAGGGATTTTCCGTCATCCAAACGCCTCAAGGATCATTGCAAATTCGTCCACAAGTTAAATGCAGGACTCTCGAGGTTAAGCGCAGAAAAGCAACGTGAAAATGTCTACAAGTTTAGTGCAGCAGCCTACAGGTTTAGTTAGTGCAGTGTCTACAGATTACGTGCAGCACGCAAGCTGCTGAAAACGCACAAAACTTTGTCTACAGGTAAAGTACAGCGCGACAGCGGTCTGCGCCTGGGAATGCTGGCCCAAAATTCCCAGAGTGCAGACCAGAACTGCGGCAGCCAGTGAAAACCGATGCATCAATCGATTAAGAGAGGAAGGGACAAGCCTAAAGGGAGAACGCACAACGGTAGAAAGGTTCACGAACAAAGCTCCAAGACAAAATAGTGCAAAAGAAACGTACAAAGTGTGGATAGATAATTTCCATCAGGCGGTCGAATGCCATTGGATCGCCTGATCGCCAGGAGAGAAGCAAACCCGTAATCTGCATCTCCTGTTCAGACACAGATGAACTTCGTCCAGACTGTTTTCAAACTGGATCATGCGGGTCATCTGTATCGATAGTTTTCATGGTCAAAGTATGGGAGGCTTGAGTCATACCGCTCTTCGCCAGAATTACTTTCAAGCAATCAATTGCATAAGTTAATGATTTTGGATGAGGCTAATCGGGACATCGTGAGGCTAATCGGGACATCGGTATATGTCAACACGTTTATCTATCTTTTTATTTCTTTTTGCACTTAGAATTTGTTAGCTGAATTTAATAACAGAAGATAGCGAGATATACCGGGATGAATTACAAAACAGTGACAGAAAAGTGATAATTCAATAACAACAGCTGCATGGCCCGCACCTATAATGTTCCGCGCACGGGCCGAGTAACTAAATCGACGTGCATATGAACAATAAGGAAAGCATAAGTATGCGTTCAGTAAATCGCCGTTCTTTAGGATACCTTCCTAAGCGTACATAAACACCTGCAGGCATTCCGTACTTATCGATCCGATCATTAGTGGCAAGATCACAGCTTTAGTCCACGATCAGTAATTCCGCCCGATTTCGCTCATATGAACAGCTAATTTGTACAAGTGTTTCACTCCCATGATATTTTCAATGCGCATTTGAAACTCCTCCAAGGATGTGCCATGCGCAAACTTTTCCCCAGTTGTCTCGGCGCGGCTCTCGCCGCTCTCGCCGTCGTTCCCGCTCTCACGCACGCGCAGGTCGTCACCGTGCCCACTACCCCCCAAATCGGTTCGTCCAATCCTGCTCCCGCCGATCCTCTCGTCCCGCGTCCCAACACCAAGCCCTGCATCGTGCAGCTTTTCACGAACTTTGCCTTTGACGATTTCACCCCGAAAACTTTCAACTACACGCCTCCCGCATCATGCCCCGGCCCGTGGGCCAAAGTCGTCTTCACCGCCGACTTCACCGTCCAGGCCGGCCGTCAGTTTGACCGCACCGCCGCTTTCTATCTTGGTCACGCCAACATCTATTTCGGAACGACCGCCGAGCCCCGCTCCAATCTGAGCCCTTCGTGGCACGTTGAGCGCGATGTCACCGACCTCTCCGCCATCTTCAAGGCCCCGCAAATCGGCGAGGCTAACCTCGGCAACTTCGTCGGAGTCTCCGGCGGCACCGACTTCAACAGCGTCATTTTCGCCAACGCCGCGCTTGAGTTCTTTCCCGCGTCCTTCCCCGATGCTGCACCGCGCACCGCCGATATCGTCGTTCCCGTCAACGGAACCGGAGGCGATGCGGGCACCCTCAACACCACCGCCGACAGCATCAGCCAGACGCTTAACCTTCCAACCAACGTCGAAAGCGTCTACCTCGACGTGATTGCGCAAAGCCAGATTAACGATGAATTCTGGTACTTATGCGTGCCCAACAGCGAAGACAACAACCTCGAGAGCTGTGGCGGCACTGCTTTCCGCGAAACTGAAGTGAGTATCGACGGTAAACCCGCCGGAGTCGCGCCTGTCTACCCCTGGATCTTCACCGGCGGAATCGATCCTTTCCTCTGGGAGCCCATCCCCGGCGTGCAGACGCTCAACTTCAGGCCCTACCGCGTCGACCTCACTCCCTTCGCTGGGCTCCTCTCTGACGGCAACACCCATACCGTGTCTGTCAGCGTCTTCAATGCCAACTCCTTCTTCTCCGCCACAGCCAATATGTTCGTCTTTACCGATCACGGCTCGGCGCACGTAACGGGCGGCGTCACCACCAACACGCTCTCCGCTGCCCCTACACCCACAATCAATAACAACATCAACTTCAATCCAGCGACCAAACACTTCACCGGCAGCATCGATACCAGCTCGACCCGCACCTTCACCATCGCCGGATTCGTCAACACCTCGCACGGCCGCGTCGACACTACTGTCCAGGAGACCGTGAGCTTCGTGAATAATCAGCAGTTCGACGTTAACCCCACTACGGGCTCTCCGGACAATCAGAACGTGCAACAAACCACCACCGTCGACTCTGAGACCACCACGCACGCCGGGCCATTCGAGAGCAAGCGCGAACAGCACTTTACCTATCCGGTCACCATCGACTTCGCTTTGAACGTCAACCCCGATGGAAGCTTCTCCCAGACTACCAGCGTCAACCAGCAGTTCCTGCTCGACAAAAAAGAGCATGTCAACGGCTCCGCCGTCTTCAGGAGCACCGAGAACAACCACGTCCAATCGCAGGACACGTTAGCCGTTGACGCAAACGGCAATCGGAGCCTGACCCCCAGTTCCACCCAGACCTTCCTGTTCCAGGACTCGAAGGGAACCTGCGTCAGCCGTACCCTTACCTCGGCCAATAACGTCCTCACCGGAGTCAGCACCGGCCAGGGCTGCGAAACTCACTGAATCTTGGAATTTGGAGTGTCCCACGTCTCGCTCCTGAGACGTGGGGCATAGAAAAGCGGAAGACATCCACTGCAAGGATCTGTCGCATAAGGGGGATAGGATGGCAGCATGAGAAAGAAGTTAGAGCAGTTCCCGCTCTAAACGGGCAATAGAGAGGACGCCCCCTATTGCTCGGGAAGCGTCCGTTCGCTTGAAAGAACTTCAGCAGGAGGGCGAAGCCCACGCGACCGGGACCGCTCTTGTTCATGAGGAGCACAAGCTCGCTGGGCGCGAGTGTCCAGTGCTCGATCAGCTCATCCTGTGTCCAGTCTCGAGCCTTCGCAAAAAATCTCCAGGAGATTACGGGTGGAGCGCGCCAGTCGGTCGATCGTGGAAACAATCAGCAACGCGGGCGCGCGCTTCCAGTCACTTTCCGAACCCTGGGCTGACACTACCACGCATGCCGGCAAGATGATCATGACTATTTTCGTGGGCATAGCGGATTCGAACGCGATTTGATTCGGGAGCGCACTGGGGCTGGTCGCGCAGACGCAAAAAGACGCGGAGTACGTTTTGGTCGACCCAAAAAGATGAATGAGGAGCAACGAAACCTCGGCTGCCGACTCATCAAGGAAGGAAATGCGTTTCAGAGGTCGCCAGAACGTTCAGCATCCACCCAGCCACCCTTTATCGAGTCCTCGCTCCTAAAGCCTGAAAGCTCGGAAAAACTGAAAATCGGATGCTGAATTACGACGAGTTCTGCCACGTTAGCATTATCCTCGTCGAAGGCGTGACGGAATGTTTACTGATGAGTCGCTGACGCATAGCCGACCATATGCTCGCAACCCGAGATGCGAACGCATTCGCCTGGACCGGAAGAGACCACATCAGAACATTCGCGAACGCTGGGTCAAAAACACCGAAAGCGATTGGGAGCGGCAAAGCGCCTTGTGACGATCAGGCGCCCCAGACGTCATAGAGAGGGCAGAACAGACAAGAAGCTATAATTGAAGCCTCGTCTGCATACATGTTTTCAGTGTCGCTGGGGGGAAGAGGAAATGATCCGGCGCGGTTACGTACTCCTTGGACTTCTCTCCATATTTTCGAAGCAATCCGCTCCACTTCATCGTTCATCTCCAAAATCTGCTGCTCCAGGTCCTTCCACTCGCACCACAGCATCGCGACCAGGTGGCGCATCCTCGGGGTGAGGTTCTCGTTCGCGTTCTCAAGCACCTCCGGGATGGCCTCCTTCAGCCGAATCGGGCTCTTCGCAAACACCATGCCGCGTTCCAACAGGAAAGCTCGAATCTGGTTGATCACAGAGGTTCTTCGCGCCATCAGCCGATCCCGCACCCGGTGCAGCGCCTGCAGATCGAGCTGATCATCGGTCTTGATCGGAACAAACCGCATG
>NZ_JQKI01000155.1 GCF_000745965.1 Edaphobacter aggregans DSM 19364 | reverse complement strand
CGAGCGAACAGCGATACCTGTTGCACGTACGAGGTCTGGGTGTTCAGGGCGAGATTCCGCACCTGCATGTCTTCGGTCATGCGTTGGCGAAGGGCTGTCATGACGGGCTCCTTGTGCGAATGGAATGTGCTGCAAGCAGCACCTCCATGGTTTCGCAGTGGAGCACGCGTAAGGAATCCCCCAGGGTAAGGAACTACTACCGACCCAACATGCCCTGATAGAAAGGTCGTGCTACGTCAATACCGCGAAGCGGTTTAGTCCAGCGCCGATTATGCGAAGTTTGGGATTATGCGAAGCCACAGCCTTGAAGTGGCGCTGTGGCCTGCATATCAGTGACGTTTCGCTTCGCATAATACCGGATCGGTGAGCGAAGCGATCAGCGCTTCCGGTGCCTTGAATCGGCCGCGGCGCAGGCCGAGTGGCAATACTGCCTCGACCGCCTCCAGTTTCTGGGTTGGATCCACTCGGAGATAGATCTCTGTCGTTCTGATATCTGCGTGACCGAGCCACAGGGCGACCTTGCGGATATCCCTGGTTGCCTGGAGCATGATGAGGGCGCAGCTGTGTCGAAGTTGATGCGGTGACACGGAACGCCCGGTTAGCGACGAGCACCTCTTCGTTGCAGTGCGTACGTGTTTGTCGAGGATGTATTCGAAACCCGCTCGGGTCATTGCAGCTCCCTCAGCGTTGACGAACAGCTCAGGTACGGAAGCTTTCCCTCGCACCGCCAGCCAGGCACGAAGATCGACTGTGGTCTCCTTCTAGAGCGGAAGACATCGTTCCCTTCGTCCCTTGCCTAGAACGTGGATGCTTGGCGTTCGCTGAAGAGAGAGACTCTCCAGTGGAAGGCCCACCAGTTCCGAGACACGCAGGCCACTCGCAAAACAGAGATGCAGCATGGCGCGGTCCCTAATCCCGAGTCGCGTTGTGATGTCAGGCGCGTCAAGGATGCCGCGAATTTCATCCATCGTCATATGCCGCACCAGCATCTGATCGTGACGTTTGCCTCGGATGGCGCTGATCTGCCGCACCTGTGCCAGGGCAGAGGGGACACGAAACTCGACATACCGGAAAAAAGCCTTGATTGCCGCGAGTCGCCCGTTGCGTGTTGCCGCGGTGTTGCCCCGCTGTTCCTCTATGTGAGCGAGGAAATCGAGAACGAGGTCGGCAGTGATCTGTTGAAGACAGATCTGTGAGGGCCTGATCCCAAGGCGTTGACTGGCAAAGAGGAAAAGGAGCCGAAATGCGTGGGCGTAGGTCTCGCATGTATGCATGCTGCAACCCCTGTCGGTTGGCATGTGTTCCCGTAGGAACTTGGTGATCAGCGGCGCGATGGGCGTCATAGACCCTCCCCAGCGACCAGCGCTTCGGCAGCGACGGCGATACCGGTCATGAGATCCGGCGTTGCCTCCAGATACCAGAACGTATGGGCGATGTCCGAGTGGCCCATGTATGTCGCCAAAGCCACGAAGTGACGGGCCACTTCATCGCGTTGCGTGGAGCATCGCTCTAATGCGCGTGTGGCGAAGGTGTGTCTCAGGTCATGAATGCGCGGCGGGCGTAACCGAACGGGGACAATCCCAGCCAGCTCACGCATGCGGTTGAACGTGTGCTCCACAGTACTTGAGGAGATCCGCCGCTTACTGGCAGACAGAAAAACGTGGTCGTCAGTCACCGCCAGTCGACGTCGTTCTTCAAGATAGCCGTTAACAGCATCGACCACCGTGGAATGTAAAGGAACCATGCGGCTCTTGCCAAACTTCGTTCGCCGGATGTGCAGAACGCCGTCAGGAAGTATGTCCTTTATCCGTAGGCTGAGCGCCTCTGAAATGCGGAGCCCGGTAGCAGCGATCAGACCGAACATCGTAGCGTAAATCCGCCGTCGAAGCGGATAGGACTCGCGCAGCCCACTGGCCGCTCCGAGGAGCTTGCCAATCTCCTCAGGGGCATAGATGTAGGGCAAGCGCCGGGAAGTGGCAGCGGGATACGGGTTGTGGGGTACCTCGTGACGAGGATCCTCGGCGTGCAGGAAGCGCGCAAGGTGCGACACATCCCGCAAACGGACGTGCCGAGCGTGCGCTGAAGGAGACTCGGTTGCCCAGTCAAGTGCGGTCGTAGCAAGGATGTGTGTATCTCCGCTGTCAGCGGCAACCCTGGCGAAGGAACGAAGGTTGCGCGATGCATCGCGCAGTTTATAACCCAGTGTCTGGCGAAGCGACAGGTAGCGTTCTACATTTGCAATCAGCATGAGGGCACCTCCGGCCAAGGTTGCGCGATCTCTGACAGAAGGCCAAAATCCACCTTGGCGTACTGAACTGTCGTGATAGGAGATCGATGCCGCAGAACAGCACCGATCCCGGCCATAGGCGCACCCTGGCGGAGCATGCTCGTGGCGGCGGAGTGCCGCAGCACATGAGCACCGTTGATGGGCGCGCTGATCCCCGCCCGGGACAGCGCACCCCGGACGATCTGGGTGACAGCCGCACGGGTCAATGGGCGAAATGGAGCCAGAACCGATGCAAACACTGCGGGCACCTTCAAGGATGGCCTGCCTCGCTTCAGATAAAGTAGGATCGCGTCGCCGACCTCCTGCGTCAGTGGCAGTGACTCCTGGCGGCGCCCCTTCCCGCACACAATCATGCTTCCGTTTTGCCAATCGATATCGAGAAGCTTGAGTTGAGCGACCTCGCTGGCGCGCAACCCGAGCCGGGACAAAAGCAGCAGAACTGCCCTATCGCGGAGTTCAAAAGCGTAACCGGTACAAGACCCAATTACCCGCTCAACTTCATCTGCGGTCAGAAACCGGGGGGTTGATGAGAGTTGCCAAGATGCAAAGCGGGGAATGGCATGCTCCCTACCCGGAAGGCACCTCCCTGTCACGCCAAGAAAGCAGACAAAGGAGCGGACTGCGACGGCGATGGTTCTGGCACGGTGCATACCGTGAGGGCGTGCGCGTTCCAATACAAAGGTGCGCAGAGCCTCGGCGGAATAAGCACCGACGTCATCGCCAAGAGCCTCTCGAAGTCCTACAAGGATGCTTTGATAGGTGTCGAGCGTCGACATAGTCACTCCACGATGCTGATGCATCCACAAACGGAACTCTCCCAGTAGGGGCCAGAGTTCGCCAGCGCATGGCGGGGCCGGAGGGAGAGGTAGCTCACCCAGCTGTTGGAGGAAGCGGATGAACAGTGCGGCAGCCGTGATCGAATGGCGGTTGGGTCCGCGCTGGTGACGAACGCGCGGCGCCTTATGAACCGCCAACGTGCACGCTTCAAGGCCGCGAAGAAAGTCACGTGCACTGAATCCGTTGGCGAGCATCCAGTCCGTCCAACTGGCCAGAGAACGCAGCAAGCCCTCTACAGAGAGGGGACGATATCCACTCAGGTTGAGCCAGCTGGCAAAGGCGTCGATGTGATCTGCGGCGAGACCCTCACGGAGCCGTCGTCGAGTTACAGATGAAGATAGGTGTGCTTCCAGCATAGTTAACCTCGCGAAGATAAATGAGGTTAAGTATCCGCTAGGACTCTGGAGGCTTCGACGGGCTCTAAATGCCAAGGTGCGATCGGTTCAACGCCCGGAAGCTGCTGAATGCTTCTCTCACTGACCCGGTATTATGCGAAGTGAAACACTACTGAAACGCAGGCCACAGCGCCACTTCAAGGCTGTGGCTTCGCACAATCCCAAACTTCGCATAATCCGCAAACGCCCCCATGACACTCAGAAGCAAATTCGACATGGGCGAATCCTCGCCTGTGAAGGTAAGGTTTTCCTTCATAAAGACGATATGGACGCTCCGCTCCGTCAAACCCAGCACGATTCTCCGCAAATCATCAAGGTTACGGGCCAGCCGGTCCATCGAGTGACAAAACACTGTATCGCCTTCACGGACGAAGCCCTGCATGGCCTCCAGTTGAGGCCAGCTGAAGGACGCTCTCTCGGCCAGCATCAGAATCAGCCTGTGCGCGGAAGACATATCCGGCGGACAGAGAGCGGGACTGGGCAATACGGTTGAGTTCCCAGTTGCCGATCTTCGCTGAGCACCACGGAATCGATGGACATACCTGCTTAGATGTAAGCAGTACTAGTAATGTTTACTCTGCGACAGGTCACCTAGTATCCCGTCCGTGCCAGATAGACCAGGCTACCGATCCCACTCATAAAGGCGACATAGTGGCCGTCTGCGCTGATCGATGGATAGAAAAAACTGGAATGCGTGGACGGCACAAGCTGATTGGGATCGGTAGAGGCTACGCTGGTTGATGGAACGCAACCCGCTGAAGCTCCGATACAGGTGTCGCGTACCATCACTGTCGTGATGTAGATGTTTGTCGGATCATCCCCCTGGTGCAAATAGGCGACATACCGTCCATGTTCACTTACGCTGCGGAAGCCGATGTAACTCTTGCTAGGACCGCCGGTGACGCTCGAAAGCTCAGAAATCAGGATTGTAGAGGGTGTGCAGCCCGCAGGCGCTCCGATACAGGTGTCACGGAGATAGACCTCGGAGCCATTGTTGATCGTTCGGCCCGCGATCATATTCTTGTCCGTCGTGCTGAAGACGACGTAACGGCCGTCCTTGCTGAAGGAGGGCGCTTCGTCCGCAACAGCGTCATTGGCAAGGTTGCCTTCGCTCTCGCCACCACTGGCTGTCACATCAACCATGGTGTAGGTGATGGTGCATCCAGCCGACGCTCCAATGCAGGTGTCCTGAACAAAGATATGTGTCGTGCTGCTCAACGCAGGGTCCACCCGCACACCTGGGGCACGGAATAGAACATAGCGTCCACCGGTACTGATGTCCGCCATGAACGGGCGCTGCACAGGCGTTGACGTCTTGCCTGTCGCGACGCGGGTGATGGTTGGAGTGCACGCGGAGGTCGCGCCCAAGCAGGTATCGCGAACATAGACGCCAACCGTGCCGGTGCTGTCTGGGTTGAGGTAGACCTTGTTGTACAGCACATACCGGCCATCAGGACTCATCGTCGAGCAGCAGTCGGTTGTGTTCGATGGCGTCGCCGCACCAGGAACATAGGAAACAGGAATCGTTGATGGTGTGCAGCCAGAGATACTTAGGCAGGTATCGCGAATATCGACTTCCAACTGATAACTCCGGTCAAATCCTACCCAGCGGGCATCACTGCTTAGCATGACGAAGCGATATGCTCCGCCATACATATACTGTGCTCCTGTAGTGTCGACAGTGACCCGAGTGGTCGCTGGTGTACATCCAGCAGGCGCGGACGATCCGACGCAGGTGTCGCGCAGGAAGCCATCGGTCTCACCATTGGTGTCGCCTGCAACGATGTCAGAGGAATACGAAGCGAAGCCGACGTAGCGTCCGTCCTGGCTTACAGTCGGGGGTGAGTTGTTACTCGACCAGTTCGAAGCACCGCCATTGACATAGCTGGCTGAGACGAGCTGAACAATCTGTCCGCTCACCGGCTCTGTAACCGTGAAAGAAGTGGCAGCAGAAGCTCCGCCCTCACTCGCGGGATTCACCACGGCGATCGAGAAGCTACCTACTGCTGTCAGATTCGCAGTTGGGAGATTGGCCTGAAGCTGTGTACTGGACATATACGACGTGGTGAGATTTGTACCATTCCTTTGCACGGTGGAGTTTGGCGTAAAGCCCGTTCCCGTGACCGTGATGGTAGTTGCCGGGCTATTCAGGACAGCTGTTGCAGGGCTAATGCTGGCGATGACCGGTTTTGCCGCTGTAATAGCAAAAGAAAGCTGACTTGCGGCGTGTATCCCACCCTGCACGACATCTATAGTGGCGTTGCCTGCGGTAGCGATGTCAGCCGTAGAGAGAGTTGCTTTCAGCTGCGTGGAACTCACAAAGGCCGTCGGTCTGTTTGTTCCATTCCAAGTCACAGCAGCAGAATTTGTGAATCCCGTGCCGTTGACCGTAAGGTCAAATCCAGCACTACCGGCAACGACGGTGTTGGGTGAGAGCGACGTCAACATTGGCGCCGCAGCATTGATGGTGAAGTTTAGTTGATTCGTCGACCGTAAGCCACCCTGCACCACATCGACCGATGCCGTACCGGCGCTTGCTATGTCTGCCGCAGCAATGGAGGCCGTGAGTTGCGTCGAGCTGACGACAGTGGTTGGCCGGACGGAGCCGTTCCACGCGACGGAAGCGCTTGATAGAAAACCTGTGCCATTGACCGTGAGGGTAAACGCGGCTCCGCCGGATGTCGCCGTTGCGGGCGATAAAGAAGAAAGAGAGGGAGAAAGGCTGGTTATGGTGAAGGCTACCGCGCTCGAGGCGCCGCCACCGGGTGAAGGGTTAACAACAGTGACTGATTTGGAACCGGCAGAAACGACGTCTGCCGCGGTGATGCTCGCCGTCACCTGGGTCGGGCTCACAACTGTAGTTGTCCGGGCGGCACCGTCCCACTGCACCGTGGCGCCAGAAACAAAATTAGTGCCGTTTACCGTAAGCGTGAAAGCCGAACCTCCGGCTGCTGCCGTAGCAGGCGACAACGAAGTTATTGTCGGCACTGGGTTGGGCGGAAAGCTGATCGCAAACGTGGTGGCAATCGAGGTCTTGCTTTTGCTGGCTACCGTAATCTGCGCCGTACCCGAGTTGGCGATGTCTGCTGCAGTGATGGCTGCGGTTAATTGAGTAGCATTCACGAAGCTGGTTGTGCGCCCCGATCCGTTCCACTGCACAGTGGCTCCGTTCGAGAATCCCGAACCATTCACCGTCAGGGTAAAAGCGGAAGACCCAACGTTCGCACTTGCAGGCGCGAGAGAGGCGATCACTGGTGCAGCAGATTCACCACCACATCCACTCAGAATTGCCAGGAATAAAAGCGGAAGACCGAACATCACAGCAGCCAAGCAACGACGAAAACACATGAACGGGGCCTCGCAAGCTCAGTTAAGCGCGATTTCGCACAGCAAGACATCCATCACGGCAGCATCAGGTTTGCTGGGAGATCGAGCAGGCGGCAAACCAAGGGAGCTTCGCGGGGAAATCTGTGGGAACTGCGCTGGTTAGTTGGTAATCTAGAGGAAAACTTGACCTTCACCCGCGATGATTCGCGCGGGGTTCTCCTCCGCTATCGTCGGCCAAAACCTTATCGCGCACGACCGTTTAAAATCGCGACCTCAGTTCACGTGCGAAAATTCAACTTGCTCGTGCTCCACTGCCTCAAGCGCGGATTCCCTTCGTATGTCGATGCTCGCCGTCAAGAAGGCTCCATCCTCAATGGAGATGCGCGAGACTACGGCGTCTCCATATAAGTAGGCCTCGCTGCGAATATCAAGATGATCACTTGCTTTACAGCTGCCAAGAACCTCGCCGAGCACTACGATATCTTGCGCTGCGATATTAGCCGAAACTCGGCCGTTTCGCCCCACCGTCACACGATCGCCCGGTAGGTCAATAGAACCCTCAACCTTCCCTTCGATATATAGGGCTTCTGAGCCGGTAATCTCCCCTTTGATGAGCAGTGATTTGCCGATCGTACTCCGATCGCCCCGCAAAGATGTGGAAGAACTTGGCTTAGATGCATTTGAAGGCCGCATTTGGCGAGTTGGATCTGGGACTGAGGATGGTGCGGCATCGACGTGATCTAACATGAGATCCTCTAATTCCTTCTTTGTGACCGTTAGAATGGGAACAGACCTGCTTCGGTCACGCTACGAGAGATTGCGGCCACACGATATAGCATCTTTGGGTGAGAGTCGCAGGTATTAAAGGACATGGTTAAGTCTTCAACGGGATTGTGGCACGGTTCGACGCGCACATTGCAGGCAAAGCGCTTTGGTTAGAGAACCGAGTGCAGGAGGTTACCCCCCGACCCAGAGATTGTTCAGCGCATCTTACGGCGGCAGGTCCTCTTCGAGAAACTTGCAATACCAGCGTTCTCGAGGCACGAAGGACATGCGAATGCGTCGGAGCATCGGAATGGGAACCCACTGAACTTTACAGGAATCGGTTCGATGCGGTCGGTGCTGGCGCGGTCTTCGGAGCGGCTTTCTTCTGGCCTTTCTCTTTCAGCTCACGGTCAACGTCCTTGCGGACGGTGGCGGTGTCCACGGCGAATATCTGCGCGACGGCCTCAAGACGGTCGGCCTTCCCGGTGTTGTATTCGTTGACAGACAGCTCCCCGGCGACGGTGGCAAGCATGGCGATCTTGACTGCGCCGTCTACGCCGATTTCCTTCAGCTTTGCGTGGAGCTTGTCTTTGCCGTTCCAGCTAAACAACTCCTTCGGCCATCCGATGAGGTTTGCCAACCGCATCAGACCGTTGTGGTCGGCACGATTCAACGCTTACTCTGCAAGAACCAGATAGCTCTTGCTGTCGAGCTTCGCGGCGGTCGCGGCCTTGTGAGTCGCAACGAAAATGTCGCTCCGCATCGCCGCTTCCCTCTTCGTTGCTGCCCTCTTCGCCTTCTGTTCGGGGCTGGTGTTGCTGCTCGAAGCTAGGCTCGTGCCGTGAACGGCGCATTTGGGGTCGATGCAAACGGTGGCCTTCTTACCGCGCTTCATCCCGTCCACTACACGCCGATTTTGCTGTGTTCGCAGCTCTTCCCTTTCTTGACGACGTTGTACTGACTGTTCGGCAAAACATCTGCGGGCATGTTGCTGCCGCGCGAGTACGAATCGCTGATCCTGACGACGGGCTTATTGCTGGCCATCAACTGCTCGACCGTTACGTCTAGGTGCCGCGTCACCTTGGCCTCGAAGCATGGCCGATGGGTGCAAACGTCGCCCTGTTTTACATTAGAGAAAAGCATGGTTGCGTTGCCGGTGCGCTTGCTGCAATCGACGCAAGCTCCTGCCTCGGGGATAAGTAAGGGGTTCTTGGTGTCGAACGGAGCCTCGGCCAAACCCAACATGACGTGAGAGGCGATGTGACGGCGCAGCTCGGAGAGCGAGACACACTCCGCACGTTTCTCTCCCCATCGCTCGAAGAGGCAGAATTTCAGCAAATCCTTCTGGACGCTCTTATCGAGCCGTGCCAGCTCAACCGCATGGCTCACGGTGATGCGCTGCTTGCGAAGCGCATCCTGGACTTCGGCAATCGAAGAGAGCAGGCGAAGGCGAAGCCGTACATAGCTTTCGGGCTTGCCAATCTTCGCGGCAATGTCGGCGGGAGTCAGAGTGCGATTCTCTGCTGCCGCTGCAACAAACATCTGCTGGTAGCCTTCGGCCTCCTCAAGCGGTTCGAGGTCTTCACGCAAAAGGTTCTCGATCATACGGGCGTTACGGGCTTCTTCGTCGGTGTAGCGGCGGCACACACCAGACGGGAGGACAGTTAAGTCCAAGCAAAGTACCCCCTGGGGGTCGCTTCCTTTGGGAGGAGTGGGGTGTTTGGAGGCGGGGTTCTCGCGTGCCGCTCGACAGTTCTCATATGGCTTGCGATCCAACCTCTTCGGCGGATGCGAGGACCTCATCGAGAATGGACTGTATGTCCTCCTTCGTCGTCCGGTGATTCACGATGCATGCTCTAAGCGCGAAGGCATCCCCGATTCTGGCATTGGAGAGATAGACACGTCCGCGTCGCACGACCCTGTCCAAGATTGCCCGGTTCAACGCATTCGGATCCCCGACTTTGCCAACATAGCGGAAACACACCGCACTCAGGGAAACGGGAGCAAGCCTTTCCAAGAGCGGCTCAGCATCCACTAAGTCCGCCAATAGCTGAGCGAGGCCAAGGTCTTCCTTGATGGACTCCTGGAAGGCTCTCAGCCCGTGATAACGCAGAGACAGCCATATCTTGAGTGCCCGGAACGGCCTTGAAAGTTCCATCGATTCGTCGAAGAAGGTGAAGCCTTCAATCGGATCGTCCGATAATGCCTTGGCGTACTCCCCGGAGTGTGCGAACGCCCTTTGCGCTGCGGTTGGGGCATGGTAAAGCAAGCACCCACACCCGGTTGGCTGGTACAGCCACTTGTGGGGATCGAGAGAGATCGAGTCGGCGCGCGCCAATCCTCGAAACGCTTCGGGCATGACCATCGCAGCAAAGGCACCGTAGGCCCCATCGACGTGGAGCCAAAGGTCAAACTCCTGACAGAGATCTGCGACCTCTGCCAGTGGGTCGATGCTGCCCGTTGTCGTCGTACCGGCGCTCGCAACCACTGCGATTGGGGTTCTGCCGTTCTGCAGGTCATGCACGATTGCCTGGCGAAGACGCTCCATCGGCATGCGGAACATTTCGTCGACTTCGATGAGCCGGACGGCATCGTGTCCAAGGCCCAGCAGCGCGGCTGCTTTTTGAATCGACATGTGGGCTTCCGAAGAGCAGTAGAGGACACTACCGCTTCGAGTTCCACTTTGATTCGCAGGCGCCTTCGCCTCGCGCGCCATGCATAAGCCCATCAGATTTGCGGAGGATCCGCCGAGGGTAAGGCTCCCGGTGTATCCGTTGCAGCCGATCGCGTCGGCCAACCATCGCACGACCGTGCGCTCGATGGTGACCGCGGAGGGTGCGGAGCGCCATGCCGTAACGTTCTGATGTAAGACTGTCGCTGCGAACTCGCCCAACATGCTGATCGGTTCGCCGGATCCGAAGACATACCCGAAGAAGCGGGGGGATGCCGGGCGGGAGTGCTCGAAGATCGAGGCGAGCGCATGGAAGGCTTCGTCGCCGATTCCTTCTGCCGGAGCGTCCCCGGCGAACAGACGCACAGTGTCAAGACCGGTTATGCCAGGAGGATACGTAGGGAGTTGCGGGAGCTTTTGCAGATAGGAAGCCGAAAACTCAGACAACGAGCGGGCAAGTGCCTCAAATCTCTCGGAAGAAAGTGACAAGGTTCGCATACAACCCCTTGTAATGCTTGCAGAGTTAGGCAGTCCGACGGTTCGAGCTGACATGGTTCGGAGTCTTGCTGTCCAGCTCGCGTGATTGTGCCCGTCTCATTCTACGGTGACGGATGGGGTAGGCAGTCTACGGGCGCTAATCGGAAGTCACCGCATTGCTTCCGTGTTACCGCTAGTTACCGCTAGCCAAGATCGGAAGCGCCTCGCGCACGATACCTCACTGGGGTTGAGTTGCTCAAGCGGGGCGCTTTCGATTTGGAGGCAAGAAGGAAGCCGCAGGCGTTTGCCGCGGACGCGGTGATCCAGGTGGGAATTATGGATTTTGAATATGGTCCGGGGACCAGGCGAGTGGATCACAAGGCCTACATCGGCAGCGATGCTGATGGAAATCGGTCACGGCACGGATAAGCCGGCGCAGATCGAAGGCCTCAAGGGCATGAACGACTACGCTCAGACGGTGATGAAGATGCAGTTGAACACACGCGTGTGACGGCATGCCTGGAGCAGGTCCGCAGACCGGGTTGGGACCTGTTGTCATGAGGAATCGAGAGCTCCGAGATACAACTCGGCGGCGGTGAGTCTTCGCGCCACGCCCATCGGTCCGCCGCATCGGGGGCAGTGCCACAGGGCAGTGGACTCGGACGGCGACCTGGTTGGAAGTGGAAGCGGATCGCATCCGACGCGAGCCAGCAGTCTTCTTGTCAGCGGCAGGCTCTG
>NZ_JQKI01000154.1 GCF_000745965.1 Edaphobacter aggregans DSM 19364 | reverse complement strand
CAGCCCGCCATCAAGATACCGCTTGCCGATCTGCCATACCGCCTTGGCGGAAAGCCCCAGGTTGGCTCCCACCGCAGGCGTGGACTGTCCCTGATCCAATTGACGCAAGGCCAAGGCGCGCAATGTCGTGCGTACCGACTGCAACCCGCCTCCTAACAACTGATCGATCTGCTGTCGATCTCGCTGCTTGAGTTCAATCTGAAGTCGTATGCCTCTGCTCACTCCCCAGATATACAGCCAGCACCAGAACCCAACAAGCGCCTACATTGGTTACCTATACATGCGGCCACAGTACTAGTGATCCGTACGAAGCGCTGTAGGTATTAAAGTAATGCAAGTAAATGCGGAACAGGACCGAGGCGAGTAGCCACAGAAGGCAACCAAATGCCGCACCTGGGGTCATCCACTGCCAACTGCGTCGCTCCTTCAAATTGGGGCCGGAATAATAAATCAAGGAGCAGGATATAGAAACGAACAGGATGGCAAGCGGCCATTGAATCGCCTTCCAAACAAAGACGACAACCGGGTGCAATTCCAGTCCCGTGCCTATCCAGCCGACAAAATGGTTGCCCGCCAATACCATGAGCAACGCTGTGAGAACAAGAATGGCGATCACCACTGTCAATCCCAGTGCTATGGTGCGAACTTTGAACCAGGCCCGAGCCTCGGGGACGTGGTAACTCAGGTTCAGAGCGGAAATCATGGACTGTACGCCACTGGAAGCGCTCCAGAGCGCAGCAACAATACCAAACGTCAGCTTTCTGCCGCTAGCATGAGCAGCCAGCTCATTGGCGATATGGCGCAAGATTTGGAACGCCGAGGGGGGAATTAGCTCTGCAAAATATGACATTAAATCGTTTTGAAGTTCGACTCTATGTGAGACGAACAGACCAAACAAAGTCATCAATAGCAGAATCAACGGGAAGAGAGCGAATAAGAAATAGAATGCCAGTTCGGATGCCCGTCCGAAAATATTGTTCGCCCTGATCTCCTCAAAAACATTGTGAACAAGTTGCCAAGGAGTCAGACCTCCCAGACTCCAAAGAGAATTGAATTGCTTCGCGGTGGTAGGCTGTTGTTTTGCCATTGACGCAGCCTGAAGGTCTTTGGCTCGCATTCTACTTAAGGCCTTGTACGGCAGTCGAAACAAGTCGGATCCCTCCAACGCCGACGGGGATCGTCTTTCCGATTCTGGCCACCCTCCGCCCCTTCCACAGAATCCAGATACAGAGCGCCAGCTCAAAGAGCATGGTCGGCATCTCGTACCAGCTTACGGAAACCACCGCTCCGAATCCGCGGTCGTTCAGATACGCGAACGCGCACACCCCTTCGAAAAGCGAGGCCAGCACGCCCCACGCCGCGAGGATTCTCGGGATGTATCTCGATTGGAAGAACAGCCAGCTAAACAGCAAGGTGCTCAGCGCGTAGAATGCCAAGCCGATGTAGTAAGCGTCCCAACCGGAGGCAAGCTGCAATCCCGCCAGCGCCTGCAACTGCTTTGATTCGAACGCCTGCAGCGACCCGCCTCCGTCCATGACGCGCAGAGCGCTGAACGAGCCGAGCACCTGAACGAACCACATCGTGACGTAAACGAATCTGGAGAACGCCGCGAACAATGCCAAGCCCCAATTGACGCCGGTGCCGCCCTTGGCAAAACCGGTCCCGTCGTACTTAAAGTCAAACGCGATGACATGCTTGCCCGGCGTCAGTACTTCCCGGCCTTCCCAGCGGAATTGTTCCGCAGTGAGCTGGACATAGGTGAAGACCAGCTCCCACTGTTAGCAAAAGCGGCATATAATTACTGACCATCAAACCTCGAAGGCCCTGCTCGTTACTACGGCATTCCATGACGGGTTTGAGAGGGTCTCCTACCTGGCCCCCCAAATCGGCCCCTGATACAAGGTTCATCCCGGGACCTCAATTAACGCTAGTTGTCAGCACCGCCGCCCACAGCTAACTTTTAGCCGACGGTGTGATCGGATCGGCATCTGGACCGATTCCGAGATAGCTCGCCAGCCGGTTTGTCCGGCTCAAAGGCGCAATTCCCAAAGAATCCAGACTGTATTCGGAGAGAAACCAATGAGACTCATCACCATCAAGACACGGCAGTTACTCTATCTTCCCGCGCTGATCCTTCTACTGGTCAGCTTCTCTCATGCCGCCGCGCCTACTAAAAAGTTCGAAGCCGGCAAGAAGGCCAAGGTCACTGGCACCATCGTGTCCCGCAACGGCGACTTGGTGACCGTCAAGGTGAAGAAGGAAAGCACATCAGCGATCGTTAACATCACTGACGACACCAAAATTGAACGCGAAAAGTCATTCAGGCTCCGCAAAGCGCACATGGACGTCACCGCCATGCTTCCGGGTTTGACTATATCGGTGGAAGGCGTTGGGAACAGCAAGGGTCAACTGGACGCCGGCAAGATTACTTTCAATCCTGACACTTTTGCCGTCGAAGTTGCCGAGGAGCAGCAGATCGAGGCCAACAAGTCTGCAGCGGCTAATGCGCAAGCCACAGCCAATCAAGGTGTCTCCGCAGCGGGCCAGGCGCAGGCCTCGGCGAACCAGGCGGGTCAACTGGCGGCTGCTGCGGGCGCCGGGGCCGTTATGGATGCTGAGGCAATCTCGCTTGTCAACAAACGAGTGTCAAACCTCGGTGACTATCAGACCGTAGTCGAAGCCGCACTCTTTTTCGATCCAGACCAATCAACCCTGTCAGCAGCGGATAAGAAAGCCTTGGACAAGCTTGCCACCGACGCAATGTCCACTCAGAACTACATGATAGAGATCGCCGGTTATGCCTCCAGCACGGGAACAAAAGCCCAAAACCAGAAGCTCAGTGACGAACGGGCTACCGCCGTCGCAGATTACCTGCGCAATTCGGCCAATGTGCCTATGCGGCGTATTCTGACGCCCGCTGGTTATGGAGCAACCCATGCAGCCGCACCAAACTCCGATCCCGAGGGACGGGACATCAACCGGCGTGTCGATGTAAAAGTGCTGGTCAACAAGGGTCTTGATCAAGCGATTTGATGGCGGGAAGAGGCCGCAGTGGAATGGCGAATGGCGCGTGCCGATGATGTCGTAAGGAGTCTCCGAATGAACGTGACACTCGGGAAGAAGATTCTGTCAGCTGCCTTGTGCGCCCCTATTATCGCAGTGACGACACCCATCGGCGCCTGTGCCGCTATGTTCTACCAGTCGCAACCAGCGGCGTCCGCGTCAGACTATTCGGGCCAGGGGGCCCCAATGACCGCTGCCGAGTTGCAGGGACTCGTGGCGCCCATCGCACTGTATCCGGATGCATTGGTGGCCCAGATTCTCAGTGCCGCAACGTTTCCGGACCAAGTTGCCATTGCCGACAACTGGCTCAAGACCAATAAGGCCCTCACTGGAACCGCACTGGCGCAGGCGGTCAATAAACAAACCTGGGACCCTAGCGTTAAGGCACTCACACAGTTCGCATCCGTCCTGGACAAGATGGCACAAAGCCTCGCCTGGACCTCGTCCCTCGGCGAGGCGTATCACAACCAGCAAGCCGATGTCATGAAAGCGGTGCAAGCCCTCCGTGCAGAAGCGAAGCAGGCAGGCAATCTCAAGTCCGGCCCTCAGATTACGGTAGTGCAGCAGTCCCCGCAGACCATCGTTATCCAGCCGACCAATCCTCAGATTGTCTATGTTCCGGAATACAACCCCACCGTGGTCTACGGCACTCCCGTAGCAACTCCGGGATACAGCACGACAGACATGGTCGCCACCGGAGTACTCGCCTTCGGTGCAGGTTTGGCGATCGGTGCAATGATGAGCGGCGGTTATGGTTGGGGATACAGCTACTGGGGCTGCAACTGGTACGGCGGAGCAGCTTATTATCACGGCGGTGCCTACTACGGTAACGCCGCTTGGCACGGCGGCTACTACGGCTCCAGTGCGTCCTACTACGGAGCCTACGGCAGCGCCCACGCCTCCGCTGGCTACAACCCCTCCACCGGCACGTATGCACGCGGCGCGTCGACGTCAACGGCATACGGCACGCAAAAGGTAGGACAGGCGTACAACCCATATACCGGAGCCTATGGCGCCACCCATCAGGGCTCCAACGCCTATTCGAACTGGGGAAGCTCCACCTACTCGAAGAACGGCCAGACCGTGGATACCCAGCATTATTCGAGTGCTGCAGGGTCTGTTGGGACAGCGGAGACTTCCAGTGGCAACAGGTACGCTGCCGCCAACGGCAACGTCTATAAGAACACCGGCGGCGGCTGGCAAAACACATCCGGTTCAGCATCGGCTGGAGCCCATGGTTGGGGCGACTCTTCCTCCGCCTACCATAACGACGCCAGTGGAAGCGGCAGGGGATCAACAGCGTTCAGCGGATTCTCTGGCGGAGGCGGTGGCGGTTGGCAATCGCGATCCTCAAGCGCACGCGGCTGGGGCAGTGGTGGGGGTGGTGGAGGCTGGGGCGGTCGCAGTGCCGGTGGTGGAGGCTGGGGCGGTGGTGGAGGGTTCCGTGGAGGAGGACGAAGATAAGTCTGGCGTGACCGGCACAGAGCGTTAGACGCGAACTGACTCTAGCTACACACTCCTGAACGTCCCCAGCAAGCAACAACCAATTACGTCACAGGGAGACCGCAATGTTAACGGTAGCGCTGAATCCTTCGATGAGTCTCTTTCGATTCTGGACGATGGCCGTTGTCCTGGCGGCATTCCTGCCACTCGTCGCTTGCAACACATCGAAAGCCCCGGCCCCTTCAGAGGCCCGCCCGAAAACATTCGCCACACCCGACGAAGCTGGTGCAGCGCTGGTCGCCGCCACAAAAGCGGACGATCGAAATGCGCTCCTTGCGATCTTTGGCCCAGGTGCCGCGGACCTTATCTTCTCCGGCGATGCCGTGCAGGACAAGCAGACGGCCGACCACTTCACAACTGCATATCAAACCATGAACCGCTGGCGCAAACAGACCGACGGCAGCGAGGTTCTCGTAGTCGGAGCCGACAATCATGCTTTCCCAATCCCGCTCGCGAAGAACAGCGGAGGACAGTGGTCCTTCGATACCGCGGCCGGGAAGGCCGAAATGCTCGCGCGGCGCATTGGAGACAATGAACTCGCGACCATCGACGTGATGAATGCGATGGCGGATGCCCAGGCCCAATACCTGGCTCAACGTCACGACGGCGTAAAACAGTATGCTCAAAAGTTCGTTAGTGACGAAGGAAAGCAGAACGGACTTTACTGGAAATCGGCCGAAGGAAAGCCTAGGAGCCCGTTGGGTCCGTTGGTAGCGTTCGCTTCCACAGAAGAATTCAACCCGCAGGCAGGACAGCAGCCATTTCATGGCTACTTCTATCGCATGCTCACAAAACAGGGCGCCGATGCCCGGGGCGGCGCGAAAGACTACATCGTCAACGGAAAGTTGACAGGAGGCTTCGCCTTCATCGCTTACCCTGAGAAGTACGGCGACACCGGTATCGCGACATTCATCATCAACCAGAATGGCGTCCTCTACGACAAGGACCTTGGCAACAGCACGACCGAAAATGCAGCGGCGGCGACAGAATTCAATCCTGACAAAACCTGGACAGCGGTGCCCGAATAGGAACTTGTGAGGACGCCACTCCGAAGTTCCTGCCCGCAACGCCCACGCCAAGAGCAATCCAACAGCGACAACACAAACGAACACGTAGCAAAAGGAGATCGCGCGATGAGCCAGAGCCACTTTACCCTCAGTTTCCCCCTGAAGTCGCCGGCGGACGCGAAGGCGATTGCGCAAGAGCTTCCACCTATGATGCCCAGCCTTTTCAAGGCCGAAGATACGATCGGTACCATTCATTACTCGCGCTTTACGGTGCTGAACGACAAGACCCTCCTTTTTCTTGGCGACTTCGACGGCGAATTCGGTCCGCTCATGGCCGATTTGGCAAAACACGCTGGGCCGGTGTTCGACGCCGTCTTCCAGCATGTCGAGAGTCCACCGCCGACCCCAGTCGCCGACAACGCAGACGCGTTCGTCGAATGGACGGCTGAACACCTTCTTAGTCCGTTGACCTATATTCACTGCCTACCCGGACGTGACAGTCAAGGAGATCAAGGCCATGGCGGCCGCCGCAGACGTCACCGGCGCCGGAGTACTCAATCCGTTTCTGATGATCCTACCGATCAAATCAAAACTTGCGTACACCGAGGTAGAACTGCTGCTGCGTGCGAGGGCGCACCGGACCCAGAAAGACTTGGCGACCGTCGGCACACCTCACTTCGCCCAGTTCGTGCCCCTCGGGAACCTCGAGGTGGGTTTCTTTACCGTGTATGACGGCTCCTTCGACACGGCCGGAACCCGGATAACTGGTATGTTAGCTGCCGGTCTTGGATTGTCTAGCGAGCGCATTGGCGATTTGCGATAGCTAAACAAACTGAATAGTCAATCTGGAATTCGCCGAGTTCCGGTTGGTTGTTAGCGGTCAGAACCCAAGGGCATGGCTTCGGTCATACCCTTCGTTCTGCCCATCGGCAGGGGTCAGAAACTACCCTCCGTCTTTGGAAGCGGATCAAGCGCGCGGGGCGCTCAGAAGGGAATCGAACAGACTCAGCTGACAATTCATGTCATGCGCCAGATACGGCTTGCATCCTAGAAGACTAAGGCCGGTGTCACGCTGCACTCAATTCGCGGACTGGCGACCCTTATTTTCAGCATTGTCCGCTTTTTCTGGAAGTCATTGCGCTGAAATAACGGACGTTTGCAGTCAAATCGCGGACGACGTTCGCGACGAAGTTTGTCCGCGATTTGAGAGAGAGAGAGTGCAGCGTGACAAGAGGATCCACGTAAGGCGCAGGAGTGGTGCAGCGACTGTGGATAGGGGTGGAAGTCGTGGAAAGCAGGCCCGATCGGGAATCCGGACGGACGGCGCTCACGGGAATACGGAGCACCTGCCTTCCCGATCGGAGAGCTGGTTGAGGGCGGCAGCGCCTGGGCCCTGGGGGTCCAGGATCGCCTTAATCCAGTCGATCGAGTCCTTGATCTTGAGCTGGGGCACTGGCTGGCTGGTGTCGCCGCTATCGACCCATTCGTTAATCCGGCGCAGCTGCCGTGGCGTCAGCTTCCAGCTCAGAGGCTGTTGCTCATTCTTCAGGGTATAGATGGGAAATACGATGTGATGGATCTCGACCTGGGGGAAGCCCTGCTCCAACAGGCAGAGCTCTCTTCTATTTCTCTTTGCGATGCTGACATGCCCTGCGTTCCACAGACCTTTTGGCGGAGCGGTGATCTGAGCGCCAATGGTCCAGTCGCTTGCTCGCGTGGCTTGATTGAACTCGCTGTCTTCTGACTCAGGCGACAGGTCGGCTCCATCGCGGATCTCGATGAGAAGAATCTTTCGCACGTGCGTCGCTGAGTCTGGTTTATCGAGCGCCGACTTCAGAAACTCGATGACAGATGCTGTGCCGTCGTTGTCAAAGTATCCGCCGTCGAGAAAGTGGTAGGCGTGGCGGGCATATGCGAGAGGAATGCGGGTTCCGGAAGAGACATAAGGAAAGGTGGCCGAGAGCCTGGCGGCAGTGGCTAATGGAAGGTCGGCAAACCCGAGTTTCTGGCAGGCCTTCTCCTGGTTGTTGCACTCATCGACCGGCTTTGTGCAATCTTCTCCGTTCTGTTCGCATCTCTCCTTTGCCTGTTTGATACAGGCCAGCTTCTCTGGGCCACACTCCTTGTCCTGGGCATAGACGTGGAGAAAGGACTCAGAGGGAATAAAATCATTCTCCCTTCTGTCCGGAAGGGGAGGGGGTGAGGGCACGTTGTAGTCGGAGAGGAGAAAGCGACCGCCCGTCTCCTCCGATGTGGTGTTGAAGGTAAAGGCAGGCATCTTGCCCTGCCGCAAAAGATCTGCGGCATTGTTAAGGCCGACGTTGTCTCCATCGATGTTGCCGCCATCTTTTTCGAGTCGCAGGATTGTATCGCCAGTGCTGCAGTTTATGTCACGAAGATTGCGGTTGAAGGCCTCTGCGAGCGCCCAACTGCGATCCGGGCCTTCGTTGCCGGGCCACGGTGTCGGAAGGGGCGAGAGCAGGAGTCGATAGAGATCGTAGTACGCAAGGCCCCATGCAACAGCTTCGAGACTGGAGCATGCTGGTGGAAGAGTGATTCTCTTATCCAATCCAGCACTGGTGAAAGCACCTGAAGGCAGTTGGTACTCCAGAAGGAAAGGCATAAGCCCGACGCTGCCCCCTGAAACGCCGCTGGCGAGCAAAAGATGGTCGTGGAAGGTATATGGGGAAGAGCGCCGGGCGAGCGAGGGATCGTTGGCGAAGGCGGTCTCGAGCTTGTACATGACTTGTGCGGTCCAGGCGGCAGCGTGAATCCCGCCGCCTGAAGCGGTCACGATGATGTAGGGCTCGTCCGGGGCCGTAGCGCGCATGGAGAAGACTTCAGCTGGAGTTGGCGCGGTAACGGGAGCTTTCAACGATTTGACGGCATAGTAATGCTCGCCACTCGTTGAGCTGACAAGTTTGGGGAGAAAGATAAGCAGTGAGGTGAAGACAACCACGGAGACCCGATAACGGTCCAGGAAAAAGCTCAAACCGGCGAGGAACCAAAGACTGAAGGTAGTGATGACCATGATGGAGGCGAGCGCAGGAAACGCAAACTCGAGGCGATTTGCAGGACCGTCGGGCCCAAGATTGAACCAGAAAAAAGAGAGAAAGAGAGCGAAGGCGACAAGGACAAAGAGAATCCTTATGTTTCGGCTGAGAGAGCCGGTTAAAGGCGCACTGAAGATGACACGAAGGAAGCTGATTAAGAGTACGACTGCAGCCACACCGAGGATGTAGAACGACATGTGGCGTGGGATGGGCGCTGTCGCCGGATAGAGGAAGACGTACAGAAGGAAGAAGCCAAGGAGAGAGACGGTGGAGAAAAAGTGCAGCTCCCACAAAGGCCCACCGGGCGCGTCGGCGTATCCGCTGCAGGATAGCTTGAGCAGGGGAAGCATCCAGTCATAAAGCCAGCGAACGCGAGGAGGCTTAAGCTCGCTGATTCGCGAGAATAGTCCATTGGGAGACTCGGGAAAGATGAGCGCAGAGGGATTCTTACGAGCGGCGACTGATCGATACGTCCAGTAATAAAAAATGGAGACGAGAAGCCAGAAGATCATTCCAAAGCCGAGTCCCGCGAGGAGGTTGAAGCCGATATATGGGAACTTCTTTATGACTTCTTCGTGCCGGGCGAGCCGATAGAGCCACCCGACGGTCAGGATTGTCGGCAGATGCACGACAATCAGCACAAGCCACATCGCGAGCGGTCCGGTGGAGCAAAGCGCGCTGTCCACAAGGTCGGGCGCCTGCGAGATGAAGCGGGCTGACCCATTCCGGACGATGTTTCGGGCCGTAATGAGAACGGTCATGTTGAGGGCAAGAACGAAAAAGGCAGCGTTATAAGCTTGCCAGCCGCTCTCCATGGTGAAGATACCGCGTGTAATGGAGGTGGTTTTGCCGGTGGCATCGAGGAAGATAAGCACCGGCAGGAAGAGCCAGGTGAGAATGCAGAAGCGAAGGAAGTAGATGTATTGAAGCCATCGCGATAGCTGTTGACGCATTGCTTGACCTCTCTCTTAGCCGTTCCAGAAGGCTGCGCGCTTTCTGTACCACGCCTTGTTGACGTCTGGAACCGTCTTCCTTGCGGAGCAGGCAGAGTAGTTGATTGACGCGTCGAGCGCCTGATCCTGTAGTTTTGCCAGATCGGTTTTGGTTATTCCACACAGAGGGTCCGGCAGCAGTCGTGCATCCCGCAGACTGCACGACTACTTTGTTGAAGATCGCATCGAGGCCCGCTTCCTGAGCGGCGGTTGCTCCTGCAACCGGCGGCTGAGGACATGCTGTTACAGCCGCAAGGCAACGGAGCAACAACGTAAGAAAACCAAGGGCAACGCGCATCAAAAGAAACTCCGTAACGCTCAACGATAGAGTTGTCGGCAAAGGCCGGAGATTAACTTTGGAGCCTGCTTGGGGAGTTCGGTCACAATAGCATGGTTGGAACAAAATTCAAGATATTTTTTGCAATCTTCAGGAGTCGCAAGTGTCAGGCCTGCGTGGCTCGACCTGACTGAGACGAAACGGAGCGCTGGACAGGGAGGTGGCGGTCGAGCCAGGCGATGGTACCGTCGGCGCACTTGGGCTGGAGGGGATGGAGTTTTGGTGGGCCCACCGGGACTCGAACCTGGAACCAAAGCTTTTTGCCACGGACCCTTGCTGGGAACTGCGCTTGCCTGCCAGAAGGATCTCGCATCTTCACTTGCGGACAACCGGTCTGCGTCAACAGCTAATAATGGAAAGCCACATGCCGACCACTCGTCCACGTGAATTGCTTTGGCGTTCTCATGGAGTGAGAACGCCATTTTGCATCGGTGAGAATTTCTGGTTCGAGTACATTCCGGTTGGTCGCTAGCCTCACCTTACGGATTATGGAAGGGTAACCGCTACACGGCCGGAACCCGGATAACTGGTATGTTAGCTGCCGGTCTTGGATTGTCTAGCGAGCGCCATTGGCGATTTGCGATAGCTAAACAAACTGAATAGTCAATCTGGAATTCGCCGAGTTCCGGTTGGTTTGTTAGCGGTCAGAACCCAAGGGCATGGCTTCGGTCATACCCTTCGTTCTGCCCATCGGCAGGGGTCAGAAACTACCCTCCGTCTTTGGAAGCGGATCAAGCGCGCGGGGCGCTCAGAAGGGAATCGAACAGACTCAGCTGACAATTCATGTCATGCGCCAGATGACGGCTTGCATCCTAGACGACTAAGGCCGGCGGCGCTGAGAGTTCAGCACCTGGTACTGCTCCTCGGAGACGATCAGCCAGATTCCTCCAGGACGGCCCATCTCCATCTCTCGAAGAAGCTGGCTTCGGTAAGCGTCAGACTTATCTTCGCCCCAGCATTCGTGCATCTCCAGGATCTTTCCTATCGGGTCGGTACGAAAAGTGAGCTTCAAGGGCAGGTGGGTCTTGAGGTCAGGCTTCAGGAACGAGATCTGATAGCCGTCACGGTTCTGGTAGTGCATGTAGACACGGTGCGTCGATGGCCGCTTCAGCTTGGTCATCGGTTCCATGAAGTACGTCATGGACAACGATTATAGTTTCGCTTTTGTTTCGCTTTCCATGCAGCCCTGATTCATCAGCTCCGCGTCTTGATCTGCCCCACCCACCAGTGTCAGTTCTGATAACGAAACCTGGGAGCTGGCGCAGTTCATGAAGCGGGTGGATTGGAGCGAATGGCGCGGGCTTTCTTCGAGCGACGCGGAAGCCGATCTCATTCGGTCCGGACGTATGTAGATTCAGAAGTCCCTGGCTGATGCTGGGTATGCTCCGAGATGAATCCCAAAGAGCAATAGCACCTCCCGCAACGGAGATGTTATGCTGGCACGATCAATATGTAAGTTATTGATTCCACGTCTGATAATGTAATTTATGTATAGTGGGCCTGTACGCGCAAAGTAGAAATGTCCGGTTTCTGCAAAGTTGAAATGTCCAAACTACCCTTCCGAAAGTGAGCTTCGGGAGGAAGAGATTGGGCTTAGTAACGATGAGCGGACGTGAACTGCAACGCATAGAGGTTCTTTCTGAGGTTTTGGCACGGCGGCGCACGGAGATTTCGGCCGCGGCGATTCTGGGACTCAGTACCAGGCAGACACGGCGGCTGCTGACGGCGTATCGCGACGGGGGTGGAGGTGCGCTGATCCACAAGGCTCGTGGTCGCACATCGAACAACCACCTTATCCCTGGGATTCGCGAGTATGTGCTCGAACTGGTACGGTC
>NZ_JQKI01000153.1 GCF_000745965.1 Edaphobacter aggregans DSM 19364 | reverse complement strand
ATCGAATCTGCTCGACCAGCTCGTAAAGGTCCTCCGCCCGGAACAGAGATCGACCAGAAGCAACCATCACGAATGGGTCAGGGCTGACGAAGTCCGTCCAGGCGGCCGGTAGAGCGACTAGGCGCGCGCTCTCGTCGTAGAAAAAGACTCGATCCTCGCCCCATGTGCGGCGATGCACGACCAGTTCAAACTCTCGTCCTAGCCATGGATGAAAAGGATGAGTAACTCGGAAACGTCTTACTGCACTCCCCGATGGCGGTGCAGTTGACAACGCGTGCGAACGGTCGCCACGAGCGGATGCATCGCACGCTGAAGGAAGACACGACGAAACCGCCTGCGGCATCCCTTCGTGCACAGCAGAGCCGCTTTGATAACTTTCGCTATGTCTTCAACAATGAGCGTCCGCACGAAGGGTTAAACAACCAGGTTCCAGCGAGTCTCTACCATCCCAGCTCCGTCCGACTGCCACGTAAGTTGCCAGAGTTCATTTACCCGAAAGGCATTCTGTTACGACGGGTGAACAATAGCGGAGACATCAGTTGGCACAAGACCAGAATCTTCATCAGCGAGGTATTCCGCTTCGAAGAGTTGGGATTCGAGTCGGTGACACCAGGGTTTTACAGAGTCTTCTTTCGAGACATGGAGATCGGAGAACTCAATGCCGAAGAGCTTCGCTTCAGAGCTGCGCGGAGAGTGGTCTGAGCTGTCGAGGAGTGACTCAGCCTGTTGCCATCATTCCAGAATTGAATTGAGCTTGTAGTCTTGACAATTGATGGTAGACGGACTACCATCCCATTCCATCGAGGGTCGAACGTCTTCTATGGTAGGACTGACACGGCAACGGTCGAACCTGCTCCAAGGCACGCTGGACATGCTTATCCTGCGGACGCTCCTTTACGGTCCTGCTCACGGACATCAAATCGGCAAGCACATTCAGCGCACCACTAACGACTTTTTACAAATGCAGCATGGCTCTCTCTATCCCGCGTTGCATCGCCTTGAGAAGCGCGGATGGGTGGTTTCCAAATGGGAAACCGCCCCGGACCGCAATCGGGAGTTCAAGTACTACCGGCTCACGGAAAAGGGCAAGAAGCAGTTGGTGGTCGAAGAGTCCCAGTGGAAGCAAATGGCCGAAGCTGTAGCGAGCGTGATGTGGCCAACTGCCGAGGAGAGCTGATATGCATTGGTGGCAGATCAGAAAGCGCGATGCCGATCTCGAGCGCGAGTTACGCTACGACCTGGAGCTCGAAGAAGAAGAGCAACGTGAGAAAGGCTTGTCGGCAGAAGAAGCGCGTTATGCGGCCCGCCGCGCATTCGGCAACCCTACGCTGATCCGGGAACAGACACACGAGGCGTGGGGGACGGCGCAGTTCGAGCGTTTTTGGCAGGACGTTCACTACGCGCTGCGGCAGATGAGGCGTTCGCCGGGGTTCACGCTCGTCGTGGTGTTGACGATGGCACTGGGGATTGCGGCGACGACAACGATGTTCACGGTGGTGTATTCGACGCTGCTCAGGAGCCTGCCTTATCCACAGTCGGAGAGGATTGTCGCGATTCACGACACACGGATTGCCGGGCGGTCGGCTGGGGGGCTGATGACGGGTCCGCGATTCTATGACATTGAGGCGCGAAACCGGAGCTTCTCCAGTCCGGCGTTCTTTTACTTCGACGAGAGTACCCTGATTGCGGGAAAGAAGTTGCCCATCTATGTGAAGGCAGCGGGAGCGAATGCAGGATTCTGGGATGTCTTCGACACAGCGCCGATGCTAGGGCGGGTATTCAATGCGAAAGACGACGTGCCCCATGCCCCGCAGACCGTGGTGTTGAGTTATCCGGGATGGCAGCGGCTTTTCGGAGGCGATCCGAACGTAATCGGAGAACAGGTGAAGCTGGATCAGCAGACGGCGACGATTGTGGGCGTGATGCCGCGAGATTTTTCTGCCCCGGGAGGCGTGGACCTTTGGCACGCGGCGCAGTTTGTTCCGAATAACTGGGGCAATTATCGGGGCGACGGACTGCGGAACATCATTGTATTTGGGAGGTTGCGCCCGGGCGTAACTCTGGCGCAGGCTCAGGGCGATCTGGATCGGATCGGGGAGCAACTCAGGAGGGAGTATCCGTCGAGCGACGGCGCGTGGCGGTTCACGAGCGAGACGCTGCGCGAGGACCGGTACGGTCAGGTACAGTCGGCACTGGTGGTCTTGCTGATCGCGTCGGCGCTGCTGCTGCTGATCGCTTGCATCAATGTGGCCAACCTGCTCTTGTCTCGGGCGACGACTCGGCAGCGGGAGGTCGCTCTGCGGCGGGCGCTGGGTGCCTCGGGACGGCGCGTGGCTTTTCAGTTATTAGTGGAGAGCGTGCTCCTTGCGTTGGCAGGCGGCGGTACGGGAATCCTCCTGGCATTCGTGCTGACTCGCACCGCCGCTACTAGCCTGCCGGGGATTCTGGGGCGGCCGGGCACGATTCACATGGACGGGATTGTTATTGGGGTCGCTCTGCTGATTTCGGTGGCAACTGGAATCGTGTTCGGAGTGGTTCCGGTGCTGGAAACACGGAAGGTGCAGTTGCATTCGGCGCTCAAGCAGGGTGAGACACGCCTCGGAGGATCATCGGGCAACTGGTTGCGCAGCGTCCTGGTGGGGGTGCAGGTAGGTCTGTCTCTTGTGCTGCTGGTGGGTGCGTCGCTGCTGGCGGAGTCGCTGTGGAACTTGATGAAGCAGCCACTGGGATTTGAGCCAGAACACCTGCTGACGGTTCGGGTGGTGTTGCCGTGGAACACGAGGCCGGAAGCGGTACGCAATTTCTACAACGACGTGCAACAACGAATTGAAAATCTCCCTGGAGTAGAGGCTGCGGGACAGATCAGTTCGCCGCCGATGACCGACTTTCATGTGCGCGGCAGCTTCGACGCGGACTGGCTGCCGCAATTTGCCAATCAGCCGGCAATCAGCGCGGAAAACCGGAATATCGCCGGGAATCTGCTGGCGGCGATCGGGACACCGCTGCTGGCAGGGAGAGCGTTTGCCGCAGCGGACCAGGTCTCGACAGTGCCACCGGTACTGGTGAACGAGGCCTTGGTGCGGGAGTTTCTGCCGAAGGGAAATCCAATCGGACATCACCTGCTCCTGGATGGACAGGCGCACGAGATCGTGGGGGTGGTTGCCGATGTGCGAGGGGTATCAGGAGCGATCGCGGCGGAGCCTGGACCGGCTGTCTACTGGCCTGCGAACGCCAATGGCGGTTGGCATCGCTACTTTCTGGTGCGGACGAAGGTGCCGCCGGAACAAGTCGCAAAGTCGATCCGCGAGCAGGTATACCAGTCAGACCCGCGGCAGTCGGTAGGCGAGATCGAGACGATGGATCAGCTACTAGGCGATGCTGTGGCGCAACCACGGCTGAACGCAGCGGTAGTTGCGTCATTTGCCGTGATCGCATTGCTGCTGTCCTGCGTTGGAATTTATGGAGTCGTCTCGTATCTTGCTGCGCTGCGCACGCAGGAGATTGGCGTCCGGATGGCACTCGGAGCGACACGGGGTGACATTACACGTCTTTTCGTGCGGCGGGCGATGGTGCCGGCGGCGATAGGCTTGGCGACCGGTGCTGTGGTCTCGCTGGCGGCGAACAGGCTGTTACGCAGTCAGTTGTACGGGGTGCAACCGGATGATCTGCGGCTTTACCTTGCAGCCCTGCTGGTTCTGCTGGCGCCCCTGCTTGCGGCTACCCTCATGCCGGCGATACGCGCAGGGAAGAGAGAGCCGATGGAAGCGCTGAGAACGGAGTGAATAGAGGACCATCGCAAGAAGGATCTAAAACGGAGGTTCGCTCGCATCCATAACCTGACGACGAGACAGCCCCACGATGTACGGTTCCGCGACGAGATGCTGGAACTAGCAATCCAACTTTGATCGGCGGAACGATTCCCTCGACGATCTTGCCTGTCGCCGTTGCGGCCAATACCGGCATGACGAACCCTTCTGGTCGATTCCCTCCAGACTGAGTGCAGAGAGAATGAAAGCCGGCCGCACGCGCGGCTGCTGGATATAAAACCGCGGAGCCCGTGGGTTTCAGGCTCCGCGAGAATCTGCCGCTGGTGGCGAGTACGCAGCAGGCTTCTTTGCCGTCTTTGCCTCAGGCTTGTGGGCGGGCTTTGACCCTCGCGGTGATGGCGTACCATCGCGGTAAGCCGCTGGCGAGAAATAGCAGGTCGCGCTTCATGAGCCGGACGGGAGCCGCATCGGCGATTAGTGGGGAACAACAGAGTGATTGACTGCAAAGCCGCGACGAAGAACTATGCCTCTAAACCCGTTCTCCGAGGCATACACCTCGTTGTAGAACCTGGCATTTGTGCCTTGTTAGGGGCCAACGGTGCCGGCAAGTCCACGCTGCTACGCCTGCTCTCAGGATTAGAGGAGCCAGACAGTGGTTCCGTGTTCATCGGCGGACTGGGTTTCCGGGACCATGGAGTTGAAATCCGGCGAAATTTGGGCGTGCTTCCCGAGGGGCTCGGGCTGTTCGAGTCGTTGACGGTCATCGAGAACCTGATGGCAGTTGGACCTATTTATGGACTCACGAAGAGCGAAACTGCAGCTCGAGCAGCGGACCTGCTAGGACTACTCGATCTTACACAAGGACGCGACACCGTTGCACGCAATTGTTCGTTCGGCACGCGGAAGAAGACCGCTTTGGCCATGGCCCTCCTGCACAAGCCGAAGGTTCTGCTGCTGGATGAGCCGTTTGAAGGTATTGATCCCGCATCGTCCGCGGTCATTGAGATGCTGCTTGGTCAACTCTCCAGCGACGGCGCTACGATCTTGCTCACCTCTCACATTCTGTCGATCGTGCAGAAGATAGCCACCCGCGTAGTCATTCTTCACCAAGGTCGAGTTGAATCAGATTTCGACCCGTCCACGGCAGACGAAGGAGTTGAGGAGGTGTATTTCAGCATCGTTGGCGAACCACAGCCGGAGGTGCTGCATTGGCTCAGACCCTAGCCCTTCTGTTGTTGAAGAAACTGATGTTGAAGGAACTGAGCAGCTTCTCTTCCGTGCGTTTCAACAACTTCCTGTACTCCATCCTTTTTATTATGGCCGCGGGTTTAGAAAGCAGGGCACCGAAAGCAGCATTCTGGAGTACGCTCTTCTTTCAACTTGTCCTCCTTGCGCCTCTGCTTGTTACTTTTTCCGTCGATACGCAGCATAGGTTGCCCCCGGAGCGAGTCGCTACGTGGCCGCTGACACGTACACAAAGACTCTTGCTCAGTTCCGTAAGTTTTGCGTTGAATCCATTATTTATAGTGTTGTTTTTTGGCTACCTGTTCTGGAAGGGCCTCGCCGCGGGTCTCTTTTTTGTTCTACTGGCACTAATCGTTCATGGGACGGTATACGCCGTTGGCCGTCGCCCGTTCGAGCTAAGGACGCCTGCAGGTCTCAACATCTCAAGGACGCCCTTGAAGGTCGGTGGAATCGCGCAAGAAATATGGCGGGAGCTGCAGGGAACCCTAGACTTTTGGACCGCCCTGCTTATAGCTGTTAGTGGAACGCTTTATCGACTGTTAGGGCGGCCACCAGAGCCCGAAGCATTTCCGATGCTGTCTTTATTCGTGGGTATCGCAATGAGCACGGTTGGGCAACGTTTACTGCGTCTGGATGAAGGGCGAGCGTTGCTGCGCTATCGTCTCCTACCGATAGCAGGGTGGAAGCTGCTCGTCACGCAGGACATGACTTTCCTGATCCCGCTTGCCGTCATGGTTTCACTCTTAAGTCTACGAACAGGTGTTGCATTCGGCTTGGTCGCTATCGCAGTCGGACGATACCCGTCGCTGAGGCAGCGGGCGAACCAGCGTAGATGGCGTTTCGTCGGAGGAGATCCACGTTTCGGGGTAGCACAGGTTCTCTTGGGTGGATTAGCTGGAATCGGAGCGGCAAGGACGGGACTCTGGGTCCTGGCCGTTGCCTTCGCCATCTATCTGGTTTCCATATTCTGGGGCGAAATGCTCTGGAAACGCTCCCTGGCTGCTTAGTCTAATTCTGGAATGATGCAAAATCTCCAATGCACGTATCGACCACGATCACGACGAGCAATTCCTTGCGAGTGCGGCTCATTGGTCGATGTAGCTGTAAATCGAGCATCGCCCGGGCGAAAAAGCAGGCCATGGAAATGACAGAGTATGGAAAGCATGGAAAGCCATGAAGCCGGCTTCCCACCCTTCCCACACTCTTTGGAAATCCCTTCGGAATTCCCACGCATTCCCACGGCCTCGACGACTGGATTTATGTCTTAGAACCCACTCAACTCGAACCATAGGCACCGCAAGGGGCTTGTAACGGATGTCTCAGGTCCACAACGTAACGCATGTCCCGGTACACTCACCTCTTAGGAAGGCTTGGTTTCCTGGCTGGGCGCGGAGCGCATGAATTGGATTCAAAAAAAAGGCGGCTCGTTAGAGCCGCCCTGTAGCCGGTCAGTGACCGGCGTCGCTCTTCGGCATGTAAGCCGCGATGATCGCCGTTAGAAGCGGCGTGAGCAAGGTAACGAAGATCGGCAACAGGTCTTTTGCGCGGGTGAATTGCTCTGCGGTTCCAAGGATTCCGATGGCGGCAATGCCGACAATGACAATGAAAAGCGCGATTAGAAGCGCGAAGAGTGCAAGGCGGCCGAGTTTGCCGTTGGTGGTGGATTTTGAGTGTTTCATGGTGATGGTTTCGTATGCGTCCGGTATTGGACGACCTCAAATGGCGTCTGCGAACTCACAAGGCAAGTGGCTGCATTCTTGGGGGGACCGACTAAAAACGCTCGCAGAGCGAAGCCGCGGTGCGGCTGTTTTTTCGTTGGGGGTTCCGAGACCCGGAGGGCCGCGAAGCGGAAGCAGAAGCTACGCAGACCGCCAGTGCGTGAGCGAATGAGACGCCATAAGGCCAATACCGGACGCATACGGAACGAGATCCTGTTTCAAAATCCTTCGACGGCAACTCTCGAAAGGTCCGCATCGAAGCGCTTCCTAGTCGTTTCCTTCGACTCGATAGAGCCGAAGTCCTTGGAACATGCCTAGCACCCTGCAAAGGGCTGTAGACGACGCTGCAAGCGTCTCCGTATTCGCTTCTACGCGTCTCGTTGGGTCATTTGTAGATGAGTCGTCGCATCTCGGCGGCGGTAGGGCGAGTGAACCAAAGGAAAGCGGAGGAAAGGAAGACGAGGACCAGGAGCGCGGTAGGCGCATAAATCATCAGCGTGTCGCCTTCCTCCGTTGGAGGACGGACGTGCAAGGCGGCGGCGGTCCTCTGGGTGTGGAGGTGAGCTTGCGACTCCTCTGGGAACACCAGGTCTTCTAAAGCGAAGCGATGCGCTGCGTGGTACAGCTCGTGAGAAATGGCGAGCGTCCTAAGTTCGACCGTTGGCAGTCGAGCTTTATTGATGACAACGATGGTCGTCCCGGTCTGGTTGAATGAAAATCTGTGGTCTTGAAGACTGTTGATTTCGTAGATAGGCGCATGTGTCATGCGCTCGAACGCTGCGCCGCCAGGATCGGCGTAGGCGAGCAAGTCAAGTTCTTGCGTTATATCGGCGCGGGGAAGGGTGATGGGCGCGGGCTGGGGAATGAGCCGCGCCGTTGCGCGGTAGAGTGGCGCTGGCAGCGCCAGGAGGCAGTAAAAAACAGCGGAGATAATCACGAACGTCGCTCGGGCGACGAGCCATAGCACGGTACGTTTTCGGGGGCTCACCTGATAAGCGTAGCGTCCGGATAAACGCGGTTGCAAACGCGGGGTACAGCGGCGGCCCTAGTGGGCCGCCGTTGCATTTTGCAGTGACCGGACGAAAGTCGCGGTCAGAAGAGGCGTTGTCGCGTTGTTGTCCGGCTGAGAGTGGGCCTGAACCGCGAGCTTGACGCGGGTTCCGGAAGCCAGTTCTTTTGCGAAGTGGCCTTGCTTGCCGAAGGCGACGACGTTGTAGTGAAGCGGTGCGCTGCCTTTCTGGGGGATGACTGAGAAGCCGAAGGCGGTGTACTTTCTCCCGTTCTTGGAAGTGCGTGCGGTTGCGGTTTTGCTGATGGTGCCGAAGAGGGTGATGGTGTTTGTCTGCGTCATGGTCTTTCTCCTTTGCCCGGTCACTCGGGACACACTACCCGGAGGGGCGCAAAGGTGCGCTGCTCCCAAGAGTGCCGGTCCTGCCGGCACGATGCCAAGCTGAAAGTTTTTGGAGGCGGGACCCGGAGCTTGCGAGGGGGGAGGAGTCCAAAACCCGAAGGGCGCAACGCGAGTTTTCAGCGCCGAGCCGCTGGGCGCAGCTACTAGCACCGTCGCGGTGGCCGAGTGATTGAGTGAAGGAGATATGACGCTACACGGTCTCTCACCCGCCTTGCCATCAGCGCGGGTCCTTCCGCACAACTCTACAGGCAAAGGTACTCCAGGCGCTTATCCCTGGCGCACCGCTTCCGGTCGGTATCTTCGGCTGGTCGCGTAGCAGTTCTGGCGCAAGGATCGGTGTCGTGTCGATCGGCACACTCCCGGACAACAAACACGCCGTCCTGGGACTTCAGGACGGCGCACAAAATTCCAATGGGGCGGTGAGTTAGTCGCGCTCAATGGCTCTTGAGCGTTGCTTCTGCCGCTCCTGCGGTTTTTTTTCTGCGGGCGCATTGGCCCGTTGCTTTTCCGCTTGTAGCTGTGTCAGCTTGGCATCGAGGGCGGGCTTTTCGTCTTTGTCGAGGCTCGCATAAAAGCTCTCTTTAGATCCTCGCTGTAGTCGAGGGCAACGCTCTCATTCATCACATCGACTTTTTCAATGCCGTTGTAGACGTTGTACAGCGCCGTCGTTTGCTGTTGGGAGTTGTTCGGGTACTCGGCTGACAGTAGTAACTTCGTCTGCTCTTCGGTCAAGCGGACGGCAATGGGTTCTTTGGGGGTTGGAGGGTTTGCAGTTTGCAAGTTCTGCTTGTCTCCCTCTCTGTCTTCGGCAACCCCATTCCGTGCTTGGTCCGCGTAATGGTCTTCAAGTGCTCTACGTTCCATCTCCTGTGCGTGATGAATGTCTAAACGACCCTCGGTTAGCGCCTCTTCGCGTGTCTCAAGTTCTTGCAAGGACCACTTAGCTTCAGGGGATGATGCGCCTTGAACAATACTTTCGACGCGAGCGTGATATTTACCAGCCTTCATCCTTCCCGGTCTGTACTCGTAGCTGCTGCTCGCCGCCAGCTATATCAACCCATTCATCGGACTCAATCTCTGTGATTTCAAGATGCTCGCTTCGGGTGAGGTACTGCGCAATGTATGTCGCATCCGCCTTCGCGGGCGCAGGGCCATTGGCAATATCAGTCTCTTCTTGCGTTGACTGATGAGAGGAAATTTGTTGAGTATTGCTGGCAACTTCTAGGTCTGGCATGGTGTTGTCCTCAGCTTCGGGTGATGGTACGTTGCGTTCCTGTACTCGTTCTGTGAGACAGGTAAGGACGACGCCAGCAAGCTCTGAGGAGTCTGCACGCATGACTGCAAGATCGCGTGCCTGAAATAGTTTGTTTCTGTCTGCGTCGGTGTGGAGTGTACGGTCCCAATCGAGCGAGTGTCCTGCCTCTTTCGCGAGGTCTGTGGTAAATAATCGAAGCGTACGCGAGTTCCCGTCTCTGTACGGATGCACTGCGTCAATTTCTCCGTAAAAGTGAGCGAGACGTTTAGCGAATTGTTCAACCGGCAAGTCTTTCAGGTAGTTCTCTTTTTTCAATTCCGCGAAGACGATAGCAAGCTGCGATGGGACGTGAGAGGAGTTGCCATAGGTTACGTTGTAACCGGCCTCTCGGCCTTTGGTCATCGTGCCTGTATTTTCGCGGAACTTGCCCGCCCACTCATACACTTTGCCAAAAAGGGCCTGATGTGTGGCGTTCAATCTGTTTATGTCGAAAAGGCCGCTAAGCTTTTCTGCGGCGATGGATCGGAGTTGCGCCGAACCCGTCTCGAAACGCTCCAGCTCTTTTTTATCGCGGATGTTCTTCAGGTTCTTGAGAACATCCGTTCCGGGGTAGTAGTAAGGATCTTCGCTCATACCGTTACCTTGCTGATGGGAATGGTTGGTAACTGTGCGAACGGGCGCGTTTAGGGTGATAGGGCCGGGGATGACTTGCGAGGAATGCAAGTCCGGCCACGATCAACCCTGCCGCAAATCCCTTGTAAAAGCGCAAGCTCGGGAGTCGGTATGCAAAGTCTTTTCGTGACCGGAGTTGGTGAACGTATTCCGTCTGGGTCATGCTTTCACCGAAGTAGTGAAAGCGTCTTCATAGATCGTTTCGGCCTCCTCCATCGTGATTTCACCGGCGAGTAGACGGCGCTTCACGTCGAGGTAAGCGGGGTTGTCGTTCGGATCGACGCCCTCTGCCCGCGTGCTGGCCTCGGCTCTTGCGAGACTGGCTGCGAGTGTAGGACTGACGGCGACACGAGGCGGCGTTGCGGTACGGCTCATGAGCATCCTCCGTAACTACCTGCTCTTCGTATTTTACCAGTGTTTATGCGGCTTCCAGCACATTTATTCCGTGCCACTGCGGGGTTGGTCCGCGCAGTGGCCCTCGATTTTTTACCCTGTTTCGAGGGGTGCGCGAGGACAGGTCCAAGTGAAATCTCTATTGGCCTTCTGCGTGATAAACATCCCGCCGCATGATGCGCGAGTGCATCCGGCGCGGACACTTGTCCAGAAGAAATAAGGTTAATCGTGAACTTGGAGCCGTCCGTTGGGAAGCTAGCGTTGATTCCGAGGTGACACATCGGTAAACACTGGCAAGACTTCCCGGGAGCGATCCGGTTACGCTGAGAATGTGGTCTGCTGCCCATTCATAGAATTCTCGAGGCTGGGTCCTACTCGCACGCTCCACGGTGGATAGCAAGTTAGGATCGATGTGCGAATGCGGCAGACGGACCAGCGGTTGGATCGGCCTCATCTCCGAGGTTCATGGCTGCGATAAGGCCGCTGTTCACAGTGAATACGTGGAGAACCTCGCTGTCCGAAAGAACATCCCCTTGAAGGCTCTTGACGAGTTGGTGCACCCTGACGCGGGTCTTGCCTCCGTCTTCCTCGGTCATTGCGAGCGGTTCGACATGGGGATCGAACTCACCCCATTGTCGAGTCCAATAGGCGCGGATCTCTTCTTTTCCGACAACCTTGCCGCCCTCCGAAGCCTTGGGCCAGCTCACGTCTTGCGTCATTAGTGCTAATGCACCGTCGATGTCCCGCTTGTTGAATGCGGAGTACGCCTGCTCAATAACGGTCTTAGTGTCTGCCATTCATCCTCCTATAACGCTTGCCATGCACTCGATTATCGTCCTTCGATGCGGTAAGCCGGTAGGTAGTTCAAACGCCGCAGGGTCTTGTAATCACCACGCACGTTCTGCAACCGGACCCTTCCACCCCGGCCTTGCCAAAGAGAGCTTTCAGATGGGTACGGACTGGTGCCCGCTACTCGGGTTCTGGGCGGTTGGCCGGCAACCCTTCCCCTATCCGATAACGTGCGGTTTGTTTGAATGTAAGTCAGTGAGGAGCACGAGGTGTTGCAAAGGCTGAACTCAGCGGTGAAGCTGATTCAGAGAACTACCCCGGAGGCTCCTTGAGAGACGATATGTATTACATCGGACTGGATGTTCACAAGAGGACGATCAGCTATTGCGTGAAGGACGCGGCTGGTCACGTGCATCAGGAAGGAAAGATCGGGTCCACCCGGCGCGAGCTGGACGCCTGGATCAAGACCCTTCCCCAACCCCGGACGATCGCCATGGAAGCGACGATCTTTACTGGGTGGATCTACGATCATCTGCTTCCGCACG
>NZ_JQKI01000152.1 GCF_000745965.1 Edaphobacter aggregans DSM 19364 | reverse complement strand
AGCATCGGGACGGTGCCGCTGCGCGGAGTGCCTCCGCCCGCCACGCATAAGGACAGCTGGAATGGAGTTTGTCTCGTGCTGTTGTCGAAGGCGTCTTAGTCGCAGAGCGACAGCGTGAATAAACAAGTAATAGATGACATCCTTGCGTTTCAAGGCCGACTGCTGATCCGTTCCGCACCGGTCGAGTTTCCCATGGCCAAGGAGCGCTTCTCTGACGCGGGGATCGCGCGAGATCTTCGCGTCGGGCTGCCATCAGACCTGCTTACGAGCCGGTCAGACATCATCGAGGCGTAGCATCAACTGCGGGCGGCTCACACCGATATCGGCGCAGGGCGAGCTGCTTTCCTTTCCCGTATCACATTGACAGGCTCAGGCGGCACCGCCAGCGTAGTATTCAGCGGACTGTTCTCGTCTACGTCTTCCGGATTGTTCGGCTCCGGAAGTAGGACCTGAACGTTCCTGCCGAGCATCTCGGTACCGATCTTCGATGCCGGGCGCAATGAACACCGTCGCCACCCCTGGCCCACTCTCGCCGCGGTTCGAGTTGAGCGGCCAAGATTGCCCGTCTTGCATTAGGTGCAAACGACCAGAGGGTTGAACCATACAAGTTCTTTCGGGATACATCGGACTGAACGATGACCAGATTGCTGCAATCCACCACGGTGTGGTGGGCGGAGCGGGCAGAACTACACGGATCCGCTGCGCCTGCAACCAGTGCAAACGATAGTTGAAGCGAACGAGCTACAGTCAGGTCCCATGTGACCATGATCACTGACTCTGCAATGTGCGAGTCATAGGTTCAGGGGTGTGCAATCAACAACGGTGCACTTGCTTACGCTGGCAGGCCTGTTCACGCTGGGAGGTTTTCCCGATATAAGATGCGGTTATGCGCGAGGAGGAATAGTGATATGCCCAAGGACATTCACGAGTTGGTAAAGGAATATCATGCTTTCTACGAAGTCTTGCCGTATAACATCTTGCTCCCCGAAAAGCATGGGAGCCTTCCGGCCACGAATCGAACAATTCAGGCTGGCTTTGATGTTGACATCTACGGCTTAAATCCCAAGAAGGAACTGGCGCCGCCGGGACCTGATCCGAACTACAAGCTCGGCTACGCCGAATTACAGAAAATTGCGGAGAAGGTTTCGGATCAGCATACCAAGGAGTTTTGCTCACTCGAGGTTATCCCATTCTCGTCGAGGATGGTTCTGGGTGGCTCAAGTCACACCGAGGTGCAAGGGATGCTGCGAATCAGAATTTCGCATCATCGGGGCCTCGATCGACCTGCCGACCTCCCAGAACAACAGGCACTTAAGGAACTTGAAACCACGCTGCGGGGCCTGGGCTTCGTGCGGCGATGACGCATCAACATATGAAGGAGACGGTCCCTACCGGTGGCGCTTACGGCTGAGGTGCAATTACCGAAGAGAATCAGATGGTAAAGGGCCACGTTCTGGAGACCAGACTTGACGCACGCAGAACCCGGTGCGCCACAAATTCGAGAGCGTCGTCTTGCCCGAGCCGCCCATTAGCTATACCAGGCGCGCAAGGCCGATGCTGCGGCGGGCCGCAAGTTCGCCGAGCGTCACCAACATGCGCCTTAGGCGCGACTGTCGACCAGGAGAAGCTTGACAACCATGCATAACCAGTTGCATATTCTCAACCGGGTTCGCGAAGAGATTTGCGAAGAGCTGTCGCTCCAGACATAGTGCGCCCGCCGACACCCGAGCCAATCTTCTTGTCATTGCTCGCTTGGCGCTCCTCAGGGGGCGTTAGTTTTTTGGTTTCAAAGGCCTACGAATGGCCTCTGCCTTGCCCTTCAATGAACGCCTTCGCCACCTGCAGGGAGCAGGAACCTCCACCGCGCAACGAAATCAGTGCCGCATCCTGTGCCGGGAAACAAGGAGCGTAAAAAATGACAACTGTCGTAGAAGCAGATGTACCGTCGCCCCCCTCGTTGAGCGCCTACGGACAAGCGAGATCCACGATTCAAGGATCTCCGCTGACCTCCGAAGAACTCAGGAAGACCGACGCCTACTGGCGGCCCGGAGATTACCGGATGGAGGTGGCCACACCGGTCCGCCTAGCTGGACTGAGTGTAGGCCGGCCGGGTGTGAGCGCGGCCAGCTAGCGGCCTCGGCCATTCCGATCACTTCGAAGGAGACAGAACCGCGATGAAGAGCTGAGCTAGCCTACCGAAATATGAGAATTCTCGTACTCAACTCGGGTTCCAGCAGTCAGAAAGCCTGCCTGTATGAAATCGGCGAGACTCTCCCGAAGCATCCGCCCGCCTGCTTGTGGGAGGGTAGGATCGAGTGGGGTGGCGAGACCGCCGCGATTGCCGTGAAAAACTTAAAGGGAATCGTCCAAAAAGAGCAAGTGGCGGTCGCATCACGCGAGCAGGCTATCAGGCATCTGCTGAGCACGTTAGTGAGCGGAGAGGCACGTGCCATCGCTTCCGCTTCCGACATCGATGTTGTGGGCCACCGCGTGGTCCATGGTGGCCCGCATTTCGAGGATCCAGTAGTGATCACGCCCGAGGTGCGCTCGGCAATTGACAGCATGTCCGAGTTTGCTCCCCTGCACATTCGTGCCGAGCTGGAGGGCATGAAGATTGTCGAGAATCTTCGGGCCGCCCTTCTGCAGGTAGCCGTTTTCGATACCGGCTTTCATTGCCAAATGCCGCTATCGGCGGCAATCTATCCAGGGCCCTATGAGTGGTTCGAGGGTGGCATCCGCCGCTACGGCTTCCACGGCATCAATCATCAGTACTGTGCTCAACGTGCCACTCAGTTGCTCGGGAAGTATCAAAAGCCGCTCAAACTCGTGACATGCCACTTGGGCAACGGGTGCTCCGTGGCAGCCATTCAAGGGAGCCGCAGTGTTGATACCACGATGGGATTCACTCCGCTGGACGGCTTGATGATGGGTACCCGTTCGGGCTCGGTCGATCCTGGAATCCTGACTTTCCTGATGCGCCAAGGACAACTGAATTCTCAGGAGATCGACAAGGTGCTGAACGAAAAATCGGGTCTCCTCGGTATCTCGGGCGTTTCGAGTGACATGCGCCAAATTCTCGCTGGAATCAAGCAAGGTCACAAGAGAGCCAAGTTGGCATTCGACATCTACGTTCACCGTCTGCGTGCGGCGATAGGTGGCATGGCCGCCGTGTTGGGAGGAATGGATGCACTGGTGTTCACGGCGGGTGTGGGCGAGAACTCCCCTGAAGTGCGGGCTGAGGCTTGCAGCTCCTTAGAGTTCCTTGGTCTCAGACTCGATAGCGAAATGAATGCACGGCCTTCTCTCGACCAGGATATTTCTACCGCAGATTCACGTGTGCGCGTCCTCGTGATTCGGGCGGAGGAAGATTGGGCTATTGCTGCGGAATGTTGGAAGCTGGCTCACGCAGCCACGCCCGTGGGGACAAGAAACTGAAGGGTTGAGGAGAGAGACTGCATGAGCGAAGTTCTTCCAGTAGTGTATTTAGCCCGGCATGGTGACACGGCATGGACTCTCTCGGGCCAGCATACTGGTCTTACTGACTTACCTCTGACCCCCAATGGCGAGCGCAACGCCCAGAGGCTTGGAGAACGTCTGAGGGGCATGACATTTGCGAAGGTGTTTACCAGCCCGTTGCAACGCGCGTCCCGAACCTGCGAATTGGCTGGATTCGGCAGCGTGGCGGAAACCGACCCTGACCTTGTGGAATGGGACTACGGTGAATATGAGGGGCGCCGCTCGGACGAAATTCTTGCAGAACGCCCAGACTGGCAACTTTTCCGGGACGGGTGTCCAGGCGGGGAATCGCCAGCACAGATAGGCGAGAGAGCGGACCGTGTCGTCCAACGTATCCGAGCCGTTGCTGGAGACGTCCTTGTTTTTTCGAGTGGCCACTTCATTCGGGTGCTGGCCGCCCGCTGGCTAGCGCTCGGTCCGGGATCGGCGGGCAAGTATTTTCTCTTGACTACGGCGAGCCTGAGCGCGCTAGGTTATGAGCACAGCCTTTCCCACCCGGTGATCCGGCTTTGGAATGACGATCATCACGTGGCCGCGTGATCCGACCCAGTCGTTCGGCACGAGGTGTCGTCGCGTTGGATTTGGGCAGTTGTGATTGCAGCTACTCAGACCAGAAGGATCTCTCATGAGTACAAAAGGTGTCCTAGCCCCGGAGTCCAAGGGAATCGTCCCCCCGACGACAAACTCAGCTAGTGCTTCAGAACTGCTTCAGCAGTATGGGTGCGGCCCGATTCCATTTGTAGGTTCGGAAAGTGCGTTTTACGAACGGCATATCGTTTTTGACAGAGTGATCGACCCGAAGGGTGCGACGGCGCGGGAACGCTTTGAGGCATTCTCCCGGTCCGTACGTGACATCCTCGCGCAGCGCTGGGTGCTGACGAAGAATACGTACGAACGAGAGAACGCCAAACGCATTTACTACCTTTCTATGGAGTTTCTCATCGGCCGCTCGTTGGCCAACAATGTTACCAACCTTCTGCTGGATCCTGTCGTTCAGCATGCGGTCCAGGAGAAGGGCATTGATTGGCTTGAGCTGATCGAACAGGAACCGGATGCGGGCCTGGGGAACGGAGGCTTGGGCCGCCTCGCAGCATGCTTCCTCGACTCGATGGCCACGAAGCGCAGTCCCTCTCCTACGGTCGTGGAGTCATCGGGATATAGCACCCGGGTCAGCGTTTCCGCTTCGAGAGTCTGGCCCACAGCGCCGACGATTTTCAGGAATTCGGCACTGGCGACTTTGTTTCGAACCAGATCTCCACCGCCGGCTACGAAGCTAGTGGAACCAGCAATATGAAATTCATGATGAACGGAGCCTTGACCGTCGGAACTCGCGGCGGTGCGACTATTGAAATGGCGGAGGAGCAGGGGAGGAGAACTTCTTCCTGTTCGGCCTGAATGTAGAACAAGTTGAGAACAGTCGTGGCCGGTATAGTCCGTATAGTCCGTACCGGCACTATGAAAATGAGCCGGAGACTCGAGCAGCTCTAAACCTCATCTTCTCTGACCACTTCAGCCGCTATGAACCAGGGGTGTTCAGTCCGTTGCGCTATACGCTCCTGAGCCAGGGCGATCACAACATGCATTTGGCTGATTTGACCTCGTACTGCCAAGCACAGGAACGAGTCGGCGCATTGTATGCCGATCGCGAGGCATGGGCGCACAAGGCGATCCTGAATATAGCGAGTTCCGGGAAGCTTTCGAGCGACCGCACCATTGCCGAATATGCACGCGACATCTGGAGAGTAAAACCATGCCCAATACCGTAGAAACACGGTCAATGGCAGCGAAACCCGGCGGAAACACGATTTCACCCCTCGCAGGCAGACCGGCTCCAAAGGAGATGCTGCTGGATGTCGCTCGCCTGGAGAAGGACTATTTTGAGTGCCATCCTGACCTGCAAGATCCCAACCAACTGGTTAGCTTCGGTACAAGCGGCCACCGCGGCTCACCCCTGTATGGCACCTTTACCGAAGCACACATCCTAGCGATCACTCAGGCAATCTGCGACCACCGTCGAGAGCAGAAGACAGACGGCCCGCTCTACATGGGAAAAGATACCCACGCGCTGTCAGAGCCCGCGCAGCGCACTGCGTTAGAGGTGTTAGCGGCAAATAATGTGGAGACGGTCATCCAGCAAGGGAACGGTGTAACCCCGACCCCCGTCATTTCACGAGCTATTCTCGTTTATAACCGCGGTCGCAAGGAACATCTTGCTGACGGCATTGTCATCACGCCATCGCACAACCCTCCGGAGGACGGAGGTTTCAAGTACAACCCGGCGAACGGCGGTCCGGCGGATACCGACGTGACGCACTGGGTCGAAATTCGGGCCAACGAACTGTTGCGAGCAGGCAATGTAGGAGTCAAACGCCTGCCATTCAGTAAAGCCATCCAAACGGCTTGTACACACCAAGAAGATCTGATGCTGCCGTACGTTCGCGATCTCGAAAACGTCGTTGACATGGATGCGATTCGCGGTGCCAAGCTCAAACTTGGCGTGGATCCGTTGGGCGGCGCTGCACGGCCGTATTGGGAACCGATCAACTCTATCTACGGATTGGACATCGTGGTCGTCAACCCGACGATCGACCCGACGTTTTCATTCATGACCGTTGATCACGACGGAAAAATCCGAATGGATTGTTCTAGCCCGTATGCGATGGCCAGGCTGGTCGGGCTGAAGGATGAATACCAGGTGGCTTTCGCCAACGATCCAGACTCGGACCGGCACGGAATTGTCACTCCCACCGGAGGTTTGATGAATCCGAACCACTATCTCGCGGTGGCTATCCGATATTTGCTCACACATCGCTCACAGTGGCGGCAGGAAGTTGCAGTCGGTAAGACTCTGGTGAGCAGCAGCATGATTGACCGGGTGGTAAAAAAGCTCGGTCGCGATCTGCGCGAAGTACCGGTGGGCTTTAAATGGTTTGTGCCCGGCCTGATCAATGGTTCGTACTGTTTTGGCGGAGAAGAGAGTGCCGGAGCGAGTTTTCTTCGCCGTGACGGCACCGTGTGGACGACGGACAAAGACGGACCCATAATGGACCTGCTTGCAGCTGAGATCACCGCCCGCACAGGCAACGATCCCGGGGAACACTACCGCGAACTGACGGCGGAGTTCGGCACCCCGTACTACACCCGCATCGACGCGCCTGCCACTCCCGAGCAGAAAACAAAGTTGCAAGAACTCTCACCAGAAGCGGTAAGAGAATCGGATCTGGCAGGCGAGCCCATAGCCGCCAAGCTTACCCGAGCTCCCGGCAATAACGCTCCCATCGGCGGTCTGAAAGTTGTGGCCAACAGCGGCTGGTTTGCCGCCCGGCCCTCAGGCACAGAGAACATCTATAAGATTTACGCAGAGAGCTTCAAGAGCCAGACACATCTGAATGCGATCGTGAGCGAGGCCCAGGAGATGGTGAACAATGCACTGGGTTCCTCTGGGGCCGGTTCTAGAACTGGAGCCCGGCGATGAATGGGCCAAGCGGTAAGACGAACGTTCCGCCTTTTCCGCCCGGATACCGCTCTTCCGGCTTATTGCTGCACGTCACGTCTCTGCCCTCACCTTATGGCATCGGTGATCTGGGACCATCGGCGTTTTCATGGGTCGATCGGCTGCATGAAGTCGGGCAAGGATGGTGGCAATCATTACCGCTCGGGCCGACCGGGTATGGAAACTCGCCCTATCAATCTCTATCATCGTTTGCGGGCAATGTCCTGCTGATCAGCCCCGGCCTCCTCATCTCGGATGGGCTGTTAGAGGCGAGTGATTGTGAGTCCCACTTCCCTCCGGACGTCGTCGACTACGACTCCATTGTTCGTTCAAATGGCGGTTGCTTGAAAGGGCATGGAAAAACTTCAAAGCCGGAGAGCGCAAAGACCTGCGCTCCGCCTATGACGAGTTCTGCGCCGCGCAGGCAAATTGGCTCGAAGACTATGCTCTATTCCGGGCGCTGAAAATCAAGCACGAAGGATCTTATTACCTCGAGTGGCCGGAAAAGTTGGTTCAGCGCCGTCCGGATGCCTTAGCCGCGGCGCGGCGAGAGTTGGCAAGTCAAATCGATCAGGTCCGCTTTGCGCAGTTCATGCTGTTCCGCCAGGCCGAACCACTCAAGGAACACGCCCATGCCAGTGGCGTACGGTTGATCGGCGACCTACCTTTTTTCGTTTCTCCCGATTCCAGTGATGTTTGGGCTAATCCGGAACTGTTCCTGCTGGACGAGCAGCGTTGGCCGCGCTTCGTTGCTGGGGTTCCTCCCGACTACTTCAGTGCGCAGGGACAGTTGTGGGGCAATCCCGTCTACAACTGGGATGCTCTTCGTTCGACCGGTTATCGGTGGTGTATAGACCGGCTGCGTGCGCTGCTGGCTCACGTAGATATGATTCGCTTGGACCACTTCCGTGGGTTCGCGGCCGCGTGGCACGTTCCGGCCGGGGCGCCAACAGCCCAGTCCGGACAGTGGGTGCCGGGTCCAGGGGCTAGCTTTTTCCAGACAGTACAAAGGGAGCTAGGTTGTTTGCCGTTCATCGCAGAAGATCTGGGTCTGATTACGCGCGATGTGCAGGAGTTACGTGATCAGTTCCAGGTACCAGGTACGCGGGTCCTGCAATTCGCCTTCGACGGAAATGCAGAAAATCCGTATCTTCCGCACAATTTTGTCCCCAACACAGTCGCCTACACCGGCACTCATGATAACCCCCCGACTCGCCAATGGTACGAAGAATTGCCCAGTGACCAGCGACAGAACTTGTGGCGCTATCTCAAGGTCGAGCCGCGCGACAGTGCCGAAGCTGCTCCCGCGCTGATCCGCCTGGTGTGGACGTCCGTAGCGGCGCTATCGATTGTTCCATTACAGGATCTACTCGACTTGGGCAGCGAAGCTCGCATGAACGTGCCCGGTCGCGCCGAGGGAAATTGGCGCTGGCGCTTCCGCGAAGAGAGTCTGTCCTCCCCGGCCTTTGAATGGCTGCAGGAATTGACCGAGAGCTCAAATCGCTTAGTCGACCCAGGAATTCCGCGAACCAGCGGGGTGATCGGAGCGGTTTCGTGAATGCGAACGCCACTTGCCCTAATCACTGGAGCCGGAAGCAATCAGCGCCCAGCGGGGCGCAGGAACCACGCCGCTCAAGACGTAGATCTGCGGGTCGCGCCTCGGTGGCCCTCTGCACGGTCAAGCCCGCAGGCTACAACGCCGTGGTGGCGGTCGCGGCCGTAACTGAGAAAATCAGCGTTTAGGAGGGGAACAATGAATACGACACGAATTGCTCAACCGATGACAGGCGCGGAAATTGATCAATTGTGTATCAATACCATCCGGACCCTTTCGATGGACGCGGTCCAGCAGGCCGAGTCAGGGCACCCCGGCACGCCGATGGCCCTCGCACCGCTGGTCTACACGATCTGGAACCGTGTCATGCGTTTTGATCCACAGGACCCGATCTGGCCCAACCGTGATCGGTTTGTGCTCTCGAACGGTCATGCTTCGATGCTGCTCTGGTCTGCGCTCCACCTCACCCGGACGCGAGCAGTCAATGCCGACTACGAGAGGCTGGGACAGCCCTCGGTGACCCTCGACGACATCCGCCGCTTTCGCCAGCTTGACTGCAAGGCCCCCGGTCACCCCGAGTATCACTGGGTCTCTGGCGTCGAGACTACCACCGGCCCACTCGGACAAGGCATCGCCACGAGCGTGGGGATGGCCATCGCGCAGAAGTGGCTGGCCGCCCATTACAACCGGCCTCGGTTCGAGATCTTCGACTACAACATCTATGCGGTTTGCGGAGATGGCTGCATGATGGAGGGCATTGGCTCAGAAGCAGCGTCGTTGGCCGCTCACTTGGGCCTTGACAATCTCTGCTGGGTCTACGACAACAATCACATCACGATCGAAGGCCACACGCGTATCGCCTTCACTGAGGACGTTGCGGCCCGGTTCCTGGGTTACGGATGGAACGTTCTGCGGGTCGGCGATGCCAACGATACCGATCGTATCGAGCACGCCCTCGAGGTCTTCAGGAGGACGAAGGGTCGCCCCACTTTCATTATCCTGGACAGCCACATCGGTTACGGCTCGCCGCACAAGCAGGACACCTCTGCAGCCCACGGCGAGCCACTCGGCGAGGAGGAGATCCGCCTCTGCAAGCGCGGCTACGGATGGCCCGAGGACGCGAAGTTCCTCGTGCCCGAGGGCGTCTATGAGCACTTCTCCGAGGGTATCGGCGCCCGCGGCGCAAAGGCCTGCCAGGAATGGACAAAGCTCTTCGCTTCTTACAGAGGCACCTATCCCGAACTTGCGGCCGAGATCGACCAGATGCAGCGACGCGAACTCCCGGCCGGGTGGGATCGCAACTTACCCGTATTTCCGGCCGACTCGAAGGGTATGGCGGGGCGGGAAGCCTCGGGCAAGGTATTGAACGTGCTCGCACAGAATATTCCCTGGTTCCTGGGGGGCTCGGCGGATCTGGGGCCATCGAACAAGACCCTGCTGACCTTTGAGGGCGCGGGAGATTTTCAGGCTGATACCCCGGGTGGGAAGAACCTGCACTACGGCATCCGGGAGCACGCCATGGGAGCGGTTGTGAACGGGATCTCCCTTTCCAAGCTCCGGGTGTTTGGAGCGACATTCTTTATCTTCAGCGATTACATGCGCCCGACCATTCGGCTCTCCGCCCTGATGGAGCTGCCCACCATCTTCATCTTCACGCACGACGCCATGGGTGATGGGGAGGACGGCCCCACTCACCAGCCGATAGAACACTTGGCGTCCTTGCGTGCCATTCCCGGCCTGGTCACGTTGCGGCCCGGTGATGCCAACGAGGTCGTCGAGGCCTATCGCTACATCATGCAACTGCGCCACAAGCCAGCCGTGCTGGCGCTGTCGCGCCAGCCCCTGCCCACCCTGGACCGAAGCAAGTACGCACCGCCATCAGGTGTGGCGCACGGCGCTTATGTGCTGGCGGACGCTCCAGGCGGCGAACCCGAAGTGATCCTCATCGCCTCAGGCAGTGAGGTCAGTCTCGCCGTGAATGCGCACGAGACACTACTTGCCGAGGGCATCCGCTCGCGAGTCGTATCGATGCCGTCCTGGGACATCTTCGACCACCAGACGCAGGAATACCGGGACAGCGTGCTACCACCAAGCGTAAAGGCACGCGTCGCGGTCGAGCAGGCTTCCACGTTTGGATGGGAGCGATACGTTGGCGGTTCCGGCCATGTGATCGGGATGAAGACTTTCGTGGCCTCAGCGCCACTTAAGGAGCTCCAGAGGAAATTTGGCTTCGAGCCGGAACGGGTGGTGGCGGCGGCTAAAGAACTGTTGTGCAAAGGATGAGCCATGGCTGTCATCCTCAGCGGTGGCAGTGCCGTTCTCAAACCAGAGATTCGTCTACAGCAAATGTTGGCAAGAGCAGCGGACGTAGCGCTCCTCTTGGCGCAACCGTACTTCCCAATGGCATCAATTTCAGCGTGTTTTCGCGGAACGCTTCAGGCGTGGAGCTGCTGTTCTTTGACCGGGAAGATGCCCAACCCGCGCGAGTGATCACCATGGATCCCGTGGCCAACCGTACCTACAATTATTGGCATGCCTTCGTGCCGGGGGTGGAGCCGGGGCAGCTCTACGGATATCGGGTGCAGGGACAGTTCGATCCCGCGAGTGGAATGCGGTTTGATCCCACCAAGGTCCTCCTCGACCCGTACGGACGCGGCGTAGTTGTTCCCAAGAACTACAGCCGCGATGCAGCGCGCACGAGAGGCGACAACGCCGCCACCGCGATGAAGAGCGTCGTGGTGGATCCACAGGCGTACGATTGGGAAGGCGACACCCTGCTGCGTCACCTGAGCTCGCGAACAGTCATTTACGAGATGCACGTGAAAGGTTTCACGCGTCATCCCAGTTCGGGGGTTTCGGAAAGTAACCGCGGTACCTATGCTGGTTTGATCGAGAAGATTCCTTATATCCACCAACTAGGCATTACAGCCGTTGAACTCTTGCCGGTGTTCCAGTTCGACCCCCAGGATGCTCCGGGGCGTGTCAACTATTGGGGATATGCCCCCGTCTCGTTCTTTGCACCGCACCAGGCCTACAGCTCCAACCGCGATCCGCTCGGCTCGGTAAACGAATTTCGCGATATGGTGAACGAACTGCACCGGGCAGATATTGAAGTTATTCTCGACGTGGTCTTCAACCACACCGCCGAAGGTGACCACCTCGGGCCGACGCTGAGTTTAGGCGCGACTGTCGACCAGGAGAAGCTTGACAACCATGCATAACCAGTTGCATATTCTCAACCGGGTTCGCGAAGAGATTTGCGAAGAGCTGTCGCTCCAGACATAGTGCGCCCGTCGATATCCGAGCCAATCTTCTTGTCATTGCTCGCTTGGCGCTCCTCAGGGGGCGTTAGTTTTTTGGTTTTCAAAGGCCTACGAATGGCCTCTGCCTTGCCC
>NZ_JQKI01000151.1 GCF_000745965.1 Edaphobacter aggregans DSM 19364 | reverse complement strand
GATCGAACGGCACTATCCAGACATGATGCGCGTCGCGGTCTCGATCAAGGCCGGCAAGATGACGCCGTCAACGATTCTGCGCCGCCTTGGCTCGGAGAGCACAAAGAACAAGCTCTACTTTGCGTTCCGGGAACTCGGTCGTGTCATTCGCACGCTGTTCCTGCTGAAATATCTGAACGATCCCGAATTGCGCCGGACCATTCACGCGGCGACCAACAAGAGTGAGCAGTTCAATGACTTCGCGCAGTGGTTGATGTTCGGCGGTGTCGGCACAATCGCCGAAAACGTCCGGCATGAACAGCGCAAGGTCATCAAGTACAATCACCTCGTCGCCAATATGGTGATCCTGTACAACGTACAGTGGATGTCGCGCAGGATCAGGGAACTGCAGGAAAATGGGCATCCGGTTGATGCCGATGTGCTCAGCGTACTGTCGCCTTACCGGCGGGAGCATATCAACCGGCTCGGAGACTACGTCCTGGTTGAGCGCACCCGCACCGCCCGCGAGGGCGAGATCATCGTCGCACTCGTCGATGGCTCCGATGCCACCCTCAAGCGCTTCTACCGCGAGGGCAACATGATCCGCCTCCAACCCTCTAACACCGAGATGGCCCCATCTTCGCCCCCGCCGCCAGCGTCAGCATCCAGGGCAAGGTCCTCGGCGTCCTCCGCAAGTACGCCTGACCTGCGCCTAACTAAGGCTGCGTCATCCCATCGAGCAAATACTTCTCGACAAACATCACCTCTGCGTTGAACAGGTAGTCGTTGTTCTTTTTCTTCGCGTAGCCGTGGCCTTCGTCATTCGCCATCAGGAACCACGTCGGCGTGTTCTGTGCCTTGAGCTTATCCACGATCTGCCGCGATTCAGTCCAGGGCACCCGCGGGTCGTTCTTCCCCACCACTGCAAAGATCGGCTTGTGCATCGCATCCAGATGGTTCATCGGAGCGATCTTCTCCAAGTAAGCCCGCATCGCCGCGTCACGCTCGTCGCCATACTCCACTCGCCTCAGGTCTCGCCGGTACGCCTCGGTGTGCTCAAGAAACGTCACCAGGTTGGACATCCCCACAATCGGCAGCGCGCACCGTATCCGGTCTCCATAGAACGCCGCCACGGCCCACGTCATGTGCCCGCCGTAGCTCCCTCCAAACGCCATCACCCGCGAGCTGTCTAGGGTGTCGCTCGTCTGTATCCAGTCCAGCAGCGCGCCGATGTCCTTATACGTATCCTCGCGATGGGATCCGTTGTCCAGCAGCGAAAACGTCTTCCCGTAACCCAGCGATCCCCGCACATTCGGCATCAGCACCGCGATTCCAAGCTCATTCAGGAAATAATCGTTCCGCCCCAGAAACACCGGCCGTGACTGACCCTCGGGTCCGCCGTGGATCGATACAATCACCGGCCGCTTTCCTGGGAACTTCGCGGCATCCGGGCTATAAAGAAATCCCGAGATCATCCTGCCGTCAAATGTCTTCCATCGAACCAGCTTCGGTTCCACGAACTTCGAAGCGTTCAGCCCGCCTGTCTCGCTCTCCGTCCATCGCTCGAGATTGCCCGTCTTCACATCCAGCGAGTACACATCGGAAGGCGACCTCGCCGAATTGATCGAGAAGGCCAGATCGCGGCTGTTCTTGTGGAAGCGCAAACTACCCACTACGCCAACCGGAACCCCCGGCACCGCGCGGTATTTGTCGCTTCCCGCATCGAGCAGATAGAGCTTGCTCAAACCATCTTCATTCGCAAGGAAGGCAACCGTCCTTCCGTCCTCACTCACGGCAAAGGTCTCGATGTCCCATGAGATATCGCTCGTCAGAAACTTCGGCTTCATCACAGTCAGGTCGAACCGCGCCAGCCGCAGATACTCGCTTCCCAGGTCCGTCGTTGCATAGATAGCCTTGCCGTCCCTGCTGAAGTAGGCCTCGTCATAAGCGACCTTCTCCCCGTTTTGCTTCGGTGTCAGAGGCGTCTTCGCTCCACTCGCGACGTCCACCATCCAAAGATATGCTTCATTCACTGAGACAAAGTTCTTCACCAGAAGCTTCGTCCCATCCGGCGACCAGTCCAACGGCTCCCACCCCCCGCCCTCGACCTGTAGCACCATCCGGCTGGACTCCGGGTGCATCGCGTCCATCACCCAGATATCGGCGTCCTTTCCCGTCCTTCTCGTAGAGGCAAACGCCAGCAGACTCTTTCCATGTGCCATCTTCACGTTATCGTTACGGCTCTTCCCGTCGGTCAGCAGCGTCACCTCGCCCGTAGCCGTATCCTGCCGGTAGAGCTGATACCACTCTCCACCACCCAAATCCTTCTGGAAGACGAACGCCTCCCCATCCGGCAGGTAATGTGCTCCGAGTACCCGGTCCGGATAGAACGTCATCTGCCGCCGTGCGCCGCCCGGCATCTTGATCGAATGCACCTGGCTGGTCTCTGCGAAACGTGTCCCGATCAGCATCGAGCGCTCTCGAGGATGCCAGTCGAACGGAACGGCCGTCCGAGCCTCTCCATATCGTTCCGTCGACTCCGCCACCTTCGTCGGAACCGGCGGTATGCCCTCAATCACCAGGTTGTCGCCGGGTTTCACAAAATCGGCAACTGCCGGCTGCTGCGCACTGGCCCATGAAACGAACGCAACCCAAACGACTGCAAGCGCGACATGCTTCATCCTGGTATCTCCGTATATTGGCAAATTGGTCGACAGAATAGCATGGCGCCTTCCGCCAGGCACCACCTTTGCCCCTTGCCCACCCGTTATTTAGGATGGACGCTGTTACAACTTCTCTCCCATCGCATCATTCACCCGTCTAAAGTACGATTTACCCTGAAACTTTTCTCCGTCCACGGAACCGGGCCACAACTTCCTGCGTAACCTACCTCCGAAGCGGTACTCCCCTAACAAGAAACAAATGGAGCCTGACCTTGGGGTCACTTCAAGAAAGGGAATGCCACGCACGCTAAGGCGAAATCTGTTCACATAACCCTTTTGTCATCATAAGGATAGAAGCAGGCGACTGAGATGTTCTTCGATGGATCAGAATTCCTGGCCAGGATGGAATGCGCTACGCCCTCGTCCTATTTAACTCTTCAGTCTTGGGAGACTGTTTGGCGCATCAGGCTAGGAGAGCGTCGGGTTCGACCGGTGTGCCATCTCAATTGCATTAGCACTCGCAGCCCCCTGAGAAAACACGTTCACGCGCGAGGCCGCACCCAGCGCGGCTCCCGAACCATCAGCGAACGTCGCGTCATCATGCAGAACATCCTGCCACAGCCGCTGTACTTTAAAAAATTAGGCCGCCCGACAATCGGGCGGCCCTCTCTCATGTATTGCACGATAGAGATTTAGAACTTGACCTTCGCACCCACACGGAAGGTACGCGATCCGCCGTTCTGTATTGAGGTGTTCAGGAAGTTGCTCGTTGCACCAGCGGAGGTGAGGTTGTTGTTGACTGACGGTGTATCGAAGTTCTGGTTGTTAGTCACGTTGAAGAACTCGCCGCGAAGTTCCGCCTTCCAGCGTTCGCCGATAGCAAAGGTCTTCAGCAGATCGGCATCCAGCTTCAGATACCGTGTCGTGTAGGTTTGATTCCTGTTTTGCGTCTGGTTCGGGTTGTACGTCGTGACCTGTACGAAGCGCACCTTGTCACGGGTGGTGCAGGCACCCGTTGCGCCGTCCGACAAGCCGCTGGGGCAGGTCGTGCTCACCATACCGCGCGAGGTGACCGGGGCCTTCAGGTTGCCGATGTCCGCACGATCCCCCGACGATGAGCCGTCGTAGTCGCGATCTGTTCCGTTCAGCACCGTGAACGGCGTGCCGCTCTGCACCGTCAGGATCGGCGAGACCACCCATCCGCCGACGATGGTGTTCAGCCAGTGCTTTTCCACTCCACGGATGTTCCATACGAGCACCGTGCTCGAGACATGCCGGCGATCGTTGTCCGACGGTCCGTAGTCGAGGAAGCCCAGCGGCCCTGCCGTCACCGGTGAGCGCGACGGGTTCTGGGCCGACGAGTTGGTTTGGAAGATCTCGCTCAGCACGTCCAGGTTCTTCGACCACGTGTACGACGAGGTGAAGTACAGCTTGCCCGCCGCGGTGTTGATGCCGCCGTGGCGCACCTGCACCTGCAGGGAGTGGTAGTTCGAGGTCAGGCCGCTGTCACGCAGCTGGATCACGCCGCGGTTCGCGTAAACGCGTAGCGGCTGCGTGCCGTAGGGCGTGTTCTGCTGGGCCACGCCCGAAGGGCCGGGCACGCCGGGGTTAATCGGGTTGGTGTAGAAGAGCTGCCGCCCGAGCGAACCGACGTACGCCACATCGAGCACCATGCCTGCAGGCAGCTGCTCCTGCACGCCGAACGAGATGTGGTGGTAGTACGGGTTGCGGATGTTCTTCGAGAAGACCGATTGCTGGGCAGTGTAAGGGTTCAGGCTGGGAACAAGGCCCGCGATGCCGCTCGAGATGCCGAAGGTTCCACGAGGCTGCGCTGCCGTATTCGTGGTGCTGGAAACCGCAACGTTCGCCGGCGAGTTCGGAGACGCGCCGATCATGTTCGACAGCATGTTGTTGTAGAAGTTGTCGTACGTCACCTGGTAGCCGCCGCGGATGACCGTCCTGCCGTTCAGCAGCGGAAAGTCGGTGTGCGGATTGTACGAAAAGCCCAGGCTTGGCCCAAAGTTGTTGTTGTCGTGATTCACCTTCGCCGTCGACAGGTAATCGTTCGTGCCGTATCCGACGAACGCCGGGTGCTCGAAGATATTCGCCGGCTGGCCGAAGTTCTCATAGCGCACACCGTACACCAGCGTCAGATCCGGGCTCATCTTGTAGGTGTCCTGCGCAAACAGCGACCACGTAAACAGGTTCGGATAGTATCGGCCCGAGCCGAAGAGCTTGTTGACCGGACTAGTGCTGAAGCCGGCGTAGTCGTCGATGAAGTTCGCCACCGCGGCGATGGCCGTGTTGTTCGAGCTCTGCGCCGCCGTGATGTTGCTGTACGCGATGGTGCCGCGGCCGTTGAACGGGGCCACCTGCACCGCAAGCTGCCGCACAATCTCGCCACCGGCCTTGTACGCGTGGTGTCCCTTCACCCAGGTCACGCTGTCCTCGTACTGGAAGGTATTGGCCACGCGGCCCTGCGGGAACGACGACGTAATCGCAGGGACGGTAAGCGAGGTCACCGTGATCGCCGGAATGATTGCGCCGATGGCGGTAGGTGCCGGGTTGAACTGATAGTTCGCCCTTACGTAGCCGAAACGGAACTCGTTTACAAACGTGTTCGAAAAGGAGTACGTGTCGCTGAACGCCGCGCCCATCGTGCGCGCCGCATAGGGAACGTCAAACTGCGGACCCTGACCAACCGTGCCGCCCAGGTTGTCGGTGAGGTTGTCGTACAGCCAGCGGAACATCATGCTCTGTTTGTTCGAGGTGCGGTGGTCGATACGGACGAGGTGGTTGTTGTCGAGCGATACATCTGTCGCCGTCCGGTAGAACTGGCCTACCTGCAGCGTCTGTCCCGTACGCGCGCTCTTGTTGCAGGTCGTCGCCGCGAGGGAGGCAGGAACCGCGATGCTGAGAGTGGAGACACCAACACCGGTCGACGAGCCAACGGGATTGCCCGCAGCGGCCAGCAGGTTCAGGTAGTTGGTCACGTTCGGGCAGGTGCCGGTCGCGGCCAGCGCCTTCAGCGTGTTGTACGAGCTCTGCGTAGGAATATTGCTGAACGTAGTCAGCGAGTTCGAAGGGTAGCGGTCCCACTGTCCGCCAACGAAGAAGAAGGTCTTGCCACGGCCGTCATACAGGTGCGGAAGCATCACCGGTCCGCCGATCGTGAACGCCGGAATATTCTCGTGGTACTTATTCTTCAGCACAGGAACCGGATAGTTCGGGTTCGTCACCACCGCTGTCTGGTAGGTGGCCAGGGCGCTTACATAGGCATTGCGCTGGGTCTGCGTGCTGGCATCGAACAACTGCGTGCGATACACATACGCCAGCGAGCCGTGCAGCGCATTCGTTCCCGAACGAGTGATCTGCGAGACCACCGCGCCGCCCGCGCGGCCGAACTCCGGGCTGAAGTTCGTCGTCTGGAAGTTCACCACTGCCAGCTCGTCGTTATTGGTGACCGTGTACTGCGGACCCATCACCGAGATGTCGTTATTAAGGATGCCGTCCAGCAGAAAGTTGTTGGAACGAGCGCGCGCGCCGTTGACCGCGCCGATGCCGCTGTCCATCGAGCCGCTCTGGTTCGAGCGCACGACACCAGGGATCGTCAGGATCAGGTTCAGCGAGTTCTGATTGAGAATCGGCAGATCGATCAGCTGCTGGGTCGCAATCGTGCCGCCGCGAACGGCGTCCTCGGTCTGCAACTGCATCGACGCGGTTGTGACCTCAACCACTGTCTCCGAAGATCCGGCGGTCAGTTGAAAGTCGCGGCCCACGGTCGCGCCCACCGTCACGTTGGCGGGAATCTGCGCCTTGACGAAGCCGGCAGCGGTAGCCGAGACAACATAATCGCCGACGTTGACGCCGTCGAACCGGTAGATGCCTTGGCCGTTGGTCTTCGCCACGACCTTGGTGCCCTGTGAGGGCGATGTCAGCACAACGTCGGCGCCGGCGATCACGGCTCCGGTCGCGTCCGCAACGACACCGGTAATGACGCCGTTCGCGTTCTGCGCATAGGCAGCTGGCTCAAGTACGGTAAAGGCAGGAACAAATGATCCAAGAAGGATTGCCGCCGCAAGGCGGAGGGGCAGATATCGTGTCACAGGTAAACCTCTCGGAAAAGCAAAATCCCGTTTAAGGGGCGAATGGCCGCTGGCAGGGATGAACTGCCATATTTTGGTGTCAGAATGCAGGCCATCGTACCTATAAATGTCGCGCTTTACCAGAAAATTGTTGCAAAAATAAAATTTGTGCACTTAAAACAGTGCATTCGACAGGAAAAGCTTAAGAAGCTCTCCTCCGCCCGCTCGATCCAATATCAACAACCCTGTTGCTTTTCTAATTATGTGGCTACTTCTGTGCTAATTATTTGGCACATATGGCCGGATCTGGGCCGCTTCTCATCAGGCTTGCCCGATGACTCGATTCTCTCGAGCCGTCAAGGCGCTTTGCTTATTCAACCTGATGGCCGATGTCGTACAGCGTGCAGATCTTGGGATGGTTCAGGGAGGAGATGGCTCGTGCCTCGCGTTCGAAACCGTTGCTTTTGCGCGGGGTCGCAGGAAAGCTGCGAGAGGATCTTGATTGCGACTGTGCGCTCGAGCCGGGGTTGTTGGGCTCCCTACACTGATTAAGGTGTCACTGCCCTGCGCGAGGATCGGGGGGACGGCTGCAAAAAAGACGAAAGAGTACACGAGACGTTGAGGTGTCGTTCCGCGGAAGCGACGCATCGCTGGTTCTCCTTCCGGTGGATCTCTTTTTGTTGCGACCTTCAGAGGGTTGTGTCGTTGCATTTCTCGCTTGACATAACTTCAATACCCACCTCATTCTTGTACCGCAGCAAAGTCAAATCATTCCTTCTAAATCTGGCGTCTTTGTAGAAGGCTCGTGCGTAAGATCTCCCGGCTTCATCTGTGGTTGCTGCTACTTCGCCTTTTGGTTATTTACGGTGTCTTCCGTAGCCTAGCTACCCAAATTGCATTGTCTGGCGAGCATAACCGCAACCGAATTCAAGGAGAACTATGCAGATGCCCACGAAGAATCGTGACGTGTCATTGCCCATGACGGCATTGATCTGTGTCCTGTTATTAGTCTCGGCGCTAAGCGCGCAAAGCCAATCAGATGTGTCCCTATCTGGCCAATGGCAAGAAGCCGGACAGGATCTGAACAACACCCGGAGCCAGCCGGCGGAGTATTCAATAGGTCCTGCCAACGTCAAGGGCCTGAAACCAAAATGGGTGTTCAAAGCGAGTGGCGATGTTTCTGCTACTCCTACTGTGGCTGACGACGCAGTCTACTTCCCCGATTGGGGTGGCCATCTCTTCGCAGTCAACAAGGACAGCGGGCAGGTCATCTGGAATCACAAGATCTCCGCCTACGATAGCGTCGCCGGATCTGTCTCTCGCGTTAGTCCCGTCGTGGATCATGATCAATTAATTATTGGGGACATTCTCAGTTCCCAGGTGCACGATGGCGCGAACGTGATTTCAGTAGATCGGGAGACAGGAGAACTCCGCTGGATTACACACGTGGATAGCCATCCGGCTGCAATCATCACTGGATCTCCTGTTGTCTTCGACGGTGTGGTTTACGTTGGGGTTTCTTCGTTGGAAGAAGGTCTGGCAACGAATCTGGATTATCCGTGTTGCAGCTTTCGCGGCAGTGTAGTGGCGCTCAATGCGAAGACCGGTCAGATGCTTTGGAAGACCTACGACATGCCAGAGAACGGCGGTCAGCCGGGTGGATACAGTGGCGGCGCGGTGTGGCAACCACCCGCGATTGATCCAAAGCGCGGTTTGCTCTTCGTTGGTACGGGTAACAACTACACCGTACCCGCAGCTGTGGAAGCTTGCCAGAACGCAGATCCGACTGCGAACTGCGCCGCGGCTGACGATTTTTTCGACACCGCCCTTGCATTGGATTTAAAGACCGGCCAGATCAAGTGGGCCAAAAGGCTGCAAGGCTTTGATACCTGGACAGTAGCCTGCCTCCGTCCTCCCGGAACAAACCCGAACTGTCCCGTACCGACCAGTCCAGATTTCGACTTTGGAGGGGCAGGACCTAATTTCCTGGGTAATATCATAGGCTTTGGCCAGAAGAGCGGTATTTATTGGGCACTTGATCCCGATACTGGGAACATCGTTTGGAGCACACCGGTTGGGCCAGGCGGTACGGGCATCGGGTGGGGCACTGCCACCGATGGTAAGCGCATTTATGTCGAGATCGCGAATAACGGCCATCTCCCCTATACCTTAGTTCCCTCGGGACAGCAGATTGCTTGGGGATCGTGGAGTGCTCTCGACGTCGCTACCGGGAAGATCCTTTGGCAGACCGCAGACCCGACTGTAGGCACCATTGACATCGGCTCGGTGAGTGTTGCGAACGGCGTCATGTACGCAGGCTCTTATTCAGGGCAGATGTACGCGCTGGACACGAAAACCGGAACAATCCTCTGGAACTTTGCGAGCGGGGGGTCGGTAATCGATGGACCATCAATCGTGGACGGCGTCGTCTATTGGGGATCTGGTTACCGGAGAATGGCCGGAATCGGAAATAACAAAGTGTACGCGTTTACTGTGGCCGGCTCGACGATCGAGGCGGGCACTGGGACGGAAAAGTAACCAAGACTGATGGCTTGCATTAAATGCATCGCGTAGTCGACGGTGGTTCCCGTGATTCTCAGTCCTCATGACGATACTCCGGAGGAGATCGAGTGGACATGGGAGGTCCGCAGTACTGCTGCTCGGTGACTCGATCACGCGCAACTACTACCCTGGCGTCGTGCATGGTCTCGATGGGCGCGCGAACGTCTATCTATTCGCGACGTCCGCCTCTGTAGGTGACCCACGACTTCCAGACGAGATTCGGCAGTTTTACGCCATGGAGTCGGTCAGGTTCGGTGTTGTGCACTTCAATAATGGGATGCACGGTTGGGGTTCCGGAGAGCGTTGATCGCACGGAAAGCACCACGCTAATTCGGGGGCATTGTTTTTGGGATGGGTCGTGGGACAGTTCCAAGCCCGTAAACCGAGCCATTTGGCAGTTTCTCAAGCCTGTCCTGAAAACGGTCGCTTTCAGGACATAATGCGGTTTTGGGCAATTCGTGGACTTGGAAGACCCTTGGATTCTTCGCCAACATTCTTCAAGCTGCAACAATTCTCGAGCAACCAAATTTCTCATCTCAACTTTTCACAAGTGATGACAAAACACCGACATGGTCGTGACACCAACCTGCGCGGACCTGACTACGCTGGCTGAGGATTTCCAAGCGCAGTTCCTCCCCGCCTGCTGCTTAATTCCACTTCCAGCACCGGCACCGGTCGGGGCACGATCCGTACTAAATCTGCGGGGACTCACAGAACTTTCACTGCCGGATCCAATTGGTTGACACGGGTGCGGACCGCTATTCGCTGACCACTTCATCGGGTGAAGTACATCAGTTCGCGGGGATTGTGGATGTGGCGCGGTGGGCGACGGCCACTGCTTTTGAATAAGGAAATTTCGGTGGCGGCCCTTACGCCCAAAAAACTCTGCGTGTTTTGCGGTTCTGCGGACACCTCGGCCCGCTCGAACCCGCAAGCCGTCCAAAGGCCAACAGGTCGGCTGCCTGCGCGTCAGCTCCCTGGATCAAAACGAGGTTCGCCAGCTCGAAGGGCTGGCCCTATTTCTCATATGACCTCAACGATCACGGGAATGACGTGGGTGATCTCATAACTGCGGTAATCCTTGTTGCGCTCCATCGCCTGGGTGTTCCCTTTGGAATCTGTGGCGCGGGCCATAAGCGTGTGTTTGCCTGCACTGGGAGCAGGCCAAGTAAATTCCCACATACGCCAACTATAGCGTATTGTGGGGCCTATCAGTTGGGCCGGATTCCAGGTTTTTCCGGCATCGGTCGAGACTTCGACGGAAGTAATGTCGTTTACGCCGGCCCACGCCATACCGCGCACTTTGAAGTCATGCCCGCTCGCAATCTTATCGGCGAAGCCGGGATCAATAATGGCGGATTTGACGCTGATTGTAGTTACAGGAAGAACGGTCGGAATGCCGTTGGGCCGTTCGAAGTAGGAATATTGGAGTGATTGGAAGTAGCCGTCAAAGGGCTTCTCGGTGAGGGTAATACGCTTCAGCCACTTTACGGATGCCATTCCATACCAACCGGGGACGATAAGTCGAACGGGGAAACCGTGAGTTGGCGGAAGTTGCTTGCCGTTCATATGGTAGGCGAGTAGGACATCCCCGTGATTAGCTTCCGAGATTGGCAGGGAACGCGCAAAAGGAATCACCCCAGGGGACTTCGGATTGGGCGTGGTGAGCTCACCGGAGTCGGCTCCCTCGAAGATGACATCGACCGCAGTCGATTTGATACCGGCGAGCTTCAGAACGTCCGCGAGAGGGATGCCGGTCCATTCGGCGTTGCCCATTCCACCATTCGCCCACTGCGCACCATCCTCCCTCGGAACAAGAAAGACTCGGCCATTACCCGCGCACTCAAGGAGGGAAACCATTGTTCGTGACCTCATTGCTGTGAGTTCCGCATAGGTGATCTGGAGCGGGTGAGAAACCGCACCGTCGATTGCGAGGGTCCAGTTTGCGGAGGACAACTCAGGTTGTTTGAAGTGGTTGCGAACGTAAAACTGGTCTGCCGAAGTTATAAAGCTAGAGAACGCGGAAACCGACGACTCTAGATTCTTTGGCTCCATTTCACGAATGATAAAACCATCGTTGCCCGAACTAGCAGAAGTAAGGACAGCGGAGTGCTCTTGTTCTGCAAAGGCCGGAGTCGCAACCGCAAGTGCGGCTGCTGTGGTCGCGATATTGCGGAGGAATTGACGGCGAGCGAGCCCTGTGGACATCGATTACACCTCTCTAGATCCTTACTCTAGGACACGAGTCAGAATTCTCTTTATGATCTAGCAGTTCAGAGTTAGCACGGTCAACTCCGGCTGTATTGAATGCGGCAACCGTCTCTTTCTTGAGTTCTGAACCAGCACACGGCACCGTGTAGAGACATGCAAAGCAGACAAATGCACTAACCAACATAGGCAAATTGCAAGCGCGTATAGAAATGTGCGGATGAACCCAAATAATTCTCAAAGCAACACATATCACTGTCGTCCAAATTAGCCTTTGAGAACAAGGCTCAAGGGTGAGGCAGGTGGAGCCTCCTGTAGAGTGAAGTGGGTCCTGAGAAGACCACTTGACGCATGAGAAAGGCATCCACCATGAATCGAGTATGCAGTATTTTCAGCCAACTCCTGCAACTGTTTTCGCGCTCCGATTTCGAGGCTGCGGTTGGCAA
>NZ_JQKI01000150.1 GCF_000745965.1 Edaphobacter aggregans DSM 19364 | reverse complement strand
ATAGTTGCTTCCTCCAGTCTTGGAAAATTGAGCCGAGTCATCGGGAATGGTCCCCCAGGTGCTGTTTTGGAATTAAGCCTTGCCCCAGCAGGTGGGAGAGAGGGCATCATGGTTCGGCGGATCTAGTGCCTGCTTCGCGGCCCCTTGGAAGGTCTGAGTGGGCGCTCGGTCGGTCGTTCCAATTGCCTGTTCTCTTCCCAGACTCGCGCTCACATTACCACCAGCGGATCACTGTAATCAAGCAGTGAATCATATCTTCGTTTGGTCTCTGGGCAAAGCTACTGCTTTCATTCTTCTACCGCGTTCTGAAAACCGGGCCGAGCGGGTATGTGTCGCCCTCCATCGCTGGCGAGAAGGTTTCCAGTACCGCGGTTTACGACAAGCAATAACGAGGAATTCCGGGCATTCACTGCCCACGTCATTCGGACACGAGTGTCCCCAACAACCTACCGCTTTGAATTTATTTGAGCAGGGCCACCGCGAGTGCAATCAGGGCCACGAGCAGCGCGGCGCCGGGGAGGGCGTACGCCACGAGCGGCGAGGTATTGCCCGGCCGTCGCGCCGCCGACGACGTCTGCCTCGGGCACACCGGGCGTCTCGTCCGCAAACAGCGACTGCCGCATTACCCGCTTGCCGGCAATCACTTCCTCCATGCTCGCCTCGAAGTGGTGCTGATGAATCCGTTTCGACGAATCGGGAACGGGTTCAGCCGCTGCCGCAAGCGCGGCCTTCAGCACCGCGTTGCGGATGTCACCGCCGCTCACCTCGTAGCGGCGCGCCAACGCATAGAAATCGACGTCAGCCGCAAGGGGTGTCCGCGAAGGATGCAATTGCACGCGCCAAATCTGCTCGCGTTCGGCCTCCCCTGGCATCTCGAACAGGACGTGTGTCCGGATACGTCGCTCGAATGCCGGATCGAAATTCGCCGCTAGATTCGTGGCGAAGATCACCACACCGTTGTACGACTCGAGCTCCTGCAGCAGCACGCTGACGGTGGTGTTCGATTCGCGCTGAACGCCCTGATCGACTGATGTCGATCGGCGCGCGGCGATGGCGTCGGCTTCATCGAACAGCAGCACGGCCCCCTCGTCACGCGCCGTGCGAAAGACAGCGGCAACGTTCTTCGGCGTCTCGCCCATCCACAACGACTCGAGCTCGGCATAGCGGACGAGCAGGAGGCGGCGGCCGAGTGAGTGCGCGATGGCTTCGGCGCAGATCGTTTTGCCAGTACCCGGAGGACCAGCAAAGTTGAAGGCGAGGGCGAGCCCGGTGGGATGCCGATCGCCGAGGCCCCAGCGGTTGAAGATGAGATCGTGCTGTGTCACCTGCGCGAGGGCGTTGTCAAGCGCGCGCCGGGTCGCGGGCGGCAGAATCACATCGTCGAATGTCCGGCGTGACATGATCGACTCGACCGCGCGGCGGCCGCTCGTGCCGAAGAGACGGGTAAATGGGATCGGCGCCACGAGTCCAACGTACCGCCTGTACCGGGCTTAAAGCAACAGGACAGGGCCGCAAGGTGCTTGTGCGGAAGAAGTTCACGTAACGGCAGTTGTTGGCGTATACCGCGAACATGCAGACGTCGCTGATCGACCTAGAATTCTGGTCTGGGGCTCACTTCCTCGGCCGAACGCTGCAGAAGCAGGGCTACGATGTCCGGCTGATCGCAGCTCAGTATGTGAAGCCCTTCGTGAAGTCGAACAAGAACGACGTCGTCGACGCGGAGGCGATCGCCGAGGCCGTCGAGTGGGGAACATGCGCTTTGTCCCGATCAAGACCGATGACCAACTGGATCTGCAGGCGATCCATCGTGTTCAGGGCCGGCTGATCTCTCGTCGTACGGCGGTGATCAACCAGCTGCGGGCATTTCTGCGCGAACGCGGCATAGTGTTTGCGCAGAAGCCAGCGAAGCTCAAGGCCGCCATGGCTGACATCCTGGACCGCGGGCTTGACGCGGAAAGATTTGAGCGGCAGCCTATCGCTCAGGCGCCACGCGGCATCTATCAATGTAGCTCGAGCGGACCTAACGCCCTGCATCAGGGGGCTCTGCCATTAGCGCCGGTCCCAATTCGAATCGATCTCCTCAGCAGTACGTTTGGGAGATAGTCTCACGTTCTCCCCTTAATTCCTTATGGGGGACTGCATGGTACGGCTATCAGCGTCATTGCGAAGCGCACGTGGAGATCGGTTTTTGCCGACAATCTGTTGGGCCGTGCCGCCGAACTCGGCTTTTACTTCCTTTTCGCTCTTTTTCCTACACTTTTCAGCGCCAGCTCCATCCTTGGTCTAATTGCACGGTCTGCCTCACATATATATATATATGAGGACCTCCTGGGATATCTATCGCTGGTAATGCCGATGGAGGCGCTCGGAAGTGTCACGAAGATATTCCGTGAAACCACAGAAGCTTCTGGTTCAGGCAAGATAACGTTTGGGCTGATTGCTACGATCTGGTCGGCCTCGGTCGGCATTTCCGCAATTCAGGACACTCTTAACGCGGTCTATAAGGTCCAGGAAACCCGTTCCTACATCAAGGCCCGTCTTTCAGCTATTGCAGTGACTATCATTCTGACCGCGCTTGGCACGCTTTGTCTGGCATCCATGCTGGGGGCCGATTTTTTCGCCGCCGTCGCACATCATCGCATTCAGGATCGTTTCTTGGCGCTGGGTGCAGTGATTGCTATAAGGGTCATCGGCTGGACGATAGCTATTGTTTTTCTAAGCCTCTCATTCGCGGTGATTTACTACTGGGCTCCCGCCGTCAAAAAACGCCGCTGGCATTGGCTCACTGTTGGCGCAGCTGTCGGCATCGCGGGATGGCTCCTTGCCTCTCTCGGACTGCGTATTTACCTTCATTTTTTCAACAACTACTCTGTAACCTACGGTTCTCTCGGGGCTGTCATCATCCTGCTTACGTGGTTCTACATCACTGGGCTCATGATCCTGTTGGGTGCGGAGATCAATAGCGAAATCGAAGCGGCAGCCGCCGAAAAACGACTTACCGGAAAAACGCCTCCGCGCGCCGCAACTGCATAGGTGGCAGGAGCAGCCATCCTGGAGCTTATTTTCAACCAATGAATCAGGCGATGTCTGCTGCAGGGCAGCACTGAAGACTGTTCGGCGCATCCAACCAAGGTTAAAGGATGCTTGTGGATTGGAACTCGAGCTTAACTTTTTCGTAACCAGTTCAGCACATCGCCTTAGGAAACACTGCGCGGCGCGGCGGGGAAGCGTACTTTTGTTCCTGATGGTACTTTCACGTGCCTTCGCGCAGGCTCCTGCCAGCAAGGGCAGTGAAGAGCCGAAAACATCACCTCAGACCATGCAGATCCTCTCTTCCTATGAGGGGCAGACCATCAATTCGATTGAACTTGCAGGCAGGCCGGACGTCGATACAGAGCGCTATGCAGAGAGTTTGATCCAGCGCGCAGGTGAATCCTTCTCGAAGCAGAAGATAGATGAGACGATTGCTGCTCTCAAACGCGACGGGAAATTTGAGGAGGTTCAGCTTCAGGTCGAGCCTGAAGGGAATGGAATCAGGGTCCTGCTAGTTCTGGAGCCTGCAATCTATTTCGGCATATTCCAGTTTCCGGGTGCGGAGCGGTTTTCGTATTCGCGGCTGGTACAGGTTTCCAATTACCCGCCCCAGACGCCTTTCAACCGAGGCGAGATTCAGCGTGACAGGGACAATCTTATCAACTTCTTCCGACAGCAGGGCTACTTTCAGGTCCAGGTTGATCCAGAAGTGAAACTTGATACGGCGCACGGTCTGGCGAATGTCTATTTCAACACCACGCTGAACAAAAAGGCGAAGTTCGGGAATGCGGTGATTACAGGCACAACTCCTCAGCAAGCGGAGAGCCTTGCTGACAATCTGAGTGGAGTGCGGGCAAGAATGCGGGGAGCAGCGATTCGCCCCGGAAAGACCTATCGCTATGGCAATGTTACGAGAGCCAACAAATATCTCCAATCCAGACTGGAAAAGCAAGACAGACTTGACGCAAAAGTTCAGCCGCATGGAGCGGAGTACCACGCAGACACCAATCGCGCAGACATTCACTTTGATGTGGACACCGGCCCAGAGATTCACGTGGACGTGAAGGGCGCGCATTTGTGGAGTTGGACACGGAAATCCCTGCTGCCTGTGTATCAGGGAGCGGGCGTCGATCCCGAACTGGTTGAGGAAGGCAGGCAGGCGCTCACTTCTTATTTCCAGGCCAAGGGCTTCTTTGATGTGAAGGTGAGTTCGCAGCTCAAAACGGGTTCTGTCGACACGATCCTCTACCAGATCACGAAAGGGAAGAAGCATAAGGTCACGGCGGTGGAGGTGGCCGGGAACAAAAATATCAAGACAGATGACTTAATGAATCAAGTGAAGGTGCAGAAAGGGCACATACTTTCGCCGGGCAAGTTCAGTGACAAGCTTGTTCGTGCTAGTTCCAAAAGCCTGGAGGCCCTGTATGCGAGCGAAGGCTACAGTAGCGCGAAGGTTACGCCTCAGGTGCAGAGAAATGGCGGCGACATTCGTGTGCGGTTCACGGTAAATGAGGGTCCGCAGGATATCGTCCAGTCATTGAAAATCGAAGGCGCTGAGACGTTTCCGGAATCTCGCTTCGCACCGGGCGGATTGAAACTGGCAGAAGGCAGCGCCTACTCACAGAAGCTGGTAGAGAGCGATCGCGCAAATATCATTGCTAATTACCTGAAGGCTGGCTATTTGATGGCGAGCTTTCGCGAAACGGCTAAGGCAGTATCGAAGAACGATCCCCATCATCTCAATGTGGTTTACGTCATTTATGAAGGACCTCAGGTCTACACGGGAAATGTGATCACGTTGGGCCCCCAGAAAACCACGCAGCGCCTGATCGACGAAGACGTCGCAACGATAGAACCGGAAAAACCACTCACCGAAACTGAACTCCTCGCTTCGGAAAGCAAGCTGTACGAGCATACCGGTGTATTTGATTGGGCCGAAGTAGATCCCAAGAGACAGATCACCACGCAAACGCAGGAAGACGTACTGGTAAAAGTGCATGAGAGCAAAAAGAACCAGCTCACCTATGGATTCGGTTTCGAAATTATCAATCGCGGCGGCAGCGTACCCAGCGGAACAGTCGCTGTACCGAATCTGCCGCCGATTGGTTTGCCAGACACCTTTACAACCAGCCAAAAGACTTTTTATGGTCCGCGGGGGACCTTTCAGTACACGCGAAACCATGTGCGCGGTAAGGGAGAAAGCCTGTCATTTACCGCGTTTGCTGGACGATTGGACCAACGTGTCGCAGCTTACTACATCGATCCGAGATTGTTCTGGACAAGGTGGTCATCAACCTCCTCTGTCTCTTATGAGCTCGACCAGGAGAACCCGATTTATTCATCTCAGGTCGCGCTCGCCAGCTATCAGATTCAGAGATTTCTCGACAAGTCCAAGGCGAACCTCCTTTTTCTGCGATACAGCTATAGCAAGACAGACCTGACCCGCATCGAAATTCCCGCACTCGTGCCGCCGGAAGACCAGCACGTGAAACTCTCCACGTTCGCAGTGAACTTCACTCGAGATACGCGCGACAACCCGCTCGACGCGCATAAGGGCATGTTGCAGAGTGCGGAGTTCGATATCAATACAACCAAACTGGGCAGCAGTGTTGATTTTGCGAAGCTCAACCTGCAGTCCGCCTATTACAAGCGGATTTTTCACGACGTTATCTGGGCCAACAGCATTCGGATAGGACTTGCGCAACCGTTCGCTGGCAGCCGCGTACCGCTCAGCGAGGCGTACTTCACCGGTGGAGGCAATACTCTGCGTGGATTCCCCCTGGATAGTGCCGGCCCACAAAGGCAGGTACCGGTATGTAGCTCAGCGCCCGTGAGCTGCACGTTAATCCAGGTGCCAACAGGCGGAAATCAGCTGCTCATTTTGAACTCCGAGTTTCGCATTCCACTGCCTATCCGCAAAGGTCTTAGCATAGTCACCTTTTACGATGGTGGAAACGTGTTTCCCAGAGTCGGCTTTCACGACTTCACGTCGCTTTATTCCAACAATGTAGGTCTGGGGCTGCGCTACGCGACGCCTATCGGTCCGATACGAATCGATGTTGGCCAGAATCTCAACCCGGTGCCCGGAATCAAGGCAACACAATATTTCGTAAGCATAGGTCAAGCATTCTGAGGGAGTGTATTTATGAACCCCATCGGAACATCTATTCAGAAATCGCCCCAGAAAAAAGGTTACCTTGCCAATCAGCCACGCTGGCTAAGGGTATCCATGTGGATTTCGTCCGGGATCCTCGCCATTCTCGCACTCTTCGCCTTCGCGGCGATTCTCGTGCTTCGTACCACGGCTTTTCACAATTACGTGCTGAATAAAGCCCGGACCCTGGCAAGTGAACAGCTGGGTACTCGAGTCGACTTGCAGAATTTTACGCTGCACTTGTCAACGCTAAGCCTGGATATCTACGGCCTGACGGTGCACGGCGCCGCGCCTTATCCAGATCCACCGCTGCTCCAGATTCAGCACGCCGAGGCAGGCGTCCGCATCGTCTCAATCCTGCACCGCAAATGGTATCTGGATAACTTGCGTATCGATGGGCCTGTGGCAAAAATCTTCACCGACGCTAATGGCAACTCCAACATTCCGAAGCTCAAGAGCAGCGGCAGTAGCAGCAACACCAGCATCTTCGATCTGGGGATTCGCCACGCTGCGCTCACAAATGGAGAGGTGTATTACAACGATAAGCACAGCGTGCTTGCCGCCGACCTGCACGATGTAGAATTTCGCTCCGCATACGATGCGATACTACAGAAGTACTCCGGAACACTGAGCTACGCGGACGGGCATCTTACCGCCGGATCGATGCAAACCATTCCGCACAGTCTCAAAGCCGAGTTCGACGCCGCACCCTCCACGTTCCGCCTCATTAAGACCAGTCTCGCGTCAGGCGGATCACATATCACCCTCTCCGCAACCATGCAGAACTACAGCGATCCTGACGTCCAGGTGCAGTACGATGCTGTTGTCGATGGCCGTGATGTTCGCGGCATGCTTAAGAATCCATCCATACCGGTGGGGTTGATTCATGCCAGCGGGACAGCGCATTATCACGCAATTCCCAATCGCTCGGCACTTGACGCCGTCCTCCTGAACGGTAACCTGAGTAGCCAGCAGCTTGATATCCAGACGCCCTCGCTCCGCGCCCGCATCGATGACATAGCCGCGCAATACTCGCTTGCAAATGGAGACGCGACAATGCAATCGCTCCGCGCGCGTCTGTTGGGTGGCGAGCTCGATGCTACGGCGAAAATGAATGCGATCGGCGGTGATTCGCACTCTGAGGTGAAGGCTTCGTTACGCGGCATATCCGTCGGGGACGTCCACGCGATGCTGCGCACCGTTGAGATGCCGAAGAATGTTGCGCTGACCGGCACTCTGAATTCGCAGCTGAATGCCGCCTGGGGTAAGACGATCAATGATTTGGTAGTGCACGCTGACGCAACTGTCGATGGTCGCATCTCCGGTGCCGCCGTGACCAGCGGTCCTGAAACCGTCATACCTCTGAACGCTGCAGTTCATGGGAATTATTCAAATGCATCGCAGGAGATAGCACTGACGAACAGCTACGTTCGCATGCCACAGACGTCACTCACGATGAACGGGGTTATGAGCAAACGCTCCAATGTTGCTCTGAAGCTCCAGTCCAACGATCTGCATGAGTTTGAGACTGTTGCGGACCTGTTCCGCACCCCGGCGCCAGATCAAACCCTGCAGCCCCTCGGTCTTTACGGAACGGCGGCGTTTAACGGAACTCTTGGAGGATCCACGGCCGCGCCACATTTGACAGGACAGCTGCTCGCCTCCAATCTGCGCATTCATGGTACTGAGTGGCGAGTGCTGCGAACTGGTGTGGATGTAAGCCCATCTTTGGCCAAACTTGAAAATGCAGTGCTCGAACCAGCGTCTCAGGGCCGCATCTCGCTGAACGCCAGCGCCGGGCTCAGGGAATGGTCTTTCACAGAAACCAGCCCTGTCCAGGTCAACCTGAACGCATCGCAGCTGAACGTGACTGACCTGACGGAAGCAGCTGGTGTGCAAGTTCCGGTAACCGGCCTTCTCGCTGCGAATGTAAACATGCATGGGACTGAGCTCCATCCAATCGGCGAAGCAAATCTATCGTTGTCTCATCTCACTGCGTACAACGAACCGGTCCGATCCGCGCAGTTGGTCTTGTCTGGAACAGGTGACGAAGTTCATGGAAATCTGGAAATTTCATTGCCTGCCGGCAGGATGCAGAGCACGATGAGTGTCCGCCCGCGAGAGAAGAGTTATGTCGCTCAGGTCACCGCGAACGACATACGCCTTGAAAAACTCGAAACACTCAAGGCGCGAAACCTGGACGCGAATGGCGGAGTAACGCTGCATGCCAACGGCAAAGGAACACTCGACAATCCGCAAGTCGACGCAACTCTCCAGATACCCGACCTTCTGGTGCAGAAGCATGCGATTCGTTCGCTTAACCTGCAAATGAACATGGCAAATCATCTTGCTACTGCGAACCTGACATCGCAGGCGATCAATACCTCCATTCGCGGAAATGCAAAGGTAAACCTTACCGGCGATTATCTGGTCGACGCAACCCTCGACACGCAGGCGATTCCGCTCCAACCGCTGGCCGCGATCTATGCTCCTGACCAGGCTGCCGACCTAAGTGGTGAAACCGAGCTGCATGCCACACTGCATGGCCCACTCAAAAACAAGAAGCTGCTCGAAGGCCATCTCACCGTCCCGATGCTTAGGGTGGGGTACGGCAAGGACGTGCAACTCGCGGCTGCTTCGCCCATTCGCGTGGATCTCAAGGACAACATCATCTCGCTGCAACGAGGAGCCATTCGCGGCACAGAGACTGACCTTCAGTTCCAAGGATCGATCCCAACTACAGGGAATGCTCCCATGTCGCTCTTGCTTGTGGGAACTGTGAACCTGCGGCTCGCGCAGCTGTTGAATCCGAAACTGATCTGTTCGGGTCAATTGAAGTTCAACATCGATTCTTATGGAGCCGCGCACGATCCGAACGTTCAAGGCCAGATAGAAATCGTGGATGCGAGCATCGCCACGGGTGATCTGCCGGTTGGTATGCAACATGGCAATGGCGCGCTCACTTTGACCAGAGACCGTCTCAACATCTCCAAATTTGAGGGCATCGTAGGCAGCGGTGTCGTGAATGCGCAAGGGGGCGTTGTTTACCGTCCCACCCTGCGGTTTGATTTGGGGCTATCCGCCAAAGATATTCGCCTTTTATATCCGCAAGGCGTTCGCGAAAGTGTGAATGCGAATATTCGCCTCGCGGGAACTCCAGAAAGCGCGGTACTCGGAGGCGCAATTGACCTCACCGATCTTTCCTTCACGCCAGCATTCGACCTGACGAACTTCATAGATCAGTTCTCGGGAGGAGTCAGCGCGCCCCCAACTGGAGGGATCAGCCAGAATATTCAGTTGAATTTGGCTGTCCATTCATCGAATAACGTCAGCCTCGTGAGCAGAACGCTGAGCGTCAATGGCACCGCAAATCTGCAAGTCCGCGGCACGGCTGCACAGCCTGTCATTCTTGGTCGAGTCAATCTGGATGGTGGCGATCTCATTTTCAATGGCCACCGGTTCATCCTGAATGGCGGCACCATTCAGTTTGTCAATCCATCTCAGACCCAGCCCGTCGTCAATCTTGCTCTAAACACGACGATTCATGAGTACTCAATCGATCTTCGATTCAGCGGACCTGTAGATCAATTGCACACCGAGTACGCCTCCGATCCCGCTCTCCCGGCTGCGGACATCATCAACCTCCTGGCGTTTGGAAAGACGACGGAAGCGAACGCCGCAAACCCGGCAACACCAGCAAACCAGCAGGCTGCGTCGCTCGTAGCCTCGCAGGTCAGCAGCCAGGTTACCAGCCGCGTTTCGAAAGTTGCGGGCATCTCGCAACTTTCAATCAATCCAGTGTTATCAGGAGGAAGTAATCAGGGGCCTGCTGGCGCCAATGTCACAATCCAGCAGCGCGTCACCGGAAATCTATTCGTCACGTTCTCGAGCAACCTGGCTTCAACACAGAACCAAACGATTATGGGTCAATATCAGGTAACGCCGCGCGTCGCCTTAAGCTTTACGCGAGATCAAAACGGCGGTTTCGCCCTTGATACGACAATAAAGAAGACATGGTAATGAGTGAATTCTGCCTCTGAGATTCAGTGCTTGATTTTCAGCGCACTGATCACTGGCGAGCATTGGAATAATTTCGCAGCCCCATCCGCTGCCGTGTTACGGACCGCCGTTGTTAATTATCAGTTGCGCCTCTCGAACGCCAGCAGTCGATAAGTTAATTACGCCGAGATTACACAGAATTTATTTCGGTCGCGTGCGAACTGCACAATGATGCCGTTCCTGGGCCCTCTACGCACGGCGATATACTGGCGCTTGGTGCGGAAGCGGAAGGGTGTTTTTACCCGTCCAAGCAATTCGCCACTGTCGCGGGTCTCGATGGCGAGTCCGCAGTAGGCCCAAAACCCCGGCTTAGAGCATCTCCTCGGCGAGCAAGGGCTGGATGTCGGAAAGCATCTCGCCTTTGCAGCATCACCAGGAGTGTTTTTTCTTGACATCCCCTCTTATAGACTTCAGTCGAACCTGTCGGCGCGCTTCAGCGTCCGAAAGACCGCGTGCGCGGTTGGCATCCACTTCATGTGCCAGGTGCGATGGATCTCTTCGGCCAGATCCCGGTCTTTGTCTTCGCGGTCGAGAAAGCGTTGGAAACCCATACTCGTCCTATTCTCGGAGAATCGAACAGCTAAACAGGAAGGGTACGCCACACCTCAAGCCGTCTCTGGCCTACTAAACTACTGGCGTAGGAGTAGACAAGCCCCACAATCCCATCTAGACTTCGGCCCATGCCTCTCATCCTCGTTCTCATTCTGTTACTACTTTTGGTCGGTGGCGGCGGCTACTACATGGGCCCCGGGCTCGGGTATTACGGCGGCGGCGGCCTCAGTCTTGTCCTCGCGTTAGTGATCATTTACTTGGTTTTTGGAAGAGGACGAGACCGACTTTAAACCGAGAACTCTCTGCGTTGGCATGCCAGTCCGAACGAATGAGTCATGGGTTGTCGTTCAAGCTGTTTTTAGGTTGGCGATCGGTGATTTCGATGCCGGTAGAGACAATCGGAACGTCGTTCCACTTTTTCCAGCTCGCGTCGAGCTACCGACAGGAAGGGGCGCCGCCGTGCTTTCGAGCAATGCCGTGAGATAGCCATAGTCTGAGTCCGGTTCCTGCGCTTTTGGAAGTATTGTGGGCCTGGTTGTCGATTTTTCGATAAATCTTGTCTTCAATCCCGCAGCCATTATCGGCTACCGCGAGGTGGACGCGCCCGGCTCTTTGAGTGACCCGCAAGCAAACCACACCTCCTTTGGTTCGTCCCCATTTCCGAACCCGGTTCACCGCGTTTCGGTACTGTCCAGAAACGCCACACCTCCTTGCCTGATGCGATTTAGGATGCCCCGTTGTCTAAATCCGTGGGCCGCTTTCTGCGGCAGACATCTTGCGGAAGGCGCAGTCGGCATCTCAATTAGTGCAATTAGTGAACTGTAGACGTTTCCAGCGCATTCATCTGTCAGGTTCGAGAGGTGTCCACCATGGCCGAGCCCCTTACCACTTATGTAAACGACCACCTCGGTGGTGCCCGTATAGCCCTTCAGCTGCTTGAAGCAATGCACGATCAGCATGACGATCAACAGTTCCGGGATTTCGCCGGAGCGTTGCTCCCGGAGATTCAGGCTGACGATCGCACCCTCCGAACCATCGCCGAGAAGATTGGCTCGGGTCCAAGCGCGATCAAAGAAGTCAGCGGCTGGCTTCTTGAAAAAGCAGGGCGTCTAAAACTAGGCCATACAGGTTCAACAGACTTCGCGATGTTCGAGTCGCTAGA
>NZ_JQKI01000149.1 GCF_000745965.1 Edaphobacter aggregans DSM 19364 | reverse complement strand
ACGATCAGCCCCATGGCTGCCAAACAGAATGGACACATCGTTCATCTCCCGGTTGGCGAGGCGACGGGCGTTGGTGCTACGAACGCCGCAAACTGGCGCTCGGTCGCCTTGACCGCACCGCTGCGCCAGCTCTCCGCCATGGACTCCGACATGGGATCCGGGAAGATGTCTTCCTCCCCTTTGTCTACTCCGTCGAAGATGGCTCGCGCAACGGACTCCGGAGAGGCCTTTGGTGCGTCGAAGCCTCGGGACATATCCGTGTCCACAGGACCGGCCAGGACGGCATGTACCTTCACACCCCGGCCAGCCAAAAGAGCGCGCAGCGACTGTGTCAGGGAGAAAGCAGCGGCCTTTGAGATCGAGTAGGCCGGGATGATCGGCAGGGCAGCTAAGGCCGCCACCGACAGAACGTTGACGATGGCTCCTCGGGAACGAGTCAGCTGCGGCAGCAAAGCCTGGGTCACGCCATACGTGCCAAAGAGATTGACGGCGAGGTGCCGTTCGAGCGCGGCACGATCGCTCAAGTCATCGTAGAGCGCCAGGCCGGCGTTATTGATGAGGATATCGAGAGATTCGACTCTCTCGGCAACTCCCTGAATCTGCGCGGCGCTGGTCACGTCCAGGGTCAAGGGCGTGACGCGCCCATCCGGGTGAGTTAGGGGCTGGCGCGTACCGGCATACACCCGCTTCGCGCCTCTCCTCAATGCTTCCTCGACCAGCGCCTGTCCTATACCGCGATTGGCCCCGGTGACCAAAACTGTTTTGTCTGCGATTGTCATACACTCTCCTTTCAATCAATGCTCACTGTCCACGTACGGTGGACGCTTCAGGCAGCGAAGCGTGACCGCCAGGCTGCCTCTATAGAAGTGACGGATGACGAGAGTCGATTTCGACAGAGGGAAATAAGAAAGATGAAATCAATCTTGGCGATCCTGTGTGGGGGCCAGGCGAGGTGATTGTAGAGAACAAGCCATTACGCAGCAGCTAAAGCCGCGTTGATTCTGCCGCATTTGCGCACGACTAAAGTCGTGCCCTGATCAAAGCAACCCCAGGTTCTCGCTCCAATGGTTTCGCTCCAAGACGCCCGCCGGAGCAAGCTTGATATTCATCTAGGAAAAATCAGCCACGCTTCTGGAGCAGGAACTGCCTCACTGCCGGGTCCTCGGCTAGACCAATCGCCCGGTCGAAGGCATCCGCGGCTTCAGATGTCTTCCCTAGCTGTTGCAGGAGGTGAGCGCGAACCGCCCAGTAGGGCTGATAGCCCGAGACAGATTCGGGATCGATCGTGTCCAGTACCGCCAGCCCTGCTTCAGGTCCCTTTGCTTCGGCTACTGCCGCGGCGTATCCGGTTTGCGTGCCGAGCGCCGGCGATATCCGGACCAGATGTTCGTAGAACAGCATGATCGCAACCCACTCGGTCTTGCCGCTGCGTGCCCGCTCAGCGTGTACCGACTGAATTGCGGCTTCGAGTTGAAACCGTCCGGTTTTGCCGCGGCTGGATGCTTCGGCGAGATGGCGTTCCGCCTCTTCGATAAAGAGCAGAGACCACTGCCGGGGATTCTGCTCTGAGAGAGGGACATACCGTCCCTCCGGTCCCCGCCGCGCCGCTCTGCGGGCTTCGCAGTAGAGCATGAGAGCCAGCAGACCGCGAACCTCGGCTTCCCTGGGCATGAGCTGTAGAAGGACCCGCGCAAGCCAGATCGCCTCCTCGGCCAGATCCCGTCCGCGCTGGTCAACACCCGCCATGTCATCCCAGCCGATTCCGAAGGCGGCATATATGGCTTCAAGGACGGCGTCGAGCCGCTGCGGCAGTTCACGCTCTTGCGGGACTTCGAATTGAATACCCGCGTCGCGGATCTTCGTCTTGGCACGCACCAGGCGCTGCCCCATCGTCTTGGGTGAAACCAGGAAGGCATGGGCAATGCGCGCGGCATCAAGGCCCAGAACGGTCTGGAGCATGAGCGGCGTGTGCATCGCCGGATCGATTGCCGGATGAGCACATACGAACAGCAGTTTCAACCTTTCATCTGGAAACTCCGCCGACAAGATCGCCTCCTCGAGCTCCTCTCTGAGGAGCAGGAGCGTGGGCTCGCTCGCAACAGCTACCTGCTGATGCCGCACAAGGTCGATAAGCGAGTGGCGCGCCGACGTCAGCAGCCAGGCCTCTGGATTCTGTGGCACGCCGTCTCGCGGCCAAGTCGTGAGTGCTTTTACCAACGCATTACTAAGGGCGTCCTCCGCGCTGGCCACGTCGCGCGTGTGCGAGGAAAGGTATGCCACGAGGCGACCGTATGACTCGCGAGCTACCCGCTCGATTGTCCGGTGTGTGCTCTCATGGCCGCTTTCACTCATCCTGTAACCCGGCGCCTGTATTCAACTGCAAGGGGACGGACCTCCACAGCACCGGCCGAGGCGGCCGGGCAGCGCGCTGCCCAATCGAGCGCCGCGTCAAGGGAGGGAAGTTCCAGGATTGTGAATCCTCCCAGTTGCTCCTTCGTATCCGCGATGGGGCCATCCTGTACAAGCCGCTTTCCTTCCTGAAGCCGCACCGTGGTCCCAGTCTCCGGACTTTGAAGTGGATTGCCATCGACGAAGATGCCGGCTTCTACGAGTGCCTTGTAGTACGCCCGCCACGCACCGAGGTAGGGGTCGGTGTCGTCGTTATTCCGTGCCGCGAAAGCTTCCGGTGATTCGAAGATCAGCAGGGCGAATTGCATCACTTTTCTCCTTTAGGAACCATTGTGAGCGCCTTTGTGCGCCTGTACGTATGACGGACGGGCGGCGGCCTGTTCGACAGATTTCAGAAAATCTACCGGAATTTCAAGCAGCCATAAGCGAATTGACGGATGCCGTCGTGGGTTCTGCCCGTATCACGGGCAACCCTGAAGTAATCCCAGGGAAGGGTTGCCGACCAACCGGGAGTTAGTGACCATAAGAACATCTTTTGTAGATCCAGGATTGCTTAATGTGCTGCGACTGATCCGACCAGGGTTTTCGCTGTGATCCAAAGAGCAGATTGGAGTTCTTCTTTCACCAACCTGTCCATCTCAGCCTTTTGGTGGATGCTGAATGTGAGAGGCTCGGCGTAGGATGTTGCCTCAATGGAACAGCATAGGCAGCTGGGGTTGGCGGCTACAATCGCCGTCGTAACGGGCGAGTCGATCGCGCTCGGCATCTTCCTGACACCTGCAGCCATGGCGAAGTCATTGGGATCACCGTTGCTGCTGACCGCGGTGTGGTGTGGTGTGGGATGGGTCTGATAGCAATGTGCGGAGCCCTCTGCTACTCGGAGCTGGCGGTGCGGTTCCCTCGCGCCGGTGGAGAGTACGTGTATCTCCGCGAAGGGTATGGCAGCCGCGTGGCTTTTCTCTATGGATGGATGTCGGTTGCCGTTATGGATCCGGGCCTTGCCGCGGCGCTCGCGATGGGCGCCAGCCCTTATGTTCTCTCGCTCCTTGGTGTGTCGCCGCAAGCGCGTTTATGGATTCCGGCAGTCATACTTGCGGGGCTGGCATTGCTGAATTATGCAGGCACTCGGCTCAGCCGGCGGATGATGTCAGTGGCAAACGTGCTGAAGATTGCTGTGCTTTTGTGCCTGGTGACCTGGGCGTGGGCCTCCGGCCACGCAACCGCGGCAAACCTGATGCCTCTGACACAGCGCCGCAGCGGATCCGAACCCATCTTTGCTGCCATCGCTGGCGCAACCGTCAGTGCCTTCTTCAGCTTTGGCGGATGGTGGGAGGCAGGCAAGGTTGCCGGCGAGGTACGGAATCCGCGCCGTACGCTTCCCCTGGCCTTCACTCTGGGTGTGCTGATTGTGACCGCTGTCTACCTGCTGGTGAGTTTCGCCTTCCTCTCCGTTGTACCAGTCGAACGCATCGTCTCGAACACTGCTTTCGTAGCGCAGTTCGGCGAAGCTCTCTTCGGCAGTGTCGGCGGAAAAGTCCTCTCAGCCTGCGTCCTGTTCTCGGTGCTTGGAGGGCTGATGGCACTCACGATGGCGGCGCCGCGGCTTTACTATGCGATGGCGAAAGATGGCGCATTCTTTCCGGCCTTCGGGCGACTCCACTCTCGCTTCGGCACCCCGGCCAATGCAGTTCTACTGCAGACCGGGCTGGCCCTGCTCGTTCTCTGCTTTGGAGCCTTCGATCGAATCCTCTCCTTCATCATCTTCTCGGCAATCTGCTTCCTTGCCCTCTCTGCCGCGTCACTCTTCCGGCTCAAAGAGCCTGTGATGCGCTGGTGGTATCCTGCCGCTCCCATACTGTTTCTTCTGGGCTGTACCCTGATCAATCTTCTGATCCTGATGCATGATCCCGTTCCCGCTCTGTTGGGTCTGCTTGCTGTTCTGTGCGGGGATCCCGTTCGGCGTTTCTTCTTCTCTACACCTCAGATTGCTATGCCAAATGTCACCGAACAACCCCTTATCTGAAAGGAGTCATCACTCATGCCCCACATTCAACTGCCTGAAGGGCTACCCGGCATCCGAGGCGCGATGGCCTACCGGCCTGAGACCGCCAGGCCTCTCAATGATCTGGTCGAGATACTGCTTCACGGACCTAATTCCCTGACGGCCGGAGAACGCGAGCTGATTGCGACGTACGTGTCGTCGGAGAACGATTGCTACTACTGCCAGACCATCCACGGCGCAATTGCAGCCGCCAGCCTGGGTGACGATGAAGCCGTTGTGAAGAAGGTGAAACACGACTTCGAGCATGCTGAGATTTCAGGGAAATTGAAGGCGCTGCTGGTTATCGCAGGCCAGGTACAGAGGGGTGGCAAGCAAGTGACGACAGAGGCGGTCGCGCGCGCTCGCGACATGGGCGCAACCGATCTCGAGATTCATGACACAGTGCTCATCGCAGCGGCGTTCTGCATGTTCAACCGCTATGTTGACGGCCTTGCCACAACCCAGCCACGAGACGAAGCGATGTATCGTGAACGAGGCAAGCGTATCGCTCGCGAGGGATACATCAACATCAGCAAAGAGTATCTCCCTGCCGAAATCGCCGACTGAAGACAACATCAACGAGTTCCGAGGACAAAAACCATGCCACATATATCTCTTCCTGAAGGTCTGCCGGGCATCACCAGCGGCTTCGCCTTTCGACCCGAAACGGCAAAGCCAATGCGCGAACTGGCGCACACTCTTCTTCATGGCCCCAGCACTCTGACACCAGGAGAACGTGAACTAATCGCGACCTATGTGTCGAGCCAGAACGACTGTTATTTTTGCCAAGCCAGCCACGGAGCCGCTGCAGCCGCCCACCTGGGCAAGAATTCAGACCTCGTGGAACAAGTGAAGCGTGACTTTCTTCATGCCGGTGTCTCGGAGAAGCTCAAAGCGCTCCTCATGATTGCTGGTCAGGTGCAACAGAGCGGCAAGACTGTCTCTGCTGAAACTGTGGAGAAGGCCCGTCTACAGGGCGCAACTGATCTTGAGATCCACGATACCGTCCTCATTGCTGCCGCCTTCTGCATGTATAACCGCTACGTCGATGGTCTTGCCACATGGCAGCCTCGTGATCCAGCCATGTATTCCGGCATGGGTGAGCATCTCGCCACCCACGGGTACCTCACGCCGTCAACCTCAGCTCCTGCTCTGGAGGCCACAAAATGATCACTGCACCGTGCAAGCTCCTCGCATCAACATTCCTGACCCTGTCATGCTTCGCAATGGCAGCAGCGGACCTCGGCAGCAACATCACGGTCTCAGGCTGGGTGATTGACTCAGCATGTGCCTATACGAAGGGTCTCGATAAACCAATCGGCCCCGCTTGCGCCAAGGCCTGCGCAAAAAACGGCTCGCCACTGGTCATCCTCCGGGATGATGGCACCATCTTCATGCCCATTGATGGCAACACGCCCTCCTCTTCCCAGAATCCCAGGCTGATGCCCTTTGCAGGCGAACGGGTCACGGTCACCGGAAAAGACTAGGTTCGCAATGGTTCGCACGGTCTAGTGATCGACAAAATCTCTAAGTAACTATTGGAAGGAGAGCGGAATTGTTTTGCGATCATTGGTCGAATTCACGACCGTTGCGCCTGGAACACGGGCAACTCTGAGTTATCGGATTGGGTGAGAATTGCCGATCCGAGAACGGAGTTTTCTTGACCCCAAAATCAGAAGTTGCGCAAGAGAAAATCTCTTGCGCTCGCCAGCACTTTCTCTCGCATCCCGGGCTCTGGCAGCAGGCGAGCGATTTCAATTGCCCCGATCATCGTTGAAAACATCGAAAAGAAGGAGCGCTCTTTGTCTACAGCTCGCCGGCCCGGCATAAAGGGAAGCATTCGATCCTTGTAGTTCACGAGCTCGGCAAGGATCTCTCCCCTCATCCTCTTGTCGACCCGCGCCAGTTCGGGAGCAAGTGTCGTCAGCGGGCAGCCGCGCTCAGGGTGATCGCAGTATTCCGGGCTTAGGTAGGCCTTCACAATCGCCTTCCACGCTGTCTCGGGGTGCGACTGTTCGGCCGCATGAGCCAGGTTGTCGACGATCTCTCGGAAAGCCTCACGGAGTGACTCCAGGAGCAGCTCGTCCTTGTTTCCGAAGTGTTTGTAAAATCCTCCGTGCGTCAGACCGGTGTCGCGCATAACCGCTGCAACCGCTGCGCCGTTCAGACCCTCGGTGCGTACGCGTCGCGAGGCGTCTTTCACAATCTTCTGATGGACTTCGGCTTTGTGTTCGGGCCGGTAACGCATGCTCAATTATAGGATGCTCGGGATCATCCCACGATGCAACCAGCCGCGGCGGTTCTAAAGAAAGTTCGAATCCAGTAGATGATGTACATCATCCTATGCGAGAAAGGAGAACTTCCAATGTCTCAGCCGATTCTGATCACAGGCGCAGCCGGCGGTCCGCAGGGATCAACCGGACGCCTCGTCGCGGGTCTCCTGCTCAAGCAGGGCATTTCCGTTCGCGCCTTCGTCCATAAACTCGATGCCCGGTCCGATGAACTCCGCCAGCAAGGGGCGGAAATCATCGAGGGCGATCTCCTCAGCCCAGCCTCAGTCCAGGCGGCAATGAAAGAAGTGAAGCGTGCTTACTTTACCTATCCGGTGGCTGATGGGCTGCTTGAGGCAGTGACCATCTTTGCTGCAGCGGCTCGCGATGCGGGACTGGAACTTGTGGTGAACAATTCGCAGTTTCAGGGTACGCCTGGTGATCCCGCGTTTCGCGGTCTCCAACGCGCTCCCTCATTTCGAAATCTGCAGCATCGGCTGGCCGATCGTATCTTCGACTGGGCGCAGGTTGGGGCCGTTCATCTTCAAGCGGCGCCTTATTTCGAAAATGTACGCGCTCTGGTCAGCCGGAGCGTGGCCGAGCAAAATGCCGCATTCCTGCCGTGGGGCGATGACAAGACCGTCATTCCTCTCACCGGTGCGGAAGACGTATCCCGCGTAGCCGCAACTCTTCTCGCTGGCTCCGGCGTGCCGTCCGAGGATGTATACCCTCTGGTGAGCGAAACTCCAACAGTGCGGGAAATCGTTGAAACTCTGGGGAGGGCAATCGGGCGGGAGATTCGATATGTGCCAATTACTGACGAGCAGTGGGCTGAGGCAGTGAAGGAGCGAATCAATCCTCATGCGCTCGATCATCTGACCCATCTTTGGCAGTACTTCCGGAAAGGTGAGGAACACTTCCAAGCTACCGATGCCATTTGTGTGGTTACTGGCCGAACTCCACAAACGTTGGAAGAGTTCTTCCTAGCGAACGCCAAGTCTATCGGCCCTGCAGGTCAATGAGGTTGCTTTATGAATGCATGGGATGATATATACCATCCCATTAAACAGGAGGCCCAATGTCGCCGCAAACACTCTTCCAACTGCATCTCGTTCTAGGTTATGTTGCGTGTCTGCTTTGCTTTGGTGTGTACGTCCTGCCCAGGCTCAAGTCGATGGACCGGGTTGATGCGCAACGCGCCATCGCAACTGTGCACAGCTTTCGCTTCTTCGGGCTCGTTTTTATCCTTCCGGGAGTGGTGGGCCCCAATCTGCCTGCCGGCTTCGCCGTGTTCGCCGCCTACTGGGACCTGGCAACGGGGGTGCTGGCTATGCTGGCGCTTATCACGGTAAGGATACGTCCCATCTTTTGGCTGTTCGTCGTCGCCTTCAATCTCGTGGGGACGGCCGACCTCATCCTCGACTATTACCATGCCGTCCGTGTAGGGCTTCCGGCGCTTGCGGGTCAATTGGGAGCCGCATATGCAATCCCGGTCATCTACGTGCCGGCGCTGATGATCACGCATTTCGTCGCTTTCTACTGGCTGGTGCGCCCTCAGTCCAAGGCCGCTCCGGCACTCGCCGGTGATGCGGCCGCAGCCTAGCTCGGATCAACCGCCCCCATCAAAAATCGCTCCTTGGAGAAAGGTTATGACCGATACCACCACCAAAGTGCGCGAGCACTATAGCGCCACGGAGCTCATCAACCGGATCAAGTGCGCTCGCGACGATCACCGTCGAAGAGCAGACGTTGACCGTCGCTCAACTCGCTCCACTCGACCAGTTCCATACGCGAGGCATCCTCGCCACCGCCGAACTGGCCACCGCCGCTGCGCTCGAGCCACCGATCCGCGTGCATCGAATCAACAGCTCGCGGCCCGTATCGGGTCAGTGCGGGAGGTCGTATCGCGTACTCTCAACCGATTTGTGGCTGAGGGGATAATTGAGATCGAGAAGCGATCGCACAACGGAATGGGCTACCACTTACTTCTAACAAACGAGAGTGCCTTACAACGGTGTGCAGAGCTGACCTGATGGATGTCGTTTGCCTTTCCCAGTTCGACGTCTCATCAAGGTGTCTCGTAACCCTCCAAATAGAAATATAGAAGCGCCGGTGTCAGGAGAGCCCTTAGTAAACAAATGGCGGAGCGCGTACTGCACTCCGCCAAGGTTCCAACGCAAAACACTATGCCGCCAATCTACAACTCCTGATGCATCTATCCCTGAGTCTGGTATCCATATCACTCCTGGACCCGGTCCTGTCCACTGGCAACCTCCAGTAGCGCGGTGGAATCGCGCCATACTTTGGAAGTGGTGTGCGTCGAAGATAGAGTTAGGTCTTGAGAACGAAGCGATCCAATTCCAGAAGCGCTGATCTTTTCCTTAAGCACTATCTGCTCGTTGGTCGGTCTTCCCTCGGCGAGAAAGAAAAGGATCAAAGGGACCCTTCGGCGATCACAGATAGGTGTGCAAAATATCATCCACGCCGGAGACTGCGGTCGGGTTAGGACGATGTCCGGTTCGAGCTGAGGGGAGTAAGGTGCGGTTTGCCGACTATCCGGAAACTGTCGTCCATCGACTCGAAATGCCGCGCTCGGCTACAACCAGATACCTGGTAGACGTGCTATCGAACCCCCTTGATTCAACGCAGTCCGACTTGATGCAAAAGGGTTTGAAACCGCGGCTCGGAGCGAAGCGTATCGAATGTGGGCTCGATGGCAATCTCGGTCATATGAAGCTGCCGCTCTTTGTAAGCCTTCTCAAGCGTCTCCAGCGCTTTTTCTTTCTCTCCGACTCGAACGTAGAGGATAGCCAAGCCGTCGGTGGTCGTGTAGGCTTCCGGAGGGTTATTCCTTCGTCCAGAGAGTTTAAGTAGCGTTTCCCAATAGCCCCGCGGTCTCGGGCCGCGAACGCCTTGTGGAGAGAGTTTTCGAGTTCGACGACGCTTCGAGGATCTTCGCCCGCCAGAATTCGCGCTTGGGTCTCTTCGGCAATCGCCTTATCGAACTCCCCGCGATAGGCGTACAGGTGCGCCAGGCGTTGGTGATCGATCGCGAAGCTCGGGAACATTCGCATAACCTGCTGCAAATGGGTCAACGCATCGTCGTAGCGGCGGTTCTCCTGTGCAAGTTTCAGGGTATCTTTTGCGGAAACAACATCGACATAGGCGCTCTGTACCGACTGGATCAGACCGCGAACGGAATCCGCCAACCCGAGACGGGTAACATCACGGCTTCCCACTGCGAGTAAGGTGCGGGCTTGCCGCTTCCCGCCACGCTCATAAAGATAGTCAATGCGACCGGCATATTCTTGCGGTCCTCCGTTGTTCGGCATCTTGCCTGGAGGAGCAGATAAAGAGAAGCCGGTGCCAAGAAGATCAAGATGGTCGGCATCGAGAGTGAGTAAAGGATTAGGGCGAAGCTTGGCCGTAACGATCTGCGCCTCGGCGATGCTGAGGTCATACTTCTGCGCAAAGAAGTCCAGGTTATGCGTAATGGCTTCGTTGACAGCCTGATCGACGGTCAGCACGTCTCCGGGCTGTTGCCCCTGAAGTCCCGAACTGAATCCGAATAGGATCGCGATTGCATAAATGGATTTCCGAAAACGTTCGTTCATAATTCACTTCGCAAGGAAATCTTCTGGTTCTGATAAGGGAGGCGTCTAACGAGCCGCTAATCAATCGGGAGTTCCCCCGGCTCTGCCGGGGAGGCAGTCAAACTTTGAGAATTCCGGGAGTATTCCCCCGGTCGTTGCTTTGGTTTTGTCGAAGCTCATTGTCGAACGAGCCTCACGCTGTTGCGGTTGCTTTTGCTTTTCACCGGTTGCGATCAGGCCCCTTTGAGGGGCCAGCAACCGAAAGCCTCCGGCTCTGCCGGAGGATCCTTACTTCCAAATTTACAATGGCGTCTTTACATCATTGTCACAAGGGGTGTATTGGCGGCGCGCTTAAGCAATTCGATCGCGCGATTTCAAGCGCACAATCGATAGGGTTCAGCGCCGGCGTCTTCGCAATTGAGGGGTGCGTTACCGGCATGGTCGATCCAGGTGCAAGCAAGCGGCCGTTTCGGATCAGTGGTCATGATCCACACGCACGACAGCGAGCTACGAGTTACAACAGGAAAAACGAGAACAACTTTGGTCATGGTTTCCTCCTTCTGCAGACGAATGCAAGGGCAAGCGGACACACTGAGGGTCCGCGTTCACGTCCATACATGGTCAGGTTTTGTTTAGGAGGGTGGGTAGAACCGCCGTTCGTCGGCGAAAACTGCTCACTTACTCGTTGCATGTCATACACTGTGCGAAGCGAGCAGGAGGTCATCAGTTTCAGAACGACGTCCGGTCCGGTCATCACAGTGCAGGAAAAACGCTTCTCCATCCTGGAGGGTCCAGCGAGATATCGACATTCATAGATTTTTGCGGCTGATTTCAAATTCCGATTGAACCAGCGCCTTGATTCTTATAACATATCCCCCTAGGGTATAGGCAAGCCAAAAATGTCCCATATTGATAAGGAAAAACAAAAACTGGTTGCACGGATTAAGCGCATCCGTGGGCAGGTAGACGCCATCGAGCGTTCTTTGTCCACGGGGGATGACTGTGCGGATGTTCTGATGCTGCTGGCCAACGTTCGCGGAGGCGTTAATAGCCTGATGGCCGAAGTGTTGGAAGACCACATCCGCCTTCACATCCTGACACCGGAAAAGAGTTCCATTTCGCATACCGAGCTTGCGGAAGACTTGATTGACCTAGTTCGGGCTTATTTAAAGTAGCAACCGGCGCAGCCGCTCACGAAACTCTCATTTTGCCTGTATTGCCACTAGACCCCGCGTTTTGTCCCGGGTCTGGTGGCAGCTATACGAGCGCGGTTGGTCTTCCGGCAAAGCCCGCCTGTCCTATAACGCCAGCGTTTATGCGGTGCGCTACGCGCCTGAGATGAGACCGCTTGGCAGGAAGTTATTCGGAGGAGTGAGGAGCGAAATACCCTTTGTGAACTCGGATCTTGTAGCGAGGGTCGAATGTTTGAAGGTAGATGGTACGGAAGGAACCATCATTCTTGAAGGCCGCTGGGCGGTAGATCAAAGAGTATTGGCTCCGAAGCTCTTCTTCAATCTTGTGGAAGCCGGCGGCTACGTCCTCGATGCGGACGGGGTAGAAGGCCTGACCGCCGGTGGCTTCGGAGATGACGCGGAGGACCTCGTCTCCCTTGCTTTTGCTGGGGCTGATATTGGTGCTGATGGCGTA
>NZ_JQKI01000148.1 GCF_000745965.1 Edaphobacter aggregans DSM 19364 | reverse complement strand
CGCCATCGCCTGGAGTGGCTGGGCAAGATCCAAGAGCCCGGCGTGCGCCGCCGGGCAGAGTTCTACTACGCAGAGTTGGACGCTTTGCGCTCGCTCCGCTTAGTAGTGCGGAGCGAGCTACTGCTGGAGAGCAAGAAGCACAACGTATCGACGCTGTTAAGTCAGATTCCGTCGATTGGCCCCATCCGGGCGGCCCTGCTGATCGCGCTGCTCCAGACGCCGGATCGTTTTCGCACCAAGCGACAGCTCTGGGCTTACAGCGGGTTGGCGATCGAAACCCACGACAGCGCAGAGAACCAGTACGTTAACGGACAGCTTCGACGCCAGGTATCTGAACCCACAAACAGCTTGAGTGTTCCCATAGTTCAGTTCCATCCCGTGGATCCGATCCCAGCGGTGGTTTGCCCGGTACCACTATTCCTTTGCCGATCAGAGCAGCGTAAAACTTCTGGAACGGCCCGGTCTTGATGGCGGCAACTGCTGAGGCGCTCTTGAACATTCGGGGCGCATGATCTGCGCCGGACCTGCGCCAAGCTCTGTCGCAAGAACGGCGGAGCTATGCCCCAGCAAAAACTTAATCTGTTCCAAATGTTTCAGCACCTGTTCGATGAGATCTGCAGCGCGATCTGGTCCGTCCAACTGCTGGATAGCTCTCTGCAAGACCTGGGCCGCTTCACGGTATCTGGCATCTTGAAGCACGAGCATGACTGCTTTGCGAAGCCGGGCCGGGTTTAGCCTGTGCCGTGAAACCACCACGCATGCTCCGCGTGCCTTGAGCCTCGCCGCCACCCCGGGTTGGTCGTTGCCGAGGGGCACGGCCACCAGCGGCACTCCCTCGGACAGCGACTCGAGGACCGTGTTCAGGCCGGCATGCGTGATCACCAGCGCGGCCCGCTTCAGAATCTCCAGTTGGGGAGCAAAGCGCACCACCAGCGGATCGCCGGCCAGCTTTCCCAGTCTTGCCGGATCGAGTCCGCCACCCAGCGAAATCAATAATTGTGCGCCGAGTCCGGCACAGGCATCTGTGATCGTTCTGAAGATGGCTTCCGAACCATTCTGGAGAGTGCCCAGCGATGCATAAATGAGTGGGCGTCCGTCGAGGCGGTCCCAGGGGAAGTCGACGGCAGGACGCTGTTGAGCGTGTAAGAACGGCCCGGTATAGTGAAGCCCGGGTGGCTTTTTGCCGCGGATTTCGAACTCCAGTGCTTCAGGCAACTGAGTAATTTGCGCCAGAGGCGATAGCCCTTCCTCGGGACGCGTGAGGGGCTTCAGTCCCCATGCGCTACGCTGCTGGTTCACTTCTCTGAAGATGGGGGTGGCGATCCGCAAAAGCAAATGAATTGCAAGGCGGTTACGCAAACGGCTGAGCCGATCCTGTCCCGCCGCCCAGCCGAGCCAGAAGGGCGGAAACCGGTCGTCGGGGAGCAGGGGAGGAATCAAGGCGATGGAGATCCAGGGCAGGCCTAAATGGTCTGCCACGTTTCCAGCAAACTCGGCCTCGTCGACCAGCAGCACTTCTACGTTGGCTGTCCGCACCGCTTCCGGCCCGTCGCGCAGGATCATCCGCGTCGAATTCCTCACCCGCTCCAACGTAAATCGAAAAGCCGCGATCCCCTTTAACCGCGCCAATTGCTGGTCCAGCCTCTTGAGAGTGCCGGGCGGATAGTCTTCGGCGCCGATCCGATGAAACTCGATACCCGCAGCACGCACACCTGCTTCGGTGTCCGCGATCCCGAAGATCACGACCTCATGGCCTCTCAGTCGCAGGGAATGCGCCAGCGCGGTCATCGGATTGAGATGACCGGTTCCCGGAAAACAAAATGCCCCAAATCTCGCCATTGCCCTCTTCAATAATTCATTGATTTCAGGTGCCAGTAATAACTGCTACGGTAACAGGCGTCCCGATTCCGCTGCAGAGGTCGAACTGCAGCGGGGTGCGCCCGCCGATGAGAGCGATCTGCTGGAATGGGGCGCGGGCAAAGCGCCGCGCCGCATCTGCGTTCTTAGCCCCAGCAACTTGCCACACCATCGCAACGGTAAGATCCCCGGCGAGCACTGGGCGAACGGTTCCTGTGCGAGATCGGCTAATCGTGCCTCAGCGCATCCACGGGTGAGAGTTGCCCTGCGCGCAACGCCGGAAGCGCTCCGGCAATCAGCCCGGCGAACACCGCGATTCCCACCGCCTCGGCAAGAAGCTGCCAGTGGAGTGACGCCGAAACGAGACTCGCGGTCCGTGGCAAAGCCGCCAGCACCTGCAGAGCACACCATCCTAAAGCGATACCGAGAAATCCCCCGCCCAGGCCAAGCGTGACTGCTTCAATCTCAATGTGCGCCAGCACCTGCCATCGGTTCCAACCCAGAGCGCGCAGGATGCCGATCTCCCGCGTGCGCTCGAAAACCGACATCGCCATGGTGTTGGCGATTCCCAGTATGCCGATGAGGAGGGCGAGCGAAGAGGTGCCCCAGGCGGAAGCGTGGGCCAGCTTCACAAACTGATTGTCGCTGGCGCGCTCCGCTGCGGGAACAGCGCGCATTCCCGGCAGAGCAGCTTCGATCTCAGCCTGCGCGTGCTTCAAGTATTGTTCCGGCGTTTCTCCGCGAGGCGCTGGGCGCAGCCGAACATCAATCGTCGAAACTTTGCCTTGCAAGCTGCTTAGCTGTTGCAACTGGTCCAGCGGCATGACAACCGCGGCCGCCTCAAGCGTTGAAGCGCCGTGATAAATGGCAGTTACCGTGAATGGCGTGCCCTGAATTTCAAGAATGTCACCGGGGGCCTTCTTCAGATCCTGAGCGAGCATATCGCCGAGTATGACTTCGGCGCGGCCGTCGCGAAATCGCCGCCCGGCAAGAATCTGCAGAGAACCAAACTGAAATGCATCGTCCTTCCAGCCGTATACCAGCGCATTCACGTCCGGTGTCAGGTCCATCAGGTTAAAGATCGTGGGCGAGGCCTGCGCCACATCGGGCAAATCCCTAAGCTTTGCCGTCGTCGACTCGTCCAGCGAAGTGTTCAGGAAGGTCCCCTGAATCACGGCGATGTCAGTGCCGCTGCTGGAGTAAATACGCAACCACTGCTGTTCGAACGCGCTCGAAAAGCCCACCAGGCCTACAAACGCGCCCACCGCCATTCCGATTCCAGCCAGCGTGAGCAGAGTCCTCAGCCGCCGGCGCCGCAGGTTCTTCAAAACAAATCCCGTGAACGACAATGATTTGGCCATGAAGTTGGAATGCGTCCTTTTGTCTTCGCGTTGAAGAAAGTTGAGCTGCGAGTTTGTCGCGGCGGTGTTCGCCGCGCCCATTCAGAATAAGAGGTCCAGGGTGTTATTTCCAATTTTCGACCTCCGGCCGCCAGATGCCCTCCGCTATCGCGACGTAGATTCGCATCCGCGCAAGCTCTGTGCTGCAAGGGGTGCGCTCGGCCTAGTCGTCGGCGAAGGGCTCGATGGGTTGCGTCTGGCTGTCGACTTTCCCTTCCCCCCTACAGCCATCCGGACTTGATGCGTTCCGGCACAACGTATCTCAGTAGCTCAGCCGGGCCCGGATTGCCGACTGGGACCCCGCACCATGCAGACGCCTAAGAAGGCAGGTCGCCTTAACCGATAGCGCTTTCTGACCCCATGGCTAGTGCGGCCATTCCGGGTATTTCGAGTAAAGTTATCCTCTCGCCGCCCCGAGGAGACAATTAGCTCGACACTGCTCGGAGGCTATAATGAGCGGTAGCGCAGCCCGTCGCACAGGCACCCAGCGGTCATGATTCGCCGGCCTTCTTATTGTTCGCGGACTAAGGCCGGTTTTGAAATGAACAACGAAGAGCTCATTCTAGTTACGGGCGCAACTGGCTTCCTCGGAGTGCAGCTGGTGCGCGAACTTCTGGAGCGGAAGCCGAACGCCACACTGGCGCTGCTCATCCGCAACAGAGCCGGGCAATCGGGTCAGCAGCGCGCTGATTCATTCATTCCTTTGGCGGAGCGGTCGCGCGTTCAGGTTTTTTCTGGAGACGTCAGCCAGCCTAACTGTGGGCTGGATCCAGCCTCCTACGGGCGCCTTTCGGCTGAAACAACCCGGGTGATTCACTCCGCTGCCACCGTGCGGTTCGATCATTCGCTCGACGAGGCACGCCGCATTAACGTCGAGGGCACCCGGCATATTCTCGATTTTGCGGGCGGCGCGCGCCACCTGCGATGCTTCGCCTACGTCGGTACAGCCTACGTGGCCGGCGAGCGCTCGGACCTGGTGCGCGAAAACGAGCTTGCCGTGGGCCAGAGCCATCGCAACACCTACGAACAAACCAAGGCCGAGGCTGAGGCCTTTGTACAATCGCGTCTCGGTTCGCTTCCCGGCGTGATACTGCGTCCCAGCATCATCGTCGGGGACTCCAGAACCGGCGTCACCTCCAGCTTCAAGATGATGTACTGGCCGCTGAAGATCTACGCACGACGCCTTTGGCGCACCGTCCCTGGCTATCCTGACGCGGTACTCGACATTGTGCCCGTGGATTTTGTCGCCAGTTCCGTCGCGCAACTCCTCTTTGATGAAGCCGCCCTGGGCTGTACAGTTCACCTCTGTGCCGGACCGCGCGCCAGCGCGACTATCCAACAAGTTGCCCATCGCGCAATGGAATACTTCAACGGTCCCGAGCCGCGTTTCGTTGATCCGAGATTCTTCTTCGCCGTGGTGCGGCCGCTTCTGTTTCTCTCTCTGTGGGGACGCAAACGTCGTGTGCTGCGCGACGGCCGCGCCTACCGGGATTACTTCACCATGCGCATGCAGTTTGACACCAGCAATGCCGAACGTCTTCTGCAGCCTGCCGGGGTGAGTCCGCCACCGGTACTCGATTATCTCGACCACCTTTTCCATTATTGTGTGGCCAGCGACTGGGGCCGCAAGCCGGACTCTGCGCAATGAGTATTATCCAACGCTATCAACTCGCGCGGGACCGCGGAGTCACGGTCGCTAATCTTGTGGATGAGTCGGTTCGTCGGAAAGGGAATTGCGAAGTCGCCGTATACGAAAGCGGCGTCTTTCATCTTTCCGATTTGCACGCAGAAGTTTGCTCCATCGATGCTTTTCTGCGTCAGGCCATCGCGCTTCGCCCGGGCCAGCTTGTTGCCATCTACCGCAGCAACAATCGGGAATGCTTCCATTGGTTTCTTGCCATTATCCGCGCGGGAGGCATTGCGGTTCCGCTGAATCCGCAGCTCTCCCTTGCCGAAGTGCGCCGGATTCTCGCCGATAGCGGCACAGAGATTCTCGTTACCGACAGAGTGGTATTTGAACGGACCATCGGCGATCGCCAGGCCCTTGATGTGCGCACTTGGATACAGGCAGATGATGAGAAGGAGACGCTCGACGGATTCCTGCGCGTCTCCGAGACTGATGCGCCGTTACCACCAGTCACCATCGATCCGGCCGCAACGGTTGCCATCTTTCATACTTCCGGTACCAGTGGATTTCCCAAGGGCGCAGCCTTGTCGAGCAACGCATTGCTTGGGGCGCGCGCGTCCACGGTACTCTCTGGGATATTTTTGGGCCCGCGGGACCTTGCGCTCGTAGCGTTGCCCTGGTCACACATAATGGCTGTGAGCATTGCTCTGTACGGCCTAATGGCGGGTATCCGCGGATGTTTTCTCGATCGCTTCGATGTCGATGCTGCGCTGGACCTTGTTGAGCGCTTCCGCATCACCGCCTTTGTTGGCGTGCCCACCATGTTTGCCCGCCTGGTCAACAGCAACCCCGCACCTGCACGCTTGGCGAGTGTGCGTGTTTGGCTCTCCGCCAGCGACCACCTTCCCTCCGAAGTTCGACTGCGTCTGCGTCAGTTCGGAGCCCTATTCCGGCTGCTCGGTGGTTGGCGTATCCCACCCATTCTGCTGAACGGCTATGGCATGGTGGAGTTGGGCGGCCTCGCCATGATGGGCATTGAGTTGCCGTTGCTGCGCGGGAGTGGCGACCTGTGTCTCCCCGTGCCGCCGTTTCGCATCCGCCTGGTCGATGAGAATGGCCAGACCGTGCCAGCGGGTGTAGCGGGCGAATGCCAGATTCGTCGTCGCGGTCTCGCTCCGCACTATTGGAAGGACAAGGGCGATGCTCAGGGCCTTCTTACCGGCGACGGCTGGTTGCGTACCGGTGACCTGGCCACGCGCAATCGCCTTGGACTTATCCGGCTTGTGGGGCGCACAAAGGATGTGATCAAGTCGGGCGGCTACTCAGTGTACGTTCGCGAACTAGAAGAAGCAATCCTGGCCCATCCTGCTGTGGCCCGCGCAGTCGCGTTCGGCCTCCGTCACCAGGAGAAGGGCGAGATCCCCGTGGCCGCAGTTGAATTGCAGCCGGGTTCCTCTTCCGAAGAAGTTGACCTGCTGAATTGGTGCCGCAGCAATCTCGCGGCTTATAAGGCGCCGCGGCGCATCTGGATTCTCGCCCCCGGCGACCTGCCGCAGAATGACAGCGGCAAGTATCTTCGACGGGTGCTGCAGGAGCGATTTTCAGAGCTGATGGACTGAAGTCGCCGTTGCCGGCCTCACCCGTTGCTCGATTCCTTCCGCAATAGTGCAACGGAGTCAGATTGTTACTGGGATCTCCACGGGGGTTGCGACCGTCACCATCTCGCGAATCGAATCAACGACGAGTCCGGGCTCATCGAGATGGATCCAGTGCGCGCTGGCCGACGCAATCACCTGCCGCACATTGTCCCCGATTTGGTCGAGACACAGGTCGGAGAGAGGGGTCGACTTTCCGGGCGTCAGCAACAGTACCGGGATCTCGCGAATGGGATCGGCGTCCTCCATCTCACAAACTGTTTCTGGGACTGCTTCCACATGGCGTTGCATTCCGGCGTAGTAGCTCGGCCGCGACCAATGTGCGGCGACAATAGGCCACACCTCCCTGGGCATCTTGCCCACTTCTTCCGTGACCCGTTTCAGAACATGGAGGCCCCCGACCCCTGCGGCACCAGCCAGATGCCCCGAGATCCGCCCAGAACGGCATAGCAGAGAGGTTACGGCGAGTCGGGCCAGTCCAAAGTGCGCAATCGGAATCGCGTAACCAGAGAGTTTCTTGCCTCGATCGATCATGGATTGCTTGGCTGGATTGAGTGGCGGCCACTCTTCACAGCGCATCGGATCGATCAGCACAACGCCTGCGACATCTTCCGGATAGGTGACCGCGTACCGGCGCACCACCAACCCGCCGAAGGAATGTCCCACGAGGATGTAGGGCGGCTTGATGCCGGCCGATTGCAGCATGGTGTGCAGTTCAGCCGCGATGTTTCCCGGCGTGCGCACAGTGGAGGATGGGCTGCTCCAGCCAAGGCCGCTGCGATCATAAGACGCTGTGGAAGTGAAGCGAGAAACAGTTTCCTGTATGTGATGCCAGTTCAAGTTGGTGGCCGCGATGCCGGCCTCGAAGAGCACGGCAGGTCCGCCCGATCCCTTCTCGACCACGTAAAGCTTTCGCCCTCGCTCAATTTCCACCCAACGACCCGGACCGGTATACCGCCTTCGGTCAAGACTGCCGCCGATGCATTGATAGAGGAATCCCGCGACGAGCAACGCCGCAACGGCAACCGAAAATACGAATAGAAGGGTCATGGGCGATCCTCGAATTGGCTGATCTGCTCGGGACTGAAGTCCCTGATGCTGAGGTTTGCTTTTGTGCTTCCGCGTTCGATAATCAGGAGGGTCGATCCGGGGCGGCCATGTATCTTCACTTCCACCTGTCTGGCTGACCAGACTCCGCCCGATTGGCTCAAACCGAAGTATGTGAATTCCTTCACGATTCCCCCATCTTTCAGCGTCTTTTCCAAATAGATGGGGTAGCCGATGGTGTGGTCGAGCCACGTTTGGACCTCGGCATAGTGCGAATGATCCAATGCGCCCGGTGTACTCTTCAGGACATCGCAATCGCGAGCGCCAAATCTGGCACTCTTAAGAATCGTCTGGCCCTGCCAGTAATACTCCGGCTGGAGAAAGTCCTCATAGTTGAAGTCGCTGCCGAATACACTCTCGCTCCACTTATCAAAAGGCAACGAGGCTGGCGCGGACTCGTGTGGACGGAAAATCCGGATCGTATTCTGGCCGTTGGGCCGCATTTCAAGCAAGATAGTCACCCGCGCATCCTGGCGCGCATTTCCCGCCGGCGTCCGGGGTGGGACGATCTCGACGAGCGCGCGCAGAACGCCTGGAAGCCAGTGCGCCTTGATGGTAATGGCATTGCTGACTCGATTCCCACTTGCATCCACCCGCACCAGGCGTCCGGTGGCGCGAAAATCCGCAGTCTCAATGCGCTGCCGCGCGACGGCAATCACCGCTCGCGCATCTGCCGCGTGCGCTGTGGTCGCAATGAGCAGCATTGCCGCAGCCACAACAGAGGCGAGTCTCATGGCACGATCCTTCCATCATGGATGCGGATGTGACGTGGCGCGGAGTTCGCAATCTCGTCCTCGTGCGTGATGACAATCAGCGTCATGCCGCGGGTCTTCTGAATGCCAGTGAGAATCTCCATAATTCGCGCGGAGTTCGTGCTGTCGAGATTCCCCGTGGGCTCATCTGCCAACAGGATCGAAGGGTTATTGGCCAGCGCCCGAGCAATCGCTACGCGTTGCCGTTCTCCCGCAGAGAGTTCATTCGGATGCTGGCGCATTCGGTGCTCCAGCCCCACTTCACGCAGCAGTGCCTCGGCACGTTCCTCGCGATTGCCGGCGCCATTTCTCGTAGCGAGCATGGGGGCCTGCACGTTTTCGACAGCACACAAGGTGGGCAGTAGGTAGAAAGCCTGGAAGATGAATCCAATATGATGGCAGCGATACGTGTCGAGGCTAATAGAGGCGCCCAGAGGCGCACCGCGGAACAGGACATCGCCGCTGGTGGGGGTATCGAGCCCGCCGAGCAGGTGGAGCAGGGTAGATTTACCACTACCGCTGTGTCCGCTAATGGCAACGAATTCGCCAGCGTTGATGGAGAGATCGACACCGCGGAGAGCCTCGATTCGTCCTTCGTCGTAGTCCTTGCGCAGTTTGCGTCCTTCCAGAATGGGACTACCCATGGCGCAGCGCCTAAACCGGGAAAAGGCGTGCGCCGCGCCAGGCTGGAAACGCTCCGACAGTCAGTCCGGCCAGCATGGCAATGCCCAGCAATTCGTCTTCAAACGCGCGAGAAAAGCCCACCAGACCAACAAATGCGCCGATCGCCATACTTGCCCCGCAGAATTTCATGAGTGTCAGGAGAAGTAGGCGCCCAAAATCCTTCCGGGCAAATCTTGCTAACGACAATTTAGAGACCATGGGTTGAGGTGCGTCCTATCGTGTTCGTGTTCGGGAAGAATCGAGTGCCAGTTTATCCTGCAACTGCCGCTGTGTTTATTGCTAAATTTTACTTCCAGACTTCACTACACCTTGATTGCGCGATTGGCTCCTGGGTCAAGCCCTTACTGCGACATCCAAGATTTGCAGTCTTTTGAGGCTCATCTAAGTGTTAGACGCATGAGTGAAGAAAGAGTCTTGCAACGCGCGAGGGCTATCGGCTCGCTCCAAGCAGTGCTCGAAGAACGATGAATTGCCGATTGCATAAACAAGTACCTACACATGCGACAGAGTTGGAAAAGTATATAGGGAGTCGTTCGGAAACCGCTGCATTCTGTCTCTCATCCGCGCGAAGCCTGTGCTACAGAAGTCAGAAGATTCACTTCAAGTGGCTCGGACAGTAGTGCCGAAGCTTTGCCGAATATCTCCGTAAAATGACTGCTTGCCGCGTGAGCATCGAGATGCTTTTGGCTCTCCCATAGCTCGTTGAATAGAAATATGCCGGCTAAGTTCGACTCAAACAACTCATAATACTTCCAGCCGGCCTCGGCACGCGTCGGCTGTACCAGCCCACGCCGCAACGCTTTCAACTCACCACCTTTGCCCTGCTGAGCCATTGTTCTTTGTAGAGCGTGACCGGAAACCGGCCCATACCGTACAGAGAGAGCCCACCCTTCTCGCTCACCTTCAAAAATGTGCGCATAAGCAAAAAGACAGGTTGAAGGCTCCGCTTTCAACCTGTTTCCTTTGTGCGGGATCCGCTGTAACTAACTGTATATGAGCAAGTTGCACGTATCGGGACGTACAAATTTAGGACCGGTCGAGATTCTCTGGCGTTGTCCAGCGTTGTCCCTGATTACCATCCAGTTGTTGCACCCAGTTGGTGCACCTGTCGAGGTGCTGGGCACTTGCCGGTGTCGGTTGGCAGACCAACCTGTCCATACCTATTCCGATGACGCACAGGGGAGCGCAGGTCCATTGCGGGTTGATTTGGCCCCTTCCCCGGTCCCCATTCCCTACCGAAAAGACCTCCCCGGCAGTCGGGACTTAGAAGAGGTCCTTCATGCTGGTCGCAGCCATCTACGATATCCATGCAAACCTCCCGGCTCTGGAGGCTGTGCTCGCGATGGGCGATTTCTCTTGACAGAATATCCGGACGTGCTCAAACTAAGTGAGCTTTGCTGATCCTGCACTCCTCCCGGTCATAGCCTCGGGCCTCGCACAGTAGATTCTGAATCACAATTTAGACATTTTGTTCTGAAGTGCAATCTTAGGTTGCGCGCAGGTGAGCCGGCATGACCCCGGCCTGCGACCGGCAACCGGACCGACGGCAAGAGAAAGTGAGGATAAAATGGATGGACAAGACGGAGATAATGACGACAATACCCCCAATGATGAGACCGTGGGGGCCATAGGAGCTGCGCTCCAGGACATCCAGATCAGGAAGTTCAGCGTGGAGCCCAGGGCAATTTTGATTGGTGGAGGCTGCGTCGTCTCTTGGCACGTAGTGTTCGCGGAAAATGTTGACGCGGAGCTACACCTGAACGGAGCGTTCGTCACCACTATTGGCACCAAACACTTCCAGCCAACGCAGTCAACGATTTTTAAGTTGTCAGCAGTGTTCCCCGACGGAACCGAAAGGGGACTAACGTCCACCACTGTTCGTGTCGATCCCGTCGACTGTCAGAATAGATCGATTGGCTCCGGCCTCATAACCAACCCGTTTAAGCAGGAATTCGACAGGCGCTTTAGCGTACCCGGAAAGGTAACCTTGCGCGATAACGGCAGCATAGTAAGCCTCGGCGACAACCGAATCAATATTGCGGTGCCCGTCGAGATCAATGTGCCCGATTGGTTCGACGCAAACCTGGACCTCGCAATCGAACTGTCTGTAAGGCACATATCTACGACGGGGAACTCACCGCTCAGCGTAGCCGTACATAATGTCAATTTCGAAGTGGACTGGTCGTTTCTTGAGAATCTCGCCAGCCTGGGCTGTGGCCATCTTGTCGAGCTGGGAATGTCCCAGCTCGGTCAGGTACTCATGGAAAATATGATCGGCACTGAGCTGGCCCCTCGGGTCACCGGCGAGTTAAACAAGATTGCTAATGCGCAGCGCGATCTGGTGCGACAGCAGGACCCCCAGCAGCGGCCACACCAATTTACCAGTGTGGCGATCTCGCCCGACGGCCTTAACTTCAGGCTTTGCCCAGCATAAGTCGACTGCGCCCTGCTTCGGCGCGGGCCCGCAGGCTGTCCCAGATACGTTCTGAGGCTGCTGCTGCGCCATAGCCAAGCTACTGTCGAGCATGGAAACCACAAGCCTGACCTGGATCGTGGAGCGCAGTCTTGCTTGGCTCGGGCGCAATAGGCGATTGAGCAAAGTCTACGAACTCAGAGTGGGGGTCTTTGCATAACGCCCCGAAAAGGTTCAATTCAGATTCAAGCTGCTGATGCAGCGTCTCGCTGGGGTGCCCATTCCGTCAATCCCTGAATGATGGCGTCCAGGCTGAGGAGGTCCGGCTGTTTCTGGAATTCGTAACGCCCATGGAGATTGATGTGCTGCCAGGCAATCGGTGAGATGTTCTTGATTTCGTCGATGCCTTGCATCTGTCCCGCTTTTTGCTTGTGTTCCAGGAGACGAGACAAGATGGAGGCGTTGTAAAAGATGATGCAGTTGGGGATCAGGCGGCTGCACTCAGACCACAGAT
>NZ_JQKI01000147.1 GCF_000745965.1 Edaphobacter aggregans DSM 19364 | reverse complement strand
CCGCGAAGAAAAATAATCGCCGCACCCTACCAGAACTGTAGGTTCTAAAGCGGAGGCTCGGCTACGCTGATCGATACAAACTGACCTATCACGATGCCATTACGAAGCTGTTGGATGCGGCAGGGGAGTAGCACCCCTGCTGCGAGTGGCCTCCAGATTGGAAAGCTCCTGCAGCATAGCCTCGAACTCGGATCGATTAGGGCTGCCGTCATCTGCGATCTCTTGAACCTCGTATCTTCTTGCCAACTCGTCGCCGTCCGTCTCGATCGCGCGAGCGAGGCTATACATTGACTGGGCGAGATCCTCGATCGTGCGAAAGCATCACACTCATCTGTCCGGGAATGAATTCGATATTTGCGGGCAGGGAATCGACCTGTAGTGGTTCAACATCACGGCGAACGAGGGTGCGGAACTCTTCTTGCATGAGACTCCCCCGCCCTGGGCACGGATGAGATCCAGGAGCAGCCGTCGATCGGGATTATTCTTTGTAAATCGAAGGATCGGCTGATTGTTGAGTATGCGTTGAAGGACGCGACACTGCCGATCGGCGTCTCTTCTTATAGTGTGACCCCAGATGTTCCGAGTCGGCTGCAAGGCCAACTGCCGAGCGCGGACCAGATCGCGTCGCTACTGGCCGGCATTGATTGATATCTGTGTAAACCTTTCGCTATGAACAGTTTATAAAACTCGCACAGACTGTGCGAGTTTTGCCGAACCTCTCATTCCCCTGCCGACAAGCCGCTCTAGGGATGCCATTCACTCGAATCGAAGTTCAGAGTGGAGAAGGCCTTGTTTTGATTCCACGCAGGCTGCTGCTGTACTGTAAGCGTCCGCCTCTCGCCGTGTAGACAGAAGGCGCGATCAGGCCGACGATGGCTTTGTGAGCGAGACGATTCAAGTCGCCGCAAGTGCCCTACGAAACGGGTTCACCGTACCGCTAGGAGAAGCGCCGCATTGTCGAGGCGACACTTGTGGGGTTCACCTCAAGAAAGGGGCTGCCATGTACGCTAAGGCCGGGCTAGCTTCTGTAAGTCATTCATAATCAGAAGGATAAAATCGATAATTACGTTGTTGTTTGCCGGATCAGCATCGCCACGAGCGCATAAGAGCGGTGGAGATCTTGAGCAGATTAAATTCTTGCTCGGGCACTCGTCGATACAGACCACGGAGCGGTACCTGGGATCGGAGCAGGAGATCGCAATCGCGGCGAACGACAATTTGGGATTATGAAATGGCCGGCGACGCGCAGGAAGCTATCTAGCTAGACCGGGCTCTAGTTGCGATAAAGTTGCGATAAGCTTTATCGCAACATCGAGGTGTTGACCTTCACCCATTGAAGTTATTTAAGGATGGCAAGACACGTCGCCCCTAAACCTGGTCGATGTCTGCGAGCATACGGGGCCTGCTCTTCATGGAAGCAATGAAGCCTCCATTCTTCCCTCTTTACCGCAGGCTCCGGGAACATCTTGAGCAGGATCCAATCGGCCAAGTTGCCTTCGTCCGTGCAGGGTCCTCCATCGCCGATGTCCCGCTGAATCATCCGATCTACAACCTGGATGTGGGTGGCGGCAGCCTCCTCGTCATTGGCCCCTATGAAGCCTTCCTCGCACTCGACTGGCTGGGCCCTGTAGAACGAGTCCAGACCTTCGGCCAAATAGGCCCAACGGGCATCGACACCTTTGCCACACTGCAAACCAAGCACCTCAACGGGATGGCTCAGCTTTTATTGCGGTCTTGGGCTCCACGGTGAGGGCGACGCTTTGCTCGCCGGGCCCTTAGGAAATGTCGCAATCCCGAGCAAGTGGTGGAATCCTGTCCATGCGACCATCCGGTACGTCGATGGACGCACCGTGGAACTTGACGAGCCCTTTGAATCCACTGGCTTCAACTATGAAGTTGGTCACTTCTGCGATCTACTACGCAGCAGCCGCACAGAGAGCCCAATCATCACGCACTACATGTCGCGCCAGATGATGAGCATCCTCGATCATGCCCGAGTTGCGATCGGCCTCGTGTACCCCCAGGAACTCTAGGAGAGTCTCTCTTCAATGATCAACTCTATTTATAGGCACGGCCTGAAGTATCTTGGAATGAATTGCAGAAGTACATCTCGCCAACAGTATCCTTCAAGACGAAGGAAGGGTCAGGGACGGCGAACATATCGTAGGAGCAGACTACCTATTTTTAAAATAGGTATGAACAAATCCCTGGCACAATTCTTGTCTTAATTCAGGTCAGAAATCCGCCAACAACAGTAAGTCCCGCCAAATGAGTGCATTGGCGAGCTGTTATCACCAATTGAGACCAGTGAGAATTAGGCGCTGCTGCGATCGGGGAGCACGCAGAGACAAATCAAAAACGCATGCTTCCTGACTCCCGTGGAGTTGACTCGGCGGATTCTCCTTTAAGCAACGATGTCGTTGCCGGAGCCCAGAGGATCATGAGGTGCAACTCATCGCTGCCGAGAATCCACCGCATAGTCAAATATCAGTCAATCCGGCGAGAAACACGCTCCGCATTACTTCGCCGCGTGCAGTCGCGTAAGTGCCATGTTAAGCACGACTAATCTCCGGATTGCGTTCACGCAGGAGATTTGGCCTCTGACTTGCCCTGTTCATGGCAGGAGCCTTCGGCTGATTCGGGCCAAACGTTCTGAAACAGAGACCAAGTTCGGCACCGCAGTACTAACGCTTGAGAATGCTTTCCGCAAGAGGCCATACCATAGTCGCTCACGGCCCGATGATGCTTACCGCCCTGTCGCTTAGCCCACTGGGACCCACGATGAGTTTTTACAACATGGACGCCGACCAGGGTCTCGGCAGTGATCAGAGTTCTGGTTTTGAGTCAAAGGAGAAAACATCGTGAGTAAGCCGATATTGGTGACGACAACTCGCTTTCTGGATCCAGTCGAAGCTCGGATAGACCAACAGTACGAAGCACGTCGTAACCATAAGGACACGCCCTTTAACCATGACGAGCTTTTGGCGGTTGCGGAAGGTTCGGATGCGATGTTGATAACCCCATCTGACAGGTTGGACTCCGATTTTTTCAAACATGTCTCCTCTTCCGTAAAAGTCATCGCGACCCACTCTGTTGGTTATGAACATATCGATCTCCATGCAGCATCTGAAAGGAAGATTGCGATTGCCAACACTCAAGGTGCGAACAGTAACGCAACAGCAGATATAACGTTGCTCCTTTTGTTGGCTGCTTCGAGGCGTGCCTATGAAGCCCAGGAGCTCCTGCGGTCAGGGGGATGGAAGCCGTGGAGCTTTTCCCACCTGATCGGCTGGGAGCTTACTGGAAAGGTCCTCGGCATTGTGGGAATGGGACATGTCGGTCAGGCCGTTGCATTTCGTGCGCGAAGTTTCGGAATGAAGATCCACTACTTTGACCAGGCCCCTCTATCTGAAGATGTAGTTGGCGACGCGGTGTACCACGAAAAACCGGAAGATCTGCTTCGAATAAGTCAGTTTCTTAGCCTCAACGCACCCGAGACGGCAGACACCCGGCATTTCATCAATGCAAAGACGATCGAACTCTTGCCGCCCGGCGTGATCATTGTCAACACCGCTCGCGGTGGCCTTGTTGTAGACGAAGACCTCATCGCGGCCCTTAAGAGTGGGCGAGTCGCAGCGGCGGGGCTTGATGTCTTCGAAGGTGAGCCGAACCTTCACCCCGGTTATGTAGGGCTCAAGAATACCTTCCTTTTGCCGCATATTGGTGGCGCCACCGTCGAGGCCGTGACAGCCATGGGCATGCAGGCATTGGACAACATCGACGCTGTGCTCGCCGGCAGAACTGCTCCCTCCCTGGTCAATATCTAATCCCATCCTCTTGAATACGGGATCATGAGGCAGCATGATCCACCAGCAGCAATTCGAGTCTCTGCCACTGCCAAATTTTCGAGATCTATCCACGGCATCATCCTCTCAGCCATGATTGCAGGCGTACAAACAAAAAATGATTTGGAGCGATGGAGGACATATTATCTCAGCAATTCTGCGATCGAGCACAATCCGATAAGCAAACAAGAAGCCTAAGGTAACTGCAATGCGCTAGTATTTTTAGCGACTGAAAACCTCGTTCCAGAGAGAGCCGAAGACTATTCATGATTTTTTTTAAGACTTCCCTTTTTGCTTCCCTGAAGCTTGTCGCTGGCGGTGTGTTTTTTATGGCGATGGCACATGCACAGACTCAACAGGCAGGCCAGGCAATTACGGGCTGGGCGATGCAGGACGTCGCGAAGGTGACGGCTCCGGCCGCGGAGGTTTCGTCGGCGGCCTTCAAGAGCAGCGGGTGGTACAAGGCGACGGTTCCCGGGACGGTGCTGACGACGCTGGTGGACAACAAGGTGTATCCCGAGCCCCTGTATGGGGAGAACATGCGGGCGATTCCGGAGAGCCTGAACAAGACGAGCTACTGGTACAGGACGACGTTTGCGGTTCCGGCGGCGTACAAGGGGCGGCATACGTGGCTGCACTTTGCGGGGGTGAACTACTCGGCGACGGTGTGGGTGAACGGGCAACGCGTGGGCGAGATGCGCGGGGCGTTTGTTCGCGGGGATTTTGATGTTACCGCGCTTGTGAAGCCGGGAAAGCCTGCCGTGCTGGCGGTGCTGGTTGCGCCGCAACCGCATCCGGGCGAGCCGCATGAGCATACGGTGGTGAATGGCGTGGGAAAGAACGGCGGAGAGACGGCGATCGACGGGCCGACGTTTCTTTCGACGATTGGGTGGGACTGGCTGCCGGCGGTGCGGGATCGCGATACAGGCATATGGCTGCCGGTGACGATGTCTTCGACGGGGCCGGTGACCGTGACGGATCCGTTTGTGCAGAGTGAGCTGGCGCGGACCAACGATGCCGCCGACCTGACAGTGGCGGCGACAGTTCGGAACCTGACGGAGAAGCCGGTGAAGGGCGTCCTAGTGGGGACGATTGCGGGGCAGGGCGCGCCGATTAATTTTCAGAAAGAGATGACGCTTGAGCCGAACAGCAGCCAGGATGTGACGTTCGGGAAGGAGACTGCCGGGCTGCACGTGGAGAATCCGAAGCTGTGGTGGCCCAACGGTTATGGTCCACAGAATCTGTACAGGGTGACGTTGCGGTTCGATGTGGGGAAGAAGGCGTCGGAAATGGCGGATGCGAACTTTGGAATACGCAAGATCGAGTACCAGGTGGCCGACTCGGAGAATCTGACGCTGTCGGTTAATGGCGTGAAGGTAATGGCGCGCGGAGGCAACTGGGGTCTGGATGAGGGGATGAAGCGTATCCCGAAGGAGCGCATGGACGCGCAGTTTCGCATGCATGCGCTGGCGAACCTGAACATCATTCGCAACTGGGTGGGACAGAGCACGAGCCCGGATTTTTATGACGCCGCGGACAAGTACGGGATTCTGTTGTGGGACGAATTCTTTCAGCCGAATCCGGCAGACGGGCCGGATGTGACGAACATCCCGACGTACATCGCGAACGTGACGGACAAGGTGAAGCGGTACAGGAATCATCCGGCGATCGCGGTTTGGTGCGCGCGGAACGAAGGGTATCCGCCGAAGGAGCTGGATGACATGCTGAAGGGGTTGATGGGGAAGCTGGACCCTTCGCGGCTGTATCAGTCGAACTCGGCTGATGGGCGCGGGGTGTCGTCGCATGGGCCTTACTTCTGGAGATCGCCGCGGTACTACTACGCGTTCAGCGAGAGCTTCAAGACGGAGGTTGGCTCGATGTCGGTGCCGACGATTGAGTCGATCCAGGGGATGATGCCGGAGAAGGACTGGGAGACGATCAACGACGACTGGGCGCAGCATGACATGGCCAAGGGAGCACAGCGGGGCGATGAGTATCCGTTTACGCTAGCGAAGCGGTATGGCGTGGTGCGGAATCTTGCGGACTTTGTGAGGAAGGCGCAGCTGGCGAACTATGAGGCGTATCGCGGGATGTATGAAGGACGCAATGCGCAGATGTTCAAGGCGACGACGGGAATCATTACGTGGATGAGCCATCCGGCGCAGCCGAGCTTTGTATGGCAGCTGTATCACTACGACCTGGAGGCGAATGCATCGCTGTATGCAGCGAAGAAGGCTGCGGAGACGGTGCATGTGCAGTTGAACGAGGCGACCGGTGCGATCGAGGTGGTGAACAACACGCCTGACGCGTTGAAGGGGCTGAAGGTGCGGATGGCGGTCTACGGGATCGACAGCACGGTGGCATCGCTCAAGACGTACGACGTTGGAGAGGTGGCGGGAAGCACGACCGTGAAGGCGGCTCAGCTGGAGGTTCCGGCGAATATTTCGGCGGTGCACTTCGTGAAGCTGGACTTGAACGCAGCCGATGACAAGCTGGTCTCGACGAACTTCTACTGGAGGAACGTGGCGCAGGATGACTTTACCGGGCTGTCGAAGTTGCCGGAGGCTGCGCTGGATGTGACGGCGGTCTCGCAGGCGGCAGGAGAGAAGACGGCGCTGACGGTGACGGTGCATAACGGGACCGAGGCGATTGCGCTGATGACGCATCTGCAGCTGCACAAGAAGGGCGCAGGCGGGCGGGTTCTGCCGGTGTTCTACTCGGATAACTATCTGTCGCTGGTTCCGGGCGAGACGCGGACGGTAACGATAGAGGCGGCGACGAAGGATCTGGCTGGCGACGCTCCACTGTTGCTGGTGGATGGGTTCAACGTGAAGGTGAAGCCGGTGGAGGAGGGCGTGACGGTACGGGCTAACGAGAATGCCGATCCGATGCACTGGCCGGCCTCGCAGATTGTGGCGATGAAGGCTGACTGAGACGCGGCTGTTGTAGGCTGTGCATTCGAGGCGGGCGATGGGCTTTTCTCACAGTATGGGCGGCTGCAACTATCGCTTCGACGATCTGAAGACGCTGCTGGCGAAGGCTACGCCGATGCGTTCGGGCGATGGGCTGGCGGGAGTGGCCGCTGAGTCGGAGATGGAGCGTGCGGCGGCTCGGTATGCGCTTGCGGACCTGCCGCTGAAGCACTTTCTGAGCGAGGCGGTGGTTCCGTACGAGCCGGACGATGTGACGCGGCTGATCTTCGACACGCACGATGCGACGGCGTTTGCGGCGGTGTCGCACCTGCTGCCCAGCGTCTTCCCGACACAACGCCAGATAGGGCGCCACAAAAGCCCACTCCTCATCGCTCACATCGCTCGAATAACCAACCTGACCCTTATTCCCCATCCAAACTATGCTGCGCGATGACAACAACACAATCACCGCCTTCCTACAGATGGGAATTAAAGTTATTAACAGCCTCTAGACGACCGACAAAACCTGGTTCTCTCTGGTGTTGCTATGATCTTGACCAATTGATGGCGGCTTTAGCGCTCGCGTCCCGCAGCACATTGGGAAACAGTCCCATCTCTGACTCAAATCCAGGATGAGATTAGGCCGTGACGCGAAATGTGATGTTGACCGACTATGCCGGGTTCGGTTCAAGGAACGTTCAGAGTCCATTCGGATTGTGACTCAGGGAGGATAAAGGTAAAGCTATACTGAACGTCGCACCGCCGTCTGGGTTATTCTCAGCCCATATGCGGCCACCATGGGCTTCGACGATTGAGCGTGACACGGCCAGTCCGATTCCCATCCCGCTTTCCTTCGTAGTCACAAACGCGTCGAAAATGTTTTCCCCATCACTGACTCCCGGACCATGGTCGATCACTTGTACCAGCATCTCGCTCTGGTCTGTTACGGTTGCCCGAACCTTAACCAGGGGAGGGATTGCAATATCTTCCATCGCTTCGGTCGCATTTGAAATCAGGTTGATGAACACCTCCTGAATTTGTATCGGGTCCACAGAGACTGTGGGGAGACGCTCATCGAGATACGTGTCAATTGGGATTTCACGCTTGGTTGGATCCTCCCGGATGAGTCGAACAGCCTCTCCCACTATCTCGCGAATATTTGCTTCCTTCTTCTCGAAAGCCTCGCGTTTGAAGAGTGCTCGAATGCGCTGCATAGTCTCATCCGCCCCGCGAGCATCTCTTAATATTCGATCAATCGATGCGTTTGTTTCGATCAGATTCGGCGGATTGTGTGTGAGCCAGTGTTTACCGGCTTGAGCATTTGCAAGCACTGACATCAGTGGCTGGTTGAGTTCATGAGCGATCGAAGCCGACAGTTCAGCCACAGTTGCAATTTTCGAAGCTTTGCCGAGCTTGGTGCGTGTCTCGCGAAGGTGGTCCTCAGCCTGCTTCTGCTCATCGATGTCCACTGCAATGCAGTACCAGTTGATGATGGTTTCGCCTTCATCTCGGAACGGCTCTGCCCGAACCAGATGCCAGTGGTATTTGCCGTCGTTGGTTAGCATTCGATACGCATCTTCGTACGGAATACCCGATTGAACGGATCGGCGCCAGCGCTCTTGCACAGCTGCGACCTGTTCGGGATCGACTTGGGAGAAGAGATCAAGGCTTTCAGAGGTCTCCCCAGACTTTCCGATCGCTTCAATCATCGTGCGATTCCATAAGTCAATCTCACCTCGAGGGGTTGCTCGCCAGATCATTGCTGGCATTGCGTTGATGACGTTGCGAAGCTCTTGTTCACTCCGCCGGAGGTTCTCATAGAGCTGCTGAAGCTTGATAGTTGTTTGGTTGAACACTCGCGAGAGATGAGCGAGTTCGTCTCGGCCTTGCACAGAGACCTGCTGACCAAATTCGCCCTTTGCGAGAGCGGAGGTTCCGTCGACCAGGGATCTCAGAGGGCGAGTGATGCTCTGCGTGATACTGAATCCCAAGAGAGCCGCAACAATGATTGTCAGGCCACCTACGCCGGGCAAGGTGAATAGCGTTCGAATCTGCGCACTCTCAATCTGGCGAGCGGCTTCTGAACGTTTCTTTTGTAGATCACTGCTAGCGGTAGCCACTAGTTCAGCACTCAGGCTCTCAAAGGGTTCGAGCGGTTGTTCCATCCGCTGACGCAGTGCCTCCCAATTTCCTACGGATGCGAGGGCAGCAAGCGAATCAACTTGCGAAGGCAGTAAACCTTGAATCGCCTCCAGTGTCTGTAAGACGGTGGGATCGAGAATGTTATTCGGTTCGATTCCTCGGAACACTGTTTCGGTCTGTCTCCGGCTATCGCTCAGCTGGTTGCGCAAGGCAGGCGCTTCCTGCTGCAAGCGTGCAAGATCCCGAGCCTTAACTAATTGTTCCGATTCGCTGTGGAACGAGAGAAGAAACGCGTGGGCGCGCTGTACCTCCATGAACTGCTCGTCCATTTCCTTGAGACGGTTCGCTTGAGTGCGCATCACCCGCGACTGCCAGAGCAGGATGCCTGTGGCCACCGACATCAACACGATGATCAGGACAAAACCGAGCGTCAGCCGGGTATTGATGCCAACACGCGAAACGAGCGTGATCATCCGTGCTGGCTTGCCCGATGGTAATGTGCCTTGCCCTGCTATTGCTTCGTGCATTGCTTATCTCATGATAATGTCCGCCTCTACAACTTATCTCAATGACAAAAGGACGGAACCCACAGCGATTGACCTGCGCTATTTCAGGGCGGATATCCGGGTTTCGGTTGGTTCAGGGGGGCCTTTGACGAAACCGGTGATGTGCTCGAGTTCCGCCTCCAGCTCAGCAGCAGCAACGCGAGCGCTCTTCTTCCGCGTCAATACGGCATGCACTGCCTGGGCATAAGCATGCGAAACGTCATCATAGTTCCTCCCTACCACCATGGAAGGACGACTCACAATCCTTTCTCCTACAGGTTGGCCAGCTGATATTGATCGCGAGTATGCTTTCAGAACGGTTGGCAGACGGTAGAGTGCAGTTCCAGTGGGCAACTCAGCACCTGTGCTAGCAGCCTCGAGCTCCGACTCCTTGTGCAACAGGAATTTCACCAGCGCGATGGCTTCTCGTTGGTGCTTCGACCTTTTCGATATTCCTATGCCAAACCCGCCGAGGGTTCCCACGGCTAGACTTCCCGACGGGACGCTTGTCACACCCATTTCCCCATCAATCATTGACTTTGCAGGGTTGGTGAGAAAATAGTCAGACGTCCAGCCACGCCGGAATGCTGCCTTGCCTGAGTTTCCGAAATGATTGATGGAGTCCCATTCCTCGTACGCAGTAACACTTGGAGGCGATATCCAACCGATCCAGTGCGCAGCACGTTGCCATGCCCGTATAGCATTCTCATTGTTCACACTAATCGTTCGGTTAGCTTCGATAATCTTTCCGCCACCTTCCGACGCTTGCCATTCCAAAGCCAAACAAGTCAGACACTCGTCTGCTGCCCCTGGCCACACAAACCCCCAAAAATCCTTCTCACCAGCGGCCCGCTCTCCTTCCTGAATCCGGAAAGCCATCCTCTCTAGTTCGGACCAGGTCTGAGGTGGGGTGTGGTACCCATACTTCGCTAACAGGTCCGTGCGGTACAAAAGCACACCAACATAAGGGCGATAAGAAATAGCAACAAGTCTGTTGTTCACCGTATAGCTTTTAACTAAGTCAGGATCGGCAGCGGAAAGTTCTGAACTGAAGAAAGGCCTCAAATCAAGGAGTGCGTCATCCAGAAGTCCGGACCAAATGACGTCGATGCCCAATACATCTGGCGTATCCTTTTCCGCAAGCAGCTCCTGGGTGAGCTTCAGCTGTCCCTCTGAGGTTTCGGGAGCGGGCAGGTGTTTTACCTTAATCCCTGTTTCTTTCTCGAATTGCCGTAGAACTCCTTCAGAGAGGAAACGTCGTTGCGACCGGTCGTGCGACCACTCCGGATCCATATAGGTAATCGTGACGGGCTCCGGCTTGGCGCGATTGCAGCCCGGCAACCATTCAAGAAGCGTCGAACATAGCCCTGCGATCACTTCTCGGCGCGTTGGGAGCATGTACACCCTGTGTAGAAGGCTTAGTAGTCGATAGCGGTTCGATGCATGGGGCGATGTCGAGGTCTTCCTATGTCGCGATCAGTCTTCGCAGCTCGCATATGCCCTGTGTTCGGACAGCTCCGAGCCGTGATACTAGCAATTGCGGAGAGCTGAATATATTACATATTCCTTGTACCCAAGACGAAGGCCCGGCACCTGGCCGAGCCTTTGTCCTTTGCACCGAAGCCGCGGACGGTACCGAACTAATTCTTACCATTCGCGCTGCTTTGACCGACTGTGATGGGTCCTCTTTTGGCTTTTTACGTCGTCGATAACAGCCGCCTCGCGCCATCGACGCAGATCGTAATCGGGCATTCCTTCTTGTTCTGCCCGTTTGCCGTAACGGTTCAATTGACCGTGAGCGTAACGAAGGCAGCCAAGGGCTTCCACGCCCGAAACGTTGCTGAAGCTTAGATTGCCGCGTTGGCGACGGCCTCGGTGTAGTGCTCTTCAATCCACAGATCGGATTCATGATAGAGCAGCCATCGAGAGAACATGCGTTGCATCCCACACCGCGGCATTGATGACTTTGGTATGGAAGGGGACACGCGGGTATAAAACGTCACGCCCGGGATCATGATGAACTTCACCCCCTCGAGCGGAGCCGAACTGCAGGCCGAATACTTTGTCCCCCTCAACCGCGCCTACCCCGCCATCCTCGCCGTCGAACAGCTCCGCGACCGCATCACGCCGCACCTCTTCGTTACCGAACTCCGCACCATCGCAGGACGATCTCTGGCTCAGTCCCTGCTACCAGCGCCCATCCCTCGCCATTCACTTCACCTGGAAGCCCGAGTGGCCAGACGTCAGCAAGCTCCTCCCGCTCATCGAAAAAAGCTCGCGCCCTTCGACGCTCCCCCACTGGGCAAAACTCTTCACCACTCCACCCTCGCGCCTTCGTGAGCCTTGGACGCGATGGGCTGCCAAAAGGCGATCGCCAGCAAGACCCTCGAACGGGGCGCCGATTATCTGGTCACGCTCAAGGCCAATCAGGGCAAGATCTTTGCCGCGGTGCGAGATCATTGCTTCGAAACCTGTTTTGCACTTGGCTCATCCAACCGGCCGGCCTCGGACGAGTTCGATGACAAACATGGACGCCTGGTCCGCCGCAGAGTCTTCGCCTGTCCGCAGACCGCTCTGCTCGAGCCTTTGCGCGACTGGCCCGGTTTGCGGACCGTCGTCGCAGTGGAAAGCATCCGCAGCATCAACGG
>NZ_JQKI01000146.1 GCF_000745965.1 Edaphobacter aggregans DSM 19364 | reverse complement strand
GCGAGATTCTCAAAGTCGTCCCCGGCCGTGTCTCTACCGAGGTTGCCGCCAGCTTGAGCTTTGATACCACGGGTACTATCGCGAAAGCTCGCAAGCTCATCTCGCTCTACAATGAGAAGGGCGTGGCGCACGAACGCATCCTCATCAAGATCGCGAGCACGTGGGAAGGTATTCGAGCCGCCGAACTTCTTGAGAAGGAAGGCATCCATTGCAACCTGACACTTCTCTTCAGCTTTGCCCAGGCAGTCGCATGCGCGGAAGCTGGAGTTACCTTGATTTCACCCTTCGTTGGTCGTATCTACGATTGGTACAAGAAGGAGCATGGCGGCGGGGAGATTCCCGCGGACCAGGATCCCGGCGTTGCATCGGTTAGCCGCATCTACAATTACTATAAAAAATATGGCTACAGGACCCAGATTATGGGTGCGAGTTTCCGGAACGTGAATCAGATCCTCCACCTGGCCGGATCGGATTTGCTGACTATCAGTCCAGAGCTTCTTGAACAGTTGGAGCAGACCGAGGGTTCCCTGGAGCGCAAGCTCGATCCGGCAAAGGCGCAGGAAAGCAAGGAAGAGCGCCTCCACTTGGACGAGAAGACATTTCGTTGGATGCACAACGAGGACGCGATGGCCACGGAGAAGCTTGCTGAGGGAATCCGCAAGTTCAATAGCGATGCACGCCACCTGGAAGACTTTGCGCTCTCCAAGGTTGTCCAAAAAGCCGCGTAACCGGAGGTTCGCTCTGCGTTATTTCGCGATCTGCTCAGCAAGCACCTGTCGATCGGCATTGTGCGACGCTTGTTTGGTGAGGGATTCCGCAGGAGCAATTCATAAAGGGGCACTTTAGATGGAGATCAGTCGATGAGCACAGCGCGGGCGGTACTTTGGGATATGGACGGAACGTTGATCGATTCAGAGGAGTTCCACTGGATCTCCTGGCGCGACACGATGGCGAAAGAGGGCATTCCCATCACGCGCAAGCTGTTTCTTTCTTCCTTCGGACAGCGCAATGATTCCATCGTTCCCAGGTGGCTCGGCGCCGCATCAACCCCGGAACGGGTGGAGAAGATCTCACGCGCTAAAGAAGAGCTATACCGCGATCTCATTCGCAAACATGGCATGTCGCCACTGCCCGGGGTTTCCGATTGGGTCCGCCGACTTCACGAAGAGGGATGGCTACAGGCAATTGCTTCCGCAGCGCCCCGTCCTAATATTGAAGTAGTCCTTGAATCGCTGAAGGCGGCCCACTGTTTTCAGGCCATCGTCTCGGCGGAGGATGTGCACAAAGGAAAACCGGATCCGGAAGTGTACCTGATGGCGGCTTCGCAGCTTGGCACATCACCCAAAAGGTCCATTGTTGTCGAAGACGCCGTCGCCGGGGTCGAAGCAGCGCGCGCCGCTGGGATGCGGAGCATTGGAGTGAGTCGCAACGGTAAGCATCTCGCTGCCGACTTAGTAGTGCAATCTCTTGACCTGCTGAATTCAGACGCCTTTGAAAGGCTTTTGCAGAGCAGTAGCTCCGTGGCGAAGAGCTGCTGATCCGGCAGACCTTCGCCATCGAGCGCACCCAGCAGCGCCCGCCGGCGTTGAGCCAGACATCCTGCTACTCCCACTGCTTCAATCGCCGCCAGCAGGTTGCCGGGGAGGGATACTTGTCGGGCAAAAATCTCCACGCAGCACCGGTTTGCAACACACCCACAAGATGCCCTCCTGGCAAGCCCGGTTGGATGCCCATGGACAGCTGCGCTTGCCCTTGCGCCGCGGCGGCTCGGGCAGCACTCGAATCGCTTCTTGCTCATGCAAGAAGTTCACAAACCAATCATCTCACGCAGAAGTACACAGCTTGAGACCGAATTTATTTATGAAACACGCTCTATGATGTTTGCTTCGCCCTAAAAGACCGCATTAAGTTTGTGCTCGGGCGCTAGATGAGCATACCGGATTGTCATCTTTATATCCTTGTGCCCAGCTAGCTCTTGCACCGTCCGCAGGTCCACTCCCGCCATCACCAGCCTAGAGATAAATGTATGTCGAAGGAGATGCCAAGTAATATTCTTTAGCCCACGGTCTTATTGTACGAAATGTTTTTTGACCTCCTTAAACCAGGCATCTGGTGAATCAGGAGGCTCGTCGTAGCGAGAAAGCCATACACGATTTGTCTCTTGGGTCCCGTTTCGATAGCGAAGATGAATGCATCCTCATGAGTAGGTGTCCGTTCGCGGATTCCTCGGCGAATCGTAGCCTCTTCCTCAAAGGTTAGAAAACGAATCCGGGCATTGTCTTCGCGACGTAGGCGCACGAGACGCGCGGGATTTTCTCCGCTTTCCCGTTCCGGATAGCCTCCTGAAAGCACATGGACAGGAAGGAGCGATACCGGTTGATCGTCGCAGGCTTCGCGTCCTTGCGGGAGACGAAGTATTCGTTGATCAACGAAGGCTTCATATCGTCCACCGCGATATCGCCAAAACTGTGGCCATCGTTGCCCAGCACGAACGATCTTGCCGTATCGTTCGTTTGTGAGCTTCGGCAAACTTCAGGCCATCTTGGGCCAACTCACGGAAGAGAACGCGTCGCTTCGCTCTCATTGACGGGGGCAGCTTCACACCAGCCCTTGCGTCCGCTTTACCGATGAATCCGGAAGTGAGCTTGTAGGTACGCCGTATACGCGTCAAGGTTAGGAGCGGAAGACTGAACTGCAGGTGCAGAGAAGTTCTTGGCGACTACCGCCGAAGCTTTTTTCGCGAAATCATAAGTCGCTTTGAGATTGTCGCCAAAAAATCGGACTTTGCCGCTGACATCCTTCTCCAGTAAGGTCTTGCCGTCAGAGTCGGTGAACCGACAATGAATCGTAACTGATGTTGCGCCAGCGACCGTTGTGACTTGCCGCATCTCCTCGCTTCCTTTCGTAAATTCGCTGACCGTTGTGTGAAGGAGGACGAGGTTTGGGACATTGGCGGCATCACGATCGCCATCGCGATAGAGGTGCAGGAAGGCGGCCTTCCTTCCCAATTGCTGAATCAGGTTCTCATAGATTGCCACTTCAAATGTGGCCGGCAGCTTTATCTTGTCAGATCGGATCATTTCTACTTTGAGCGCCGACGCCTTTATCTTCTCGGTATCCTTGCGCTGAGCATACAGGCGTGGACCAGCCAGCGACATCATGGCGAACAGACATGAGCATGTCGTGATTTGGAAGAAGTTCGTCATTGTTTCCCACCTCTTGTGTTGGAGGCTGCGGGCATAGTTGTATGTGCTCCTTGTGTGATCAACTCCTGCTTGAACGGCTCTGCACTGCCCACCGGCATGGTGAAAACCACGCCGTGCAGACCGCCATGATCATCACGGTACTGAATTGTCAGGCTGTCGAGCTTGGAGCGAAGCATGCTCAAAACTCGTCCTGATCCGTACGGTCCGAACATGCTGAGGGTGCCCAGAGTTCCTCGAATTACTCTCTGACTGTCATCGGCGGTGACCACGTCTTCTATCGCTGCAGCCGGAATTTGTGACTTAGTTCCGGAATGAACAAAGCACAGTTTTCCGTCATTGATATTCATCATTCCTTCTGTCCTGTTTTTGACGCCGTCGAGACCTATTATTGCCGTGCTTTTTGTTGGTGTTTGCTGTTGCGGTACATGGGACGGATCACTCTGAGACAACGCCATGACGGCCGTCCCGCATATCAAAGTCATACTTAATGCTCGTAGCATCCGGATCTCCTGTCGTTGTGGAAGGTGGTTACGTAGCAACCGATCGATTGAATCGGAAACTGCAGAATTACAGCTTGTGCATAGACATCCCTTCTGGTTGGAACCATTACTTGAACGCACAGACCACACGATGGCTCCCATTGCAGGTTCGTCAGCACGGCGGACAACTTCGCTTCCACCATGACCCCGGAGCCCGCAATCGATTTCGTGGAGCTTCTCAACCCGTCCTGTGGTAAACGATCTGGCTTTGGAGCAGGTACATTTCAATGTCCACGGGAAAGGCCGATTTCGAATGAGATTGGATAATGATCAGAAGCTTTGATTGAGTTATGGACGCATCCCTTATCGATCTGCACAGGACCGCGTACGAATGCCCAGTCGATATGGCGGCCGGGTTCGAGGAGATGGTGTGCAGGAGTGGTTGCCAGGCGACTGGTTGGTACAGCATGGGTGAATCCATTCCGGGCTATCACTTCGGCTGGCGCGGGATCGGATGCATTTAGGTTCAGGTCGCCCGCGATGACCGTCAGGTGTGCAGGCTCGTATGCCCTCGCATCTTTTAGCACCTCATCCAACTGAGCAAGGCGTAATTCATCATTGGCGCGGCTCTCCAGGTGCAGGTTGTAAGAAACAATTGAAACACCAGAAATGTTGATCTCGGAAACTAGCGCAATTCTTCCCCCGAGCCTCTCCTGGAACGGTTCCAGCTTTGGTATGTACCAATGTGGTTTCCAGAAATTGGACTGCTCTCGGAAACGGATGATTCGCGAGTTTGAAATTTTCCATCGGGACAGTGTGGCTTGTCCGTGGTAGGCAGGGCTGGTGTTGGAACCTTGCGTCAGCTCCACAAACTCACGACCGAAGACATAATTCAGGCGCAACTTTCGGGCGATCTCCTGCGCGACGTTCAGACGCTGGGTTCGTCGCGCATTGATGTCGACTTCCTGAAGAATGAAAATATCCGCATTTACATCCCCCAGGAAATCTATAATCGACCGAAGTTTTAAGCCACGGTCGATGTTCCAATCCATCACTCGTATGGAACTGCGTGGCCAGGAGAGCCATTGGCTTGGCGCGAAGTTCTCGGCAATGATCTCTTTTGTTGACACAATCAGACCATCCTTGCGGCGAGACTTGGAAATACACTCTGCTGTGCGAACGTCAGGTCCAGCGGGTCATCGATTTCGGCCCAGGCCAATCCATCTGTGCTCGTGCAACCGACGGGAACGCCTTCATCTGCGAGCTTCTGCACTGCGACATTGAAGAATTCATTCACGCGGCCTTCAGCCGTGAGATCGTTAAGCTTGTGGAAAAATCTGTTTTGGATCGACGTGGAGAAAACTGTAATTCCTATATACGTTCCGCTGAACTCCTCTTGTGAAATCTTCTTGCTCATTCGAGTCACGCGGTCGCCTTCGATAATCACCTTCATCGTCTCATCCCGCCACAACGGGTCCACGATCATCGAGATCGGAGCATAGGGTTGCACGGCGGAGTTGAGAATTTCGGCGTCGAAGATGACATCGGCATTGAGGACGATAAAACTGTCACCGCGCAACCAATCAATTGCGAGCCAAAGCGAGTAGATATTGTTAGTGATTGCGAACGCCGGATTCTCGATGAAATGAATCCTTTGGTTGTAACTCAGCTCTTTGCTCTTCACGTGATCGACAATCTGTTCCTTCTCGTAGCCAACCACAATGGCCACATCATTGATTCCGGCCATCGAGAGTGCTTCGAGTTGGTGGTCCAGAATCGTAGTTTCGTCAACTTCAATCAGGCATTTCGGATGTTCCCCGTGCACGGAGCGAATCCTGGTGCCCTGACCTGCCGCCAATATTACTGCCTTCATAACGTCTCCTTGATTGTGTTTACAGTTGGTATTGCTCGGGTATAGAACGATTGGGCAAAGAATCTGCGATTGAAATAGAGGGTCAAAATCCAGGTGAGATGAGCGCCGAGCGTTGCGAGGAAGAAGATTAGCGGGAGCGCTCCGATGAGTGTGAAGATGACAACGTAGTGGACTAATATGCCTCTTCTCACAAAGGCCTGAAGCTGGCGTACGACACGAGAGATCCAATTTCCTGAATCCTTATCGAGTAACTGATACATGCGGCCCAGATATTCATTTGGCCGATCTGCTGTTGTGGCGCGGCGGCGCTGCAGCGAAGTAGTGACTAAGGCAAGAATGGCCCCGACGAGGAGCACGATGCCCATTAGGGTGGCGGGCCTGCCGTATCGGTGGCTGAGACCTATTGTGATTCCACCAAATAGCAGCAAGTAGCTGAGCCCGTCGGCAAACCCCTCAAGCCAAGTTCCGCGCGGCGACTCCGCAAACTTGATTCGTGCCAGCATTCCATCCATCTCGTCGAAGAGGCCTGCAATGTAGAACAGCAAAGCACCCAGCACCGAATATAAGTAGTCTCCGTGTGCAAACGCGACGGCTGATAGAACAGAGATAAGGACACCGCCGAATGTGACAGCGTTTGGAGTGATCGAAGTATGAGAAAGCAGCCGTACGAATGGGCGGCAAAGTCGGCGATTAAAAGACGTGTGAATGCCATCCAGAACTTTGCCAGAGTGTGCGACCAGAAAGCGCTCAGCTCGCGCGATGCTTTCTGGCGAGGTGACTCGGACACCCTCAATATCAGGAGAGGGGAGAATGGATGTGGCGTGGTCGCGAATCTCATGCAAGGAGATACGAGCAGGCGTCTCCCAGTCCACCGAGGCCGTGTTCTGAAGCTGCAGGTTCGTCAGGAATTGCTTGGTTGTGACCCAGTTCCAGGGTATCCAAAGGAACTGATCGTCCAGGTGTGCCTCCATCTTCGCCCAGCTTGAGGAATCTCGCGGATTAAATTTGTCAAATTGGATGACTCTAATTCGACTTCCATATGGGAAGACCCCTTGCAAGAATTCCTGTGGAAGTGCGTGACCCAGGGCTTCGGGACAAATTAGAAGAATGTCACTCGCTCCTGCGCGGCTTGCGGTAAGAACAATCCGCTTCAACAGAGGAACGCCGGCAACCGGGCGCATCAGTAGTTCTGTTATTTTCTGTTTGCCGATCAGGGCTGTGAATGACGGAATAGCTATGACTGCTTGCATTTAGACACCTCGTCCCGATAAATTGCTTGAATGCCCAAGTGTGATTGCATGCCGAGGGCTCAAGCTGCGCGAATTCCAGGCGAGCCAAAGAATTCCCATCAAGGCCCACAGGAGATCGCGCACACGCCGAGTCAAAGCCAGTCCCAAACCAAGCATGGGTGAAAGCCCGGCGACCGCAAACGCCGAAATTGCACCGCCCTCGTCAAATCCGACTCGCGCGGGAATCCAACCGCTCGCCATTTTCAATGCGCGCGTCACTCCTTCAATGGCCATAACAGCCAAGAAATGAATGGGCAGATGCAGCGACCACAAGACAACCAAGACTTCGGAAGCGATCAGCAGCTGGCACGCCACGCCGATCCAGAACATCCGGCTAACTAATGCAGGCTGCTGGAGGCGATAGGTTCGGATAGCTGCTTCAAAGTTTCCTGCGCGCGCGAGCCAGGAAGGAGCGCGCCTGCCAAATGCGCGCACAACGCCAGTAAGGATGGGACTGCGACGTGTAATGGCGAACACAGCAAGAGCAAGCGCAAGAATAACTGGTATCCAATGGTAGGCTGCACCATGAGCGGCGATTAAAGGAAGACAAACGACACCTGAAATTGCAACCAAAGCCGAGGTGAACCAGTAAACTCCGGTATCCAGAAATGTGGCCTTAATGGTTGGTTCGCTGGAGCTACCAAGAAGCTTGATCTTCATCGGCTCGGAAATAACCGGACCGAGAACTGTGAGATATCCCATAGACTGCGAAGCCAGTCTCACTCCGATCAGGGTTGTTGTATTCACAGCAACATTCACGCCCTTTAGGGATGCCGACCAGGTGGTGCTCTGCAGGAATAGGCGGAGTGCGCTCAGAGCCATCACAATCGGTAATGCAACACGCAGGGCCTTCAATTGCGCGACTATGGTTGAAGGGCCAACATGGGCGATCACCCACGCAAATAGCATTAGTGCAGCGAACGCGATAATTAGCTGAATTTTTCTCATCGGACCAGGCTCGCTACAGAATCTGCTTCCGCTGTACGTTTCTTCGGTGGGTTCAGCGCGTAATCAGAGTTTTCGATCGTTAGTTCCGAGCGCCCAAAGATTCGCACCTCGCTCGTGCTGTGGGTTGAAGAGGCGAACCAAAACTGACCAACTCCCTGATACGTGTGAACGAAATGCACGTTATGCACCCAGAAGGACGGATCTCGTGCAGGCTGGCCTTCGACGCGAACGATAGAGTAGTCCTTCGCGTTTACCCAGATTTTTCCGTCAACCAGGTACTTGTTCTCTGTTTTTGGAATGATCGCCAGCACATATGCTGGACCGGAGTCGAGAGTGTCCTGCCCGACCATGTTGAACTTGTAGTTTGCTGGTGTGATACGGCTGCCGTCGCGGGTCTCGTGATGTGACGCAACACTCTCTTCGTTCAGTATTTTGTAGAAAACGTGCTTGCGAATCGCGTTCGATCCCTCTTCGGAGATAACAGTGAACTGTTTCGTGCCGTCAGGAGAGCAGTCGACGCGTACCACCATCTCGGCCCGGCGATCCTTGTTGACAGCGACATAGCGGCGCAGGGCCGAGTACCCCGTCAATTCAGATCTGCGCTCGACATCACCTTGCAACATCCTCGCGATCACGTCATCCGCAGATGGAAGCGAATCGCCGGTTTGAGATGAAGCACTCGTCACTTCGGAAAGCACGATTGCCAAAGTGAAAAAGGCGATCTTGAGAGTCAGTTTCATGGTCTAAAACTCCATTACGAATTTGCCGTGGAAGGTGCGGCTGGGCCCGTTGAAGAACTGGCCGAAGCGAGAGCTGTCGAGATCATTCTGAACATCGCGGTAGTTGTTGCGATTGAAGACGTTATAGACGCCAAATCCGATCCGCGCATGGCGCTCCTTTATCGGGAGACGAACGCGGCGCCAGACCTGTAAGTCGGTCGAAACGAAACGTGGGAATCGCAATTCATTTCTCGGTCCCACGAACTCGCGGTACTCGTTGACCGTTGAGTACGGGAAACCACTACGGATATCGAGCACGGGGGCGACGGTCAATTTCCACGGTGCGGCAATTTCTCCCCAGACCAGGATTCGATTCGGCGCATCAAAGTTCAGGCGACCACGCTGATTTGGTTGAATTACGGCCAGAGGGTTGTTACCGAAAAACTGGTTGAAATCGTTCAGGTCGCCGTACGCTCGCGAATGGACATACGAAGCGTTCAGCGTGCTACGGTGAATTCGATAAAGGGCAGTAACCTGAAATTCCTTATAGATGCCACTTCCGCGGTTCGATAACGAAAGGCTGCCGGTTGATCCCGACGCTATGGGATTGACGAAGTATCCGTGGATTGTATTGCGTTGCTGGTACCCCACTCGGACCAGAAGATTACTCGCAACCTCACGATTCAGTTCGAGGTTCCAGACTTCACTGCGTGGATTTCGCAGGCCGCTCGAGATGACGTTCGAATATTTTGTGGAACTGACGACCTCACCGGCTGAATTCAGTTCAGTCACTGTACGAGCCGGCACGTAACGAAATGCCGGAACGTTGAGCGGCACACGGTCATAGAAGAACCCTGCTCCGCCCTTGAGCATCGTCTTGCCGTTACTTGTCAGTGAAAGGACGAACCCACCGCGAGGAGCAGTGTTCACCGAATCTGTGACCGAGTCCCGATCGAAGCGAAGGCCCAAATCAAACGTCAGGCGATCAGAAACAGTCCACTTGTCGCCAATGAACCAGGCTGTCTCATTTTGATGAATGGAGAAGGTCGAACTTTTCCCGAACTGGATTTGTTTTAAAGGATAGTTGGCAACTCCGATAATCTGTACCGGCAAAAATTCCTGACGGCCATCATAGGAACTGTGCGCGAAGTTTGCGCCTGCACTGAGTTCGTGCGATCCCAAGTAATGACGCGGGTGGGAGCGGAAGATCTCTGCCCATTCTGTGCGCATTGTATTGCGGTCCTGGTGGTTAAAGAAACCGCCCTTGGTGGTTTCAACGAGAAGTTGATAAGGCTTATCGCTGTTCGGCAACAGGTCAGCATCAAGTGTTCTGAAGTTCACCTGTGAGGTGAGCAGATTGCCCGAATCGGTAACGTATCGGTGCTGCAGATATGCCTGATATCCACGCTGATGTAAGTTGGGCGTGCTTTCCTGCGGTGTAAAGGTGTTTAGCCCGTAGTAATCAAGCTTTTGCGGAAAGATTGCAAACGATGCGGTCGCCGTTTGCTTCTTCGTAATGTTGGCATCCATCTGTGTATAGGAGTTGACGTTTTCAGAGCGAGTCCACGCTTCGAGCGGCGGCAAACTAAACACCTGATTGCGTTCATAGCGATATTCAAACGACTGCGTTAAGGCAATACGGTCCTTCACAATCGGAGCAGAGACTGTGACTCGGGGGGTCGCCGCGGCGATCCCCATGATTGACCCATCAACTCTCCGCAAACGCGGAAGTAGGTTCTGAGCGGAGATCCGAAATTTGTTGAAGCTTCCGGGCCGCGTCTCGACATTCGAGACCGCGCCGGTGAATTTCCCGTACTCGGGGTCGTAGGGCGTAGAGAGAACATGCACGGACGAAACCACATCAATGGGGATATTGAGCGCGGATGTGCCCGTAGCTGGATCGGTCACGTCAGCGCTGTTGAGCAGCGATCCATTCTGTGAGGCCTGAGCGCCTTTCATGTTGATGAGGCCATTCGGGCCGCGAACCACGCCCGGAATGAGAGGCAGCAAACTCTGGAAGCGTTCATCCAAATTTGGCATGTTCCTGACCGCTGATTCGCCGATCGTGCTGGTTCCAGAAGACTCTTTGGTGTCGATCTGATCTGAACTAGCCGTGACCGTGGTCGATTCCACAACGACTTGGATTTTCATTTCCAAGGCTATTTCTGAAGCAGAGCCCGCCGTAACCTCGATGGTCCGATTTGCGGCCAAGCCGGGTGCTTGTGCATTGATCGTGTACGTCCCGGGAGGAACTGCATTGAATGCGAACTTGCCCGCGCCATCGCTCTCAGCCTCGATGTGTGTTGGACCTTCCAGCGAAATTCTTGCATTGGGTATGACAGCATGCCCCCCGTTTGCATCCACCGTAAACGCCACACCCTCAACGGCCGCGGTCGCCTGCCCAGTATTCTGAGCAAAAGCACTCGCCGTAACCAGCCCTATCGCGAGGGCGATACCCGCAAATTTGTACTTCATAGGAATCTCCTTTTTGCGATTGGAGCGGCGGCAGGATTTCTTGCGTATGTAACAACTGTCCCGCCCTTGCTGGAAACGAATTTGGTCCATCAAGGTTTCATGCCCTCGCAAACCTCACGAATCGAGGTGTGAGCCTTTCAGTGCCATCGCTGTCTTGGTCAGGATCTCTTCGGGAGAGAGATGGCAACGCAAGAGCATCTCAACCGCGAGTGTGAGGGTGGTTTGCTGTTCGAAGACCAATGTTCTCCACATGGCTTCCTGATTGATTTCAAGGTCAGCGCGTGTCATATGTTTATCCTCCTGGTGCATGCTCTGGCAGCTATATATGCAGCCAGTCAGCCATTTCTTCATTTCGTGTTACCGAAGTCCGAAATAAATTTCGTTGCCATAGATAAGCCTATGAATGGCTGGTGCGATGTGTGAATTGTCTAATGAATCCCGTTTGTAAACAGCCCCACGACGAGCCAAATCGCGACCTCTAGAGAGGGAAAGTACTAGCCTCCGTCAAGCCAGAACTTTCGGTGATTAATAAAGGAGTCTTTCAGGATTTGGGGCTGACTCTGCGCGGTGGAGGTTCCACGCGCTTCCACCCAAACAGGCGAGCATCGACTGACCATAGACCCGGTCCTAACATGGCGAGAGCGCAGCCAATGGTTCCGAGCAAAACCGTGACCCATCGGTCTCCGCCTATCGTCATGATCTGCAAGATTTCCAGCAACGCAACCAAGGCTCCCACGAGGGGCGTCCACAGGCCGGGAATCAGAAGGAGTCCGAATCCCGTCAGAAATGCGGAAATTATCGTTGTACTGACATCAGGGTTGCTCCACAGCGCCGAGTTCGCACGCAGAAGCAGTGCAGCGCCCAGAATGACACGCATGAGAAGCAAACCGATTCCAGGCCAACCGCCAGCGAATGTGGAGTATAGACGACGCAAAACCCACCCTTCGACACTCCACCAGTTTCGTGCCTTGTAGAGATGGAGCGAAACCCTAAAGAGAGTCGTTATGGTCACTCTTTAGAGTTCTATTTGACGGCGAGGAATCAGCCGGCGGATCTAGTACTACTGTGTTATAAAGTAGATTCCTCGATTTTATTATTCAAGCACCGTAAACTGTTGGGCAGTACGTTGAAGGAATGAGC
>NZ_JQKI01000145.1 GCF_000745965.1 Edaphobacter aggregans DSM 19364 | reverse complement strand
AGATCTGAGATCGGGCCGGATGCCAATCGCCACATCCATCTCCTCTCGGAGAGGACGGAGGGGAAATCTTTCCTTGACATCCCCTCTCATAGGACGCATCGAACTATTCAGATCGGTCTAAGTCTTCGCCAAGTGGCCGTGTAACCGGCTGCTCATTTGTCGCGGACCAAGCGGGAGTGTGACAAGCCAAGATCAAGTTGCCGAGAAGCCGACTATTCGCTCAAGTGCATTACTGCAGCCTAATGGGGCGCTCTGTACGAAATCCCTGAATATTTTCTAACAGGGAAGGCGGGAAAGCCGATACGGAGAGAAATCTGAATCTAATTCTGGATAAGATAATCCAATACGATAGGTTGGGCTCTTCAAGAGACATGCTGAAAAGCGAGGGGAGAGAATGGAGAGATTCAAGATGTAACTATAGTCGACGGCACAGGCGTCACCGTCCTTGTCCCGCGGGGCTCGAGCAAACCCGAATAGCTCGCTTCATGAGGAGCAACCAACTTGGCTCGCAGAGCGGGCACCTGGAGGACAGACACATGACGCGCACTGAGCTTGAAATCAATCAGGAAGACATGTGGAGAAGATTGGCCTTCGAACAGCGCACTACACTGACACTCGCGATTGAGATGCTTTTGCGTTGCCATCTATCTCCCGAACAGATCCTGATCAAGACGGCGATGGCACTGGAAGGCTCACACCACGATTCGTGAGGTTCTGGGCTTAGAGGTCTGGGCGGCGGATGATTGGTATACGGAAGTGATCCGGATAAACGAATCAGCGGCGGTAAAGTGCTCTCCACCAAGACGCGGAAGGTGAAGAACCGAGTAGCCATCGTGCTCCGGCTTGGGGCCAAATTGCTCTCCCGTGCCAAGGACTACTTCGGCGCGTTTTTCCGCAGAATGCGAGCCAGGCTTGGCACTGCGCAGGCCATTACCGCAACCGCGCATAAGCTCGCACGCGTCTACTCGAGGAAGAATGAACGCTAAGAAAGTAGCAATCTCTCCATCACCCTGATCTCCCCGACACTTCAGGCGAGCGATCAGATTTCAGAATTGGCGCTGCTCTTGAGGAGCATGCAAAGAAGAAAAGAGGTATTTGTGAAAATTGGTTTTGTAGGTTATCCCGCCTCAGGACATCTCAATCCCATGACAGCGCTTGCACGCAGGCTACAGTCACGTGGACACGAAGTAATATTCATTGGTCTTCTGGACACTGAACCTTTCGCTCGGGCTGCCGGCTTGACCTTCGTTCCGTACTGCGAGGAAGAATTTCCGATGGGATCCCTGGCTGAAGCCTATGCACCTGTGGCGAAGCTACACGGATTTGAGGTAGTGCAAAATACATGCAAGATGGTATTCGCGCCTCTCACTCGAGCAGCCTTAAAGAATCTTCCGCAAAAGCTGGATGAGGCAGGCGTTGAGGCGCTGGTAATGGATCCCATCCACTTTTTCCTTGAACTAGTTCCCATGAGCAGGGGCATCCCGTTTATCCATGTTTCGTGCGCTCTACACTTTGATTTCTCAGGATCGACGCCGGCACCTCTCTTCAACTGGCGACACGAGACCACCTCGGAAGCGTTGACCAGGAACGTCAGTGGATTGCAGCAAATCGGAGAGGTACTGATGCCGGTATTGGCGGAAGCGGTGCCCTACGCAGAGAGGAACGGTCTCCACATCAATTGGCAGGAGCCTGGATCCACTATCTCCAAGCTGGCTGTCATTACGCAGGCTCCGAAGGAATTCGATTTCCCTGACATCCAATTGCCTGCCCACTTTCACTACGCTGGGCCCTTGCACGATGATGAAGGGCGCGAGGCTGTAGCTTTTGGATGGGAACAGTTGAATGGCAAGCCTCTGATCTACGCCTCATTAGGAACGCTGGTAAACGGCTTGGACCATGTGTACAGGGCGATACTTGAGGCCGCGACAGAGCTTCCAGAGGTTCAGCTTGTTCTTTCAGTGGGCCAGTCCATCAATCCCGATGAATTAAGGCCAATTCCATCCAATGCGATCATCGTCCGCACAGCCCCCCAACTCGAACTGTTGAAGGGTGCTGCGCTTTGTATCACCCACGCAGGGCTCAACACAACACTTGAAGCGTTGGCTCAGGGAGTACCAATGGTCGCCCTTCCAATCGGTTATGACCAGCCCGGCGTTGCTGCCAGAATCGAATATCACGGAGTAGGGGAATCTCTGGAAATTGAGACGCTCAACGGCGACCAGATGTTAGAAGCGATCCGAAAAGTGTTGGAGAATCCGAGCTACCGCGAACGAGCCCGTTACTTCAAAGAGGTGATCGCAAAGGGTCACGGGCTGGACGCAGCTGCTGATGTGATTGAGCAAACATTCCGAAAGATTACGAAGGAAGAATTGGACGGTGAACGTAGCGCGTTATCGCAAACCTGAGATCCTCCCCTTCCCCGTTCTACCCGCAGCAAAGAAGACCGCGCATACCAAAGATAGCTAAGCAGTCAGAAAGAGAGAGAACATGAAAAAGATTGGTGTTGGAATCATCGGTGCGAGCCCGCTTCATCCTGGATGGGCCGTAGCGGCACACATCCCCGCTTTGCGATCCTTGCCGCAATACGAGCTGCGAGCTGTAAGCACGAGCCGTAGGGACTCAGCAGACGCAGCCCGAGACGCCTTTCAAGTTGCTGCCTCAAAAAGATATTGGTGATGCGCAGGTCGGAGACCGTGTCTTGTTCAAGGCGCTGGTACTGCTCCTTGCTGAGGGAACCGTCGCCGGTCCACTGCGTCAGGAGTTTGCGGGCACGCAGGGTCTCTTCGTTCGATTCCGTGTAGATTCTCACTCCGGCCTCCCAAAGCGACGCGCGATCTGGACAAGCATCGCGATCATCGCGATTGCGGTGAACACGAAGTAGGCCAGGATAAAGGTGCTGTCCGAGGCGTTGCGGATGAGCATCCAGCTAACACCCACGTAGCCGTAGACGGCGGCGTAGGCGACGAAGGCAAACTGCCGGCGCTTCAGGCCCCAGACGAGGGACGCGGCACATGCGGCCAGCAAAGCGACAAGCCATAAGCCATAGCCGTGCGAATTGAAGACCCCGGAAAGGATTGCCCAGAATAGAACATTGGCAGTGACGTTCAGATACGTAGTAAAAAAATGCGACTTCAGTTTGAGGCGCTCAAGAATCGCTCCAACTGTACCGACCACCAAACAGTAAACCAAGGCATATAGCCGGTATGCCGCGTCCTGATGAGACGGCCAATGCGAGATAGTGAGCCCGAACCATCCGGCGAGTGAGGACAAAGCGAGAGACAGCACGAAGCGATTGTCGAAACGATAGGCAAGGAAGAAGAAGAGGAGGGCCGTGGCCAGGAGATAGAGATCCCATTGTCCGGAAAGGACGTGGAAACGGTTCTCCAGGTAAGCGAGTTCTACGCACCAGACGAGGCTGCCGAGGTAGAGGACATAGTCGAAGATCGGAGTCGGTGCAGCCGTCTCCGCAGCCGACCAGGCTGGCGCGCGGGAAAAGCAATACCAAAAAGAGGCCGTGAGGATGATGGAGAGAATGGTCAGGACGAGTACATCACCGAGTTGCTGCGACCAAGTGGAGATAGTCCAGCCAAGTCCGGCAACGAACGCCAACACACCTGCATAGAGGAGAAGGTTGAGCTCAAGCGAGAGGGAGAAGGGTTCTCCGCGAGAGAGGCTCGCTAAATGAGCCTGCTGCTCAGTCGATATTGCGCCTTGCTCCTTCCAGAGCTCCAAGCGAGCGAGGATAGTCATGGCGCTTTCATTCTCCGGACGTGGAGCAGCATGTCTGTGCTCAGCATTCGATTCCGATATTACATGTCGGCTCACGAGGGGCCCAGTAGTTACTCGAAAGTCCGTTTTCATGGAATTGTCTACGGTCAAACGCCTAGCATCGGCTAGTTGGGACGAATGCTGGTCAAACATGTATGTCAAAGCTGAAAGTGCTTGGCCAACGTTTAGGTGGCTTTATCATAATCAGGAGAACATAGAATCAATCTTTAGGCGCAGCGGTTGATCAACCTTTTACTCACCGTCGGAGTTTTCCTGTTCCTCGTCCTGACGTGGTTCACACCGGATCGCTTGAAAGCATTTGGGAAACGAAGACGCTCATTCGCTATCGGGCTTGTTGTTATCGGTCTCTGCAGCATCTTCGTCCCGCTTATCGTAGCTGACCCAGCTGTCCTTGGCAGAACACACTTGTCCCCATTTGATATCCTCTCGCAACTTCACGCAGGAACGCTCGGCTTCCGGGACGGCGTGGGACCTGCCTGGATGAATCCTGCTGTAGTCTATCTGACAGCGACGTATTTGCTTCTATCCGCTGCTCTGCTCGCTCTTTTGGTCTACCCCTCACCGAAGCTCGTAGTTGGATTGGCGGCATCCGTCTCACTGTTTCCTGAATTGAGGAATTGGAGTTCTCCATACGACGAACTCAGTGGCAGTTTGAAATCTCTGTTCTATGGCTCAGGAGCCGGACTTGTTGATCTCACTTCCTATGCGACACTTCTGCTCTTCGTCGTGATCGGTGTACTTGCTACGTCCTACCTTGAAACGTTGGACGACCCAGATTGACCGATTCGGTACTGAAAACGCTCTTGTATTTACCAACGAGACTGTAATTCCCTCATTATCGGCAAGTTCGATTGAAGTTGCCGATAATCCCGGTTTTTTCGTGCAGTACAACTGAGCTCTGTACCCGACCTGATCTCCAATCAGGCCGATGGGTTTATCCGTGTTGATCAGCAAAGCGGATGCGTTGCCGATGCGTAGCTGGGTAGCTGTCGCTTCCGTTGGCGCTAGGACTTCAACTCGTAGGTCATCGAGATGCTCCCCGATTTATATACGCGGTGAGTCAGCAAGGCGAGCTTAGTTGGGGCATAGGGAGGAGACATCAAAGGCGTGCCGTCGCCGAGCATCACTGGAACTGTCGTGATATTCACCGAGTCGACCTCGCCAAGGTCAAGCAGCTTTCGAAACAGTTCACCGCCGCCCATCAACCAAATGTCTTTCCCTTCCTGCTTCTTAAGAGCTTGTATCCATGGGTGGGTCAGCTCAGATACGATTGTCACGCCCGGATGATCTTTCGGTTCTAATTGCTTTGAGAAGACAAAGGTAGCTTTTCCAGCAAAGGCTGCTCGCCCCAACCTTCTAGTCGCGGCCTCATATGTCCGCCTCCCCATAAGCAGAGTGTCAAACTGCGACCAGATTGCAGAGAAATCGATCTCTGGATCAATCTGGATCCAATCCGATTCCCCGTTAGGACCGGCGATATAGCCGTCCAAACTGACAGCAACTCCGTACTGAATCTTTCGCATCTTCGCACCCCACAACAGAGTTAACGGCGAGAGTTGTCCATTCTAGCTGAGAGGTGGGAAGTGGCGGCTGGTCCACGTCCACTACTCCGAGGACCTCCAGCCCGTCCCTGAGCATCACCCTGCACTGCAACCGAGGTCTGCTTTTCTAGAGGCTGTTAATGACTTCAGTTGAGCAGTTTGAAGATTCTGCTGAGCATGAGGCACGCGAAGGCGAAGTAGTGAAAGGCGGCGAGTGTTTGGGAGAGGCGTTCGTAGTCTCTGGCCAGGCGGCGGAATCGTGCGGCCCAAGCGAAGCTTCTCTCGACGACCCATCGGCGCGGCAGCAGGACGAAGCCACGTTTGGCCTCCGTGTGCTTGACGACCTCCAGTTGAATGCCGTGCCGGGCGGCCGCGCTGTCAGTGGCTTCTCCGGTGTAGCCCTGGTCAACGTAGGCAAGTTCCACGTGGTCTCCGGTGATCTGCTGCACCGCTTCGGCGAGCTTCTCCACCTGGGCGCGGTCCTGCTCGTTGGCGGCGGTGACATGCAAGGCGAGCGATCTTTGACTCTTCAGTACAAAATGAAGAAACTGCTGAACCTGAAAACGCTGCTGAGATCGGTCAAGCTTTGTTTAGTGGGGTGCAGGCGTAATTGTTAGAGCTAGGCTGCTACTCGATGCTCATAATAGGGTGCAGAGCTGAATGCGCGCGGCGAGCTCACACCCCGCGGAAGGGTAGGCAACGATTCACCTCTTCATGGGCAACTTTTGGTTTGCCCGTGATCCAGGCAAATCCCGGGAGGCGCCGCCAATCGCCTGCAAAAAGATCACTTCCCCGTGGAGCCGATTTTTCATCCAGCGTTATCAGGTTTCCTGGGCGCGGCTCGGCAGATGGCTGGGCGAGAGGGCTCTCTTTCGCTATCTGAGCATTTGAGCCGAGCGATATAATCAACACCCATACCATGCCCTGACCCCAGGCCCTTGGTCCGTACGAGATCCTCACACCGGTCGGTGCTGGTGGAATGGCGGGCCAGACAATTCGTCTGCTGCTATCGGATGGGCGAAGATGGGCCAGCACAGACAGTCCGTGGAGAAGTTGTTCGGCGACGCCCTGGATATGGCGCCCGAGGCCAGGCGTGCGTTTCTCGATGCCGCGTGCCAGGATGAGCCGGAATTAAGGCACCTGGTCGAACAGCTATTGATGGAAGACGAGCGCGCCGGCAGCTTCCTCGAAAAGCCTCCTTTCGATTTTTCTACAAAGGTCGGAATCCACACCCATACCATGCTGCTGACCCCAGGCACCAGACTTGGCCCGTACGAGATCCTCGTAGCGGTCGGTGCTGGTGGAATGGGAGAGGTGTATCGCGCGCGGGACACGCGCCTCGGACGCGACGTCGCTGTCAAAATTCTTTCCACTCATCTTTCGTCCGATCCTGATCTGAAATGGCGCTTTGAGCGCGAAGCGCGAGCCGTCTGCAGCCTGAATCACCCGCACATCTGCGCGCTGTACGACATCGGTCAAGAGGATTCGGTGGAATTCCTGGTAATGGAGTATCTCGAGGGTGAAACCCTCGAAGCTCGTCTTTGCAAGGGAGCATTGCCAATCGAAGAAGTGTTTCGCATCGCCATCCAGATCGCTGGTGCTCTCGACGCCGCACACCGCAGGGGTATAGTCCACCGCGACCTGAAGCCGGGCAACGTCATGCTGACGCGCGGCGGGGCCAAGCTGCTCGATTTCGGGTTGGCCAAGATAGCCGGGCCGGTGGTGTCTTACGAGGCGGATACCCTCGGGACCACCGCCGCGTCGCCAATCACGGCTCAAGGGACGATCCTCGGCACCTTGCAATACATGTCTCCGGAGCAACTCGAAGGCAAGGAGAGTGACGCGCGCTCCGATATCTTCTCCTTTGGCGCGATGCTCTACGAAATGATCACTGGTCGCAAGTGTTTTGAGGGTTCGAGCCACGCGAGCCTGATTGCGGCAGTGATGTCCACCAACCCGCCGCCGGTCTCGGCGATACAGCCGTTGGCCTCGCCGGCGCTGGACCGCCTCGTCCGGAGGTGCCTCGCCAAGTCCCCGGACGACCGCTGGCAGAGCGCCGCTGACCTGCTCAGCGAACTCGAACGGATAACGGAAACCGGCTCGAGGGCAGGTATCCCCGCGCCCGTCGCAGCCCTAATAATCGTATGCGTCGTATCAGCAATTGGAATCGCCGCGCTCATTCGATCTGCGTCTCTTCGATCCGCCCTTCAGCCTAAGCCATCTTCGGGCGAGCCGAACATGATGTCTTCGGATCTGAGTTCTTCGGTTCTCACGAGTGCGCCCGGACACGCGAACTCCCCATCGTTTTCGCCGGATGGGCGTCAGATCGCGTTCGTTTGGAATGGTGTGGAGCGCACACACTACGACATCTATGTGCAGTTGGTGGGAGGTGACACGCCGCTACAACTCACACACCACAAGCGGGGCGACGGTGTTCCCGGCCCGCCGCAGTGGTCGCCGGATGGTCGGGAGATTGCCTTTGCCCGCTGCAATAGCGACCGCGATGGGGTCTACACGGTCCCCGCACTCGGGGGCCCCGAGCGTCGACTGACGAACTCGCCCTGCCGGGACGGGGTCGCGGGCCGGCCTATCTGGACTCCGGACAGCAAAGCCATGGTGATGCTCGACCAGTGCGCCCCAGGTGGTCCGCGCGCGGTTGTGCTCTTCTCCTTCGCAACCGGTGAGAAGCGCTGTCTCGCGACCGGATCTCACGGAGACTTTGCTGCCGACGATGCGCTCTCCCCGGACGGACGAACCGTGGCATTTTTTCGTTACACCGACGCAGGCTATAGCGAGCTCTATGCCGTGCCTCTTACCGGTGGCCCACCGAAGCTTGTTTCACACGGTACAAACTTCTGGAACCCGATGTGGACACCCGATGGCAAATACATCGTCCTCTACTGGTTGCGAGGAAACATGCTGCGTCCCTGGAGGGTGCCGGTAGCAGGCGGCCCGTTCGAACCTGAGATGGTCTACCCGGGCGTGGGTTCGATCTCCCAGGACGGGCGCAAGCTTGTCTATGAGGAGAATCAGGCGGGGGGGTCTTCCAGTCACTTTGCTCCCGCGGCAATCTGGCGAGCGGATCTTTCGAAAGCAGGCGGCCCAGTACTTCGTACCAAGAAGCTCATCTATTCACAGTTCATGGAAGACGCTGCCCAACCCTCCCCGGACGGGACGCGTCTTGCGCTGCAATCAGCACGTTCCGGCACAAACCAGATTTGGCTCAACAGCTCTGAGGGCGATCACCCGGTGCAACTGACGACCATCGGCCGGTTCTCGGGCACTCCGCGCTGGTCGCCCGATGGACGATGGATCGCCTTCGATGCCCGCGTAGAGGATAACGTTCATATCTACTCCCATGTCTACGTCGTTGATGCAGAGGGCAGGAACCTTCATGCGATCACGCATGGTGACTCCGACAACTACGTGCCAAGTTGGTCCCGCGACGGCAGGTCCATCTACTTCACCTCCCCGCGTGCGGGAGGCAGGCAGATCTGGAAGCACTCTCTTGAGGACGGGTCAGAGAGACGGCTGACTGAACATGGCGGCTTTGATCCTCTCGAGTCCTACGACGGGCGAACGATCTACTACAGCAAGTTTGACGAACCTGGGATATGGAGCATGCCCGCAAGCGGAGGGAGCGAGTCGCCTGTGGTGACCGGCAAGCCGCAAGTAGGCTACTGGGGAAACTGGTCCTTGACTGAGAGCGGACTCTACCTGCTCGACGCCGATGCCGAACCACGTCCTACCATCGAGTTCTATAGTTTCGCCACCCGGCGGATTACGCCAGTCCTGTCACTTGAAAACAGCCCCAGCGAGGGGCAGCCCAGCTTAAGCGCGTCGCGAGACGGGCGCACCATCTTCTACACTCAGTGCGATCCCCAGAGCGTTATCAAGATGGTAGAGAACTTCCGCCAGGAATAGCCGACAGCGCTACATGTCGTCCGATTACCTAATTGCAAGTCACTCCATCTTCTGGTCGAACGAGGTGGATGTGCTGCGCGAAATGAATGCATTTCTGGCGAAGCTGCCATATCGACCACTACCGAATGAGTGACGACGAACGCTTTGGAATTCGCTGAGCCGCTCACTCCCAGTTGGTCGGCAAACCGCACCTTACTCCCCCTGAGCTCGAACCGGACATCGTCCTAACCCAACGGCAGAGAGTCGTTAACTGAGCGCGGCTAGCTCCTTTTGAATCGTATCCATACTGCGGTCTGACATCGTCTCGACACCTTTATGCGTGAGATTGGGCTGAATCCACGCACAGGGGGAGGGAAGCGCGGCGACGCTGCCCGCCTGGACGTCCAGATGGAGCGGCTGTTTCGCGCAACCGTCACCTTCGAGGACGCCAGGGAGAACCACAAAGCCTATGTCGATATGCAGGTCACCAGCCAGGGCGTCCTTGGGTTGGCGGAAGCGGGAAAGAGCGAGGCCGGGTTTCATTGCCGGCGTCGCGGTCCTGATGGAGCAAAGCGGGAAAAGCGGTCAAGGGGAAAAACCGAAGAGGTTTATACCCTTGCGCCCGTTTAAACGGGCGGCTGTTGCCTCGCTCTCACGGTTGTATCTGCGATCACAGAGAGAGCACCCGTCTAATGTGCCGTTGCGAAACCGGGTGTATACGTGGAGTTTCTTGCATCCGTCACAAAACCACGGCTCACCCTTGAAGCCTCCGCGATTACCCCGTCTGTAGCCGTGTTTGCGGTTCCCGCCCATGCTTCCTCCTTTGCCGGGGGAGTGTCCCCCGGCCTCAGTCCTCGGCAATTTACTGGCCGCTCGTGACGGCTAGTAGAACGGTGCGGACGCTTGTTCCTGCGCTGCTGAAGGTGTCTGCGGGAAGTTCTTCCCACGATCCGCCTAGAGACTCCACGATGGGCCTTAGCTTGTCCTGCTGGCGTGGACCGTTGGCGGATAGAGCTACGAGACGGCTTCCGGGCTTCAGCATCTTGAGGGCGTGGGTGATGTGTCTGATATCGTCTGCATTCGCAAACGGTGGATTCATAAGTATTCGGTCGAACGTGCCGAGATTGCCGTTGCACTCCAGAAAGTCCGCTTGGTGTGTGTCGTCCACGCAACCAACGGCGCGGAGCCGGTGAGCCAAGTTGCAATTCAGCTCTACGGCGGCGATCGCGTAGCCGTGAGCGTTGCGGCGAATCGCATCTATGATCCTGCCCGTACCTGCTGACGGCTCCAAGACCTGTTGCCATGGCTGAATGTCTGCCAGCGCAACCATCCGGTCTGCCAGCTCGGGCGGTGTGGGGAAGAGTTGCGGAATCGCTACGACTGTAACGCCTGTCGTGGCGGTCTTCTTCAGCTCGTGCAGCTCTTCATGCGAGGGAATGCGCTCGTCGCGCTGGCGCGGCGTGTGGAACATTGGGAGCGGGTTTTGCCTTCAGGTCTAGGGTCATCGTTTGGAGCGTGTCGGCGGCGGTGGGCTCCGTCGGGGTCAACGGTGCTTTCGTCGGCGGGTCGATCTGCTTGCGTCGGTGAGATAGACGGAAACAGTTTTCCAATTACCGCCCCATGTGGAGCGGGTGCGATGGGCGCGAAGGGCTGTTTGTTCTTTGCGTCAAGCTTCTTCCACTCGTAGAAGCCGGAGGCCTGGGAACCAGGCACCGGCGTTTTTTGAAGGGCTCGCGGTAGGTGCGCGAGGTGGTGATGGTCTCGGCGCGGGCGTTGATGGTGGAGAAGCCCTTGAAGGCCTTCAGGTCGATTGCGAAGAATGGCACCAGGCCCCAGCGCATCGAGACCAACTCGCGCTCGCCGGTGTCTCGGCTGGAGCGGATGATGGGCTGCATGCTGGTGGGTGCGACGTTGTAGTCCCACGGCGGCAGGACGAAGACATCGACCTTGGTGGCGTGGAATGCCTCGGCGATCTTCTGCTTGTCGGACTTTCGGTAGTAGCGGCCGCACAAGGTCCAACAAAACGTCGGTGCACTACTCGGTGGAGGCATTGGCCGGTAGACCTCATAGCCTAGCTAATGCTCAGGTGCTCTGCTCAAAGCCGGCGTTTCTAGGTCTCATTGCTTGAGCTTGTGGTATTGCTCCTCGGTGAGATTGGCGTAGCTGTTACCGCGCGCCCAGGCGCGCATGGCGTGCTCGAAGTCGGCCATGTCTTCGACGTTGCATCGGGAGACGAAGGTGCGAAGGCCCTCCTCAGTGGCGAAGTGGAAATAGCGGCGGCCGATCGTAGTTCGGCAGTCAGCCTCGATGAAATGGACAACCCAATCCTTGTAGTGCTGAAAGTTCATCAGGACGCGGGGCATAAATCAGTCCTCGCGATCCGGCTCTCGGCGAGGCGGCTTACGCACAAACGGACGAAAGCGACGGCTGGCCTTCTGCTCCTCGACCAGGCCGTCGACCCAACCGAGAAAGACTTCGCTGGGACGATAGCGGCGCAGCTCGCCGCACAGCGGACAGGCGACGACGGTGTTGCGGCTGTACGGAAACTGCTCTACGGCATCGACATCGCTCCCGCAATTGCACGAATGAGTCTGAACCCCAAAGAGCAATAGCACCTCCAGCAATGGAGATGCTATGCTTTCACTATCATTTGTAAGTTATTGACTCTACGTCTGATAATGCGAATTATGTACAGTGAACATGTACGCGCAAAGTAGAAATGTCCGGTTTCTGCAAAGTTGAAATGTCCAAACTACCCTTCCGAAAGTGAGCTTCGGGAGGAAGAGATTGGGCTTAGTAACGATGAGCGGACGTGAACTGCAACGCATAGAGGTTCTTTCTGAGGTTTTGGCACGGCGGCGCACGGAGATTTCGGCCGCGGCGATTCTGGGACTCAGTACCAGGCAGACACGGCGGCTGCTGACGGCGTATCGCGACGGGGGTGGAGGTGCGCTGATCCACAAGGCTCGTGGTCGCACATCGAACAACCACCTTATC
>NZ_JQKI01000144.1 GCF_000745965.1 Edaphobacter aggregans DSM 19364 | reverse complement strand
CCTCCAGGCCTGGGTCCTCCGATTGCAATCGTCGCGCCCATTTCTTTCTCTCCTTCCGGTTTCGCCACAACTTCTTACCTGCCGTCATCGGTCGTCTCCTCGATGGAAAATTAGGATCCGATTCGGCCCGGTGACGATAGGTTGAAAAGTCTCTCCAACGGGGTCAAAGGGCTGCCGCTATGACCGCCCTTGCCACCATGCCAGCGATCGCTAGTACCGGAGCCATGCTCTTAATCCGGGCACAAGAGCACCAGTAGGAAGTCGGCCTTAGCTTGCCGAATCAAATCCCAAGTCAGAATTGCAAATCGCCGGAGCCCGAGACAAGTTTTTGGCACCAGTTACTCCGCCTCTGGCGCAGTCAACTGCTCTTATTGGACCCATTTTCCCGCAGTTGATTGATGTCCTTAGCATTGCCTTTTTAGCCTGATTTCGTCGAGCCGCTGATAACTGCACAGCTGCGCGGTAACTGCACACTCCGCATGGATCAAGCGATTTTGCGTACTAAGCCACAAACAGTGTCCACAACGCCGTGGCTGGAAGTTGTTTCAGCAGTCGAAGTGTTAGAGGGTGGCCGCAGGTATTCAGCCTTGTGCCTTGGCTTGACGTACCATCTCGACGAGCACCGCACGAGTGTCCTGCGGAGTAGCGACCTCGCGGAGGAAGTTGATGCGAGCACCCTTGACTCCAGTAGTCGTCTTCAACCTGAGTGAAAAGCCCAAGCGATCGACCGACGTCATCGTGGCCTCGGTCGCTTCGATTCCTGCATGCAACCCGGCCAGCAGGATCATCGCATCGACATGATCAGCGTTCATGTGAGTGAGGATGCCGGGCGCGGCCTCGGCTAACGGGTCGGAGCCGCGTGCTCATAGTCCTGGGCCTCAACCCAGCCCATTACGCCAAAGCCCCCGACGTAGTAGAGGTCGATGGGCTGGAGCCGGAAGAAGCTGAAGTCAGAGAAGTCAACCCAGTAGCGGCTATTCTCGTGGCGAGCCAGGTATCTCTTCCGAGCGTCACCTACATCGTTCTCAGGCACAGGTTCGGCATTGCCGATCAGGGTTGCCCGGGCCGTTCCAAGCGCATCGCCCTCGGCCCCTGCTTGGCCGACGAAGAGGCTGCATCGGGAGTCGGCCTTCAGGTTCTGGGTGTGCATGGCCATATTACTGATGAGGAAGAGGGGCTGCCCGAAAGAATCGAGCGCGAAAGGCATCAGCGAGCCGAAGGGAAACCCCGGGTGCTTGCGAGATAGCGTCGACAGGGTGGCAACCGAGGTTAGTGACATAAGGGTGCGGATGCGCTCAGCGTGGCTTGGTTCCGATAGTTGCCGCAGCGCTGGCCCGGTGAAGGCGTGTCGACGGGGTACGGTAGTTTCGCTTGATGACATAGACTTCCTCACGCTTCTCCTATGGTAGCGATTGCATCCATTCCGCGCTGCGCCGACCGCAATAGGCTCATAAAGGGGTTATAATCGGCGAGGTCGTATTCGTGGCGGTGCTAATCCGAGAGCCGGTTCGTCCAAATTGAGTGCTTGCAGCCGCTCCTGAATATCGCTACACAGCAAGGTGACGGAAATGCCTCCGAAGTACGCCGGATAAGGTTCCAGGCGGCGCAGGGCAGCCTGTAATAACCGCGTAGTTCCACGTGGATTTTTGCGTTGGAGATGGTGGAACGCGGCGGTTACTTGGATCAACCTCTGCAGGAATGTTTCTCCGGCTCATGGGATCCCAGCCATCTCTCCCACGCCTCATTTGCTGTAAAGAACTCACCGGCCTCGTACAGCCGTAGTCCTTCCGCAAGTGAGCCTTGGGTCCAATCCAATGTCATCGGCTGTAGGCCCTCTGCCACAAGCTAGCATCGCAAAGATTGCGCGCCAAGCCAACCCCGGTCAAAAAAGTTGCTATGAGATAGGCAACATGGAGGCGAGTTACTGCTTCCTCAGGCCGCCTCCATCCCGTAAGACCACAACCAAAAACATCCTTGTCAAGTTCTCAGAGCAGGTATATAGTTCTCGTTCGAAGCCCTAAACCTGATGGACTGCAATACCGCCCATAGAGAAATTGCTGTTTAAAGTCAGGGGGTCACGTGGCAACTCTTCCGAAGTCCGAAACAACAGCGACGAAGTTTTCCTTCGAGCATGACGAGAGATGGCTTCTCGTGCAACGCATCGTTAGAAGCAAGCCTTTCGTCAGGGCGTTGCACCTTCGGGAAATTCTGATCTATGTGACACAGCGGGTTCTTTTGGACGAAGAGAGCGCAATCCCTGAGCATGAAATTGCATGCAAGGTGCTTGGACGAAGAGAAGGATTCAACCCGAATGATGACAATATCGTCAGAGTTCAGGCCGGACATCTTCGAAAAAAACTGGATCAATATTTTGCAACCGAGGGTTGCGAAGAATCCTATGTCCTGGTGATTCCCAAGGGAACTTATGTCCCCTGCTTCGTACCTAGGCAGAAGAAAGATCTTCGCGACGATGCTGTCTGCAAGACACAACAGAATTTAACAGAGCCTCATTCTAGCTTCGTGACCGAATCTCTCATCTCGTCGAGAGTTAACCAGAAACAGACGCCAATCCCTTTTTACACGCGCAGCCAACTAGCCATCGAATCTTCTGCTTCGGATCTTTCCGAGAAACCCCTCGCTGTATCGTCATGGACTCTGGGGTCACAGCCACGACTTCAATGGCACTGGCTTCTAATGGCGTTCGCTCTTGGAATCGGAGCGGTGATTTGTTTCAGTCGATTGACGTCGACATCGCCCTCTCTCGCTGCGACGAAGGCTTTGCCTCGAAATGTTATTGAGCAGCTCATCTTTGTGGCGAGATCACCCTTATCCATCGTGACAACGGACTCCAGTCTTGTTCTTCTGCAAAATACCCTGCATACCGACATCTCGATCAGTGACTATATAAGTGGGCAGTATCCACTTAATCTTCTTCAGCATGCCTCCAATGTGGAACAGCGTGTCGCCCTCGAGAATGCTACCGATGGCCGCTATACAAGTCTTGGAGACCTCACCATTGCCTTGCGATGCGAAGAGTTGGCTCAGCAACTCGGAACTCTATCGACACTACGGTATGCGCGCTATATGAGCGTGCGCGACTTTGAGAAGGGCAACTTCATTCTCATCGGAAGCCGTAGAGGAAATCCCTGGATCTCTCTCTTTGAACCTCAACTCAACTTCGCCCTTGAAGAAGATAAGCAAACCCATCTGTTTCATTTTGTGAACAAGAATCCTCAAAGTGGTGAGCAGAAGACCTATTCCAATCAACAGCAGCCCCAGGGAGATTACCTGAGCTACGTTGACATCGCGCTTGTCCCTAATCTAACCAAGACGGGTTATGTACTTCTTCTCAATGGATCCGTGATGGACTCTAACGAAGCGGCCGCGCACCTTGTCTTCGATGGAGACTTATCTGTTCCGCTCTTACGTAGAGTGAATAATCAGGACGCTGGCAAATCGCGGGCGATTGAAATTTTTCTTCGTGTTCACTCGCTGCAAGGTGCACCGAGCAAATTCGACGTCATTGCTACGAGAAGCACCCCCATAAACTCCTGAGCGGAAATTGGTGCCAAGCTCACTTCATTGCGGTGTGCCATCCTTCAGTTGAGCTAGTGCACATTCTAAGGACACCCGGTAGTGTTGGGCGCGTTCGGGGCGATCTCGCTGTTGTTGTACTTCACCAGCTGCTTTGAAGGTTGATTGCTGGGAAGATGTGCGACCGGATCAAGGAGTTGTTGCACGGAAGCCTTCGCAGCAGAGTACCTTTGGGCAAAATGGGATAGCTCCTCGCGCGCTGTTTCAGGCCGGTAGCTGATTCGGTCGCCCGTCTGCCACGCTTCGATCAGAGGATCGGGGGACCATGCAAAGGGCATTCCTGGTTGAGGGTGTCGTAGGCGGAGCGGAGCCGAACGACAGCTCCGGCAAACCCATCCAGCTTTGTGCGTGCCGACAGAGAACCTGGAGCACGACGAACTTCGATGTGGACCGCCTCTGTTACAGGATGCGAAGCGACAAGAATGATCGTCGAGAGAGTGTTGCCGTCATAGGCCCACCCAGGCGTGTTTGGGTCTGAGGGCCGAAATGTGAGTGCCTGGCCGTTGGCTAGAACAGCTTCAGGTGGCCAGTCGGCGGGTAAGCGTAGTTCATAGCCACGACTCGACGGCATGCCGGGATAGTTGCCCCGAACAGGCGTGATCTCAACGAATTGCGGAGGTAATCGTAGACGCTCCCATGCAGATTGTTCGTCCCCGACTTGTAAACAATGTTGATGATTCCGCCTGCAGCATTCCCGAACTGTGATGAAAAATTACTGGTCTGGACCTTGAACTCCTGGGTGGCGTCCACCGAGGGAAAGATGCTGAGTACGGTGACGTTGTCTGTCGGAGGAGAGGAGAGAACTCCATCCAGAAGGACGTCGGTATTTCCCGCCCTTGCGCCGTTCACGTTGAACTGAAGACCTGTAAAGCTTGCGTTGACCGATCCCGTGACGCCCGGAGCCAGGAGAACCAGACTAAAAGGATTCCTCTGGTTCAGCTGCAGGTTTTCGACGCTTCTGTTGCCGATGACCTGTCCAATGTCTGAACTTTGAGTTTCCAGCAGCGGCTCAACCGAGTTCACCTGGACTGTCTCGGTGGTTGGTCCCACATCCAGAACAATTTCCAGTGGTGCGGTCTGATCCACGTTCAATACCAAACCTGACCGGACGAGGCGCTTGAATCCCGACGCGTCCACCGCGACGGAGTAGGGTCCAGGCGGCAGATTGGACACCTCGAACCGTCCTTCACCGTTCGTCTGAGTCTTTGTCGTCACCTGGGTTCCGGTATTGGCGATGGACACCCTGGCATTGGGGATTACTGCGGCGCTTGAGTCGCGGACGATTCCACCAAGCGAAGCTGTAATTCTTTGTGCATTAGATATCGACGCACTTGAAAAAAGGAGAGCGATAGCCAACGACCGAAGAATCCAGGAGCTATTGGCCAGAGGTTCGAAGATGAGGCGGTCTTTTGAATTGTGGTGCACTGCAGCCTCCAAGAATGAGAGATCAGATCTGACTAAAGGAGCGAACCCAGCCTGAAACAAGAGGCGAGCAGTTGGCCTAATCCAACCGGGAGTTCCCCCGGCTTTGCCGGGGAGGCAGTAGAAGTTTGACAGTTCCGGGAGTATGCACGGTTTGAAACAGGCTGCCGCCGAAGGGCAGGGAAGCGCGTTGCCTGAACCGTGAAGTGCCGCAGAGATATTGGATTGGCATGATTCTGTCTTTCCACGATTCCGATTAGGCCCCTTTGAGGGGCCAGCAATCGTAAAGCCTCCGGCTCTGCCGGAGGATACTTACTCAAAACTCGTCCGTAGTAAATGACCGATCCGAAAACAGGCAAGGTTGATTTCCAGTCAATTGAATTCCTTTTACGGTATAAAGCGTTTATATTCAATTGGTTGCCATGCAAGTTCTCACCTGAGCGTCCGAGATCCTAAAGCACGCCAAATTCGTGATTACAAGAAGCGCGCTACTGTTGTGTTTCGCAAGATGAACCAATCTGCTTGAGCAATATCGGCCGATTCCAGTGTAAGTTCTCTCAAACTGCAGGCTGTCACATGGCACGACAACACTTGAACTTGTGATCTGCGGCCGATCTTTGATGGGGTCGCTAAATTGTTTCCAATGTGGCTGCCCGAGATCAAATATCAAGAAATGAATCGACCGCGTGTGGAGGGTGGCTTTCTCGTGACCGTATTCTAGCGGGCTTTAGCAGAATCTCTAGTGAATCTTTACGCCAACTTTATGAGTCGAGTTCTACCATCAGCAAGTTATGAGTGGCGGCCCGCAACACTTCTCGCTGAATGTTCCAACTAGCAGACGTCAATGCCACCGGGCAGTCGACGACATCCCAAGAAAATCCCCTATCACATATGAATAATCCAGAGACTTACTTCGTCGTCCCGACACATCGATTGCGCGATGTGAGTGAAACAATCCACGAGTACGATGAGCACTTCTGGCGAAACGGCCACTCTCCTCAAATGATCGTGTTCGATGATTCCACCCCCACGAACGTTGAGAAATACTTCACCCATCTCGATCAGATAAAAACCAGATCCGATCTCTTCTACGTTGGGCCACGCCAAAAAGAAGAGTTCCTCACCTATGTAAACTCCCGCCTGCGAAATAAGAGGCTGGAGCCGCTGGTGAAAAATCTCTTCCGTCCCAGCTATGGTGGCAATCGAAACTACACCCTGATGTACTCCCTGGGCGGCCTGATGGTGAGTTCTGACGATGATATGCGACCTTACTCCCTGATGGAGGACAGCCCGGAATCACTTGAGAATAACGAGATCAGCCGGGGGCGACTCCACAAGCTCGGCAAAAACGGCTATGTAAAAAAATCATTCGATATGATGTCCGCTTTCTTTGATGTTCTCGGAAAGCCGGTCTCTGAGGTTCCTGAAAACTACGAGCGCGGCGAACTCCTGATCGATACAGCCATGGACCTGGAAACAAACGCCACCAAGGGACTCGCGGACGACAACACGATGATTCTGCAGCGAGGAAAGGTTTCGGAGGATGCGGTCGTTAAGATTGCGCAGACGTTTCGTTCAGGTACGAACGATATCGATGCCATCGACTTTGTCGACATGTTTCTGAATGACGAACAGCAGGTCAATATTGACGATCTAAGAGACCTATATGTCCTGGTAAATTTTCGCCCGGCTGTAACGAACAAGAACTGGCGCATGGATTGCGGGGTCGCCGGTTACGACAACACCTTTGGACTGCCGCCGTTCTTTCCAACACGGCTCCGTTTTGAAGATTACATCTACCGGCTTTGGATACAGCAGGAAGGTATCGTTGCGGCGCATGTCGACGCAGCACAGCACCACACGAAGAGTAACTACATGCGCAATCCGCCAGCCTCCGAGGTACTCAACGAAGAGATAGCTAACCTGCTCAAGAGAAAGATCAAGGCGTCTCTCTCGAATGTGGATGACCTTGGCATCAGCTTCGATTACACAGGAGAGGTAACTGCCTCGGATGCCGAAGAGATATTGGAGAAAATTACCAGCCTTCATCGGCGTGCGCTGCATGCGGCCGAGACAGCGAAGAGCCAGGATCGCATCGATGCCCTTCGTCTCTTCGCAGCCAATCTTGAAAAATCGTTTTATGGATTCGAGCCCGACTTCTTTCAGCACAATCTCTTGCGTGTCGTGGATGATGCGATTGCGGTCATCAAAGCGTCAATCGAACTTTGGCCGACGCTGGTGGAGATCTGCTACTTCCAAAAGATTCGCAATGGCCTCCCGATGCTTCATCTGGGTCGCGCATCACGATAACTGAAGGTGTCTATGCGAATTGCGCAAGTAGCACCACTTTTTGAAAGCGTACCTCCGAAGCGCTATGGAGGAACCGAAAGGGTAGTCTCATGGCTCACAGAAGAACTGGTCGAACAAGGCCATGAGGTAACTTTATTCGCCAGCGGCGATTCGGAGACGCGAGCGAACCTCGTGCCTGTATGTCAGAAGGCTCTTTGGCAAGACAAGGAGTGCCGCGAAACCCTGCCGCATCATGTGCGCATGATGGAGCTTATCTTTCGGGACATCTCCCGATTCGACATCATTCATTTCCACTGTGATTACATTCACCTTCCGCTAGTCAGGCACTACAGCTGTCCAACTGTGACCACGCTGCATGGCTTTGTCCATGGGCATGACCTGCGTGGATTGTTAATGGATTACACCGATGTGCCATTCGTCTCCATCTCGAACAGTCAGCGAGCCACGATTCCTGAGGCAAACTGGCAAGGAACCGTCTATCACGGTCTACCGAAAACACTCCATACGTTCCGGGCGCAACCAGACGAATATTTTGCCTTCCTCGGCCGCATATCTCCGGAAAAGGGACTCGAACGCGCCATCGAGATCGCGAGACGTACTGGAATTTCTTTGAAAGTGGCAGCGAAGATTTACGACGAAGACCGCAACTACTTCGAGCAAGCCATCCAGCCCCTGCTCCATAAGAGTGCCTCCTTCGTGGAGTTTGTTGGAGAGGTTGGCGGAACAGAGAAGGACACCTTCCTTGGCGAAGCTAAAGCCTTGCTGTTTCCAGTGGACTGGCCCGAGCCCTTCGGCCTAGTCATGATCGAGGCAATGGCCTGCGGAACACCGGTGATCGCATGGAGAAAGGGTTCAGTACCCGAGATCGTGAGAGATGGACTGACGGGATTCGTTGTTGACGATATCGAAGCTGCCGTCCGGTGCGTACCTCGGCTTGAGACGATCCGCCGGCAGGACTGCAGGGCGATCTTTGAAGCTCATTTCCGCTCAGAGAGAATGGCGACCGATTATCTGCGTATCTACCAACGGCTTATTCAGGGCACGGTTGAAAGTGCCAAGATGCAGTCTGATGGGATAGAGGCATGGCAATGAAGGTATTGATTGGTTGCAGTAGTGATGAGCTGCGAAATCATCCAGAAAATAACAAGCAAGAGCTAACCGATGACGCTCGGCATATCGTCGTCAATGCGGAACGAACTGCGGATCGTGTTCGCTCGCTTAAACATGGCGATACCTTCGCTGTGTTCGACCACTACGGAGACATTCGTCCGATTCACACCGGAGAGGAAGGCTTGTACTACGACGGGACTCGCTTCCTTTCCAGCCTGATGCTGAACCTGGATGGATTGCGGCCGTTACTGCTTGGGTCGACAGTCCGCGACGACAACGATCAACTTATCGTTACGCTCACGAACCCGGATTGGTTTGTCAACGGTCAACTGCGACTTGCATCAAACTCACTTCACATCTCCAGAAAAACTTTTCTTCTTGATTCGGTGTGCTACCTGGAAATTCTCATCGAGAATTATTCGTTTCAATCCGTCGATACGAATCTTACAATCCACTTTGCCGCAGACTACATGGACATATACGAAGTACGCGGAATGTCCAGAAAAGCTCGTGGAAAGTATATAACGCCGTGCGTTACAGAGAACAAAGTCTCTCTCAGTTACTTGGGCCTCGATGTCGAACGCCGAACGACGGCGATCACGTTCACCCCGCGCCCAGAGGAGATAAGCGAATCTCACGCAAACTTTCGCGTCTCCCTCCGTTCACGCGAAACCCAAACGATCCTTGTCACTGTAGCCTGCAAGCGGGCGCTCCGCACTTACACTCCGCCTCTTGACCTCAATCAGGCCCGTGCACGGGTATTGATGGAGATCGAACAGAACAAGGCCAGCTTCTGCAGTCTGCAATCGTCGAATGGACAGTTTAACGCTTGGGTTGATCGCTCCCTGTCAGACATCCATATGATGATCACTCCACTCCCGACAGGACCGTATCCCTATGCCGGCGTGCCATGGTTCAACACTCCTTTTGGCAGGGATGGGATCATCGCCGCATGGGAATGTCTCTGGATGCGACCTGATGTTGCGAAAGGAGTTCTGGCCTATCTTGCCGCCACTCAGGCTGTGGACTTCATTCCAGAGCAGGATGCGGAGCCGGGAAAGATACTCCATGAGACACGCAGTGGAGAGATGGCGGCTCTCAAAGAGATGCCCTTCGGTCGTTACTACGGCAGCGTCGATGCGACGCCTTTGTTCGTGACCCTGGCAGGTGCCTACTATGAACGTACAGGTGACATCGCCCTTATCGAGACCCTGTGGCCCAATATTCTTGCCGCCCTGGAGTGGATGACAACATTCGGCGACAAGGATGGCGACGGATTCCTGGAGTATGAGCGTCGCTCCATCGACGGGCTGATCCACCAGGGATGGAAAGATTCGGACGATGCGATCTTTCATCAGGATGGTACTCCGGTGCAGGGCGCGATCGCGATGTGCGAGGTTCAAGCGTATGCCTACGCTGCCTACAAGGCCGCTGGCATGCTGGCGGGGGTTCTCGGACATAGTACCGAGGGGATCCGATTCATGAGGCAGGCTGAGACCCTGCGCTTGACCTTCAATGAGTCATTCTGGTGTGAAGAGCTCTCAACGTATGCAATGGCAATCGACGGAGAAAAGCGCCGCTGCTGTGTCGTCAGCTCGAATGCGGGACACTGTCTGTTCGCGGGTATCGCCTCCCAGGAACGCGCGGAACGCGTAGCTCAAACCTTGCTTGCACCCGAAGCCTATTCCGGTTGGGGCGTCCGGACGATCTCAAGTGCAGAGTCGCGATTTAATCCGATGGCTTATCACAATGGGAGTGTGTGGCCGCATGACAATGCTCTCATCGCATATGGTATGGCCAGGTACGGTCTGACACCGCAGGCCAACCGTGTTTTCAGCGGTCTATTTGAAGCAGCAATGTATTTCGATCTGCATCGTATGCCCGAACTCTTTTGCGGATTCTCGAAAGAGGATGGGGAAGGCCCGGTGCTTTATCCGGTTGCCTGTGCGCCACAGGCCTGGTCAGCTGCTTCAATGTTCATGCTTTTCCAGGCATGCCTGGGTATTCAGGTGGATGGGATAAGAAAACAGGTAACGCTTGTCCGGCCTATGTTACCCGATTTTTTGAATGAGGTCCGCATCATCAAGTTGCAGGTTGGCGACTCTTCATTTGATATAGACGTAATGAGACAAAGAGACGGTACTGGGGTAACGGTGAAGAACGCCAAAAAAGGTCCCGCCGTGGTGCAGCTTGTGAGCTAAGGGGCCAATACAGCCGCTAGCGACTTCCTGCTCACCGCCAAACGCGACACATGGGTCCATCTGCGGATCCAATAAGCGCCCAATAATAAGCAGTGTGACGGGTTTTCTCCGTTCTTAAGTTTTCTGTTTTTTACTGCTAAGTTGTTCAGATTGTGTTATTTCGTGGATTGGGGTGTGTGAGGTTCGCTAGTTCGAATCTAGTCGTCCCGACCATTTATTTCATTTATTTTCAATTATTTATCTGTGGCACTCTGGGTCCGTGTGACCCAAAATAAACGCTTTGTTTCGCGTCGCATTGGACCCATCCTCTCCAACTTCTTGATCCCTTGGATTGCCTTTCTCATCAATCCGACCACCGTCTTCCATTACCGCACCGTTTGTGCGGTAATTGCGGGTTTTTTGAGCGGTACGGTCGCCGACGCCAGAAGACGCCAGAACCACGCGCAGTCATCCGCGCTCTGGTGCACGCCGTGCAGCAGTTCAGTGGGGGAGAGCAGAGTGATAATTTGACGGTTGTCGTTGCGCGCGGACGCTAGCACAGGATTGTGTGTGTATTGTTTGAATGTTAAGTCATTGAGGAGCACGTGGTGTTATATAGGTTGAACTCAGCGGCGATGCCGATTCAGAGAACAACCACGGAGGCTCCATGAGGACTATGAACTATATCGGACTGGACGATCAGCTACTGCGTGAAGGACGTGGTGGCCGGATTCCAGCAGGAAGGCAAAGTCGGGTCGACCCGACGCGAGTTGGATTGCTGTATGAGGAGTTTGCCCTTCGGGATATCGCTGGTGCAGCCGTCGTAGGCGCATTGCATCAACCCTCGGAAAGCAATCTGGCGTTTCGAATACTTCGGTCTCCCAGCCTGTTTGCCACTGGGGAAACTCCTAGTTGCCTCGCCTTGGCCCCACTCGTACCATCAAGCTGAAGAAGTGCCTATATTGACTTCGCCGACTCCCATGGAGGGTCACGATGAAGCAAATGGCCCGACTGATCATTATCATCTTTATCTTGCTCTTCCCGTTCGAGTTGGTTATCGCTCAAGCGCAACCGAACAAGGCTGTCCCTCCCAAAAAGACAAAAAGCGAGCCCCTGGAGCTTGGCAAATCCTATGCCTCGTTGCGCCCTGAGCAAAAGCTACTAGTCGACGACTTCATTCGCCGTTATAACGCCACCACCGGAAGCAAACTTGTGCCCCAAGAGGCCTACGACGGCGGCCGACTGTCCGTCCGCACTACGTTTGACGCCGTGACCCATGCGCTGCTGAACGCTAAGATCACGGATGCAACTGGCAAGAGCTTGGGTCGAGCGATTGATCTGGTGGAAGCCGTTGACGAAGTGCTTGGAGAGGAATCCGGCGTAGGTGGTGACCGCCAGTTCCGCATGTATGTGTACCTGAAGGACAATGCGGTTGACATTCTCAGCCGCAGCCAGGAGTTCTTTCGCGATAAGGACAACACTGTTTATCACGGGGGGTTTCCCATTTGTTACAGGCTGAAAAACGGACCTCCCTCGATTCAGTTCTCCATTTCGCGGGACCATAAATTGTCCGACGTTGATGTCGACTATCGCGCTTCGGGCTTTCCTAAGGGCTTGGTCAATGGACACTTGTCCGCTGCCAACTCGGATGTTCGCGCGGGAAACAA
>NZ_JQKI01000143.1 GCF_000745965.1 Edaphobacter aggregans DSM 19364 | reverse complement strand
GGAGGCACGCAAACGGCCCGAGGTACTGCGGCTGATGACGCATCCCGGCGTGGGGCCCATCACCGCACTGGCCTTTGTGCTGGTGCTTGGATCTCCGGATCGCTTCGGTTGCGGCCATCAGATAGGTAGCTATCTGGGCCTCATTCCCTGTGAGGACTCCAGCGCCGATCGTCAACGACTGGGGCACATCACCAAACAAGGAACGTTGTTCCCATACGCGGTTTTGGTCGCGCATCGCCATCGCAGGTGTGCTCTTTTCTCAGGTTTTTGATTCCACAGGCCAAGTTGCAGCCGGGTCACATTGGTTTTATCTTCTCTGGACCAATGGATCACCGGCTGCATTGGCGAATCGTCTGCTACGCCAACAAGACCGCCAGTCTAATTGAACACATGCGATCAGCGTTGGTCTATTGCTCCTGTTGCATCTATTGCTCCTGACCGTTGGAGCGCATGACAAATGTCACGCCGCGCTCACGGTTCAGCTTTACTGTCAGGTCGAAGTTGAGAGCTGAAATTGGGAAGACGCCGGTCGTTCCGTCGACTGAAAGGAATTGGATTTTCTGACCGGAGTCAAACCAGTAGTTTTTGACGAGTTGGCCGCTGCCATCCTTCAGAATCAATAAGGTGCCCTCTGTCGACGACCGATCTTGTCCGGATGCTGAGACCATCGATGCTCGACGAATCATGGGTTCCCTCGTTGCTGATGAAGGACGGAAGGCGCTGGGCAGGACAAGCCGCTGCGCCTCGCGTCCCACACCTTCCTGCGGAACGGCGAGATCTTGCATCAACTTGAGAGTGATGCGAGCCTCGTGCTTCAGGACCGGCCGGGGACCTCGCATTGGAAGCGTGACAAGCTTCCCCGGCCACAAGACTGGAATCGACCATTGGATAGCATCGCGGCGCGCGTTGCCGGTCCCGTGAATTCTTCCCTCGACATCAACCTTCAGGCGAGGGGCTGAGGTTATTTTTGTCGAGATGGGTAATGCAGAGCCAGGCAATATGATGCGATCGAATTCGAGTTGCATCCATCCCTTACCCCAGACATGTCCTGGGTCACGAGCTTGAGCGAATCGTCCTTCCAGGTAAGCACCTTGCGGAAACACAGAAACACCGAACTGACGCAGGGTTCCTGTAGCGCAAAGAATGGGATCATCGGGTGCAACGGTTTTCGACGAGAGGATTGCGTCCTCCAACGTGCATTGCATGATCGTCCCCGCCGGGACAATGATTTCCTGGCCCCAGAGGGTTGCTGGGGTCACCAAGATTGCAGGGAGCATAAGTAGTTTGATCAGACTTCTCATTGGCCACCTCCTGGCTGGATTGGTCACCTGCCAAATTAATGCAGGGCAAACCGATTAGCTGACAGGTGACGGACTGAAGGCCGGCTTCGATAGCCGACCTCCCGACAATGATGGACCTACATTTCCTGCACGTCAAATGGAGAAGGCTCCAGGCAGCGTCTCAGTTTGAAGCTTCGTCGCTGCTTGCGCGACAGCCACCCTACACCGCCGATACGAACAACATATCCCGGCTCTGCTCTCCCTCTTCAGGGAAGCACGGTGACCGCCAAGTCTCAACTTCAAAACGGAGGAGTTTTTGGGGTTTGGGTCAAGCGTTTCAGTGTGTCTCTTAGTCACTGGTACAAAACAAGCCGGGCACTCCAGTGTCGCCTCCAGGTCCGCTGTCAATTGTGAGTTCTGTACGCCAGAATATGGAATGATCCGGCGTTCCCATTAACGCTGTTGGATTCAATCAGGACCTCAAAATGCGGAAGCGTTCCATCCGGTCTCTTAAGCTGGTTGAGAAAGGGAAGAAGGGCGTCGTCATTAAAGAGAAAGTCGGTGATGGCTTCGGTACCGGCCATGGAATTCCCCTCAATCACTAAGGCGTTTCCGTTTCCGTCCAGGTTGGAGATGAAGGCTAATACGCCAAGAACGCGTCGCTTGGGGTCAGAGTCAGATACAAAGTATCGATCCGGTTCTCCCGGCTGGGGCTGACGGTTAATGAAGCTATAGATATGGTGAACGCCATCGTTAGATCCAAAAAAGTTCATCTGGGGTTCGTAAAGCTCGAGCCATGGATTGGCTCCGCGTGCGCCGGAAAGGATGATGTTCCCCTGCTTAAGCTCATCCATGCGAAGGTCTCGAGCATATTTCACGATGAGCTTGTCGGGGGAAGCGAATGGGAGCTGCTGGACCCGGCGAAAGAGATTCAAGTCGACGAATGAGGTATAACGACGGTTCGCAATATTAAGGATCTCGTCGATTCTTTCCCTGGAGAGTCCTTGGGTTTCTTGACGGAAGTCGTGGTTGAGGTATTCGGTCAGCGTCGTGTCCTTCCTTGTCATCCAATGCAGCAGCACCAGGCCATTGTCAGCGGCTACGAAGGTCGTCGGTCGCGAAGACTGGAAGATGCGATTCCAAAGCGGGTGGGTTGGACGGTTCGGGGCTGTCTTAGCTCTATCTCTATATGGAGTGGAAAATAGAGCGAAGGAAAGAAAGACGATGAGAACACTCATCAGGCAGCACGGCAGAAAAAGTGGATTTGTAACCCAACGGCTCCGGGAAGAGGTGTCTTCTCCTGTTACAGATGGTGCTCTTGCAGCAATCTGGGGAATCGTCTGCGGTTCTGCAAGTTCACGAAACGAAGCGACAACGCGATCGAATCGTACCAGGTACTCCCCTTTAGGAATAGTAACCCGAAATACAGTGTCTTGAGAGTCTGCGGCGTACTGATCGAGCCTTTGTCGCAGCCGAACCATATGCGAACGAACGATCGTGTCGACGCCGGGATCGAAATCATCGCCTCGTGCGAAGACCTCAGTCGCGATGTTCTGTTCATTAAGGAGCTCTGTTCGATCGAGAAGAGTTTGTTCGGCGAGGTACAGCAAGAGCTGAGACAGTCGCGAGGACCTAGAGAATAGAGGGGAGTTGACGATATGCAGGACAGCCTGCCAGCGCTCTTCATCCATTAGAGGAGATTGGGTGTACGACGACAGGTCCTGAAGAGAAGTTGACACTTTTTGGATTATGGCGAAGGCTTATGAAATTCTGGTAAACCGGCAGGGGGATGGCTTTGGAAGTCATTCTTTTATAAGTACTTCATGGCTTGTCACATTGTGAAATCACATTGTGACGTGGACTTGAGACTGTTCGTGCAGGTAGTGACTCTCTAGCGTTGTAACCAACGCAACATCGCTGCCATTCGGAGAGCCATCGTGATTCGTAAGCTTTATCTTTTGTCTTTTTTAGTCCTTCTGGTGTTTCCTGTAGCTTCTTTCGGACAGGCGAATGCTATTGACGCAGCAGTAAATGGTTATGTGGTCGATTCATCGAAGAGTTCTATTACTGGATCCCAGATCACTCTCACCAATGTCAGCACCGGCACCTCGCAAGAGACCAACACGGACGCGAACGGTTACTACCGATTTCCTCTGGTGCATGTCGGCACTTATCGTTTGGAGGCGACGGCAGACGGATTCCACAAAACCACTCAAGAGGGAATCGTCCTTAACGTGGGGCAGGAGGCTCGAATCGATATTGCTCTTTCGGTGGGAAGCACTTCACAAACTGTTGAAGTGGAGGCCGGAGCCAATATTCTGGATACCGGTACCTCGACCATTGGAGCAGTGCTCGATCAGCATGAGATTGAAAATCTTCCGATTGCATCCCGTAATCTGTTCAACTATCTTCTACTTTCACCAGGCGTGATTGGCATACCGACGAGCACCTTTTCTACGACGCAGTTCACCTTCGGCGGGACAGAGCGGTCGCAATGGAATCTGGATGGTTTGGACAATACGCAACATGGAACCAGTCGTCAGATCCGTTTGATTATCGTCACTCCGGAGGCGGTGGCGCAGACCCAGACGCTCTCGAACGGGTATTCCGCAGAGTTTGGGCGCGCGGCCGGCGGACAGATCAATGTCCTTCTCAAATCCGGAACCAATCAGTATCATGGGTCGGCTCTCGGGCAGTGGCGCCCTCTCGACCTTCAGGCGATCCCAACCCTTGCGAAAGCACAACCCGACCGGAGCTGGTGGGACGTCGCCTTCACACTTGGCGGTCCTATTATTAAGGACAAGCTCTTCTTCTTCGGACAGTTCGAGAACAACCCCTATACGCTTCCTAATCCGATTACGATTACTCCTGCCAATGCAGCGGCATTGGGATTGTCTGCGAACCAGATTGGAACGGCTCCCTTCGGGGAGACGTACCGCACTCTGGTAGGTAAGGTGGACTTCAATCTGAATGCGAAGAACAGCGGATATATTCGCTATGCCCGCTTTACCAACCAGCAACCGAATAATGCGAGCGGACTCTCCATTGTCGATCGAGGCTCGCACTACGTCGATCACCAGAATGGCGGCGGCGTGCAGCTGGCGACTGTCCTCTCGGATCGGTTACTGAACGAACTGCGCTTCGGTGTGATTCAGCGTGATACGGGGAACTTTCCGTTGGCCAACGCCTCGCCTTATGGAAATGCCCTGATCAACATCAGCAGCGTAGCGAATATCGGATATAGCTCGCTTACGACGACGACTACGACAGAGCGCAGCTCCAGCGTGCTCGATAATCTGACCTGGACGCGGGGACGTCACACATTTAAGTTTGGTGGTGAATACGATCACGAACTCTTTGCCAATCTTTCCGGCACCGCCCCAACGTTTACGTTCAGCGGTCTTGCTCTAGACAAACAGAGTGGACGTAAGGCGGTGAGCTCTCTCGATCAGTTCCTTAACACGACCTCCGGGGCAACCGATCCGGCGACCGGCAAACCTTATACTTATACCTTTCTCACAACATACAGCGGAACCCCGAACATCCGTATCGCATTCAACTTCCTGAATTTCTTCGCGCAGGACGAGATTCGTTTCAGTCAGAACTTCAGCCTCAACGTCGGCGCTCGCTACGAAGCGATTTTGTTTCCCACCTTCGACGCTCAAGCACCCTATCCGTTATCGCGTAGTATTCCCAACGATTACACCGACATTGCCCCGCGCCTTGGGATGACCTGGTCTCCTTTTAGGAACGGCAAGACGGTGGTTCACGCTGCGTATGGAATGTACTATGACGTTCCGGGTCTCGCCACCTTCTACAATGCTGCTCAGGTCAATGGCCATCGTCTTCTCTCATATCAGGTGGCTGGCGGAACTACTGGAGCGCCGGTATTTCCAAACACACCCGATCTGAGCGGCTCTGCCTTTCAGGTAAAACCGAATATCACCGCCTTTGATCCCAGCTTTCACAATGCGTATCAGCATCAGGCTAATCTGCAAGTCCAACAGGATCTCGGACACAATTATCAGCTAACGGTCGGTTACCAGTTCGCAAGCCTGAGACATGGACTCTATTACACCGACACAAATCTCACCCCAACTGGAAACACGCTGGCCGATAGTCGCCCAATCTTCGCTGGAACGGCCAACCGACCGAACACAAACTTTGGAGCGATCAATCTCATCCGGAGCGGAGCCAACACCAACTTCAATGGCGGCTTCCTGACCCTGCAGAAGCGCATTTCGCGCGGGCTGGAATTTACCGTCAACTACATGTACTCGCATGCCCTGTCAGAAAATATCGGTGAAGGCGGCAGCGTCAGCGATCCCACCAATCTGCGGCGCGATTATGGCAACGCGGACAACGACACGCGACACAATCTGGTCATTCAAGGGATCTATCAGCCCACGGTCACTGCTCATTCGTGGCGCTGGCTCAATGGCTTCGAGTTGTCCTCGATGACCTTTATGAACTCGGGTTATCCAATCAATCCGATCGCAGGTACAGATCTTAACCAGGATGGCGTGATCAATGATCGGCCAATCTTCGTAAGCCGGAACAGCTTGCGTGGCAGCGGACTCTCTCAAGAGGATGCTCAGATCAAACGTTACTTCAACTTCGGTGAGCGGTTTCATGTAGCAGCATTTGCTCAGGCCGAAAATCTGTTGAACACCAATAACCTCAACTGCAATACCACTACTGGTTGCACAGGGGCCGTTATCAATGCGGTCAATACAAGCAACTTCCTAGCTGAACAATCAGCGCGAACCTCGCGCAACATGCAATTCGGAATGAGTCTGAAGTTCTGATAACTCACCAATCCGAAACGACGCAGATGGCCGGCGCTTTTCCATGCTTCGGCCTTCTGCACAATCCCTGACTAGCCCCTCTGTTAATCTCCGGGAGAATGTTTAATGCAGTTTCGTCCCATCACGCAGTCCGCTCTGGCGGCAGCGTTCTTTGTGTTTTGTCATGTTGGATCTGCCCAGATTGTTCCAGAACCTCTGCACTTGCAACATGCGGTTCAGGATAAGAACTTCTATCTGTTCTCTGCGATCGAGGATGATCCTAAAGTGCGTTCCACACTTCATGCTGACAAAGATCTCTCCGAAATCAGCGCAGAGCGGCAGCAATATCTTGGCCTGGCGCTTCGGTCTTGCAAAGGAGATGCCGTTTGCACGATGAAAAGTCTCCTCTGGACCGAAGAAGAGATTCGTATCGTCTCATTCGCTCTTGAACGGCTTTATCACGAGGACGCATCCCTGCGCGAGCTGGTCAACAAGGATCTCCGTCCGAGCGGAACCTATGTTCTCTATCAAGATAAAAGTGGAGAGGCTCTTCTGGCTAACGCGTGGGAGATATGTGCGCGTGGGACCAACAACATCATTGCAGTCTATGGACAGGGAGAGGCTCCTCGGTATCCTCTAATCGATTCCATCTCCTTCGATGTGCACTCATCCGAGTTTCAGCAAAAGATCGGTGCCATGGCTCAGAGTCTGTCTGCCGAGACTCCAGACTCTCAGTTCTTCTTTTCTCCCTCGCTCAAGGCCGCGTTGCAATTGCTGGCCATGAACCGCCGCGACGAGGCGGGCAGGGAAGAGCCCATGGAGACGGCAGGAAACGCGGCCGCTATCAAGACGATTCCCCGTATTCAGTGGAGCAAATATCCGTACTCCGTGATCGTCGTGCCAGGAGCGGGGCCAAGTGATCCGAATACGGCTCTCTCTGATGCCGGCAGAAGTCGTACGGCCCTTGCAGCGGAGGCCTATCACGCAGGAAAAGCACCGTTCATTCTCGTCTCTGGGGGCTATGTGCATCCCTCTCAGACCCGCTTCGCTGAGGCGCTTGAAATGAAGAAGGCTCTCCTGACCGACTATCACGTTCCGGAGACGGCGATTCTGATCGACCCTCATGCACGACACACCACGACGAACATGAGAGACGCGGCGAGAGAGATCTATCGTTACAAGATGCCGATGGATAAGCCTGCGCTCGTCATTAGCAATAAGGGACAGATCGACGGCATCGCAAGCCAGGCCTTTGTGTACCGCTGCTTGAAAGAGATGGGATATCTCCCCTACAAGATCGTCGAACATCCATCCGATACGAGTCTTGTCTTTCTTCCAAGACTTGATTCACTACAACAGGACCCTTTGGATCCTCTCGATCCGTAACCAAGAGTCACGGATGTGAGAGACCTTCCACTCAACGATATACCCGCCCTAATGATGTGTGGCTGTCACTAACCCAGGAGATCGGAGCCAAAAAGAATGAACCGCAGATCGTCCATCGCAGCTTTGTTGATAGCGATGCTTTTCATCCCGGAAGCGGCTTATCCCTGGGGCGTCCGTGCGCACTCAGTGATCGACCATACTGCAGTCGATATGTTGCCCGAGGACGGCCCGGTGTTTCTTAAAAAATATGCGGGCTATATAGCTGGTTCGGCAAGTATTCCTGATACGTGGCGTGGGGCCTCAGAGCCTTTCTCAAAGATCGAAGAGGATCCCAACCATGGTTGGTTTCGTGAGCAGTTTGCCTTCATTAACGTAGTTCCTCGCTCGCGTTATGAGTTTGTCCTGGAGTTGTATCGCGAGTATCTCCGTATCGAAAAAACTGATCCGGAAAGCGCCAAACGAATGAATGTGCGCTGGACCGGCACGTTGCCTTATGCAGCCGCTGAAGTCTACGGACACTTGGTTGCAACTATGAGGCTTCTCAGAAGAGAGCGTGCCGCAGGCAGGGATACCGCCTTTTTAGAGCAAACCTGCGCGTTCTACGTCGCATGGATGGGCCACTATATCGGCGATGGTTCGCAGCCATTGCACGACACGATTCATCATGACGGGTGGCAGGGGCCAGATCCGAAGGGATACACCCGCGATCCCAAGATCCATGGACGCTTCGAAACGTCTTATGTCGACGTCATTACTCTTACCGAACAGGACATCGCCCCACGAGTTGGAAAGCCCAGCAATCTGCAGGGCGACGTATTCGATTTAATTCTGGCTCATCTCGATGAAGCTGGCAGCAATGTCGAAGCAATCTACAAACTCGATAAGCGCGGAGCCTTTAATGATCCGCACGACCAGGAGGCGAGAGAGATGGTCTACAGCCGGACCGCCGCTGGCGCCCGAATGCTTCGCGACCTCGTGTATCGGGCATGGCTTGAGAGCGCCCTTCCGCCAACTCCAGGCAAGCCGAATCCAATCGATCTGAATAACCCGCTCTATAATCCGGAAACCGGTTCCGCCCCTGCGGCGGTATCGCCTGAAGTGACTAAATAGCAATTCGCTGAACGCAGCCCCACGGACGAAGGAAAACAGGAGTAGTACAACCAGCCCACACGGAAGACTCTTCTTGGTATAGTGTTCCTCCTGGGGTGGACCGGGATCAGCTTCACATCGTGGCCTTGTTCTCGTAACGTACGGCCCAGGAAGTGCGCCCCGGAACGGGCCTCCATCCCGATCAAAGAGGTCTGCATGTTCGCGGTGAAGGCAATCAACTGCTTCTGGGTGAACTTCTTCTTCAGCAGCACCTTGCAGTTATCGCCAAGAGTCACCAGGTGAAAGGTCGTCTTGCCAAGGTCAATGCCTACGGAACGAATCTCCATTTCGATGATCCTCCTTCAATCTGCCTATAAGATCCTCATCACCAGGATGAGGTTTAAGCGGCGGACCATCTCAGTAACCCCGTTTATGAGGAACTACGTCCTGTAAGTGCAAAGCTGAAATGTCGTAGCTCCGCAAAGTAGAAATGTCGCCTGCTCTCCTTAAGTCAACGACTCTGGGAGGGTTGAGCCCAAACGTTCGGATCAAGGCCCTTCAGCGCCCTCATACCAGAGGCGTATCATCGGTTCCGAACGGGGTAAGGGGTATGACGAACAATAATCGCGCCCGACACGCTGGAAAAGCCAATCTCTCCTGGACGATGTGGCTGATTACCGCGATCAGCCTGCCGCTCATCCTTGTGGCCTGCTCGACCCGGCGGCTGGCAGCTGTGCCGTCGCCCATGGTGGCACGGGCCCGCCCACCGGTCGATAATGTGCGGTTCGTGCTCGGCCTGGACTTCGACAAATTCGAGGACGAATATCTGCTCTCGCTGCAACGCGAGACGACCTATCTCGCAAGCATGGGGCACAAGGGCCCACTGCCGGCAACATCCTATCTTGCCATCTCCGGCGGCGGGGGCAACGGCGCGTTCGGAGCGGGGCTCATCACCGGATGGACGGGTTCGGGGCGGCCGGTCTTCAAGACCGTGACCGGGATCAGCACGGGCGCGCTGATCGCGCCGTTCGCCTTCCTCGGTCCCAAATATGATCCGATCCTGCGCCAGACCTATACGACCACTACCGATGCCGGCATTTATCACAAGCGCTGGATTGTCAAAGCGTTCATGAGCGATGCGATGGCCGATACGCAGCCGCTCCAGGCGATGGTGAATCGGCTTATAACGCCTGAATTCCTCGCCGAGATCGCCGCCGAATATACGAAGGGCCGGTTGCTTCTGGTCGGCACGACCGATCTGGACGCGCAGCGTGGAGTCATCTGGAACATGACGGGGATCGCGGCGAGCAATGACCCAGACGCCCTCGGGCTGTTCCGGAAGATACTGTTGGCATCCGCATCGATACCGGGCGCCTTTCCGCCGGTGATGATCGACGTCACGGTGGACGGGAAACGTTATCAGGAGATGCACGTCGACGGCGGGGCCACTGCGGAGGTATTCATCTATCCGCCGCGCTTCCATTTGAAGGAGATCGCGGCCGCGAACGGCTATGACCGCAAGCGGACGCTCTACATCATCAGAAATGACCGGCTCGATGCGGAATGGGCCAACGTCGATCGGCGCACGCTGAGCATCGCTTCAAAGGCGGTCTCGTCACTGATTCACACGCAGGGCAATGGCGATCTCCACCGCATGTATCTGACCGCGGAGCGGGACCATCTGGACTATAACCTGGCTTATATTCCGGCCGACTTCACCGCGGTCAGCAAATCGGAATTCGACCCGGTTTACATGACCCAGCTGTTCGCCCGGGGACAGGAAATGGCCGCCAAGGGATATCCCTGGCAGAAATATCCGCCGGGCTATGCCCCCGACCCTGTCGCGAAATAGCGTTTTCCGCGTGACGCTAGCACGCGGTTCAACTTCGACACATCGATCCCATCCAGGATCACCGCCAGCTCACTGGCGCGCACTCGCAAAGCGGCTACCGTGAGAGCAAAAGCGACTGCCTGAGCGCCCCTAGTTTGTGGACTGTTGATCCCTCCCTATGGCCAGCACTGTTGAACGCTTTCCTCTAGTGCCCGCAAAGCGGGAGACTGGGCTTTGCCCAGACAGTGACGTAGGGAACATGGTTCTGAGCGAGGATATAGGTGCTGGAGATGGCGGCAAGCTACGGCCCGAAACCGACATTGGTGCTTTCCGAGCCCGTCGAAAAGCGTGGGTCTGAGGTAGCGGACAGTTCAGTGATGACGTCTGCAGAAGAGGGCAGCGATCTCGATGAGGAGACTGGAAGGAATCGCACCTCGGGCCGCACTCTCCGGCTATAAGGAGGCGACCATGGGAAAGCGAGGAGAGAAGCGAGAGCGCCGCTCAGCGATTCTGGAGCCCGATGCAGCTGGAATCGATATTGGAGCCGAGGAGATTTACGTAGCCGTTCCACCCGACCGTGATGAGCAGGCAACGCGCAGGTTCAGCAGCTTCACCTGCGATCTATACGCCTTAGCCGAGTGGCTGGAGTGTTGTCGCATCCGGACGGTAGCGATGGAGTCCACCGGGGTGTACTGGATCCCGCTGTTTCAGATTCTGGAAGAGCGTGGCTTCAAGGTGTATCTGGTCAACGCGCATTCGCTGAAGACCGTCCCCGGCCGCAAGAGTGATGTGTCCGACTGTGAGTGGATTCAGTATCTGCACTCGGTAGGACTGCTGAAGGCCAGCTTCCGCCCACCGGAAGACATCTGCGCGGTGCGCACTCTCTGGCGACACCGCGGCAGCCTGCTCCAGATGGCCGCCGAACACACGCAGCACATGCAGAAGTCTCTCAGCCTGATGAACCTGCAAGATCCATCATGTGTTGAGCGACATCACGGGTGCCAGTGGACTGGCCATCCTGGATGCGATCCTCGCAGGCAACCGTGATCCCTTGTGCCTGGCGCACCTCTGTAACATTCGCGTGAAGAGCCCTTGCGAGACCGTCGCGCAGGCACTCGTGGGAGACTACCGGCCTGAGCACCTGTTCACCTTGAAGCAGTCGCTGGACGGCTATCGCTACTATCAGAAGCTCATCGCCGAACTGGATGACGAGATAGCACGGCTTATGCACACTCTGCCGAACGCCACGGAGCATCCTCCCCCCATACCAAAGCGCACCAAACGCACGGCCTATCAGCGGATGGGAAATGATCCCTTATTCGATCTTCGCAGTGAACTGTACCGCATCATGCATCCTCGCCCAGGCGTTTCCGATGTAGGCTAGCGACTTATCGTTAGTAATTCGTCTCGCGAGTGCTCAGCTCAGCGATGGCCGCAGCTTTCCACTTACTGTTCGCTGCGCCTGGACGATCGCTTCGCAGCAAGTTTCTTTGCTCGAGCTTCATCCGTAGATTGGATGGTATGCGCGTTGACGATCGCCCGGATCAGCCCTGGGAAGCGTTCCTCGATCTCCGCGCAACGTGAGGTGTTGTGCATCTCCACGCCGCGCCGTTCGCCACGGATCAGCCCCGCCTCTCTAAGTGCCCTGAAGTGTTGTGAGAGGGTAGACTTCGGAATTGCCTTGTCGCTAACGGTCAGAAACATCGAGCAGTTATGCGAGCACTCCTGAGCTACGATATCTGCATAGATCGCCGCCCGTACCGGGTCGGACAAGGCATGGAGAATCCCCTCTACCGTGATGTCCTCAAGCGATGGATGGAGTAAGGGGCGCACATACATAAGAGTAGGTATTTCGGGGAAAAGGTTCAATAGTTCATTAATTCAGAACTATTGAATCTAACCCGGGCCCGGCTCCATCTACTCATCAGAACCAAGTGAGGGGTAGCCCAGCGCAGCAGCCCCAAAGACCTTCGAAGCCTTAACACAGAAAAGGGATAAAGATATGAGCAAGCTCAAAGGCAAAGTCGCCGTCATCACCGCAGCCACCTCCGGCATGGCGCT
>NZ_JQKI01000142.1 GCF_000745965.1 Edaphobacter aggregans DSM 19364 | reverse complement strand
TGGAGGAGGCGAGCAAGCCACGGCAATAATGCGCTGCTGTTGTTGCTGATCAAGAGTTGGAGCCTTGCCTGGACGGGCGGCATCGAACAACGCCCGCTCCAGCCCGCCATCAAGATACCGCTTGCCGATCTGCCATACCGCCTTGGCGGAAAGCCCCAGGTTGGCTCCCACCGCAGGCGTGGACTGTCCCTGATCCAATTGACGCAAGGCCAAGGCGCGCAATGTCGTGCGTACCGACTGCAACCCGCCTCCTAACAACTGATCGATCTGCGGTCGATCTCGCTGCTTGAGTTCAATCTGAAGTCGTATGCCTCTGCTCACTCCCCAGATATACAGCCAGCACCAGAAACCAACAAGCGCCTACATTGGTTACCTATACATACGGCCACAGTACTAGGGCGTGATTTGGATGATCTTGGCTACTGATGGCACACCGTTGCCATTGACAAGGAACAGCATGTAATGCCCCGGCGGGGCCAGGTTTGCATTTGCAGGGGCAGTGATATTCAACCCACCGGTTGCCTGCGCAAACTGAAGATTGTTGAGACGCTGGTTCTGATTGAGCGCATGCGTAACGGCGCCCAGACGGATCCATGTCACCTTGGTAATGTTTGCAGCGTCTGGTGTGCCGATAAGGAAGGTCTGCCCGTACTTCACGCTGGTAGGCGCAGAGGTAACGGTTGGGCGAGCGCCTTTGAATAGATATGGAGGAGAGTAGATCTCCGCGCTGGCCCCGGTTATCTCCCCACCGGCAGAGAGTACCCGCCCATCCGGCAAGAGCAGTGCGGTGGAATGATAGCCGCGATAGACGGTGACGCTGTTCATCGTGGTCCAACTGCCAGTGGCAGGATCCCACATCTCCGCGGGATAGACAGGATTTGCCGAGTTGTCGAAGCCGAAGCCGCCGCTTCCACCAGAAGCGAATACCTTACCATCTGGTAAAAGCGTGAGGTTCAGTTGCCGACGGGCAGCCGACATAGGCGATGTGAATTGCCATGTGGGATTGGCGGCATTCAGGTCAATGATCTCCGCCGTATTGGTGGCAGCGCCATCCGTATCCCCGTCGCCGCCTGCGACCATAACTTTGCCATCGAACATCACAGCAGAGCCGTAATCCCGAGGTCCCGTGTAATTAATAGTACCTACAGTTGTCCACGCACCTGTCCCACTGGTATCCAGGTATCGCGAGATCCGGTCGGGCCCTGCGCTGAACGCCTTCCCATTAGGCGCGACAAACATCATCGGATAAAGCGGCTGCATCAATTGGGCGCTGGTTAGATTCCTCCATGTGTTGTTGGCCGGGCGCCAGACCTGAGGCAGCGTGTTGTAGTTATCGTTCGTAGTGAAACCGGACACCACTAGAACGTCGCCATTCGGCAGAGTGGTATTGGTGGGATACCAGCGCGGTGCGTTCATGTTAGCCGTCGCTGTCCAGGTATTCTGGCTCGGATCGTAGAAAGTGCTGTTGATAACTCCGTCGTTCTGGTTTCCAGCGTGCCCGCCAGCAAGAAATAGCTTTCCATCCTGCAAGAATGAATGGCCGGCACAGAAAATGTTATATCCCGCCTTCGGTGCGGCAGTGAATTGGTTGGTCGCAGGATTCCATAGATAGGGATTGTTTCCGTTACCAAACGAAGGCCAGAAAAACACGCTTCCATTCGGGAGAAGGGCTGCGTGAGCGGCCATAAACGGCCATGTCTGAACAGGTCCCCATTGCCCCTTGACAGCGGGATCTCCTGTTCCTGTTCCCGTTACTGTGACGCTGACCTGTCCCCAATCGGTGGCACCCGACGAACCGTGAGCGGTAATGCGATACGCTGTCGTGGTGATGGGCGAAACTACTTGGGAACCGTTCAACGGGACCGCCACGCCATTCAGATCAGCGCTTACTGCGTTACTTGTCGTCCATGTCAAGGTGGAGCTGTTACCTGCCACGATGGACGTTGGGTTGGCGGTAAGTCCGGCGGCCGGAGTACCGCCTGACGTGACAGTAACCGTGGCCTGGGCTGACGCCGTTGTGCCTGAGGAACCCGTGGCGACAAAGTTATAGGTAGAGGTCGCAGTGGGCGAAACAGTCTGCGATCCATTGACAGCAACCGATGCGCCGTTCAGGGTCGCACTCACCGCATTAGTCGATGTCCAGGTAAGGGTCGAGCTGCCGCCCGATGGGATAGACGTTGGATTGGCAGTGATCCCCGCAGTCGTACCGCTTGAAGTAACGGTGACGAGAACCTGTCCCCAGTCAATGGCGCCAGCTGAATTGCGAGCCGTGATGCGATATGTGGTTGACGCCGTGGGCGACACCGTCTGAGAGCCATTCAATGCGACCGGCGTACCATTTAGATCGGCGCTCACGGCATTACTCGTGGTCCACGTAAGGGTTGAGCTGCCGCCCGATGCGATCGAGGTTGGGTTCGCAATGATGCCTGCGGTCGGAGCGCCGCCCGAACCTACGGTGACCGTAGCCTGCTTCGATGCAGTCGCACCCGACGAACTGGTTGCAATGAACGTATAGGCGGTCGTTGTGGTGGGCGAAACGGTCTGCGATCCATTGACAGCAACCGGCGCACCATTCAAAGTCGCACTCACCGCATTCGTCGATGTCCAGGTAAGTGTAGAGCTGCCGCCAGCCGCGATAGAAGCTGGACTTGCGCTGATTGCGGCAGTTGGAGCGCCTGGAGCAGTAACCGTGACGAGGACCTGCCCCCAGTCGGTGGCACCGGTCGAACTGTGAGCCGTTATGCGATATGTGGTTGAAACGGTGGGCGACACCGTTTGCGATCCATTCAATGGAACCGTCGTCCCATTGAGATCGGCGCTCACGGCATTATTCGTGGTCCACGTAAGGGTTGAACTGCCACCCGACGCAATGACGGTAGGATTCGCGATGATGCCTGCGGCCGGCGTCTGCGCCAGGACGGGAACACAGGTTATTCCCATCCCCGCACAAATCAACCAGCAAGCTATCAGCAGTCTCCGAACAAGCTCGTTCAACCGTGAACCGACGATGCGCCGATTTGAACCTTTTAAGCTCGATCTTTGAGAACAATATTGATAGCTCATATCGTCTCTCTCTCTCTCTCTGCGAAGCAGGCAGTTTGACGTTCGGGTCTTCGTTTGATACGCAGCTCTCTTCACTGCAAGGGCACAACAATGTGATTGAGTTCTATACTGCGATGGTCAGCCGGGCGCCTGACTCTGATGGGCGGCGTACCTTCAGGTACGACCGCATAAACCATCATTTGAGGAAGCATTCCTTCCCACGTCCAATGGATAACCGATTGAGGCATGCGAACGGCAAACCCAGGAGAATACCAGGCTTCTGTGCGAGCTATGGCACCGTTACCCAATACCATGAAGAGATAGCGCATTCCGCTAAATTCAAGAACCCAGCGTGGCACCATCAATTCAGGAGAGGACGTTTGCGTCCCGGTATATGGCAAGAGTTGAATTGCGGGATGGAAGTGGATAAAGGATTCAATCTTGTGGTTTCCCTTTCCACTCAAGGTGTCCACAAAGCACCACGAATTGCTTGTCAAGCGAATGATAGCGCGCGAGTGCATCACGTCTAAATGCTTATAGCCAGTGTGTGCACCTCGCACAAATTGACAGCCCTCTATTTCGCCAAAGTGAATGGGACTCACCGCAGGCCGCCGCCCCAACCGAAACCCTGCCCATATTTCCGCTTGTTCGACTCCGTCAACACGCACCGTATTATGTGCTGCCGTGGATCGCTCGTAGTGGCGTTCCGGACCAAGCTCGTATGAACTTACGCCCGTATCAACGATGACTCTCTGCCCATGCAGCGAAAGTTCGTAGCTGAGGACATCGGAGTGACCATGTCCGGGCTGATAGTCAGGCCCGAGGGGGCCGCAATCGAAGATGAGAAAGCTGTTTGAACTGGGATCTCGAATAACCGCGTAGCCGGTATCGCACATGGCCTTTACCGCAGCACTCTTCGATAAATTCTGTGACAGATCTACAGACTCCTCAAGAATTTGAGCGGTTGGCCGAGTAACCTCCAGCTGCGAATCATTGAAGAGCGGAATCTCGCCGTCAGGATGAACAATCTCCATAAGATACTGGGCCATTCTTTTGACACCTTGGGATACTTCTAACGCACACTCCGGTACGAGCGGAGGGCGAGACTCAAACAGGTGCTGAATGTCCAACAGATCATCGAGAATCCAAGCATGATACATAGGCGATCTTTCGATGTGGCCACCGTCAGGAAGAATCTGCTCAGCTATTTGCTCTCGTAGCAGGCGCTGGCCAAGAACGCGCCAACGATTAGTTTCGGGGGCTTCGAGCAGCGCTCCAGCAAATACCAACGCCTTAGCATTCCTCAAAAGATGGTTCGCTAGGAGATCTCTTTCCAAACGGCTTTCAAGTGAGAGTACCTGGACGCGGAGGCTCGCCAATACCTGATCGATTTGCGCCCCATTCCCGATCTCTTTTGCGCGCGCTGCGTTTCGCGCGAGAAACTTTAACCAATTGACAATGCGCAAGGATAAGAAAAACTGGCCCCACCCAATTTCAGTACCGAGACGATTCTGATCCCTCCAACTCAAGGCGATTCTTATTGCTCCACAAAGCAGGTCTGATTCTTCCGGAGCAGTTAGATCCACATTCAAGAAATCGCAGTAATTGGCGTGAAAGATTTGGCGTCGTAAGATCTCGTTTGTGCGCCATGAAGCTTGCATCGAGTCTGGAACGGCTTGCTCGATGAATTGAACATTCCCTGTATGGATTATTCGACGAGCCAAAGCAGGGTCCCACTCCCCCATCGTTGAAGGCATCTGGCAAACCCTCACACTAACGCGTGCTTCTGGCCAATGACTAATTTCATTTCGACTCAATAGACGGTGCCGCACAAGATAGTAGAGCTGCGAAGCGCGCAGGTGTCTCAACGTCCGCCAGTATCTACCTGCCGGTGGAGGCGCTTTAGGGGAAGCAAAAGCAGGAAGAGAAGTCGCATCCGCTCCTCGCGTCAATGGAGAAAATAGATAACTGTTGCTGATCGTGATGGCTTCATCGATATCGATCTTCATGTGACCTCGATGCTCATCTTTCAAACAGGTTTGGAGTCTTGGCAGGAGTAAAGCCCGCTATCGCGACGACGGCTTTAGGCTTGACTGCCGGAGATCGGACCAATATACTAAGAACAGCTGGACTATAGCTGTTGATATTCAGTTTTTTGTACTTCTTTGCTGTTATTCCCTGAAAACTTGGTGATTCTGATAGGGTTATAGCGCAAGCAGATGAGCTGGTCGACTTAGTGTTTAAATTACCCTGCCAATCGAATCCTTTTATTTTCATATCCGTACGATATGGAAGTGTAGGGCTGTTAGGTTTCAAGCCCGGTCGACCTTGGTTAGTTATAAGAACCTTTCAGAAGCACGAAAGGTCAACCTCCCCAAGCCCTGTTCGAATACAGGTGTGATGCTGCACCGGCTGGCAGATCCACAGAAAGTATTCGAAACAGGCTCTCCCCGCACGAAGGAGATAGCATGCACTTTTTCGCGGCCCCTCTATCCGCAGCCTCAACCCCTGCTCCATCCCAACCTACAACTCCATTAGCTACTTGTTCTCCGAGACGCTTAATCGGCTATCGGCGTAGTCGCATACCTGTGTGACTTACAAGCTAATACCAACAAAACTAAATTAGCTCACTAGGAAGCGGCAGAGTCTCGCCGGGTAATCCTTGCTTGCGCAAGGATATCGAAGGAGATTTTTGCTTTTTTTAAACCTCGGCGAAAGCGCCGACCAGACCTGCCTCGTGCAGGCTTTCGGAGACCCATGCGTTTTAATATTCGGCTACATTCCTACCGTCATGTCATTCTTGCAGCTGTTGCAACGCTGGCATATTCACCTCTCGGCGTATCACAAGCAGAAGCTCAAACTACTTACTATGTTGCTACTAATGGCAGCAATTCCAACAATGGCACTTCCGCCAACACTCCCTTCGCGACGATTACTTATGCTGCAACCAAAACAGCGCCCGGGGACACCGTCCTCGTCGAAGATGGGACATATTCTCTTCCAAACGGAAGCTTCCGTGGCGATGTTGCGATTGCTTCAAGCGGTGTGGATGGCAAGCGGATTACCTACAAAGCCCAGAATAAATGGAAAGCAAAATTAGTTGGAGCCGGGACTGGTGATGGATCAGTAGTCATCGGTGTCTCAGGTAGTTATAACGTGATTCAGGACTTTGATATTACCGGCACCGATGCCGGTGGAATCAATTTGTCCACAGCAGGGACCACGACAAGCTACAATCAGGCAATCGGCAATTACGTCCATGATATCGTTGCGCCGTGTGACGGCAATGGTGGAGTAGCTATTAATTCCGGAGGTGGCAACGATTATGAAGCTGGTGTTGCGCACATGGATATCCTTAGCAATTTAGTCGTCAACGTTACAGATCCGCCGGGATGCACTGCTCCTCACGGAGCCGGAATATTTGCTGCCATCCCTTATACCCTGGTCGCCAACAATATCATCATCAATGGCGGACATTGGGCTATCGAATCTTGGCACAACGCACATCATGAAACGTATTTCGGCAACGTCATCATCAACTCGAAACAAAGCATCACAATGGGCGCAGGGGATTCTCCAAATACAGGCACAGTCAACGATTACTCATTGGTCCAAAACAATATCGTTTTCAATTCCAGCATGACCGCAATCGCTGAGACAGGTAGAACTGGCCCGCACAATCAGTATATTGACAACCTGGTTTTCGGGGGCAATACAACCATCAGCCTTCAAAATAAATTGACTGCAACAGGCACAGTCCATGCAGATCCGATGTTTGTGAACAATACCGGAACGGCCGCTGGCAACTACGAGGTGCAATGGGGGTCCCCGGCTCGTGGGGCCGGGTCTGCATTAGCCGGTGTACTGACTGACTACGAAGGAGCGCCTCGCCCGCAGGCCGGACAAACGGTTATCGGTGCGATTCTGGGTGTTGGGACCACCACAGGTGGCGGAACCGGCACAGGTGGCGGAACTGTCGCTGCCGGCGTTAGTGCAAGTGCAGCGTCGATTACAAGCGGCCAGTCCTCCGTTATCACCTGGACGACAAATAATGCGGTGAGCGCCTCGTTGAACGGAACGGCGGTTGCGCTCAATGGCTCCGTCACCGTTAAACCGACTTCAACGACAACTTACAAAGTAGTTGCGACCGGTGCAAACGGCACAACAGATTGGGGCTCCGCTACCGTGACCGTTACGGCGGCTCCAACCGGTACTGTCGCTGCGGGTGCTAGCGCAAGTCCAACTTCAATTAGTCGCGGTCAGTCATCCGTCATCACGTGGACCACAAAGAATGCCGTTAGTGCAACGCTAAACGGCACATCCGTTCCACTCAATGGCTCTATCACCGTTACTCCGAGTTCAACAACGACTTATCGGATTACTGCTACCGCTGCGAACGGAACAACAGATTGGGGCTCCGCTACCGTAACTGTCCAGTAAGGAAAGCAGGGGCGGAAACCGTGGCTTAAAGAATACGGCCAACGCCCCTAACTTCATATTGAGTCGATCAAGATACCAACTAATCTGGTCTCATATCTCCGATACGCCCACAATTGAAAGCCAACATTCTTGACGCAGATGGTCCGTCCTTATTATTTGACGGTTCCGCTCGCAACAAGCCCGTTCTGAAGTGTAATGCCATACGGATTGCTAAACAACATATTATCGAGGTACTTGTTATGCGATCCGGTCGTACCGGTTTCTGCGATGGCCCAACTAGAGGTCCCTACTATAATGTTGTCTTGTACAATGGTATTGTCGTTTGTGACTTTTCCCGGTGAGTCTCCTGCTCCGACAGTTATACCCCTTAAATTATTGATAAGTATGTTGCCAACAATTTTTTCGTTGGAGGCTGCGTGCCAACATTGAATGCCATAGCCCGCATTGATAACAATATTGTTGGCTATCACTCCGAAGGGGACTGCCTGATGAATTCCCACCGCGGCATGACCGCCAGGACAACCGTTATAGGGAGTTACATTGCTGACCAGGTTCCCGATAAAGTCCATATGTGAAATACCGGAGTAGTTGTCCCCGCCACCGCTATTGAGCGCGCTCCCACTATTTGAATCGCAGGGTGTGATGATATCGTGGACGTAATTGCCTATCGCCTGATTGAAACTGGCAGACTTTCCTTTATATGCAAGGATGATGCCGTTCGCATTGGTTCCAGTAATATCGAAGTCTTTGATGATAATGTGGCTGCCGCTTACTCTTATGATTGCCGTGCCAGCGCCGGACGTAGTTCCTACCAATTTTGCTTTCCATTTGTGTTGGGCCACATATGTAATCGGACGCCCGGAAGTGCCACTTGATGCGAGGGTTATATCACCCTTATAGGTTCCATCCAGTACGACGACGGTATCACCGGGCACCACAACCGAGTCGGCGTGCGAGATGCTTGCCCAGGGATGACCAGTGCTGCCATCACTGGTGTCACTGCCTGTCGGACTGACGTAGTGCACAGAGGCGGGCGACCGGCCCCTCGCGACTGGATGGGACACCGTACGCGCAGCATCGTGCGCGGCGGCGCGCCCGAATTGCGACATTGGCCAAGCCAAGAGCAAGGCACCCAGTACGTAGGCCGTGAATCTAATCATTGCCATAGCACGATCTCACATCGTTCGAAACCCGCGAGGGGATGTTCAAGCACTCGTTAGGTGAACGCTGGGCCTTTGGACCCCAACAAGAGATGGCATTCGCGATGTGCTCGCCGCTGTGTCCGTCACCGTAGGCATCGGTGCGGAAGGTAGGCTCGCGTCCCAGAGCCTCACGTATGCAGCTAGCGACGCCTTCGCCGCTAGCTGGGAACACCAGCTGATTGCACCCTCCCTCCAGCGTCTCGGTCCATTCGGTTTCGCCACGTAGGGTCACGCATGGGACACCATGGAAGTAGGCCTCTTTTTGCACTCCGCCCGAGTCGGTCGCGATCAGGCGCGCATGCTTTTCCAACATTGTCATGTCTAGGTATCCCAACGGCTTGAGCAGGCGGATGCGCTGTAAGACTCCACCGGGGATTTGTGCACGTTCGACTTCCTTACGCGTGCGCGGGTGGAGCGGCAGGACGACGGGCAATTGCCGCGCCACGTCAGCTATCCCTTCGAAGATCGCCCGCAGTCGACTTTGGTCGTCCGTGTTCTCGCAGCGGTGTAATGTCGCGAGAATATACGTTCGCGGTTGTAGCTCCAGCCTTTGTAACACGTCGCTAAACGCATCGGCATGTGCCGCGAACTGCAGTGCGGCGTCGTACATTACGTCGCCGGTGCGTATGATCCGCTCGGCTGGAATACCTTCATTTGCCAAGTTTCGCATAGCGGTGGAGGTTGGCGCGAAGAGTAGGTCGGCGATGTGATCCGTGAGCACTCTGTTGACTTCTTCGGGCTGGCGATTGAACGAGCGCAAACCCGCCTCGACGTGAGACATGGGAATCTGGAGCTTGGCTGCGGCCAACGCTCCCGCCAGTGTAGAGTTCGTGTCTCCGTACACTAGGACCATGTCCGGACGGTTGCGCAACAGAACCGATTCGATTGCCTCGAGCATGCGGCCAGTTTGCGCACCATGGTGTCCCGACCCGATGCCAAGGTGGTATTTAGGCGCAGGAATATCGAGTTCGTCAAAGAACAACGCGGACATCTCGAAGTCATAGTGCTGGCCAGTGTGGACCAGTACATCGCTCACACCGGCCGAGGCCAATGCTTTGGATACCACGGCCGCTTTTATGAATTGCGGCCTTGCACCGACAATGCTCGCTACCTTCATATGCTCGCTACCTTCATAGTTGTATGGACCGCGGTGAAAGTAAGTTTCCTGCGCAGCGCCAGGCGCCGCGCGGGCGTGCCGACCTCCACTCCACTTGGAACACCGGGGCGTCGCAAACCGGGTGATCGAACGGAAGACGAGTGATCTTCGGACACCGAGGAACCGACATTTTGCCAGTGAATGAATCTATCTCCTCGATCCCACACCCACCGCATGGACTAGCACCGATGAGCGCCGCGAGTTCTCACGTCTCACTGGAGGCATGAGATACATGAGCAACATCGCCAGGCCCATGCCGTTTGAGAGGAGCGAGGTCAAAAGAGCGCCATTCGCAAGGGAGAACGCCGGGAGGCCGATAAGCAGTACCGCTACACGCTTGTCGCGACCGACCGCCATCGAGTCATACAGCCACAGTACTATCGCAAGCATTAGTGTGAAGCAAATGATTCCCGGGTATCCAAAATTGGCGTAGGCGTCCGCCCATAGATTTGCATTGGCGTCGTTGCTGGCGCTATGAAAATATAGGAAACCGATCAAATAAGGTGGCTCCACAGCGTAGGGGTAGTCGACCAATGATTTTAGAATGCTGTGGCCCAGGTGTACCTTGGCATGCGAGGAGAAGAACTCGTAGTAGTAGCCAGTCAGCAGCCCCGGCAATGCGGTCATTCGTACTGCCACTAGTAGTGCAGGAATTAGCGAATAGCCGAAGAGCTGCAGTGCACCTGCTCCTGCGAATATCGCGGTCCACGTAGCAGCTAATCTTGTCCCAAATGCTTTGCTCGACCTCATAGCCCAAAGCAGATAAAGCAAAAGACCTGCCGAGAAAAGCATAGCCCGAAAAGCCGTAATGGAGTAGATGGCAAATTGCCCCATCGCACCGGCCAAGACCCACGACGTGCGCCGAGACCTGAGACCTATGGCCATCACAAGCGGATTGATCACCCACGCCTGCCAACCAATGGCATATGCCACAAGAGTAGGAGCCTGGTCTACGGTGTTCTTAAATTGGCCGCGTACTGAGTAAGTGTCCTCAAACGAAACATAGTGAAACTGGAAGCCGAAACTCGAAACCAGTAACGCATAGAAAGTTATGCTCAAGAGGACCAGTATGACGCTAAATTCGTAGCTCTCGAGGTGGACACGCGGCAGGGGCAGCAGCGGGATTCGGTAAATCATTCCCGTGAATGCGTATACCGTTACCAGGCAGACCGCAAACAGGAGGGGACCGCTGGATTGATCCTCTAGCGCATAGATCGGCACCAGACATGCGGGAACCATGACCAGCAGATACAGCAGCCAATACACAGTCTGTGATGGACGCTTCAACTTAATTGGCATCCAGAGCGAGGGCAGGACAGCAAGCACCCACGCCGCCGCTGCGCGTGTTGCCGTCGTCCTAGAGTGGAATCCCTCGTAACCCCATACCGGCACAACAACCCGTTTGTACACAAGTACAAACACCACGACGTACAATGCGCAGGCGAGCATCACGCTTATGCGGGAACGCAGAACACTACCCGTCCACGAGCTACCTAGTTGCACGACCACCTCATCTTAGCAATTTTCTCCTCCAGAACAGCCCCGGCCTACTCTTCTTCAGTCGCCTCACTCGCTTCTGCAACAGAGACCTTTACGCAGGGAAGGGACAAAGCTTCTTCATAATGCCGTAGTTAAATGAGTTCCCGGCGCTGTTGTCTGCTGGTACCCTGAAGATTCGGAAGAGTCTACTGGCGTTTCCCTCCGGTGGAACCTGATTACCCCGTTGACCGTCAGCGTATCTCACCCCATTCGTACTGAAGCAATAATGAAGTGACTCCGAGAACGTCGTTATTTCCATTCTGCGAAAATCGCCTTCCGGAATCGATCAAGCCTCGTCGCCTGCAGATGAGACGAAAACCGCCAGCCAGTTCCACCTGCTCAAGCTCCGGCGCTCTTGGACCTGAAGACGTATGCCTTGTCGAGGTTTAGAAGGCTCTTTTTCGCCGAAAGTCTTCGGAAACGACATGGAAGTAGCCGATCGGATAGCGCTCGAACGCTGGTCTGTGGGGAAGCTGTCAACTGAAAGGCCGGAAAGCGGCCTTGGTCATCGTAGCTGTGGAGAAACGGGGAAAAGCGTCAGGACGAGTACGAATGGCTGTCATCCCGGACTTCAAGAGCGTTACCCTAAATGCGTTTGTCCAACAAAATGTGGCTTCTGGCTCGACCATCTACACGGACGGGCTCAAAAGCTTCACCCGTTTTGAACAAGTGGGATTCCGGCATGTTCCGCGTACCCAGGCCCTGCAAGGCGACCTTCGCAAAGGCTCGAAATCGGTGGTGCCACTGGCCGATCGATCCATTGGGAACCTGCAACAGTGGTTGATCGGGACCTATCACGGCGTGAGTCGCGAGCAACTCCAGGTTTACCTGGATGAGTTCGTTTTCCGTCACAATCGCCGCCAGACACCTATGGCCGCTTTTCAAACCCTGCTCGGTCTCCGAGCCGCACGTAGACCCGTGCCCTACATGCAGATTCGGGGCGGCTCTGACCGTCCTATATCGCCCGGAACAGCCTGAACCACAACCCATTGGGCTCTGCTGAAACAACCAGACAAGCAGAAAACACCTA
>NZ_JQKI01000141.1 GCF_000745965.1 Edaphobacter aggregans DSM 19364 | reverse complement strand
ATCGCCGGTAGAACCTGACGCCTCACTTGCTCGAGAAGCGCGTCATCGCTCCATGGTGCATCGGCCACTATGTGATGTAGTGACTGGTGCATCTGGCGTACGTTGCCGGGAGCAAGCCGCGCAGCCATCGGCTCCACGCTCTTGCGCTCGATCGGAAGCATCAGGCCCTTGGTGTAGTTTTCGATGGGAACAACTCGGTCCGCATGTCCGGCTACCCGGGTCAAACCATCCAGATAGGCTTGCAGACGATCAGGCTGGCGCGAGAAATTCGTCCGATGGCGGCTCATCGACGTCAACGTAAGGCATCACTGATGCCAGCGCCAGAGAAATCGAAATAAAGGTATCTATTTTATAACACAGTAGTACTAGGCGCAGGAATTGCACTGGCAGTCCTGATCCTCGCCTTCCGCGGCATGCGTCTTCAAGTCGAATCAAATCACAAAGCAAGAACACTTCTCAAGACACTAGTCGACCGCGACGAAGTAACGACGCAGGGGGTCGCCTATCATGTAGCGCACAGGGAGATGGATGATAACCCTCTCAGCTACGCAATCACGTTTGACAATTTCTTTATCTATTTTGAAACTCAAGACGAACGTCAACTTTGTTTTCAAGGTCCGTTTGACTGGTTGAGCGACGTTGCTTACTCCTTCCACTCTATTCAGGTAACCGGCGATGTCGCATTCAAAGTATGTGACAAGTCTTATGTCTTGCAGTCTAGTATTGAAAATACCATCGAAAAACGATCGATCAGCATTCACTACTCGCGAACCAACCCGACCATCTTCTACTCGCCCGAAATGTACTCCGCGGAGCCTGATGGGCACACCCGATTTGGCTATGTAATGAGCAGAGTGTTCATTGGAGTGATAACTTGCCCCCTCTTGTTCTTCATATCTCAGCTTCTGTGGTATCCGTTGGTTGGGGCACCACCATCGAGGATTGTCGGCCGTTGCATTGAGTTCTTGGACAATAAGCAAACCTACTTCGAGGAAAGTGCTTTACTAGAAGCCATTAAGCGGAAACGTAAACAGCTGTCAAGGGCGGAGTAAAACTAGGCCACCGAGGGCACTCGCAGGGTTCGCCAAAGCGTCTGATGGTCTGCTTCATGCCTTCTCCTCCTACCTACAGGAGAACGGATTGCTGCGAGGACGGCTCTAGAAACGACATACAGACTCAGGAAGGCTTGGTTACCTTGCTTTGCGCGGAGCGCGGTAGAGCATTTGGGTGGGCGTTGCGGACAGGATAGTCCCTGGGGTGGGTGACGGATGACGGCGGCTGTTTCGCCGGCAGCAGCTCGAGAGGAAACATCCTCCCTCTACTTGGTCGACTGCATGGATTTTTCCAGTTTCACATCAGAAAGCCAACTATCGCTTCACTCTCCGAGAGCCAAGTCTTGTTTGCGCTGGCCGGAGTGGGACGCATGGAAGAACCCGGCAACGGTGATTGGAAGTAGAGTTTCGCCATTAGCACTCAGGAACTGGCGTACTGTCTCTGGTAGAGTGGGTCCGGAAGCGGTTTGGTCTGAAAATCTGAAAGCAGCGGGAGTTGTAGCAATGACCTCATGGAGAATGCAGCTTCATCCGAACTTCCCGGGCGGCTCGGCTCGTCATGCAGCCGAGAGTCTAAGTGCCGGGTTCGTGGGCTTAGATTTCAAGTGGGACGTTGGGGATCTGTGCCGAGCGAAATATGAGGAGCTGCCCCTGGAAGAAAAGAACCAGTGGGCATTCGCTCACGAGATGATCGAAGGAGATCACGTTCTGATTTTTAGCCACCACTATCCATTTGCCCTAGCGCGAGTTGATGGTCCATACAACTATGTTCGGTCACCGGTTCCTGAGATTGGTGTGTGGCGGCAGGGAACAAGTTCCCCTCTACGTATCTGCTGACTGGCCAAGCGCGGAGGCATTTGCGAAAAGCCGCCTCGATGCGAATTAAGGGAATGCGGAAAGCCGCCTGTCAATATCCTTAAACCGCACGATTACGACGCTCTGCAGCGCGTAGCGCACGAAAACGCTGACGAAGGAGTCCGACCTCAACCGAACGTTATCTCCTACCCAACTGCCGAATACCAGAACTCAACTGCCGGATAACAAAAACCTCTCCAAACGAAACTCCATGAGTTTCTACCTTCAGAACGCACCGAAATAGCGAGTTGGCCGAGAGCCGACGATCTGTTCGCGTTTTCTGCCAACCAACCTCTCACCCCGCTCCTGATTGGAGTACCGAACGACGATGGATGATCTTGCGCCTTCGACTTTTCAATATCCTTGAGGCGGGTCACTGTTCCATTGCTCCCCTGACCCCTCAAGAAGCAAGTTTCCGTCCACGGTATTTCGCGTTATCACTTGCGCGTTTTGCTGTCTTTTCTTGGTGTCAGTCGCTCGCGCCCCATTTTCTCAATCGAAGACGAACATCAGAGGGCCCACGGGCCGGAGGATGACCAAGGGCTGTGCCGCAGGTCTGATTTTGGCGTCGGAGGAACCCCAGAACCCTCTTTCAGCGGTCCCTACCGCGATCGCTAAGGTCTTGGAAAGCCAGTCTGAGTATTGAAATCTGCAATTTGCGGTCAGACTTTCCCGAGAAACATTAGAATGCAGTAAGTGACCAGGTCAAAATCTATTCATCGCAAAATTGTGAGACTTCGGGGGAATAATCCGCCGCGATTTATGGATTTATTCGCTGGATGCGGCGGGCTCACGCTTGGATTTGCTACCGCAGGTTTTGAACTCATTGCCTCGGTTGAGTCTGATGCATTGGCCGCCGAGTCCCACGGAGCCAACTTCGCTGCTATGAGCCACGGGAAACATCGCGAAGCCCACTATAAGGCTCGTGATATAAACGCGGAGACCCCTGCCTCAATTTTTCGCGACCTCGGAATTCGCGGTCCTGTCGATGAGCAGGTAGATGTGCTGGTTGGCGGCCCACCATGTCAGGCGTTCGCCAGGGTAGGCCGTGCCAAACTTCGTCATGAGGCACATCGCCGCGACGAGGACGATGCGGACATCGCCTTCCTTGTCGATGGTCGAGTAAATCTCTGGCGGCGATATCTGCACTATGTGCGGGAGACTAAGCCCGTCGCATTGTTGATGGAGAACGTTCCGGATATTTTGAACCACGGCGGAAAGAATGTCGCCGAGACCGTGGCCGAACATCTCCAAGAGGAAGGCTATCTGGTTCGCTACACACTCCTCAACGCCTCTTGGTTCGGTGTTCCGCAAATGCGGGAGAGGATGTTCTTGATTGGGATGCATCAGGATTTGGAGACAGACATCGTTTTTCCGACGCCGACACACTACTCTCTTATCCCTACTGGATATGAGGGGAGCCGAGCAACAGCTAGAAAGCTGATCCCCGAATTCAAGGGACTTCGACGGGAAATTGAGAACAGCCACTGCTGGATAAGCGACCCATCCCTTGATGCTGGGCTGCCGCCGGCTACAACGGCGAACGAGGCGTTCGCGGATATTCCTCCACTCCACGCCCTCGATTTACTGAAAGCTGGAAAAATTGTACGCGGCCGCAAGGACCCGTCCGAGCCGATGCCCTACACTTCGCCTAAGCCCACGTCCGCATGGTCAAGGCTAATGCGAGAGTGGCCCCAATTCGGAACGACCGATCACAGCACCGGCCACGTGATCCGTTATCTGCCACGCGATTATAAGATCTTCCGCCTGATGGAGGAAGGTTGGCAGTACCCGGAAGTCTGGCGTTTTGTCGAGGCGAAGCGTCAGCAAATGATGAATATGCGTTGGAAATCCGGAGAGAATAACGGTGCGGAGAGCACCAAGACTCAGGAGTTTATCAAGCAGTGGACGTTGCCATACGACCCCGACAAGTTCCCGAACAAGTGGTGGAAGCTATACCGCGACAAGCCCGTCCGCACACTGATGGCACACCTCGGGAAGGATTCTTATAGCCACATTCATTTCGACAGCAGGCAGGCGCGGACGATATCGGTGCGTGAGGCTGCTAGGCTCCAATCCTTTCCCGATGGTTTCGTTCTGCGCGGGAGCATGAATCCGGCATTCAAACAAATTGGCAATGCCGTCCCTCCACTCGTTGCCTACGCGATTGCCATGACCATGCGATCCATGATTGGTTGCCAATCGTTGCCCGACATTCGTTGTAACCTGCTCGGACTGGATAAGCGGCTTGTTGCAACTACCGCTGGAAGGGATAAAAAATGCGCTTCCTGATTCTTCGTATCCTGACGCATAGTGAACTCGGGATGTTTCACGAGTATAGACGTCAGAAAAAAGAAAAATCGAAGCAACGCGCTGTGAACGTTGACGCCGATGTCGTAGATCGTGTCTTCCCGGCGGCTAAGGATTCCGATCAGATAGATATGAATCTGATGTATGACACCGACCACGGAATTGCCCAAGCGCGGCAGTGGTTCAAACGTCAAGATAAAAACTGGCGGTTGGAAGGGAACTGCCCAAAGGATAAGTACTACCACTTCGTCGACGCAGGTTGTCTTTTCGCCATGGAAGTGGACTCGGGCTCTGTACCCGCTTCGGGGTCCTGGGCGGTGTTTCCAGCAGATCACCCCGTGACCAAAGCAATTCTCGCTCATGGCGAGAGTGGCGGGCTTGCAAAGTCGGCGATGATAGCGCTTCACGACGAGGAAGGCGAGCGGGCTTGGCAGGTTCTCGAAGAGGCCAGGCCTGACCTGTTTACAAGGATTGGGGGTGGGAATTTGACCAAGGTGACCAGCGCAAGGAAGGGAAATCGCGGCGTAAAGCTCGACCCCAATCCTTCACGGCTCGTGAAGATTCTCGCTTCGGTCGGACATACGTTGCCGAGCGCGGTCGCCGACATCGTAGACAACGCGATCAGCAACGACGCTACGAAGATAGACATCACGTTTGGACGCCCCGACGGCGGGCATGGGAGGTGGTTGAGCATTACTGACAATGGCACCGGGATGGACCCCGACAACCTTTCAGAGGCCATGCGGATCGGCAGCGACATCGAGTACGAGACAAAGAGTCTTGGGAAATATGGCTACGGTTTGAAAGGCGCATCATGGTCACAGGCCAAGGTGTTCACGGTCGTGACCAAGCGCCCCGACAAGCCAGCGTCTCACCTTACTTGGGATTCAGACGACATGGACGGGTGGGTCGCGAAATCCGATCCTCTAGACGTTTGGGAGCAGCAGGCAACGGCCATTAAGGACCGCGGTACGGTTGTCCTCTGGAAAGATATGCGCCCTCCACAGGCAATGCCGACAGCCCGCGGCATCAGTCCGCATTCCGCAGAAATCATGTTACTAGAGCGCCACTTGGCACTGGTGTTCCATCGGTTTCTCGAAGGCAGGGCTGCAGGGCGGAAAGCCGTCGCTATCTCGATAAACAAGAACTCCATTAAGCCGAACAACCCCTGCGGGCACCCGCTGGCTTCCGCTTATGACATCAAGACAATCCGAATCCCCACCGAAAGCGAAGATGGCAAGGTTCAGGTACAAGCTTATCTGCTGCCGTCCGAAGACGAGATCAATAACCACCACAAATCCGACGGGCCCGAAGGAGTGCGCCAAGCTTTAGATTTGATTGGATTGCATGGCAAGCGGAACGAAACTCAAGGCCTATTCATCTACCGTCATGACCGCCTGATCAAGTGGGGTGGATGGCATCAGATGTGGGCTACTAATGACGAAAAGACCAAACTCGCGCGGGTGATCGTAGATTTCGACAAAGTCCTCGACGATCCGTTAAAGATCGACATCAGCAAGCAGAAGGTCGAGCTCCCGCAGCAGTTACAGGAGGAGATCAAGAAGATAGCTGACGTGGTGCGGCGGGAAAGCCAGAGAAAGTACCGCAAAATGGCGACTCCCGGTTTGCCTCTACCAAGAGGTGGCGATGTCAGTTCCGAAGGAACAAAGCCGATTGCGCCGACACCAGTTGGCTCAAGCGCGGACCAAAAGTCTCGTGTGCAGCCGGAGCCTCAGCCGAGAACTATTGTCAAGGCAGTGAAGACCAATAAATTCGTCTGGAAAGTGACCAAGGGACTGACCGGCGCGCTTGACGTGCAGGTTAGTGACCTCGACCCCAACCTCTCTGCTCTGGTTAAACAGATTGACAACGATTCCCATGCGATCGCCCACTTGGCTGCTTTCCTGGGTGGTCTGGACGAGGTGGAAGTGCAAAAATTTCTTTTGGCCAAAAAGAGCATCTGATGTCCACCGTGCGAATAGTAGGCTCCGTGCCGATAAGGCCCAATTGGACAGACCGGCTCACTCGCGACTCCTGGTATAACTGGGGCCGTCTGGAGGCATTGCTCCGCGCAGATCCAAAATGGAAACCACAACAGGTGAATTCGGTTGCAGCTGAGTCCCTGAAGGTACTGCGGAACCTGCAAGACCCACTAGGGACATCCCGGTTTCAGGGTCGGGGCTTGGTTGTCGGCTACGTCCAAAGCGGAAAGACGGCGAATTATACGGCCGTCGCAGCGCGCGCCGTGGATGCGGGCTACCGCATAGTCATTGTTATGTCGGGTATCCATGACTCTCTTAGGAGTCAGACGCAGAACCGTCTTGAGCGGGAACTGACCGGCCACCAGGAAGGCGTCGTTTCCCGAGCCGAGCGAGGACGTGAATGGATTTGCCTCACCAATCCCACTGAGGACTTCAAGGCGCAGGATTTCCGCATCCTCCAGTCCCCAGCTCCGTTTCTTGCGGTCGTGAAAAAGAATCCTGTTGTACTGGCGAAACTTGACGGCTGGCTGAAATCAGCAGACCGCTATCTCGCCGACATGCCTGTGTTGCTGATTGACGATGAAGCCGATCAGGCTTCAATCAATACCAGAAGCAACAGGCCTCCTGACCCAACGGTCGGAGATGAAGATGAAAACGATGAGAGCCTGGCTCCATCCAAGACAAATGCTCTCATCCGTTCCATCCTGACACGAACAACGAAAGCTGCCTATATTGCCTACACGGCCACGCCCTTCGCCAATATTCTGATCAACCCTGACGCCGTTGACCGACGGGTGGGCGACGACCTCTTCCCAAAGGATTTCGTCATTCAATTGCCACGGCCGCCAAGGTATACGGGAACCGAGGAGTTGTTTGGTGTCTCTGCTCAAGATCGGGACTTGCTGCGCATAGTGTCAGACGAAGACGTCCAGGGATTGAGGGCACATCGCAGGCGAAAAACCGCCGAGATTGTCATCAGACAACCCCACAACACTTTGCCTGCGTCGCTGTCCGACGCGCTCATTTCGTTTTGCTTAGCAGGCGGGGTGCGAAGCCTTCGCCCAGAACTGGCGGGGAAGTCCCACACAATGCTTGTACATGTCAGCCAGCGAACCTCTGATCAGGAACGTATTGCCAATGCAATCCGGGATCAGGTGGAACTTTGGAGAGAGGCAGAACGGCAGGGCCAGAACCTCGAAATGCTTTTTGCACCTGTGTGGAATACCTTCAAGGTTGGCACAGATTCTCCTGCCGACGACACCGCGGTCATTCACGCTTCCATCTCTGTTCTCCGCCAACTCGTGGTTTTGGAACTCAATAGTGTGGCAGGTGAGAATCTGGAATACGACGAGAAGCCGGGGCGGCATGTTGTTGCCGTGGGGGGCAACCGTCTTTCACGGGGATTAACTCTTGAGGGGCTGACGGTTTCCTATTTCTTACGCACTGCAACCATGTGCGACACCTTGTTGCAGATGGCCCGCTGGTATGGGTTTCGTCGCGGTTATGAGGATCTGATCCGCATATGGACCACAGACGGAATCGCCCGGTGGTTCTCGGAACTCGCTTTAATCGAGCAGTCACTCAGAGACTCTATCGTGGCGCTGGGCCGAGCTGGTCGAAGACCCGACCAGATGGCGATCAAACTCCGCGCTCACAGTGACCTCCTGCTTACAGCCCGCAACAAAGCCTCCATGGCGCTGTCCCAACAGGACTCATGGTCGGGTGAGCACCCGCAGACCGTTCTGTTGCCTTTGTCCGATCCCGCCAAGTTGCAGGCCAATCGCGTCTTTGCGGACCAATTTATCTCTACGCTTTCGCCGTCGCTGCAGTGCCATGGTGGTCTGCTTACCCGAGATGTATCCCCCGAGGCCGTGTGCGCATTTTTGCATCAGTACAAGATTAACGAAGACATTGTGGCATTTCGAAGCGACCTGCTTGCCGACTGGATTATGGAGCGATCGGTGTCCGGCGAACTTACCGACTGGTCCATTTTCGTTGCCTCACCTGAGGCTGGGCGGCAGACCATCATCGGCGGGCGGGAAATCGGGCTTGTGCGACGCAAGCGCATTAGCAGCGAAAGCATTGGCATTTTGACAGACCCACGCCACGAAGGGGTCGATCTTCTGGGCGGACCCGATGCTTACAAGCGAGAGAGCGGAACCTATGATGCCGAGGCGATGCGGGCGGCCAGACCTGCTACACAAGGCCTGCTTATCCTATATCCCCTCGATGCCTTGCACCTTGGAGTCAGCCACACGGACGCCGTCATCGGCTTAGCCCTGAGCTTGCCGAACACGTCGGACGTGGGAAGCTCCTGGATCGTCAACAGGAAGGTGTCCAATGGCTGACGGACCGACGCGAGAGCAGTGGGCCGAATTAAGGACCAGAAGACCTGTCAGCGATGATGCTCTGTCTACGATCCCGATTACCTCCGACGGGATTGAAACACAGCTGTTCATGGCCATGGATATTGCTGGAAACCTTCATTTGCTAATTCCGGTTCAACGTGGTCCTATCGACTCCAAGCCGCCCGATCTGAACGGACTCAAAGTTCGACATCGTCGCCTGGAGACAGGAGAGTTCTTGGATCTCGTCGCAAGCCCATCGCACGAACAGGTATTCACCCCAGTTTGCAAGGATGTCCTGACAGCCGTATTGGTCGAGCAACGAGATCCATGGATGGCAGTGGCGGCAATTATTCGCGCTTGGCAATCGGCATGGAGGCCCGCTCGCCAGGAAATGGACAAAACCGTCCAGGTTGGACTTTTCGGCGAGTTGCTGGTGCTCCAAACCTTGATGATTCCTTGCCTCGGACCGGCTGCGGTCGACCAATGGAGCGGCCCGGAATCCGAACGTCACGACTTCGTTGGCGATTGCCTGCACATCGAAGTGAAGACTACACGCAAGAGCCGTCACGAGCATGAGATGTCCCGCTTGGACCAGTTACGGGTACCTTCAGGATGCCAATTACTCTTCGTGTCCATTCAGCTGGAGCAGTCTGTCGGGGGTAATGAGACACTGGCGAGCCGCATGGATGCCATCATAGATCTGCTGCGTGCCGACGCAGCCGCCTTGGATAACTTCATGGCAAAAATGGTCAATTTGGGGTGGTCTGAGGAAATGCGGAATTCTGGCGAGTTGTTGCGTTTCTTTGTGCGCGAGGCGTTCGTCTATGCGGTAGACAACGATTTCCCGCGACTTCCCGACGATTTCCGGCCCCCTTCAGGCGTTGTTTCGGTGAGGTACACAGTGGACTTAGCGAATTTGCCTGCGTTGGGATTGGAGGAAGCAACCGAGATAATCAAGGCCGGCAACCCCTGTTATGTGCACTGATTCATAGAATTATGGCAACGAAATTATGACCGACGTTCTGACACCGGTGCAGCGGCGGCTCAACATGAGCCGTATCCGTGGCAAGGACACTGAACCAGAGATGCTGTTGCGCCGTGGACTCCACGCGCGCGGATTCCGCTTTCGCCTTCACCGTCGAGACCTGCCGGGTCGCCCCGACTTGGTGTTTCCACATTTTCACGCCGTGATCTTCGTCAATGGTTGTTTCTGGCACGGGCATGATTGTCCAATGTTCAAACTTCCTGCTACGAGACCGGAGTTTTGGGCCGCGAAGATTGGCAGCAACCGAACGAGGGATGCCCTCGCCCTTGAGAGCCTCTCAAAGGAGGGCTGGCGCAGTCTGGTGGTATGGGAATGCATGTTAAGAGGGCCGGCGCGACTCCCTGTTGATGAGGTCGTCAGCCTCGTCATCAAGTGGCTGGAGTGTGAGTAATGGGCAGAGGGCCGTCGAACCGGGCCTTCGAACCTGCAAGAACAGGTGTCCACTTAAAATAAGTGATGGACACTTCGGTGTTAGACACTCGCAACCTGTAGCGCTAATTAGGCCACCGTATAGCTAACCAGTCACTTATCATGATCGATCGTGCTTCAAATTGTTTCGGATTCCAATCCGCGTAGTCCTTTGCAAAGTCTCTGGCAGCCTTAAACATAGAGTCTTCCTCGTATTTTTTCCGCTTGGTCGAGTATCCAGCGTTGCCGAGACCCTGATTCATTGGCTGACTGAGAGGTATGAGATTTGCCAGCCGATTCTTCATCTCCTCATGTTGCTTCTCGGTGAAGATTTGCTTCCAATCGGCAGACATCGTGTCCGGTAATACGTGCTCGATCCACGGTTTAATGTTGGGCAAGTCACCTCCGAGGCTGCGGTTCCACTCAACTAGTAAGAAGTTCGTGATGGTCGAACCATAAAGCGGCCGAAACAAGGCACAATCTTTGAGTTCCTTTGTAGAAGGCCAAACCACAGTCTTATGAGTACGAATTGCCTTTGACACGTTCTCTGTCGTCGGACTTCCGCCACAATCTCCCCAAAGTCCCTTAAATACTGCATGTAGACCAGTAGGTTCATGGCCACAGACTGCGCGGCGCACCAAAAAAGATTCAAGTAGGTTTAGTACTTCAAGCCCATTTGTCTCTGTGACAGCACCTGAAGCCAGTGACTTCAATAATTGCATTAGGAATGGGTATGTAGAAGTTGGAGTAATCGCCGAAAGCCTCTGAACCGCCGAGGCTAATGCAGAAGTTACATCTTGCAGATTGGTGCCATTCTCAAGATCGAGGAAAGCCTCTTGATAGGAGCCCAGATCGTCGATAATGGTGGCCGGACTCTGTTCTGCCTTCCAAAGATTGCGGAGGTGTGCGTATACGTCCGATTTCTTCAAGTTTGGGTCTTTTATCAATCCGAAGGGGAAAAAGTAGCCGTCAAAAGAAGAATGTTCAGAAGTGGACTTAAATTTTTTGTAAAAAGGCTGCCAATATTGCTCATCCAGGCTCTCTACTTCGTGAGGGGGGCGATCAGCGACCCTTGAGAAGATTTCATTTCGAACTAAATCTCCTGTTGTCATTGGTTCCTGTCTCGAATTCAAGCTGTCAAAAATCTTAGGGCCATTAATCGGATCGAAAACATCGATCTGGACAACAGATATCTGACTAAGAAGAGCGGTATAGATCGCGCGAAGCCGCGGAGCCTTTTCAAGCTTTACTTGGTTTGTTAGAAAGCGAAGAATCGCCCGATAGTTGTTGGAGAGCCTGCCCGTTTCGCTGCCAACCGCCGGGAGCGGTTTGAAAGCAAAGGGTGTCAGTCTTTCCGAAAAAGTCGGGTCGCTAGTCAAGTCCTTCATTACAAAATTGAGTTGCTTCCGATCATCTTTACTTGAATGCAGCTTTGCATTCGTTATGAGACTGGTCTGGCGATTGATAACAAGATATTTCAGGAAAAGACTCACAGCCTCGTCATATTCGCCAATCTTGCACAGGGTTCTCACTACCGCGCATAAGTACAGGTATATAGTCGTGATTCTCTGCTGACCGTCTATGACTTCATAGACCCTCGGATCGGCGGGATTGCTTGAACGGCCATGGATGATGATGGCTCCGAGAAAATGATTGTCGGATAGCCCATCAACCAATTGAAGAATATCTCTCTCTAGCTGCTGTAGTCGTTCAGGCTTCCATTTGTATGGCCGTTGGAAATATGGGATCGTAAATACCGAATCCCCAGATAAAACGGATCCCACACTTGTCTCATCCGAACTATTGGTAAGCTTCTGCCATTTAGGTGCCATCTTGTCCTCACGATGATTGTACGAGAGGGGGTGGGATCTCAAACATCCCTGGCCAAGCTCGTTGGCACTAGGGCACCCTCCCAATCGGGTCAAGCGCACTCATCCGAACGCGCAATGACGAATTTAGAGGTCTTGGCAGGCCGACCTGAGCCGATAGCACCGCATGCCATACCGGGCCCTCACAGCCGAGCAGATATGGACCGCGCGCTGCGAGCTGCAATGGAGCACTGAGCAGAACCCATTCGCACCGAAGACGGCCATTAGCGTCTGGAGTCTTCGAGTCCGCTTGACTCTTTCAGCTATGAATGGAGCGGGGCATCTCACGGCCGGACTGCTTCTACGAGCGTCTTGTTTGGGTATAGCCCAACCCTACGTCCGACATCCGGCGAAATAATGTCGTAATAGAGTCTAATTCTGAGTTATCGTACAGGTAATGACGATGGTTAAAGAGTCTATTCGGACACATCGGCCCGCTCGAACGCGCAAGCCGTCCAGGGGCCAACGGGTCGGCTACCTGCGCGTCAGCTCCTTCGATCAAAACGAGGTTCGCCAGCTCGAAGGGCTCGCCCTGCAGGGGTTACGCATGAAATACCGGGCTAAGTTTGCGGTTGGAAGTACATGAGGTTTCGCGCTTACCTGATAGTTGGAGGCAAGTGCGGATGTCGGCGAAGAAGCTTGCGGAACATT
>NZ_JQKI01000140.1 GCF_000745965.1 Edaphobacter aggregans DSM 19364 | reverse complement strand
CAGGATCGCCAAGCTGGGCAACCGCTGCATCGATCCGCGCTTTCCCCGCGCGAGATAGCAATTCGCCTTCACCCTGCCTTGGCTCGAAAAGTTCCGCAGCTTCGATCCACACGCGCGGATTTCTCGGATTCGCAAACACCTTGTCCTGGCGATATTCATCGGGCGCCAAATGCGCCATGGAATAGTAACCGCGCTGTTTGAAGAACCCCCGGAAGAAAAACTCATGCTTGAGAGCCTCTGTATCCTCGGCCATATTGCCGGTAGCTTCATTCGCGTTTGAGAGCGTCTCTCGAATGTTGTCGCCTGCATCTCTGCCTTGCGTGTCCGGTGCGAGAGCTCTCGCAAGGGTCTCCTGCAGTTGCTGCGTGGTTGCATCGACGGTGTGTGCAGCGCTGTGCACGTTCTCCATCGTCTGGTCGAGTTTCTCGCCGAAGTTTCGCGATTGGAAATCAGAAACGAGCGCGTCAGCTTGTCCTGACGCGTGTTTCAGCGAAGAGGTGGCATCACGCACATTCGCAACCGCCTGCCGGATTTCCGCCGCGGTTTTCTCATCGCGCAGCAGCATTCCAACTGTTCCTTGTCCCTGCTTCATCCCGACCACAAGATCGTTCGCGTTGTTGACGGTAGTCGTTACCGCGTCGAGGGTGACCGTGAGTTTGTCTGCGACGGTTTTCATGGTTCCGCTTGCATCACTAATCAGGGCGGTGCCTTTCTGAAGGAGGTCCGCCATATCGCTCGTTTCTTTGCTCGGAAGTGTGGTAGATGGCGCAGCCTCTGGCGACGTCGGACTGCCGGGTCCGATCATCATAAATTTATCGCCCACGACCCCCTCAGTTGCAATGGTCGCCACCGAATCGGTCCTAACAAGACCTCGCACCTGCGTATTGAGTTGCATCTTAAGGCGAAAACCCGCCGATGGCGACGCCGGCACACTGATCTCAGTGACTTCCCCGGCGTCGAAACCTGCAACCTGGACCTTCGCACCTTTGGCGAGACCGTTGAGATTCTTGAATTCTGTGTGCAATTCGATGTGCTTGCCAAAGAAATTGTGTTGATTGCCGATCAAGAAAATAGCCAGGGCAAACAACGCCGTGCCCACGAGCACGAATATTCCGACGCGCACATTACGATTCCACATCGTATTTCTCCGCTACCAGTTTCCGCACCGTCTCGTTTTCATGATGTTCAAGATCTTGCGGTTTTCCGATCGCCGCTAATCTTCCCTGGTCGAGCACCACAAATCGGTCACATATACGTCGTGCACCGTGCACGTCGTGGCTGACAATGATCATGGTCGTATGCTGTTTCTGCTCGAGAAGGAGCTCGTCAATCTCAGAGGTGGTGATGCGGTCAAGTCCGCTGCTCGGCTCGTCGACCAAAAGGATTTGCGGCTCTAAAACTAAAGCTCGCGCGAGCCCAGCTCGCTTCATCATGCCGCCTGAAAGCTGATTCGGCATCTTTTCTCTATCCCCACTCAGGCCGACCTGGTGAAGTGCCCGGTCAATGATCTCCTCGATTTCCTGCTTCGATTTTTGGGTGAGCCGGCGGAGCGGAAGGGCCAGATTGTCGTACAGAGTTAGAAAATCGAATAGAGCGCCGTTTTGGAAGAGAAATCCCATTTTGCGGCGTACCCGCGAAAGCTCTTGCCCTTTAAGCTGCGTGATATCCTCGCCATCGATCCAAATGTGCCCAGTGTCTGGCTTGACAAGAGCAATGATTAGCTTTAGCGTGACACTCTTACCGATTCCGCTCCTGCCCAGCACACAGATCGCCTCCTCGCGTGCGACAGAGAACGTAATGTCTTGCAGCACCTGCTTTTGACCAAATGCTTTTGAGACGTGATCGAGCGCGACGGCAATGTCTTTCGCGTCGTTCATAGCGCGCTCTCTGGAAACATGAAAAAGATGATTTTCACCAAAATGACATCTGCGATGATGACCAGAACCGATGACACCACGACGCTATTTGTTGCAGCTCTGCGAACGCCCTCCGCGCCTTCGTTCGTTGTATAGCCAAAGAAACACGACACCGTCCCGATGATGAAACCAAAGACAGCGGTCTTTAGAGTAGGAGGAATAAAATTGGACCACTCCACACCGCGGAACGCTCGCGCTATGTAGAGCTGAAAAGAGATGTGGGATAAGAAATGCTCGGAAAGGAAGCCGCTGAACACTCCGCAAGCGTTCATGAACGTTGTCAATAACGGCAACACCAGGACGCAGGCGGCCACACGGGGAACGACCAGCAGCTTGAAGGAATCAACAGACAGAGCCTCTATCGCATCGATCTGTTCGGTCGCTCGCATCTCCGCCAGCGAGGCTCCCATCCCCGCGCCGACCCGACCCGCCACCAGGAGGGCTGCTAACAGGGGGCCGATTTCGACGAAAAATGAAAGGGACTGTATTGCAGGTATCCAGGCACTCGCACCAAACCTGATCAGTTCGGTACGCGTGTGCAGTGTCATCACTAGTCCCAAGGCCAGACCGGACGAAAGAATAAGCGGCAACGAGCCCCAGCCCTGGTCTGCGACTTCTAGGCATACGTAAAACAGCTCGAAAGGCGCACGGAACGCGTCTGTAATCACGCGCAGGGCGAATAACGCTCCGCTGCCAATCGTTTCGAGACTTTTCGTCAACGGATTTGCTCCCTTCTCTGACATAGCCGCCAGGCCGAGCGTCTGGCTCGTCCTCAGTTGGCGCTGCCCAATCAGCATAATCACCATCTGGATGTGCCATGGGCTCGCGCATGTGACGGCCGATGCTTCCTCGTCGCAGGCCATCCACACATTCGCATCGAGTTCATTACCATATGCGCCGCCCCCCATCCGATCACGATAGATCGGCAGCACGCAGGAGGCTGTGTTCACATCACACCCTTGCGATTGCAGTAAAGCTCTTTTCGTTGTATCATGTGCTTCGTAAATCGCACCCGCTCCCGGTAGCGCTTCAACGGTATCGCGAAGCGAGTCTGTGCCTGAAGCGGAAGAAGCGCAGGCACTGTGGTTGTGTCGGATCGCCGTGGCCGGTGTTGAGCGGCGCCGAACCAGAGTGGGCCCTGGATTTCGTGCACGATGTACTTGCGGCAGGACGTGGGATTCGCGTGCTCAGCGTGTTCATGCCTTTACGCGGGAGTGTCTGGCGCTGGAAGTGGACGCCGGCTTCGCCAGTCACCCATGCGCCGTTAGGGAGCAGGTCAGGTAAGTTCAATGCGCCGTCCGACCTCAGCCGAAGTTCCGAGTAGAAGAATCATGAAATCGACCCATCTTTTACTGGTCCTGACGATGCTTGCGTTTGCATCACCGATTCGATCGCCTGCTCAACTGGCTTCGGCAGATGGTACCCAGGTCCCACTCCTCACGCTCGACGATGCTGTGTCTCTCGCCCTGACGAACAACCGTCTGGTGAAGAACTCGTCGCTGGAAGCGGAAAAGTACGATTTCCGAGTGAACACGATTCGCAGCAGGCGGCTGCCGCACTTTCAGTTCTCCATCCTCGGTGGTGAATTGCTGCAACCGTTTGATTTCACATTTCCGCCGGGGGTCTTCGGTACCTATCCAGGAATTGGTCCGGTTCCCGCAACGAATGCGAAGGTGCACACTCCTGCCCAATTCATAACCTACACGACGGCCGGGCTGGATGAGCCGTTAACGCAGCAGTACAAGATCCACCTTGCCATACGAGCGACCGAACTGGGTCGGGATATCGCACGCGAAGATGTGCGATCTGAACGTCAGAAGATCGCGAACGAAGTCCGAACAGCGTATTTCGAGATTGTTGCGACACAGGCGGCGGTGGATGCAGTGGGCGCGAGCGTAAAAACATTGCAGGAGGCGCAACGACTCACGGCTCGATATCGAGTGGAAAAGACGGTACTCCATAGCGATGTATTGGAGATCGATGCGCGGCTGGCCAAGGCGCGCTACGAATTGTCTACCGCAGAAGACGGACTCACGACCCAACGTGAACACTTGAACCAACTTCTGGGTCGCGATATCACAACCGCGTTTCGTGTCGATCTGATGCCGGAGGACGACCCGACGGATCTTACGCTCGGAGCGGCGCGACACCAGGCTTCACAGAATCGGCCCGAGATCCGCCAAGCGCAGCTCAAAGAAAAACAAGCGGAATATGACCGCCGACTTGCGAAGGCGGAATACATCCCCGACCTCGGCCTCTCCGTGCAATATCTCGGAATCAACAACGTCCCAATGCTCCCCTCAAACGTTGCGGTGGCTGGCTTTCTGCTGACCTGGGAACCATTCGATTGGGGACGTCGCCACAATGCCGTCGCCGAAAGAACTAGAACTAAAAAACAGGCTAGCTACGGAATACAGGAGACAGAGGCGCAGATCGCAGTCGAGGTAGGAATGAAGTATCGGAAGTGGAAGGACGCCGCTCTGCTTCTCAAGGCAGCACGAATTGGACACGAAGCGGCCGCGGAGCAATTTCGTGTTACCAGCAATAAATACGGAGAGCAGGCAGCGCTCTTAAAAGATGTACTACAGGCCCAGGCTCACAGCTCGGAAGCAGGCTACCAGTACCAGCAAGCACTCTCGTCGTATTGGAGTGCCCTTGCGAACTTGCGCCGATCGATGGGAGAAGAGTGACCGATCAGAACAAGAATTATTTTGCGACTAACAGCCGGCAGGGCAGAGTTCGCGAAGGTGATCGGAGAGGAGTGGACGTTATGGGGAGCAAATTCAGAAAAGGGCTCGGACCAGCAATAACGGCTGTGCTCTTCGCCATGACGGCAGCTACAACTGGCTGTAATCAACCCTCGCAAGTAGCCGCCAAGTCGCCCAGGCCTGTTCATCTGGTGGATGTGACTTTGTATCCGTCCTCAGAAGATTTGCACTACTCGGCTTCCGTTCTGCCGCTCGCACAAGCGAGCTTGTCATTCAAGTCCGCAGGATATGTGACGGAGATTAAGCAGGTCATGGGCGCAGACGGACGGCGTCGAGACATAGGTCCAGGAGACTATGTTGCCCGGGGCACGGTTCTCGCGCAGATTCGGCATCAGGATTTGAAGAATCAGCTTGATCAGGCGACCGCAACTCTGCGTCTGGCCCAGGCGCAGCAGGTCGAGGCAACGAAGGATTACGAGCGCACGAAGAGGCTTTACGCCTCAGAAAGCTTGACCAAGCCTGAGTTCGATCGAGCGCAGGCCAAATTCGATTCGACCCTCGCGTCAGTGGATCAGGCCAAGGCTAACCTGCACCAGGCGCAGTTGGTTCTCGAGGATGCCGATTTAACGGCGCCGTTTTCGGGGTACATCCTGGCTCGGAACATTGAATTAGGAAACCTCGCAGCACCTGGGACTGCGGCCTTTACTATCGCCGACACGAGTGTAGTCAAAATCGGTTTTGGCGTTCCCGACTATGCCCTAAGGCTTCTGCGCTTGGGGCAACAATTCAGCATCCATCTGCAGGACGATCCGAAAGAGTACAACGGGCGGGTCACCAGTATTGCCGCGAGCGCCGATGAAAAAACTCGTGTCTTTGCCATCGAGGTGACCGTACCCAACCCCAAAGCGCTTTTGAAGCCCGGGATGATTGCTTCACTCAGTTTGACAGGCGTTCACAAAGCTCCGGTTCCCTCCCTGCCTCTTAGCGCCGTTTTTGCTGACCCTGCCTCACCTGGACGCTACGCGGTTTTCGTCGCCCAGGAACAGGGCGGCAAATGGGTGGCGCATTTGCGTGAGGTCACGCTCCGCGAATCCCACGAGAGTGATGTGGCAGTCGAAGGTGTAAATCAAGCCGAAAAAGTCGTCGCCGTTGGAGCCGCTGGTCTGAAGGACGGCGATTTCCTCGAGGTTCTCCCATAGAGGTACAGAACAAATGGCACTCGAAAACGAGCAAGACATCAGTAATCACCGCAATATCCCGAGGTTTTTCGTCGAGCATCCGCATATCTCGTGGATCCTACTGGCCGGAGTGCTCATTTGGGGCTGGTTCGGATATACATCCATGCCGCAGCGAAAGGACCCGGACATTCCCGTGCGCCTGGGTGTGGCGGCTTGTCCATGGCCCGGAGCCACAGCGCAACAGGTCGAACAGTTTATTACCCGTCGAATTGAGGACGTCGCGGCTGAGAATAAGACCATTCATCCGGGAACCGATGCTGACTACGGCATCAAGTCCATATCTCTTCCAGGCTATTCGTTTGTGACCATTCAACTGGATGAGGGCATCACCGATACCAAGCGGCAATTCAGCGATATCAACCTCAAGCTGAATGGCCTAAATTCTCAGTTACCGCAGGGCGCCGGTCCCATCACTTTCCAGAGCGATTTTGGAGATACTGCTGCGCTCATGCTGACAGTCGCGAGTCCGAAGGCGGACGATATCGAAATCGCAGCCCGCGCCAACTCCGTCGAATCGGCAATTCGCAAAACTCGTGATGCAAAACAGCAGAATCGAGTGGGTCAGCAGATCACAGTGGTAGTTTCCTTTCCGCAATCGATTTCGGCTCGACAGGTTCTTGACACCGTATACCTGTTTCAAGAGCAAGCGCAGAGTGCCGGAATCCTTCGAGAATCGGAAATAATACAGGGGAGCGGATTCACCGGTGTGGATGGCGTTTCCGAAGCAGATGACAGCACCATTCAAGCGTTCATCCGGCGGTTCATCGCGAAGCGGTTAAAACGGTCCGAGTTGCATCCCGATGCGTGGGTCCCGGCGATCATCCGCGATCCGAGGGAAACACGAACGAAACTGGCCAATGTTGCGGGCGAAAAATACAGCTATGCCGAACTCGACAATTTTTCTGATCTGATTGGCCGAACGCTGCAGGGAGCTCCCGAAGTTTCCAAGGTGGAGCGGCGGGGCGCGTTGTCGCAGACCATCTATCTGGATTACTCGCAGGATCGCCTCGCAGCCTACGGCCTGCGTCCTGCTGATCTTTCCAAAGTGCTTTCCGCCCGGAACATCATTGCCCCGGGCGGAACTGTTGAAACAGGCGAGCGCAGGGTCATTCTCACCCCTTCGGGACAATTCGATACCGCTGGAAGCATCGGGGATGTGGCTGTATCGGCTACATCAGAGGGTGCCCCCGTATATTTACGGGATCTCGTCCAAATCAGCCGAGGCTACCAGGCTCCTGCCCAGTATCTCAACTACTACACTTGGCGAGACGCAAATGGGCACTGGCAGCGCAGCCGTGCGATCACCTTAGCAATCTACATGCGCGATAAGATGCAAATCGCGCGCTTAGGACAGTCCGTGAATTCGAAGCTTTCGCAGCTTCGTCCAATTCTTCCCGCCGACCTGATTCTGGCGCACACCTCCGACCAGCCGCTCCAGGTCAAAGAGAACATCCATCTGTTCATGCGGGCACTTATCGAAGCCATCATTCTCGTCGTCTTAGTTTCGCTGCTTGGATTTTGGGAGTGGCGGCTGGCGCTGATCATGGCGCTGGCAATACCCATCACACTCGCGATGACGTTCGGCATCGTGAATATGTTGGGAATCGATCTTCAACAAGTCTCCATCGCAACGCTGATCATTGCACTGGGCCTTCTCGTGGACGTGCCGGTGGTCTCTGGCGATGGCATTAAACGCCATTTGGCGGAAGGTTTTCCGCGCAGCATTGCCTGCTGGCTCGGCCCTACAAAACTTGCAAGCGCGATTTTCTACGCGACGATCACCAATATCATCGCCTACCTCCCATTTTTGATGCTGACCGGCAATACCGGCGAGTTCTTGAAGAGCCTGCCTATCGTGATGACGGCTTCTCTTGTTTGTGCGCTGATCGTTGCAATGACGTTTGTTCCGTTCCTGGGGTACTACATTTTGCGTCCTCCGGCAAAGCCTGAACCGACGATCGAGGAGAGACGGCAGCGAGGATTTTACGGCTTCTATAATCGGCTTGTTGGCAAAGCCATAAAACACCGTTGGGCTGTGCTCGGCGGGTCCTTGGTTTTCCTGGTGATAGGCGGTCTCTTCAGTTCCCGGCTTAAAACCCAATTCTTTCCCGACGATGTCCAATATTGGTTTTATTTGGATATTTGGCTGCCGAATGACACTCCCTTGAGCGTCACCAATGATGCTGCAATGCAGGCCGAAGGAATCGTCCGGCAGGTGATTGAAAATTCGCCTGACGCCGCTACTAAGGAAAACCGTGGGCATCTTCTTAAGTCGCTGACGACCTTTGCCGGTGGTGGGGGACCTCGCTTCTGGTTTTCGGTCTCGCCGGAAATGCCGCAGACCAACTACGCTCAAATAATTGTTGAGATCACTGATAAAGAGGCTTCGCCACAATTAGCTCGTCCGATCCAGGACGCAATGGACAAGGAAGTACCAGGCGCCTGGGTTACGGTTCGCCAGCTTCAAACGAATCCTGTTGAGAATCCCGTAGAGTTGCTGATTTCTGGGCAAGAGGACGTTGACCCAAAAAATGAAGTTCGCGATATTCGCGCGCTGCGACAGATTGCCGGGCGGGCTCAAGATATCGTCAGGCAGGCTGGCGGTATTGCCGTTCTTCGCGATGATTGGTTCCCTGACGATGTTCAGCAGAGGATCCAGATCGATCCAGACCGCGCCAACGTCGCCGGCATTACGAACGCCGATGTCGCAGACGCCTCGGCCACGGCCATGAGCGGCGCGCCAGTGGGCGTGTTCAAGGAAGGCGACAAGAACATCCCAATTGTGGCCCGCCTTCGCATGGAGGAGCGCGCGCAGCTTGCTAATATCAAGAACCTATATGTTTATTCTTCGCAAACGAACAACCGGGTGCCCTTGCTATCGATCGCGACTGTCGGAAATTCTTTAGAAACGGGCCGCATCGCGCGGCGCGAGCATTTTCGCACCATTTCGATTCTTTGTTACCCGCAGCCTGGAGTTCTCGCCTCTGAGGTCTTGGGACCACTCCTGCCAAAACTGCAGCAGTTTGAGAAAAATCTTCCCCCGGGTTATCAGCTCCGCATTGGTGGCGAAAGTGCCAAACAAATAGAAGGCTTCACCAACCTCAAATTCGTTCTGTTGATCTCTCTACTTGGCATTTATCTGGCGCTCCTCATTCAATTCAATAATGCCGTGAAACCTCTTCTGGTATTCGCCGCGGCTCCGTATGGTGCAATCGGCGCTCTGATCGCTCTTTCGGTCATGCATACTCCGTTTGGATTTATGGCCTTTCTGGGCATCGCCAGCTTGATCGGCGTGATCGTCAGCCACGTCATCGTGCTATTCGACTTTATCGAGGAAATGCGTGCCAAAGGGGAGCCCCTGGAACAGGCACTGCCAGACGCAGGCATTCAGCGTATTCGGCCGGTAATGATCACTGTAGGAGCGACCATATTGGCGCTCTTCCCGCTGGCGCTTGAAGGAGGGCCCCTATGGCAGGCTCTTTGTTATGCACAGATAGGCGGGCTTGCCGTGGCAACGTTCATCACGTTGCTCTTGGTGCCCGTCCTTTACAGCATCTTCGTTCTTGATCTGAAAATCATCCGCTGGGAAACGAAACAACCTCCCGGCAGAGACGAAGCTCGGCCATCCCCTGAAATGGGGCTACACACCAGCCGATGACAAAGGTCAGTTGGTTTGTCACGGCCTTGCTCGCCTGACTGGGGCGTAGCGGCTATGGGAAAGACGCTCGAATGAAGCAGTGAGCATGTTTAGATCGTTGAAGGCTTTTGCGATGATTCTTTTTAATCAAGTTGCCGTGGCTGTTCTTCTGCTGAGTCTTACACTCTGCTTGCAGTGCGTCGGTTTAATTACGCTCATCGAGTGGCTAAAGTGTGTTCTGATCACGGACATTCACAAACACGGGCCAGGTTACTCGGCCACCCTGGTAGTGAAATCGATGGTCGCAATTGTAATTCTGCACGGGCTCGTGATTCTTCTCTGGGCCAGTTTCTACCGGATGTGTTGCTTCCCGTCATGGGAGCTTGCCTTTTACTTCTCCGCGAGCAGCTATTCCACTGTGGGATATGGTGATCTGATTCTCCCGTCCAAGTGGCGACTCTTAGGGCCTCTGGAGGCGATCACTGGTGTGTTGATGTGCGGAATATCGATCAGTGTTGTGTTTGCTCTCGTCACCCGGTTGCTCGATCGCGACACGCAATCTTCGCTGAAAGAGTCAACTGGACAAAGCCATGCCTAACGTCAACACCTGAAGAGGTAATCAATTTTCTTATGAATACTAATACTACAACTAATACAACAGCGGATGCTGCCACACTCATGAACACTCAATACGGATGCGGTCCAGTGCAGTTTGCCGGGGCCAGCGAAGCACTATATGAACGGCACCTGCTGTTTGATAGTGGCGTCGATCTGGCGGGGGCGACAGCGCGCGACCGCTTCGAGGCGCTTGCCCGGTCGGTGCGCGACATTTTGTCTCAGCGACGGCTTTTAACAGAGAAGACCTACGAACAACAAAATCCTAAGCGGCTCTACTATCTCTCGATCGAGTACCTCATCGGCCGCTCACTTTTAAACAATGTTATGAATCTTATGCTCATGCCACTGGCGAACCAGGTCATCGAGGACAAGAAGCTTAATCTTATCGAGATATTGGAGCAGGAACCCGACGCGGGTCTCGGCAATGGCGGGCTTGGGCGTTTGGCAGCCTGCTTCATGGAATCCGCCGCGACGATGCAGCTCCCAGCCATGGGTTACGGACTGCGATATGAGTACGGCATCTTCAAGCAATCAATCCAGAAGGGATGGCAACAGGAGATGCCGGACAACTGGCTGCGTTCTCCTGATCCGTGGGAGTTCGCTCGCCCCAACGAGAAGGTGGAAGTCAACTTAGGTTGCTCGTTCGAGCTCAGCGGAGGCAGCTTGCGTCCCGTGCCGGGACGTCCATCGACTCTGTACGGCATCCCTTTTGATCGCCCTGTTATCGGGTACGGTGGTTCCACGATCAACACTCTTCGTCTCTGGGCAGCGACTGCCCCGGACTACTTCAACTTTGAAGAGTTCTCTCACGGAGATTTTGTAGAGGCGTTTACTCAGAACCTCTCCGCTGAAACGCTAACCCGGGTCCTTTATCCCGATGATTCTCGATTGATGGGACAAGGGCTCCGCCTGATACAGGAGTACTTTCTTGTCGCCTGCTCGCTGGCGGATGCGGTGCGCCGCTTCCAACGCGGCAACTCGGATTGGCGCTTGTTTGCGGAAAAAGTCGCGATTCAGATGAACGATACGCACCCGGCTCTGGCCGTGCCGGAGCTCATGCGAATCCTGGTTGACCAGGTCCACCTTGGATGGGACGAAGCCTGGCACATCACGCAGAACACATTGGCCTACACAAACCATACCTTGTTGCCGGAAGCGCTCGAAAAATGGCCAGTACCGTGGTTTGAAGACATGCTGCCCAGGCAGCTGGAGATTATCTACGAAATCAATCGCCGTTTTCTGAGCGATGTCCGCCGGCGGTTTCCGGGTGATGAAGGCCGCATTCAGCGCTCGAGCCTTATCGAAGAAGGGTTCGGCAAGAAGGTTCGCATGGCGAATGTCGCGGTCGTAGGTTCCCACAGCACGAACGGGGTGGCTGCGATTCACTCTAATCTGTTGCGTGAGACAACACTAAGAGACCTGGCAGAGATCTTTCCTGAGCGTTTCAACAACAAGACAAACGGAGTCACGCCCCGGCGTTGGTTGCTACTTTGCAATCCCGAGCTTTCCGGACTAATCACAGATGCAATTGGAGACGGCTGGATCAGCGACCTAAGCCAGTTAAGCAAGCTGAACGCGTTCACGTCGGACAGCGCGTTCCGTCACGACTTCCTAAAAGCAAAGCGCGACGCCAAGCGGAACTTTTGTGATTGGGTCAGGTGGTCAACAGGACAGCTCCTTGATCCGGATGCGATCTTCGATTGCCAAGTTAAACGTATCCACGAGTACAAGCGTCAGCTGCTGAATGCGCTCAGGATCGTAGTGCTTTACAACCGGCTACGGGAGAACCCCGGGCTGAACATGCATCCACGGACGTTTTTCTTTGCCGGCAAGGCTGCTCCTGCATATCGGCTCGCCAAACTGATTATCAAGTTCATTAACAATCTCGCTGTCACCATTGACGGTGACCCGGCCGTCCGCGGGCGGATCAAAGTAGTATTCCTGCCCGAGTACTGCGTCTCGCTTGCAGAGCACCTGATCCCCACCAGTGACGTCTCCAACCAGATTTCGACAGCAGGCTACGAAGCCAGCGGCACAAGCAATATGAAGTTTATGATGAACGGTGCATTGACGATCGGCACACGCGATGGCGCAACGATTGAGATGGCTGCGCAAGCGGGTGAAGAAAACTTCTTTCTTTTCGGACTCACGGCGGAGCAGGTGGCCGGCAGTCGCGCTTGGTACAACCCGCGCTGGCACTACGAACACGAACCCGAGGCCCGCGAAGCGTTGGACTTGATATTCTCCGACTACTTCAGTCGCAATGAACCAGGGGTCTTCGCCCCATTGCGGGACGCATTGCTTATGCAGGGCGATCACTATATGCACCTGGCGGACCTAAAGTCGTACCTCGAGGCAGACGAGCGGCTGCGCGCGTTGTATAACCAACCGGACGAGTGGGCGCGCAAAGCGATTTTGAATGTGGCGGGCT